>CAZGQM010000009.1:132159-142286 GCA_964528055.1 uncultured Geoanaerobacter sp. | reverse complement strand
GGAGCATCCTTCATGAAGAACGAGCCGAAATAAGTCCCGTGGCGTTCCGGGCAGAAATAGACATCCGCTTCAAGGGAGCCGGCATACCAACTGAAGAGGTCACTGGCGTACGTCATGATTGCCACCATATCAACATCACGACCGAGCGCTGTCTTCTTGGCTGCAACAGCTGTTTTTATCGGGTCAACGCTGGTGTCTGGCCAGGAACTCCATCCTTTGCCGACCATGGCATCAATGGATGCCTTCTGTGTAGTTGAGAGCGAAGTGAGGACTGTTGCGTACAGCACGGCACGGTCGTAGCTGACCTGTCCGTCGATGAGATAGAGCTCTTTTGAAGCCGCCTTGACTGCAGTCAGGCTCAGTCCGGTTGTGCCGCCCGGGATGTCGCTTTCCATGAGGCGGCGGAATGCTTTCATCAACGGAAATCTCTTGGCGCCGTACAGTTTAAACTCGGTGTCCTGGCTCTTGGCCAAAACAGCCAGCTGGTCCAACTGTGCCTGAGTCAGGATATTCATCATGTTTTCAGCCACGCGGGTAAGGAAGCTTGTATTGTGCCCCATGTTGTCCGGATCGTTGTCGCGCAGGTACTGGAAACCGGTATAGTCGGCAATCTTGCCTGGAGGAAAGAAGGACTGGGAGCCAAGGTTTCCCGTCATCATTGCCATCGCCGAGAAGGCTATTGTTGTATTCTGGGCCTGATCGGAAAGAGTCTGAGCCATATTCATGGAAACACCGGTGGTGTTCATGGTTATGGTTCCGGCATCGGCGGTCTGACCGGCAACGACTGTGATGTTATTGGATGCCCCTTTATGGGTTGTCGACCCTGTCGAATCCAGCGCCAGAACTGTTACAGTCCGTCCTGTACCAGCGGGGACGCTGCTGATGGTGCCGGAAGTTGCGGAAGCGGCAAATACCTGCTGAATTGTCGAGGTAATGTCGGAACCTGTGACAGTAATCTTTATGCTGGTTGTCCCGGCAGGAGCCGCTGAAAGGGTCTTGGCTGTGATTTTTGCAGTTGGTTCCCAACTAAGGTTTACAGTGATTGAACCCGTGCTCACGGCCGTGTTGCTTGGCTGGCCAGTTGATGTTGTGCTGGAGGTGCTCGATCCTCCACCTCCACACCCGGTGATCAGCATCATAAGGAGGATGGAAAAAAGTGATCTCATGGAGCTTGCTGGTTTCATGTTCTTACTCCTTTCAGATGGGTGTAAGTTTGCTGTTTCAGTTTCCGTTATCTTTACGCTACATGAATTCATTGTTAAGTAGTGTCAAGATGCACCATGGTTGAGTAAAGTTCTGTTAAGTTATGTAAAGATTCTTTGTTGGAAATTGAAAGAGGTGCGGAGGGTGATCCCGGGATTGGAGATATCCCGGGATCAATCGACTTGAGCTGTTACGGTCAGAGGGAGAGGTTATCGATGTTGCCGGAATACTCTATGGCGCCGTCACGCCAAAGAGGGGATAGATGGCGGCATCATTGGTATTGTTTATGAACTGCGTATCCGTGACCGTGAGCGGAGCCGAATAGAGGAATGGCGCCGGACACGGTCCCGAGAAGTCGAACGTCCCGGTGACCACTCCGGTTATCGGATCCTTATATTCACCTTGCATGATCGAAGCGTACAGTGCCGAAAGACTGGCCTTCTGGGTGCTGTCCAGGGATTGGTACACCTCGGCAAATACCGAGGCATAATTGTAGTTATTTTCACCGTCAAGCTCACCGTAGGTGCCGGACAGAGCCAATACCTGGTTTTCGATTTCGGCCATCGCTGCAGGGTCTGTTGTTGTCAGGAGTTTGCGTAGCAGGGTAGCGATCTGAAGCCGCACATTGACAATGCTTGTCGAGCCTGCGTAGAGATTACTCCGCTGGGTATCCACAAGGCCGGACATCTTCGCCGCCTGTGCTGCGGTGACATAACCTTTTGAGCTGTCGCTCAGAACCGTTCCGATATCGGCAGTAAGTGATGTACTGATGGCGTACCCCTCATGACCTATTGCCGGGGCATCCTTCATGTAGAAGCCTCCGTAATAGGTTCCCTGGCGCTCTGGGCAGAAGTAGACGTCTGATTCTATGGTGCCGGCGTACCAGCTGAACAGGTCACCTGCATAGGTCATCACCGCAACGGCATCTCCGCCATACAGTTTCAGCAGGGTTCCCATCTTTCTTTGAATTTCAATCCTTATTCCGGACCCTGCGATGGAGGTGTCGGGCCAGGAACTCCAACCTTTCCCCTTCATGTTCTCCATGTATGCTTTCTGGGTTGCGTCCATTGAATTGAGAACGGACGAATAGAGCACGGCGCGGTCATAGCTGATCTGACCGTCAATCAGATACAGATAACGAGATACGCTCTTCACCGCTTCCAGGCTGAGCCCGGTCGAACCTGCTGGCAGATCTCCGGCGAGCAGTTGGCGAACCGCTTTCATCAACTTGAATCGTCCGTATCCGTAGTTTTTGATATCAGCCTGCTGGGCTGTTGCCAGTACAGTCAACTGCCTGAACTGTTCATCGTCCAGGATGTAGATAATATTTTCTGCTACCCTGGTCAGAAAACTTGTGTTGTGCCCCATGCCGTTAAGGTCGTTGTCACGCAGATACTGGAAGCCGGTGTAGTCGGCAACCTTGCCCGGAGGGAAGAATGATTGTGAGTTAAGATTGCCATTCATCAGGGCAAAGGCGGAGAAGGCCAGCGTGGTGCGCTGCGCCCCGTCGGATATGGTCTGGACATTGTTCATCCCCATTGGGGCAATTGAGCTTAATGTCACGGTTTTAGTTGTACTGTTGGTGCCGAATCCATTGCCAACAGTGAGGGTAACAGTGTAGCTTCCGTAATTCAGATAGGTATGGATCGGGTTCTGCTCCGTGCTGGTGCTGCCATCGCCAAAGTTCCAGTACCAGCTGGTGGAGCTGAGACCTGACACGCCTGAACTGGTGAAGGTGACGGAGGTGTCAGCCGCCTGCCAGGAGTATCCGGCTGCCGGGGCTGTTCTGGCGTAGCTCAGGTTCAGGGATGCGGATCCGAGCGTTTTTGAGGCAATCGCAGCAGAAAGTGCTGCACCTGTTGCATCGCCAGTCAAATCCGGTGCTCCTGACAGGGCATAGAGGGTGAACGTATAGATTTTGCTGCCGGAGCTTGGTGATTGCGGCGGTGCATAGCCGGGTATCGTAACGGTATGGTCAACAATAACGCCTGTTGTGCCGACACCGGTGCTGTTTTTGGCAAGTACGGTTGTGGTGGCAGGAATGTTGTCGAGCACCCAGTTGTACAGAGTGGTACCGTCACCCGGGAGTGTTGTCATGAGAAGGGCATACTGCACGGTTCCAGCCGGCGGGTTGACCCATGACAAGGCCGGGGATGCACCGCTGCCGTCGATCGTGTAGTCGATGGGGAGAGTGCCGTTGTTGTTGGCCACATCGCTGACAAGTGTGAATGCTGTTCCATATGAAGCTACAGTTACACTTTTCGTGGTTAAGTTCGAGCCGGATGCGTTGACGGCGGTCAGTGTAACTGTGTAACTCCCCGCTGTGCTGTAAGCATGTGTGGGGTTCTGCAGGGTGCTTGTCGTGCCGTCACCGAAGTTCCAGTTCCATGAGGTCGGGGTACCGGTGGAGAGATCAGTGAACTGGACGGACTGACCGGTATAAGGAGAGGTATTTGAAAGTGAGAATGCTGCAAGCGGACTCCCGGTGTTCTGCAGGTTGAAAGTGGCTGTCACTTCCGTGTTTGTGCTGAAAGTTACCGTGCAGTTCAATGTTCCGGAGCATACTCCCCCGGACCAGCCCGCAAAGACCGAGCCGATCGAGGGGGATGCGGTGAGTGTAACTACGTTCCCCGTACTGAACGATGCCTTGCATGTCGGTCCGCAGTCTATACCGGTAGGCAAGCTGCTGACGGTGCCGTTGCCGGTACCAGCTTTCTTGGTGTCAAGGGTAACCTGCCCTGAAGAAGCAGATGTTTGAAGTGTGATGCTCCCCGACGTAACTGAAAGGGTGTTCCCCTGAACCGAGAGCGAGTTGATAGCTATGATTGAGTTAACGGTTATCGTGCCGGTTCCTGTTCCGCTGATGATGACATCGTCACCGGGAGCGGGCATTCTTGCCGAAGGCCAGTTAGCCGCACTCTCCCACAACCCGCCGGATGAATTGCTCCAGGTTACAGTCTGCGCCGAGCCAGTGGATCCCATCAGAAGCATGACGACAACAAGCATCCATTGAACTTTTCCTGGCATGACAATCCCCCCATTACTTAGGTCATCGGTACTTTGAAGCATACAGGAGGCTATGTTTAAGTTGTGTTAAGATTTGTAAAGTTTTGTAAAGTCTCTGGCTGTAATCTTTACATTTCTTGACAAACAAACGGAAGATTACCGGGTATAGTTAAGATAGCGTGATTAGCTACCGGCTTCGGAGGGTATTGCCATGAACACCATCCTGATCATCGACGACGACAAAGACCTTTGCGATCTGCTCAGGGACTACCTTTCAGCTGAGGGTTTCGTTGTGGCGTCGGTTCACAATGGACCGGAAGGAGTCGATCGTGCCATGTCTGGGGAATATGCACTGGTTGTACTTGATGTCATGCTGCCAGGGATCAACGGCTTCGAAGTGCTGCGGCAGTTACGTGTCGTCTCCAAGATACCGGTATTGATGCTGACTGCACGTGGTGAGGATGTTGACCGTATAGTCGGCCTTGAGATAGGAGCGGACGACTATCTGCCGAAACCGTTCAATCCTCGTGAACTGGTTGCAAGGATACGGGCTGTATTGCGTCGCATGGAGGCCAGTCCACAACCTCAAGCTGATGCAGGAAGAATCATAGTCGGTGACATCGAACTTGTCACCGGTACACGTACAGTGCTTCGATCCGGTGAGAAAATCGACCTGACCACGGTGGAATTCGCTATCCTGGAAACCCTGTTGCGTCAGGTCGGACAGGTGGTAACCCGCGATGATCTTGTGAAGCAGGCGTTAGGGCGGACGCTCACCGCCTATGACCGGAGTATCGATGTGCATGTAAGCAGTCTGCGAAAGAAACTGGGCCTGGCGGCAGACCAGTCGGAGCGGATCAAGACAATTCGCAGCATCGGTTACCAGTATTCTGCAGCAATATAGAAAGTGAAGAGTATATGCACTCCCGAAACATAAGAATCTCAGGTTTTGAAATACGAACCTTTTGCTTCAGTTTGTTCGTTTGTGTGCTATCAGCTACTGTATCTGTAGCTCAGCCGGAGAATACAACAGCGGGACTGGCAGGTCAGCCTGCGTTGGGTGAGGAATCTCTCAAGCAGCCACGGCGGACACCGCCAAAGGTTGCAGTTGATGCCTGCATTGGAAAGAAGGAAGGAGACCTCTGTGCATTCAACGCCCCTGAAGGAGTGAGAGACGGTGAATGTTTGTCGGGTGGGGAGAATGTTTTCGCATGTCGCCCGTTCCGTGGAGCAGAGTCTCGGGAACCTGTTGAGGTTAATGCTCGAGAGCAAAAGGCTATGCAACGTAACGCTTCACCGCAGGTTGTGAGGGCTCGTGCAACTAACAGTGAAGAAGCCATGAACCCACTCTCTACATCACCTGATATAAAGCCGGTTACTCCCGTAACCTCAGCGGAGCGTGTGCCGCCGGATGCCACATCTCAGTCGCCACCTCTTGTCGGTAAAACTACTCCATCGACACCGACGCCGGTAAAATTAGTCACCATTTCGGACATGATTGTCGGCAACCCTTGGTCTTATCTCGTGGTTTCATTTCTCTCGATCCTTATGACATGGTATGCGTTTTATCGGTTCAATACCCTCCCGCTACGCCGCCTGCGCAAGGTCACACAGCAATTGGCTGGTGGCGATCTTTCGGCACGTGTTGGTGAGGGGCTGGTGCACCGTAAGGACGAAGTTGCCGACCTGGCCAGGGATGTGGACCGGATGGCCGAACGGATCGAAAGTCTTGTGGGTGCTCACCAAAGACTTATCAGGGATGTCTCGCATGAACTGCGTTCACCGCTTGCCCGCCTGAATGTAGCCCTTGAACTTGCCCGGCAATCAGCCGGGGTGGATCACTCGGCTCCTTTCGACAGGATTGAGCGAGAGTCCGAACGTCTTAACGAGCTGATTGGCCAGTTGCTTATGCTTACCAGACTGGAAAGTGACAGCAACATGAACCAGAGAGAGGACGTTGATATTGCGGCCTTGATCAGTGATGTTGCCCATGATGTGGATTTCGAGGCACAGAGTAATAACCGTAGGGTATTGGCTAAGGCCGTTGAATCGACTATCCTGAGCGGTAACAGGGAGTTGCTCCGACAGGCGCTTGAAAATCTTGTTCGAAACGCTGCTCGATATACAGAAGCCGGAACAGAGGTCGAGATCTTACTCAAACGAAAAGAGTCAGGGGGGCGTAGCTGGGCTCACATCGAAGTCAGGGATCACGGCCCTGGTGTTCCTGAATCGGTACTGTACGATATTTTCCGACCGTTTTACCGGGTCAGCGATTCCCGTGAACGACAGAGCGGCGGAACCGGGGTTGGCCTGGCGATCTCAGACAGAGCCGTTCGTCTACATGGTGGAAGTCTGAGAGCATTCAATGCTCCCGGAGGAGGACTTATCATGGAGATGGAACTTCCTCTGGCATAAAGGGCAAAGAAATGATTATGGAGAATCTCCCAATAGTAGGATCAAGAAATACTAGCTGTTAAAATAATTGTGGCCTCTTTAAAAGTGCGCCACAATTTTTACAACCTCATTTCCTCATTAAATTATTACAGTAGTACGGAAATCTCAGATTATGGGGTCAGTTTGTACGATTTTCGCAATAAATAAGACCAAGAGAGAACAATTCAGGGGGGCAGCAACTTTATAACTACCTAAATCATTAGGAGTATGTGGATCGACTTTGAATATTGACCCACATCGGTGTCGAAGTGGATCCCTCTGAAATTGTAACTTGTTGATTGTTTGATAGCATAAATATGAGGTGGATCAATCAGGGTGCCGATTCCGGGTCAAAGTCGGAATCTGATTTACAAGCTGAATGCCTACTGAGGTGGTCATATGTCAGAGAAATTTACAAAATGGATTGGAATAATATCATCTGGAGTTACTATTTTATTGACTGTTTTGAATGTCTTTTTAAACAATAAAATTCAACAGACAGAGATAGAATTAAAGAAAACTGAGACAGCCTTAAAAGTAAAATCGCAAGAGCTAGAAGCTTCAAAAGAAAAAACTAGCCGTTATGAATTCGTAAACAAACTTTTACCTGACATGATTAAAAGAGACAAAACTCAGGTTATATTGACAACTAACCTGATAACACTTGCTTTAACAGAAGAAGAATCGAAAAGGTTATTCAACGGTTTCGCTTCATCATCGAATCAGGAAGTACAAAATATTGGCAAAGAAGGAATTGACAACATAAAAAAACAAAACACCAAGTACCTGGATGCTGCAAGCAAAGAACGAGAAGGTTATGAAGCACTAGTAAAGGGTGAAATTATCAATTCGATTAAAGCATTCGAAACGATTGAACAAATCTACCCTACTTTTCACCAAGCATATGAAATCGCTAATTTCCTCAAGAATAATCAAAATAAGTTCACAGACTCTTCATCGAGAAAGAGAATGTATCAGCGGATCGTATCAGATTTTTCATCTTATGCTTCTAAAGAACAACAGCAACAGCTATTACAACTAGCTAAATGATCTGCATGGGCAACCAAAATTGACCCTTATCGGCGCCGAAGCTTGACTCACTCTGCATCGTTAACTCGCTGAAACTTGATTGCCTAACATTTCTGGATGGGTCATTTGGAGTGCGATGATGGGTCAATGGTCCACGCCTATTCGCACAACTACGTATACTTTTAAATTGTTTTTTCGGCCCCAGAAGCTGTTTTTCTGTACTAAATGTAAATACCACAGATACATACCAAAAGCGGTTCGTTAGTACGGGCCGCTTTTTAATTTGAAATAACACATGTAATTCGCAGCAAACAAAATTGTAATCTGGTAAATATTGCAACGAAGAAAAATCTGTAATGCAAGTGTAATGAGGGGATCTTCCGTAGCGAACGGTATCAATGCCTCTGGGGGTAGCGTTTAGCATTGATCTCTTCGCTCCACTTCTACAAGGAATTAACGTAGGAAATACACAAATCGTGACTCCGATAATGAGTCACGATATTTTTTACGAGAACAGCCAAAAATTTTGTCACGTACGTTGCGATCAGTTGTTCTGGGATCAGAACTATCAACCCTACTTCTGCAAAATAAGCTTATTGACCATGTCAGGGTATCAGAACAATTAGGAGCAATTATTGCAATATATGGCTCTTGGATTAATTATAATTCAGCGGTTACTGTAATTCTTGTTTATCCGGTGGGTCTCAGGGAAACTTCGATATCAGCCAGCCTGTAGTACAAACCAGATTGCATTGTTAACGTTGAACCAATTTACCACGGATACCAATTATTTGGGAGGCCGTTTAAGGTGTTGCCATTTAACCGGGAGGCTGGTTTTTCCACGGAGCCATTTATATTGGAAACTACCTGCCTTCAATGACAAATCTTGGTATCAGCTTGTTACGAAATTGAATATATACGGGGAGGGGCGCTATGTTTCAACATTTAAAGTGGTTCGGTTCGTTTAGGAAGTTATTCTCGACGGCAATTTTTGCTCTTCTGGTGAGTGGTTTCATGGGAGGGGGGTGGCTTAAACCAGATTCGGCCTTGGCGGCTGTAGCCCGTGTGGGCGCTGGTGGAACCAATCAAGGAACGGCTGTATCCTCGCTTACCGTAACTATCCCGTCAACAACTGCTGGAAATACTCTCATAGCCGTTGTCGGCGTAGCCAACAACAATGGATCCAGAGTAACCGGCATTACGGGTGGCGGCACCTGGGTTAAGGCAAGAAGCGGCGGCAATACAGGTGGCGCTATAGAAGGAGATATCTGGTACTGCCCCAACATTTCCGGTGGCGTGACATCCGTGATAGTTTCCATTAATTCACCGTATGACATGGCGGTAGCAGTTCAGGAGTACTCCGGTGTGCTGACAGCATCACCTCTGGATGTGACTGCGATAAATAATACCCAGTCATCCGGCACGACGAAACTCTCCGGAACAGCAACAACTACACAGGCAAACGAATTGTGGATTGCCGGATTTTCCACTCAGGCAAACGGTGCGTACAGCGCCCCTACAACGAACTGGTCGATAGCGAAACAACAGGCAAGGGCTAATGTATCCGTTGCATTGGTGGATTATACATTGGCCAATTCTGTCGGTTCCGCATCCTGTTCCATAACAAGCTCCAGTGGCTGGGGTGTAGGCCTTCTTGCCACATTCAAACCGGCAGGTTCACTTACAGCCACAACAACCACAGTGTCAAATCCCGCAGCGATAACTTATGGCCAGAGCGCCAGTTTCACTGCCACCGTCTCTCCGTCTGCGGCAACCGGTACAGTGCAGTTCAAGGTTGATGGTACTAATTCGGGCAGTGCAGTGGTCCTTAGCGGCGGTAGCGCCACTCTCTCCGGTGTGACCGGACTGACAGCCGGAAACCACACCATTTCCGCAGTGTACAGCGGTGACGGCACCTATGCCACAAGCACATCACCTGGTGTTGCCCAGACAGTAAACAAAGCGACCCCAAGCCTTTCGGTGACCAACTCACCTGTAGTTTACGACGGCAGTGCCAAAACTGCCTCTGTTAGCGGCTCGGTACCGGGAACCGTCAGCAGCATCCTGACCGGCGGGGCAGCCAGCCAGACCGCTGCAGGGACCTATGCAGTAACGGCCAACTTCGCGCCGACTGACACCACCAACTACAACAGCCTGACAGCAGCCTCTGCCGGGAACTTCGTGATCAACGCCGCCAACCCGACTGCCAGCATCACCAACAACCCGGTCACCTATAACGGCTCGGCCCAGACCGCCACTGTAGCCTGCCTTGGCGGCGGAGCAGCAACACTTGCCAGCGGCGGCACCGGCACCAACGCCGGCTCGTACCCCGCCACGGTCAACTGTGCGGCCAGCGCCAACTACACAGCAGCCAGCGGGCTCAATGCCGGCAGCTTCATAATCAACAAGGCAACCCTCACCGTCACCGCCGGCAACGCAAGCAAGAGCTACGGAAG
>CAZGQM010000009.1:0-132059 GCA_964528055.1 uncultured Geoanaerobacter sp. | reverse complement strand
TCAACAAGGCAACCCTCACCGTCACCGCCGGCAACGCAAGCAAGAGCTACGGAAGCGCCAACCCGGTCCTCACCGTAGGCTATGCAGGCTTTGTAAACGGCGAAACGGCAACCAACCTCACCACCCAGCCGACGTCCAGCACCACTGCCACCACCGGCAGCCCGGCAGGGACCTATGCGATCACTGCCGCAGGCGGTGTCAGCAGCAACTACAGCTTCACCTATGTGGCAGGGACGCTCACCGTCAACACCGTAGTCCTCACCGTCACAGCCGACAACCAGACCAAGACCCAGGGAGCGGCCAACCCGGCGCTGACAGTCAGCTACGCAGGGTTTGTCAATGGTGACAGCGCAGCAAGCCTCACCACGCAGCCGACGGCCAGCACCACTGCCACTACCGGCAGCCCTGCAGGCACCTATCCGATCACCGTAAGCGGCGGGGTGAGCAGCAACTACAGCTTCAACTACGTGGCGGGGACGCTGACAGTAAATGCGAAACTGGCCCAGACCATCACCTTCGGAGCCTTATCCGCGAAAACCTACGGTGCTGCTGACTTTGCACCCGGTGCAACGGCCAGTTCAGGGCTTACGGTGACCTACGCAAGCTCCAACCCTGCCGTAGCCACCATAGTAGGGGGGAACATCCACATAGTCGGCGCGGGCACCACCAACATCACCGCCAGCCAGGCCGGCGATGCGACATATAATCCGGCTACCGACGTCGTCCAGTCGCTGACCGTCAACAAGGCGCCACTGACGGCCACGGCAAACAGCACCAGCAAGATCTATGGGACCGTAAATCCGGTATTTACCGTATCCTATAGCGGATTTGTCAACAGTGACACTGCTGCAAGCCTCACCACACAGCCAACAGTAGCTTCCACCGCTGTGACGGGAAGTCCGGTCGGTAGCTACCCCATTACGGCTCAAAACGGAGCCAGCAGCAACTACAGTATCTCCTACGTCAGCGGCACTCTGACCATTAACCCTGCTGTACTGACAATCACCGCTGCTAACGCGACAAAACCCCAGGGAACAGTCAACCCGCCGTTGTCGTTCAGCTACAGTGGTTTTGTTGCCGGAGATACTATTTTGAGCCTCACCACGCAGCCATCTGCATCTACCACCGCACTAACCAGCAGCCCGATTGGCGACTACCCGATCACCGTCAGCGGCGGGGTCAGCAGCAACTATACCTTTGCCTATGTTGCCGGCACACTGACGGTTTTCACTCCTTCAACCTACAACCTAAGTGTTGCAATGAATGGCACTGGTGGCGGGTCTGTAAACAGCACCCCGGCAGGGATTGCCTGCTCAAGCGGCTCTTCGATCGGTTGCACTGCACCTTTTAACAGCGGAACCCCGGTTACGCTCCTTGCTACTGCTGACTCGAAATCCGAATTTGGCGGGTGGGGTGGAGTATGTACCGGTACAGGCAGTTGCGATGTAACTATCAATGCCATAACATCTGTCACCGCCACATTCAACGCAATGCCGTTGGTCAGACTGCCGGGGCCGATATACTATGCCACTATTCAGGAGGCATACGACAATTCATCTAATGGGGACAGTATAGCGATACGTGACCAGACATTTAGCGAGAACCTTGTTTTAGGGCGATCAATAAATGTGTTGCTGGATTGTGGCAAGGACGCCACATGGAATACTACCGGTTATACAACAGTAAACGGTTCGCTTACTGTTGTGAATGGCGGCGTCACCATCAATAATCTGTTAATTCAATAACAGATTATTGTCCCCATGATAATCTCTTGCCCCCTATCGTTTAGATAGGGGGCATTTTATTTCTCCAGAGTAGATCAGAAATAGGTCCGATGCTGTTCCTTACCCACGTATCAGCCGCTGACTCTTTAAAATCAGCACCAATAGGATCGGTTCATCTGAATGGGATGTTTTTGGCTGGTGACCGATGGGTGGAACTCATTAATATTAATATTTGGAAATGGGTTTTCTTGTGTGCTCAATTATGATAAGTTCTATCGCTTCGTGATAAAGAGGGCTGCATTTATTTACTAATATCTAAATAGCTGAAAAAATGTAACCAATAGAGGCAGTTCGAAAATTTCAATTTGGGGGACCGGATTGTTCGTTTTTGCGATAATTGGGGCCAATATCTTGTCAATTTTTTTGGGCCAACGAATTTTTGACTATTTGAAATAGCCACAGGGTATTCCATTGTTTGGGGTCCCCGTACTTACATGTTTATTTGAGGGAAATTGATGATTGATCAAACAAACAAAATTGCCGTCAACATAGAAGACGAAATGAAGCGATCCTACATGGACTACGCCATGTCGGTCATTATCGGACGAGCTCTGCCTGACGTGAGGGATGGTCTTAAGCCGGTACACCGACGCTGCCTGTATGCCATGTACGATATGGGGAACGATTATAACAAACCTTACAAGAAATCGGCTCGCGTGGTTGGTGACGTCATTGGTAAGTACCACCCGCACGGCGACACGGCTGCCTACGATACCATCGTTAGAATGGCACAGGATTTTTCGCTGCGCTACCCGCTGGTGGATGGACAGGGGAACTTTGGATCGGTTGACGGTGACTCTCCTGCAGCCATGCGATACACTGAGATCCGTATGGACCAGCTTGCCCATGAACTGTTGGCAGACCTGGACAAGGAAACCGTGGATATGGGGTCGAACTATGACGACTCCCTGCAGGAGCCACTGGTTCTTCCTTCCAAATTCCCTAACCTGCTGGTCAACGGGTCTGCAGGCATTGCAGTCGGCATGGCGACCAATATCCCGCCGCATAATCTGACTGAGGTCATCAATGGGGTCATTGCCGTTATTGGTAACCCGGAACTGACGTTTGAAGAGCTGCTCGGGTTTATACCCGGCCCTGACTTCCCCACTGCAGGCTTCATATACGGAAAGGAAGGGATCCTCTCAGCTTACCGAACAGGGCGAGGAATCGTGCAAATGAGGGCTCGTGCCATAATCGAGACCCACAAGAAAACTGAGCGCCAATCGATAATCGTCACAGAGATTCCCTATCAGGTCAACAAGGCGAGGTTGATAGAGAAGATCGCAGAGCTGGTAAAAGAGAAGAAGCTGGAGGGGATATCCGACCTCAGGGATGAGTCTGACCGAGACGGTATGCGGATCGTGATCGAGTTGAAGAGGGACGAGGAACCACAGATCATCCTCAACCATCTCTATAAGCAGACCCAGATGCAGTGCTCCTTCGGGATCATTATGCTGGCAATCGTCAACAGTCGGCCAAAGGTCCTTTCCCTTAGAGAGATGATCGACTACTTTGTCGATCATCGGCGGGAGATTGTCACCCGTCGAACGATCTTTGACCTGAAGAAGGCCGAGGCACGGGCACATATACTGGAGGGTCTGAAAATTGCCCTGGACTGGCTTGACGCCGTGATCGAACTGATACGATCCTCCCCTACCCCGCCTGAAGCAAAGCAGGGACTGATGGAAGGGAAATTCGCCGACCCAGAATTCCTTAAGCGCCTTGATTTACCGATTCCTCCAGGGTATCAGAGTGTTAACCTCTCCGAACTGCAGGCCCAGGCGATCCTGGAGATGCGCCTGCAAAGGCTTACAGGCCTTGAGCGGGACAAGATCATCCAGGAGTACCTTGATATACTTAATTACATTGCCAGACTTAAGGAGATTCTTGCCTCCGAGTCCGAGATACTTGCGATCATCGTTGCCGAGCTGACGGAACTGCGTGAGAAGTTTGGCGACGAGCGTCGGACCGAGATTGTCTGCCAGACCTCCGAGATCACCCTGGAGGACACCATTGTCGAAGAAGACATGGTTGTTGCCATAAGCCATACCGGCTATATCAAACGAAATCCGGTTACCCTCTACCGTGCCCAGCGGCGCGGTGGCAAAGGGAAGACCGGGATGAAGACCAAGGAAGAGGATTTCGTCGAACACCTCTTTATCGCCTCCAGCAAGGACTACATGATGTTCTTCACCGATGTGGGGCGTTGCTACTGGCTGAAGGTCTATGAGATCCCTGAAGGCGGCAGGGCCACACGCGGCAAGGCAATTGTAAACCTCCTCAATCTCCTGCCTGGCGAGAAGATAAGCGCCATTCTATCGGTCAAGGAGTTCAGCGAAGATCGCTACCTTATGATGGCCACCCGCAAAGGCGTTGTGAAAAAAAGCCCGCTGAGAGAGTATTCCAATGTGCGCGTCGGCGGGATCATTGCCGTAAACCTGGATGAGGGTGACAAACTGATAACCGTTGCCCTGACCGACGGCAGACAGGATGTGCTGCTCGCCTCCAAGAACGGCAAGTCCATACGTTTTAAGGAAGAGGATGCACGTCCTATCGGACGGGTCGGAAGAGGGGTCCGTGGTATGACCCTTGATGACGATGACTTTGTGATTGGTATGGAGATCATAAATGAGGCCTTCACCGGATCCACAATTTTCACCGTGACCGAGAACGGATTTGGCAAGCGTACCGAGCTGACCGAGTATCGAACACAGTCGCGTGGAGGCAAGGGGATCATCACCATCAAAGCCACTGAGCGGAACGGCTGCGTGGTGGATATCAAACAGGTTACGGACGAGAATGATCTCATGCTGATTTCGGATCAGGGTAAGATTATCAGGATGCCGATAACTGGCTTTTCAGTGATTGGTCGAAATACCCAGGGGGTTCGACTGATGGTTACCGAGACCGACGAGCGGATCGTTGCTGTGGCAAAACTTGCAGAAAAGGAAGAAAATGATGACGGTTCTTCACTTGACGAGGATCTGACAGAGGATGAAGTTGTGGAAAGCAGTGATGAGTAGTGCTTGTATCTCGGGTATAATCTGATGATATCAAGCGATCACAAGGTTCGTCCCAATGGCAGATAACAATATGGAAAGACGCAGGACCATAGATGAAAGCCTCAAAGAGCGTCATGGGATCCTCATGCTACTGAAACAGGTAGAACGTGAGGAGACGACCTTTGACGAAATGGATGAGATTGGCCGTGCCCTTAAACTGACCGGAAAGCGTGCACTCTCTCCATTAGTGAGGCGTCTTTGGCGTGAGACGGATGGCGATCTTATATCCAAGTATGCATACCTATTAGATTTCTTTGATGAAGAGCCGTGGCTTGACCAACTGATACAGATTGCGCTGCGCAGAACCGACCTGGATGGTTCCGCAAAATCTGCTCTTCTAGGGGCATTGCAGGATTACGGCGTCGACATAAGTATTCCCGCATTTGCCCGACTGATGGACGATTTTCGCGGGCCTTTGCCTGAAACCCTTCCGCGCCTTCTCGATCGAGGCGAGGAGGGGCTGATTATGTTCATGGAGGATTTCCTTCAGTACCCTCAGGAGATGCAACTGGCAATCATTCAGGAGCTGGCGCAGGTTCCGGACCAGAGGGTTATGGGGCTGCTCGAGATCATACTGGGGCTCGATACACCGGAACTCGTTGTCGAAGCTGTTTCCGTACTCGGTAAGATAAGAGACCCGATGGCAGCTGCTGTATTGGCTCGATGTGAAGCTACTGCAGAAGATCCACTCAGGGAACTCTGCAGTCGCGGACTTAGACGACTTTCCTTTCTGGGGATCCAGCCAATTTCTGACGAGTTGCGACCCAATCAGGGGCCTTTCCATGTTTCGTGGGTTAGTCCTCTCGACGGGGCAGGCTACCGTACGCTCTGGTTTGCACGCTGGTGCGGATCCGGGCAGCTGGCCTTTATATGCCTTCATCTGCATGAATCAACAGGGGTCAGGGCTGCGTGGGGCTCAGGAATTATATCGGTCAAGGAGTTTGACGAACTAAGCAGTGAGAGGGTTGATGAGGAGGGGTTGGTACGTGTCCCCCTTCCCTACGCGCTACAATTGTTACGTGACGCCCTCTTCCGCAACAAAGAAACCTTGTTCCAGTTGCCTCCGGAATACTACGTTTTCAAGGGGATATTTCATGGTGAGGATCTGGACCCTACTCCATACCTGCCTGATTTCTCCGGGTTCGACCTGAATGCTCTCTCCCGGGCAACACACCAGATCGTGACTAGTGCCGGGTTGTTTGACGATGATTATTTTGCTGGTTGGTACATGGCTACCTGTATGGTCTACGATTTTACCGAGGAGTGGATTGCACTTGAAAAGAAAGGGGATGGCAAATCCCTGGCTAGAGGTCTTGATGCAATAATTGAACGTTTCTGCCGCGAATTGGTTGCACCCATAGTTGAGCCGTTAAGGAACAGACTTTTACTCACTGCCGATCTACTATTAAAAACAGGACGTGATCGGACACTTGCTGAAGTAACGCTGGCCACCGCGCTAAGCTTGGGCAACTTTGCCTTGCCATACCATCTGCACCCATTTTTACGCCAGCTTGCCCTTGAGAGCATGGATGCTGCACGTGAGGCGATGGCTGAGGGTTACGACTTGAGAGAACATCCCCATGAGGCGGATGATGACGAATGGTGGGACTGACACGATGCGTACTATAGGGGTTATCGGTGCTGGGAGCTGGGGAACTACCCTGGCGAATCTTCTTGCAAAAAAAGGGCATAGTGTTACGCTCTGGGCCTATGAAGCTGAGCTTGTTGATGAGATGCAAGCAACCAAAATAAATGGGCTTTTTTTGCCTGGCATAACCCTTGATCCAACACTTTCTTACACCAATGACCTGGTAGAGGTGGCGAGAGATAAGGATATGCTGCTATTCGTGGTGCCTTCACAGGTATTGCGGGGGGTTCTTCATCAGGCAATCCCTACAATCTCAGAATCTACTGTCATCATAAGTGCATCCAAAGGGATCGAGGTTGAAAGTCTTCTGGCGTTATCACAGGTATACGAGAAGCTTCTCCCCCCTTCCCTTTTCCGTCGTTTTGCCGTCTTATCAGGTCCGAGTTTTGCGCGAGAGGTGGCACTTGAGATGCCGACTGCAGTCGTGGCAGCTGCACTAGACGATACTGTAGCGTGCCAGGTGCAGGATGCTTTTAATACCAGGTTTTTCAGAGTTTATACCAATAGTGATGTCATCGGAGTGGAGCTTGGTGGTGCGCTAAAGAACGTCATCGCCATAGCTGCCGGCATAGCGGACGGACTCGGTTTCGGATATAATACCCGAGCGGCACTTATCACTCGAGGCCTCGCAGAAATTACCCGTCTCGGTCTGGTAATGGGCGCAAGGGCCGACACATTTGCAGGCTTGGCCGGTATGGGAGACCTTGTTCTTACCTGTACCGGAGACCTTTCCAGAAACAGAACAGTTGGAATACAGCTCGGCCAGGGGAGTACGCTGCCTGATATCCTGGCTGAAATGCGGATGGTAGCCGAAGGTGTCAAAACCGCTGAGTCCACTTGGAGACTTGCCGAATGCCAAGGGGTCGAGATGCCGATTACCGAGCAGGTATATAAGGTGCTCTACGAGAACAAACCTGTTCGCACTGCTGTAATTGAGCTTATGACTCGCGACCTCAAGGCGGAAGGGCTTTAATAGTCGGATGTCGGGAACTTCCCCGCATCATCTGCCTGGCGAGAAACCATCTGAACGAATCGGTCTACCATGAGTCTTTTCGTAGGCATTCGCACAAAGTTGCTTCTAGCTATCCTGCTTCTGCTGGTAATCTCCTTTTCTATTCTCCTCTATACTACCATAGTCAGCGTCGACTCCTTCGTAGCCCGCCAGATCGATACCGAGCTTGCTGAAAGGCTACGCTATCTGCAGCACCAGTTCTACTCCCGTGGTGATGCGGTTCGCGATGCACTGCTTAGGCAATCTGTTTCGCAAGAGCTCAAAATCAAGGTCCAGAATGTCGACCGAATTTGGCTTTCAGAGACGCTGGATCAATGGCGAGCCATTCTCCCATATATCGATTTTATTAACGTTGTTGATGTCAATAAGCGCGTTCTGGCACGTACAAACAAGGAGGCTGTCAGCGATACATTTGCTGTCCCTGTTCTTCTCGATGAGGCTTTCAGAGGCAAAAAAGCGATCATTTCAACAGAGTTGTTGACTTGCAAAGCCTTAGATTGTGAGATTAGCCAATCTCAACTTCTTACTCGGCCGTGCAAAGATGCAGCCATGGTTGTCACGGTCGTGGTACCGCTGGTGGGAGAGGGGGGAAAAGTAATAGGGGCACTGGTAGCCGGTGATCTCCTTAATGGTGATTCTCATCTTGCTGACGAATATGGGATACTTTTCGGGAAAGAAGGCCATATCGCTCTGACTCAGCTGGGGTATACCATCATCAGCAGCCACAAGGATATACAAAATACCACGCAGCTCGATCCGGTAATTCTGTCACATCTTGCATCAGGACAGACCTATTTGGGTGATGTTAAGGTTGGTAACCAGATCCATCGTACTACATTTTTCCCAATTCTTGACATCAAAGGGGTATTTATCGGATCCCTTTCTGTGGGGCTTGATGTCAAAGGATACCGACTTATCAGGCAGGAGAGCGAAAGAAACATAATTGCAGCCGCAGTCGTTGCCATTCTCCTCTCCTTTGGAATAGCCTTCTTCGTCTCACGCCAGCTTGCTGAACCACTTCGTAGATTGGCTCGCGGTGTGCGAATGATTGAGGCGGGTGATCTCAACCAACAGGTCGAGGTCGTATCCAGCGACGAGGTCGGGCAGTTGGCCCATTCTTTCAACAGCATGGCTAGCACTCTGACGGAGCGGAACAAAACCATTGAAGCCAAAACAGAAGCGCTGCAGGAGTTAAATGATCTCCTGGAACGAAAGGTAGAGGAGAGGACCATCCGATTGCAACTCCAGATGGGGATGCAGGAAGCCATACTTACCTGTATGGTGGAAGGGATGGTAGTGACCGACAGCGAAAACCGTGTCATCCAGTTCAACCCCGCAGCTCAGAAATTTTTTGACATTGTGCCCCATAGGGTTCTCGGTTACCTTCTTACCGATCTTTCGGCATATGAAGGTTTTGCCGACCTTGCACGAATCGTAGATAGGGCTGGCTCAGGTGACGGTAGCATCCAGCAGGGAGAGGCAATTGTCTATGTGAAGGGGAGAAAGCTGCTCGTTTCTTTGGCGCAGTTGCTGGACAGTGCCGATGTTGGCGCGGGTGTGGTTATGTCGCTCAGAGATGCCTCTACCGAAGAAGAGGTGGATCGGATGAAAGCCGACTTTCTCTCAACAGTATCCCATGAGCTCAAGACACCACTCACCTCCATCAAGGGTGCCTTACAGTTCATTATGAACAAAGGAAAATGGCTGACAGCCACAGAGCGGGAGCTTATTGCCGTTTGTCTGCGAAATACCGACCGCCTGATACGGTTAATAAACGACATACTTGACATATCAAAGATCGAGGCCGGTAAAGTTGCATTTGAATTCACACCCCAGTCGGTCAATGAGCTTGTGATGTACGCAATCGAGGAGATAAAGGGGTTTGCGATCGGGCGGGGAATCACGGTGATAAACTGTTCGACCGACGATCTACCGCCGGTTTTTGGTGATTATGATCGGTTGATACAGGTTCTGACCAATCTTCTCTCCAATGCGGTTAAATTTTCATCCGAACAGAAAGTTGTAATAGTTAACGCGGTTCTCACCGACAATTACGTTACTATTTCAGTGGTTGATAGTGGCCGGTCGATTCAGTGGACTGATCGCGCAAAACTTTTCCGAAAATTCCAGCAACTGGATCGTGATGATATGGGCTTCAGGGGCGGGACCGGACTTGGTCTTGCCATTTGCAAGGAGATAGTCGAAATGCACCATGGCAGAATTTATTATGAAACCGGCTCTTCCGGGGGTAACGTCTTCTCCTTTACTGTGCCGGTTTACAGGGAGCGCCATGAAGGGTGACAAAATTCTGATAGTTGACGACGAGGCTGACATCAGTCTCATTCTCAAGCTGCAGCTCGAAGACGCCGGTTATAGGACGGTAAGGGCTCACGATGGGTTGGAAGCCCTTGAGTGTCTTGCACAGCAGTCTTTCGAGCTGATGCTGCTGGACATAAAGATGCCGCGACTTAACGGTTTGCAGGTTCTAGAGCGGTCAAAGCATGAGTTTCCGGATGTGGCAGTTGTAATGATGACCGCTCACGGGAACGAGTCGATAGCAGTCGAAGCGATGAAAAAGGGGGCTATCGATTATATATCAAAACCGTTCTCAAGCGATGAGGCAGTAAAAAAAGTGGAGCGGGCCATCTCCTTTAACCGGGCCAGAGTCGAAAACCACCGTCTCCAGGAAGAGCTTGCACGAGAGCAGCAGAAGGTTGCAGCTATCCTTGAAGGCATGGAAGACCTCTTAATCGCAGTGGATACAGCGGGATGCCTGATGACTGTCAACCGTAGGGTTGAGGAGGAGTTTGGGCTCACACGCGCTGAACTCATAGGCAGGGCTGTTTCTGAAGTGATCAAGGCAGACATCCCTTCAGAACAACTCCCCTGCATGGTAGCCCTGAAATCTGCTGAGCCTTGTCGTGATATAACTTATACGCTTACGCTTCCGGGTCGCTCAATGCCTGTCCTCTCAAGTGCTGCGCCACTTAGGGAGAGCAGTGGGCTGATCGGAAGCGTAGAAATAATACGTGATATTTCTACACTCAAGGCGCTGGAGCAAGAAAAGGAAGACTTTGTCAGTATGCTGTCGCATGATCTCAAATCTCCCATTACTGCCATAGTAGGCTCTTTGGACCTTGTCCACGATGGGTTGCTGGGAAAAGTAAATACAGAACAGAAAGAATATTTGGAATCGGCTGTTGAGAGCTGCGCAGAGATGGTTGAGATGATTGATACCCTGCTGGATGTACATAAGTTCGAGGCAGGGAAGATGAACATGGCATTCAAGCAGGATGACCCTTGCACTCTGCTGCAGAAGATACTGAACCGTTTTCAGCCGGTAGCAAGTCGTGCACAACTGGAGCTTGAGCTGGAAATGCTTGGAATACTTCCGGAGATTATTTTTGATCGCGGGAAAATCACACGGGTTCTGGGCAACCTGCTCTCTAACGCGTTTAAGTTTACTGCGGAAGGTGGGAAAGTAATCATACGTGCCGAAGTCATCGATAATCCAGTAAACGTTACGTCACGTATAGTAAAAGGTCTTTACCCGGAGTCAAGGCTGCCACAGGAGGGAAGATATCTTATGGTCTCTGTCATTGACGACGGTATCGGGATCCCGTCAGATTCTCTGGAGAACATCTTTGATCGTTTCGCTCAAGCTAGAAATCGCCTTCTCGGGAAGACCAGAGGCACCGGGCTGGGGCTTGCCTTCTGCCGTAAGGTCATGGATGCGCACCAAGGCTATATCTGGGCAGAAAGCAAGGAGGGATCAGGCAGCACCTTCACTGTATTACTCCCTTTTGAAGAGGTTAAAGGGAAATAGTGAAACAGTTACAGTAGCAGGGGGTAGGGGATGTCTCAAGAACTGAAAGTCTTGTTTGTAGAGGATGCAGAAGATGACATGCTGCTTGTCCTCCATGCATTGCGTACAGGGGGGTATCTTCTCCGGTATTGCCGCGTGGAGACTGCTATAGAGCTCCGCCGTGCTCTGGCCGAGGAGTCGTGGGACATGCTGATTTCAGATTTCCGACTACCGGGCTTTAGTGCGACAGAGGCACTGAAAATATTGGGGGAAAGTGGACTGGACCTGCCATTCCTGATCGTTTCCGGTAAGATCGGAGAAGATCAGGCGGTTGCGGCCATGAAAGCCGGAGCAACCGATTATCTGATGAAGGACAACCTTACGAGGCTGGTTCCTGCTGTTGACAGGTCTATGCGCGAGGCGGAAGAGCGAAGGAGACGGCACAGGGCGGAGCAGGCGATTCTTATGGGTAAGGTTGAGTGGGAAGCGGTATTTGACGCTGTATCCGACCTTATTCTGGTTACAGATTACAATGGAGTGATAACACGTTGCAACAGAAGGGTTATCGAATATTTCAATTCCGATTACCCCAATATAATAGGGATAAAAATAGACGATCTGTTCTACGGTGACAAGACATCTGATGGTGGCGCCTTTAAATGCTCCGAGCGGCTGCAGAGCGGCATGGAGGATTTGCGTTTTCCTTCCCTGAACGGCTGGTTTACCGTGACCAGCTGCTTGATGCAAGGTGCAGATACAGAATGTCGGGATGATGCCGTGCGTAGTGCCATGGTGCATATTGTCAAGGATGTGTCGAGGCGCAAACGGATGGAGGAAGAAAAGCAGGTCAGCGATCGAGAACTTCTCGCCCTTTATGCCATAGCCTTTCGTCTCAATGCAGAGCGTGAGTCCAAAGAGATACTTAACGATGTCCTCTTCCAGATTCACAATATGCTCAGGATCGATTTTTCGAGCATCCATCTACTGGAAAAAGGAACACTTAAACTCAAGGCTTCACTCGGCTTTTCCACTGATTTCGAGCCAGCCATCATAAAGCTTCTAAACTATGCACCCTGGGTTGGGGAGGTACTGGCAGGCAAACCGTTCAAAGCCAGGGCTCTGGCCAGCAGGGACCTGCCACCGGAAGTGATTGTAGCAGCTCAGGAGATTGGCATTCATGCCTGGTGTGCGGTTCCCTTGAAGATTGGTTCAGAAGTCGTCGGGGTATTGATGGTTGCCCATAAGTCAGAAAAGAATTTTACTGACCGTGAAGTCTTCCTGCTCACCTCCATCGGGAGCCAGTTAGCGGTTTTCATTGAGAACCATATGCTCTATGCTCAGATGAAGGAGAAAGCTGCAGAGCTGCAGCGCAGCAGAAAAGCGCTCCGAGAGAACCTGCATGAGGTAAAGCTGGCCAATATCGAGCTGGACCGACTCAACCGAGCAAAGAACAGTTTTATCGGAATGGCATCGCATGAACTGAAGACCCCTATAACATCGATTCTCGGAGGGGTTGAGTTTCTTCTCAAGTACAGTGGGTTACAACTTAGTAGTGAACAGCATGATATATTTTCGTCCGTTCACGAGGGTGTAGTACAGTTAAAAAATCTAGTCGATGATCTGCTTTCCATTTCCAGGATCGAGGCAAAGGGGGTTGTGCTGCATAAGCACCCTCATAATCTGATTTCCATGGCACGTGATGTGTATGACAGTTTTTCCTTACCATTATCCAAACGTCAAATAACTGTACAGATCCTTGGAGATGAAAAACCGGTGCCGGTTGATGATGGATTTGCGAAGCTTGTGATCCGTAACCTTTTGGAAAATGCCATTAAGTTCACCCCTGACGGTGGAGAACTGATTCTCATGGGAAGATTTGTTAGTAGGGCTGAGGTGATTGCTGATACGCCGGTCCTTACGGAATTTTACCCTGCATTTCCCCGGGGACTGAATAGAGCTGAGCTTTACTATCGATTCGATGTCTGCGACAATGGGGTTGGGATCCCCACTGAGGAGCGGCTAAGGGTTTTTGAGAAATTTTACGGTGTTGGGGACATTGCCTATCACTCATCAGGCAAGACCGAATTCATGTCCAAGGGCTCAGGACTTGGACTTTCAATCGTAAAGGGGATCATGGAGGCGCATGGCGGTCTGGTTTGGGTCACTGAAGGCCCAGGTGGTCGTGGTAGCCTCTTTGCCCTGCTCTTTCCGATGGATTACGAAACTGCCCATGCAAATATGGATTCCGGACCACTTGATGATAGATACTATGCGCATTAGAGACATATCTTGACCGTGAGCGTTTCTACTTGAGTAGTTACGCAATTTCATAGTAGGATTTCCTGATACTTGTTGTACTGGAGAAATACATGGCTGAAGAGTTTATCCCAAAATGGGTTGCCTGGGAAACTACACAGAAATGCAACCTGAAATGTGTCCATTGTCGCTGTTCGTCTGATATGACCTCCTCAGAAGGGGATTTCACAACAGATGAAGGTAAGAAGCTACTTAAGGAAATCGCCGACTTCTCCAAGCCGGTGGTTGTTCTGTCAGGCGGAGAGCCGCTGCTTCGGGAGGATATCTTTGAACTGGCCGAATATGGCACATCGCTGGGACTGCGTATGTGCATGGCCACTAATGGCGCCTTGGTTACCGATGAAGTGTGCCTTAAGATGAAAAAGGCCGACATAAAGATGGTCTCTCTTTCCCTTGACGGCTCAACTGCAGAAGTTCATGATGATTTCCGCTCCTGTCCCGGCGCCTTTCAAGGGGTGTTGAATGCAGCCGAACATTTTCGCAGACATGGTCAGAAATTCCTTGTAAATTCATCATTCACCAAGCGAAACCAGCACGATATTGCCAATACCTTTAAGGTAGCCAAGTCACTAGGGGCTACTGCCTGGTATATGTTCATGATAGTTCCGACCGGCCGTGGTGAGGAGATCATGAGTGAGCTTATCACCAAGGAGGATTACGAAGAGATCCTTGATTGGCATTACCAGCAGGAGAAACTGGAAGACGATTTACTGATGCGCCCCACGTGCGCCCCTCACTACTACCGAATCGTACCTCAAAAGGCCAAGGCTGAAGGGATAAAATTCGAGCGTCGTTCTCTTACCTTCTCCACTGGCGGCGGCAAGGGGTGCATTGCGGCTCAGACCATCTGTCTCATAGACTGTTTCGGAAATGTAAAGCCCTGTTCCTATTTCCATCGCACCGCTGGCAACGTCAAAATTACCCCCTTCCGTGAGATCTGGGAAAATTCCGAAATATTCAGGGATCTTCGCAATTTCAAGGCCTACAAGGGGAAGTGCGGCGAATGTGAATTCATAAACGTCTGTGGCGGTTGTCGCGCCAGGGCCGATGCTGTGTATGGGGATTACATGGAAGAAGAGCCTTTCTGCAATTACGTGCCGATTAAGATGCAACAGAGGAGTTAACGGTCGCGGCTTTTCCGCAATCTCGGCGTTGCCTGTGTCGTTGCTTGTGCGACGTGGCGTTGCCACGCCTCCGCGCTCTTCCTTGGCGCCTTGACCTTGCGAAAAATCCACGACCGCTCATCATAGTCTTTTAAATCAAGCGAACAATAATCCTGAGGAGGAATATTCATGAATACACGTTTTCTCGATGCCTGCTGGGGCAAGCCGGTAGACCGAACCCCTGTATGGCTCATGCGTCAAGCCGGCCGCTATCTTCCCGACTACATGCGGGTCCGCAGCAAATGCACCTTTCTGGAGCTCTGCAAGAGTCCTGAACTGGCCGCAGAGGTCACCATACAGCCTGTGGAGATCCTCAAGGTCGATGCAGCCATTCTATTCTCCGACATCCTGACCCCGGTTGAGCCGATGGGGATGAAACTTGACTTCGTTCCTGGGCCTGTCTTCGAGCACCCGATCCGTACCATGGCGGACGTCGAGGCCCTTCGGATCCCCGAGATGGAACAGGACGTACCCTACGTCCTTGAGACGATCAAGATTCTACGCCGCGAGTTGGCAACGAAGGTACCTCTTATCGGTTTCGGTGGTGCTCCGTTCACTTTGGCCTGCTATATGGTTGAAGGGAAGGGATCTAAGGACTTTGCGAAGATCAAGGAGATGATGTACAAGGCTCCCGAGGTCTACGCCGCTCTTATGGAAAAGATTACCATGATGGATATGGAATACCTGAACGCCCAGATAAAGGCAGGCGCACAGGCTATCCAGATATTCGATACCTGGGGAGGAATCCTTTCTCCGACCGACTACGAGCAGTATGTCCTCCCTTATACTACAAAGCTGATCAACGGTTTGAACAGGATGGAAACGCCGGTCATCCACTTCGTAAAGGGTGCCGGCACCATGCTGGATTCGGTGCAGAAGGCGGGCGGTGATGTAATGGGACTTGACTGGCATACCAATCTTGGAAAGGCCCGCGATGTTCTCGGACAGAAGATGGCAGTACAGGGGAACCTGGATCCAACCATACTCTATGCCCCCAAAGAGGTCATTGAGAAAGAAGTTAAGCGGATATTGGACGAAAACGCCGGTCGACCCGGACACATCTTCAATCTTGGTCACGGCATTCTGCCGACAGTCTCACCGGAGAAGGCGATATTCATGGTTGAGTGTGTGCACCGATTGTCGCAGAAATAGAATTATCGTTGAAAGTGAAAGGCCCGCCAGTTTCGGCGGGCCTCTTTGTATGAACGTAGCTGTTCCCATGTCATGGGATTAAACCGACTCTGCTGTTTATGGCCGGTCAAGTCCTGCTCTGCATGTAATTGTCCTGCCCGGTGGAGTATCCTCTATAATGGTATCCTCCTTTCCAGATCAGTCTTGTTACAGGTAGCTACCTGTATATAGTATAGCGCACTGATCCAATCTTTACAGTCTATTGAAAAATATTTATTTCAGGTAGAGTGAAGGAGTTTTGGTAAAGGGCTGTCAGCTATTTTTTCCCGTAGCGCCAGGGGAAATTGAGGGTCTTGATGCCGGGGATCGTCTGTTGAAGTCTTTCGAGCCCTGAATCTGTGATCTGAGTCCCGCTACAGGTAAACTGCGATAGCTTTTTCAGGCTGTAGAGCGCAACCAGTCCTGCATCCGTGATGTCGGTGTGATAAAGATAAATTCGCTTGAGTTCAGTGAGTGTGGAAAGCTTCCAGAGGCCTTTATCCGTGACAGTAGAATCTGATAGGTACATCTCCTCAAGTCCGATCAAGTGGCCGATACATCCAAGGGTAACGTCGCTTATCTCGTACATAAACAGGGACTGAAGGTCGTCTGGTAGCAACTCTTTCAGAAATTGCAGATCTGTTGCACTGTCCCCCCTTACGTCAAGACGTACTGCCATGCCAAGAGGTATAGTTCTGGCTCCCCTGGCAATGCAGAGCTCTTGCCAGTCACAGTAATTTGCAGAGCTTTTCTTGCGGACATATAGTACCCCGCAAGGTACGTCTGTCGGAAAACGTATGACGCGGTTATCAAGCTGCGAACTTTGGGTCTCAAAAGGCTCACACTCACCCTTTAAGCCGGAGAGTCGTTTTCGGGCATTCGCTATGTTGAGGTCTACAGTGGCAGCCATCTCTGCAAGGAGGTCAATCCCTTTTCCGACCGCTTCATCCACACGAACTTTGAACATACAGGTGTCTGTTGATTTGAGCTCCTCGATTTGGCTGTCAACGCGATGAATCTCTTCGCGTATAGTAGATATTAGCCTAATTATCTTAACTAATTCGGCGCCAATATCCTTTCCGCTGGCCTTTTCTTGGCTCTGTTCCCACTCCTTCAGGATATCCAAAAGGGCTTGTCGATTTCCCTCAGCATAGGCACAGTTGGCAAATGCCATCAATTTCTGTCTTCTTACACGCTCATCCTCACTCAGGGCGAGATCCGGATGTATCGATTTTGCCAGCTCTCGGTAAAGAGCCTTAAGACTTTTACGCTCGATCACAACAGACTGCGTATCATCTTCACCCAGCAGGTCGGTAGCGTGCAGGTGGCCGCTCCACTCCCCTTCAGAAGTTGAAGATGATTCGTCCGGCATTTCAGGTAAGCCCTTATCTAGGGCATTTAAACGAGATTCAAGGCTTTTCAGCTCTGCAATACGCAGACCTATGACCTGATCGTATACTTTTTCAAACAGCCGAAGTTCACTTTTCAATCGGTCCAGTATTGCTTGGTGCGCCGAATGCTTGACTTTGAGACGAGCAAGTTCTGCCTGCTTGTTTTCAAGCTCAATCTCCTCAGGAAGTTTTGGGCGGTAATTGGTATGCATAAAAGCTATCGGGAGGCAACTTCCTGAAATTTCTCAATCAGACGGGGGTTGCCGGATCCTTCAGCCAGCTTTTGTGAAGCCGTGAGAAGTCGTTCAACAACGGCTGGATCTTGTGCCTCACTATAGAGTCTCAGAACCGGTTCTGTTCCTGATGGGCGGATAAGAAGCCAGGAATTGTCGGCAAATATAAACTTGAAACCGTCACTGAAATTTGTTGATGAAACCGTCTGCCCACCAATTAGTGAGGGAGAGTCGTTAGTAAGTCGGGCAATAAGCTCTGCCTTGTCGGCCTGCTTGATGGGAAGATCGATGCGACGGTAATAAAAGTGGCCTATTTCATCCATGGTCTCGTGTAGGAGTTGTCGCAGTCCCTTGCCTGACATGGCCATGGCTTCTAGAAGAAGGAGCCCCATCAGGATGCCGTCTCGTTCCGGAATGTGCCCCTTGACTCCGAGCCCCCCTGACTCTTCACCCCCCATCAGGATGTCGTGTGCCATCATCAGTTCACAGATATGCTTAAACCCGATCGGTGTCTCGAATATCTCCAGGCCATACCTTTCAGCCAAAAGGTCAATCATACGCGTCGTGGATACGGTTTTTACAACGCCCCCGCGTAATCCCTTGCGTTCATAAAGGTGGCGTAGCAGTACCGTAAAAATCATATGGGACGAGAAAAAGGAGCCTGTTTCGTCCACAGCTCCGATTCGGTCTGCGTCACCATCTAATGCGAGTCCGACTCGGTAGGAGCCGCTCTTTACCAGGCTGGCAAGTTCCGTCAGATGATCTTCGGTCGGTTCAGGTGGGGCACTACCAAAACCTGGGTTATATTCGGAATGAATTTCTGTTGCCTGATGCAGAAGACGTGTCAGAAAACCACTGCCAGCGCCGAACATTGTGTCAACTACAACTGGGATATTTGCCTTATTTATGAGATTCAGGTCGACGTAGCTACCGAGTTGAGCGAGGTAACCGGCTGTTGCGTCAAATAGAGTCACCATTCCGGAAGATACGGCCTGAGCCAACGGGATCCTTTTAATCTCTCTTCCCGAAGCGAGGTTTTCAGCAACCAATCTTTCCAGGACTTTTGTCGTTGAGGGTCTTGCGGAGCCGCCAAATGCTTCCTTAACCTTGAAGCCGTTATAGATGGCAGGATTGTGGCTGGCTGTTATCATGATTCCTGCTCCAGCCTGCTTCTCATGGACTGCCCATGAAACTGCCGGTGTAGGAGCATAGTCATCTGTCAGCCAGACACTTATACCATTTCCAGTGGCGACTTGCGCCACATGTTCGGCAAATTCACGAGAAAGGAATCGACGGTCATGGCCGATCACAAGGCCCTGTTTCGCAAGTCCCTCGCGATGCAGATAATCCATTGTAGCCTGAGCAACAAGCGCGAGATTTTCAAAGGTGAATTCACGGGCGATAACCCCACGCCAGCCGTCGGTTCCGAAGAGTATCTGCACAATAGGCTCCTCACTGGAAATTTGGTACGAATGTCTGTACCAGAAACCTTCAGATTTTCGCCGCTTGCTTATGGAAAGTCAACCTGGAATTGTCGATAATCATCCGGAATCAAACGTCCTGGTACAGAAAAAGGGCCCGAGATATCTCGTGAGCCCTTTTTCTGTATGGCAGAACAGAAGATTTAGAAGAATCTGTTTACAGATGTTGATGATGAGGTCACGTTATTTGCTGCGTCATAAGCTTTCACTGTGATTGTATGGAGCCCGGTTGTAATGCTCACACTGGTACTGATTGCGCTGGTGATTGTCGACATCTGAAGAATATTGTCGATGTAAAGTTCCATTTTTGTTACTGCTATATTATCGGTTGCAGTAGCACTTATACTGATGTCGGGGCCGTATGAATAATTCGTGCTGGGTGAAATGAATGTAATAGTTGGCGGAGTAACATCAGCCACAGGATTATAAACCGTCAGATTGACGTTGGTTGACTGCCCGATGTTCCCTGATGAATCGTAAGCCTTTGCGGTAAATATGTATGAGCCGTTTGCAACAACAGTACTGTTCCAATTGAACCTGTAGGGAGCGGAACTGCTGCTGGCCAGAAGTTTGCCATTTTGGTAGAATTCAACCCTGCTGACGGCAACATTGTCTGAAGCAGTGGCAGACAGTGCAACGGTTCCGCTTACTTTAGCTCCTGTAACCGGTGAACTGATTGCAACAACCGGAGGGGTGCTGTCGTTCAATACAGTTACGATAACGCTGCTGGCCTGCCCAATATTTCCGGCATTGTCATAGGCTTTTGCTGTAAGTGTGTAGCTTCCATTGGTTTCAGGGGATGTATTCCAGTTGAATGTATAAGGTGAAGTATTCATCGCGGCTTTGAGCACTCCATTGACGAAGAATTCAACCCTGGTTACACCGACATTGTCACTGGCAGTGACATTCATTGCCACCGTTCCGCGCAGAGTAGCCCCTTTTACAGGTGTTGTTATTGATACGGTCGGGACTGTTGTGTCCTTGATGACGGTTACTAGTACAGCACTGCTTTGACCAACATTGCCAGCAGCGTCATACGCTTTAACCAGCAGAGAATGGTTGCCGGTAAGCGATGAGGTATTCCAGGAAAATAAATATGGAGTTGAGGTGTCTGTAAACTGTAAAACGCCGTCGAGGTAGAATTCAACCTTAGTGACGCCAACATTGTCCGAGGCCGTTGCGGTAACCGAAACTATCCCGGTTACGCTGGATGTGTTTGACGGGGAGGTGATTGCAGCAGATGGTGGCATGGATTCAGGAACAGTTACGATATTTGAGTAGGAACTTTCGATCCCAGCTCTGTTATAGGCAGTAATTGCAAAATTATATGCACGTGAAGGATCGAGACCATTGATTGTTGTTTTGGTCAGATTGCGTACATCTATCGGAGCTGCTCCTTCGGTAGCACCGATACCGTCAAACGGCATTACTGAAGAGTCTGCCTTGTAATACACCTTGTATCCGGCCAGGTCCAGCTCAGTGTTAGGGTCCCATTGCAGGAGAACGCTTGAAGCAAAGCTTGAGTTGCATGATACAAGCGTGAATATTGAAACGGTAATAATGAATAGCAGATTCGTTTTCATCTCTTGCACCTTTCCTGTCTCGTTCAACGGTTTACTTTTCATGTTTATTTCCTTTAGTGACAGAGGGGTATGCAAAAAAAAAAGAAACAGTCCTCCGAGATCTATGAATTCACATGGAATTCTCTGGAGGATCTGTTTCTCGCCAACCCGGCTTTCCTCAGATGAGGAACCGTGGTTTTGTGCCCCCAGGTTGCCCTGGGTTTACCCCTTCGGAAACAGTACTGTCAATTAATTAATCGCAGGTATATATAGTTATTATAAGCTTCCGCCGACAGACTAAATGTTTATGGATATAAGATTTGTGATTATGATCACTGTTGCAGCAGTTCTGGGCAGATGGAGCAACATTTTCATACGATAATTTAAGTTGGTTTTGTGTACACTACGCAGTTACCTTTGTCAAGAGAGCACGACTAACATGTGAAGATAAAAATGACTTTATGGATTTGCTAAATTCGCCTTGTTTACCTGATACAGAATATGCTACATTTCACAACACTCTAAGCAGGGGAATATGCTTGTAATTACAGCCAGTTATGGTTGTAAAAGGTGTTTGATCACTACTTTTTCATCACGTGGCATTAAGAGTAACTGCCGCGTATGCCCGAGGAAGCCATGGAAGTTCGAATCAGGCAGGAAATCAGAGACCTTCTCAAGGAACGAAACGCCGTCTTGCTTGCGCACAATTACATGCGAGACGAGGTGCAGGAGATCGCAGACCTGACGGGTGATTCGCTGGGGCTATCCTTGGAGGCAGCCAAGACGGAATCCTCAGTGATAGTCTTCTGTGGAGTTCATTTCATGGCTGAGTCGGCGGCCATCCTCTCCCCGGAGAAGACGGTGCTGCTGCCGAGGCTTGATGCAGGCTGCCCAATGTCGGACATGGTTACAGCTGAAGAGCTGATTGCATTCAAAGGGGAGCATAAAGATGTTCCTGTGGTCACCTATGTGAACTCCTCGGCTGCGGTAAAAGCCGTAAGCGACATCTGTTGTACGTCTGCCAATGCGGTGAAGGTTGTTAATTCGCTTGCAGACCGGGAGGTTATCTTCGTACCGGATAAAAACCTTGGACAGTTTGTAGCCGCGCGTACCGACAAGATCTTCCATTTCTGGGAAGGCTATTGTCCAACCCATGAACGGCTCAAGGTTGAGGATGTGAACAGATTGAAGGAGAGGTACCCAGACGCTCTCTTCATTTGCCACCCCGAGTGCAATCCTGCGGTTGTGGATTTGGCCGACCATGTCTGTTCAACATCCGGTATGTATGATTGGTGCCGTAACAGCAAGGCAAGACGATTCATTATCGGAACAGAGGCCGGAATACTATACAGGCTCAAGCTGGATAGCCCTGAGAAGGATTTCATCATTGCATCGCCTGCCCTCATATGCCCAAACATGAAACTTACGTCACTGGAAGATATCCGTGATTCACTGCTTTCCATGTCGCCGATAGTCAAGGTGCCAGAAGGGATCCGAATCCCGGCAAAGCGGGCACTTGACCGGATGTTGGCGATTCCCCGCGATTAATACGGTATCAGGAGTCTTTATGATAAGGCCTTTTCAGGGAATTAAGCCCAGTGTCGACCCATCTGCTTTCATCGCCGAGACCGCAGTTATAATTGGTGACGTGACTATTGGGCCGCAGAGCAGCATCTGGTACAATGTGGTTGCACGTGGCGACGTGAACTTCATACGGATAGGCAGCCGGAGCAATGTACAGGACCTGACCATGCTTCATGTAACCCACAGGAAACATCCAGAAGATCCGGGTGCGCCCCTGATCATCGGTGATGATGTTACAGTAGGTCACAGTGTTACTCTGCATGGGTGCACGCTGGAGGATGGTTGCTTTATAGGGATGCAGGCAATGGTTATGGACAAGGCGGTGGTCGGTTGCGGAGCTTTGGTGGGCGCCCGGGCACTGGTGACCGAAGGGACGATCATCCCCCCGCATACCCTTTGGGTTGGTGCTCCTGCAAGGTACAAGCGAGATTTGTCGTCTGATGAGATAGCATGGCTGAAGAAATCGCCACAGAACTACGGCAAATACGCACAACAGTTTATTGAGGAAGGGCTCTCTGCGCTACCTGGCTAGATTACCTGCTCAGACCTGAGCTTTCCAGTGATTTACGAAAAGAATCGATTGAGAGTGGTTTGGGGATAAATGCCAGAGCACTCAATTCTCTGCATACCTCCTTGTCATGCGGATCTTCAGATGAAGTAAGGATAAATACCGGCAGCATTGATGTGCGGGTATTTCCCCTCAACTGCCTCAACACTTCAAGCCCGTCAAGTTTAGGAAGTCGCAGGTCAAGGATGATAAATCTTGGTACTGCGACTCTGGGCTGAATCCCTGCCGCTTCATCCCCCAATAGCATGGTCACCGCCTCTCGTCCATCCCGGACAACGGTTACATCTGTGAATCCCATATTTTTCAAGGTGCGAATTGTCAGGAATTCGTCGTCACAATTGTCTTCTATCAGAAGAATTGTGCCGTCTTTAACTTCCGTCATCTCTTACCTCCTTTCGCGCCATTTCAGATAACAATGCCTCAGTGTATTGCTGGGGTACGTACATAATCATGTCGATAATCTGCTGGCAGGGCCGGCAATAATGTGAGTATACACTAATCTGTGGCGGCGGGCCAGTCGTAAGCAAGGTTTTATTGTGAGAAAAAGGGGTGTACGTAATGATCGGCTCGATTTGCGTTTGGCGATTCGAGTTAACTGAGTGGTAAGGGGTCACGGTGGTGTAGGTAATCTCAGTGTTATCCTGTAGGAGTGCTGAGAGTGAGCAGATTTATTAATCAGAACTCCTGAGGCATAGCCTTGACCTGAGCAGCGCTAAATACCGGCCCGTCTTTGCAAACGTAGACGTTTCCAACGTTGCATCTGCCGCATTTGCCGAGGCCGCACTTCATTCGGTTCTCCAAAGTGGTGTAGATGGTTTCATCGGTAAAACCGAGCTTATCCAGCACCGGCAGGGTGAACTTGATCATGATGGGTGGACCACAGACCAAGGCAATGGTGTTCTCTGAACTCGGCGCCGTTTCTTCAAGGATTGTTGGGACAAAGCCGACCCTGCCGTTCCAATCGTGCCCATTGCCGCCGGGATCAACGGTCTTTACCAGTCGTACGTCGCCCCGTTCCTCCCACTCCTTTAGTTCCCTTTTGTAGACCAGATCGCTTTCCGTTCTTGCGCCATACACTATGGTGATGTCGTTAAACTTTTCCCGCAGGTCGAGGCAGTTCCAGATGACAGTCCGCAGGGGAGGCAGGGCAATTCCTCCGGCAACGAAGAGCAGGCTCTTGCCAAAAAACTCTTCGATTGGGAAGGAGTTGCCATACGGGCCGCGTACGCCGACCGTTTCACCAACCTCCAGGCGTCGCAAGGCCTCTGTCACTCGACCGACGCTGCGGAAGCAGCATTCGATGTATCCTTTTCTGGTTGGCGCCGAGGCGATGCAGAAGGTCGACTCGCCTGAACCGAAGGCAGAGTATTCGGCGAACTGTCCAGCCCTGAAGGTGAAAGAGTCGCGAAGATATTCATCCTGAAAGACAAGGCGAAGGGTTCGGACGTCCGGAGTTTCGTCAACTATGGCGTCGATGGTGGCAAGATATGGTTTGTAGATATTTTTCGATTGATCACACATAGATTATGGTTCCTGGCGGTTGATTTCTTCCAGAACAGCTGCGATATCGATCCCTACGGGACATGCACGGATACACCTTCCGCAGCCGGTGCAGAGTGTCTGGCCAAACTTGTCGTCGTAATATTTGAACTTGTGCATAATCCGGTTTCTGTAGCGACCTGGCTGCACGTCCCTCGGGTTGTGCCCTGAGGCGTGATTGGTAAACTTGGCAAACCCGCATGCGTCCCAGTGCTTGCGACGGCACCCCTTGCCTTCGCTCCCCTCGTCGTTGATATCAAAACAGTGACACGTCGGGCAGATGAATGCACAGGCACCGCAGCCAACGCAACGTTCTGCAATATTCGCCCAAAGGGGGTGTTCAAAGTTAGTATCCAGCCACGCTTTGATTTTCTTCAGGTCAAGTTCCGTCATGGAGGGCTCTGCCAGTGTGAGTGCTCTGGCGCTTCCAGCATCGCTGAAGAGGTTGGGGTACTTGGCAAGGAGGGCTTCCCCCTTTCCGGTGATTGGCTGAGAGAGATACCCTCCTCCTTCAAGAGGAGTAAGGAAGAGATCGGAGCCTTTATGCTCAGAGGGCGAAAGCCCGACTGCAGTACAGAAACAGGCATCGTCTGAGTTGGTACAGGCAATGCCGATGATGGTGGTCTTGTTTCTCCGCTCTAGGTAGAACTCATCATTATAATCCCATGAGAAGACTGCATCGAGAATCCCCGGTGCCGCTGAATCGCAGGGGGGTGCACCGATCAGGACTGTCTCTGCAAACCTGGCCGGATCAACATCCTGAACAGTCATCTTCCCCTCTTTCTTCTCATAGGTGAGGATGTTTTCGCAGATCGGGAAGAAGGTCTCCTTGGCCGAGCGGCGAGGTAGCTGGCCAACGATCAATTCATCCCCTTGTGCAAGCGGCTCATAAAGGGTCATGGTTCCGGCCCGTTTCGGCCCTACCACCCGGGCTCCCTCCTTTAGCATGCTGTCAATGAGGAGGTGCAGATTCTGTTCGGTTATGATTTTCGGCATTGTCAGTCCTGTAGGGGCGCTGCCTGCTGCGCCCTTGTTCAACATCGACGGCGCAGGAAGCAGCGCCCCTAAGTTGCTAATTATTTTATAAACTTCTGATCGTCGTTCTCTTTGTAATCCGTCAGTGGCCCTTTCTCCTTGGGGGACATCCCTGCTTCATGTCCGTACAGCTCCATCATTTCCTGTGCCATCTTCCGGTTCAGGAGATTCAAGGGGATATCCATGGGGCAAACCCGTTCGCATTCGGCGCATCCGGCGCATCTACCGGTAAGGTGCATGGCGCGGACGATGTGCCAAGACATATTGCCGGCAGGTCGAGGGGTGGTATCTACTGCCTGTGGACGGTTTCTGTCGCATAGGCACTGCTCGCAGAAACAGAAGGGACATACCTGTCGGCAGGCAAGGCAACGGATGCATCGTGAGAAATGCTCCTTCCAGAATGCCCAGCGTTCGGCAGGGGTCATTGACTCTAGGCTTGCCAGTTCCACCGATTCGTACGGCTCTAGGAGAGGGAGCTCAGGCAGGACCCCGAGAACGACGTCAGCCCCTTCCGGGAGGTGAACCGTGCATTCACGGCACTTTCTGGCAATGGTGGTCTCGGTCAGCGGTTGGGTCCGTTCGGAGTTCGATCCATACACTCCGGCGCAGGCTATGCCGATGATATGGATATCCTCACGCCTCTCCTGGTTCTCACCGAGGAGGCCGGCAACAGCCTTGAGGTCACAACCCTTGACAACGATGGCAAGCTTACCTTTCTTCCTGATCTCCTTCTTTGCTTTGGTAAGATAGAGGGCCAAGTTGTTCTGACAGGCAGGGGTGAAGATCAGGTCATCAGCATGGTCGGGATCGGAGATCACGGCAGGCATGGCGGTTCCTTTTCGTCGTCCGGCCACATAGCCGATAACGGCAGCAACAGCGCCGGTTGTCAGCAACTCCGAAGCTTCCTTACGAATCGCTGAGGTAGTGGCGGAGTAATAGGAAAGGTCGACCAAGGGGGGGGCAGGATTCTGTGCAGTCTTGTTCATACGGGTCCCGTCTATATGCTGTTGTACGTCTCTTTGAGTTCCTGTGTATCAAGCTTGCCGGACCAGCACTCTTCCAGTTCCAGTTCCTTGAATTCGGTCATCGGTCCCATGGTCCTTACCCGTTCTGTGAGTTCGGTAACCATTTCCACCCATTTTCCCCCTTCAGCTGCCGAGACCCAGGAGAACTGTAGACGGTCAAGGTCAACGCCGACGAATTCCAGAAGTTTCCGGAAGGCGGCAAAGCGCCTCCTTGCGTGGTAGTTTCCGGCCATGTAGTGGCAATCTCCAGGATGGCAGCCGGAAACGAGGACTCCATCTGCACCTTTTTGAAAGGCCCGTAGGATGAAGACAGGGTCGATTCTGCCGGTGCAGGGGAACTTGACCACCCGGACGTTGGGAGGATACTGCAGGCGGCTGGTGCCGGCCAGGTCTGCCCCGGCGTAGGTGCACCAGGTGCAGACAAAGGCTAAAATCTTCGGTTCGAATGCGTGGTGTTCTTTGGTCGCGTGCATTATAATGCCTCGATCTGTGCCATTATTTGCTCATCTGTATAGCCATCGAGTTCCACGCTCTTGGACGGGCAGGTAGCCTGGCAGGTGCCGCAGCCGCCGCATACACCGGGGTTGACATAGGCGACGACCTTTATGATGTTTCCCTGGCGGTCTCTGATCTCTTTCTCTTCGACTGCTCCGTATGGGCAAACCTTCTTGCAGGCGAAGCAACCGGCACAGAATCGTTCGTTCACCTTGGCGATTATCGGTTCTCGCTCCAGCTCATCCTTTGAGAAAAGGGTCATAACCTTAGCTGCGGCAGCACTTGCCTGGGAGACGCTGTCCGGTATATCTTTGGGCCCCTGGCAGGCACCGGCAAGGTAGACCCCGGCGGTGGCGCATTCCACTGGCCTCAGTTTGGCGTGGGCCTCTGAGTAGAAATTGTATTTGTCGTAGGATATGCCGAGCTTCTGGGCGAGCGTGTCGGCACCAGTGCGCGCCTGGACAGCGGTGGCCAGTACCACAAGGTCGGCTTCGATCTCGACCTGAACCCCGACCGAGATATCGCTCCCCATTACGACGATCTTGTCGCCTTTCTGGTAGAGACGACTGACCATGCCGCGGATGTAGACCGCTTCTTCTTCCTCCACAGCACGGCGCCAGAATTCGTCATACCCTTTGCCGGGTGTGCGGGCGTCCATGAAGAACACATAGGCCTGTCCGTCATGGACCTTGTGCTTGTAAAGCATGGTGTGTTTGGCGGTATACATGCAGCAGATCTTGGAGCAGTAAGATATTCCTTTTTCCCTAGCTCTGCTCCCTACACACTGGACAAAAACTACCTGTTTAGGTTCCTTGCCGTCTGAGGGGCGGATGATTTTGCCGCCGGTGGGGCCGGAGGCAGAGGCTAAGCGCTCGAAGGTCATGCCGTCGATGACATCCGGGAGGTTGCCATGGCCGAACTCGCCATACCCTTTGATTGGGGAGCCTTTGGGTTTTTCTGTGATGCTGTAGAGTTCGAATCCGGTGGCGACTACAATAGCGCCGACCGGTTCGGTTACGAGGATGTCTTCCTGAGCGTAATCAATGGCGCCGGGGCCGCAGACCTTGGCGCAGACGCCGCATTTGCCGGTCTTGAACCAGGTGCAGTTTGCCCGGTCAATAACAGGGGTGTTGGGGACTGCCTGGGGGAACGGAACATAGATTGCTGGGCGCATTCCCATCTCCCGGTCGAAGGAGTTAGGGATCTTTTTCTGCGGGCACTTGGCCATGCAGATGCCGCAGCCGGTGCATTTGTCCATGTCGACGCTTCTGGCCTTTTTCCGGATGGTGATCTGGAAGTTGCCGATGTAGCCGTCGATCTGTTCGACTTCACTGTAGGTGTGGAGGGTTATATTGGGATGGTTGGCAACGTCGACCATCTTGGGGGTCATGATGCACTGTGAGCAGTCAAGGGTCGGGAAGGTCTCGGAGAGCTGGGCCATGTGCCCCCCTATTGAGGGCTCGCGCTCTACTAGGACGACCTGATGACCGCAGTCGGCAATGTCCAAGGCAGCCTGGATTCCGGCAATGCCGCCCCCGATAATGAGCGCCCTCTTGGTTACCGGTACAGTGATCGGTATCAGTTTCTTGTTTCTCTTTACCCGTTCTACGAGCATGGTGACAATGTCAATGGCCTTGGCTGTCGCCTCAATCTTGTCCTCGTGAACCCAGGAGCAGTGCTCGCGGATGTTGGCCATCTCCACAAGGAAGGGGTTCAGTCCGGCGCTTTCAGCAGCTTTTCTGAAAGTTTTTTCGTGCATCCGGGGGGAGCATGCGGCAACTACGATACCTTCCAGGTTGTGCTCCGTAACTGCTTTTTTGAGGAGCGTCTGGCCGGGGTCGGAACACATGTATTTGTAGTCGCATGCGTAGGCGACCCCGCTCAAGCCTGCGGCGGCCTTGGTTACCTGATCCACGTCAACGGTGCGTGAGATGTTTTCACCACAGTGGCAGACGAATACGCCGATTCTGGACATTTACAGCAATCCTTTCTCTTTCAGAAGCGGCACGGGGCTGACGATCATGCTGCCGAACCCGAGCTTTTTTGCGGGAACACCGGCAGCCAAGGCGAGGAGCTGGGTCATATAGAAGACTGGCATGCCGAAATACCTGCCTGTTACCTCTTCGATCTCCTGCTGTCGGATATCAAGGTTGCCGTGGCAGAGAGGGCAGGCAACCATGATGCAATCGGCTCCTGCCCGCTTGGCAGAGTCGAGGACCTCGCCGGAGAGTTTTAAGACGACCCCGGGACGAGAGAGAGTGAAGTTGGCTCCGCAGCATTCCAGACGGTGGCTCCATTTGACGGTCTCGGCCCCGGTTGCTTCGATTACCCTCTCCATGATGGTTGGTGCCTCAGTACAGTCTAGTTCCGGGACGTCGGGGGGACGGGTTAACAGGCAACCGTAGTAACAGGCAACTTTCAAACCGGAGAGTGGCTTGTCCACGGCAGCCGCGAGGCGCTCAAGGCCGAAGTCCGTGGCCAGGATCTCGAGGAGGTGTTTGACCTGCTTGTCCATCGGTACGGTGCCGTTTATGGCATATTCTACCTGTTTGAGCTTTTCGTTGTTGTCTACCAGTTTGTGCTGGGTGGCCTTGAGGCGGGAGAAACAAGCGGCGCAGGCAACTGCCAGGTCCCCTTCGACCTGTTTAGAGAGTTCGAGGTTTTTGGCGCAGAGCGACAGGGAGAGGAGTTCATCTACGTTGTGGGCTGGCGTGGCGCCGCAACATAACCAGTCAGGAACCTCTTGCAGGCCGATCTTCAAGGTTTTGAATAGTTCTCGGGTGGACTCGTCATACTCTTTGGCAGAGGCGTGAAGTGAGCATCCGGGATAGTAGGAGTAGCTGAGCACGTTCTTGACAGGAGTCATGGAGCTTCCCCTTTCTTGCGCAGCTCGGCTATCCGGGAAAAAATCATCTCTATTTCAGGGAGATTCTTGTTCTTCTGGTGGAACATCTTGAGCTTGCCTTTGGTCACCAGTTTCGGCCCGAGCATGAAATCTTTCAGGAACTGGCCGCTCTTCATGTTGAATACAGCCGCAAGCCGCATTTCGTACTGGCGGCCATAGCTCTTGATGTTTTCAATGAAAAGGCGGTTGGCAAGCTGGACATAACTCTCCTTCGAGGGCCCCTGAGAATCCCAGGAGAGCTTGCGAAGTGCATCCATTATTCCTGCCAGATCGACCTTGTTCGGGCAGCGGGTGGAGCAGGTCTCGCAAGAGGCGCAGTACCAGATACTGCGTCCTGCCAGAACTCGCTCGTACTGGCCCAGTTGAAGAAAACGGACGATCCGGTGGGGGGGGTGTTCCATGAAGGAGCGCATGGGGCAACCGGCTGAGCATTTGCCGCACTGAAAACATCGACGGACCGAACTGCCAGAGAGTTTCTCCACCTTGCGCACAAAGTCGAGATTCATCGTTTCCGTAGATAGGGTCATCTTGGAGTGCTTCATGGGAACTCCCTGTCGCCTAGCGCTCATGATTTAGTTTTATTGAAAAAAACAGACAAATAATTACTGATAATAAAAACGAACCATAAGGTATGTAACGGCGTTCTGTCAATGGCAAAATATAATGGGATGATAGCCGGTCATTTTAATGAATTATAGAGGAATCCCCTTGTATTTGGCAACTGAAGAATGACACAGAAGAAGGAGAGGTATACAGCGCATTGACATACGGTGCTGCAGAGTTTAAATTCTGTGTGGCAGATCAGAAAGGAGTCATTTATATGGCAGACAAGGAATATTACCAGTCGCTTGGCTTGCAGAAAGGGGCCGGCGCGGATGAGATCAAGAAGGCCTACCGCAAGCTTGCAGTCAAATACCATCCGGACAAGAATCTTGGTGATAAGGCTTCTGAAGAGCGTTTCAAGGAGATCAACGAGGCATATGCAGTCCTCTCCGACCCTCAGAAAAAGGCCCAGTACGACCAGTTCGGCTCTTCTAATTTTCATCAACGATACAGTCAGGAAGACATATTCCGCGGTTTCGATGTGGGGGACCTTTTCAAGGATATGGGTCTTGGGTCAGACGATGTCTTTTCGAGGATCTTCGGCAGGGCAACCCAGCAGCAACGTGCCGGCAAAGGGTTCAGTCCGCGCCGTCATCGAGGAGAGGACTTCACAATGGAACTCAAGGTCTCCTTTCGTGAAGCCTACTCAGGTTGCGAAAAGAAGGTCGCATTCGCAAAAAACGGCCTTCGGGAAGAGCTGGTGGTCAAGGTGCCTGCCGGAGTGGAGAACGGCTCACGCCTGAGGCTGCAAGGGAAAGGCGGGGAAGGGTCAGGGGGCGGGCCGCAGGGGGATATCTATCTTACCATTGTCGTTGGCAGCGACTCGCAGTTTGTCCGCGATGGCGATGATATCGTGACGGAGCGTCATGTCAGGTTCAGTGAGGCAGCTCTGGGGTGCTTGCTAGAGGTACCGACGCCAGAGGGTGCAAAAAGGATCAAGGTGGCGGCCGGCATTCAGCCGGGGACCAAGATACGTTTGAAGGGGCTCGGCTTTCCTCACATGGGAAGTACCGGCAAAGGCGATCTCTATGTGAAGATTGCCGTGAAGGTGCCTGAAGAACTTACTGCTAACCAGCGGAAATTGCTGGAGGAGCTGGCGGAGAAGGGATTGTAAATGCTTGCACTGAAGAGCGTGGTCCCCTCTTCTGTGCATTCGATTGTCACAATCGTCAGCGTGTCACGGTTTTTTGATCTCGATCGCCGCATTCTTGCGCAACTCAGCCACCCACTGTCCGAAACGAGCTTCTGACTTCTGGCGGTAGAGCAATTCCTCTATCTCTCCCTTAACGTCGTCGAAGGGCTTGATGTCACCAAGAAACTTACCCTCAAGCTTCAGGATGTGAAACGCACCTTTGGACTGCACAGGTTCGCTTACCTCACCCTGGTTAAGCTTCAAAACCACAGACTCCATCTCCGGCAACAGTTCCCCTTTTTTAAAGGTGCCAAGTTCGCCTCCATCCTTAGAGGCATTGGGATCTTCAGAATATTTCTTTGCCAGGCCCGCGAAATCCGCACCAGAGCGGGCCTCCTTTAATGCGACCGCCACCTTTGCGCGAATTTTCTCCATCTCTGCTCCAGAGGCATCTTTCGGGATGGCGAAAAGGATATGACGTGCCTTATAGAGCTGCTGTTCACCGTATTTGGAACGATTTGACTGGTAATACTCCATCACCTCTTTTAGGGTGACCTGTACCTTGGCCTTGACCTCCTGGCTCATAAGGCGAAGCCTCTCCAGCTGATTCCTGATCTGTCCCTTGTACTGGTCAAAGGAGAGCCCCTGCCCAGCCAAGGCCTGCACTAGACGATCCTGGGACATATCGTTCTGTTTCTTCACCTCTTCAATGGATTGCCGAATCTCCTCTTCCGAGACCTTGATGTCCAGCTCCTTAATCTTCTGTTCCACCAGCTTGCGGTCCACAAGGCGATTGATCGCAGTATCCCTCAGCTGTATCCGCTCAATCGGGGAGAACGGCTCGCGACGGTTACCTTCGCGCGACATAGACTGGAATTCCTTCTCAAGATCGAGGGTCGTGACTATGTCGTCATTTACCACTGCTACTATGCCGCTCACCAGTTCGGCCCATGCCGTGGGAACGGCCGGCATCAGGCTAATCACAAGGAAGAGCGCAATCACGTAACGCTTCATGTTATGTCCTCCGTTAGTGCAGTGTATGCGAAAAGGGCCGGGATGACCCCGGCCCTGTTAAGGCGTTACCTATTTCTTTTCCGTCGCCGGGGGGGCCGGCTTGACTGATACCGCAGGCTGACCCGGTGCCCCAGCGGACGTGCCCGCGTCTTCACCACCGGTGTCCATCTTCTTAAGGACATCTTCCTTTATGGTGTACTTCGAGCTTTTCTTAAGGTCATCCTTGAGTTTCTGAAAGACCTCCTGCTGCTTGCTGGGAAGAAGCGCAGCCTTGATCTGGTCCTTGACCTCAGCAAATTGGCGCTGCCCTGCAGGGCGCTTTCCGGTGAGTTTTATGATGTGATACCCGAACTTGGTCTTAACGATTCCTGAGAGCTCTCCCTCTTTGAGGGAAAACGCAACCTTCTCGAATTCAGGAAGCATGGAGCCCTTGCCGAACCACCCCAGGTCACCACCTTTGGCGGCAGCGGAATCCATGGAGTTCTGCTTGGCAAGTTCCTCAAACGAACCTCCTGCCTTGATCTTGGCAAGAACAGACTGCGCGGTCTTCTCGTCCTTCATAAGTATATGGCTTGCCTTTATCTGGTCATCGCTCTTGAACTTTTCTTTATTCTCATCGTAGAACTTCTGCAGATCCGGGTCAGAGATGTTAGCCTGCTCCTCGACCTTTTTCTTGAGGAAGGCCTCTACAACGAGACGTTTTTTCAACTCTGCAAGCTTTTCAGCGACGATGGGGCTTTTGTCAACACCGTCCTTATTTGCCTGCTGGAGTATCAGCTCCCGGATAACCATCGTCTCCAGCATCTCCTTCTTTCCATCAGGTGTTTCGGTCATTGGTTTTAAGTATGGAGGAAGATTCGCAAGTTCTTTCTTGAAATCCCCAGTCGTGATCGTTGTGCCATTCACCTCTGCCAGCACATCGCCAGAGCTTTTTGCCGGTTTTGCATCATCGCCCTTCTTAGCGTTACAGGCGACCAGTGCCACCATGCAGCAAACAGCAGATGCGATGCGCGTTATTCTTGAAAGTTTCATGATTGCTCCTTCGTAAGGTAGAAAACTTTTTCAGCGTTATAGGCAGAACTTGATACAGTCATCGCGTGTAGCATTATGCAAAAAAGCTACGTGGTAATTAGCGAAAAAACATACGGAACGTAGCACATCAAACCAGGCTGTTCAAGAGATTTCTGGACTCGGCAAGGATCCCGTCGAAGGAGCTGTCAACAAGTGTGGCAACCAGCCGGTAATCTGGGGTGAACTGGTATTTTTTTGGCTGTCGGCGTACCAGTCCGATGATTATGTCCGGAGAAACCGGGGTCTTCTGATGGAATGCAAGTGTCAGGGAGCTGCCATCGCACTCGATCTCCCGAATCAGGAGTCGCTTCAGCATAATCCGGATCTTCATCACCTCAAGAAGATACAAAGCCGCAGCAGGAATCGGCCCAAACCTGTCTGCAAGTTCGCCTGCCACCTCGGCAACATCGTCTTCACTCTCGGCCTGGGTCAGTTTCTTGTAGAGGATAAGCCGAAGGTTAGGTTGCGGTACATACTCTTCAGGAATGAACGCCGGAACGCGAAGCTTCAACTCCGGTTCCACCCTTGTAGCCCGTTCCTCACCCTTCATGTCACTGACCGCTTCCTCCAGCAGCTCGGTGTAAAGCTCGAAACCTACCGCCGCTATCTGCCCGGACTGCTTTCCGCCCAAAAGGTCGCCTGCACCGCGAATTTCAAGGTCATGGGTAGCGATCCTGAAGCCTGCCCCCAGTTCGGTGATCTCCTGCATGATCCTGAGCCGTTCACGGGCATCCTGACTTATGGACCCTTCTCCGGGGATGAGGAAGTAGGCGTAGGCGCGCTGCTTTGCTCGGCCAACCCGGCCTCGCAGCTGGTAGAGCTGAGAAAGACCGAAGCTGTCAGCTCGGTTGATGATCAGGGTGTTTGCAGTCGGTATATCCAGGCCGGATTCAATTATGGTTGTGCAGAGCAGGAGATTTGTATCGCCGTGCATGAAGCCGAGCATGACATCCTCGAGCTGCTTTTCGTCGAGCTGGCCGTGGCCGACAGCAATTTTTGCCTCGGGGACGATTCGCTGCAGGTGTTCTGCCATAAGGCCTATGGACTGCACGCGGTTATGGACGAAGAAAACCTGACCACCACGCCTGAGTTCGCGCAGAACAGCCTCGCGCACCAGCTCGTCAGAAAAGCGGGCCACAAAGGTTTTTATGGCCAGCCGGTCAACCGGAGGCGTATCTATGATGGAGAGATCCCTGATTCCCATCATGGACATGTAGAGAGTTCGTGGAATCGGAGTGGCAGTAAGGGTCATTATGTCAACGGTAGCACGGTACTTCTTCAGCTTCTCCTTGTGGGCAACCCCGAAGCGCTGCTCTTCGTCTACGATCAGCAGTCCCAGATCCTTGAACTGTACATCGGACTGCAACAGCCGGTGGGTACCGATAATGACGTCTATCTCACCCTTCTTGATCCGCTCCATGATCCCTTTCTGCTCTTTGGGGCTCCTGAAGCGCGAGAGCATTTCCACCGTGACCGGGTAGTCGGCGAAGCGTTTTGAAAATGTCTCCATGTGCTGTTGCGCTAGGATCGTGGTCGGGACCAGCACGGCAACCTGCTTGCCGTCCATCACCGACTTAAAGGCGCCTCGCATGGCAACCTCTGTCTTACCATACCCAACGTCACCGCATACCAGCCGGTCCATCGGGCGGGGCGACTGCATATCGGCAAGCACATCGTCAATGGCCGCCATCTGGTCAGGCGTCTCTTCAAAGGCAAAGGCAGCCTCGAATTCTCGGAACAGCTCATCAGGCTGAGAAAACGAGTACCCCTCCTCCACCTGTCTCGCCGCGTAGATCCGTAACAGCTCCTCTGCCATCTCCTGCACCGCGGCACGAGCCTTTGACTTGGCCTTTTCCCACCCTGCACCACCGAGCTTGTCAACTCTGGGCTCAACCCCTTCGGCCCCTACGTATCGCTGTACCAGATTAAGACGGTCAACGGGCAGGTAGAGCTTGTCAGCCCCCGCGTACTCAAGAAGGAGAAAATCCCCCTCGGCCTCGCCAAGGATTAGATGGTGAAGCCCCCGGTAAAGTGCGACACCAAAATCTATATGGACCATGTAATCGCCCGGTTTCAGCTCGGCCAGAGATGTAAGTATCTGTTTCTTCCTGGCCTCGGTCAGACCGCGTCTCTTTGTGCGCTGGCCGAAAATCTCCTCCTCGGCCACTACCACCAGCTGATCCTCGGCCAGCCTGAACCCGCGAGAAAGTTCCCCTACAAGTATGGAGACCCGCTGGTCACGCCGTTCTCTTGCAAGAGGAAAGGGGTGTTCATCGATGGCCAGAGCCGGGCCATAGGGTGAAAGGAGATCCAGCAGTCGCTGAGCCTGAGGCATCTGCGCACAGACAAGCATGACTCGCTGCTGCTCGCGTAACCAGCCGGTAAGACGTTCTGAAAGTGGATTGAGAACCCCTTCGCCGTCAGGGGGGATCGCGAGTCTCAAATCCGAATTATCTGAGGCATGTAATCGGACCGTCCCGGTAGTGACGCTCTCCATGAGCTCCAGAGCAGGAACCCTTAGTTGCGGACCTCCTGACAGACCATCATAAACCTCTTCCTTAGTGAGAAAGAGTGCTCCGCGCAGACAGAGGATGTCGTCCCGCTCCTGGGCGCGGTGCTCGGCCAGTTCGAGCTCAGAGCAAAAACGATCAACCTCGGCTGATATACCTTCAGGGTCTATAAGCACACGTATGGTAGAGCTTCCCGCATAATCAAAGATGGTCTCAAGCTCGGGATGGAAGATCGGTTGAAGGTATTCGATTCCGGGGGGATAGATGGCGCTCTGCAGTTGATCGAGCAGTTCGCGTCTTCGTGGCAGAGGAATATCCTGACTGTCGCAGAGTTTCTTCAACCGGGCTGGCAAGCCTTGCATAACTTCTTCGTTCAGCACAATCTCTCTGGAGGGGAGCAGGATCAACTCATCGAGGGGTTGGAGAGAACGTTGCGTGAGAGGGGCAAAACTCCGGATAGTTTCCACAAAGTCGCCGAAGAACTCTATCCTGACCGGTGCTGGCAGGTTGGGTGGGAATACGTCGACGATACCCCCTCTGCTGGCGAATGTACCGCGGTCCTCCACCAGAGGGACGTGGGAGTAGCCGAGCCTTACAAGTTTTGCCAGCAGTCCCTCACGGTCGGCCTCCTCTCCCGCTATCAGGTAGTCCGAGACCTTGCCCAGATCTGTTCGGGAGAGAAGTTTCTGGCAGAGTGTTGCAGCAGGCGCAACCATGACCTTTGCAGTACCGTTCATCATCTGAAAAAGTGCATTGAGCCTCAGGCCAGTTACATCCGGATGAGGTGAGGCATGCTCGTATGGTGCGGATTCCCATGCCGGAAATAGCAGGACAGAATCTGCCTTCCCCACGTAGAAGCGAATTTCGCGGCAAAGCTCTTCGGCCGAATCACTGTCTGGGGCAATTACTAGTAATGTGCGCTTACCCGCTGCAGAAAGTCTGGAGAGGAGATAGGCCGCTGCTGAGCCTCGCACACCGGTCATGGCGAAGCTGGCATCTGCAGTGGAAAGTCCTGCGAGGATCTGCTGGATATGGGATTGAATTGATATGGTCATTGGTCAGGCGGTGCGGGATCATTCTCCGTGCCGCCTAGTACGATAGCATGATTCTATCCTGTTGCGCCATACATGTGCATTATTTTCTTCAAAAAATGTCCGCCTACAACACTTTGCTCATTCATTACGTCTCAAGTCACAGATAGGTCGATGCTGGCTTCCCAGAGGCCATGGAGGTTGCATCTCTCTCTCGCCACCAGAGTTATTTTCCCTGCAGGTGCTAGTTCTTTTGTAATAACCAGTGTAAATGAGGCCTTTGGTTTCAGATAGCCTTTCGGCTGGATTTCGAGCCGCCCTGCAGGCTCGTTTCCGAAATAAAGTTCGATGTATTCGATCCAATGGGTTGGTCCAATCGGGTGCATGGATTCACCAATCGCAACCTCGACCGTAAACTGCTCACCGGACTTGACCGATGCAGGTGCGGTGATAACAGGGGCATGCCCCTTCTCAAGTGGCGTTTTTTTCGTCGGGTCCTTTGTATGGTTGATTCCCTCGAATAGAGCCTGGTCAACCTTTGAGGGGAAATAACGTTCAACGGCTCCGGCTCCACCTGCAAAACCTGCAACGATGGTGCTGGTAACCGCTGTTTTGAGAAATGCACGCCTGTCCATTAAGACACCTCCCTCTTAAGTCCATACTGCATGGGCCAACTACTTAAATCATCACATAGTTTATCCAAAAGTCAACGCGTATGCCCAAGGTCGATATTGCATATCCTTTTATGGGCTGTTCCTGGCCAGGGGACATCTACTGCAATTGCTACGTGCTTCCGTTTTTGATGCTCGATGTACAGATCCGGCCAGGAGTCCGAGCAGCAAGATTGTCTGAACTATAACGCCGATTATTCCTGCGTGATACGAACGCGCATACGAAGTATCCAGAAATATCGCTCCTCTATCCTGCGTCGTGTACAGCAGGAGCTCTCTTAGCAAGGGGCCAAGCGCAAATGCTCCGAAGCAAATCGCTGCGACTGTTATGATAAGCTTGCTTAACAGCCATCCATTCTTAAGGATTTTGAGCCGGCGGCAACAGGCAAGGAGCAGCCCGCTGCAGAGCGCGCTCCCTGCGCCTGGAGTTATCAGGAAGTCATCTATAGCGGCTATAACCAAGTTGTAAGCTTGGAGTTCTTCTGCAGATTCGCTATCTTTTCCCAGAGCAAGAAGCAACAGGACGGTCAGTCCGCCGCCAACCCAGGCACAGATGCTGAGTATATGAAACCCTCGAACAAAAGATGAGACACGGGCGCTGAATGGCATGCTGACCTCCAGTCAGAAAATGTAGACACGCACTCCTATTGCAAATGAACGGCCCTGTTTTCCTGAATCATTGTATACGGCAAAATATGCGCGTAATTGAATTGTTAGAGTAGTGTTCTCTTTCATAGGATTGTGTCGTAGGTTGATTATGCTGGCACAGGTGTGCCGTGCTGGGCACAAGTTTGTGCCTATAGACTTCAGGGCGATCTTGAATGCGCCATGGGCGGCACGACCAGGGGAGTGGATGCTTGACTAATCAATCCGGGGGCTTGATGGGGAGTGCTGCACGTTACTATGCCCACACTAATGCAGATATATCCTGGTGATTCAGACCGCTTGCAGTATATTCGTGCCACAATTTGTTTGACATGGCAAAAAGGCTGTGGTAATTAACTTCTTGTTTTTAGGGGGTCCTTGCTAAACGGAATTCTTGTAACGATATCCCCCCTAAATAATCAAGAATCGTAGGAAGAGTAGCTTATTCCCCAATAGCTCAGTCGGTAGAGCGGGTGGCTGTTAACCACCATGTCCCTGGTTCGAGTCCGGGTTGGGGAGCCAAACATTCCGAAACCGAGTACTTTTAAATAAGTACTCGGTTTCGTTATTTTTAGAGTACTTCACCGCCCCCACCAGTGCCGTATAATTCCCTTTGATTTTGACCTCATTCCCCTTCAGGACAATTTCCTTAACAAGCAGCTTCAGGTAGTCCTTGGCCATGCCGGTGGTTTGGTCGAGTAATCTTTCCTTGGCCAAGCTACAGAAGCGGTCAACTTGCGTTTCTTCTATACTTCCGAGAATCGTTGCTGAAAGGGCTTGCTGGTGCTCGATATTTGCCGAAATTTCGGCTTTTTTCCTCTTCAGGGTGTCTATCCTTTCCTTCAAGTCCTCATCAAGCTCAAAGAAACCTTTTTGCACCGCTTCGTGCAAACGCTGCATTTCTTTTTGCACTGATTCCAACTGCAGAGAAAGTTCCTGCAAATTGGTGCGGCCTCCAGATGACGATACCCGTTTCTTCAGTTCGGACAGCATGATTGCAACTCGTTCGCTTGAGAATACCTTGCTGAACAGAGTATTCACTACTAACTCGTCGAATTTTTCCAATGGAACCGCCTTGGAAGAACATGCCTGAATATGTTTGTTAATCCTGGAAGTACATTTGTAGTAGCGATATTGATTCCGCTTGCCAGTTGAAAGGGTCATTGCGCCGCCACACTCACCACATTTCAAAATGCCAGTTAACAGAAGCGGAGACGACACAGCTCTTGGGTGGATAATTTTTGGGCTGCGCTGGTGCCGTTTGAATTCGGCAAGCAGGAATGTTTCCTCCGAGACAATCGCTTCGCAAGGCATCTTTATCCATTCTTCAATGGGTTTTTCTTCTCTTTTGCGAGCACAAGTGCGGTTGAACCAAGCTTCACCGAGATAAATCCTGTTTGAAAGTAGCTCCTTAACAGAACTTGTACTCCATGGAGTTCCTCTCCGCAAAATTTCACGCTCGTTCAGCCATGAAGCTACCCCTTTGGCACCAAGATTCCTGATGATGTAGAGTTCGAACATGCTTCTGACGGTGCTTGCCTCGCCTTCATTGACAACCAGCCGCTTTTTCACGCTCTTGTTCCCATTCTCTTGGGTTTCTTCAATCTTATAGCCAAAGGGAATTCGTGAACCGCAGAAGAATCCTCGGAGAGCATTTTCCTTCATCGCTCGAAGTGTATGCTTGGAGTTTTCTTGACTTTGGTATTCATCAAACATTGCAATTATCTGTCGCATCATGTTTCCGCTTGGGTCGTCAGAGGTCGTCTGAGTTATCGACTCCAAACGGATGCCGTTCCTTTTCAAGCGACGCTCACGAAGCGCCATCTCGATTTGGTCGCGGTAAAATCGTGAAAAGCTGTGCACAACAATGAGTTGAAAAGGAGGAGGATTCACTTCGGCTTGAGCCAGCATTTTTTGAAAAACTCGTCGTCGGTCGTCTGTTCCTGTTGCGCCGCCCTCGATAAATTCTTCCACTACTTCATGCCCATGACCCTCGCACCATTTCCGCATCTGTTTCAACTGGTCTGGAATTGACAGGTCCTTTAAAGCCTGCTTGCCAGTTGAAACCCTAGCGTAAATTGCAGCCCTCATGACTTTTCCTCCATCTTGAACAGTTCGATAAGTTCGTCTTTCAGGTACGATTCCAATAAGTCCAGTTCAGCCATGCAGACAACGCTATCGAGAAAATCGTCATCGAACATGACCTCAAGCATGTCCAATGGTTTGTTTCTGCTTCTGCCACCCATACAAGCCCCGCAAATGTCTTATTTGCTGGCTTCTATGGGTGAATGACCGGGATGGCCTTCGTACTATTCAAGTCTTGCAAGGTTTTACAGTATAGATGACGGGGCTTGAGCAACCTGCTGTAATTATAACATTTTAAGTCAAACTGCAGATAGACTCGAAAGAGTGATGTTTTGGGAAAATGTTAATGCAATAGGAGAACGCCAATGGCAGCGGAAAGTAGGCTTATTAAGGTATACTTTTAATGAGAAAATGAAATGTGGTCCCGCCAACGTAGAAGCCAGCATGAAAAGATGTTGCGGGAGTGATAAGCGTCCCTGGAGCCGCACCGGAATTTGGGCGCAGATATCCATTGGGACTACAGGGGGGCGGCAGGAAAGACTGCTCAAAATGTGGAATAAAAAGAATTATGGCAACTTTATCATGGAGGGAAGGTGGAGTCAATATCCTTTTATATTAGATAGTTAGTGTCAGAGTGACATTAAATTAAATCAGCATACAAGAGTTACCTATGACTATTGGGAATTAAATAGGGAAAGTCATTAAGGACCATGGGGAAACTGCTTGAATTGATGTCCATTTAGATAAGAAGAATACTCGCCCTCAAATTTAAGAATCGTCAGAAATATGCGAGTCAGTAGTTCGCGAAGAAGTGATAAAGCTTGCTGTTTCCCCTTGGAATCAGGGGGAATAGAACCAGAATGAATAATCGTATGTCTTGTCTGCACCATCTTTTCAATCTCTTCTCTGGGCAGGTCTTCAATTGGCACCCCAATCTCCGCCAGAAACTTCCACATGTTTTGTATGAAGGGATATCTATTCAATTCGTTTATTTTGCCGCGTATTGCCTTGCAGGATTTACTGAGACTTTTCTCTCTCGCCTCTTTTGTATCACGAGAAGCCTTTATAGCTATTTGGGCACGTTTCAAGCCTGCCATGACCTCGGGTATAACAAAATCAGCAAATTCTTCATCGGACAAAATAGTGCTTCTTGATTGGGCGTTTGCAAAAGTGTTCACGAGTTGTTCAAGCGCCATGAAACTTGTTGTGAATTGAGTCTCTACGTACAAAGAAGGAATTAGAAATTGTTCTATTGCAACTCCTAGCCCACTGGTATCCTTAACCTTCTTGCTGTATCTATTTACAGCTAATTCCAATACCGGTTGCATATGTAAGAAATGGAAAATCGGGTAGCTTGGCTTGCCGCGGTGAGCAGTACTCCTGAACACGGTCTCTACCCATTCATTTCCTAAAGACAACGTTTGCCGTGACCATTCAAGATAGCGCCCTCCCGCTAACGAGAAGATATCGAGTATCAGCTCCACTTGGTCACTCGACCTTCTAGCCCAATCACTGACGCGTCCTAGCTTATTTGTTTCAACAGAAATTGCACCTGTTATCTTGTCGTAATCGTCAATAGTTGCGGTTCCTGCTGCCGCAATATTGCCGATTCCTGCCATTACAGAAATTGCCTGAAAGCACCGAAATCCTTTTATGTCATATCGAATGCATCCAGCTGTAGATTTAATCAATCCCCGTTCAAAGTCGGTAATAGAAACCCGCAGTTCGGTGCACTCAACTTCTACTGCTAAAATGTTTCTTTCTCCTCCCTGTCTGATTTGCGGGCTGGCTTGAGTAAGATAAATATTAGAAGAGGTAATGTTGTCGCCATCTGCCGTTTGACCTTTTAGAAATAAGCGGGTTGAGTTTGATGGTTCATGGAACACGTCAATAAGCCAGGTAATGTCTCGTCTGAATTCCGGAGGTTTAATTAGTAGCTTGATATTGCCATCATCTCGACACTCCATATCAAAGCAAATATCGATAACATTGCTTTCTTGTTGGGCGATATCGATAATTGTTCCGGTACATCCTTCTTTTTTAAAGGTCATAATTGAATATTCCAGGTTGCTCTATTCGCGAGCTGCAGCATGATAATGTCAGATATCTCGATGGATTTTCAGCATCGGCTCGACCACTTTTTTTACAACATCATCACTCTTGTTGACGTTGAACAGGGGGAGTTCAAAAAAGGTTCCATTCATCGATATATAGCTGTCCTTGTAATCAACTTTGAGTAGAGTGGAAAAGATTTTATCGTGGTAATACGAAAACTCAGACATACCCTTCTCAAATTTGTTCATGTTTTTCTTGATATCGACAATATCGTGAATGCAGCCAGCAATATTGGAGTTATTCTAGATAAGGTCAGACAGCGCCCGACAAAGCGGCATTATTTTTTCATCCCTTCTTTTACCGCTTCACTCAAGTTCTTGACGGTCTCAGTTATGTCTTTACCAGATTCTTTCTCTCGTGAAGGTTTACTCTTTGACTGAAAAGGAGCCTGGTATATTTTTTCAACAGACTCCATAATCAGCTTGTCTTTGTTTTCAACATCTTGAAGTTGCTCGGTATAAGCTTGTATTGTCAAAGCTACAGCGGATTTGAACGCGTATTCTTCCTGGAAATGCCTTTCAATGGAATATTGTCGACTGACGAAAACCAAGAGATATATCATTGGAGCAGATTTGAGCGAGTTTAAGGCTAAAAGTTGCCATCCTTCTAATCCTGATGAATTAGCGATAAATCCGAAGAAGTTGGTAAATATGGCATAAATCCCTAAAATAGTGATAGCACCTACAATTGGTACCGCCCATTTCCAGAACTCAACTGGTTTCTCAAGCTCTATTTTTCTCTGTTTGAATGTTTCGAATAGCGACGCTCCTACTTCCCTACCAATCAAATCTGTAAGATACTGATTCCGTTCATCAAAAAAAGCTTTCTTCTCTTCGACAGAGTTTAGGTGCTCATTGTAACGATTTAATCGCTCATCCAATTCAATCAGCAATGCAGCTATCTTCTTCTTTTCTGATTCATTTTCGGTCTTGTACTCGGAATACGTTTTTTGCGCATCGGCAAGCGCTTTCGTGAATCTTTCTTCCAAAGCATCAATTTTAGAGCCAGACGCTGTTGCATGATTCAGTAATGTTGCTATTTGAGCGGTGTTTTGGGTGCTGGCTTGTAGATTATCAGTAACTTGTTGCAGCTCAGTTTTCTTCTGTTCATGAAAAGCAGTCAGACTTGTCTTTGCAGCTTGAAGCGCTGCAAAAAGCTCCTCTATTTTTTGTTTTTGATTGTCTAGATGGGATTCTCTTAAATCTTGGATGTCAGTAGTTTCCTGGAGATTAAGCCCCCTCAAATTGTGCTGCCTAATCGTTGACTTATCAAAAAAGCCATTAGCGACCTGATAATAAGCTAGTTTAAAGAGGTGCGTTTCAGCATTTTGAAGGCTTCCTTGTTGCAGAAATGTTTGATAATTCGCAAGGTCATTGATTATCGAGTCACTGCCATATTCGTTCTGATAATTATATTGCCATGGCAACAGCTCCCCAAGTCCATCTCGCAGCTCATTTTCAAGTTGATTCAGTACCTTAAGAGATAGCGTTGTAAATTGAGATGTGGTTGCCTTGGATATTATTACATTGGCAATATCATCGGCATCTGGGTAAAAACTTGCCACAAGTTCAGGGATATTGAGTCCTTTAATTTGCCCAATTTTTTCTAACACTTGCTGAACTTGAGCTTTATCCATAACGTGCTCCTACTAAAATGATTTACACCGCTAGAAGTCCTTGTACCGCCGCTGCTGTCAGCTTTTCTGCCTTAGTCTGGGTCTTATTAAGCTTAGCTTCAAGTTCGTCGCAAAAAGCCATGAGGTTATCAACCTTGGATACGATGCGCTTTTGTTCTTGGAATGGAGGAAGAGAAACTGCAAAATTCCTAATTAGGCTAAGATTTAAATTCCCTTGAGACATGCCTTTACCGTATGTGTTTCGCTCAGAGTGCCCACGTCCATATGGAGAGTTTAGCCACAGAACCAGATAATCAGGTTCAATGAATCCACGGATTGGCTTCAAAAGACCCACGCTCACATAAATCGCAAATTCAAGTTCAACGTCTATAACTGCTGCCTCTCCAATACCTGCACCCACTCGGGTTAGTAAAATATCGCCTAACTCTGGCTTACGGTTTTTTATATAACCTTGAAAATCACTTTCAGAGACCCATCGATGATTTTGAGGCATGAACTTAAATGGCTTAACATTTTGGGCTGAGATAAATGTTCGACCGCGTGTAGTATAGTTTGGGGTCTGATGAGTACCATCAGTGATTACAGAACATAGTCCCACCAAACGTGCCCAAGCCCAATTTCGAGGAATCTCACAATACTGTTCATCATCTTCAATGTTCGGGGGATTTTTCTCTTGTTTTATGAGTTTCGCTCGTACAAGGCGTTCTTTTTCTTCTTTGATTTTGGTAAGCAATATGGAAGCTGGCTCGTCAACCGGGTCTTGCGGTACGAGTTTTCCTTGAACAGCAAGCTGCAGTATGCACTGGCGAAGTTTGGCTATGGCATTTGGGGTAGTATAGAGAAGGTCGAAGTTGTTACGGACAAGCTGCCAGGCGACGCTAAAGTCTTCACTTCCACTGGCAATAGTGAGTTTGTTAAGGGCTGAGTTGTTCAGGCGGGTCAGTTTATTCTTTTCACTTTGCTGTCGAGCCTCAAGCTTGTCACAAAGAGACATAAGATGGTAAATCTTAGCAACGATACGGTGTTGTTCGTTCTCTGGCGGTAACGGAACCGGTATTAATAAAAATTCGCTCCGCGCTATACCTCCTATTATACCGGTCATTCTAGATGAAAATTGTTCGAAAAAATCAGGCGTCATATAAACTGACAATATGTAAGTCGGATTTATCCCCCTCCAAACTTCATTAGCATAAAGCTTATTGCCAAAACAGATGTCGCGGTCAGTCATGCCTATTTTTTTCCCAGCACTTCCACCTTCTGCACAAATTAAGACTGCGTTTGTATGTGCAACTTTGAAATCAGTACTCCCCTCTAGAACACGTAAGCCATTTTCATAATTTAAGTCTTGGCGACCGTAACCGACGTCTTTCGTGGCTATAAATGGTAATCCACTGGCGTTATTAGAAAGTTTGGTTTTCCCGCTTTCATTAACACTATTCCCATTGAAGATTTGACCTGTACTGTCAAGCCTCACCCAATTCCAACCCTGCGGCAATTCATAAGGCGCTTCATCAGCAGTGACCGGCGGCAAAGGGTCACTCTTCCGAATCTTCTTTTCCCTAACCAACCTTGCCTTTTCTGCATGTATCCGTTCCAACAGAATTGCCGCTGGTTCATCGTCTAGGTTTTGCGATACGAGCTTCCCCCGAACTGCCAACTGCAGAATAAGCTCACGCAGTTTCTTCACTCCATTCGGGGCATCTGCTATGTATGCAAAGTTCTCAAAGAATGCTTCCGGGGTCATGCCTGCCCCCGGTCAAGCGCTGCCATCAGCTCCTGCTTCAAGGCGTCTCGCGTTTCAGACACTTCCGCCATGAGTTTTTGATACTTGGCCAGCAGCTCCAGCGGGTCGCCATGGTCTTCATCGACCTTGTTCGGGTTCTTGATATCCAAGTTATAGTTATTGGCCTTTATATCATCAATCGGCACCCGCCAAGCCAGTTCACTCTCTTCCCTGTTATCCCACCATGACTTTTCCGGGGCGAACTCTTCGATACGAATTGGCTTGGTCTTGGAGTAAGACTTGTAACCTGCTGGATAGGGGTGCTCGTAGTACCAGACCTCTTTGGTCGGCTCCCCTTTGGTGAAGAACAGTAGATTTGTCTTGATGCCTGTATAGGGGCTGAATACGCCGTTCGGTAGACGGACAATCGTATGAAGGTTGCACTCTTCCAACAACTTTTCCTTAATGCGTGTCTTGACACCTTCCCCAAAGAGTGTGCCGTCTGGCAGGACGATAGCGCCACGACCGTTCGGCTTCAGAAGGGTCATGATGAGTATCAGGAAAAGGTCAGCGGTCTCCTTCGTGCGGAAAGATGCAGGAAAGTTTGTCTGGATTCCATCTTCCTCAATGCCCCCGAATGGCGGATTAGTAATAATGACATCTACCCGGTCTTTAGGAGTGTAGTCACGTAATGGTCGAGCAAGGGTGTTGTCCCGACGGATGGTGGACGGAACTTCTATTCCATGTAACAGCATATTGGTGACGCAGAGAAGATGCGGCATTGGTTTTTTTTCGACGCCGAAAATTGTTCCCTACAAAATGGTGTTGTCATCGACGTTCTTGACTTCATTCTTGCGGATATGCTCGATGGAGCAGACCAAGAAGCCGCCAGTGCCGCAAGCTGGGTCAAGCATCTTCTCCCCAAGGCGAGGGTTGACCATGTCTACCATGAACTGTGTAACTGCACGTGGGGTGTAATACTCCCCGGCATTCCCGGCGCTTTGAAGGTCTTTAAGTATCTGCTCGTAGATATCACCAAACAAATGCCGCTCAGAAGAGATGTTGAAATCTACGGCATTTAACTTGTTGAGCACCTGACGGATAAGAGTGCCTGACTTCATGTAATTGTACGCATCTTCAAAGACCTCCTTGACGATAAAGCCGCGAGGGTCGTCATCAGGATTGAAGGGGAGGTCTTTGAGTGTCTTAAACAGGTCGTTGTTTATGAACTCTAGCAGCTCATCGCCGGTCATCCCTTCTGGGTCTGATGCCCATGAGCGCCAACGAAGCCGTGCTGGAACCGGTGAGGTGTAATTGTCATCAAGTAGCTCGTATTCCTGTTCTTTATCATCGAATATCTTGAGGAACAGCATCCAAACAAGCTGGGAGATGCGCTGGGCATCGCCGTCAACGCCGGTATCCTGGCGCATGATGTCTTGAATGGATTTGATGGTGGTGGAGATGGACATGAGGCTCCTTAATCAAATAAATCGATATTTCTGAAATTAACTTGCCCAGAATTGGACGTAGTAATCTGAATCAAGCTCTAATAGGCTTGATTGCGGGTGAAGCAGTCGATTTGTTTCTTTTAAATCAAGAGGAGATTCTTTAGATTCTGAAAGTTCATAACTGTAAAAATATATTGTTAATATCAACAATGCACCAAGGGCATTGAGTGAATGCTGAAGAGTTGCTTCGTTAAAATATTTGTCACGCTCGTGCTTCACATTATTGTAGCTTCGCCACCAATATGGGTTAAGTTCACTAGACCAATTATTCCATGGCGCAAAAGATAATCCGTACCTCGGGATAAATACTTTTTCTTTAGTAATATTAGTAAATTTGGCTGTTAATATTTCCTTATAATCATCTATGTTCTTTCTGCGTATATCCGGGGCAACTATTTCACAAAGGCTTTTTGCAATCACATCTACCTCTGAGGCTGAAGCAAAAAGAAGTCTTGCCAATTCAATAGAAAAGACAGAAAAATTCGGCTCAGAAAATTCTATATATCTCGAAATAACCTCTAAATCTTTCTCCAGTGCGAGAAAATAGTTCCAGTGTATTTTACCTTGAGTAGATTCAATCATTAATCACCTGTTTCCGCTAGGCATATAAAGCCTCCTCAAGTTCTCTGACAGCTCCTGAATACTGCTCTTTTCCCCCAAAAGACCTAACTATTTCAATTGGTGAGCCGAATCTATCAAATGGTGTGACCTTCAGAACATCAATCCGTTCAACATTCTGAATCCCTTCATCAGCGTACTTATCCAACATGGCATCAAGAACGGCACGGGCATTATCACCATACTTCGTAAAATAATCCCGATTGCGAACATTGTCTGCACGCTCTCTGCGGGTCAGCGGTCTCTGTCCGAAGGCGATATGGCAGATAAGGTCAAACGGGTCCAGGTCTTTGCCAACCTCTTCAGCCAGGGCATCAAAGAATATTCCCATGTCCTGCAGTTCGTCGATAATGGCCTGTTTCTTCTCTGCACCTTTCCAGGTACGAAGGAAATCGTCGAGAGAAGAGAACTCCTTCAGGATGCTCTTTTTCGTATAGTCCTTGAGTGATTCGGTTATAAGTTTGCCATCCGGGCCATAATACTGAACCCGTTCGTTGACCACGAACACCGGCACGTCATTGACGAAATATTTGATGCGCCTGCCCGGTTCATCAAGCGGTTCCGGCGGTTCAATATCGATGATAGGCTTCTCGACCGGGTTGTCTCCAGGTCCGTCAATCGGCTCATCAGGCGGCACGGGGTCTTCTCCTGGCTGCGGCTCGTAAATCTGCACCGGTTCGCCGTCAAAGGCCGGGTCGGCAAACAGCTCGGTTGCTCTGCGGAAGTCCATGATGGTGAACCAGAACTTATCGAAGTCCTCGTTGATGCGGGTGCCGCGCCCAATAATCTGTTTGAACTCAATCATGGAGTTGACCGACTTGTCGAGCACGATAAGTTTGCAGGTCTGGGCATCGACTCCTGTTGTCATAAGTTTTGAGGTGGTTGCAATAACCGGATAGATGCTTTCTGGGTGAATGAAGTTATCCAGTTCCAACTTTCCTTCTTCGTTGTCGCCGGTAATCCGCATGATGTACTTGCTGTTCTTGGCAACAAGGTCGGCATTCTCGTTGACCAATGCAACTCTCATCCGCTCGGCATGGTCGATATCTTCACAGAAGACGATAGTTTTATCGAAGCGATTGGTCTTTTTTAAAAAATCTGAGACCTTTTTTGCCACAAGTTCAGTACGCTTCCGCAATACCAGTTCCCGGTCGTAATCCTTCTGGTTGTAAATGCGGTCAGGAATTTCATTCCCCTGTTCGTCGAGTTTGCCAGCCGTTGGCCTCCATCCGGCATCCTTGTCGATATCTATACGCACAACCTTGTAGGGGGCGAGAAAGCCGTCTTCAATCCCCTGCTTCAGGGAATAGCTGTAAATCGGGTCGCCGAAATAGTGGATGTTGGAAATATATTTCGTTTCCTTCGGCGTGGCGGTCATACCTATCTGGGTGGCATTGGAGAAGTAATCCAAAATCTCCCGCCAGGCGGAATCCTCGGCAGCGCTACCGCGATGACATTCGTCCACCACGATGAGGTCGAAAAATTCGGGGGAGAACTCCCGGTAAATGTTCTTGAATTCCTCATTACCCGTAATGCCCTGATAGAGTGCCATATATATTTCAAATGATTTGTCGACCTTGCGGTTCTTAATCTTTGTCATGACCGCACCGAACGGCTTGAAGTCATTGGCCATGGTCTGGTCGATAAGGATGTTGCGGTCGGCAAGGTAGAGGATGCGTTTCTTTTGGCGGGACTTCCAGAGTCGCCAGATTATCTGGAAGGCTGTGAATGTCTTGCCGGTACCGGTGGCCATGACCAGCAGTATGCGGTTCTGTCCACGGGCGATGGCCTCAATGGTCTTATTGATAGCATTAAGTTGGTAGTAGCGGGGAGACTTCCAACCTGGCTCGACGTAGTAGTCCTGGGTGACGAACTGTTCCTGCGCAGCAGGGATTCCTTTCCAAGCAAGATAGCGCCGCCAAAGGTCATCCGGCGAAGGAAATGAGGATAGGGACACCTCTCGCTCCTTGACCCCTTCAGTGACGGTACGGTCATGTTCCATAAAGCCATCACCGTTGGAGCTGAACACAAAAGGAATGTCCAAAACTCCGGCATAGCCAAGCGCCTGCTGCATTCCGTCACTCATGCTGCGGTTGTTGTCCTTTGCTTCGATGATAGCGATGGGGAGATTGGGCTTGTGATAGAGGATGTAGTCTGCACGCTTCGTCTTGCCCCGCGTGTGGAGCTTGCCACGGACAATGATTCGTCCTGCAGTGAACGTAACTTCTTCCCGGATTTGGCGATGCAAATCCCAGCCAGCCTCTACGATGGCCGGGGTTATGTACTGGGTGCAGATGTCGCGCTCTGTCAGTGACTTTTTCATCTGCGCTCGTGTGCAAAAGCGGGAATTTACGAGAGTAATTTTAGCGGGTTTTAATCGTGCTACGATAGCGAAATGAGCGGGGTGTGTCAAGTTTCTAGGCAGAAAGTTTCGGTATAAAGAAAGCTTATCAGAAGAGGGCGATTAATATCCCAATAATGCCGATTTGTCATATCTCTGAGCAATTACTCCCCGCAAAAATCAATTTCTGCGAGCAAGATTTAATAACATCTTTATCTTCAGTGTTTTTGAGCAAGAGAATGTCTTCGTAAATACCTGCGATTGAGCAATTACAGCTTGATACTATCGGGTAATTGGGTAAACGTGAGCCAATGCAAATTAGCAATCATCGTCATCGAATATTTGCATGATGTTTTCTTGATACCAGTAGTCGTTCTCTTCGTAATCAGTGTCGTCATCATACGAATCACTAATTTTTTCTTGTGCAAGAATGTCCTCTATCATGTCAAGGACGTCATCAGCCTCTTGTCTCTCATCTGCAGGAATTTCTTGTTTTTTGTTCATGGCATCTCACCTCTGATTTTCTGTATTGTTATGACGCTTTTGAGCCAAATCCAATATGGCACAGCAAGTGACAAAACAGCTCCGCCTAGGGCTATTTCGCGCTGCATAACAAATTGAAGCCAACCGCCTGCAGTCAGCCATCCGACAAACAACTGCAGTAGATATCGATATTGATTTCGCAGTATCATTGACCGCTGCAAATTTGCAATGGTCGCATTTAATCTGGCTCTGTTATTCACGTCTGTTTCTCCGACCATGCTTTAATATCGATACTGTTAAACCAACAGTAAGAACAAGACCAGCGAAGAACAACAAAAAATGATACCAATATCAATATCATCACAGTTACTACTATAAGATAGTGCCCAACGGTACTAATCGTATTGCCGATACTCAACACAATCTCCAACTCTATCGAGAATTATTGCCCATCCTGACCTCACAGGTCTTAGTGCCACTATGGAGAGCATTCCGTCAATCAGTAACTCGCACGAAATTCGGTTCTCATTTTTAATGACATTATAGAGAGTTTTAGAGGCACATATCCCATAATGGAACCGCTTGTTGTCATCTAAGTGCTCAAGAAGGTCTTGACCGATTAGAATAGGCAAGTTAATTAATACTCCGCTTATATGATTACAGTTAATTAAATGAGTGTTCATAATGATATCATACTATAAAATATGTACTAAATCATTAGTTATTTACAATATGACTATTTTATGCTATTATACTCCAATATTTAACTATAATAACGAACGTTATGACAGTTAATAAGTAGCTATGTAATACAGTATTATTGCTTAACAGATTTTCGTCACAATTAATCAACAATGTGGTTATTGTAGACAGGGGGGGCACATGGCGGTTTTAGCTTATATTAGAGTAAGTACTCTGCAGCAGGATGTGGCAAACCAGAAATTGGAAACGCTTGAGTATTCAAGGAAGAATGCAATAACGATAGACGATTACATTGAAGCCGAGGTGTCGAGTAGGCGGAGCCAAAAAGAAAGGCGAATTGAAGAATTGTTGTCCCGGCTTACTTCTGGGGATACTTTGATTGTATCTGAGCTTTCACGCTTGGGCCGCTCAACTGCTGAAGTAATTGAATTGGTAAATGGGCTTGTCGGCAGAGGGATTAACTTTGTAGCAATTAAACAAGGAGTCAGAATTACTCAAAAAATGGACATGCAGTCAAAAGTCATTATCGCAATGTTCTCGTTATTTTCGGAATTGGAGAGAGATTTACTTTCAATGCGAACAAAACAGGCACTAGCTGCAAAAAGAAGTCAAGGGGTGCGTCTTGGGAAGCCTAAAGGCACATTGCAGAAAAGCCGACTCGACGGCAATAAAGATGCAATCACCGAATTGCTTAAGCACCGCGTTTCTAAATCAGCTATTGCGAGAATGATGGGCTGCAGCAGAACTGCTCTTGTGAGTTATGTTACCTCACGGGGAATAGCAGCTAGTACAACCAATTAAAATAACGATAAAAGCCGTGAGGGGGGAAGTACATGGGAATCATTCCTCGCCGGAATCGAGTGCTAGTTACACTTTGGTGGATACCTTACATATATTGGTGGATTCTTGGGTTGCTGTGGTTCATCCATAACAAGTGGAAAAACGTGGGCGGATTTACAACATTAAGCTTTTTGTTTTTTTGTGTGCCGCTTGGACTATTGAGATGGTCTTTTTTCGTTCATGGTTTAAAATACATTTGGAAGATATACAATCCTAATTCAGACGGCAATATCGGAATAAGAGTCGCTGATATAGACAAATATCACGAACTGTGTACTACACCAGATAGCATACTTGTTAATGATAATATAATTAATGGCAGCAGTGAAATTGATGATGACATAGATTCATTAGATGATGAGCTATCAAATAATGCGATTGGTAACGACAATATTGATTCATTATTTGAGTTTGATGTTAATTATTACAATAATTTTGGATTATATTCTGGGCCAGAAGGAATAGGTAATGAAATGTATGACCCCGAAAATGACTGATATAATTGCAGTTACTAGAATACAAGAATATTGCGGTGCATGTTTCCTCAACTGTTTGATATGACGTAACTATACCTAACTGGTATACAACATGCTGATATCATTGATATTTATACTTGACATCTGTTGTTAAATGGGTTATATTTTCAAAAATCGTAAAAAGTCTAAAAACGTTTTGGGAGCTGTCTTGAAACCAGAGTAAAAAATATATTAGCTAAAAGCTGGGGGTAAGTTTGTCCCCCGTTTAAAAAAAACCAGAAATTATACCAAATCGGTATACAGACGGTTTTTTAATGACGGGAACAAGGACGTAAAAACAGTGACTTACCCTCTACCAACAAATGATATTGCATTCTCCTCAAGCTTATCGCAATCAACGGTAAGCTCAAAATCTGCCAAATCGGGCGGATTTCTCCCTCTCCCTACAATCAATTGTCTTTTCGTAAGATTTCCTTTCGTCCATAAAAGCGTGGGGGCATTTCTTCTATATCCACATTATTCTTGGATTCCACCTCCAGCTCTGTGCATACCGAATAATTGGAACACGAAAGTTACTTGGGAGGGAAACCTCCCTAAGTTTAGAACGGGGTAAAAACATTGAGAGGATAATATCAGTGGCAAGGTTGCTAGATGTGCTTATTGCCTTACCGCCTCTTATTCAAAATATACGACCGAATTAAAGACACTTATACTAATCTAAAGGAGAATATCATGAAATCAGTAAGTATAATGTTGGATGCCACTCTGGTGGAAGGCTTTAAAAATCGGTGGAATGAAGACGACGCTCCTACCGAGATAATTAAATCAACACTCTTAAATCATGAGCGCCTGGTAGAGCTTGCTTTAAAAGAAATTGCAGACAAATTTTCGGAAGAAGAAATCCTGTTTATCGCAGACATAGCGCTATTATTTAATGTAAGGGGGATGCCGATATCTCCAAAAACGATGCTCAAAGAAATGGTTAATCTGGGAATTGATGACGGTGACCATGAGGAGCGTGGCATTTCAGCGAATGGCATTAAGTTCAAAATTAATAGCCTGACGGAATTTCAAGCCTTCGCGGTTATTGCAGCTATTGAACAATGCCGTCATGTCGACAATTTTGAAGGAATGTTCCCGGAATTTCTGAAAAATATGTTTCAGAGTAGGGAGCTTTCCATTTAATCCATTACGGTAACGAGGGGAGGAGACTCTCCCCTCTTGACGAAATTAAGCATTTGAAGGGATGGAGATAAAAAATGAAAGAAATCGTTTCTGAAATATTTATACCGCTAGATGAATTAGAGATTGAAAGTCTTTACCATACTGATAAACCACCAAAAAGCCACGAAATCATAGAACTGCTCAACGATTTCGACTTCTTACATCGTGTTTCATTGGATGAAATAAGAGGAAAGTTTTTAGAACCTGAAATCCGATTGATTGCAGACGTTTACCACGGCCTTATGTACTTACCGATGAAGCATCCGGCTCAACAGCTTCTTATTACAGTTATAGATGCTATTGAGCTGGATAAGCTAGATGAAAAATGGGCTATTGATAGTCAGTTGCTTTACATTAAGTTGTTTGAATTAACACAATTTCAAGCATATAGCGTCATACTAGCGATGGAAAAATGTTGGAAGTTATCTGAAAAAGAAAATACTTCACTAGATGAACTTTTGCGAGTTGTTTTCCAGGGTAAGCCAACAACCAAATGTAAATTCATAATCAGCTTATACGCGGCGAGAAACGCTCTGATAAATGGCAATATTGTTATGGATTAGGTATAATTTTGACAGAGTGTATTAATTTTTAATAAACATATTTATCACATATCGTATAACCAGAAAGGAAAATAATAATGTCAGAAAATAATGAAATAAAGAGTTCAATATTTGAGAAAATCATATGCACAAAAATAAACAAATTTGACTCAGATAACGTACAAATCGAAACTAGTAAATCTGATAGGCATTTACTAAAAAAAGTACTTGGTGATTTTTATTATGACGACTAAATAGCCATTGCAATGTAATTAAAATGTATTCACAGCCTATGCGTTAATGCTGTATATTTTACCCCCAAAATATACGAATAGCCTCATGCAACAAAGGAATTCAATGGAATTATCGATAAATAAGATAAAAGCACTGATTGATGATTATGAACAGGAGTTACCAGAAAAGATATCAAAGAGGAATGGCCATTGCTTCGAATATTCCTTCTGGTTTTTCCTCAATAATAGGATATCGCTCAAACACCCCGAATATAAATTGGTTCACGGTTATCTTTATCAGAATAACAGCACGTTAGTGGCTCACGGTTGGTTACGACTAGGCAATTTTATATATGACTCTGTATTCGGCCTTTTTGATAAGGCAATTGCACAGAGCAATAATTATGAACCAATCTGGGAATATTCAGTCGAAGAAGCGTCTCATTTCGCTATTATTGAAAAAAATACTGGGCCTTGGCAACCTTTACCAAAAGATAAAACCCTATAGCAATGACATGGCAAATCGCTAAAAAGTTGGAATGTAAGTTCTAAATTCGTTCACTACGGGGAGCCAAACATTGTTCAGTTATATCCTTACGTCCTAAGGACGTAAGGATATAACTGATGCGCATATTTGTCAAGTTTTCACTCAGCTTTACCAACTATGGCGCGATAATACATGCTTGACAATTGCATAACCATATGTTATATGTCCTTAGGACATATAACATATGGTTAGACAGTTTTGCAAAAGCGGAGCTGATACAATGAAAAACAAGGATATTTTAAGGGATGTGACCCTAAATCTAGGGGGGTTAGACCAACCAGTAATAACTGACTATCAACTGGCTCTTACCATTTTTGATGTCGTAACTAAAGGATTTCACAAAGGCTTGTCCAAGCGCAAATTCTTAGAGCTGATTCGCCTCCTGTCTGAAAATGGCATAATTAATCAACACAAGGATTTCCCTGAAAACAAAGTATTTAGCCTAATCGGAAAAAAATCTTTTGACCCCGGAGATATTGCCTGTGCCGTAGACCCTTTTTGCTACGTCTCGCATTTGAACGCCATGTCCTATCATGGGATAAGCGACCGAATCCCATCGGTACTGATAATATCTAGTCCAGCACAGAAAGATTGGACTCCTTTTGCTCGCGCTAAAATGGAGAAAGATTTGGGGGAGGCAGCAGACGAGTATCTTGAGAACCGTTTACCGTTATTACAACGAATAAAGATGGTGAAAATTGGCAAGCATGCCATTGTAAAGTATTCAAGCATCCATCTGGGTGCCTTTAAGTTAATTCGGGACAGGTCGATTCGGGTGTCATCTATAGGTAGAACTTTTCTTGATATGGTTAGAGCGCCTCAACTTTGTGGCGGAATGTCCCATGTCGTTGATGTGTATAAAAATTATGGCAAGCAATACAAAAAACTCATAATCGATGAAGTTGATAGAAATGGGAACTCTATTGAAAAATCAAGAGTTGGATACTTATTAGAAGAAATTTGTCGTGTTGCTGACGATAAGATTGATATATGGGTAAATTCAGTGCAGCGAGGGGGGTCTAGAAAATTAGACCCACATGAAGAATATTCGTCAAATTATTCTGAAAAATGGTGTATTTCAATTAATATTTCAAATCCACTAGAGGATACATAGTAATTTATGGAAACATGTAATATTGCAGAATGGGTTGCATCAGTAACAGATAAGAATATAGTTCAATTAAGACAAGCTATTCATACTGTATTCATAGCAATTGCTAAGTCGAATAAATTAGCTGAAAACATGATAGTAAAAGGTGGGGTGCTATTAGCAATTAAATATCATAGCTCAAGATACACTAAAGATATAGATTTTTCTACAGCGCAGATGTATTCAGATTTTGATTTGGACAAATTCAGAGATGAGTTATCGGAATCATTGTTGTTATCAGTTGAAGAACTACCTTATGGACTTGACTGCAAAATTCAATCTACAGCACTAAGCCCAAAGAAAGGAACACTTTTCCCTACTCTCCAAATATCTGTTGGTTACGCTTACCAGGGAACTGTTAATCACAAGAGGCTACTAGCAAACAATTGTACAGATGTACTTAAAATTGACTATAGCTTCAATGAGCGAACTGAATATGAAGAACTAATTGAAATATCTGATGGTAATACCATTAAAGCATATGGTCTAATTGATTTGGTAGCAGAAAAATACAGAGCAATAATTCAGCAAAAAACTAGAAAGAGGAAAAGAAGACAAGATGCTTACGATATATATTGGTTATTATCAAATAATATGCTCGACAAAGTCAGCAAAATATATTTGATGAAATCGATTATATTTAAATCTGAAGCAAGAGATATTGAAGTATCCAAGAATATATTATCAGATGACGAGATTATTAATTGTTCAAAATCAGATTATGATTTGTTAAGGCAAGAAATCGAGGGAGAATTACCAGATTTCGAATTGGTATATAATGCAGTTAGATATTATTTTGAATCCTTCCCATGGCCGAATTAAGCCTACTATTAGTAGGAATTCGTGCTGCCTCAAAGACTCTAAAGTAATTTTGCGGGTTCTCCAGAAGTATCTGAGTTGGGCTTTCAAATCCGTTTATTTGTCTGTTTTCGCTTAGTAATCCTTCGAAATTTCGACATATCTTCCGAAATATCCACCCTTACTTCCCAGTTCTCAGAATTAGCAATTTCGGAGAGCCATAAAAACAGGCACTTACAAGGTTTCTTTTAGGTGCCTTTTTCATTTGTGCATTAATAAAGCAATTGTAGTTGCAATGGGCCACTAGAGCAAAATGACTGGCCATTAATGATATTTGTTTGTATAATGCGCCCGCGAAAAATACTACATGGGAGGGGAGAATGAAAAGTTTTTTGACGTACATGGTGGCGGTCTTATGTCTCGGTGTAGTCTCTATTGCTTATGCAGAGGGTAAAGAGGTTAAAGTCTGGAAAAGCGAGGATTTGCTGCTCTCTGACAAACTTGTAAAATACGATAAATCGTTCAGGGATACAGCACTGCAGCCATTTAATCCGAAGACAAATGCGATGAAAGGGGTTCTGGAGCAAGCTGTAAAAAATGATATATATGACATCTACATTACCTTCGACGGAGAGTCTCACGAGAAGAACACCTGGGGCGTAAGCGGCACATATCATGTCGTTGAGGCCTATGGTATCAAGTTCATTGAACCGACTCAGGAAAACATAGAAAAGATTTTGAAAGGATACTCTCCTGGTTCCGTTGAATTTCAATCGGTTATAGCTCACGCAAAGAACAGTCCGAATGCTCCTGAACTGGCAAAGACGATTCTTGCCGGGGTCAAGAAGATTAACGAGTTTAGCAATAAGAAAACCGGCTACACTGAGCTGATGGTGAAAGCCTATGCCAGCATCATCGGCAAGCAGGCCGCCCCGGAACTAACCAAGCTTCTCAAGTTCCATGAACTGAACAGTGTGAAGGTCGAAGCGGGCAAGCAACTTATCAAGCTGGGCGAGGCCGCACTAGTAGAAGAGGCCATGGCAAAGGAGAAGTCTGACGTCGTTAAATCAGCGCTCAATAAAGCCCTGATGGAATAAGCCTAGGGGAATTTTCGATTCTTAACCCTTCGGAATTTCATCATTTCTTCTGATATGTCCACAGTGACTTGCCAGTTCTCTGTATTAGTAAGTTCGGGGAGCCAAAAATCAAAGTGACCGTTTTCCGCATGGGAAGCGGTCACTTTTATTTTGAAATTGCCGTTTGTAAGTGCAAGTAAATCGAAAGGTTTACGGAAATTTGTCGTGAGCTTTCCATCGCAGAAAGTTGAGTTCGAGTGAATGATTTTGAGGAGCTTGCGCTTTTCATCACTAACTTGCCTAGAATAAAGCTCAGCGGCCTTTCGCGACAGTTCTAGCAGTTTTATCCCATCATCTATATACGCACAGTTTGTTTCTTCGAGTGCCCGAATTTTTCCCCTTGCCGCGTCTTGAGCTTTTCTCCACTCATAAGTTTTTTCGTCAAAAAACTCTTGTTGAATCTTACCACCTAGCTTGTCGATATGCGACAAGACAATAAATTACTGTACCGCCTGTGACGCCTGTCAGGGTAATGGCGGCAGCTGCGTCCAGTAGGATGATATGGCGGAAATCCTCGACAGGATGATCAGCGCCGATGTGATCGTTATTGCAACGCCGGTCAACTTCTATACTTTGAAGGCCCAGATAAAGACTTTGATCGACCGAACCCATGCACGGTATTCATTCCATTCCTGTGTTGGGCTACAGTCGATCACCTTCATGTATTGACCTTAGCTGCGGTAACCTCACATCATCAACGATAACAGGCACTAACTTTGCTAACAGAATTCCTATCATTGATTAGAATTAGGAATAAATAATGAAATTTATTACACAGTGCTTGGTATCAATCCCTTTGATCTGCATGGTATTGGTGGTGTCAGCGTCAGCGGAGTTTCAGTGCAATGGCTGTCACGGGACGTCAAATCCCGTAGATTACCGTCCGGTCGATGATTCCTCGCGCAACATTTCCAACGGCGGTTTTATAGGGAATCACCGCACCCATCTGGACTCGTCCGCGTCCTCCGCCGGATGCGGCGTCTGCCACCCGGGAAGCAGCAGTTACAGTGTGTCTCACCGGGAAAACATGATAAAGATATCTTCACGCATCAACAGCTCTCCACTGACCACTCTCTATAAAAATACCACAACAGCCTGGCCACAGACCCCTACTCCAGAGCTGGGCACCTGCACCAACGTCAACTGCCACTTCGAGGCCACCTCTCCGGTATGGGGTGCTATTCAGCTTGCATACTCAAGTCCGGCAAACAACGACTGCAACAGATGCCACGGCCGGGCACCTTCTGACGGAAACCATCCTTCCACATCAGGGCGGGGTAAGAAGCATGGCGACTACTACGGCACAACCACAGACTCCTGTGTAAAATGCCATCCCGACCATACCGGTGAATCAAACCGTTTTTCCCACGCAACGAGTGCCGGCAATCGCGGCCTGATTGTTTCATTCGCTGCCGCGCCGAATGACGGATCAGGGAGCTATTCAGGCAACACAAACTACCCCGACTACCTGCCAAGTCGGAACCCGGCGCGTAACGGCACCTGCAGTTCCACCTACTGTCACAGTCCGGGAACCAAGTCGACAGGTTACGATCCACCCGCCAAGACTGCAACCTGGGGTGCCAGTCTGGACTGTACCGGCTGTCATAACTCCGATTATGCTTCCGGCAGCGATATGAGGACAGGAAGCCATAGACGCCATACCGGCGGGATCTCGTCACCTATCTACGTCAATGCCATGAACTGTGTAAAATGCCATGCTGCTACGGTCAGATCGGATATGACCATAACCGATGTTTCACACCATGCTAACAAGCTGGTGGAGGTGGCGTTCAGCAGCAGTTCCACGGCGGTTAACGGAAGATACAACGGAGTGTTGGCCACACCTGCCTCTCCAGCTGCAAAAGCGCCGGGTTCCGCCTATGGTTCGTGTACAAATGTTTACTGCCATTCAACCGGTCAGGGGGCAAACGGCAGCTGGCCTCCGACGTACAGGACCCCTGTATGGGGTGATCCCGCAACCGGGGCGTGCGGAACCTGCCACGGTGAGCAGTACCCCCACGCATTTACCATCGGCAATCCGCTTACATCCGGCAGTCATGCAAAACACCTTGAGTATAAGTATTATGAATCAAATGCCCTTTACAGGGATTACGACAAGTGCGTTGTCTGTCATTCGTATGAAAAGATTCAGTTTTATCCGGAAGAATCGTGTCACAACTTCATGTGCCACGACAAAGGCAAGCTGAAGCATGCGAATAATGAGGTAAATGTCGGCTTTCCTTCCTACTTCGGAGATGCGGCAATATACAACGGCTCCCCTGCTCCCGGAGACGGCTATTCCAACTGTGCCAATACATACTGTCACAGCAGCGGCACAGCTGTCGCAACCGGCACCGTACAAAACAATGCAACTGCCAACTGGGGATCGGGAACGCTTGCATGCAATGCCTGCCACGGCTATCCGCCAGCCTACGACAACGGAGCACCAAAGAAAAACAGCCATGTGAAGCATTCGGCGTATACATGCGACAAATGCCATAATATTACAACATACGACGGCAACACGATTTCCAGCAGGTCAACACATGTAAACAAAAGATATAATGTTGATGCCGGTGGAGGAGTTTCATTCACCTATACGTATGCTCCAACAGGGGGAACATGTTCCAGCTCCAACTGCCACGGCAACGGTCAGGGTGGTGCCCCGGCCGTCAGCTCCTTTACGTGGGGAAGTTCCCTCGGCTGCACGGGGTGTCATGGAGATGCCGCAAGCAACTCGCTTTCCGGCAAGCATCAGGCCCACCTGAACAATGCAGCGGTGATCGGGGTCAACCTGGGGTGCAGGGATTGCCACGCCATAACAGTCAGCGATAACTCGACGGTATCGAACAAGGCAAAACACGCCAACTATTACAAAGACTACTCCGGCATCAACGCGGGAAGATACTCAGTTTCCACCAAGCTGTGTTCAAACCTCTACTGCCACAGCAACGGAAAAGGGGTGTATGTGAATCCGCCAGCATGGAACAGTTCGCATACACTTGGCTGCAACGGATGCCACGGCACCGGCAACGCGGCCGGCTCGCCGGATTACGATTCCGGCCCTGCCGGTTCAGCAACAGCCAACAGCCATTCCAAACACGCCGGGCCAATCGCTTATGGATTTAAATGCCAAGTATGCCATTACGAGACCACATCAAACAGTACATCCATAAGGGGTGACATCAACCCCTCAAAACATATTGACAGAAGCAGTCAGAATGTTGCTTTTGATTCGTCTCAGGGCGATGCAAGTTATGTAACTGGGACCAGATCATGCTCAGGAACTTATTGCCACAGCAAAGGTACCAGTTCCTCTCCACCGTACCCTGCCCCCGTCCAGACAGCGCTGCAATGGGGCGGTGCACCATTAGGGTGTGCAGGATGTCATTACACAAATTATGACTCAGGCGGCTGGCAAATTGGCAATTATCTGGCCGGCAGCCACCCTTACCATGTGGATGCGACCTCGGGTGCACGCGTAGCTTGCTACAAATGCCATATTGCAACGGTCAGCTCAGGGATGACGATCACCTCGACATCAAACCATGTAAACCGGAATGTGGATATCGCCTTCGATAGCACGACCACTGCAGCCCTGAACGCAAAATACAAGGGGTACTCAGCAATCAGATCACGTCCGTCCGTATCCGCTCCTGGCAGCTTCGGCTCATGCGATAACGTATATTGCCACTCAAACGGTCAGAATAATGGAGGTTTTGGAATAACATACTCCAACCCTGTCTGGGGAGTATCCAGTACCGGCAGATGCCCTTCCTGTCACAACTGGGGTGGACATGGCTCAAACCCCGGGCCTCCGATAAGCTCCGGCAGCCACACGAAGCATATTGACAAGATTGGGGGGCTGCACAAATCATGCGCTGTCTGTCATTTCGGCCAATATAGATCCTTATCCGATACTGAAGATCACTGCATCGGATGCCACAAAAACGGGGTAAATATCTGGCCTATCCTGCATGTAAACGGCAAGGTGGATGTCTACTTCGTACCCGAAATAGGCGGGGCATACAATGGGACACCGGTACCTGGAGACGGCTATTCCAACTGCTCCAACACATACTGTCACAGCGACGGCACATCGATCTCATCAGGTATAATCCCAGACAATACTTCTGTTAACTGGGGGTCGGGCACGCTCGCATGCAACGCCTGTCACGGAAAAAGCAATCCAAAAGGGTCACCCGATTATGCCAACGGCACCCGCAAGTCTAATAGCCATTCAATGCACACGGCTATCGGATGTAACTACTGCCATGCCGCCACAACATATGACGGAATCAATGCCAACGGCTGGGCTCATATCAACAGAGTGTATAACGTCATCCCCGGTGGAGGGATATCATTCACCTATACATATGCACCAACAGGGGGCACCTGCAGTTCCACCTACTGTCACAGTCCGGGAACCAAGTCGACAGGTTACGATCCACCCGCCAAGACTGCAACCTGGGGTGCCAGTCTGGACTGTACCGGCTGTCATAACTCCGATTATGCTTCCGGCAGCGATATGAGGACAGGAAGCCATAGACGCCATACCGGCGGGATCTCGTCACCTATCTACGTCAATGCCATGAACTGTGTAAAATGCCATGCTGCTACGGTCAGATCGGATATGACCATAACCGATGTTTCACACCATGCTAACAAGCTGGTGGAGGTGGCGTTCAGCAGCAGTTCCACGGCGGTTAACGGAAGATACAACGGAGTGTTGGCCACACCTGCCTCTCCAGCTGCAAAAGCGCCGGGTTCCGCCTATGGTTCGTGTACAAATGTTTACTGCCATTCAACCGGTCAGGGGGCAAACGGCAGCTGGCCTCCGACGTACAGGACCCCTGTATGGGGTGATCCCGCAACCGGGGCGTGCGGAACCTGCCACGGTGAGCAGTACCCCCACGCATTTACCATCGGCAATCCGCTTACATCCGGCAGTCATGCAAAACACCTTGAGTATAAGTATTATGAATCAAATGCCCTTTACAGGGATTACGACAAGTGCGTTGTCTGTCATTCGTATGAAAAGATTCAGTTTTATCCGGAAGAATCGTGTCACAACTTCATGTGCCACGACAAAGGCAAGCTGAAGCATGCGAATAATGAGGTAAATGTCGGCTTTCCTTCCTACTTCGGAGATGCGGCAATATACAACGGCTCCCCTGCTCCCGGAGACGGCTATTCCAACTGTGCCAATACATACTGTCACAGCAGCGGCACAGCTGTCGCAACCGGCACCGTACAAAACAATGCAACTGCCAACTGGGGATCGGGAACGCTTGCATGCAATGCCTGCCACGGCTATCCGCCAGCCTACGACAACGGAGCACCAAAGAAAAACAGCCATGTGAAGCATTCGGCGTATACATGCGACAAATGCCATAATATTACAACATACGACGGCAACACGATTTCCAGCAGGTCAACACATGTAAACAAAAGATATAATGTTGATGCCGGTGGAGGAGTTTCATTCACCTATACGTATGCTCCAACAGGGGGAACATGCAGCGCTATCAGCACATCTTGTCATAACGACGGCGGCCCTGCAACATGGGGGAGTTCCCCGTAGCCTGAGGGTATTTGTAACGATTTTAAAAACAGGATTGAAGTGCCGACAACTATAACCAGAGCTTATTTGTAAGTAGAGGCAGTCTGGTTCTGGACGGAGGTTCCCTCTGGATCAGGTGTGTAGAACGTTGCCTGGGACGGCATTGCCAGAGAAATGCCGGTCTTCAGCAGATCCACCAGGTCAGGGTTGGCGATGAACTGTCTGCCGAAGAGCATCAGGTCGGCAGCGCCGCTCTTAAGGTCGGCTTCCGCACGATCACGGTCATACCCACCGGAGAGGATAATTGCGCCACCTCCGTTTTCGCGATTAAACGAGGTAAAAAGTCTCATGCTCCCTCCCTTTGCCCTTTAATAAGAACTGTCTGAAACTATTGACAATATTTAACAATGAATCTATAAATCCTATCGGCGACGCCATGAAAAAGTTCCCAATATCGTCCAATAGGGGGAGCCAGAAAAAACAGGCACTTACAAGGCTTCTTGTAGGTGCCTTTTCTGTTGCAACGGCATCGCAAGACAAAACGAATTCTGGTGTGCTGCTCACTTATACCTTTAGGTGGAAAAGATCGATAAATGCCTGTGCAGCCTGGGACAAATACCTGTCCTTTCGGTACACAAGAAACAGATCGCGTTTGAGATGTTCTCCTTTAAGAGGGAGTTGCAGCACCAGACCACTTGCCAGTTCCCCGGCCAGAGTATGCTTCGATATAATCGAGATTCCCAAGCCTGCCGCTACCCCCTGCTTGATTCCCTCAGTTGTGCCTAACTCCATTTTGTTCTTTAGCACTATCCCGGCGGTATCAAAAACTTTCGATAATAACCGCCATGTTCCCGAGCCCTGTTTCGAGATCAGAAACATCTGGTCAGCGAGTTCTTCAAGATGAATCGGAGATTGTCTCTTTGCCCAGGCATGATCCGCGGGAACAATGAGTATCATTTTATCAGTCATGAAGGTCTGAACAGCCAGACGCGCATCCGGCTGAAAATGTCCGACAAATCCCAGCTCAATAGAGTTATCCAGCACCTTATCCACAATCTGACTGCTAAATGTGGTATCGACGGTGATTTCCACTCCAGGAGCAATTTTTCTGAATTGGGTCAACATTGCTGGAAGAATATACGTGGCAATAGTTGAATTCCCGCCGATACGCAATTTCCCTCCGGCAAGACCTACAAGATCATCAATCTGCACCCTTGATTCATCCAGCAGGGTGAATACATTTGTGGTTGCCTTGTAAAGGATTTCTCCAGCATACGTGAGCACAACTTTCTTGCCCAAACGATCAAAAAGGCGTGTCCCATAATCCTCCTCAAGCGTCTTTATATGTTTACTTATTCCCGGCTGAGTAAGGTGAAGTTCCTCTGAAGCGCGAGTAAAATTCAGCAACCGCGCAACAGAGTGGAATATCTTCAACTGGTTCAAATTCATGTTTGTATCATAACATAAAGTTATGGTTATTGTGAATTCAATTCATTTGAATGATTGTTAACCGGAGGATACGATGACATTACATGACGCCTGCCTTTACGGTGCCGGCAACGTCAAGAAAAGGGGGATGAATATGAAACTTTATCCGGTATATTTCGCCATAGCCACTGTAACGGTTTTCAGTCCGGGTCCCGGCGTTGTGATGACCCTGACCAACACGCTGCACTATGGTGTTAAAGGAGCATATGGCGGCATATTCGGGATAGCTTTTGGTGCGCTGGTAATAGCTGCTGTTTCAGCCACAAGTCTGGGAGTGGTTCTCTCCAGTTCCGTCCTTGCCTTTACGATCCTGAAGTGTATCGGGGCCGCATATTTAACCTATCTCGGCATTAAGCTCTGGCGAGCACCTGCATTCAGATTTAAAGAGCAGGCTGAACGTTCAATCGGATTCAGGCGCCATTTTCTCAAAGGTATGACATTGCAGTTTACCAACCCGAAGGCCATTTTCTTTTTCCTCTCCGTGTTGCCGCAGTTTATCGACAGCACGTCCAACTTTGCCATACAGTTCACTCTTATGGGGTTGACGTACAGCCTCCTTATTGTTGTCATTCATGGCCTGTATGCTCTTGGAGCACAACGAAGCTGTAACTGGTTGACGTCAGAAACAGGAGGACGTTTAGTGAATCGTCTGGGAGGAACTGCTTTTGTAGTATTCAGTGTGTTACTCGCGGTTTCAAGCAGATAAAATGTGAAATTTGTATTCGATCATCTACTTATAGCCGTGATACTCTCAAATACTCAGTTCATACGTGATCGCAAGAATGAAAGGACGATTTCATGATCTTTCAAACCATTGTTGCCCAAACTGTTAACGGCGTTGGAATGATAACCCTCAACCGCCCTGATCGACGCAATGCCATCTCAATTCAGATGCGAAAAGAGATTTCGGGATGTTTAACAGCCTGGCAAGGAGACGACACCATTGGCTGCGTTGTCATCAGTGGAGCCGGGAATGTTTTTTCTGCCGGATTCGATCTGGATGAGTTTAAACAGATTGAACTCCATGAAGAGCTCCTCTCCTCATCATCACAATATCACCGGGATCTCTGGCATTTCCCAAAACCGGTTATTGCTGCCATCAACGGCCACGCCATGGGGGGCGGATTTGATTTGGCCTGTTTCTGCGACATCAGAATCTCGGTTTCGACAGCAACATTTGGCCACCCTGAAATCAAATTCGGAGCGCCTCCCCTCTACTCACCTTTGCGGTGGATTGTAGGTGATGGCCTTGCCCGAGATCTATGTCTCACCGGACGGCGCATCGATGCTGCTGAAGCATTGCGTATCGGTCTTGTCAGTACTGTTTATGAATCGGGCGAATTGTCAGCCGCAACTGAAAAACTCGCTTTGGCAATACTGGAAGCACCTTTAAATGCGCTGAAATTTTCAAAGAAGAACTTTATTGAAAACTGTGCATACGGTTTCGAAGAGTCTTTTGCCATTGAGCACGACAAAGCTTTTCGTAGTCTTCTGTTGCCCCGGTTTACATGATCATACTCCTACCCTCTGTGGGTCAGCAAATCACCCTGGAATCCCAGGTAAAGCCGATAGTTGCCATAGGCCGCGTTCGCACCGTTGTTAGAACCACTTTATACCGGATCGCCTTCCGATAACAACAGAACCTGTACCTGGATTGTGCCGACATCACCCGATAATTGTTATGTTACTAAAATAGTATTGACAAAATAGAATAATAGCACTATTTAGTGCATATACTCTATAGCTTGGGAGATGGTTATGAAACTTCTGCTCATTCAACCATACAGTTCATCCGATTTAATGGATCAGGTTTACATGTTTGAACCGCTGGCTCTCGAATATCTGGGAGCCGGGGTGAAACAAGACGGCCATGAGGTAGATCTTCTGGATGCTCGGATTGACAGGGATATTGCAGGTGCGATTCAGAGAGTCAGTCCTGACGTTGTCGGCCTCACCGGCTTCACCAGCCACGTCAACATTATTAAAGACATAGCCAAGCAGGTAAAGAGCTTTAACAAGGAGATCAAGGTTATTGTCGGCGGTCATCACGCTACGGTAAGGCCGGATGATTTCAATATGCCGGAGATTGATCTGGTCGTGATTGGCGAGGGGGTATTCACGCTAAGAGAGATTCTGGGTGCATTCGCCGGCAAAGGGGATCTCCATCAGATACAGGGGCTTGGCATTCCTTCGTCTAAAGGCATGACGTTCACTGCACCCCGACAATATACGCCGTTAGACGAACTGCCGCTTCCTGACCGAACCCTCACTGCTAGCCACCGTAACACCTATTTCAGCGAATGGTTCAAACCTCTGGCATCTATCAGGACATCTCTCGGATGCACCGCACGCTGTACCTTCTGTGCTCTCTGGTCTATAACAAACGGCAAGTACCTGCGCCGTGATCCGGAGAAAGTAGTTGAGGAACTGAAAAAAATTGTCGAGCAGAATGTCTTCTTCTGCGATGATGAGTCGATGTGCGACACCAGGCGGATGGATAATCTGGCCGATTTGATCGAAGCGGCAGGTATCCGTAAAAGCTACTTCCTCTATGCCCGGGTTGATACTATCGTTCGGCATCCGGAACTGTTTGCCAAATGGGCTCGTATCGGCCTCTCCCAGGTCTTTGTAGGTATGGAGGACTTCTCAGACGCCCGACTTAAAGCAATGAAGAAATATGTTACTGTCGCTCAACAGGAAGAGGCAGCGAAGATACTGGACCGGCTGGGTATAATGATGTACGCCTCGTTCATGGTTGATCCGGAGTACACGAAAGAGGACTTTGTCGCGCTGCGGAACTACATTAGGAAACTGAAGCTGAAATACGCCACCTTTACCGTCATGACTCCACTTCCAGGGACAGAGCTGTATGAATCGGTCAAAGACAGGCTTCTGACTACGAAACCGGAAATGTTCGACATGTTGCATGCGTTGGTGCCGACCCGACTCCCAATGGAGGAGTTCTACCGAGAGATGGCAACCCTTTACACAAAGGCAGTCCCGCTTTACCGCTCACTGCCTGTATTGTTCAAGTTCGGATTCCACGGGATGCTGCTCAGGATGAAGCTTTTCGGCGAGTTTCTCAAACGGTTGCAGCAGTTCCATCAGGAGTACTGACGTGTCAAAGGCCGACCAGACCAAAGCACGCATACTGGAAGTCGCCATCGAACTTTTTAACGAAAAAGGGACCAGGGTGGTTACAACCAACCATATTGCGGCGGCAATGGGTATCAGTTCCGGTAACCTTTATTACCACTTCCGCAACAAGGAAGAGATCATCCGCGCCATCTTCACCCAGATGAATGAAGTCGGAATAAGAGAATATCGTGAGATCAACGACGACCGGGGACCAGGCTCCGTAATTTCAATGGAAGAGACATTCCTGATGATCCAGCATTTCAACTGGCGCTTCCGATTCTTCAAGCGTGAACTGGCAGCACTGGTGCAAAGCGACTCTGAGCTTAAGAAGCTGTTTGTGGCCTCTCACCGTCAGCATCTGGCAATTGTCCGCAACTCGATTGATCTCAGCATCGCCCAGGGTTTTTTGAAGGATATGCCTGTAGAGCAGCGTGAGCTGGTGACTGAGCAGGTATGGATGATGGCGCTATTCTGGTTGAACTATCTTGAGGTTGGCGGGGAAGAGGTTACAGAAGATACTCTGCAAAGAGGTAACGCTATCCTGCAGAACATGATGCTGCCGTACTTATCGGATACTGCAGCAAAACTGGCTGGCTGACTATTGAAAAGATAACCTTCATTATTGTCTTTCCTACCGGAAACACCAGAGACAATTCAGATAGTACAGATAGAATAATAGAGAGTGCATTTGAGAGACTTTGACAGTATCTACAAAGAATTTCAGCCGCGGATACTTCGTTATCTGAGCAATCTTGTTGGCGAGAACAATGCCCCTGATCTTACTCAGACCGTATTCCTGAAAGTCAGCCGATCGCTCGTCAATTTCAGGGAAGAATCCTCTCTTTCCACCTGGATTTTCCGTATTGCAACGAACTCTGCCAGTGATTATGCCGCTTCATCAGTTTCTAAACAAAAAGGTGTTGAGCTGTTGCTTGATGATAAAGGTTCGATTGACGATTTCCCCGATGCAGATATTCATGGAACTGACCAGGAGTATATCCGCCGTGAAATGAACTCCTGTATCAGAAGCGTGGTCGATCAACTGCCCGAGAACTACCGTACGGTCCTGATCCTCAGCGATTTTGAAGAGATCTCCAACGCCGAGATCGCAGCAATCCTTGGGATAAATCTTGATACAGTCAAGATCAGGCTCCACCGAGCTCGCGCCGCTTTGCGTAAGTCAATGGAATCCCAATGCAGCTTCTACCGCGACGAGCAAAGTGAACTTATGTGTGATCGGAAATAAAATTTCACTCCGAGCGTATCCTTTCTGATAGTTCCCCGTCTAAGGTGACAGGCAGTCAATTTCACTGTTGGAGGAACGTATGAAAAGCGCAGGCTGTTGTGAATCAGGAAGCTCGACAGAAGCAAGCGATTATGAAGTGGTACGTATCGAGAAGGCGAAAGGGAGTTGCAGTCTTTGCGAAGAGTACGCGGAGAGGCAGCAGAGCAAGGCGGTTGCAGTCATGAGCTGCGACGGAGCATGTCTGCGGGGGGAGATATCCCGGCAGGCAGCCAACATACTCTGCCACACTTTGGCCCCGGAGAAAACAGTACGGATCTGTCTGGGCGGAGCGTTTACCAAGAATACCGGACAACGGTGTCTCGTACGCAACGCTCAGAGACTGCTCGCTTTGGAGGGGTGCCCTGTTAACTGTGCGTCTCGAATGATGAGTGGAGTCATTGAAGGTCTTACTCCGGAAATTATCCGGACCGATCGCCTCTGTGATTTCAACAAGAAGCTGTTTGGTGTTGATGAGATGCCGCTGGAAGAGATACAGGGACTTGCCAGTACGGTTGCAGAGAAGATTGCTGCTACCCTGTAATTGAATCTTGGTCAATTCGAACCGAGCACCGCCACAATGCAGCTATTTCACTTGTTGGACAAGCACCCTGAGCATCATAACGAAATACGCTTTGCTGCATAATGTCAAGCCGTAGTCCTATGAAATGTATAGTCGGCTAACATTCGAGTACAGATCCGGCATTTTCAAAAGCCAAGTGTGCTTAATAAACTAGAACATTCATCAAAAATGAGGACGGAATCAACCTATGTCCACCTTTTTTGGTATTCGATCGTAGGTCATCCAACTACCAAGTCTGATTGACGGAATCAGGTGTAACGGCCAACGTGGCCCGTAACCACTCAAATTTTTCCTTAAGCAGGTCAAAATCCGGGCCAGAGGTAACAAAAGCCGCCGCACCCTTGATCAAAAAACCTGCGCCTGGCCCATGCAGACCTTTCACCTTGCTGCTCCCAAAGGTTATCAACACATTCGGATTGAATGAAATGTTCGCCTCAGTGCGATGCATGTAACCGGCAGGGATCAAGAGACGTCCATCTGCTGAAATCCTGATGTAACTGTTCCAGGTGTTGACCATATGCGGTCCATCTTGCCCAAGGGTTGCTATGGCAACCACGCCATCCTGCTTCAATACTTCCAGCAATGTTTCCGAAATCATGCTTCATACCTCCATTTGTTAGTTTGTCATCTTGTTTAAAAAAGACGCTTTTGCCACCAATGCACTGCGCGTAAACTATCTGGTGCTTCCCAGAACACTGCTTACCACGTACCGTATGTTTACCGGGACTATTTCCCAACAGTGTCACTCATGGAGCAGAGAACACTGGCATTATTTATGGATGGGGATCACTGGGAGTGGCATGTTCGGCGAATGCGAACGCTTTATAAAAAGAAGCACGATACGTTTCTCTGTGCTGTTGAACATTACTTTGGAAATCGGGCTGTTGTTGCCGGACAGGGAGCTGGTCTCCATATTGTTCTGCAAATGCCGGGCAGTTCGCTCAATGCTGATGAGGTAAATGATCGTGCCCGACAAAAAGGAGTCAGACTTTTCCTATTATCCGACTTCTAAATTAGTGGTGGGCCGGAATCTACTATGCTGCTGCTCGGGTTCGGCGGCATGAATGCCACCGAAATCGAACGGTTATCGGGTTGTTATCTCGGGTTTGCAAGTAACCAGATCAATGTATTACTACTCTGACTACAGCATAGACGATATTTGACCGCTGTAACAGTTTCAATTTATTTTATTATCAGGCGTTTTCTCTATTTGTTTTTCAAAGGCCTGTTAGTGCCTCAAAGGGCATTAGAAAAAAATGTCATTAGAAAAACATTGACAAATCCCCATAGATACTTACAATGCGAAAAAATTGTTTGAGAGATAGACGATAATACTCAACCATTCGCGAGAATGGGGCGGAAAGCCTATAGGGTCTCACTGAGACAGCCGGGTTGCCGAAATATCCAACGATATTCGGGCCCGGCTTTTTTGTTGCCAAAACATAAAAGCAGTTCGTGCCAACAAGAGGTGCGTCTAAAAAGAGTGCCGATTTATGCCGGTTCGCGAAGGAAGCGACGTACGGAATTAAGCGATTGGTGGTAAACGATAATACTTAACCATCCGTGAGGGTGGGGCGGAAAGCCTACAGGGTCTCACTGAGACAGCCGGGTTGCCGAAATGTCACCTTATCTTCGGTCCCGGCTTTTCTGTATCCGGATAAGGAAGTATTGATGTTCATTCTAGTGAGGTGCCCTATTAAAGCAATGTGTCGAATCCCTGACCTGTCGCTACCATCCATTTGGATTCGTATGGTAGCGCTATCTATCTTTTTCTCTCTCTCTGGATGCACCGCTATGAAAAGTGTTCAGGAGAAATCATGGCTTTCCCCGATCACTCTTGCAAAAGATATCGAACGCTCCAAGTTTCCAGTAGCAAAGGGAGATGACGTTGTTGGTCAGTTGGCTACCGTCAGACTTCAAAAGGGGGATACGCTACCGGATATTGCACGGCACTTCGGTTTGGGGATCAACGAAATCAGTGCAGCTAATCCAGGGGCAGATATATGGGTGCCTGAGGCAGGAGAGCGGATTATGTTGCCTCTGAGTTTTATCCTGCCGGACACTCCGAGAAAAGGGATTGTGATCAACTTGGCCACCAAGAGACTCTTTCAATTTAAAGATGATAAGAAGTCACTGGTGGTGTCGACCTACCCTGTCGGCGTCGGGACCAAGGAACGGCCCACCCCCACAGGCCAAATGCGTGTGGCGCGCAAGGCAGTCAGGCCGACCTGGCATGTGCCTGCTTCAATTGCTGAGGACCATCGAAAAAAGGGCGATCTATTGCCTGCTGAAGTTCCACCGGGGCCTCAAAATCCCTTGGGAGAATATGCGCTCTATTTAAGTAAGCCGGGGTACTTGATCCATGGCACCAATAAACCGGCAAGTATTGGTCTAAATGCATCCAATGGTTGCTTGAGACTCTATCCGGAAAACGTGGAGCTGCTTTTCAATGAAACTCCGGTTAACACCCCTGTACTCATTGTCAACCAGCCATATCTCATAGGCCAACGTGATGGAGTACTTTACATCGAAGCTCATTCGCCTCTGGAAGAGTCTGGCGCAGCTGATCTGGAAAAGATATATGCAAAATTAAAAGATTATGAAAAGAAATTGGCGCGAACGCTAGACTGGAAAAAAGTCAGGGAGGTACAGGCCGAAGCCCGAGGAATACCAGTTCCCATCTTCGACATGAGTCAGGGAAGTGGAAGAGAGGCAGCGAAAACCATGGAAGTAGAGCATCCGGGAAGATTGTATGGGAGACCCGAACTGCCGGAACTGAAGCTTGATGCATGGTATGTTTTGGCTGCTGATCTTCGCGACGAGATTGAAGCTCTTAGGATTGCAGCCATTATCAACCACCAGGGCCCACAAATCCCGGCAAGGGTATTATCAAAGAGCAAAAACTACCGTGTTGTCGCTGGCCCGTTTAATGATATCAGTGAGGCCAAGGACGCAGCCAAACGCTTGAAAATGGATTTGGAGATCGAGGGAATATTGATTGAGCCTGTCAAGAAGGGATAGTCGGCCCTGCTATTTTGTTCGGGGCGATAGTGTGAACTATACGCAATTCCGCTTCCTGGTAGGGCAAACTGAAAAGAAAGGAGGTGATAAGAGATGAAGAAAAATCTATTGCTGATCACAATGATGATTGTTCTCGCAACTATGATTGGTTGTGCAACATCCGGTGACCTAGAGAAGGTGCAGGCCCAGCAAAATCTCATAAATGCGAAAGCTGAGCAGGCATTGCAGGACGCGCAAGCTGCCAAGACTGCAGCCGATGCAGCCAAGGCAAAGGCTGATGAAACATCAGCCCGTGCCGATAATGCTGTAAAGCAGGCAGAGGAGAGGGAACGGATCGCAGATGAAAAGGCGCAAAAAGCTGAGGCCGTTTTCCAGAAATCTATGAAGAAGTAGTTTTTTTGAAAAGGAGCTGCCAACTTTACTTTTGGTGTTCCGGATACTGAAATGGCAGGGTCTCGAACCCCTGCCATTTCAGTATCTATCGCGTAAGACTCGCAGAACCATTCAAACATTTGACCTTATAAGCCAGGATATTAGACTCTTAGCACAAGACATTCCTGATGCATCTGACAAAGGGGGAGGAGATGAGGGGACTGAGAATCTTTCAGATGCTACTGGTTAACAGATTTACCCCGTCTATGGCAAATATGCAAAACAAACCATTCAGGATAGGTAAGCACCTTTTGTTTTTCCTCATCATGATAACACCGATGCTACTTTGCGGATGCAGTCACTTTACCGAAGGATTGCAGGCAAAGTCCACCTTTGAGGATGCGAATAATTTATTTAATCAGGGAAGCTATAAGGCCTCTCTGGACATGTATGAACAAATTATTGAAAAATATCCCTCAACAGCAGATAGGGTCCTTTTTGAGATGGGAATTATTTATGCGTATCCGAAGAACGAGCAAAAAGATTATCAGAAAGCACAGGTATGTTTTCAGAAGCTCATAATGGATTATCCAGGGAGTGCGTACAGGCAGGACAGTGAGATGATGATATTTTATCTCAGCAATGTCACCATAAAAGATAAGGTAATTACTACACAGCAAACAGAAATTGAGGCTCTTCGTCAAGAGGTTAAAAGCAAGGATAATGAGATTATTGCCCTGGTTAATAAAATTAAAACACTCGAACAAAGATTTTTTGCCTTTGCACTCCAGAACGGATCGGCAGATAAGATACTCATAGAAAAAAAGGCACGACGATTGGTGTTGCTTTCAAAGGGCGAGGAGCTAAAAACCTATAAGATAGCTTTGGGAGGCAACCCGGTTGGTCCAAAAGAAAGGCAAGGGGATAATAAAACACCGGAGGGAACCTACATTATCGATTCTAGAAACAAGAGCAGCCGATATCACCTCTCTCTTCATATTTCCTATCCAAATGAAAAAGACAAAAAGAGAGCAAAAGAACTAGGCGTTTCTCCGGGCGGAGACATCATGATCCATGGAATAAAGAATGGTTTTTCGTGGGTTGGTGATTTTCACACTGAGGTTGACTGGACGAAAGGATGTATAGCCGTAACAGACGATGAAATTGAGGAAATCAACAAGTTAACTCCTAATGGTACGATTGTGGAAATACGGCCATAAGTCTGTATGCAAAATGGAGGTTTAGTGATGCTGTTCATTACAAATTGAGGGGGTACTTGCAGGGAACTTTCACAATTTGTATGGAGAGGCAGAGGGAAGTATACCCATCTCTACAAAATTATTGATGAATCAAAAGACGCGCCAGGGATGCTATTGATAAAAACGATCGCAAGCATTGATTTGATGGATTATTTCAATTTGACTTACAGGTGGCGCAGTGTTAGAAATAACCTCAATTTTAGGGGGTTATCATGAAAAAAGTTACTTGCCTTGCACTGCTCATAGTTATGGCGCTGATCCTTTCCGGGTGTGCGTCTACCCACGGGACCTCTCCCAAAGGGTTGGAGATTCCATTCGAAAAGGCCGCTATCAAATTTTCCGCGGATATTAAGGATGGCGGCTACAAGGTTGTCTCCACTGATGAGCTGAAAAAGTGGCTCGACGAGGGGAAGAAGTTGACCATTATCAGCTCGCTTCCTGTTACTGAGGACAAGCTGTTTGGTCTTCTCCCTTCAGCGGTGAATGCTGCCATGCCCAAAACTGAAAAAGAGCTTACTGCGGCAGACAAAGATAACCTGCTGAAAGCTGCCGGTAACGACAATGAGAAAACGATTGTCATCTATTGTGGTTTTGTCGCCTGTAGGCGGAGTCATATTGGTGCAAGGATACTTGTAGAAAACGGCTACAAGAATGTTTACCGTTACCCTGCCGGCATTACCGGTTGGGTAGAGTCAAAATACCCCCTGGCAAAATAGTCCATCATCAGATCAGGACTCATGATTAAGTTGCTGCTGCGAAGTTACGGGCTGCCCAGATAGGGCGGCCCGTTTATTTAGGAGATCGCCATGAAAATTCTGAGATATGCCATGATGCTCATCTCTCTATTCCTTGCAGGATGCCTGGCTAATCATTCAGGAAAGGAGAGGTTTCGAGATCAGGTGGATGTTTTCGATATTGCCTTGTATTCCAGTATTGATTATCGCGAATTAAAAGGTGTCAGAGGAACGGATGAACCGTGCCTGAAAGGGTATGAGCGAAGTTTTGACCCCCTGGACATTACCATTGGCTTCGGGTTCGACGGAATAATACGAAAAATAACCACAAGAAACCTCAAGACCAGCCTTTTCGGCATTACCCCAGGCATCTCTATTGAAGAGAGTAGAGTGTTAGCCCAGAAGGCTGGCTTGGATATGTTGTCACCATTCAAGTTCAAAGGGGACTCCATTACCCTCACTCTACTTGTCGACGCCAATGGCAGAGTGTTCGGCATAACAGTGGAGGCTATCGATTGAAAGGTCTGCTCCAGTTTGTTCATCCAGGTACAAATATGCCACCCCATCGTTTTGGGAATCAGCCTCTCGGAGCGGCTAGGCTGAAGTGGAAGCCGGCTCGTAGCCAATGAGCGCCTTCGTCTCGAGAAACGCTTCAAATCCGGCTTCACCCCATTCGCGACCATTCCCGGACCGCTTATAGCCGCCGAAGGGTGCCGTAAGATCGATGTCGAGCGCGCTCGCGTTCAAGGTAACCTGACCGGCACGGATGCGTCCCCCTACCTCCCGTACCCTTTCCATATCCCCCCCCTGGACGTAGGCCGAAAGTCCGTAGCTGGTGTCGTTGGCGATCCTGATCGCATCCTCCAGATCGTCATACCTCAGTATCGCCAGGACCGGGCCAAAGATTTCCTCACGGGCGATGGTCATATCGTTGGTGACATCGGCAAAGACCGTAGGTTTCACGTAGTAGCCCTGTTCGAGTCCTGTCGGCTTGCCTGTTCCACCGGTTACGAGCGTTGCCCCCTCCTCTATCCCCTTTCCGATCAGTTCCTGGACCCTGGCCCACTGCCGCTGGTTGACCACCGGTCCCATGAATGCGTTGTCGGCGGGTTTCCCGGGGTTGAAATTCGCCACAACCTGCCTGACGATGCCTGTTACCTCCGCCATGCGCGATCCGGGCACCAGCATACGGGTTGGGGCCAGACAGGTCTGGCCCGAGTTGAACATCACCCCCTGCACCCCTTCGGTGACCGCTTTTTCAAAATCAGCGTCATCCAGGATGATATTGGGGCTCTTCCCTCCCAGTTCCTGGTGGACTCGTTTTACCGTCGGTGCGGCCTTAATTGCTACATCGACCCCGGCGCGCGTCGAGCCGGTGAAGGAAATCATGTCGATGTCGGGATGGGAGGAGAGCGCAGCGCCAACCTTCTCGCCATCGCCATTCACCATATTGAAGACGCCGGGAGGGATCTCGGCCTTATCCAGAATCTCCGCCAGTATTTGAGCTGAAAACGGTGAATATTCCGACGGCTTCAGGACCATGGTGCACCCGGTGGCAATGGCCGGCGCAACTTTTGCCATCATCAGTATAACCGGAAAGTTCCAGGGAGAGATGAGACCGCAGACCCCGATCGGCTCGTGACGGATCATGGTGCTTCCCCGCATCTCGTCGAACTTGTAGTTCTTCAGCACTTCAATGGCAATGGAGAGCTGGCCCAGTGGCGCAGCCGCCTGAACCTTTTCCGCCGCCCAAAGAGGCGCACCCATCTCCTCGGAAATTGCCGCGCACATGTCGTTGAAGCGCGTCTGGTACACCTCGATGATCCGCCCCAGAAGCGCCAACCGCTCCTCCCGCGTGGTGCGCGACCAACTTGGGAATGCCCGTCGCGCCGCCGCCACGGCCCGATTCACGTCCGCCTTTTCGCCCATGGCAATCCGCCCGGCGACATCTTCGGTGGCCGGGTTGATCACGTCCCACGTGCGGCTCCCCGTCGGCTCCTCCCACTTTCCGTTCAAATAGAATTTCAGATACTCGCGCATGCCTGTTTTCATAACTATTCCTCCCTTTCCCGTGAAATAATTCCGTACTGACTTTTCAACTTATGTTATTGAGACTGCCTACTTGCCTTAAACCTTTTTCAGCTGATCCATGGCCTCCTGCAGTTTTTTCTCCAGCTTTTTCAGTTCATCCGGTGAGCCATTGCCACTCTTCTTGATTTCACTTTTGATCTCCGTGATCCTCTTCTCAAGGATTTTAGCCTCATCAAAGCAGTTACCGGCTGTCCACACACAGGCTAATCGTTCCTGGTGCGACATGGCGAAAACCGGACTTGCTGCAGACATCAGTAACGCCGACAGTACTGCCAATGCTGTTGTTTTCATGACGTTCTCCTTTATGGTGTTTGATTGTTCAGGTTGGTACTTCCCTGAATTCTTAGGTAGATATCTCACTCACTCCCCCCGCCCAGAACCTTGTAGAGTGTGACCAGATTGCTGAGTCGCGTGAGGGTGACGCTGATCAGCCCCTGCTGTGCCCCGTAATACGAGCGCTGAGAATCCAGTACGTTCAGATAGCTGGTGACACCGCCGTGGTAACGGGCCTGGGCCAGGCGGTAACTCTCGGAGGTCGCTTCGGTGAGCGACTGTTGCGCCTGCAACTGTTCGCCCACTGTGCTGTTTTGGGCCAGGGCATCGGCTACTTCCCGAAAGGCGTTCTGGATCACCTTTTCATACCGGGCCAGGTAGATATCCCGGTCACGCTCGGCGGCGGTCAGGCCGGCTCTGTTCCTGCCGTAATCGAAAATCGGCAGGGTGAACTGCGGGGCAAAGCCCCAGGCAAGGGAGCCGGGCGCGAACAGTCCGCTCAGTTGGTCACTGGAAGTGCCAATGCCGGTATTCAGGGTGATCCGCGGAAAGAAGGCGGCCCGGGCGGCGCCGATGTTGGCATTGGCAGCCTTGAGCAGCAGTTCGGCCTGCATGACATCCGGACGGCGCTGGAGCACAGCGGACGGCACTCCGGCCGTCAGTTCCCGCAGGGTGCCCACGGCATTGAATCCGCTGGGCAAAAGCTCCGTCGGCACCTGGCTGCCGACAACCATGGTCAGCAGGTTTTCATCCTGGGCCACCAGGGTGGTGTAACGGGCCACATCCACCCTGGCCGAATCCACGCTGGTCTGGGCCTGGCGCAGGTCCAGTTCCGACGAGGCGCCGGCGGTAAAGCGGCTCTGGATCAGCCGGTAGGACGCCTGTTGGCTTTCGAGGGTGCCGAGTGCCAGCTTCAGCCGTTCCCTATCGGCGGCCAGTGCCAGATAGTTATTGGCCACCTCGGCTACCAGGCTGATCTGAACGCTACGTTGCGCCTGCTCGGTGGCCAGATACTGCTCCAGGGCCTGATCCTTCAGGCTCTGGACGCGGCCGAACAGATCTATTTCGTAGCTGCTCAACCCCAGGTTCAGATTGTAGTTGCGGGCAATCATGGCTTGCCCGCTGGGGGAAACAGCCGCCGGGAGGCGCTGCACCGCGTCGCTGCCAGCGGCAGCGACCGTCGGCACCAGATCGGCCCTCTGTATCCGGAACTGGGCGCGCGATTTTCCCACGTTCAGCGCAGCCACGCGGAGATCACGGTTATTGGCCAAGGAGAGGCCAATCAGCTTTTGCAGTTGCGGACCGACGAAAAACTCGCTCCACTTCAGCTCTGTGGCAGCCGCTTTGCCGGCCGCTGAGGTGTTGTTCCTGTAGGCCGGGCCGGTGGGCCAGGCGGCGGAAACCGGCGCTTCTGGCCGGTTGTAGCTCGGCGCCATGGTCGTACAGCCCGCGAGACAGGCGCTTGCTATGCTCAGTAGTGCAATTGAGCGGATCATGACAGTGCTCCTTCTTCTGTGGCAGCATCGGTATGTTTCACCTTGAACCAGATCGCGTAGAGGGCCGGCAGGAAGAGCAGTGTCAGAACCGTTCCGACTCCGACTCCGCCGATCAGGACATAGGCCATTGATCCCCAGAAACTGGAAAACGTCAGCGGGATAAAGGCCAGCATGGCCGCCACGGCGGTCAGGACTACCGGGCGCGCCCGGCGTACGGTGGATTCCACGATGGCATCGTAATCGGTAAGCCCCGCTGCCTGATCGTGGCGAATCTGGTCGACCAGAATGAGCGTATTGCGCATGATGATTCCGGCCAACCCGATCAAGCCGAGAATTGCGTTGAATCCGAATGGCTGATGGCAGATGAGCATGGTGGGTACAGCCCCGACCAAGCCCAGCGGGGCCGTGGCAAACACCATGAACATGGTGGCGAATGACCGGACCTGGAGCATGATGAAGATCAGCATCAGGAGGATCATCGGCGGGAACAGCAGCCCCAGAGCATCATCGGCTTTCTTGCTCTCCTCCACGGAACCACCCGTTTCCATGCGATAGCCAACGGGAAGGGCAGCTTTCAATTTTTCCAGTTTGGGGAGGATTTGGGCCGTTACATCCGGAGGCTGGACCCCATCGATCACATCCCCTTGAACAGCGATATACGGCTCGCGGTTGTAGCTCCTCAGCAGGGGATCTTCCATCCGGGATTCGAAATGCGCCATCTGTGACAGCGGGATCGAGCGCCCGTCCCTGGTGGTCAGGGAGACATTGGCAAGGTTTTCCAGACTGTGGCGTTCGACAAAGGGAGCGCGAACCATCACGTCGACCGAACGGATGCCCTCACGCATCTGGGTGGTGGGAGCACCATTCAGAATCGCCTGTAATTGCAGCCCGGCGTCCTGCGGCGTGAGGCCAAGGAGGCGTAGACGATCCTGATCAAGGACCAGGTGCTGGCTCGGGGTCCGTTCCCCCCAATCCAGGTGCAGATCACGCACGTTCGAATTTTCAGCCATGATGGTTTGGACATCACGTGCAATCCTGCGCAGCTCATCCAGATCCGGTCCCAAGACCCGGAAGAGCACGGGGTATGGTACGGGGGGGCCGAATACGAATTGTTTCACCCGCACCCGTGCTTCAGGGAATGCGCCCTGATCGATAACGTGGCGAAGTTTTTTCTTGAGCGTATCGCGTGCCGCGTGCCCTTCGGTCAGGACGACAATTTGGGCAAAGGCCGGGTTGGGCAGTTCGGGATTGAGCGGCAGTATGAAGCGTGGCATGCCGTGTCCGATATAGGTTGTGACATCTTTCGCCTCTGGTTCGGCCAGAATCGTCTTTTCGATGTTTTTGACCGATTTATCGGTCGCGGCAAAGGACGTCCCGGGAGGAAGGTTGACGTCAACGATCAGTTCGGGGCGATCCGAGTTGGGAAAAAACTGCTTCTCCACAGATCCCATGCCGACCACGGCCAGGACAAAGAGCACGATGGTAATACCGGCAGCAATCCATTTGTGATCGACGACCCGCCGCACGATGCTGCGAAAACGCTGATAGTTCGGGGTGGCATAGATTGCATCATGCCCTCCGGGAACCGGCTTGATGTCGGGCAGGAGCTTGACGCCCAAATAGGGGGTGAAGAGCACCGCGACAAACCACGAGGTGATCAGTGCGAATGCCACTACCCAGAATATGTTGCCCGCGTATTCACCTGCCGTCGATTTGGCAAAACCAACCGGCAGGAAGCCGGCGATGGTAACCAGCGTACCGAAAAGCATGGGGCTGGCTGTGGATGTCCAGGCAAACGTAGCGGCCTGGACCCGGTCCAATCCCTCCTCCATTTTGACCACCATCATCTCGATGGCGATGATCGCATCATCCACCAGGAGCCCCATGGAAATAATCAGCGCCCCCAGGGTGATGCGGTCGAAATCCCTTCCGGTAAAGAGCATGATGACGAACACGGTGGCAAGGGTCAGCGGCACCGCGGCAGCCACTACGATCCCGACGCGGAACCCCAGCGTTACCAGGCTCACCACGATGACAACGGCAAGCGCTGCCATGAATTTGATCATGAATTCGTTAATGGCCTCGGAAATGACCTTTGACTGATCCGACACCTTGGACAGCACAAGTCCGACGGGTAATTCCTTGTGAATCGCCGTCTCTTCCGCTTTCAGCAGCTTGCCCAATGTCAGTCCGTTGAACCCTTTTTTCATGACCAGGGCCAGGATGAGCGAAGGTTCTCCCTGATGGCGTATCTGCTTTGTTGCCGGATCTTCGTAGCCGCGGGTGACCTCGGCCACATCGCCGATTTTCAACAGTTTCCCTCCGCTTGCCACCGGAATCGCCTTGACCGCTTCGACTCCGTTAATCGCGCCGTCAAGGCGCAGATAAACCCGCGGGCCGGCCGTATCCACAAAACCCGAAGGGGTCATATCGTTCTGGGTTGCCAGTGCATGAAACAGGTCGGTCGCTTTTACGCCGAGGGTTGCCAGACGCTTATAGGAAATCTCCACATAGATCTTGGGATCCTGCTCGCCGAGAATCGTGACCTTCTCTACGCCGTTTACCCGGGAAAGGCGCTGACGCAGCGCTTCCGCCTCCAGCACAAGCTGGCGGTGGGGCAGGCCCTTTGCTTCCAGTGCATACATGGCGAAATAGACATCGGAAAATTCGTCATTCAGAATCGGGCCGATCACCCCTTTGGGCAGGTTGATCTTTTCGTCTCCGAGCTTTTTTCGTGTCTGGTAGAACTCTTCCGGCACATCCTTGGGGGACGTGGAGTCTTTCAGCTGGAGCTTCATCAAAAGCATTCCGGGGTATGCGGAGGTTTCTACCCGGTCATAAAATTCCAGTTCCTGCAGACGTTTTTCCAGCCGGTCGCCCACCTGCTCCTGCATTTCCTTTGCGGTGGCTCCCGGCCAGATGGCTGTTACCGTCATGGTCTTAACGGTGAATTTAGGGTCTTCTGCCCGCCCAAGTTTAAAGAAGGCAAATCCCCCAGCCACCATAATCACAATAATCAGGAACAGGGTGATGGCGCGTTCGCGGACCGCAAAGGCGGATAGATTGAAGCGGCTCATTATTTTTGCTCCTTCGCCGGGCCGGAGAGGATCTTGACTTTTTCCCCTTCCGTGACCAGGTGAGCACCCAGCGCGAGAATCCGTTCACCTGGCTTGAGGCCCTTACTCACCAGCGCTGTCTCGCTGCCGAGCTTTGCAACTGCGACGGGTCGCCGAGATACGGTCGAGGAATTCGGATGTATGACCCAGACACTGGTGCCGGTGCCGTTGTCGTACAGCGCGCCGACGGGGATTTCGTACTGCTGCATCGCAACGTTACGGGTCTCGCCATTCAGATGGACAGTCACCGTTGCGCCAAGCGGGGCGTTCCTGCCAACCCCATCCAGGCTGAAGCGCGCCTGGTAGGTGCGGGTGAGCGGATCGGCCATGGCGGACAATTCACGCAATTTTGCCGGAAAAGAGTGGCCTGAATCGGCATAGAGGCTGGCAACGGCCGTGGAATTCGCAATCTTTGTAGTCCCTTCGGGCAGGTTGACCACCGCTTCGCGTGCACCATCATGGGCGAGACGAACCACCACGTTTCCCGCACCTACCACCTGGCCGACGTCAGCCGGTACTTCCATGATGACACCGTCCGCTTCAGCCCTGAGAACGGCATACCCCTCCTGGTTTTCCAGCTGCCGGGAATAGGCAACGGCGGAATTCAGCTGTGCGGTTGTTGCGTCTGCCGCTGATTTGGCCTGTTCGTATTCCTGTACGGATACGGCCTTTATGGCAACCAGCCCACGCTGCCGCAGTTCATCGGCGAGGGCGCGTTTATTCTGGGCCCTGGCCGCTTCGACCGCCTCCCGGGCCGCATTGGCGGCCAGCCGCAGGTCTGTCGGATCAAGCCGCATCAGAGCCTGTCCGCGTTTGAGGTGGTCTCCGGCCTTGACGAGTTTCTCAATGATTTTGCCCGGCACGCGAAAACCGAGATCGCTCTCCGTGCGAGCATGGATCACCCCGGTATATTCCATCGAGTCACTCCCGGCGGAACCTACCGTATAGGTGCGTACCATGCGGGGAGTGGTCGCATCGGCAGGCAACGGCTTCTTGTCTTTTCCAAATACAACGCCGATGGCAATGACAACCACTGCTCCAATGATGAGTGCTATGCGATACCTGTGTGAGCCAGTGATGAGAACCCATGAATTGCCTCTTGTTGTCATTTTATGTACCTCTTGTTTGCAGATATTATATGCCTAGACGGGTCTACGTAATATTTGCGAAAAATATGCGCTCATTTCACCGTTCTGCCGATCGGGCACGCAGCGAAGCAACGAAAGCAGAAGTACTGGTAGCCGATGAAGGCGGACTGGTACAAACTCAAATATTCAGGACTGCGGAGCATTGCCTTCTGTTCTTCGCTGGTTGCGTCACCAAATCGGGACCAGAAGGCAATGTTTGCCCTCATCCCGTATGGTTGGCTATTCGCGAGGCATTTCATTACATCGGTTTTCCCTTCTACGTTTAGAGCACCGGCAGGGCAGCTGCTTACACAAAGGCCGCAATCGGTGCAGGGATTTTTTTCAACGGGGAGATCCGGAGCAAGGTCCAACTTCGTGAGCACGGCCGCGAAAATTACTCGGGTCCCGAAACGCGGATGGACGACCAGGTTGTGGCGGCCAAAGGTGCCCAATCCCGCGGCTACAGCGGCATGACGTAGGGACACTTCGGCCACGCCAATTTTATCCGGAGTGCGATAGTCCATGGGGTAGGCCACCGGAACGGTCATGGCAGGGCTGCCAAGTTTGCCCTCCACAAAGCGGGCGAGGCGGTAACATTGGGAACGGGAGAATTCCATGAGATCAAGCCTGGCGTTCATCGCCATCTGCGGGCTAGGACTCTCGCATGCCGCCAGTTCCTGGAAAGCCATGACGATCATGGTTCTGGCACCGGGGAACAGGGACTCTAGCGCAGGAGAGTTGGGGCTCCGGTAATTGTAGACCGATGCGAACCCTACATCATCAACTCCCCACCCTTGGACTAACCCGCGTATGCTCTCTTTCATGTCCGTACCTCCATATTATATTTTGCCATTAATCGATATGCCTAGACCGGTCTATGTAATGCTGGTTAAAAAATATATTCGAGTTACTTCTCTTCTCTCTGAGCAAGGAATACATCGAAATACAAATGGATGAAATTATTCAATGGTTCAGATGATTTTTTCACCTTAGAGCGAAGCAGTGCCCCCTGGAATGATGCGATCAGGTTTTCCGCCAGCATTTCCACGTTCATGTCTGCTGGGATTGCATGTTCCCTCTGCGCTTGAAGAAGTAACCAGGATACCCCCTTGGTCCACTCTTGCAGAGACTTCTCAAGGCGTTGCCGGACGTTCTCGAATTGATCAGCCATTTCCTGGCTCAGGTTACCGATCAAGCACCCTTTGGAGCATTCAGAACCTTCAAATGTCTCAATCAAGGTTTCGAAGCTTTTTTTGACGCGCTCCAGAGGTGGTAAAGAGTGATCGCTGAAAATGGGGGAGAACAGTTCAACCCGGTCTGCGACAAATTTGTCGATTATCGCAAGGGCAAATTCTTCTTTACTGGAGAAGAAGTTGTAAAATGAACCCTTTGGAATGTTCGCCTGCTTCAGAATTGCTTCAACACCGGTAGCATTGAATCCTCTGCTTAACACGAGTTCGAGTCCAACCTGAACAATATCTTCCTTGTTGTGTGTTCGTTTCATAATTATAGCTTAGACCAGTCGGTCTAATGCGTCAAGTTTATTTATTGCCTTACGGGACATCACTATGTCTTAAACTCCTCACTGTCTATGAGCACAGAATTAGCACAGCCAGAACGAAAAAGGGCTACAGCGTGAACTGTAACCCTTTGATTCATGGTGCCCGGGGACGGAATTGAACCGCCGACACGTGGATTTTCAGTCCACTGCTCTACCGACTGAGCTACCCGGGCGAAGAAGCTTTATTTTATAAAGCGATATCGTGAAACTGTCAACATTTTTCTCAGTTGTTATCTTATTTATGCCCGTGACACAAACCGGCAGTCTCGGGTATCTACCTTTATTTTTTCGTCGTTTTCAAGATAGGGAGGAACCTGAAGTCTCAGGCCGGTTTCCAGTAACGCCTCCTTGGTCTGGGCTGTGGCAGTGGCGTTTTTGATTGCCGGGGGGGTTTCGGTAATGGTTAGCTCCACCACCATCGGAGGGTCGATGCTGACCAACTGAGCCTGGAAGAGCCCCAGTTGGACCTCCGTGCCATCCAGGAGGTAGTAAGAGATAGAGTCAAACATCTCACCTTCTACCTCAAACTGCTCATAGGTTTCCAGATCCATGAAAACCCCTTTGGATCCATCGGCATAGAGGAACTGACCCTTTTTCCGTTCGAAGTCTGCCTCATCCACTTTGTCTCCGGAACGAAAGGTCTTCTCCAGTACCTGGTTGGTAATAAGGTTGCGGTATTTTGTCTTTACCAGGGTGTTGCCACCACGGGCAGAGGGGGACTGGAAGTGGATGTCCATGAGCGAGCAGGGTGCTCCGTCAAGCTGGATAACTAGGCCACGTTTGAAGTCGGATGTGGTAAGCATGAAAATGTCTCCATCAATTAATATAGGCCGTCAATCGAACATAACGGTCCAGAAATGTCTCGGTATAACCGTTACCAGCCACTTTTCAGAAGACGGGCAACCTCTTTGGCATGATACGTCAGGATAATGTCGGCACCAGCTCGCTTGAAGGACATCATGGTCTCCATGATCACTCTCTCCTCGTCAATCCACCCTGCCTTTCCAGCAGCCTTTATCATGCTGTATTCGCCTGATACGTTGTAGGCTGCTATCGGCAGATTGAACTGGTTGCGCAGCTCGCGAATAATGTCCAGATAGGGGAGTCCGGGTTTCACCATAAGGATGTCAGCCCCTTCATCGACATCCATTTGAGCCTCTCGGATCGCCTCCAGGCGGTTTCCCGGATCCATCTGGTAGGAGCGGCGGTCTCCAAACTGTGGTGTAGACTCAGCCGCCTCACGAAAAGGTCCATAGTAACCTGAAGCATATTTAACAGCATAGCTCATGAGCGGGATATGGTTGTATCCATTGTTGTCCAATGACTCACGGATTGCCATGACGCGGCCGTCCATCATGTCGGACGGTGCAACCATATCTGCGCCGGCCTGTACATGCGAGAGGGCCTCTTTGGACAGGAGTTCGAGGGTAGCGTCATTGTCGACGTCCCCGTCTTTTATGACGCCACAGTGCCCGTGATCAGTGTATTCGCACATGCAGACGTCAGTTATCACCATAAGCCCAGGAACCTCCTTCTTCAAGGCACGTATCGTCTCTTGTATGATCCCGTTGTCTGCATAGGCGTCGCTTCCAACAGCATCCTTGGTCTCAGGGATTCCGAACAGGATAACAGCCGGCACTCCAAGTCCATAAGCCTCCTGGGCTTCTTCAACGATGTGCTCGATGGACTGCTGGTAGATCCCGGGCATGGAGGATATTTCCTTCTTGATCCCCTTGCCAAAGGCAGAAAACATAGGATAGATCAGATCATTCGCAGAGAGGGAAGTTTCGCGGACCATTCTGCGGAATGCTTCTTTGCCTCGTACGCGACGAGCACGGAACGTTGGATAGAACATGCCTATATCTCCTCTTTGAGCTTCAGTGACGTAAAATGGCTTACTATTTCGTTGGTCATGGCGGCAAGGGTATATTCCTGCGGTTCGATGTCTACACTGAGTCCAAGGTCACTACAGGTCTTCGCAGTAACAGGTCCTATGGCAGCCACAGTTACCCCTTCCAGCAGGCGGAGAAAACGATTTTCCCCAAGCAGCTTTGCAAGGTTGTCCACCGTAGAGGAGGATGTGAACGTGACGCATTGGATGCGTCGCTCCTCAAGCGCGTGAAGAATCGTAGAATCAACTGTATCTGGAAGGATATTCCGGTATGCAATCGGATCAGAAACTTCGGCTCCGAATTCTGCAAGGGCAACGGGGATCAGCTCTCTTGCCCGGTCTGCCTTTGGAAAGAGAATCCTCTTGCCTTTCAGGTCCAGCAAACGGAATGTCTCGATTACCCCTTCAGCCTTATAACTTTGAGGGACCATGTCCGGCTTGATGCCGAACGGGGCAAGGGCAGCGGCTGTCTTCGGCCCCACGGCACATACGCCGCATTTCCCCAGTGCTCGGCTGTCAAGCCCAAGCTCTTGCAGCCGGTCAAAGAAAAACCGGACCGCATTGCCGGAGGTGAAGATCACCCAGGAATAGCTATTTAGTTCTGATATAGCATTGTCAAGTGGTTCAGTCGTGACTGGTGGGACGATCCGGATAGTGGGGCATTCCCAGACCGTAGCCCCAAGAGCCTCAAGCATGTACGAGAATTCTCCGGCCTGATCGGCGGCGCGGGTAACCAGGAACCCCTTGCCGAATAGCGGTCGGTTGTCAAACCATCTGAGAGCCTGACGTAAACGGACTACCTCGCCGACAATTGTTATGGCAGGTGCCTTGAAACCACACCTTTTTGACTGGTCGGCGATATTTGCGAGGGTGCCGGTCAATACCTCCTGATCAGGCCTTGTCCCCCAACGGATGAGTGCAACTGGGGTTTCCGGATCCCGTCCGTGGGCAATAAGGTTTGAGGTGATCAGCGTAAGGTTCTTTACACCCATATAAAAAACCACGGTTCCGCTCCCTAGGGAAAGCCTCTCCCAGTCGATCTCTGAGGTTTCCTTGGAGGGATGTTCGTGTCCTGTGACAAATGCCACCGAGGTGGTAAGGTCTCTCTGGGTAAGTGGGATGCCTGCATAGGCAGCTGCGCCGATCGCAGCGGTGACACCAGGGACTACCTCGAAGGGAATTCCAGCTGCAACCAGTGACTCGCACTCTTCGCCGCCACGACCAAAGATGAAAGGGTCACCCCCTTTGAGGCGTGCTACTACCTTTCCACTAAGTGCCTTGCTCACGAGAAGTTCGTTAATCTGTTGCTGTTCGCGATTGTGGGCACCCCCTACCTTGCCCGAATAGATCAGCTCCGCATCTTTCCTTGCGTAGGTCAGCAGGCGGTCATTAGCCAAATAATCGTAGAGCACGACGTCTGCACGTGTCAGGCACTCTTTCCCCTTGATCGTTATCAGACCAGGGTCGCCGGGGCCGGCGCCGATCAGGTATACATAGCCGTTGCTGGTGGTCATAGGAACAATATCCGAGAAAAACGCCGCCTTAGCGGCGGCGTTTACGTTCAGGAAGTCTAGACATTCTCGTCCATGCGACCAATTTCTCGCTGGTAAACCTCTTCGAGGATCTCTTTGCCGCCGTTTCGCAGGAGTCGCTCGGCCAGTTCACAGCCGAGGTGCTCACACTCCGCAACAGGACCGTTTATGCTTTCTCTGAGGGTGCGGGCACCGTCTATTGAGGCGATGAAACCGGTCAGGGTCATCTGATCGCCATTGACAACTCCGAAGGCAGCTATCGGGACCTGACATCCTCCCTCACATCGCTTGAGGAGCGAGCGTTCGGCACGTACCGCATAACTGGTTTCAGGGTGATTGAAGAAGGCGATGGTTTCCCTTACTTTAGCGTCATCCAGTCGGCATTCGATGCCGAGTGCACCCTGTCCAATTGCTGGCAGTGACAGTTCAGGTGGGAGAATCTCAACAATCCGGTCAGCAAATCCCAGGCGGTTCAGTCCGGCAGCAGCAAGGATGACAGCATCAAGGTTTTCAGTTTCAAGCTTGTTCATACGGGTTTCCACGTTTCCGCGGATAATAACCATCTGAAGATCTGGGCGGACCTTAAGCAGCTGAGCCTGACGCCGGAGTGCTGAAGTGCCTATTTTTGCCCCCTGCGGAAGGGTTGCGAAAGTAACTCCCTTTGAGATGAGCGCATCGCGGGGGTCTTCCCTTTCGGTAATGCAGACCAGTCCAAGACCTTCAGGAAAATCGGTCGGGACATCCTTCATGCTGTGTACAGCTATGTCTATCTCGTTTCGGAGCATCGCTTCTTCAATCTCTTTTACGAATAGTCCTTTTCCCCCAACTTGTGCCAGCGGGACATCCAGTATCTTGTCCCCGAGGGTTTTAATCTTGGTGAGGGTTACCTCCATCCCCGGGTAGCGCTTTTCCAGCTCGGACTTTACCCAGTTTGCCTGCCAGAGTGCCAGCTGACTGGCACGGGTACCGATTCGTAAGCTCTTCATTGCCATTTACTTGGGTTCTCCTTTGAATGATCTAAAAATCAGGTAGATAAGTAGTTTGGAGCCTTGGAAGCGCGTCTACTCTTCCAGTTCTCCCAGCTCTTGTTGTTCCTGCCCGTCGGTCTGCAGCTCAAACAGAGCACGGAGTGAATCGACATAAAGATCGGTACGCCCCCCCTGGCCTGCCTTTTTGAGAAGGCTGGTCGGCGGATGGAGGAGTTTGTTCATAATTGCATTGGTAAGGGCCTCCAGGCGCTTTTGCGCATCCGGAGGAAGATCCTTCCAGTTGGCAATGGTTTTTTCCAGTTCGCTCCGACGGACTTCATCAAATTTGGCACGAAGTGCCACGATAGTAGGGGTAACCTCAAGGGATGAGAGCCACTTGAAGAACTGACCAATCTCCTGATCAACGATCACTTCAGCCTTTTTGGCCTCTTCAGTCCGTTGTTGCAAGTTGGCTGCTACAACCTCCTGAAGGTCGTCCACTGTGTAGAGATAGGCGTTTTCTACGTCGTTTACCTTTGGGTCTATGTCTCTGGGCACTGCGATATCTATGAAGAACATCGGTTTCTGCTTTCGCTTGCGCATCACCTCTTCCAGGTCCTTCGGGCCGATGATGCAGTGAGGCGCACCGGTGGATGAGAGAATGATATCTGCCTTGTGGAGGTAGTCGAAGAGGTCATCGAACTTCACAGCCCTGCCGCCAAACTCCTCGGCCAGGCGTTCGGCCCGCTCAAATGTCCGGTTGGTAACCATGACACCACGAACCCCGTTGTTCAGAAAATGCTTTGCAGCCAGTTCGCACATCTCTCCGGCACCAATAAGCATTACGGTTTTATCCGAAAGGTCGTCAAATATCTTTTTGGAGAGTTCGACTGCGGCAAAGGCGACGGAAACGGCTGATGAAGCGATCTTTGTCTCGGTTCGGACCCGCTTGGCAACAGAAAAAGCCTTGTGAAGGAAACGATTGAGTATTATGCCGGAGGATTTGTATTCAGCGGCATATCCGTAGGATGTCTTTATCTGGCCAAGGATCTGCGGTTCCCCTACCACCATTGAGTCAAGGCTGGAGGCAACGCGAAACACGTGCCGAATAGCCTCTTCACCGTGATGGCTATAGAGATGTGAGTCCAGGGATTCCAGTGAAAGGTTGTGATAATCGGCAATGAATCGCTTTATCCTCGATATCCCACCGGCAATATCGTGTGTCGTTGCATAGATCTCAACACGATTGCAGGTGGATACTATTATTGCTTCTGTGATATCCGGCAGATCTCGCAGTGCAGAGAGCGGCTTTTCCATGTTGGTGGGAGAAAATGCCACCTTTTCGCGTATGTCAACCGAGGCGGTTTTGTGTGACAGCCCCACAACGATAATGTTCATCGATACTTTGCCTCTATCTTACTTGTAGCTGTGCAGTCCTGGTAATAAAAGATTGACCCCGAGGAATGTGAAGAGAAGTACAAAAAACCCTGCGATTGCAAGAATTGCAGCTTTTCGGCCGCGCCAGCCGGTGGTGAGTCTACCGTGCAGAAGTGCTGCATAGACGAACCAGGTAATAAGCGACCAGGTTTCTTTTGGGTCCCAGCTCCAGTAGGTCCCCCAGGCGGTTTCCGCCCAGATTGCTCCGGAAATTATCGCAAAGGTCAACAAGGGAAATCCGAAGGTCAGGCAGCGGTAGTTGATGTCATCCAGCTTGTCCAGTGAAGGGAGCTTCTTGTACATCGGGCCAAGGGTCCTCTTCTTGAGGAAGCGCTCCTGAATCAGGTACATTATGCCTGCTCCGAATGCGATGGTGAAGCTCGCATACCCTAAAAAGGCCACTACCGTATGAACCACGAGCCATTTGCTTTTCAGTGCAGGGTTGAGGGGTGTGATTCCCATGGGAAACAGCATGGAGAGCGACATCAGTATAAGTGCAACCGGTATGACGAAGGAGCCGAGGATGGTCAGCTTGTATCGGTGCTCAAAGACAATGAAGACTCCGACGATGGTTAAGCTGAAGAAAGCGAGTGATTCATGAAGGTTGGTGATTGGTGTCCGACCAGCCTCGAAGTAGCGGTCAATCGTGAAGAGGCAATGCATCAGAAAGCCCCCTCTCACAACCCAGGTAGATATGTTGGCCATTGTTGGCTGCGGCTTTACCAGGTAGACGACGTAGGATATCGTGGCTAGAAGGTAGATACCCAGGGTGGTGAAATAAAGAGCGGCATTCATGGAGAAACCTCTTTCAGCAGTCCAAGTTCGGCCAGAGAGAACCCGGGACCGCAATGTTCCAGCAGGAGGTGATCGATTAATTCCAGCGAGTTTGAGCGTAGGAACATGGGCAGCGCGCTGCTGCTCAACCTACTTAAAATCTGCTTATTGTATGTGCGGTTAACGTGTTCAGTCAATAGCTTTTCGCGAATGAGTCCAAGGAGTCGGACTGTAAGTGCATATTCCAGTCCATATTTAGCCGCTAGTTCGCGACGAATCTGACGAGAGAGGGCCGGGGCCTCACCTTCTGATGCGACCGTAATGGTCAGGCTTCCCCTTCGAACAACTGCCGGAGAGGTGAACGAGGACAAAGACGGAGAATCAACTGCATTGACTAATACCCCCATCTTTGCTGATTCACGCGCCACGGCTTGATTGACTTCAGGATGGTCTGTTGCTGCAAAGACCAGAAAAGATCCGATCAGATCACCGGATGCATACTCGCATTTTTTGTGCTTGACCCATCCAGCATTGACTAGGCGCTTGACCTTTGAAGACAACTCAGGAGAGATCACCGTAACGTCAGCCTTGCTTCGGATCAGCGAAAGACATTTTCGAGCGGCGACTTTCCCCCCTCCTACCACCACAACCTGCTTTCCACGCAGATCTACGGATATAGTGAGTCTAGACATCTATTGCAGCACCTCCGGAATGGTTTTGGGAAAGAGTGCACACTATAGCATGACTGGCGCAATTTGCCACGCATCTGGATCGATAAGACAACATATCTACGGACAAGACGGTTAATTCGGCTTGATTTTTTGCCTCAGAAGGATATAGTCTAAAAAAACTTTCCTCTGCAAGGAGAAATTATGGCTAGTGAAAAGGTTCAAGCGTTCACGGATGCAAATTTCGAGAGCGATGTACTTCAGAGCAACCTTCCAGTAATTGTTGATTTCTGGGCAACTTGGTGCGCGCCGTGCAAAGCAATCGGACCGGTTATTGATGCCATTGCAGAAGAGTATGACGGCAAAGTAAAGGTAGGGAAGGTCAACGTTGACGAGAACCCTGCAACGCCCTCAAAATATGGCGTAAGAGGCATTCCTACAATTATCCTCTTCAAGGATGGGAAAGTGATCGATCAGTTGGTGGGTGCAGTGCCAAAGGCGCAGCTTGAGGTTTTGGTCAAGAAGGCTCTCTGATCCTATGATCTGCAAGGCTTTTTGCTCATGCATTCTGGTTCTGGCATTAACCGTATTTGTAGTGCCGAGGCCTGCCTTGGCAATTCTCCAGAAAGGAGAGCCTGCTCCCCCCTTCAAGATTGTCTCCACGTCCGGACAACAGATCACACTAGCCAATTATCGTGGCTATGTTCTGCTTATCGATTTTTTTGCGACTTGGTGTTCGCCTTGTCGTGATTCAATCCCCCATCTGGTCAAGCTTAACCAGAAATATGGCAGTCAAGGTCTGCAAATACTCGGACTGAGCCTTGACGAAAACGGAGACAAGGCGGTTCGCGAATTTTCCATTGCCAACAAGGTCAATTATCCAATGGCTTTGGCCAGCGATGACCTTCAACTCGATTATTCCCTGCGTTCGGTTCCAACACTCTATGTTATTGGGAAAAAGGGGGTCGTTGTTGAAAAATTCATGGGCTATAATGATGAAACGGCCAGACGCATTGAACAACTGATAAAACAGCTTCTCGCAGAGTAGAAGTGTATGCACTATTTTCTCGTAGGGATTTTCTCCACTGATCTTTAATTTCTTCCTTATTGCGCACTATCCACCTGTTGTGCCCCATGGTTGTCATATTTCCCAACTCATGTCATTTATTTGACAATCTACTTGGTATTCGAATGCTGTTTTGTGTCGATGGGAAGCCTTGCAGGGCAAGCCTTCGCCCGTATGTATGCCATCTAGAGCCTGATATTTCGGGACTTGTGGCAATTGGCAGTTAAATTGCATTAATTGAGCCTGTAACTTTCCGAAACCACTATCGTAAGCGATAGCAGCACTAAGGCTTAAGAAGGGTGTAATCATGGAGAGCGCCAATCTGCAATGCAATTCCAATAGTGCATCTCATATCCCTATGGATGAGCCACTGATCGCGGATCATGCCACGGATATTGCCACCCTGGAAAGACGGCTGAGGGAAGCTACATTTGTCAGTCGCTTCATGGGCGCAACCAGTGCCAGCCTCGTCCCTCAGGATATATGCGCCATTGCAGCCAGGCATCTTTACGATTTCATTCCTTACAAAGAGATTATTTTCTCCCTTGCACCTGAGTTTGGTCTGACTCCGTTGTCATTTGCTCCAGGGAAAGGAGACGGATGCCCGTCTCTTCACCTCAGTGAGGTTGCATGGCCAGGGCGTGCCAGAGAGTTCAGGTTCGACGAGCGCCTGCAGGGATCCATGATAACCGGCCCAGCAATTGGAATGAAAGGGGTAGACCTCCTCCTCCCGGATTCCCTTGGAACGGTCAGGATACTTTTTGGCACAATTAGCATCAAGAGTTTATCGACCACGCTTCTCGCAGAGGTAACGGCTCATTTTTCCCGCACGCTTAAAAACGCGCTTGCACATGAGCAGGTTAAGGAGCTTGCCATGAAGGACGCTCTCACCGGTCTTTTCAACCGGCGGGTCTTTGATGAGCTTCTTGAGGTTGAGATGCGACGCAAGGATTTGATGCCAATCTCGCTTCTCCTGATAGATCTTGACGACTTTAAAAAGGTAAATGACACTTTTGGTCACCAAGCAGGAGATGAAGTTCTGTCTACGGTTGGGAAAATCCTGCGTGAAGGTTGTAGAGGATCTGACCTTGTCGCCCGTTACGGAGGAGAGGAGTTTGCCGTTATGCTGCCTTCCACGAATTCTTCCGTAGCCTTTGAGATTGCACAGAGATTAAGGACAAGACTTGCTGGGACGGTGTTCGTTTTCAAGGGACAGCAGTTGAGACTGACAGCAAGCATAGGAATCGCGTTCACGTCCGGGGGGCGAAGCGATCCGATTTCCCAACTGGTAAGTCGTGCTGATCAGGCACTCTACCGGGCAAAGAAAAACGGGAAGAATATGACCTATATCTACACTACCAAGACTGTTGATCTCAGTAAAAGGGTCATAGAACGTAAGCCAAATTCTGCATGGCTTAAAAGTGCTTGATTTGTGCAGCTGCGCAACATGCTGAATTAAATATGTTTTGCCTCCAAGGCTACCAAGGTTTAGCGCCATCATGAACTTACCGCTTAAAAATGCTAAAGAATATCCTGATATGTACCGAACCCTTAACAAAGGTCGGTTGCATCCTATGGCTATAGGGAGAGTGACATCCATGTCTGAAGACATGAATATGTCAGAGCAAGTTATCAGCTACTTTGAGGAAGAATTCGAGTCCATCAGGGATAAGCTGGAAATGGGAAAGTTGCTCGATTATAAAGAGCGGGTCTTGGTCAGCAGAAAAATTGACGAAGCCTTGACTCGGCTTTCTCCTTATGTGCGTAGTGAGTGGCGAGCCCGCCAGGTAGTCAAGGGTGGCGAAATGCTGCGCGAACGTCTTTTATCTGTGCGAGACATTATCACAAACCCTCCCATATAATTTGGCGCTGGAATGCCTGAATCGTCTCCCTTACAATAAACTTATTGACTCATCATTGCGATTGCTGTATGTAAGGTGATTGCCGCGCTTGTTTACCGCATTGTGCAAGTTCAGTCCCCTTCGTCTAGCCAGGCCCAGGACACCGCCCTTTCACGGCGGCGACGCCGGTTCAAATCCGGCAGGGGACGCCACCTATAAATCCGATAACGTCGGATATCATATAAAAGCTCTGAGCAATCAGGGCTTTTTCTTTGTGTGTAATCTTTTACCGTCCAATGACATCCATTGACATACTGCATCTATTACAGAAGATGCCATCCACTGTAATAGGGGGAAGCAATGCCAACAGGGGTTCTGCCACTTACAGACGTTCAAGTAAGAAATGCTACAGAAGCAGAGTATAAGCGATCTACAAATTGGACATTACGATTATCTTTGGGTAAATTGAAGAACACTCCCCATATTGCCCCAGAGTCATCTGCTAACTCCTAGTAAATCTATGGGGTCATTCCGCTCGTCCCCCTGCAGCGCTCTCACAATTCGCTCCGCAGCCAGACCGTCACCATAGGGATTATGCGCCTGCGCCATGAGCTGATACGCACTTTCATCATCCACCAACCGCGCCGCCTCGGCGACTATCATCTCCCGGTTCGTCCCGACCAGCCTGACCGTGCCGGCAACAATTGCTTCAGGGCGCTCGGTGGTATCGCGCAAGACCAGTACCGGCTTGCCCAGCGAAGGGGCCTCTTCCTGCACGCCTCCTGAGTCGGTGATGATAAGATGGGAGCGGTTCATCAGGTGGACAAAGGGGAGATAATCAACCGGCTCGATGAGGTGGATATTCTTGCTCCTAACGCTGCCGAGAATCCGGTTGACCGGCTTCTGAACGTTGGGGTTCAAATGCACCGGATAGAGGATCTCAACATCGGGATAGCGCAGAGCCAAATCAGCCAAGGCATGGCAGATGTTTTCAAATCCTTTGCCGAAGTTTTCGCGGCGGTGGCCGGTGACGAGAATAAGGCGGCTGCTAGGGGCCAGTGGCTTGTGGCTGGCGAAGATCCGCTCTAATGAAGGATAACGAGTCACAAGTTGATTCTCAATTTCGCTGTCCAACCCTTCGTCCTTCATCTTCTTAAGAACCATTTGAAGGGCATCAATAACAGTGTTACCGGTGACGGTTATGGTCGTATCCGCAACCCCTTCACGTAGCAGGTTGTCGCGTGCCGCTCCTGTAGGGGCGAAGTGCAAATCGGTAAGGCTTCCGGTCAAGGTGCGGTTGATTTCTTCGGGAAAAGGGGAATATTTGTTGCCGGTGCGCAGCCCTGCTTCTACGTGGCCCACCGGAATGCGACAGTAGTAGGCGGCAAGGGCTGCGGCCATGGTGGTGGTCGTATCTCCGTGGACCATGACGATGTCGGGTTGTTCCTTCTGCAGCACCGGTTTCAAACGTTGGAGCACATTGCAGGTGATATCGAACAGATCCTGACCCGGCTGCATGATGTCAAGATCGTACTGCGGCCTGATATCAAACAGCTGCAGCACCTGATCCAGCATCTGCCGATGCTGTGCCGTGACGCAGACTATGGCCTCAAACCGCTCGGGGTATTTCTGCAGTTCCTTTACAAGCGGCGCCATCTTTATTGCCTCGGGTCGTGTCCCGAAGACGAGCAGTACTTTTTTCAAACTGGTCAACTCCATTTCATCAGCGCAATTCTAGAAGTATACGGATTATGGGCCAATGCCAAGGGGTGATACGGCTCCGGATCATCCAGGAACCGCGAAGCATAATTAACGATGGCATTCCGATCCGATGCTACCTGTCAACAAATTCTTCTGCTTAATATCTTCGCTTGATAGATACCCCTCACTTGCAATCGGCGTAATCTGGTAGCACAAAAGATTAGCACAATATTTTCAATCTTTCGTTTTTATATCTATTCCGGATATGCCAGGGGACTTTTTGCTCATGCCTGAGAATACAGAAATTCGGCAATTCATATTTATTGACCGATATAAATCCGGTTACCCGCCTGTAGCAGAAATAAATATTATTATCACATTAGCAAAACGGCCCGCCTAGCGGTTCAGCAGTGCAAACCCAATATTTAAAAAGTTTCGACAGTTTTCACTAGAAAACCTTCTGCTGTCAAGCAGTGCATTCAGCAAGCCGATGTAATTTGTCTCCCTTGCGAAAGCATTTTCCCTGAAGGAGTGCAGCCCCAAGCAGCGCAGTAGCGGGCATCCTCTCCTATATCGGCAATGTTGCGGACTTTACCCCTTCAACCGCTCTTAAGGCCAACATGCAGGCCGTCGCCCCATTTTGCGTCTGCTGCATTGGACTCTGCTCGCTACATCAGCTTTCAGATTAAGAAGGCCAAGCTGAATTTTCCTCAGGAAAGATCCTCAGCTCTTCTGCCAGGCCTTTAAAAGACCCTGCCGGATTGGATACGAATGCTGATCTATTGCATTTCGACCAGCAGTATATATGATTCATCTGTAGATGGAGATCGCCAACCTCCCAAGGGTCGGGAACCGATATGAAAACCGTCACCGCCGCTATAATAATCGAAGATGAGCGGATTCTCCTTGCTCGCCGCGGTCCTGCTCAACAGCTTGCCGGTTACTGGGAGTTTCCCGGAGGCAAGGTTGAGGAAGGCGAGAGCCTGGAAGAGTGCCTGAAACGGGAAATCCACGAAGAGCTCGGCCTGGCGACCGACATAGGTGATGTTTTTGCACAATCGGAATACCATTACGACCATGGAGCATTCCGGCTAATTGCCATGCGGGCGTATATCATTTCCGGTGAGATACGGCTGCATGTCCATGATCAGGCCGAATGGGTCCCCATACCGGATCTATTGAACTATGATCTCGCCCCCGCAGATATCCCGATTGCACAAAAACTGATCGCGGAGACGTGAAAACTGGATCAGTATGTCAGGGTCGCCTATGAATTTCGCTCACCGTTCACGATATCTGCTTGCGGTTCTTCTTTTCATGCTGCTTCAGCTTTGCCACACGTTCTCAGGGCTGGAGGCCCATACCCTGGAACATCTCCATGATGAGTCGTCTTCACAGGACGCAGGGGGTGAGGTCGGCTTGGATGAACATCTGGGAGCAAAGATCCCTCTCGGCTTGCCTTTTCGGGATGAGGCCGGCAAGAGTGTAATCCTCGGCAACCTTGTGACTGGGCCGACCATCATCCTTCCCGTGTACTACAGCTGCACCAGTGTCTGTAATTTCCTGCAGTCGGGGCTGGCCGCGGCTCTTCCGGCAGTTACGCGGAAACCGGACGAGGGATACCGGGTCCTCTCGGTCAGTTTCGATGAGACGGAAACTCCTGATATGGCAGCACGCTCCAAGAAAATGTACCTCAGCTCCATGAATGTATCATTTCCCGATTCAGGATGGCGTTTCCTTACCGGAGATGCAGAGAGCATTCGCAAGCTTACCGATGCTGCAGGATTCCGCTTTAAGCGCAAGGGGCGTGACTTTATTCACCCGGTGACATGCCTTGTCATTGCCAAAGACGGGACGATCGTACGCTACCTCTACGGCACGACATTCCTCCCAAAAGACCTTGCCATGGCCTTTCTGGAGGCAGAGGACGGCAAAGTGGGAGCGACCGTCCGTAAGGTTGTCGGATACTGCTTCAGCTTCGACGCCACCGGTAAGACGTATGTATTCAACCTCTTGCGTGTGAGTGCAACGGTGGTTATCATTACTGCCGGGGGATTTCTCGCTTTTCTTTTCCTGACCGGCAGAAAGCCGAAGCGACCTCCATCAGGAGAATCATGAGTTCAGCAGTGGAACCCCGCATATCCCTCAGCAGTTTCTGGAACGATACCGGAAAGCGCGGCATCGCATCCTGGATCTTTTCCTCGGACCACAAACGGATCGGCCTCCTTTACTTCTACTCGGTTCTCGGGTTTTTCCTGACCGGAGTGGTCCTGGGGTTGCTGCTGAAGATCGAGTTGATGGCCCCCGGGCGGACCATCATGGGCCCGCAGACCTACAACGCCCTCTTTACCGTACATGGGGTAGTGATGGTCTTCCTCTTCATCATCCCGGGATTTCAAGGTTCCTTCGGCAACCTGGTCATGCCGATCCAGATCGGCGCCCGAGACGTCGCCTTCCCCCGCCTCAACCTCTTTTCCTGGTGGCTCTACATCCTTGGAGCCGCAACCATTCTCACTTCGCTCTTCACCGGCGGCGGACCGCCCGACACTGGCTGGACCTTCTATCTCCCCTTCAGCGCACGAACCACCACCAACGTCTCCCTGGCAGTTGCAGGTGTCTTCATCGTCGGGTTTTCTTCGATACTGACCGGCCTCAACTTCGTAACCACCATTCATCGACTTCGGGCCGACGGGATGAGCTGGGGGAGGCTTCCACTCTTCGTCTGGTCGCTCTACGCAACGGCCTGGGTACAGATACTGGCAACCCCGATCCTCGGCATCACGCTCGTGCTGATCATTGCAGAACGGCTCCTCGGCACCGGGCTCTTCGACCCGACACGGGGGGGTGATCCGCTCATGTACCAGCACCTGTTCTGGATCTACTCCCACCCGGCAGTCTACATCATGATACTGCCTGCCATGGGTGTGATCTCGGACATTATCCCGGTCTTCTCCCGCAAGCCTATCTTCGGCTACAAGATGATCGCCTTTTCCAGCATAGCCATCGCAGCTGCAGGTTCCCTGGTATGGGGACACCATATGTTCACCAGCGGCATGAGTGATACTGCAATACTCATCTTTTCATTTCTCACCTTCATAGTTGCCATTCCTTCCGCGATAAAAGTATTCAACTGGGTATCCACCCTCTACAAAGGATCGATCTCCCTGGAAGCCCCGATGCTGTTCGCCCTCTCCTTCATCCTGCTCTTCTCCATCGGCGGGCTGTCCGGGCTGATCCTCGGCGCAGCCGCCACCGATGTCCATGTCCACGACACCCAGTTTGTTGTCGGTCACTTTCACTATGTGATTTTCGGCGGCGCCGGGTTCGCCTTTTTTGCCGCCATGCACTACTGGCTACCCAAGTTCTATGGTCGCAGGTATCGGGAAAAACCTGCAATCGTGGCATGGGTGCTGATGTTCCTCGGTTTCAACCTGCTCTACTTCCCGATGATGGTGCTCGGCGTAAAGGGGATGCCCCGCCGCTACTACGACTACCTCCCCGAGTTCGCCCCCCTTAATCTCCTATCCACCATCGGCAGCTGGATACTTGCAGCCGGACTCATCCTTATGCTGGTCAACCTCTTCCGCGGACTTCTGAAGGGAGCACCGGCAGGAGACAACCCATGGGGGGGCGCGACACTGGAGTGGACCATACCGACCCCGCCACCTACGGAGAATTTTGCCGAGGATCCGGTGGTGACGCATGCACCCTACGACTTCAAGGGGGCGGGAATCCCATGACCCACCCCCTGCAGAGAGATTACTCCGGGGCCAAGCTCGGCATGTGGCTTTTCATCCTTACCGAACTGCTACTTTTCGGCGGGCTGTTTCTTCTCTACGCGATCTATCTGGCACGATATCCACTGGCGTTTGCCGAAGGTGGCAAGGAGCTGGATATTGTCTTCGGAACGGCAAACACTGCGCTTCTCTTAAGCAGCAGCCTGCTTGCGGCAATATCCGTTACCGCCATACAACGGGCGAACCGGACTGTCAGCCTGATGGCGCTTTCCGGGACGATACTCTGCGCCGGCATATTCTTGCTGATAAAATATGTCGAATGGAGCGCCAAGATTGCGCACGGCATCTATCCCGGTTCTGCCAGGATCCTATCCGGAGCACCCGGAGAGTCGATCTTCTTCAGCCTCTATTATCTGACCACCGGCCTGCACGGCCTGCATGTTCTGATCGGCACTGCTCTTTTGGCCTGGATTTGGGCCAAGGTCCGGAGCGGAAAGGTTCACGAAGGTGATTATGTCCTGCTGGAAAACGGAGCCCTCTACTGGCATCTAGTTGACCTGATCTGGATCTTTATCTTCCCCCTCTATTACCTGATCATCTAGGGAGCAGTCATGATATCCGGCAAACCCGAGCACCATGTCGTAAGTTACGGGAAACTGATCCTTGTCTGGCTTGGACTTCTGGCCCTGACAGCAGTTACCGTCTGGATATCCCGCCTGGAGCTGGGGGTGAACCGGGTCTGGGGCGCACTCACCATAGCCACCTGTAAAAGTGGGCTGGTGATCGCATTTTTCATGCATATGAAATATGAAGGACGGCTCCTACGTGGGATTCTTTTCCTGGCCCTGGTCACACTGGCCATATTCATAGGCCTGACGTTTACCGATCTACTGTATCGCTGAGGGGTAGCCGTGGACAGACAACTGCTCACCACAAACCAGGCAGTCGACCCGGTCTTCATGTTCATCTTCGGGATTTGTCTGGTGCTGCTAATCGGCATCACTACAGTAATGGTTTTCTTCGTTATCCGATATCGCCGCTCCCGTTCACCTGAACCGACCTCGCGGGCAGACGGGAACCTCTGGCTCGAAATTATCTGGACGATTCTCCCCACTCTGCTGGTGCTTGCAATGTTCTACTATGGCTGGTCCGGCTACCTGGCCCTCAGAAATGTTCCCAAGGGGGCCATCCAGGTAACCGCTACCGCCAGGATGTGGTCATGGAGCTTTACCTACGAAAACGGCAAAACCAGTACAAAACTCTATGTGCCGCGGGGAATCCCGGTAAAGGTGAATCTGGTATCCCTGGATCTGCTGCACGGCTTCTACCTCCCCGCCTTCCGGGTCAAGCGCGACGTGGTTCCCGGGATGAAGAATTACGCCTGGTTCGTGGCACCAAAGGCTGGATCTTACGACCTCTTCTGCTCCCAGTACTGCGGGACTGGACACTCCTCTATGATCACCACAGTCGAGGCCATCCCTGAGGAGGAGTTCAAGGAATGGCTAGAAAAGGGTAACGAACGCACATACCCCACAGCACGGGATGGTGCCATACTGGCAAAAGAGAAGGGGTGCTTGGCCTGCCATTCCATCGACGGAAGCAGTAAAGCCGGACCCACATTCAAGGGGCTTTTCCGTAGGCAGGTGAGGGTGCTGCAGAATGGGAGGCTGCTGACCATCCTTGCCGATGAGGCTTACCTGCGCGAATCGATCCGATTGCCTGCGGCAAAGGTCGTGGAAGGGTTCCAGCCGATCATGCCGGCATATCCGGACCTGACCGAGGAGGAGATCGAGGCCTTGGTGGAATTCATCGAAGAGGCCAGATGATGGGGGCACTTTCGCAACTGCTACGTCCGCGACTTTCCCTGCTGAATGGCGTTGCTGCGCTGGCAGGGTATTTCCTTTACCCGAACACGCCGGCAATGGCTTCGGCTGCAGCCGCCTTCGGCAGTGTTGCGTTCCTTGCAGCAGGGGGATCAGCTTTTAATCAGGTTCAGGAGCGGGACCTTGACCGACTCATGTTGCGGACCATAGACCGTCCGCTTCCAGGTGGCACACTAACCCCGGCAGAAGCGACTGCCATAGGGGGTCTCTGCACGCTGACCGGGCTTATGCTGCTCTACGCCGCAGGTGGACTACTCCCCATGCTGCTGGGTATTGCCGGTCTGGCCTGGTATCTGGGTCTCTACACCCCCCTTAAGAGACGCACCACCTTTGCCTTGCCGATCGGTGCACTTTGCGGGGCCTTTCCGCCGATCATCGGCTGGGGCATTGCCGGCGGTGCATACAATGAGTACCGGATCATCCTCCTGGCAGGGCTGTTGTTCCTGTGGCAGGTCCCGCATTTCTGGCTCTTCCAGCAACATCACGCAGATGACTATCGCCTTGCGGGAATACCGGTGTTGAGTATCGAGCCTCAGGGCGCCTTTCCGGTAGGCTACTGCCGTCTCTGGATCTACGCCCTCATCGTCGGTGCAATGCTTCTCCCTGCGTTCGGAATCATTGAGCGCAGCTTTGCCCTTTCCTATGCTGCTTTTCTTCTTCCGCTTGGGATCATGTCAGGCATGCTGTCAAGTCCCATGCTTTTTTCATATCTCAATCTGTTCCCCGTTCTGGTATCCTTGATACTTCTGCTCCAGAAATGACGACCGGTAACCCGGTGCATTGCATCAGAACGGAGGTCTCTCATGTTTGGCTGGTTGAAAAAAGAAGGTCCGCCGCAGCACTTTGCAGATAACAAAGCTGCCTTTGCTCATGCCTGCACCATCGGCTATCCTCTGCTCCTCAATGCACATATCCCTGCACTGGTACTGGAAGAAGGGAGACGCGGAAGAGAAGGGGAGCACTGTTACCGGCTGCTTCTTGCCGCCCAGAATGGGTCTGTCGAGATCTGGGGCTGCACAATGGCCGATGCTCCGGCCCTTCCGGAGGTCGGCGAATTTGTGGCGTTCCGTATTGTAAGGATAGCCTCCGAACTCCCTGAGGATGCCAGCATTATCGGCTACATCGCATCACGGCTGGACACCGTCCTGATGGGACGTAAGGGGTGGCGAATCGCTGAGAGCTTTGCGCCTGACAATTTGAAGCCCGAGATCCGTTTTTGATCGGGTTGTTTTCGAATTTTCCTGCAATATTCATTGCTACAGCAACTATTGTGTATTCTCCGTTTCAGCCCCTCCTACGGTTTGTGCTGCTTCTAGTTACCATCTTCCCTCTGCCGGCACGTTTCAATTTCTCTTTAGGGAAACGTTCCTGTTCTGTATATAACATACTTAAATCAATAGATAATTATCTTCTGCTGTTCGGCATGAAGGATGCTTTCCCATAATTGACATTAACTCACGGAGTTTGACGAGGGGGAAAAGATGAAAGTACTGGTTCTCTATTATTCAATGTACGGTCATATCCATCGGTTGGCGGAAGCCATCGCAGATGGTGTCAAAGAGGTTGATACCGCAGAGGCTTTCCTGAAAAGGGTACCGGAAACCCTGCCGAATGAGGTGCTCGAAAAAATGGGGGCTCTGGAGCCCCAGAAGGGGTTAAGCCATATACCAATCTGTACGGTTAATGAGCTACCGGAGTATGACGCCATTATATTCGGCACTCCGACCCGATTCGGAAACATGTGCGGCCAGATGCGACAGTTTCTTGATGCGACCGGCCAACTCTGGATGAAGGGATCATTGATTGGGAAACCTGCAAGCGTCTTTACCAGTTCAGCCACCCAGCACGGGGGGCAGGAGTCGACCATTCTCAGTTTCCACATAACACTGCTTCACCAGGGGATGGTCATCGTGGGGCTCCCCTACTCCTTTGCCGGCCAGATGGGGATTGACGAGATAACCGGAGGATCTCCTTATGGAGCAACAACCATTTCAGGAGGCAACGGAGAAAGGATGCCGAGCGGGAACGAACTGGCAGCTGCCCGTTTCCAGGGGAGGCATGTGGCAATGATAGCAGCCAAGCTGGCAAGGCAGTGAACACTGGGGGTTGGGCGTTGAAAATACCCAACCCTCAGCCTTTGTCGGAATAATCCCTCGCAAACATATACAGGATGATAGCGATGCTCAATCCGATGACCGGGAAGAGAAAGGCAGCATGATATGCCATCGGCATGACCCCGGCTCTCCCCTTTTCGAAGGAGCCCACTATAAGTCCCATAACCTGCTGCGTCACGGCCGCACCCATCAGGACGAAAAAATTGAGTGAGGTCAGTGCTGTCCCCACAATTCTCACCGGGAACATGGCCCGTATTATGGGGTAGATCATCACTCCGCTGGAAACTGCCAGTCCGATTGCAAAAAATACAACCGCCAGGAGTGGGGCAGGAAGCAGCTCTGCCACACCGAGAAAACCGGACATAAGAAGCAGCAGGACCACCTGACCGGCCAGCAGGGTCATTTTATACGAACGAACAAGCTTTCGGGCTACGGTATCGATCACCATGCTGCCGGCTATGAATCCGATGGAGGTAAACATCAATATCTTTCCGGTGTCGGCACGAGAGAAGTGCATTACATCCATCAGATAGGGCCCGCCCCACAACCCCTGCAATGCCAGATAGTTTCCATACCAGAAAAATGAAATGATCCCGAGAAGCCAGAAGCTGGAATTGCCGAAAATCTCTTTCCAGGCATCCCACATATCTGCTGACTTAACAACATGATCACTTTTATCGCCTGCTTGAGCTGCTGCAGGTTTATCCCTGACCATACAGAAAACCAGAACCGTGACCAGCGCCTGGACAATCCCGATTACCAGAAAAGAGTTTCGCCACCCTATGGCAGCCACTGCCAATGCAAGGGGGGCAGTGGCCGAGAGGTTTCCCAGGTTGCCGACAGCAACCATGAAACCTGAAACCCGACCAAACTCCTGTTTGGTGAACCAGTGACTGAAGATGGTGAAGGTGGCCATCAGTACCGAGGCGGTACCGAGGCCGATCAGGATCCGTGCAAACATGGCAGCAGGCAGGCTTTCTGCCTGGGCAAAGAGTATTCCGCCAATGGCGGTCAATACACCGCAGCCACTTATGACCACTCTGCTCCCCAGCCGGTCGATCATCGGTCCCAAGGGGAGCTGTGCCACTGCGTAGACATAGAAAAGGATGCCCGAAAGGGTGCCCAGCTGCTGGGGGGTGAGGTTCAGCTCGCGGGAGATATCCGCAGCAACCACGGCAAGTGATACGCGGTAGAAATATACAAGGATATACATCAGCGCCAGGACTGAAAAGATGGTCCAGCGCTCTCTGCGAATCCTTTTGTCATAAGGCATGATAACTCCCGGATCCGCTCCGCCCCAGCTCCTCTTCCACCATGATGAGCCATAGACAGGCTGACGGGCTCCTCTCCACTTCACCACGATACGCGTTAATGATTCTGCGTGAAGCTTGAGTGAAAAAGGGATCGCCCATCAGTCTGCCGAGTTGCATCAGTACGGAAGCCGCAACGCCGGCAGGGGAGGGGAGAACACCGTCACGGCAGGATGAAAGTTCAATCGGCTGCTTTTCAGCATCCATCCCGCACGTAGTCAGCCTTCCATCGTCACGGAGAAAGAGCCGGACCATGTCATGGGCTAGATCGGCTCCCTTCTCCAGCCACTGAAGGTCACCCCCATTCTCGTAAAGCGCCAGCAGCCCCCAGCAGAGGTAGGCATAATCCTCAGCAAAGGCCTTCACAGGAGCCGGCCCTCTGAGCCAGTTTCTGAGCAGACGCCCCTGGGGGTCCGTAAGATTGGAGAAGATAAAATCGGCAGAGCGCGCTGCTGAGAACAGCCACTCTCTGTCGCCACTCACCGTGGAAAGTCGGGAGAGCGCGGCTATCATCAGCCCGTTCCAGGCGCTGATCAACTTCAGGTCCATCAGCGGCCGTTCGCGACTTTTTCGGGTCTCCAGAAGCAGTTTCCTGGAGACCTCCACCTCTTGAGTCAATTCTTCCACCGTCATCCCGCGGCTGGCTGCAAAAGAGGCAGGTACCACGGCCAGGTGAAGGATATTGCGCCCCTCGTAGTTTCCCCCTTTGCTGATACCCCAATAGGTGAGGCAAAGTTCGGCACGATCCCCCAGCACATTTTCGATCTCTTCCGCACTCCAGACGTAGAAGCGCCCCTCCTGACCTTCCGAATCGGCATCAAGCGCGCCGCAGAATCCACCTAGCGGGATGGACAGTTCATCCCGTACAAAACGTGCTGTGGCGAGTGCGGTTGCAAGGAGCTCCGATTCACCGGTTATGCGATACCCTTGTACATATGCCATGATCAGCATGGCCTGATCGTAGAGCATCTTCTCGAAATGCGGCACCAGCCATCGTTCATCAACTGAATAGCGGTGAAATCCGCCCCCCAACTGGTCGTGTATCCCTCCGCGAGCCATGGAGAGGAGTGTCTGCTTAGCCATCTCCCGTGCAATGGGAGCGGCTGCCTCTTCCCGGGAGAGTAGGAAGAGCAGGTAGGTCGGCATGGGGAATTTGGGAGAGCTGCCGAAACCGCCATGACGGGGCTCGAACAGCTGCCTGAGCTGACTAAAAGCTGTATCGGCATGTGATGAGATATCGGCAGCCCCGGTTTCCTTCGCTATGGCACGACCTGCAACTGACTCCATTATCGCGGAGCAGTTTCGCTCTACAGAGTCACGGCGCTCTTTCCAAACAGTTGAGATGTTTCGCAGCAGCTCTATAAATCCGCTCATGCCGCCTTTTTCATGTTTGGGGAGATAGGTAAAGGCAAAGAAGGGGCGCCGATCATGGCCGACAAAAAGATTCAACGGCCAACCTCCTGTGCCTGTCAGGGCCTGGGAAGCAGCCATATAGAACTCGTCAAGATCGGGGCGCTCTTCCCTGTCTACCTTTACCGGGACGAAACCGCGGTTGAGTTCCTGGGCTACTTCCGGATCGGCAAAGGATTCGTGTGCCATGACGTGGCACCAATGGCAGGTTGCATAGCCGATGGAGACGAAGAGCGGTACTCCTCTCTTCTCTGCCTCGTCAAAAGCTTCTTCGCCCCATTCCCTCCAGTCAGTGGGATTGTCGGCATGTTGCAGAAGATAGGGGCTGCGGGCAAAGATGAGCCGATTAAAATGCTCGCCGCCATCTGGAGGGAGTTTATCCCGGTCAAGTTCTAGCAGTGCAGCCAATTCAGTGTCGTTCATAATGGTCTCTCGGTAACTGTAATCAGGAAGGATAGTAGCACAAGTGTAATGGGCATTCACGAAAGATCAAAGCAGTGGACGGCTGAAAATAGTGCCTGACACCGCAAATGCTGATATACTGCTCAGATCCCCATCGTCCAAAACCGAAAGGAGTCCCGAATGGACACCACACTCAATGAGACCGAAGTAAGGGTTCTCGGCTGTCTGATCGAGAAAGAGCTGACCACCCCGGAGTATTACCCGCTTTCTCTCAATGCCCTTACCAATGCCTGCAACCAGAAATCGAACAGGGATCCGGTAATCTCCCTGGAAGAGACCGATGTGGTACGGGCACTGGATTCGCTTCGGCTTAAACGATTTGCAAGGTTGGCAGGAGATAGCGGCAGAGTTCCGAAGTACCGGCATTCCCTTGCCGAGAGCCTAAGGCTGGCACCTTCGTCTCTGGCCGTGCTTGCTGAGCTGCTGCTCCGCGGGCCGCAGACTGTGGGAGAATTACGCACCCGGGGAGAGCGGATGACCTCCTTCGCAGATCTTGCAACTGTTGAGGCGGTCCTTCAGGAACTGATGGAGATTAACCCCCCGCTTGCCCTTAAACTTCCTCGTCAGCCCGGGAGAAAAGAAGCCCGTTACGCTCATTTCTTCTCTGGCATGCCTGAAATCAGCGAAGAAGAGCATCTCCCTTCACCAGAGGCTGCACGTTCCAGAGTCGTTTCCGAAAACGAACGGATGACGAAGTTGGAAGAAGAGGTGAAGTATCTGCGGGACGAAGTCAACAACATACGAAAAACCATGGAAGAGTTCAGGTCTCAGTTCGAGTAACAGGACCGAAATAAGCGTGGAAGTGGCACGATATACGATGATACCATTCGATCAGATCAGGATTTGCCTTGCTGCTGTTCCGGCGCAACCGATAGATTCCGACCGCCTTACCCAGACTGCCGTTGCTCTCATACTGCGCAAGGCGCCTTACGGGCCTGAATTGCTCTTTATAGAGCGAGCCGCTGACGAACGCGATCCCTGGTCGGGAAACATAGGCTTTCCTGGAGGGAGGCGCTCCGGCAATGATCTTGGCCTGCAACAGACTGCCGAACGCGAGACAGCGGAAGAGGTCGGGCTGGATCTGGGGCGTGCTGCCATGCTTGGTCGGCTCTCGGATATAGAGGGTGCGAATCTGCCGGTGAGGGTCGCCTGTTTCGTCTATGCTGTCGAGATCGATGGTCCCCTTATCTTGAACCCGGAGGTCAGCGATGCCTTCTGGGTTTCCCTCTCCACGCTCACTTCCCCGGATCGCCAGTTCACCGCTACGGTCAAATTTGCCGGCAAGGCAGTACAGGCCCAGGCAATACGCCTGCCGCAGCCGAACAAGCCGGTGCTCTGGGGAATTACCTACCGCCTGGTTCGACAGTTTATCGAACTGGTTGATGGAGATAACAGAGAAAGCCTATACAAAGGAGCGCAATTATGACAAACGGCGAAGAGACCCCCTTATCCTGCTCCAAGTGCAGCGCGGTCTGGCAGAAAAGCGGCACTACCAACTGCTGGAGCGGTGACCCTGCCACAGCTCCGCCACGGCCTGGCAATTGTCCTACAAACAGCGGCGGCGAGATCATCGATGCCTCACTGACAACCTACACCGGCACCAGCGAAGACGCCCGGCTGGCGCTGATGGCAGCCAAGGTGGAGGGGCTCTGTTATCAGCCGGTACCTGGCAGCGATGCGGTGAATGCCCGCTGGACTCGGGTCGAAGATACCATTGCCCTTGCAAAGCTCATGGGGTGGAAGAAGATCGGCATTGCCACCTGCATCGGCCTTTTGTACGAAACAGAGCAGCTCTCTGCCATCCTCAGTGTCCAGGGGCTGGAGCCGCTCTCGGTCTGCTGTAAGGCGGGAAGCATCGATAAACTGAGGTTGGGACTAAACGAAGAGGACAAGGTTCGTCCCGGTACCTTTGAGCCGGCCTGCAATCCGATTGCACAGGCAGAGCTCTGTAACGTTGCAGGAACAGACATGAATCTGATCGTCGGTCTCTGCGTTGGGCATGATATGCTGTTTGCCAAATATTCGAAGGCGCCCGTTTCAACCCTGGTCTGCAAGGACCGCGTAACTGGGCATAACCCTGTGACGGTACTGTATGGGCAGAATTTTTACTACAAGCGGCTGCAGAAACAGAAAATGGAATTATGAGTGAGTATGATAGCGGAAAGACGAATCTAAATCCGTGTCGCGCAAGAGAGCGGAGAAAAGAGGTACGAGAGAGCCAGCTACTTCTGAGCGTTATCACATGAACGAATAACACAATTATAGTCCAATTCGGCTATTAGCGGATTTTCCCGCTTGCCATCCATGGATTATCTGTTAAAGGTATCAAGGATTCCACCGAAAAGATAACGAGGTTCTACTGGTCTGCCGTGACAACACTGCTAGTATAAATATTTACTTCAGCCAATTATTGTCCGCTAGAATCGAGATCTCCTTGAATATCGGAATGCAAACGTAACGTGAACGGAGTTAGCATGAAATTTGTCGCTATACGAACCGTTGTCAGCATATTTTTGCTTGTTCAATTTTGTTTGATTATCCCGACGAACTCGTTTGCGACCCAAGCAGTAGTGAAAATTGGGCTAAATTATCCGGAAACCGGTCCTTACGCAAAGCAGGGGCTTGATCAGAGACGTGCTGCAGATATTGCAGCCGAAGAGATCAATGCTGCCGGTGGCATTATGGGTAAAAAGGTGCAATTGGTTTACAGAGATACGAAGTCCGATCCAAAGATTGCCACGGAGAATGCTGTCGAACTTTTTGATAAGGAAGATGTACCGATGATTTTCGGCGGCTCTTCAAGTGCGGTGGCTATTGAAACCGGCGCAATTGCAATGCAGAAAAACAGGCTTTTCTTCGGTACTCTGACGTATTCTACTGAAACGACTGGCGAGTATGGCCACAGGCATATTTTCAGGGAGTGCTACGACGCTCATTTTGCCGCAGCATTGTTAGGAAATCATCTCAAAAAAAACTATCCAAACGCCAAATATTTCTACATCACTGCCAACTACACGTGGGGTTGGACAACCGAATCGGAGCTACGAAAAATCACCGAAACCATGGATATGAGAAAGCATCCCGAGGTTTTGACCCAACTTGGAGCCACTGATTTCAAAAAAGCGCTTGCCTTGGCAAAGAAGAGCAACGCGAAAGTCCTTGTCCTTTCACTTTTTGGGCGTGATATGGAGATTGCCGTCAAACAGGCATACGAAATGGGGCTGAAAAAAAAGATGCAGATCATCGTTCCGAGCCTCAATGATGATATGGCTCAGGGGGCAGGTGCGAAAGCAATGGAAGGTATCGTCGGCACAACGCCCTGGACATGGAAAGTTCCCTACAGTTACGGCTATCCCAAAGGAATTATTTTTGTGGAAAAGTTCGAGGCAAAATACCATCGCTATCCGACTACCTCAGGTGCTTCGGCATATGTAATTTTGCACCAGTACAAGGATGCTGTGGAGCGGGCCGGAACATTTGAAACTAAGGCTGTGATCAAGGCATTGGAGGGGCATAAGTACATAGGGCTTAAGGGTGAGCAGTACTGGCGTAACTGGGATCACCAGTCAGTGCAGACCGTCTATCTTGTTAAAAGCAAGCGTGCCACTGATGTAGAAAAAAGCAAATACAAGCAGGACTGCTGTGACATACTTAGTGATATGGATGGTGAGGCTGCGGCCGTAGATTATAAGGAGTGGATTGGATACAGGGAGGCTGTAGGGGTTAGAGCAGAATTAGACGAGTATCAGGAGCAGTGAAATGGTTGTCGATCATAACATCGTTCAGTCAGAACTCTCTGTCTATCTCGATTTGAGACAGGCTTCTCACCTCCGGGTGATGCTCAACCCAGTGTCAAACCCTGCCATAAAGTAACGTCCTCCGTTTTCAACAAATCTGGCCTTCATTTTAACTGAAAGTTTATTGATTCTCTCAACCAGGCGCTTCCCATCTTTGCCTGTCAATGTCGAAGGCATATATTGAACCTCCCTGTTCAGGACGTTCAGAGGGATAATCTCCACCCCCCTTACGCCATTACCAAGGGTAACTCGGGCAATAATGCTCCGATCAGCATGGTGGCTGGTGCTACCGAATACAAAATTCCCCAGACTGTAGAATATGACCCCGTTGCGGTATCGCTCAACCCCCTGAAGGACATGGGGATGGTGACCAAGTACCACGTCCGCACCAGCATCGACAGCACTGCGTGCTGCGCGCACCTGATAATTCTCCGGCATAACCGACAGTTCCCGCCCCCAGTGAAACGAAACTATTACATAGTCGGCTTTCCTGCGAGCTTCTGCTATGTCGCTTGTTACCAGTGAAGCGTAGCCAGGGGCCGTACCTGGGCGACTCTCCCCTGCGTAGAACTCGGCAGGGTAGGTGAGTGAGTAGGCAAGAAACGCTACCCGTTTCCCCTGGCTCTGGATAATTGAGGGGGCGCGGGCAGCAGCAAGATCGGCCCCGGCGCCGGTATAGCTGATTCCGCTTGCATTCAGGTGAGAGAGGGTTTCAGCCAGACCAACAGATCCGTAATCGAGGATATGGTTGTTTGCGAGGGTAAGAATTGTGAAGCCCGCATCCCTGAGTGCCTTTGCTGTCTTCGGCGGAGAGCGGAAGCGAAACCGCTTACCGGTAAACTCCGTACCGCTATGCGTGATGGGGGCTTCAAGGTTGCCGATGGTTATGTGACTGCCTGTCAGGATCGTCTTTGTTGCTGAAAAGGGGAGGGCATACCCTTTTCGCTCAAGCACGGGGCGAGCAGAACCGTCAAGCATGATATCACCGACTGCAGTGATGATAAGAGTTTCTGCAGATGCGGCAACCGGCTGAAGGAAACAGAGGAGTAGGCCGACAAGTTGTCTCAAGCAAAAGGGAGTTCGCATGAATGTACCGATAATCGTTGACTAATGACTGCGCTGATGCTAGAAACTATAGCCTTCTCTGACTGTTTGTAAAAGGAATATTCTATGTTGGATGCACGGTTTATCCGCGAAAATATGGAGCTAGTCGAGACCCGTCTCAGTACGCGAGGCAAAGGCATAGATCTATTACGATTCAAGGAACTGGATATGAAGCGCCGTGAGCTGCTTCAGGCAAGCGAAACTCTGAAGGCACTTCGCAACAAGGTTTCCGATGAAATCAGCAGGGTTAAAGACAAGAGTCAGGTACAAGACCAGATCATTGAAATGCGTGAGGTATCACAGCGGATTAAATCTCTGGACGAGGAGTTGAGGAGAGTTGAGGAGGAACTCGACCTCTTCCTGCTCACAGTACCTAATCTCCCACATGACTCTGTTCCGGTCGGTACATCAGAAAGTGACAATGTTGAGGTTCGCGCCTGGGGTCAGAAGCCGGGGTTCTCATTTCCACCCAAACCGCACTGGGAAGTCGGTGAAGAGCTAGGTATCCTCGATTTTGAGCGTGGTGCGAAGCTGACCGGAGCTCGATTTACACTCTATAAAGGAGCCGGGGCTAAACTGGAGCGTGCTCTTATAAACTTCATGCTGGATTTGCATACTGAGCGGCACAATTACGTTGAAATGCTCCCGCCCTTCATGGTAAACAGGGAAAGTATGACAGGAACAGGTCAGCTCCCCAAATTCGAGGATGATCTGTTCCACTTGGAAGGAACGGATTATTACCTGATACCGACTGCCGAGGTTCCGGTAACAAACATACATCGAGGCGAGATCCTCCATGCAAGTGACCTCCCCATCTCATACACGGCTTACACCCCCTGCTTCAGGAAAGAGGCCGGGGCATATGGTAAGGATACACGCGGGCTGATACGTCAGCACCAGTTCAACAAGGTCGAGTTGGTTAAATTCGTACAACCGGGCAACTCCTACGACGAGCTGCGGAAGCTTCTGGATAACGCAGAGGAAGTCCTAAGGCAACTGGGGCTTCATTACAGGGTAGTGGAACTCTGCACCGCCGATATAGGCTTCTCCGCAGCAAAAACTTTTGACATTGAGGTATGGTTGCCTGGGCAGGATACCTATCGAGAGATTTCCTCCTGCAGTAATTTTGAGGATTTCCAGGCCCGACGGGCATCTATTCGGTTCCGCCCTGATGAAAAGTCCAAGCCGGAATTCGTACATACCCTGAACGGATCGGGGCTCGCAGTTGGAAGGACCGTAGTTGCCATCCTTGAAAACTACCAGCAGCCGGACGGAACTGTAAAGGTACCGGAAGTCCTTATTCCCTACATGAGAGGACAGGAGCAGATCGGGCAAACCGTTTAATCAATATAGAGACACAAGTTTGGAGGGATGGCCGAGTGGCTGAAGGCGGCGGTCTTGAAAACCGTTTAACGAAAGTTACGTGGGTTCGAATCCTACTCCCTCCGCCAATTTTTCGCATGTATAACAGGTTAAGCCTTGTAACTCCAACTGTAGGGCATTCTGCTGCATAAGGAGTACAAGGCTTTCTGCATTCAGCTACGTACGGGGCGTCGGCTAGTAGAACAGTACGTTGCCTCTTCTTTCCGGCCCCTTGTAATTACCACCTTTGCCCCGAATCTCGTCAACGCCAATCTTGACCCATTCATCATCTAAACGACGAAACGCCACAATTTTCTTGGTCTGAATCAACTCCTCCAACTCCTCGGCCCTTACTACTCCAGGTCCTCGATCCTCGTACTTGACCACAATCTTCATGTTACACCTCCGAATTCTTCGCAGTTAAGGAAATACTCGCTCGGTGTGATTGGAGAGTGAATACGATAGAAATATTCCATGAAATTGACTTTCTTCTAATGGCGCTCAAGGTAAAATTAATGTTACCTAATTTTATGCAGACGTCAATTACTCTAAAGTATATTTAATTATCTAGTGTTGGAATTAGTTCAATAATCCTTTGCGGTGATAATTCTATCGTTGGGGGAATTTTCAGTTCTATATTCTCGGGTGATCTTCAGGCGTAACCGCTCTCATCTTGACAACGCAGAAGCCATGATGCTAAGGTTTGCATCAATCATTGCTACAATGAGGAGCTGAAAAAGAGGATTAGAGCAAAACAGCGGGAGAGGCAGCCGTTACCGAACTGCTGACAATATTGGAGGGATGGCCGAGTGGCTGAAGGCGGCGGTCTTGAAAACCGTTTAACGAAAGTTACGTGGGTTCGAATCCTACTCCCTCCGCCAATGTATTAAACGCTGACTTGATAATGTACATTGACAGACCTCTTGCCTCTTGATGCTATTATACGCACCCCGAAGTTAGAGGTCTTGTTATTTTCTGATTCAGTCTGGGAAAAGATAGTTATGGGCAGGTCAATAAAAAAGCACCGATCTGCCGCCAGAGGCCTCCGGATAGTGGCGCTTTTTGAAGCTGCAAAAGGGGTGCTTGTCCTCTTGACAGGGTTCGGCATCCTCACGCTGATTCACAAGGACCTGCATCATGCCGCGGAACAGCTCGTCCGACACCTCCATCTTAACCCTGCAAGCCATTATCCCAGAATTTTCCTTGACGCCGCCACTCGCCTTACCGACCTGCAGATTTGGGCTCTGGCATTCGCAGCGCTACTCTATTCTGCTATTCGCATGGCTGAAGGGGTCGGGCTTTGGCTGCAGAGACGCTGGGCCGAATGGTTCGGGCTGCTTTCCTGCGGGATATACCTGCCTATTGAGCTGTACGAAGTTTTCAGAGAAGTGACCTGGCCAAGAGTATCCGTACTGGCCGTGAATACAGGGGTGGCAGCATATCTTCTTATGATACTGGTCAGGACCCGTTCGAAAGGCAGATCAGGAGCCAGGTGACAGACAGCCTTTATTCTGTTCTGTGCGATTGAAGCAGTGGAAATTTTCTATTTCCTGGCGAATCTGCTGTTCGCGATTAATCTGCGCGTAACGCCCATCCATCTCCAGCAACTGGGCATGACTCCCTTGCTCCACAATCCTGCCGTTGTCCATTACCACGATAAGATCACAGTCACGCAGAGCCGAAATCCGGTGGGAAACTATGATAACTGTCCGTTTCCCATAGTAACCGGCGAGGTTTGCCAGAATATTCTCTTCAGTACCGGCATCTACAGCCGAGAGTGGGTCGTCGAGGATTAGGACCGGAGGGTCCTTCAGGAGAGCACGGGCTATGGCGGTTCGTTGCTTTTGCCCTCCAGAGAGGGCAATCCCTCTCTCCCCAACTAGTGTGTCATACCCGGAAGGAAATCGTTCCACATCTTCTTCGAGGCTGGCAAGCCTTGCTGCTGCGCGGATTTCATTTTCCTCAGCCCCCTCCTTGCCATACGCAATATTATCAGCCAATGTCCGCGAAAAAAGGAACCCTTCCTGCGGGACGAATCCTATGGCGCTACGAAGTTGAGAGAGGGGTATGCTGTTAATGTCGATGCCGTCCATAAAAATCATGCCATCGGGAACTTGATAAAGGCGAACAACAAGACGGACCAGTGTTGATTTACCGGAGCCGATCCTTCCAACGATACCGAGCCTGGAGCCTCGCTTTATGCAGAGCGAAATCTCCTTCAGCACCAACTCTGACCCGTACCCGAAACTAAGGTTTCTCAGTTCGATCTCACCATATATATTTTGAACGTTTGCCGGCTCTGACGGTTCGGAAACCTTGGCATTTGCCCCAAGAATTCCGTTCAGCCGTTCCATTGAGGCTGCTCCACGATGTGCCAGATTCAAAATCCAGCCAATCATAATGGTCGGCCAGATAAGCATTGCGAGATAGCCGTTGAAGGCAACGAAATCTCCCAGGGTGAGGAGACCGCTAACCACCTGCTTCCCGCCTACAATGAGGACGATCAGTGTGCCAAGTGCACCGGTGGCCGCCATGACAGGTATCATAAAGCCGCGTAACTGGGCCACACGCATATTACTTGCCATATATCGACCGCTTGCCTCTCTGAAGGCATTGATAGCTGCATCTTCCCTGCAGTAGGCTTTTATCAGCGGAGCAGCCGATACGTTTTCCTCCACTACGCTGGTCAGTCTGGCAAGCTCCTCCTGGGTTCTTTTTGAGCGTCGAAACATGGACGCACTCAGCCGCTTTACCACAAATATCATCCCAGGAAATGGAAGTACGGCGCATAATGTCAGAAAGGGACTGAGTTTGGCCATAAGAGATAGGGCAGCTACATAAACCACGAAGGAATTCATTATATTGAGTGTCCCGAAGCCGACCAGCATACGGATATTCGTCAGGTCGTTAGAGAAACGCGACATCAGGTCGCCTGTCCGTTCACCGGTGAAGTACGACTGATCAAGCTGAAGTAGTTTCGCATAGAGTTCGTCTCGAATCATGAATTCGATACGGCGGGCAGCGTGGAGAAGGGTAGTGCGGGAAAAGATTCTTACTGTACCGTGCAGAAGTGCAGCCGAAATAATCATTCCGCCAAACCAGGCCGGCGAGTGCGTACTTCCGCCAGGTGACTGAAGGCTCTCCACCGCAAGCTTCATCAGCCAGGGGATAAGCAGGGCGCAGGCATTGGTTCCGAGGAGGAAAAAGAACCCAAGTATGTAGGAACCCCGCTGCTTCAGAGCATATCCATAGAGACGCTTAAGCTGGCTGATAAGGGACCTCCGGGAAAGAGTGAAAAGGTATCTGTCCCATTTTTAATCCATTTTGATGCCACTGTCAAAACCATACCGGATTGCTATGCGTTCTTATCTGCTGTATACCTTGACAGGTATGTATCGAGGCCGTTACTATCTTTGACGGCGTTAACGATCTTCCTGATGGTGCATGCACCGTATCAAAGGAGCTGGATGTATGAAACGGGCAATCGTAGTTGGTGGCGGAATTTCCGGTCTGGCAACGGCCTACCTGCTGGGGGAGAAGGCGCGTGATGCTGGCCTTGAGCTGGAGGTCATCCTGCTTGAGAAAGAGCAGCGGACCGGAGGCAAGATATGGAGCATCAAGGATGACGGATATCTCTGCGAATGGGGGCCTAACGGCTTTCTGGACAACAAGCCCCAGACGCTCGATCTCTGTCGCCAGGTTGGAGCGGACAGCCAGCTTCTCCGGAGCAACGACAATGCGCGCAAGCGTTTCATCTATTCGGAAGGGGTTCTGCACAGGCTGCCGGAGAACGGCCCATCGTTTCTTAAAAGCAAGTTGATATCCTGGCCCGGCAAATTCCGACTTGCCATGGAGCCACTGATCCCTCAATACAGCTCTCAGGAAGACGAGACACTTGCAGCCTTTGGACGTCGGCGTCTGGGAGACGAAGCCCTTGCAAAGCTGATTGCTCCGATGGTCTCGGGCATCTTCGCAGGCGATCCTGAAACCATGTCGCTGAAATCCTGTTTTCCGCGCATTGCAGAGCTTGAGTCCGAATACGGCGGCCTGATCAAGGCGATGATACGTCTGGCCAAGAAAAAAAAGCAGGAGATAGCCGAAGGGAAGGTGGTTGCCAGTGCAGCCGGGCCCGGAGGGGTTCTCACCTCTTTCCGTGACGGCATTCAGGCACTCACAGACATCATGTCTGCAAAGGTCGGAAAAGAGGCCGTCAGCCTCGATGAGCAGGTGGAGCGGGTGGAAAAGGGGGCGACTGCCCGCTTCCGTGTCAGGAGCGACCGGGGAGAGATGGATGCGGATATGGTGATCCTTGCCACACCGGCCTATGCAACCGCCGACATCCTTAACGGGCTGGACAGCGGCATTGCATCAGTGCTCAGGGAGATACCCTATTCGACCATGACCGTGGTCTGCTTCGGCTACCAGCAGGAGCGGATAAGTTGCGAACTGGACGGTTTCGGCTATCTGATCCCGAAGCAGGAAGGAAAGAACATTCTCGGTACGCTCTGGGACTCAAGCATCTTCGAGAATCGGGCGCCCAAAGGGCATGTCCTTCTGAGAAGCATGATGGGGGGGGCCTGCTTTCCCCAGTACATCAATCTATCGGATGAAGATGTGCAGAAGCGTGTGCAGACCGACCTGCAGAGCATCATGGGGATCAAGGATGCCCCTGATTTTGTCAGGATCTTCCGTCACGACAAGGCAATTCCCCAGTACACGGTCGGGCACGGCAAAAGGCTGGCTTCACTTGATCAGCAGTTGAAGGTTCATCCCGGTCTCTTTCTCACCGGCAACTCATACCGGGGTATCGGACTCAACGACTGTGTTGCCGCCGCACAAAAGACAAGCGACGAGGCGATTGCTCACCTGAAGGGGTAATCGAATTGAACGGCTGGTTTTTGAGCGGTAAGTTCAAATACAAAATGCGACAGTTCTCACATCGGAGCGACTCTGACAAGAATTCTCATCATAGTTGCCGTTGTCTATGGTTGCTACGCCCTGCTCGTCTTCTTCGGGCAACGCACATTGATTTACCCAGGTCGGAGCATCAGGGTAGGATCTGTTCCGCCCCCATCGGTGCCCGGGCGAGAGCTGCTCTGGCTTGAGACCGGGTCCGGACGAATCGAGGCCTGGTTCCTGCCGGGAAGAAGGGTATCACGTGGGGTTCGGTCTCCCCTGCTGATATTCTTCCACGGCAACGGCGAGGTCATCGACTTTCTTCCGGGTCAGGTCAGTGCCCTGCTCAACCAGGGGATACATGTCCTCCTTGTCGAGTATCCGGGGTATGGCCGTTCCACGGGATCACCTTCAGAGACGGCCATTACGGAGGCAGCCGTCGCTTCCTACGATACCGTTGCAGGTCGACCCGATGTAGACCCGGCGCGAATCGTCGCCTTCGGACGTTCTCTCGGCGGTGGCGCAGCATGCGCTCTCACTCTGAAGCGCCCTCTGGCAGCGCTCATACTCCAATCTTCATTCACTTCGACCCGTCCGTTTGCCCGTAAAATGCTTTTGCCCGGATTCCTGGCGCGGGACGTATTCGACAATCTGGCTGCCGTACGCCGTTTTACCGGGCCGATTCTGGTGGTCCATGGCCGGAAGGACAACATCATACCGTTCTGGCATGGTGAGGAGCTTGCCCGAGCTGCACGAAACGGCCGCTTCATCGAATTCAACTGCGCCCACAACGACTGTCCGCCCGATATGGAGGCCTTCTGGAATGATATCGGGGAGTGGATGAGAGTTCAAAAAATTCGTTGAAATAGTAAGTGTATAATCAGCTTGTTACGAGGTTGCCATGTCCGACAAAACCGCCATACTCCTCCTCCAGATGGGGGGGCCCGACTCCCTTGACGCGGTGGAGCCGTTTCTGCTCAATCTCTTCACCGACCGGGACATCATAAAGATAGGGCCGGCGTTTCTTCAGCCCCTTATCGCACGTTTCATCGTCAAGCGGCGGGCGCCCAGGGTGGAGGAAAACTACCGGCAGATCGGCGGCAAGTCGCCGCTCAGGGAGCTGACCGAGTTGCAGGCAAAGGCTCTGGAAGAGAAGCTCGGCGGAAGTTTTCGCTGCTACGTGGCGATGCGGTACTGGCATCCTACCACTCTGGAGGCGCTGGCTGCCATACGAAGGGAAGGGATAACGAAGGTCATTGCCCTCTCTCTCTACCCCCACTACTCAAAGGCAACCACAGGGTCCAGCATCAATGAGCTCAATCGTATCGTGCATGAGTCAGGGGTGAAGTTCGAAGTTAGCCGCATAGATCGCTTCTTCAACCATCCGCTATACATTCAGTCTCTGGTGGAAAAGATCGAGGAGGGGCTCTCCGGCTTTCCTGATCGCTCAAGGGTGGAACTCCTCTTTTCCGCGCACTCCCTGCCGCAGTCGTTCATTAATGAAGGGGACCCGTACCTCTCACACATCGAGGAGACGGTGAGGCTGGTCATGGAGCGGTTTGAAGGGATTTCACACCACCTTGCCTTCCAGTCGCGCGCCGGACCGGTAAAGTGGCTTGAGCCTTCAACCGATGAGACCATCAAAAAACTTGCGGGACGAGGATGCACGGAGATGCTTATGGTCCCCCTCTCCTTCGTATCCGACCATATCGAGACCCTTCACGAGATAGACATCGAGTATGCCGGAGAAGCCCGCCATCTTGGGATTACCGACTTCAGGCGGAGCCCGTCGCTCAACAGTTCGCCGGCTTTCATAGCCTGCCTGGCGGATCTGGTCCTGAACGCTGTGAAAGGTGAAGAGTGAAAGGCAAAAAGATAATCTGTATGATCTGCGGTAGCGGGTTTGATGAAAAGGAAGAGCGCACGATCTTCGGAGAGGCGGGCGACTGGCTCTCCGAAGAGGTATGGAAGGACAGCGGTGAACTCTGCAAGGAGTGCCTTGAAAGCCGGGCAAAACTAGCAATGATGTATCTCATAGACAGGTGATACCATGGAAAAAGTAACGATAGACGGCATCAATCTCACGCTGGCGAATCCAGTGGAGCTTTCCCTGAAATGGGTAGGCCAGGATGAGCTCTTGAAACAGCTCCTGGCCTCCTGGCTCGTTATCGATGAAAGAGACTTCCCGTTCAGCCCGAGGCTGATCGGCAAGCCGGGGGTTGGAAAGACTACGCTAGCCTATGCTGCGGCCCGTCGCATAGGACGACCGGTCTACCTGTTTCAGGCAACCATGGACACACGCCCGGAAGACCTGATCGTAACCCCTGTGGTCGGGCCGGACGGCAAAATCCAGTACACCGGCTCCTCACTGGTCGCGGCCATGCTGAAGGGTGGTGTGCTGATCCTCGACGAGGGAAACCGGATGAGCGAGAAGGCATGGGCCTCCCTTGCGCCCCTTCTGGATGATCGCCGATACGTGGAGTCGGTAATTACAGGGCTCAGGATCCAGGCTCACAAGGATTTTCGCTTCGTCGTCACCATGAACGAGGACTCCTCCACCTTTGACATCCCGGAATATATACACTCCCGGCTTCAACCGCAGATAGTCATAGACTTTCCGGAGGCCGACGAAGAGCTCCAGATACTCCGGGAGAATCTACCGTTCGCAGGAACCCGGATCCTTAAATATGTGGTAGATTTTCTCCAGCGTGCGCATGCGGCTGATGAGATGTATTCGGTGCGCGATGGAATAAACATCGCACGCTATGCCCTGAAGATGATGCAGGCGACCGAGAAGGAGCCGAAAGAGCTTCTACCGCTTGCAGTGGAGCGGATTCTGGGTGATGAGGCGCTTCGCTACCTCCGTCAGGAATGATGGACTTCCCCGGCATCTAAACCAATCACTGCATTTATGGAACGACTAACCTGACTATGCCACACCGCCTACACCTTGAGCAGTTCGGCCCGATCCATGCCCTCCCGATCCTTCACAGCCGGATGGAGTTCGCCCACCTCGTCCGCCAGGCAGTGGATCGTCTCAATCCCGACAGCATAGCAATTGAGCTTCCTGCTACCTTGGAGGAGCAGTTTCTCCGGGGAGTCCGCCGTCTGCCTCAGATCTCTGTCCTCTGGTACGAGCTGAAGGGTTCCGGAGCTGCCGCTCAGACCGTCTATCTCCTGATCGAACCTGCAGACCCGCTGGTGGAAGCGGCACGACTGGCCCTGGAGCGGGGGATTTCCCTGCATTTCGTGGATATAGATGTCGACCACTATCCTTCCCATGTTGATCGCCTTCCCGATTCGTATGCCGTGTACCGCATCGGCCTTGCCCCTTACTATCTACAGTACTGCTGTTCCGTTTCCGATCTGCGCAGCTCTGTCACTGACCAGCGCCGTGAGCAGGGGATGACATGGCACCTGCAGCAGCTGGCAAAGGATCATGCGCGGACACTTTTTGTCTGCGGCATGGCCCATCTGGAGCGGATCAGGCAGGAATTCGCAAGGCCCCAGGCTCCTCCCCTGTCTCGCCTGCGCCGCGAGGGGGTTAGGATTGCCAACCTTCATCCCGAATCATGTCGTGAGATACTAGGTGAGTTTCCGTTTGTTTCGGCTCTGTATGAATTGAGGCGTAGCGCGTTACCTCCTGAGATTCCTTTGGATGAATCTCCCCTGCGTAAGCGGTTCAATGCCCTAGAACTGATTGCCGGGGGAATGCGCGAGCTGTCAGAGGATCAGGTAGTGCGCCAGGCGATGGAGCAGTGTGCGGCTAAGGTTGGCGCAGAGGGTGAGATGCCTGACCGCCAGCGGATCCACCTTCATCTCTTTCAACAGGCGGCGCGGCATTACCGGAAAGAGACTGGCGAAACGGTACATCTCTGGCAAAAGCGTGCCTTTTTTCGGTTCTCCCGAAATTATGCCACAGTTGAAGGGTGCCTCCTCCCCGATCTGTTTCAGCTTCTGGCCAGCGCCCGAGGGTGCGTTGACGACAATTTCGCCTTTGCCTTCTGCAGGCTGGCCACCCATTATCCTTGGCAGCGGGAGGAGGCGGATCTGCCAACCCTCCGCCTGTCCCCGGAGGAGATCTTCGGAGGAAGTCGTCTGATCCGGTTCCGCCCACGACAGTCAAGGCAGAATAAAGGGCTCTCTCCGCTTCAGTTCCTTAAGAGAAAGAAAGAGAAACGGCCTTACGAATGGTTGGAGGGATTCGATAACCCTTCGCTCTGTTCATACCCGCCAGAAGACCTTGCGATGGAGGATTACGGGAACTTTCTCAAGAAGAAGGGGGTAAAGCAGCTGTCAGAGGAGCAATGCCGGGTGGAGCCGCTTACATCGTCACTTTTTGATGGGATCGATATGCGTGAAACGCTGCGCAATCTCCATTCGGGTCGGGTCTATGTCCGGGAGCAGCTCCGGGTGAAGGGGGGGGTAGGAAGCGTGGTGGTGATCTTCAACGAGGACCGAAGTGGCGATAAGTTTCCGTACCTGATGACCTGGCTTGGGGAACATGCCCAGGAGTCGGACATGGCCTTTTATTCCACCTCTCCCGTTGATAACGTGGTCGGGCCAGGAATCTGCCGCTGTGAATACGGCGGGTTCCTTCTCGCCTATCCTCCACGTCGGATGTTCGATGTCTGGCGAGATCCGGACTACGCCTTTGCCCGCGGCAAGCACGAGATACTGCTGCTCGCAGCGCTGGACTACACGCAGGAGTCGCACCTGCTCTATGCCGCTCCCAAGCCGCCGCGCTCTATTTTCAGGCAGCTGGCGTCCCGTATGGGTAAAAAAATCGTCTATCTTCCACTTGGATCGCTCTCGCCGGTGAAGCTGAAGCGACTTCGGGTACTCCATATTCTCTACGGCCACGATAAACGGGAGATTGCGAAGGATTACATTTGGTGATATTGACTATATTGGAGAAACCACATTTTTGCCAACGCAATGATGTAAATGCCAGTGCTCGACAACAGGATCAATAGGATATGGACGTTTTCACCATCTTCAAATCTTCCCCTGATGAAGGGATGATTCATCTGATGACATTTCATCTGCTGCTTCCGGTAGCAACATGGGTTGTGCTCATTTTTGTTGCCTATCGTGAATGGCGTGCGCGTCATGCATTGCAGGCGGAACTCAAGGAACGTAAGCTGGTTGAGCAGTCGCTTCAGCGCCGAGGTCGCTACCTGAAGGCCTTATCTGAGGCAAACCAGCTGCTCCTTACGCATCCGGGGTACCAGGAGTCGTACGAAGGCATTCTCAGAATGCTCGGCCTTGCCGCCGGTGCCAGTCGTGTATACATCTTTGAGAATCATGAGGGTGAAAAGGGGAAGCTTCTGACAAGCCAACGTGCGGAATGGTGCTCTCCGGGCATACTTCCACAGATAGACAATAATGAACTGAGAGGTATTGTCTTCGCGGAATCGCCATCCAGGCGGTGGCTCCCTCTTCTGCAACAGGGGCGACCAGTTACCGGCAGGGTCACGGATTTACCCCCTGAAGAGAGGGCTTTTCTCGAATCTCAGCAGATCCTTAGCATCCTTATCCTCCCGATGCATGTAAATGGCTCGTTTTTCGGATTCATAGGTTTTGACCAGTGCGACAGGGAGAGGGAATGGGATGATCCCGAGATCTATCTGCTCAAGGCGGCAGCCCTCACACTCAGCCAGCATATTGAACGCCAGCTGGCTCTTGATGAGGTTGCATATCAGCGACAGCAGCTGGAAAGCCGTGTTGAGAGTCGCACTGAGCAGTTGCAGCTTGCGAATGAAGAACTGGAGGCATTCTGCTACACCGTATCGCATGACCTCCGAGGGCCGCTCACTGGGATCCGCGGCTTCAGCCAGCTCTTGCTGGAAGAGATGGGAACAGCAGACAGGGTTGAGCGTGACTATGCGTTAAGGGTACTGGATATAACCGATCGTACTCTCCAGATGATCGACGACCTTCTGGAACTGTCCCGTGCGTCCCGTACTGAGCTGCAACGAAGCAGCATAGATCTGAGTACCATTGCTCATACCATAGCAGCCGAACTTCAGCTCCAACATCCGGGGCGCAAGGCCAGTTTCCAGATTCAGGATGGAATCGTGGCCGAAGGGGACGAGAATCTCCTGCGAGTCGTTATCCATAACCTCCTGAGCAACGCATGGAAATACACCGCAAAGAAACCCGCCGCGGAGATAGAGGTTGGATCCATGCAGCAGGGTATGGAAACCGTTTACTTTGTGCGTGATAACGGTGCCGGCTTCAGGATGGCTTACGTTGAAAAACTCTTCCTGGCCTTCAGTCGTCTACACACAGCCCACGAATTTCCCGGCACAGGGGTAGGCCTTGCTACCGTCCGCCGCATTATACAGCGTCATGGGGGACGTGTCTGGGCTGATGGGGAACCCGACCAGGGGGCAACGTTTTACTTTACCGTATGCCAGGGGGAGGTCGGCACCGGCTGATGAAGAGTGCGATCTGCCGTTGCTTCACCCTTAAGGTAGCGGTACAATTTAGTACAGAAACTTGGTGATACTGAACCTATGCGTGTTAAGGGCAATTATCCCCTTAAGGAGGAGGTTATGTTGCGAAAATTTGTAGCAACTCTTATTATTCCGCTCTTTATGCTGTCCGGCTGCTCGACATACAAGACCCAGTTTGCCGGCTTCCGTCCACCAGAGGCATATATCAACAATCAGCTCATCGATGGAATTTCCATTGGTGGTGAGGCCTTTGCTTCAAGCGATGCCGCAGAGCAGGCATTCGGCTTCGACATAAAGGGTGCCGGCATCCTGCCGGTCCAGGTGGTGCTGAACAACAAGAGCGGCACAGCTCTCGAAATCTTCACCTCGCAGACATTTCTGGTGGATGACGCCGGCAACTACTGGACACTAATCCCAACCAATGTGGCAATCGAACGACTCGAAGAGTCAACCCAGCTGGCTTCATTCTTTGGCAAAGGTGCGGGAAAGGGTGCGCTGCTCGGCGCAGCTGCCGGTTCGGTCATCGGTGCTGCACTCGGTATCGTCTCCGGGACGAACGTCGGTTCGGCCCTTGGCAAGGGAGCGGCTCTCGGCGCTGCAGGGGGTGCGGTGTTCGGAGGGGTGAAAGAGGGGACATCTAAGGATCGTGAATACAGGATAACTGACGACCTGCGCTCCAAAAGCCTGGAAGGGAAGAAGGTTCCGAATGAGCATCTGGCGAGCGGTTTCCTCTTTTTCCCCGGCGAGGTCAATTCAGCCAGGGAACTCCGTTTGCAGCTCATGGAAAGGGAGAGCGGCAGGATCATGCCGGTAGTTCTCAGGTTCAAATAACATTTTGCGCATCGGTGAAAAGGGGCTTTCGCCCCTTTTCACGTTATTCCAATTCCAGATCAAGGATGATATCAAGGCGGCGAGGATTGAGGGTGCGAGGCGTACATGGCAGTACGTTGAGCAGCCGAAGACGAGCCTTTGATGATAGGGCCTTGATATGGAATTGGTATTACAGGGTAACGGTATGCAGCTCCCTCTTCCGGTATCTCCACCAGAAGGCCACCGAACGAAACATCCAGTCCAGCAGGAAGACCCCCCAGACTACATACAGAGAGAGATGCAACATCTCTGCAGCGATGTAGGAGAGCAGGACCCTGATCCCCCACATGGAAGCCAGCGTAACGAGGAAGACGTAATGGGTATCTCCGGTACCGCGCAGACTCCCTGCGTAGACAAAGGAGATTGCCAGCGGAACCTGGGCAAAGGCGACCAGCCTGAGGAAAACGCTCCCCTTTTCGATTACCGCCGGATCATGGGTGAAGAGACCGATCAATTGGGTCGGTAGAAAAAAGAAGATAAGCGCCATACATGCCATGACAATGACGGCGAGACGGAGCGCCTCTCGGTGGCCGATGCGAGCCCGCCTGTATTTCCGCGCACCCAGAGACTGCCCCATAAGGGTTGCCGCTGCTATCCCCATCCCGGCACCTGGCATGAACGAGAGTGACTCAATGGAGAGCCCTATCTGGTGAGCCGCATAGGCTGCGGTTCCGTAAGAGATGATGAACTTGGAGTACAGAAGCTGTCCCGACTGCTGGGCAATCCGCTCAAGCGCCACGGGATAGCCGACCCGCCAGATCCTGGCGAAAAGCTCCAGATCCGGCCTGCCGATCTTTATATACCTCCTGCGTAACCCCTGAATAAGCAAGTAGGCGAAGCCGCAGAATTCAGAGATATTGATGGCATAGGCTGCACCGATCACCTCCATGCGGGGTAAGCCGAACGCGCCGTAGATCAGGGGCCAGGCAAGCAGCAGATGGAGGATATTGACCAGGATGATCCCCTCCATCGGGGTCCTCGTGTCGCCGATCCCCTGCATGATGGCTGAGAGAATGTTGAGCCCTGCGGTGAAGGCAAAACAGATGAAGACCAGTCTGATGTAGCCGTCGGCAAAGCGGATTACATCGCCTTGAGCCCCGAGGAATCTGGCCAGATCGGTGCCGTACGCCCATCCGACGAGCGACGCGACCACTGCCATTGCGCCGCAGGCGAGCAGTGCCGCAAAAGCCGCACGGCGGGCCTCCTTGCGGAGCCCTCCACCCCAAAGGTGAGCGATGACGACCGTCGTTCCGGTGGCAAGCCCCCAGAAAACGGTCATTACAACGAAGATAAGAAGCTGCCCCAGGCCGGCTGCTGCTATAGCAGCTGCACCAAGGCCACCCACCAGAAAGATGTCAACAATGGAGACTAACCGCTGAAACAGGGACGACAGGAGCACCGGCAGTGACAGGTTAATGACGTTTCGTCTGATAGAGACCGGGCGCCTCTTTCCTGCAGTGTGTCGCCGGTGTGGTCCTGGAGTTGGTACGGACATGATTGTGATGGTTCCAATTTCAAATCAAGGATGAAATCAAGGCGGAGGATCGAGGCGACGCAGGCGTACAGGTAGTAGGTTGAGGAGCCTAAGACGAAGCCTACAAAGATAGTGCCTTGATATGGAATTGGAATTAAAGTCCCAGCTCCTCAAACATGCTGACTGCAAAGTTTTTAGCCCGCCCGGAAGGTGCTATGATCCCGTAGGCCATAGCCTCTTTCAGTTCGGCCTCAGTTGCCCCTGCCTCCTTCGCGACCGCGAAGTGCTTTTTAAGTCAGGTGGGGCAGCCTACTGCCACGGCGCAGCCGACCCGGATCAACTCGCGGGTTTTGGTATCCAGCACTTCTTCAAAGTCATAATCGAGGATTTTATTGCGGATCTTCATGGGACCCCCCTTTGGTGAACCGGCTGAAAACCTTTACTTTTTACATTGCTTATGATACATAAAACCACTTTTACCGTATACCGCCATGGTTTGGCAATCTTTTCTGTAATTTAAACTCCAACGAGGAGGAAAAGGATATGTTTAAAGGAAGCATTGTAGCCATCGTTACCCCGTTCAACAATGGTGCGGTCGACGAGAAGAAGTTGCGGGAGCTGGTCGATTTCCAGGTTGAGAATGGCACCGACGCCATTGTCGCCTGCGGCACCACCGGCGAATCGTCAACCCTTGATTACGATGAGCACATGGACGTGGTCCGGATCGTCTTCGAGCAGGCCAAGGGCCGGGTTCCGGTCATCGCCGGCACCGGTTCAAACTCTACCGCCGAAGCGATCGAGCTGACCCAGAAAGCCAAGGAGATGGGTGTGGCCGGAGTGCTTCTGGTGACCCCATACTACAACAAGCCTACTCAGGAAGGACTGGTGCGTCACTACAAGGCGATCGCCGATGCCGTTGACATACCGCAGATCCTCTATAATGTGCCTGGCCGGACCGGTGTCAACATGCTGCCGGAAACCGTGGCCAAGCTGGCTCCGCACAAGAACATCGTCGCCATAAAGGAGGCAACCGGGTCCCTGCAGCAGGCCTCCGAAATCATGGCCCTCTGCGGCGACCAGATTGATGTATTCTCCGGAGACGACTTCATCACCTTCCCGATGATGGCATGTGGGGCCGTGGGTGTTATTTCGGTACTGGCCAACATCATGCCGAAGGCCGTGGGTGATCTGACTGACGCCTTCTTCGCCGGTGATCTGACCAAAGCGCGTCAGCTGCATCTTGATACTCTGAAAATTGGCAATGCCATGTTCATCGAGTCGAACCCGATCCCGGTCAAAACCGCTCTTGGATTGATGGGCAAGTGCAGCGACGAAGTCCGTTTGCCGCTTTGCGAGATGGGCGCAGCGAATAGGGCGAAGTTGGCCGAGATCATGAAAGAATACAAACTGATCTGAAATTGTCTGTAAGGGCAAACCTTGTGTTTGCCCGATAGCCAGGCGATTACATGAATCGCCCCTACGAATTCATACGTGAGGCATGACATGATTAAAGTTGCTGTCTGCGGCGCTGCCGGCCGCATGGGTCAGAGGATTATCGTTGCCGTCAAAGAGGCGGGCTGTACCATCTCTGGTGCCCTGGAACGACCGGGTCACGAACTGGTTGGACAAGATGCGGGGCTCATCGCTGGCTGCGGTAACCTGGGTCTGGTCATCTCCGATGACCTGAATGCAGTTGTTGCGGGATGTGATGTTCTTATCGATTTCACCACCCCCAAGGTGTCGCTCAAGAACCTGGAACTCTGCAGCCTGAAGAAAAAGGCGATCGTCATCGGCTCCACCGGCTTCACCCCTGAAGAGCGCGCCCTTGCCGCCGAACTGGCGAAAGAGATTCCTTGTGTCCTCGCGCCGAACATGTCGGTCGGGGTCAATGTCTGCTTCAAGGTTCTGAAGGACGTGGCCAAGACCCTGGGTGACGACTTCGATGTGGAAATAGTCGAGTTGCACCATAACAAGAAGAAGGACTCACCAAGCGGAACTGCCGTCCGCATGGGCGAGGTGGTGGCCGAGGCGCTGGGGCGCGACTACAACAAGGTGGCCAACTACCACCGCGAGGGGATCTGCGGCGAGCGGACCAAGGAAGAGATCGGCATGCAGACCGTGCGCGGTGGCGACATCATCGGCGAGCACACCGTCTACTTCATCGGCCAGGGTGAGCGGATCGAGATTTCCCACCGGGCCATGACCCGCGACATGTTCTCCCGCGGCAGTGTGCGGGCCGCCAAATGGGTCGTTTCACAGTCTCCAGGGATATACGACATGCAGGATGTATTAGGCTTGAAATAAGAGGAATGCCGCTTTTGGCCAATTTCGGCGTTGCCTTCGTCATCGCTTGAGCGACGTGGCGCTGCCTCGCTCCCCGCTCTTACTCGGACGTCTTGAACTTGCCTCAAAATCGACATCCCGAAAGATAAATTGAAAATCTACAATCTGATTTGCCGCGACTTGCGGCATTTCCTTTATAAATACTAAATTGGAGGATTTACCGAAAATGGCAAAAATCAATGACAACTACCTTAAACTGAAAGCCGGCTACCTCTTCCCGGAGATTGGCCGCCGCGTGCGCGAATTCGCCGCCGCCAATCCGAACGCCAAGGTGATCCGCCTGGGGATCGGCGACGTTACCCGCCCGCTTGCCCCGGCCGTGCTCAAGGCGTTCCACAAGGCCGTCGACGATCTCGGCACCACTGACCAGTTCGCCGGCTACGGCCCGGAGCAGGGGTATGACTGGCTGATCAACGCCATCATCGAGAAATCCTACAAGCCGCTGGGGGTTTCCCTCAAGACCGAGGAGATGTTCATCTCCGACGGTTCCAAGTGCGACTGCGCCAACATCCTGGACATCTTTGCCCTGGATAACGTGGTGGCCATCGGCGACCCGGTCTACCCGGTCTACAACGACACCAACGTCATGATAGGCCGCACAGGTGAAGCCAACGACAAGGGGTATTACGAGAACATAGTCTACATGCCGTGCAACAATGCTAACAACTTCATCCCGTCGCTCCCCAACCAGAAGGTGGACATCATCTATCTCTGCTTCCCAAACAACCCGACCGGCACCGTGGCCAGCAAGGCCGAGCTCAGAAAATGGGTCGACTACGCCATTGCCAATGACGCGGTCATCTTCTTCGACGCTGCCTACGAGGCGTTCATCACCAACCCGGATATCCCCCACTCCATCTACGAGATCGACGGGGCAAAGAAGTGCGCCATCGAGTTTCGCTCCTTCTCCAAGACCGCCGGATTCACCGGCGTGCGCTGCGGCCTGGTGGTCGTGCCGGAAGAGGTGATGGGAACGACCAGCACGGGTGAAAAGTACTCCTTCAACAAGCTTTGGCTCCGCCGCACCACCACCAAGTTCAACGGCGCCTCCTACCCGGTGCAGCGGGCGGCCGAAGCGGTCTACTCCGACGAAGGGTGGAAACAGACCAAGGAGATCATCGACTACTACATGGAGAACGCCCGGATCATCCGCTAAGGGCTGAAAGAGGCCGGCGTCACCTGCTACGGCGGGGTGGATGCTCCCTCCAACTGGCTCAAGACTCCGGGTGGCATGACCCGCTG
>CAZGQM010000008.1:0-147050 GCA_964528055.1 uncultured Geoanaerobacter sp. | reverse complement strand
GCCCCGCTTCTCAAATGAGAGGCGGGGCGTTTTCTTGTCGCTGCTTTGAAAGAAAGATCACGTTGTCAGGACATCAACTATGAATCGACAGGGGATGACAATCTCTCTACCTGATCCCTTTCTTGCTGAAGAACTCGCCGTATTTCTTATCCTGCTTCATGATATGATTAATCAGCCAGTCGCTGAGGAAGGCCATTATTTCGGCTGGTACAGCCCTGCCTTGTTCAAACTCCGTAATCACATCTCCAACCTTTTTGCGAAGATCGTCGTGTAGCTGTTTGTGAGGATGGTAGTCAGGATAACTGTGTTCCTGCATAAGAGCTTCTTCCTGCTTGAAATGGGTGTCGGCGTATGTAACTAGACCCATAAGTGTGTCGCTGATTACTTGTTGACCTTCACCCTTCTTCATTGCATCATTAAGCTTCTGTATCATCGTGACCAGTTGCTTGTGCTGGTCATCGAACTTGCGGACGTTAACGCTCATCCTGTCGTTCCACTTTATTATTGTCCTGAATCTGTCGATTGCACTTATCAGTTCCTCCGCGAGCTTATTAAGTCCTTCTGCAGCGGTGGTAGTTTCCTGCGCGTATTGAGAGCTCTTGAGTGCATCTTCGGTTATTCTGCCGATATTCCCGCTAATCTCGCCGGTGGTTGCGGTCTGTTCTTCAGCGGCAGTTGCTATCTGATTGATTTGCTGTGTAACTTCGTCTACTTGGGAGAGTATTTGGTTTAATGCCTCGCCTGAACGCGTTGCTTCGGAAGTCCCGTCATGCACTTCCTTGACCCCCTGATTCATAGCGTCAACGGCGCCCTGAGTCTCAATCTGTATCGATTTAATCATTTCGCTGATTTCGCGGGTTGCCTTGCTGGTGCGGTCTGCAAGTGCCCGCACTTCGTCTGCGACAACTGCAAATCCGCGACCCTGTTCGCCTGCTCTTGCAGCCTCAATAGCTGCATTAAGGGCCAGAAGGTTTGTCTGGTCAGCTATATCCTGAATGGTGCCTACTATTGCACCGATCTGATTTGACTTTTCGCCCAGAGAGCCGACTGTGCTCGCAGAGGACCTGACTTGTTCAGCAATTCTATTCATGACTGTAATGGTATTGTTTACTACAACTGCCCCGTCTTTTGCAAAACCTGACGTGCGTAGTGATGATTCAGCAGCACGAACGCAGTTGCTTGCAATATCGTTTGATGTTGCGGACATCTCCTCACTTGCAGTTGCTACGGTAGTTGCGTCAATTGCGACGCGCTCAGCGCTATCAGCCATCGCACTGGAGCGCAGCTTCATGTCGACAGAAGCGTGTGCTACCTGAGTTGCGTTCTTCATTACCATAGAGATGATCTTATGAAGGTTTTCTAGAAATGTATTGAATGCAGCTGCGAGTTCTCCGAACTCATCATCGCGTTTGACATCCATCCTCTGTGTTAGATCAGCGTCGCCAACAGCCATCTGAGTAAGTCCGTTTACAACATCTCGAAGAGTCTTCTTTATGCCATTTCCTACAGACCAGGCCAGAAGCAGCAGTATCAAGGAGAAAGTAAGAGTTGCCCCGTAGATCCAGATCCTATCTCCTGAGGCTTCTTTGGAAACATCATCTACATAGATACCGCTTCCGATAACCCATCCCCACGGTTCGAACTTCTTTACATAAGAGAGCTTTGTGTAGAGCTCTGATGTAACCCCTCCATTTGAAATGGGCTTTGGCCATTCATAGTTAACATAGCCATGACCGGCCAGTTCGGTAACCTCATTAAATGAAACGAACAGGTTTTTCTTGTCAAGTTTCGTGACCTTGCCGTCAGTTCCAAGCTGCATGCTCGTTGCTTTACTGAATTTCGGGTCGTCGAGGAGTTTACCGTCGAGAGCAGGAACTGTTGGATGCATGATCATCTTAGGTATCGGTTTGCCCAGGTCGTTAATCCAGAAATATTCCTTACCGCTGTATCGAAGTACCTTTATAGTTTCTACTGATAATCTTTGTGCATCTTCCAGTGAGATTTTCCCTTCCTTTGCCTGTTTAGCACGATCTTCAATAATTCCGTACGCCACCTCTACCGACTGACGTGTGGCGATTTTCTTCTGCTCTATAATTTTATCCCCAATAGAAGGGATAACTGCAAACTCAACTCCGAAAAGGATTACTAGAAAGCTGATGATCGGAATAATGAGGATTTTTGAAAGAATTGGCCAGTCTCTATACCGCTTAAATGCCATCTGTATTCTCCTTGGAGATGCGTCTGAATGAATCGTGTATACTTTTTCTATCGGGGAGGGAACGGAATACTTTAAGGAGAAAGGGTATACATAAAGTTAGGATAATCGGATGAGAGGGGAAGGGCACTTGTGTAATATGCTTAAATGTCAATATTTTTTGATTGGTAAAGCATCATGCTTTCGATTTCTAGGGCAACGAGATATCCCAGAACTGGATTCTCATTAAAAACGCAGCCTCCATCAAGATGGATACGATTTGATGTAAGGCTTGATCTGATTTCATCGATCGTGTGGACAGTATGGCCGGAAATCAATTTTCGTCCACCCAGCCGATCAGGTATGAACTCCAGGTTGCGACTCCATAGCATGGCTTGGGTATCTGCCAATGGTTCCTTTGTATTGAAATTCACTCCTGCATGGCAGAGTATGAACTTATCCAGCAGTATGTAGTACGGGAAGGATCGTATTAATTGGAGATAGCGTGCAGAAATCTCACAAGGATCCTCTACGCTAAGGCTTTTGAGGGTAGACTGCCCGCCGTTTTCGATCCAGAGAAGAAAATCATACTTGTTATGGCAGGCATTGAGGAGCATCTCCTCATGGTTCCCACGAACGGAATTAACAGTATAGCCTGCCTCCTGCAGGCGAATGATGGTTTCCAGGACTTCCCTGGTTCGCGGACCGCGGTCGATGAGATCACCGACGAAATACAGACGGTCCATATGGCGGAGCCTGATCTCCTTAAATATGAGATGCTGCATAGTCTGTGCACAGCCGTGTATGTCACCGATAATAAGGGTTCTTGGTTTCATAAGTAAATTGTATCGTACAGAAGTATGCAAGTAAACTCTCCTGTGATATACAAGTCCCGTGACTCTTTTTCTGGCGACATTCTTTTTCCTGTACGGTGGAATGCACCTTTATGTTTTTCTGCGCATTTCATCTCTCTTCCCTTCGCGCTTCTCCAGATCTCTTATTGCTGTATTTCTGCTGTTAATGGTGCTTGCACCTTTAGCCGTAAGGATTGCAGAGCATAGAGGTCATGCAGATCTGGCTGTAGTTATGGCTTGGATCGGCTTTTGCTGGATGGGGTATGTCTTTTTTTTAACGGTGGTGCTTGGGGTAATCGACTCCTATCGCGTCATCAGGTGGCTACTGTTCTGGTTTTCAGGCAATCGAACCGGAAAGGCATCATATCCACTGAATGCCTATGCAGCACGGCTTGCAGTTCTGCTTGCAACAGTGTTGACCATCTACGGCGTTTATGAAGCCCAGGATATTCGTACCGAATATTTGCAGATAAAGAGCCCGAAGATTCAAGGGGTTTCAAATAGCATCCGTATTGTACTTCTCTCTGATGTGCATCTGGGCGTTATGATCGGAAAGTGGCGATTGCAGCGAATGCTGAAGGTCGTAAGCTTTGCGAGGCCAGACCTGATAGTTGTCACCGGAGATGTTGTGGATGGTCAGATTCACCGTTTGAACGGCCTTTCGGCGATGATTTCTACACTCTCACCCCGCTTCGGGATGTACGCGGTTCTGGGCAATCACGAGTATTATGCGGGATTGGGCAATTCGGTCAAATTTTTAGAAAGTGCCGGCTTCAAGGTTCTTCGCAGAGAGAGTGCAAAACCCACTCCGTTCCTTACCATCGCAGGAGTAGACGATCCTGTCGCTGCCCGTTGGGGCGATGTCTCCGGTAGCAACGAGCAGGGGCTATTACCGGCAGGGGATCGGAACTCATTCACGGTGCTTCTCAAGCACCGTCCGGTAATTCATCCGGACAGCAGCGGCCGATTTGACCTGCAGCTTTCAGGTCATGTGCACAAAGGACAGATCTTTCCATTCAATTTCCTTACCTATCTCTCTTTTCCAGTTAAGGCCGGCGCTAACAGATCTTCCGACGGATCTATCCTTTATGTTAGCAGGGGTACCGGCACCTGGGGTCCACCGATTCGATTCCTGGCCCCTCCAGAAGTTACAGTTATCGATCTTGTCCCTGTAGCTGGCAACTGAAGAGGTAAACCTGGTTCCATCATAGGTTGACTAGCAAGTGGCAGTGTGTTAGAACTTTGCCGCTAATGTAACAGTAGATCTGGAGGCTCGTGCAGACTGTGCTGGAAGATATTAGGGGAGAACTGGATGCCCTCAGGGAGCAGGGACTTTATCGTCAGATGAGGACGATCGGGGGTGAGCAGGGCCCTCGAATATCTTTGCACGGGAAAGAGTTGCTGATTCTCTGTTCCAACAATTATCTCGGACTTGCAAACCATCCGGCCCTGAAAGAGGCCGCAGCATTGGCAATTAACCGTTACGGGACCGGAAGCGGCGCTTCGAGGCTGGTTTCAGGCACCATGGAACTCCATGATGCACTTGAGAAACGGATTGCTACTTTTAAAGGAACTGAGGCATCCCTGCTCTTTAATTCAGGGTATGCGGCAAATACCGGGATTATTGCCTCACTGGTCGGAAGGGGTGATTGCATCTTTTCGGATCGTCTTAACCACGCCAGTATAGTTGATGGTGCTCTGCTTTCCAGAGCAAGGCTCATCCGGTATCCTCACAACGATATGGTTGCATTGCGAAGGCTCCTTGAGAATACCGACACCACCGGACGTCGCCTGATAGTAACCGACGGGGTGTTCAGCATGGACGGCGACATCGCGCATCTTGACGAACTGGCAAGGCTCAAAAAGGAGTTCGGAGCCGTTCTGATGGTAGACGATGCCCATGCAACCGGAGTGCTGGGACCCAATGGCAGGGGAAGCGCTGAACTATTCGGAGTTTCAGATTCGATTGACATTCATATGGGTACACTCGGCAAGGCTCTCGGAAGCTTTGGTGCCTACGCTGCTGCAAGCCAAGATCTGGTAGACTACCTTGTAAACCGTGCCCGAAGTTTCATCTTTTCAACCTCGCTGCCACCTGCGGTCATTGCTGCATCGCTGGCTGCGATTGACCTTGTGGATTCGCCGGAAGGTGCCGTACTGCGAAACAACCTGCAGAAGAATACGTCAAACTTCAGGAGTGCTTTAAAGGGCTCTGGTTTCGATACCATGGGGAGCAATTCGCAAATTGTTCCGATCCTCACCCGAGACGCAAAGCTTACCATGGAATTTACCCGACTCCTGCTTGAGGAGGGGTTGTTTGTCCAGGGGATACGGCCACCTACGGTACCCACCGGTACGAGCAGGCTCCGCTGCACCATCATGGCAACCCATTCGGTTGAAGAGATTGCTGCTGCCGCAAAAGCGATCGAGCGGGTAGGTGCAACTCTCGGAGTCATCAGCAGATGCTCAGCAGGGGGACGGTGATGTACTTCAGGCTGCATACTAATGAAGACCTTTACTATGAAGAACTGGGTGAAGGGTCTCCCATTGTATTTATCCACGGCTGGGCAATGAGCGGTATTGTGTGGCATTTCCAGAAGAAGGCGCTGACAGATTCCTGGAGGGTTATCGTACCTGATCTGCGCGGACACGGTCGTTCCGTTGCCCCGATGTCGACAAAGCTCACTCTGTCAGATATGGCTGAAGATCTGGTCGAGCTGATACAGGGGTTGTCACTGGAACGGGTTGTGCTCGTTGGCTGGTCTCTGGGTGGCATGGTGGCGCTTGAGGCCTTTGCCGCACTGAAGGAGCTACTGGCAGGGCTGGTATTGGTAGGTACAACCCCGCGCTTCGTTGCGGGCGAGGGATACGCCCACGGTTTGCCCTCCAAGGATATCCGCGGGATGGCGATACGACTGCAACGGGATTATGCAAAGACCATGGGTGATTTTTTCAAGAAGATGTTTGCACCTGACGAGATCCAGCAGGATCAGTACCAGCGTGTAGTTAGAGAGATCATACTTCTCGGCAGGCAGCCTGCATCCGGGGTTGCGCTTCAGGGACTTGAACTGCTCGCCGGAGCGGACCTTCGAAGGATATTGCCGCGTATCGACAGGCCGGTACTCCTGCTCCACGGCAGTTGTGACACCATCTCTCTGCCGGCGGCTTCACAGTACATGGCAGAGCATATCCCTGATTCAGAAATGGAGGTGATGAAAGGTTGTGGTCATGCGCCTTTCCTCTCGCACCCGGAGGAGTTCAATCGACTGCTTGGGGGATTTCTTGAGAGGCTCCATGTCCGGGATTGACCGCCAGCGGGTACGGCGTTCCTTTGACAGCCAGGCAAATGAGTACGATCGTCATGCGATTGTACAGAAAAGGGTTCTGGATCGTTTCGTCCGTCTGCTCTCTGCTGTACCTGAACAGGGCACTATACTTGATATCGGGTCCGGAACAGGCGTACTTCTGGAAAAGCTTGCGGTGAGTTATCCCGGAGCACAACTGGTGGGGCTTGACATGGCAATCGGCATGGGACTGGCTGCACGTGAGCGGCTCGCTGGCAACTCTCGGGTAAGGTTTGTCACCGCGGATGCGGAATATCTCCCCTTTACCCCTGCTTCCGTTGATCTCGTGGTTTCTACATCCACTTTTCAGTGGCTGGAGAGCCTGGAACCGGCCTTAAATGAGATAACACGGGTCCTACGCCCGGGTGGGCGGTTCTGTTTCGCCCTGTTTGGCAGGGAGACCCTGTTTGAGCTGCGTGACTCCTATCGTCTGGCCGTAGAAACAGCTGGGAACGGTGGATCTGACCGGACCCATACGTTCAAGGATGTTGAGCACGTGAGGACGGCGCTCAGACTTGCCGGGCTTGATGAGGAGTATCTTGCATCTGAGCTTGAGATTGAGACCCATCCCGATGTTCCGCATCTGCTTCGATCCATACGACGGATTGGTGCTGGCAATGCGGTCAGGTCGACAGTTCGCGGACTTGCAGAACGGCGGGTGATGTTGACAATGATGGAACTGTACCGTACGGAGTTCGGGAATGAAAATGGCATTCCCGCTACCTATGAGGTGATCTACGGGGTGGGGCGAAAGGCGTGATTCCAACTCCATATCAAGGCGCTATCTTTGTTGGCTCGACTTCGGCTCCTCAACGTACGGTTCATGTACGTCTCGTCGCCTCAATCCTCGCCGCCTTGATATCATCCTTGATCTGGAATCGGACGAAGTTGTTATTCAGGCCACCTGCAGCATCACGCATTTCAGGTACTCGGTTTCAGGAACATTCAGAAGGATTGGGTGGTCCGGCGACTGGGACCGTACCTCCAGGAGGCGCAGGTTCTTTCCTGCCTGTTGCGCTGCCGTTGTGAGTAGGTTGCGAAACATCTCACGCTCCATGTGGTACGAGCATGAACAGGTTATCAGAACACCTCCGGGGTTGAGCAGCTCGAGAGCCCTGCGGTTGATGGTGATATAGCCTTTCTGGGCCTCCTTCAGTAACTTGCGGTTCTTGACGAAAGCAGGTGGGTCCATGACGATAAGGTCAAAGTATCTCCCTTCGCTCTTCATACTCTTTAGCCGCTCAAAGACATCTATGGTTTCAAATGCCATCCTGTCTGCAACCCCGTTCTGCGCGGCATTCTCTTGTGCCAGTGCTATTGCCTTTGAAGAGATGTCAAGGCAGGTCACCTGGGCGGCGCCAAAGTAAGCGGCATGGACCCCCCAGCTGCCAGAGTAGCAGAAGCAGTCCAGCACCTCTTTTCCTGCCACATGATCCTTCAGGAGAAGATGATTATCCTTCTGGTCGAGGAAATGCCCGGTTTTTTGCCCGGAAAGCAGATTGACCCTGAAACGTAGTCCATGTTCCTCTATATCAAGGTGCTCGGGAATAGTGCCGGCAAGGATCTCTATCTCCTCATCCAGTCCTTCAAGGATACGGACCGCAACATCGTTTCGCGCAACGATGCCGGCAGGCTGGTAAACCTTCTGCAAAGCTTCGACTATGGCTTCTTTACGCGCATTCATCCCGCAACTCAAAAGTTGGATTGAGAGATACTCTCCATACCTGTCCACTACCAACCCAGGGAGAAAGTCCCCTTCGCCGTGCACGGCACGGTAACTTGCGAGTCCCGGATATATCTGTTGCCGGTATGCCAGTGCCCGCTGGAGCCTTTCCACAAAGAAGGATGGGCAGTTGATATCTACGCGGGTTCGGGCAAGCAGGCGCACTGCGATTAGCGAGTGTGGGTTATGATAGCCAGTGCCGAGAAACGAGCCGTCGGCGGCAAAAACCTCAACAGGGTCTCCTGGCATGGACAGACCCGCGACCCGGGCGATCTCATTGCTGAAAATCCAGGGATGTCCGGATTTGACGCGTCTTTCGCGACCTTGTGCAAGTTCAATTCTTGTCATTGGGTTTTTCCCCGAACTGTGGCACAAAATAAAAAACCCCTCCGAAGGGAGGGGGGTGGAACAAATCTTCCGGTCTGTCTAGCCTATGATTTCGATGATCTTTTTAGCAAGTGGGTGTACAACGGTATAAAAAACCTCAACGCCGTCACGTTTGCCTTCAATAATCCCTTTGTTTTTCAGTAGCGCCAGGTGCTGCGATACCGTTGCCTGCGGCAGTCCAAGACATTCCCAGATGTACTTTACGTTACATTCCTTCGAACAGAGCCCCGCAACTATTTTGAGCCTGATCGGATGTCCAAGTACCTTGAAAATATCAGCTTCCGTGTCGAAACCTCTACTCTTATCGAAATCCATGCGATTTATCTCCCCTGCTGCGCAGGTATGCCCCAATATTATGGTCTGTATAGTTCCTACATAAATAAATGTCAACAAAAAGAGTTAATAAAAATCTCATTACAGAAATGACATGCTACGAAGTGACCCGGTTCAATCTCTTCCAGTAAGGGTCTATCTTGTCTGCACCGCTCTCTGACGTATGGGCAACGGCTGTTAAAGGGACACCCTGCAGGAATCGCCAGCGGGGAAGGTACATCGCCTGAAAGAACAATTCTTTTGGCCCTTGCGTGAGATTGGATCTGAGGAATTGCCGATATCAGCGCCTCGGTGTACGGATGCCGGAATGAAGAAAATATTGCGTCTCGCGGGCCGGTTTCCACGATCCTTCCGAGATACATGATCGCAATCCGGTCACTTATGTGACGAACAACTGAGAGATCATGTGCGATGAAGAGAAATGAAAGGTTTAAGGTCTGCTTGAGTTCCATCAGAAGGTTGAGGATCTGGGCCTGAATGGAGAGGTCGAGGGCGGAAACCGGTTCGTCCGCAATGAGCACCTGAGGAGCTGCAGCCAGAGCCCTGGCGATACCTATCCGTTGACGTTGACCTCCGGAGAACTCATGGGGATAGCGGCCCATCAACTCCGGGCCGAGACCAACCTGATGCATCAGATCCCTTACGCGCTCCTGTAAATCAATTCCTGATGATAGTTTGTAAATCTGCAGCGGCTCACCGATGATATCCCCGATGCGCATTCGGGGATTGAGGGATGAGAACGGATCCTGAAAAACGATCTGCACCGCATGCCTGAAAGCTGTCAGCTCCTTTGGTGTCATTGTTGAAACTCTATTGCCGCGGAAGAGGACTTCACCGGAAGTGGGGGGGATGAGCCCCATGATGAGCCTCGCCAGTGTCGATTTGCCACAGCCGGATTCACCTGCAATTCCCAAAGTCTCACCTGGAGCGAGGCGTATGGTGAGATCGGCGACAGCAGTGAGTGACTGTCGGACTCCGAATGGACCGGCAGTCACCGTGAAATCGCGAGCCAGGGCCCTGGTTTCAAGAAGTGATGTAGTCATGCGTGCTTCCAGCATCTCACCAGATGGCCGTTGCTGACTTCCTGAAGGGGAGGGGGTACTTGGCGGCACTGACGGTTAAGGTCCGGGCAGCGGTCACAAAAGCCGCAGCCTGGTAATTCTCCAGTCAACCCCGGGACCTGACCGGGGATGGTTGAGAGTCTATTGCCTGGGATGGCTCTTTGTGGAAGCGAGTTGAGAAGTGCAGAAGTGTATGGATGTAGAGGGTTTGAAAAAAGCTCATCTGTAGGGGCACTCTCAACTATGGTTCCTGCATACATTATGGCGGTACGGCGGGCATTTTCCGCTACTATGCCCAGATCGTGAGAGATAAGAATCATCCCCATTCCGAGGTCGCTCTGGACCTGGTTGAGGAGATCGAGGATCTGAGCCTGAATGGTAACGTCAAGGGCAGTTGTCGGCTCGTCGGCAATGAGGAGTAATGGGCGGCAGGCGAGTGCCATGGCTATCATGACGCGCTGTCGCATTCCTCCTGAGAGCTGGTGCGGGTATTCACGACAGCGGGCGGCAGGGGAGGCGATTCCAACCTGACGTAGGAGTTCGGTGCTCTCTGATGCAGCTTCATGTTTTGATAGGCCGCGGTGCAGGCGGAGGCTTTCGGCAACCTGAGAGCCAATGGTCATGACTGGGTTGAGAGAGGTCATCGGTTCCTGGAATATCATGGCCAGCCGATTGCCGCGAACCTTGCGCATTTCTGCTTCGCTTAACTTCAGGAGATCAACCCCATCCAGCGAGACGGAGCCGCTGACGGTCCTGGCACCCGGAGGAAGAAGGCGCAACAGCGAAAGTGCTGTCATGCTTTTACCGCAGCCTGACTCTCCGACGATCGCGAGGGTTTCTCCTGCGTCAACGCTGAAGGTGAGGCTGTTGAGGGCCCTGACCTCCCGGTCGGCGCTTCTGATTTGGGTTGCTAGATCATGGACATCAAGTAAAAGGGGCACCAAGTCTAACCTGAGATAAAATTGATGGGGGAAGTAGTGGCAGTTCTTATACCATGAAATGGGTCACGTCTGCAATCGGTTTGCGGTTTTAAGCTGAAAGAGGTAGAGCTTCAGCTTGTAACGGCAGATCAGGAAGGTCGATCTCCTCGCTGCCGGAGAGTGAAAGAGCGGTAATGAACTGCGGAACAAGTTGCGGGTCGAACTGAGTGCCGGCATTATTATGCAGCTCCCTGATCGCTTCTGCTATCGGTAATGCTTTGCGGTATGGCCGGTCGGAGGTCATTGCATCAAAGGCATCTGCAATGGCCAGTATGCGCGATTCAAGAAGCAATGCGTCGGCAGCGTGGCTGTTGGGGTAGCCTTGACCATCGAAGCGTTCGTGGTGCTGGCTGATGCAGATACTTACATCATGCAGAAATCCGATAGGCTCCAGGATCTTAACGCCGATGGCAGGGTGTTCCCTAAGCTGCACGACATCCTGGATGGACAGAATCTCACGTTTATTGAGAAGGGAGAGGTCAATGCCAATCTTTCCGATATCATGGAGGATGGCTGCTCTCTCTATGATCTTCAGGCGCTCCTGAGGGAGGTCCAGGCTTTTTGCCAGGAGCAGGCTGTAGTGGGTGACACGTTCAGAATGCCCGCGGGTATAGCTGTCACTCGCCTCGATGGCAGAAACGAGTGACTGGATCGTGCTAAGATAGGTCTTTTGCTGTTCTTCGTAGAGCGAGGCGTTCATCAGGGAGACGCTTGCCTGGCCTGCAATGGTTATAAGCAGCTCGAGGTCTTCATTGGTGAAGGGAGTTCCATCAATGTGATTGACTACATTTATGGTGCCGACTACTTTGTCGTTGTTCAGGAGCGGAACGGAGAGCAGAGTTCTCTGCTGAAAGCCTAGTGGGCTGTGAGTGCCGAATTGCGGAGATTCCGCAATGTTGGAGATGAGAATCGGTCGTCGGTTGTCGATGACCCAGGATGAGACACGGAAAGAGGATGCCGGCCAAGTATTATTCTGAACAGGAGAGTCATAGCCGTGGATGGTTGCAATGGAGAAGGTCTGGTCATCGGGGTCATGCAGCGCTATGTAGCCGATTTCTGCCTGCAGTGTCTCTTTGGTGGATTTAACTATCAGGTGGAAAAGAGTGTCCAGCTCCATGGTTGAGTTAATGCCGAGTCCCACCTTGTGAAGCGTTGAGAGGCGGGAGATAGCCCTCTCAAGGGTGGAGTTCTTGTCTTCAAGCTCACCGGCAAGGTCGGCAATCTTGTAATTGGCTTCCTCGCTCTCTTCGATTCTCTCTTCAAGGGATATGTTGAGCCCCTCAATTTCGGTTAGCTGTTCTTCAAGTCGTTCGTTCATGCTGAGAATTTCCTGGTGATGGATCAACTTCTCCTGGGCACGTGCCAAATCGCGCTCATTGGCAACAGTTGTGGTGAGCAGCTGCTGAAGTTTAGTCACCATATGATTGTAATGGGTTGAGAGGAGGTTCATCTCCTTGCTGCTTGATATGACGGGAGCAGGGGAAAATTCTCCCTTTTCCATTTGCTGCATGGAAGATATGAGGCTGCGTAAAGGGATGTCCAGATATCTGGACAAGAAAAATGAGATGGAGAGCATGAGTAATAGTATGATGATCGCTGTGGTAAGAATGATCTGTCTCCTGGTGTCGTCCAGAAAGCCTTGGATATAGTCCATTGGCGTTTCAATTTCCAAAAGTCCCAGGATCTTGCGTGACGGGTCATGACACCCATTGCATGCAGCCGCGTTGTAGATGGGGGAGAAGCTGACGTAATTATGCCCATCGGTATGGGTGCTGCCTGTTTGGATGCCATTTCTATAGGCCAGAAGAGCTTTACTGAAAGCCATTGTGCCTATTTCGCTTGGGTCGGCCGAATTGAGGACCTTGCCGGACATATCAATGATCCGCAACGTCTTGAACAGTTTCTTGTCAGAGATGTGGGAAAAGGTCTTGCGAATATCCTCAGAATGGCCGGCCAGCATGTCATCAGTGATGGAGCCCTTGATAGTCTCAGTAATCATGGCATTGTGTCGATCGGCAATGCTTGATATGATCCTGTTCTGCTGGGTCAGGGTTACCAGTGCCGATATGGAGACGATCATTACTACAATAATTGTTATTATGCCGAGTATTTTGGTTTTTAGAGATGTCATCGTCCGGACCCTGCGAGTTATGGAGTTGCTCACTCTGGTTACGGTTACTTGCTTTGACCGTAATTCAGTATGCCAAATAGCGGTTATGGTTTGTTAATGTATGCAAGTTATTGAATAATAATAATTAAAACCGAGTAATTCGAATAGTTGGTGCAGATAGCCGCACTATCCTGTAAAGTGCAAATTCAGCAGGTAGTTGCAGCTAACAGCGAATTGTCTTCGATGCTCTTGACAAGGGGAACACCACCCCCTATCATTGCCGCCATTGGTTGACCTGGCGTTTTATTTTCTCATTAAAGCAAAACGCCAGCCAAGTTTCAAGGAGAAGCGGATAGAGACAAAAAAAATTGACTTTGCGGGTTGATGTATGATTTCATCTTTAAGTTTTGACAAAGGCCTGCCACTTGCGTTTTACCTTTACATTATTTTTCTTGATGCTTCTTCTTCCTTCCCTGACCGCTGGCATCGAGCCTTTTCAGCAGGATATGATACGGATAGCTCTGCTCAAGGGTGGTGATAGCCTCAGACTGGATGGCAACGGCATACTTGCCACCACAGATTCCGGAGAGCCGTTGCGGCTCAACTTCCCTCTGGAGGTCCGTAAGGTTAGAAGTGGTATTGCCGTAAACGGGATGACATTACGCGGGATCAAGGTTTCGGCACCTGCTTTTGTATTGTTTAACGGCAAAGGCTTTCGAGGAGTGCTTGAAGTAACCTCAACAGACAAGGGGTTGCAGGTAATCAATGAACTCCCCCTTGAGGATTATCTGGTCGGCCTCATCAATTGCGAGATCTCTTCCCAGTGGCCGATGGAAGCTGTCAAGGCTCAGGCGGTTATTGCGCGCTCCTATGCTGTGTTCCAGAAGGAAGCTCGGAAAGCTTCCCCGTATCACATGGAAGCGACGGTAATGGATCAGGTATATGAAGGATGCGACATAGAAGACAGTCGAGCAGCGCGTGGGGTCAAAGAGACCGCCGGCGAGGTTCTGACCTATTCTGGAGCAGTGGTCCAGGCGTTCTACCATTCTAACTGTGGTGGGCATACCGAAGCATCCGAGAATGTCTGGGGATACAATCTACCGTATCTGAAGGGTGTCAGCTGCAACTACTGCCAGACCGTAAACCCTTATCGATGGGAACAGAGAATTCCTCTCAAGAAGGTTGAGGCCCAGCTCAAGAGTGGAGGTTTCCCGGTTTCTGGTCTGCGTGATCTGCGCCCTGGTTCTCGCAACCGGAGCGGACGTTTGACCGACGTGGTGCTTACTACCTCACGGGGACGAGTCACGGTGCCTGCGGTTGGCCTGAGGAAGTCTCTCGGATACGGCGTTATCAAGAGCACAAGCTTCGAAGTTCGATTAGTGGACGATGAACTGTTTTTCAGCGGGACCGGTTACGGCCACGGTGTCGGACTCTGCCAGTGGGGTGCCAAACAGCGTGCCGCAGACGGGTTCGATTATCGGGAGATTCTCTCCTACTACTACCCAGGTACAAGGGTGGTGACGTTTTCCGGTGATTGACAGATGCGTCTGGCTGATTTTGATTACGAACTCCCGCTTGAACTGATCGCACAGGAAGCCACGGAGCAGCGTGACGCTTCAAGGCTAATGACCCTGGATCGTTCTAGCGGTGCAATCGGGGAAACCCTGTTCGGTGGTCTGGTGAAGCTACTTGGCCCAGGTGACCTTCTGCTGCTCAACGACACGCGTGTTATTCCGGCCAGGTTGCAGGGAAATAAGGATAGCGGCGGCAGGATCGAGGTCTTCCTGGTGCGGCGCTACGATGGTGCTGCGCAACTCTGGGACTGTCTGCTCCGTTGCTCTAAACCTCCGAAGATCGGTATGCTCGTCAGACTCTCAGGGGGGATGTCAGGTCGGGTAGAAGGTCGCGGTGAAGGTGAGTGCTGGAAGGTTGCCTTTGAATCTGCTGAAAATTTCGACAGCTGGCTGGCTAGATTTGGCACCGTCCCGCTACCTCCTTACATAAGGAGGAACCCGGTTGAAAAGGATCGAGAACGCTACCAGACGGTTTTTGCATGCAGTGACGGAGCAGTGGCTGCGCCAACTGCAGGTTTGCACGTAACCCCCGGTCTGTTGGACGCAGTTCGTTCAAAGGGGGTTCGGATTGCTTCACTTACCCTGCATGTCGGCCTTGGAACCTTTATGCCGATACGGAGCGAGGATCTGAGTGACCACCGGATGCATAGTGAGAGGTATGTTATTCCGCAATCCACAGCAGACCTTATAGGAGAGACGCGGCAGCAGGGGGGAAGGGTTGTCGCGCTGGGTACCACGACGGCCAGGGCCCTCGAACAGGCTGCCCGTGATGATGGCAGTCTGGTGGCTGGAGAGGGGTATGCGGATATTTTTATCTCTCCAGGGTACCGATTCAAGGTGGTTGATGCCCTGATAACAAACTTTCATCTACCGAAATCAACTCTTCTGATGCTGGTCTCAGCCTTTGCAGGCAAGGATCTTTTGTTTAATGCCTATGCAGAAGCGGTCAGGCGAAGGTTCCGGTTTTATAGTTACGGCGATGCAATGTTTATCTACTGAACTTCTTGTGAAGGTTAATTTGTCTTCAATACATTTCAAGCTGATAAAGCAGGATGGCCTTGCCCGCCTCGGCTCTTTGACAACACCGCACGGGAGTATTGAGACTCCCATCTTCATGCCGGTCGGTACCCAGGCCACTGTCAAGGCGATGACCCCCGATGAACTTGAGGAGGTCGGAGCACAAATCATACTCTCCAACACTTACCACCTTTATATCCGGCCCGGACATGAGCTGGTTGAGCGTATGGGCGGGTTGCACAGGTTTATGTCCTGGAAGGGGCCTATCCTCACGGACAGTGGCGGATTCCAGGTCTTCAGCCTAAACGAACTCAACAAAATTTCGGAAGAGGGGGTACGTTTCAAGTCTCATCTTGACGGGTCGTACCACTTCATTTCACCGGAGACCGCCATTGCAATACAGGAGTCTCTCGGTAGCGACATCGCCATGTGTTTCGATGAGTGCCCACCGTATCCTTCTGAATACGAATACCTACAGAGGTCTCTTCAACTGACCACACGCTGGGCGAGACGTTGCAAAGAGGCCAAAAAGAGGGATGGTCAGGCACTGTTCGGCATTGTACAGGGTGGGATGTATCCTGAACTCAGGGCGCGGAGCGCTGCAGAGCTTTGCGAGATAGGATTTGACGGATATGCACTTGGAGGGCTTTCGGTGGGGGAAGAGCCAGCTCTGAGGTACGAGATGATGGAGTGCTGTTCCGGGATGCTCCCCGCGCTGACACCTCGCTATGTAATGGGTATCGGAACCCCGGAAGATCTGATCGAGGGGATCAATGCAGGCTACGACATGTTCGACTGCGTGATGCCGACCCGGAATGCCAGAAACGGAATGCTTTTTACCAGTTTTGGCCGGGTTAACATCAAGGGGGCCGCCTATACTGAGGATAACGGGCCGGTGGACCCGGAGTGCGACTGCTACGTCTGTCGTAACTTCAGTCGTGCCTATCTCCGCCATCTCTACCGGGCCGGCGAGATTTTGGCGGCAAGGCTCAATACATGGCACAATCTGCACTACTACCTTTCGCTGATGACCCAGGTACGCGCAGCAATTGCCGATGGTCGTTTCAGCGTGTTCAGGCAGGAATTTTACGCTAAAAGACAAAAAGGGTTCGAAAACTAAAACGGTAGGGCTGTCAGGGTGAATTCTGATCACACAGCGACCATTATCAGCGATTCATACAACATGATGTAATCATTTCTATTGGAGGTACAACGATGTTAGGATTAACCGGTGTGGCATATGCAATGGGCTCTCCAGTTGGTGGGGGGGCTGCAGCAGGTGGGGCGCAGAGTGCGATGATGAATCTGATCCCGCTTGTTTTCATGTTCGCAATCTTCTACTTTCTCCTAATCCGCCCACAGCAGAAGAAGGCTAAAGAGCACCGCGCCCTGCTGGATTCGATCAAAAAGGGAGACCAGGTGGTGACAGCCGGCGGGATGCATGGCAAGGTCAACACCATTGACGATACTGTCGTCACCCTGGAGATCTCCACGGGAGTGAACGTTAAGTTCAATAAGGGACATATTGCTAGCGTTGTAAAAAAGGACTAGTCCCCCCTTCGAAAGGAGTACCGTTTTTATGTCAAAAGGCTTTGGCTCGCGCGTCAGCCTGATTGCGCTGTTTTTACTGTTGTCATTCGTCTATCTGGTACCAACCCTGGTTGGCAAGCTGCCGTCGTGGTGGAAAGGAGTTCTTCCGACCGACAAAATACACCTTGGACTCGACCTCCAGGGAGGGACCCACCTGGTTATGGAGGTGGATACAGTCAAGGCTTTGGAAGGTGCTCTGGACCTCATTGCAACAGATCTCGAGGACACCCTGGCTGACCAGAACCTCCGCTTCAAGCGGATCGGACGGGTGGCTGCCGACAAGGTCCAGCTGACCTTCTACGATAGAGGGACAGCCGATAACGTCCAGGCTCAAATCAAGAAGAAATACCCGGAGATGGAGCTGCTTCCGGCATTCGATGAAGGTGGATTTGTGAATCTCCAGCTCCGGATGAACGAAAAGGTAGCCCAGGACCGAAAGGACAAGGCGGTGGCCCAGGCGCTGGAGACGATTCGAAACAGGATCGACCAGTTCGGCGTCTCAGAGCCGATCATCCAGCGTGAAGGGATAAACCATATCGTTGTCCAGCTTCCGGGGATAAAGGATCCGAAGCGTGCCATCGAGTTGATCGGCAAGACCGCGCGGCTTGAGTTCAAGCTGGTGGACGAAAACATCAACGCTGCCTCGGCAACTCCGGGAACGGTTCCGGAAGATGAGGAGCTTCTTGTAGAGAAGAAGGTCGACCAGGCTACCGGTGCGGTTACCGAGATTCCGCTTGTCGTCAAGAAAAAGGCAATGATAACCGGTGAACTCCTTACCGATGCCCAGGTCAGGATAGACTCACAGTTCAACCAGCCCTACGTGGCGATTGATTTCAACTCTACCGGTGCCCGGCTGTTTGATCAGGTTACTGCAGCCAATGTCGGCAAACGCTTTGCCATAGTGCTTGACAGCACGATCTACTCGGCACCGGTCATCAGGGAGAGGATCTCCGGCGGCAGTGCCCAGATTTCCGGCTCGTTTTCGGAGAAAGAGGCCGCTGACCTGGCTATAGTGCTTCGCGCCGGTTCACTCCCTGCTCCTGTGAATATCATCCAGAATGTCACGGTAGGCCCCTCCCTTGGACAGGATTCCATCAACAAAGGTCTTATGGCCGGCCTCATCGGTGTTCTGCTGGTGGTGGTCTTTATGGCGATCTACTACAAGCTGTCCGGCCTTGTCGCCAACCTGGGGATGGTTCTTAACATAATCTTCCTGATGGGTGCTCTGGCAGCTCTTGGAGCAACCCTTACCCTTCCCGGCATTGCAGCTATCGTGCTTCTCATCGGAATGTCTGTTGATTCCAACGTACTTATATTCGAGAGGATACGGGAAGAGCTCCGGCTCGGCAAGACGGCGGCGGCAGGGATTGACGCGGGATATGACAAGGCCTTCCTTACAGTCATGGACTCCCATGTTACCACGCTCATAACTGCTGCAGTGCTCTTCCAGTTCGGAACTGGCCCGGTCAAGGGATTTGCAGTGTCACTAAGTCTCGGCATCATCATCAACCTCTTCACCTCCCTGGTTGCTACCAAGGTGGTTTTCGACTTCTGCCTGAGCCGCCTCAGGGTCAAGAAACTGAGCATTTAAGGGAGAAACTACATCATGGAACTGATCGGCAAGACAAGCATTGATTTCATCGGCAAACGAAATATCTCCTTCATTCTTTCAGGGGTCATCACTCTGATCGGAATAGTAGCGATGGTTCAGATCGCACGGGGTGCGGCCAATATGGGGATTGACTTTTCAGGTGGTACCTCCATACAGCTCAAGTTCTCCCAGCCGCTGCATATTGATCAGGCCCGCGCGGCTCTTATAAAGAACAACCTGAAAGAGGTAAATATTCAGGATATCAAAGATGGGAACAAGCTTCTGCTGAAGGTCGGCAAGACCACCCTGGAGACCGGCAAGGCTGCAAACGCAATTGAGGAAATTTTCAGGAAGGAGTTCCCCGCCAACCCATTCGTGGTCGAGAGCTCAACTGAAATTGGCCCTTCCATCGGCGATAAGCTCCGTAAGGATACCCTGGTGGCAATTGCCATCTCCTTGCTGGGTATCATCATTTACGTTGCCTGGCGCTTCGACTTCAAATTCGGCGTCGGCGCCACGATTGCCACCATGCATGATGTATTTGCCATGTTCGCGGTCTTCTTCGTATTGGGAAAAGAGTTCAACCTTCTCTTCATTACAGCTGCGCTTACCATTGCCGGCTATTCCCTTACCGATACGGTGGTTGTGTTCGACCGTATCCGCGAAAACATGCACAAGAACCTGAAAGGTTCAATGATAAAAATCTTTAATGACAGTATCAACGAAGTGCTGTCGCGAACCATCATAACCTCGCTTACCACGTTTCTTGCGTCCCTTTCCCTCTTTTTGTTCGGAGGCGAAGTGATTCATGACTTTGCCTTTGCACTTGTAATAGGAGTAGTGGTCGCTACCTATTCGTCCATCTTTGTAGCCAGCCCCATAGTAGCGCTGTGGGAGGGTAAAGAACTCAATAAAGCCGAAGCAAAGGCTTAAAAGGAGAGCACCTTGAACAAGGAACAGATTCTCGTCGCTGCAGTAGCACTTATCGCTGGGCTCCTTATCGGGTACATGTTCTTCACCGGCAAGGCAGAGAAGGTCCAGCAACAGTCATCCATACCTATGGGGTCCGGAAGCCCGACCGACTACCAGGCGCGCATTGTCGAAGCAGAGAAGCTGGTAGCCAAGGAACCAACCAATCGCCAGGCATGGGTCCAGCTCGGTAATGACTATTTTGACACCGATCAGACACAAAAGGCCATTAGCGCTTATGGGAAGGCTCTTGAGCTCAACCCGAATGACGCAAATGTCCTGACCGATCAAGGTGTCATGTACCGGAAGATGGGGTGGTACGACAAGGCCATAGCCAACTTTGAAAAGGCCAGTCAGGTCGATCCCAAGCATCCGCAGAGCCTCATGAACATAGGAGTGGTTTATTCCACGGACCTCAAGCAGCCTGATAAGGCAATTGCGGCATGGAACAGGTTTCTGGCCATAGATTCGACCAGTCCGACAGCCCAGCAGGTCAAAGGGATGATTCAAGAGCTGAAAGCAAACCCCCAGGGTGCTTCGCAAGGGATGAAATAGAAGATTTCACCTTTTTGCCCTCGCTTCAGCGGGGGTTTTTTTTGAGCGCGTTGGATAGCATCCAGTTGTTCTGGGTGAAGGGCAGCCATGCAGCCGGTTATTGATAAACGATGGCGGATGCGCGAAGCAGATACTGCTTCGATTTCACTGCTGGTTGAGGAGATGGGGTTTGCGCCCCCAATTGCCCGGGTTTTGGCTGGTCGCGGGATAGTCACCTCTGATACTGCTCGCCGTTTTATTTCCGCGTCTCTTGCAGATCTGCATGACCCGTTTCTGCTCCTTGACATGGGTCGTGCGGTTAACCGCCTTGCCGCTGCAAGAGAGGCCGGAGAGACGGTCTGTGTCTACGGTGATTACGATGTAGATGGTATTACATCCGTTGCCCTTCTGATGAGCTTTTTCAGGGCTGTGGGAATATCATCTTTCTATTACATCCCCCGCCGCCTGGAACATGGTTATGGCCTCTCCTCAGAAGGCCTGGCAGAGGTGGCTGCGCAAGGTGCAAAGGTTGTTGTCACGGTAGATTGCGGGATTTCTGCGGTTGCGGAGGCCGCACTCTCTTCCGCTCTCGGAATCGACCTGATCATAACCGACCATCATACCCCTTCCCCTCAGCTCCCCGATGCCTATGCCGTCATCAACCCTCTGCGTCCCGGATCGCCATTTCCCTTCATCCCTTTGGCAGGAGTAGGGGTGGCGTTCAACCTTCTCATGGCACTTCGCAAGGTGCTGCGTGATCAAGGGATATTTTCTGCTACCGTTGAGCCCGATTTGCGTGAATATCTTGATTTCGTGGCACTGGGGACCATCGCAGACGTTGTTCCTCTTACAGGGGAGAATCGGACACTTACCCGCTACGGGTTGAAGGTGCTGGAAGGCTCATCCCGGCCAGGCATACAGGCGCTCAAGGATGTTGCCGGCGTGACTGGAGAGGTGACTTGCGGTGCGGTTGGGTTCCGTCTAGCTCCCAGACTGAACGCTGCCGGACGGCTGGAGGATGCAGCCCTCGGAGTTGAACTGCTTCTGTGCGATGACTACGAAAAGGCGGCACGAATAGCTGCCGAACTGGATGCGAGCAACAACGAGCGACAGTCACTGGAGCGCGAAATCCTCGAAAGTGCCTTGCAGATGATCAGTGAGTCGCCAGATCTTCATGGGGGGCACAGCATCGTCCTTGCCTCAACCGACTGGCATCCCGGAGTGATCGGGATCGTTGCCTCGCGCATAGTAGACCTGTTTCACCGTCCCACAATTCTCATTGCACTGCAGGAGGGGAGCGGACGAGGTTCGGGCAGGAGTATCCCCGGGTTTCACCTCTATCAGGCATTGAATGCCTGCTCCGACCACCTGCTGAAATTCGGCGGACATCGGCAAGCTGCTGGACTATCCATTGCTGAAGGGACACTTAAGGCCTTTATGCAGCATTTTGATCAAGTGGCAAGCGGAGAACTTTCTCAAGATGATCTGGTTCCTGAGCTCTCCCTGGATGGTGAGCTCTCCTCCGCTGATCTTACCCTAGATCTGTTAGATCAGCTGCTTCCCCTTCAACCCTTTGGGATGGGCAATCCAGAGCCCCTCTTTCTCCTTCGATCCGTTCGTATTCTGGAGAAAAGGGTCTTGAAGGGTTCACATGTAAAGTTACGGATCGATTCCGCCGGTTGCTCGTTTGACGCAATCGGCTTTGGTTTGGCAGGCCGTGAACTTCCTGGGTGCATCGATCTGGTGGTGGCTCTGCAGGAAAATATCTGGAATGGTAGAAGGTCTCTGCAACTCAGAGTTAAGGATTTCCGTTCAGCTGAAAACAGGGAGTCAACTAATGGATAGAAATGAACGTTTTGGGCAGGCAGACAGGATCATCGCAATTGGATTCTGGATAAATGCGCTTTTGATGGTGATGAAACTCTCGGCTGGCTATTTCGGCGGTTCGGAGGCGGTCTTTGCCGACGGGGTGGAGAGTGCCTGCGATTTCATAGCAATCCTCTCTACCATTATCGCACTGAAGATTGGGCGTAAACCCTACGACGACAAGCATCCCTACGGGCACGGCAAGGCTGAAAGTATCTCCGCCATCCTGGTTTCTCTGGTAATTTTCTCCACGGGCGGCGGGATCCTCTACAAGGCCTGGGAGACCATCAGAGAGGGGCAGTATCAGGAGCCCCAGCTGATCGCCGTTTTCGCAGCATTTGCCACCATCATTATCAAGGAGACGCTTTTCCGTTATACAAGAACCGTGTCGAAACGTTTGGGGAGCCCTGCCGTTGAGTCAATCGCCAAAGATCACCGCAAGGATGCCTTAACCTCGATCGCAACGCTTGCAGGCGTAGGCGGAGCATACTTTGGTCTGTATGTCATGGACCCACTCGCTGCCGGACTGACAGCCTTCTTCATCTTCCACATCGGCTGGGAGACATTCAGGAATGCTGCACACGACCTCATGGACGGACAACCCCCTGAGGAGCTGATCTCCTCGGTGGCAACCATCGCCGTTGCTGTTCCCGGAGTCGAGCATCTTCATGAGATCCGAGGCCGGCGATCCGGTCAGTATGTAATTTTGGACCTTAAGCTTGAAATGGATCCTGAAATGACCGTAAAGCAGTCTCATGCAATCGCCACGGAAGTTAAGCGTCTCATTTTCCAGCGCTTCAGCAACGTAGGAGATGTCATGATTCACATCAACCCTCATGAAGAGGAGCACGAAGACTTGATACGACTATAGATCCATCATGCAAACCGCCTGAGGAGGGGCCGCTCAGCGGCTATCACCCCGTTCACATCGCCGGTAGTTGCATGAAGCTCGACCTCCTGACTGCTGGTTACACATAGTCCGCCGAATATTTCAGTTATTATCTGATGGATAATATAATCAGGAATCACTTTTCACCTCCCTACCTCTATATTTTCCCACCATTACTCTTACACAAAATTGCCTCAATCAAGCTATCCTCAGAACGTTAGTTCAATTTAACGTTAGATAACAGGAGAGCATAGAAGCAGATACATTTAAATGACATAAAGTTAACCTGAAACTAATGTCCTCTGTTGATTGAATTTGCACCCCGGTGACGGCATAATTACATGCAGGTACAATACATAAAGAAGCGGTTGTCTTTTAATTGAGATGCCGATGATATTTTTAACGCCGCGCAAGTGTTATATGTATTTCGCGGCGTTAGTTTTTAATCGGCAATGTATGTACGTGCTTGAACGGTAAGGTGCAAAGTAAACCCCGAAATCTGGTTATATGCAGGCCACAATCCGACCATCTATCAGAGGAGGTAACAAAGTGTGGATGGTTATGCAACGATTAATCTAATAGAAAGGAGGTCGACTGATGGGGATTATCAGGAATCTGTTACTGACGTTGATTCTCAGTGTCGTTTCTACAGCCGCATGCTACTCCGCTGAGATTCACGGCAGAAGTTCCACACAGTTCATGTTTTTCAATAATGAACTGATTGAGCGCAGGCAGGTTCAATTTGCAGAGTATCTGCGTTTGGGAATTACCAATATCGACAATGAAGGCAAATTCAATATCTATGGTTATGGCAGGCTGAATCAGGATCTGAATGCCGGCGAAGGGGGAGGGGGGAGGCTTTATTACCTCTACGGTGATTACCGCGATCTCTACGGAAAGATTGACTTCAGGCTGGGGCGCCAATTTGTAAACTTGGCTGCAGGATCTGCAATTATCGATGGTGCCCTGGTTACTCTCAAGAACGTCGGTCCGGTGGCTTTCACGGTGCTTGGCGGACGAGACGTCATCTTCGGTGAAACCGGAGAGCTTGGAGCCGGCAGAAATACTGCTCTAGGCCTTGCTGCAAATCTGGTCGACTTTCAGAAAACCGATCTGGAGCTCTCCTGGTTTCGCAAATGGGACCAGGGAGATGTCTCACGTGATCAGATCGGCGCTGCATTCAAGCAGTACCTGTTCAACAGCCTTAGGCTCTATGGAAATACCCGCTTCGACTTGGCTACAGAGACATTCAATGAGTTGCAGGCAGGCGTGAAATACTTTCCTCAGAGCAACCTGATATTTACCGCTGAGTGGTTCCAGAGCTATCCGACCTTTGATTATACATCTATCTATTCGGTGTTTGCCGTTGACCGCTATCAGGAAGGGATATTCCGAATTGACTACACCTTTAATGAAATGGTTTCAGTGAATGCAGGTTACAACCGCCAGTTCTATGATGAAGGTGCAACTGCAGACGTTTATCATGTCGGTATCGGTTTTCGGCCGATTGAACATTTCAAACTGGGTGTCGAATATGACAAACGTCACGGATATTACGGCAGCACCAATGGGTTCATCGCAGACGCTTTGTACGAGTTGGGCACTGCTACAGAAATCTCCGGCGGTATAAATTACGATGTCTACCAGCGTGACAGCCTCACCAACGACGAAATAGCCCGTCGCTACTGGCTGGGCGGCAAATACAAGATTGCCAGAAATATGGTGGTTTCAGGTCGAATCCAGAACGATGTTAACATCCATTACAAAGAAAACATCAGTGGTCGTCTGGCATTCGATTACGACTTTTAGAAAGGGGGTGCACCTGTGAGGAAGTATTGGGTTCTAATTTTCATCGGCGTTCTGTCAGTCATGTATGTACAGCAGGCAGCGGCGCAAAAGCAGTCACATAAAGACTATGCTGAAATGAAGATCATCGAATGCAACGAATGCCACAAGGTCGAAGGCGTGGCCCCCAACCATGGGATGGACTGGCTTCGCGAACACCGGACCATGGCAAGTCGAACGGGGCAGAATTGTATCCAGTGCCATAAACAGTCATTCTGCCTTGACTGTCACTCTGGCGGCGGGATTGATGCCAGTCTCGAAAAAGACGCTGCAGGGCTGAATTACATGCCAAAAAGTCACCGCAGCGATTTTACGAGCATACATCCGATTAAGGCCCAGGACAATCCACAGAGTTGCAAGCGCTGTCATGACCAGAAGTACTGCAACGATTGCCACTCACGCTTTCCTAAGGGGAACATGAGGATCAAGTCCCATATGTCTCTGGGAATAAGCCAAGGGTATTCACCCGCTTCTGCCAGTGAGCATGCCACAGAGGCACGAAGAAATCTCCAGTCGTGCGCAACGTGCCATCCTGAGGGAGATGTCTGTGTTCGCTGCCATTCGTCGGGCAAGGTCAGGCCGCATCCGAAGAGCTGGAAATCCGGCAATCTAAAGGATCGGACGGACGGCAAGGTATGCCGCAAGTGCCATCTGCCAGGGACCTATTGAAAATTCCCATAAGGAGGAATCAGCATGAGTAGAGACATCTTCACGTATTCGGCAATGCTTGCATTGTTGATCTCGACAGCAGTCATCGGCGGTTGCGGTTCAGACAGCAGGGAAGGAACATCTGGCGGAGTAGCCAAGGTGAATGAGGCTCTTTGCGCACAATGCCACAGCGCTTCGGTCGAGACCCTTACCGGAGATGCCATATATGGAAAATATCAGGTATCCGTGCATGCCCTGAACTCGGTCGGTTGTCAGGACTGCCACGGTGGCGGAGCCATGCATAACGGCATCGGCCCCATTCCGTATCCCAAGCCGAACTATGTGCAGTGCAAGGATTGTCATGACAACTCTGGCAGGACCGCCGAGTTCCCTGCTATTAACAAGTATCCTCTCGTAACCGCCTATGAGGGGTCAAAGCATCTTGGCGTCACAATTGAGGAAGCACAGAAGTGCAACCGCTGCCACACCCATCAGGGCGCCTTGCTGGCGGCAAAATTCGGCTATACCGGCGACAAGACGGTGATGGATGCTCTGGTCAATGCCCCGGGCGCTCTTGCTGCAGGAACCGGAGAGCCGATCAAGTGCAATACATGCCATGTAACCCATAAGCCTCAGGACCTGCGTATCGACGCCGGCTGGACCCCAAGCACCACTGTGGGGGCAGCCGTTCCCAGTGCGAATAATCAATACCGGCTTTGCACCCAGTGCCATACCTACATCAACCCCAACGGCACTCTGGTCGCCACTGCATCCGGCGGTACGACCACCGCTGCTTTCGAGCATGACACCGCATGGTACAGGATCATTGCCACAACACACTACTACTCTAATCCTGGTAACGTAGCTGGAACCGCGATCAATGGCTACGGGATACGATTCACACTGCCGGACGCTTCAGTGAACCCTGATCCCTGTTTCGACTGCCATGGTCATGAGGCGAAGACCAATACCAGTACATTAACCCGCACTGCAGCAGGGACGTACGTTGCAAATACTGCGGTTGTGCCAACAATCTACACGGAGTGGGGGCAATCCGGTCACGCCGGTGGTCTCCTGACAGCTAAATACGCCGCACAGGAAGCATATCCCAAAAAGAGCGACGGGACCTACGACCGCAGCGTCGGCATGACCAATGCCGTGATGGCAGCCACGGTGCCTGGCGGTGTCTGGAATGATCATACCAGTGCGGGATGCAACAGATGCCATAATGCAACAGGCTTTGTCGGCATCCTCGCAACTCCAAATGGCACCGCTCAACCGGTAACGGCTACGGGACAGGTGCTTGCATGCTGGGGTTGCCATACCAACCCGGCCGACGGGACATTGCGTACGCTTTCAGGGACTATCTTTACGAATTATACTGGGAGAAACGGCTGGCAACCGATAGGGTATGCACTGAATTACGGCAAGAAAGCGTATCCGGACGTTAAGGGGTCCAATCTCTGCATCCAGTGCCATGACTCCCGCCAGAATGACCCGGGCGCCATAACCGCTGCCAGTACGAACTATAGCCGCACCCATTACAAGCAGTCGGCAACCACCATGTATGTCAAGATGGGCTTTTTGAACCTTTCAACCGGCGCTTCAGGTCTTGCAGCAGATACATCGACTACCTACCTGAACTCACTCAAATCTACTCAGGATGGGGGAATCATCTCCAGTATTCACAGGATACTCGGGACCCCAGCAATCATCGGTCAAGATGGGATAACTGCGGCTGATACCGCTCTTGTCTCCAACGGACCATGCATTGCCTGTCATTATGCTGCAGGCAATCACACTCTGACAATTGATCAGAAGACGATCACCGCAGCCTGCAACAAGTGTCATGCCTCCGAAGGAGGTCACGCCATCACGACCATCTCGGCGTTTGACCAGTACTTCCTTGAGCCGCAGTCCGCAGCATATCAGGCAGCTCTGCAGCTTGCGATCGATATCTTCAACAGCAAAAATACCGGCATCTCGATAGCAGTTGAGCCAAGTGTCCCAACGACAGTGAGAGCATACAGGACAAGCACACTGGGGAATGCTTCTCCAACCGAAGCAGTAGCAGCTGACTGGACGACAGCTGCAACTGGAGTTTATGCTAACAAAATGAAACTGATGGGTGCCGTTTCCAACGTAGTATACTTTAAAAGGGATGCAGGTGCCTATGCCCATGCCCGCACCTACAGCCGCCGGCTCATCTATGACACAATCGACTACCTTGATGACGGGCACCTGAACATGTCGGTCAGTGCTACCGCTATTGCAACAACTCCCGTCGTATTTGGGAAGGGTACATCGGCCTTCACAGACGGCACTCTGACCTCGCTCGCCACAGGTACTACTGAAGCCATGACCTACCTTGTCAAGTGGAGCAGAAGCACCGGCGCTTGGAGTTCACCTGAGCGTCCATAGGCATCCAGGCATCTCCTGACGTCACAGCTGAAAAGGCCGGTCTCCCTGATGGGGCCGGCCTTACTGGTATATGCTGGTCCAACGGCACGGTATGCTATTGTATCCAGGCTGTCCTCAAGGGCTGACACTGATCAAGTCAGAAAAGACCCCCGGGCAACAGACAGTCATTATTGTTTTTTGTCGCCAAGATAGACGGTCGCAATGCCGAATGTGAGGTCATGATGGGAGATGTTGATGAAGCCGGCCCGGGCCATCATAGCCTTGAACGCTTCCCGAGCCGGGAACTCCTGAACCGAATCGGGAAGGTACTGGTATGCGCTCTGCTTTGAGAAAAGCCCGCCGATCTTTGGGAGGAGTGTGAGAAAATAGAAGCGGTAAAGCGTTTCAAAGAGTGGTGACGAGGGCATGGAGAATTCGAGTATCACAGCCCGGCCCCCTGGCTTGAGAACACGGTGCATCTCGCTGAGCCCCATCGGACGGTCGACCACGTTGCGGATGCCGAAGGCTATGGTAGTGGAGTCGAACTCTCCATCATTGAACGGCAGGGCCTCGCATGGAGCGATTTCGAAGGTGATTCGGCCTGCAAACGGAGATGCGATGACCTTCTGCATTCCGATCTCCACCATTTCACGGCTGATGTCGGCACCTACGATCGTTACATCATCTGCTGTCTGACGGGCTATTTCAAGGGCAATGTCGCCGGTTCCGGTTGCAATGTCAAGAACCTTCCCCCCCGGAAAACTCTTTATCTGCTTTACTGCAAAGGTTCGCCAGCGACGGTCTATTCCCAGCGAAAGCAGCCTGTTCAGCAGGTCATAGCGAGGGGCGATGGTGTCGAACATCTCTCTTATCCGCTCACCTTTATCCGTCAGTTTGTACATTTAGACCTACCCATTTCCCCTGAAAAATGCTATTAATTCAACTTTTACATGACCCAGCCAGGCCGAATGAGTTTTTATCACAATCGTTTACTACGCACCAGTAAAAATATCCGAGCCAGTATGTTGTGGCTTTGCTGACAATACTTCAGAAGGTTGACCAGGAGAGAGTCTGATCCCGTTTGTCCGCCTACAGGATGTCGCCGACATCATCATCATGAGTGTTCTGATCTACCAGCTCTTCAGCTGGTTCAAGAATACGAAGGCCTTACAGATCGTCCTCGGTCTGGGTTTTCTTGCGCTTCTCTACATAGCTACGAGGACTCTCGGCCTCTTCATGACCAGCTGGATACTTCAGGAGCTGGGTACTGTTGTCTTTGTGGTCATCATTGTAATATTCCAGGTGGAGATCCGCCAGGCACTCTACCGTTTCAGCCTGTTGCGCAATTTTTTTGGTCGGCAGGAGACCCTTCAGCAGATTGATCTTATGGAGCTTTCCACAACCCTGTTCGCTCTGGGGGCTGCGAGGACTGGAGCACTAATCGCCTTCCAGCGTCGCGAGCCGCTGGACGAATACCTGCATCACGGTGTCCCACTGGATGGGATCGTTTCCGGGCAACTCGTCGGCTCGATCTTCAAAAACGGCACCCCTCTACACGACGGTGCAGTAGTGATCCGCGATGGGAGGATCGCCCAAGCCTCCTGTCATCTGCCACTTTCGCTCAATCCTGATCTCCCGAGAAACCTCGGCACCCGCCACAGAGCCGGTATCGGCCTTTCCGAGCGCTCGGATGCCGTAGTGGTGATGGTGTCAGAAGAGCGAGGCGAGGTCTCTCTGGCCCTTTCAGGCCAGCTTGAGACCTTCGAATCCCAGGAGCAGCTTTCGGGTCGCCTTAACGAGCTGCTGGCTGCAATGGCTCCCCCGGTCGAAAAGCTTTCTAATAAAGATCGCGTGCTGAGGAATTTCTGGCCGAAATTGATTACTGTTGCCATTGTAATAGTCTGCTGGCTGGTGATTACGGTGAAGCAGGGGGGGATTGTGACTGTCACCGTCCCGATAAAGTTTCATAATCTTCCCGATGAAGTAGTTCTTGTGAAGAGCGTTCCTGAAGAGGTGGAGGTTCAACTGAACGTATTTTCCAGCCTTATACCCTCTCCCAAACAGCTTGATATCGTTGCCGACATCAACCTGACGAAATTGAAGGAAGGCACCAGCACTCTTCCAATCAGGACCGATGACTTCAATCTACCGTTGGGAGTTGTCGTCACAAGCGTCAACCCTTCAACCGTCCGTGTGACAGCAGATCTCAAGGTTCGAAAACCGGTTCGTGTGAAGGTGAAGACCATTGGTCGCCTCCCGGGGAACCAGCGGCTTCGACGTCTGGTTGTAGAGCCGGACACGGTTCTTGTGGAGGGGCCGGCAGGGGTTATCGGGCAGCTTGAGGAGGTGCAGACCGAGGTGCTTGATCTTTCCGGCCTGCGCCGAGATGATGTTGTCGAAAAACCTGTCCAGCGACCTGCATCTATGGTGAGAATCCTGTATGACGGTCAAGTAAAAGTCCGTGTAATTACAACAGAAAAATAATTGCCAACCGATTGCAGGTTGACAATCGGCAGCTTATGTTATATAAAGACCAAGATTTTGAAATCATTATAAAACAACTTTGTTTAATCTGGTAAAGGAGTATCCATGCGGAACTGTATAAGGGCTTTAATGCTCTGCATATGTCTTGCTGTTATTCCTTCCATCTCCCACGCTGCAAAAACACACAAGGTCAAGCGAAACGAGACCATCCATTCCCTTGCCCACAAGTACAAAGTTTCGGTAGAAGATCTCAAGAGCGCAAACAACCTGGTGAGCTCCCAGGTCAAAAAAGGTACCATTCTTATAATCCCCCCCAGCAATGCACGACCTTCGGACGATGTAGCCGGACAGGACAGACCGGCGGTATACAAGGTAAAACGGGTCGAATCCCTTGCCAGGATTGCCAAGAAGACGGGCGTGTCCGTTGCAGAGTTGAAGCGTATTAACAGTCTGAAAGGGAACAGGGTCAAGGTCGGACAGGTTCTTGCCCTTACGGACGACTCCTCCTCCGAAGAGAGACCAAAGGAAAAGGTTGCAAAACGTTACTCCCTCAGGTATCCGGATCTTTTCAGCGAAAAGGACTATGAACAGAGTCTTAACGATCTGAACGAATCTGATCCGAGCAAACCATTGGAGGAAAAGCAGAAGAGCGAGGCAAAGGGCGACAACGTGAAGCAGCTTAAAAACGCTGCATTCGGCTTTCTTGGCACCCGTTACCGTTTTGGAGGCAACACACGCAACGGCCTCGACTGTTCAGCTTTTGTTCAGAAGGTTTTCCGCGAACTCGATGTAGCTCTTCCCCGTAGTGCCAGGGAACAGTTCGAGATAGGAAACGAGGTCTCTCCTGGTGACCTGAAGAAAGGTGACCTGGTGTTCTTTCGAACCTATGCGCACTACCCTTCCCATGTAGGGATCTATCTCGGCGACAACAGGATGATCCATGCCTCCTCTCGCGACAGACGGGTGGTTATCTCTAAGTTGAATTCCAACTACTATCGTGCTCGGTTTCTTGGGGCAAAACGGATCGGCAAGATCAACCCCGACTATTTCAGTTTCGATGACTTGTTGTTGGGGGTTGAGGAAGAGTCGCCGGATGATGAAATCAAGAATGACACCCTTGATGCAAACGGGATCTCGCTCAACAACTGACAGTTCTATTCAAGTAAAAAACCCGGTCGCAAGGCCGGTTTTTTTTTGAGGCTTTCATTGAACCGACTGTCGACATGCTTCACTCTCTCGGCCAGTAACTGCGGATGCTGATCTGGCTTGCCTATAAATCCCATCCTGAGGGTGCCAGCGATCCGTTTACCTCTTTACTCCCGGTTGGGCTCCTTACAATCAATGCATCATTGAGCAAGGCAGGATATACCAGCCGCGTAGCCAATCTCTCACAGATGAACCAGGATCAGATCCTTTGCCATCTGCAATCAGACCTCCCTTCTGTGGTTGGCCTTTCCATGTTTACCCACAATCGCACTGAAACCCTGGAAATTGCCAGGCTGGTAAAAATGCAGCTGCCGGCATGTTGTGTGGTTCTCGGGGGGCCACATGCGACAGATCGCTGGTGTCAGATTCTCGAATCGTCACCGGAAGTTGATGCTGTGGTTACAGGAGAAGGGGAGACAGCCATGCTTGAACTGGTCAACTGTTTGACTGGAGGCGGCAGGCTGGATTCTATTGCCGGAGTTGCGATTCGGAAATCGGACGGCAAGGCTGTTCTGGCGCAGGGACGAAAACCAATTGATAATCTTGATGCACTCCCTTTGGCAGCTCGTTACTTGAATGAACCGCTGGGAGTCGATCCACGCCGCCAGTTGGAGTTTATTATCACCTCACGTGGGTGCCCGGCTTCATGCCGCTTCTGCTCGTCTCCCCGTTTTTGGGGCAGAAAACTTCGGTTTCGATCACCGGCATCTATCATTGAAGAGATCAGTTACCTGCGCGAACGTTTCGGGCTGATATATTTTTCCATACGTGACGACACCTTCACGGCTGACCGTCGACGTGTTATCGAGCTCTGCCGCCTGCTACTTGCTGAACGGATTTTCATACTCTGGAACTGTCAGTCCAGAGTAAATGCGGTGGATATCGAGATGCTCGGATGGATGAAGCGCGCAGGATGTGAATGTATTCAGCTTGGTATAGAGTCGGGTTCCGAAAGAGTATTGAAAGCTCTCGGCAAGCGTGTAACGAAGTCGGAGATACGGAATGCGGCAAACCTGGTGAGACAGGCAGGGATTAATCTGTCGGTTTATCTTATAACAGGGGTCTTTGCCGATGAGGGTGCCGATCTGGAAGCAACAGGGCGGCTTTTGGCCGAGATCTGCCCTGCGGATGGGCATGTGTCACCCCTTGTTTATTATCCAGGCACAGCTCTGTTCGAGGATGCTGTACGGGAAGGACGCATACCCGCCGATCTCTTCGAGCGGGAATCACGTACTGCTTTCCCGGTATTGAATGGCCGGGGTGCCGATCAAGGGATGCAACTATTGCTGACTCAGCTGAAAAAAGCCGGATCGCGTGGGAGGTTTACGCGTAAGGATTTTATCCGTCAAAAAGAGCTGCTGGGCTACTGCCATGCGACAAACCTGATGTCTGGTGAATATTATGCGGAGATTGGTGAGATTGGGCTCGCCGAGCGTGACTACCGTGAAATAGTGCGTCGTGAGCCAGACAACCCATGGGGATGGTTGGCATTGGGGGAGCTTTACGCCGAAACCGGCCGAATTGAAATGTCTAGGGAATCTTTCGAAAGGCTCTGCAAAATTGTGCCGTCTCATGCCCCCGGATTCAGTGCTCTAGGTGATATCGCCCGAATGGCAGGAGATGAAAAAGGGGCGCGGGCTGCTTTCAGGCGTGCAAAAGTACTTATGTCCGGTAGCTAGCATCCTGATGTCTATTAACACAGTAACAAAAAAGGCGAACCATCGAGGTTCGCCTTTTTTGTTACTGTATGTCGGAAAGGATTACTTACCGGCTATACGGAGTCCGGGAGCGAAGATGATCTTGTCGAAGGTCCGGTTGAGGGTTTTGCTCTGAAAGTTGATCATCGGCGGTGAATCTGGGAATTCTACGACATCACCCTTGCTTACTTTGGTTTCCATGACAGCTACCCATACCTTCTGCCCGTTTTCTTCAATCTGAACATAGGTGTAGCCACCTGAATTCATTGTTTCGACAACTTTGCCTTTGTGGCCGGCGCCTGCAGGAATTTCAATCTTCTGTATGCCTGCGTGCGGGTTACCGCCGCCTGCCGGCATCTGCGGTGCCGATGTTGTGCCGGTAGCAGGTGCAGCTGCCGGTGCTTCAGCCTTTGGGGCTTCCTGCTTCTTGTTGCAGCCGAATGCTGCCAACGCAACTACTGCGAGAACAACTACTATCTGCTTTTTCACCTTAGAACCTCCTGTGGGGGTATAATTGATCGTTGGTGAAAATATCACAGATTCTGAGATTTCTACAATAAAAAAATCACATAAAAAAATCATTTACCAATGATTACTTCACCGGTGTCTGTAATCATCCTTGCCGGAAGCTCGAATATGCGTCGAAAGATATTCAACACACCTTTTGTCATTCCCTTTACAGGAATAGCCTTGACCACAGGGTCACCCACATTTCCCTTAGCCTCGAAGTAGGCGGTGACAAGTGATTTATCCTTTCCGGTGAGGATCCAGCCTACTATAGGAATGCGGCTCACTACCTTGTCGATAGTCTGTAGCGGTTTAACTCCGATAGTTGCATCGATCTCTTCGCTTGAAAGGTTCATGGAGCCAACGGCTGAGATATTGATAGCGTCACTGTCAATATAAAGATCGTTAGTTGAGAGAATTCCGTCTTTAATGGAGAAGTTCCCGGTTATCTCGTTAAAAGGCATCCCTCCTGAAACCATGTCCGGAAGCTGGAACTTGAGGAGCTGAGAGAGGTTAAGAATTGAGAATATTTTGGAGAGCGTTGCAAGGCGGCTCAATGAGCCTTCCTCTATCCGGAGCTTAGCCGACCCAAGTGCGCTCCGCTTGATATCCGGAATGGTAACCCCCTTGGCCGTCAGTTCGCCCTGGATGGAGAGGGTTCCTTTGACCTCCTGTGTTTTCATGCCAAGTGCCTTGACGAGGTTCTCTGCAGAAACCTTTTCAAGTTTATAGCTGGTTTGAAAGCGGCGAGCCAAGCCTTCTGCGCCAAGGTCAAAACGTGCCGTACCATTGAGTTTCCCTCCAGCCAGTAGCGCTTCAACCGGTTGAAGATAGAGAATCCGGTTGTCATACATGACCACTCCCTTGAGGAGCTCGAACGGGATGTCGCGGACCTTTCCCGTTGTGGCTGCCAGCGTTGCCTTTAAGACAGGTGGGGAAGATTGAGATTGAGCTGGTTTCTCCCGTTCGATGGAGGTCAGGGAGAGGATGTCCTCGACCTCCAGGTGAGGGGAGGAAACGGAGATATCGATCTTCGGAGCGGTGCGGAACTCCTGCACTGACCCCTTGAGCGAAAGAATGGTGTTGTTTAGCTGGCCGGTGACCCCTTCGAGCTGCAGCAAATTCTCCTTTATGGAGACGGTCCCGGCCAGTCGAGAAATTTTCATCCCTTTCTGAGGAGTCTTAAGCCCCAGGTCAGTGGGGTCCAGTAATGGAGAGTAAAATGTGAGTTTCATGGAAGGGATGCTGAAACCTTTTACGCTTCCTTTCCCCTGGATGACTGAACTGCCGAGACGGGCGTTTATCTGAGAGCTTTCTAGTGTAGTCCCTGCAAAAGTGATGGTACCGGTGATAGCAGTAACAGGTTTGATCTGCTCAGAAGGTTTTACGGAGCAGCCCGCCATGGATACGCTCCCCTTCCAGTTCAGGTCAGTTGGAACGCCGGATGATGCCTCCCCCTTGAGTGTCGTCTGGATTGTACCGGCCATCTGGTATCGTTCGGCCATGGGGAGCATGGGCGCAACTTCATGGAGCGCAAAACGGTTTGTACGGATATCGAGTCCCAGCCACGAGTTACCGGAATATCGATACTCTGCCGCAAGTGAAACAGCCATAGGGCCGAGTGAATAGTGAAGCGATGTAAGTTTCATCTCTTTGCTGTTTATGGTCCCTTTGAAGTCGGCAGTGTTTGAACGGCCAGCAGGCTTTTTGACCAGGTCCGGATAACTGTATTCGGCCTGAGCCAGGTCCCATTCTCCCGCAAGATTGTAACTGCTGCTGGGGCCTGCCCCGCTCATTTTCAGGGTGGAGACACCTGATAAGCTGAGTTTCTTCCCCCAATTTTGGCCGAGCAGCCAGGATACTTCAGCCTGTGTTGGTTTCATGGTCATGGTGAACGGGTACGTGCATGGTGGTAAAGGATCGTACAGCTCAGTAATCCGTCCATTCAACGAGAATGGAGAGTTGCCGAATTTCGCGGTCATGCCGCTGAGAATGAAATCCTTTCCAGCCATCTCCAGTTGGCCCTTTATGCTGTTGAAGGTGGGGACCTTGGGTCCGTATGTTACCAGGCCTCGTTCTACGCGGCCGCGGATATGAAGGACCTTGTAGTTATCGCCGACACCCATATGGGCGATCTGGCTCACAAGTCCTTCCAGGTGACCTTCGTCAAGCCGGAACGTACCGCCTACTATGTGCTGTTCTATGTAGTCTGCAGTATCCTTTACAATGATTCCGTACGGAATGTAGCCTCGGAACTCCTCAAGCCGGAATGGGGAGGTAGTGGCCTTGGCCAGGATGCGTGGGTCTTTTGAGGTGATATCCAGAATGTTGCAGCTTCCCTTAATCTTGAGTGCGTCCACGGCGAGGGAAAGCGATTTCACGTTGACGGAGGTGGGGGTACGCTCCAGGGCGTAGTTGATCTGTACCTTCTGCGGGGTCAGTACGCTGTGAAATACCTGCGGGTAGTCAAAGCGGAGAGCAGCGATGCTGATTTCTCCAGAGGAGGTAAAGGATGTCGGTTTACCCTTTAATGAGACGTTCAGGTTGAAGCGGCCACCGATCTTCTGAAAGGGGAGATACTTCCCAAAGTAAGGCCAGTAGTAGCCCGGCTGTATCCCTTTTATGAGTACCTTTGCATTGATGTCTGAGCTTGCCCATGATTGACCCTGCAGAGGCAGGCGAGCTGTGCCTCCACAGGCGATGGAGCTTTTGCCTGTTTGGTCGTGCAAGGTGCCGGATAGTTTGAAGGTGGTCTTTTTCCCGCGAGTCAGGTGATCGAGCGTCAGCTCAGCATTTGAAACAGTTGCCTTGAGCCCTTCTGGGGCAGCCGCATGATCAGTGAAATGTACCGTAGCCTGGGATAGCCATACGTCTTTCACATTGAAAGAGCCCCCTGTGTCCCGGGCTGAAAGGATATCGCTGATGTTGAAATCACCTGCCTGGTAGCGGATGAGAGAGATTGTCGGTTTCTTCAGGGCCACTTCCGTGAGGACGAAGCTTTTCTTCAGGAGATGCCATATCGACAGACTGAGGTCAACACGTTCGGCGTTGAGAAAGTCAGTTGAACCGTCTTTTTCCTTGACCACGACTTTATGAAATGAAAACGCTGGGCCTTTCAAAAGGGTGAATTCGCCTTTTTCGTACAGGACCTTCCGGTTCAGGGATTTCTGGAGCTGCAGAAGTATCTCAGATTTATAGTTGTCGAGATGAAGCAGGCGATCGATTACAGATGAACCGAAGGTTAGCAGCATTGCAAGGATTGCAATGCCGGCGATGAGTATGATGTGGGATCTCTTCATAGGGGGTGATCAGCTGATAATCACGAAAAGGCTGCTGAGGCCTCATAGGCGGCTATGCTGCCGGTGGTGCTAATACCTGGGATGTCAGAACCGGCACGTGAAGTGGATCAGGTCTCTTCCTGAAGGTTTTTTTTAAGTTTGATATAGTTGAACAACTCATCCATTACCTTGCCGCTGTCGCCGGTATTGTGTGCCATTATGTTGCGCAGATGAATAAATGAGTCAGTGCTCATCTTGTGGAATTTCAGGGCAAGCCCTTCAACAGTGCTTCTGATTACCTCTCCTTTAAGGTGTATTGGTATCTGGGGGGAGATGCCGGTAAGGTAGATGGTTATATCTACCTCATCCCCCTCGGTAATCGGTTCAACTATGTTTGCGTACATCCCCTGAAGGCTTAGGTTTCTCACTTCACCCTTGAACGTTTTATCTTGCCAGGTTATTACCGTTCCAACGTTGAAGGTGATCCGTGAGAAGTTACGCTTTTCCATTATACCGTCTCCTGTCCTCGCGATTACTGACAGTCTGCATGATATGTTCAAATGCGTCGATACGCAATGAATACCTTTCGAGAAATCCTCTTAAACTTGAACATACTACAAGTAAATGTCAAGTAGTTGGTGAGCATTCGTGCGCAGTGAAAATACGAATGTAATCAGATCACTTGAAATTGTGATAAGTAGATGTTATATTTTTAGCACTCCCCTGTGGAGAGTGCTAAAAGGTTGTGTCAATAATGGGAGGTTCTACAATGACTATGGCATTTCCGGTTGTAGCGGACAGCCTTTCACTGTACTTGTCCGAGATACGAAAGTTTCCACTGCTGACCGCTGAAGAAGAGTACGATCTGGCGATACGGGTCCATCGGGACAAGGACATTGAGGCAGCGCACCACTTGATTACCTCAAACCTCCGCTTTGTGGTGAAGGTCGCGTCAGAGTACCGTTCATACGGGATGAAGATGCTGGATCTGATCCAGGAAGGGAATATCGGACTGATGATGGCGCTGAAAAAATACGACCCATATCGCGGCATACGACTTATCTCCTATGCAGTATGGTGGATTCGCGCCTACATCCAGAATTATATTGTCTCAACATGGAGCCTGCTGAAGATCGGAACCACTCAGGCGCAGAAGAAGCTCTTCTTCAAGCTTAACCAGGCAAAGAATGCCATCAGGAACATGTTCGGAAGCGATGATGCCAAGGCAGCCGCCGAGGCCCTTGATGTGAGGGAGTCCGAGATCATTGAGATGGGTCAGCGAATGCGGGGTGATTACTCTCTGGATGCGAGTATTGGTGGCGGTGAGGATGGCATAACCTTTCTTGAGGGGCTGGTAGACGAGCGGTGCAACCAGGAGGAGGCCCTTGCAGAACTTCAGGAGAGCCGACTGCTGCAGCATCATGTCGGTCAGGTGCTTGCCGTACTCAACGAGAAGGAGCGATTCATTATCGATCAGCGGGTTACGGCAGACGATCCGCTCACCTTGCAGGATATTGCCACCCATTTTTCCATCTCCCGAGAGCGGGTGCGGCAGATTGAAGAGGGGGCCCTGAAAAAGCTGAAGACAGCACTGACACCGTTACTGACCCATGTTCAGGGAACCTGATTTTAGCAACTTGAGAAATTGATTTATCGCAGGGGGTTGCGCAGGCAGCCCCTTTTCTGTATCTTCGGCATACCATGCTTACTCCTGACCAGAAAGAACGCTACGCTCGGCACCTCATGCTAGAGGAGGTTGGGGAGAAAGGACAGGAGCGTCTTATGGCGGGCAGGGTACTGCTGATCGGAGCAGGCGGACTTGGCTCGCCGGTGGCGTTCTATCTGGCTGCCGCCGGGGTGGGGACCATCGGGATAGCCGACCATGACCTTGTGGAACTCTCCAACCTTCAGAGGCAGATTCTCCATCAGACCCGTGACATTGATACTCCTAAGGTTGAGTCGGCAAGGGATAAGCTTGTTGCCTTAAACCCGGAGCTGACGGTTCATCCCTATCCGCTGAGGGTTGAAGCAGATAACATCTGCGATCTCATGGCCGGTTATGATTTCGTGGTTGACTGTACCGACAACTTTACTGCTAAATTTCTCATCAATGATGCCTGTGTCCTCACCGGTACTCCCTTTTCACATGGAGGAATCCTTCGCTTTGACGGTCAGACCATGACGGTAAATCCGCGGGAGAGTGCCTGTTACCGCTGTATTTTCCCGGAACATCCCGATGAAGTGACAGCCACGGCCTGTTCGCGGGCAGGGGTCATGGGGGTGCTGCCGGGGATTATCGGAACCATCCAGGCTGCAGAGGCAGTGAAGTTTCTGATCGGTCAGGGCAACCCTCTTCATAACCGCCTCCTTACCTTTAATGCCCTCCGCCTCATATTTAGAGAAGTCCCTGTCAGGCGCAACCCTGGCTGCCCGGTCTGCGGAACATATCCCTCCATTCGACAGCTCTGTTGATCCTTTCAGCACGACTTGCATTTCCTTGCTCCCGTGGTTTAATTCTATGTCAGGAGAATAAACATTTACGAAGGGGGATATCAGAGATGACCTATACTGCAAAAGATTATTCCAAGCTAATCGGCATGGCCGGCTTTAGTGAGACGCTGCTGAAGAATCACTTCACACTCTACCAGGGGTATGTAACCAACACCAACAAGGTTCTGGAGACACTGGACGGGCTGCTGAAGGGCGACAAGGCAGCCACTCCGGAGTATGCCGAGCTGAAGCGGCGGCTTGGCTGGGAATTTAACGGTATGCGGCTCCATGAACTCTACTTCGAGAACCTTGGAGGAAGTGCGCCGCTGGACAAGGGGAGCAAGGTTGCTGCAAAGATGGCCGAGAGTTTCGGAAGCGTGGAGAACTGGGAGAAGGACTTCCGTGCTACCGGGGCAATGCGCGGCATCGGATGGGTTGCGCTTTACCAGGATCCGGCCAATGGCCAGCTGATAAACTTCTGGATCAATGAGCATGATGTTGCCAATGCGGCTGGTTGTCAGCCTCTTCTTATAATGGATGTCTTTGAGCATGCCTTTATGCTCGACTATGGCCTAAAGCGAGCTGACTACATCCAGGCATTTTTCGCGAATCTGGAGTGGAAAGCGGTAGAGGCGCGATGCAAATAGAGTGTGTCGTGACGCAGCTGTATAGTGAGGCAGGGCTGCGTGCCCTGCCTTTTTTCTTGGAGTTGGCATAGATGGGTGAACAAGATCTCAGCAGGTTGACCATAGATAAGCAGCGGGCAGGATTTCGACCTGCCCGCCCAAAGAGTCTCCGTCTCATTGCAGTTATCGTGTTGATCCTGGTGCTGGCTCTGTCCGTCGGACTCTTTTTCAAACCGGCATTAACGGTCGAAACGGTCACAGTGAGCCAGGTATATCCTTCGCAGGCATTGACGGTACTCAATGCCAGCGGCTACGTGGTTGCTCAGAGAAAGGCAGCAGTGGCCCCCAAGACCACAGGCCAGCTTGAGTGGCTTGGGGTAGAGGAGGGGAGTCGAGTCAGAAAAGGTCAACTTATGGCCCGTCTGGAGAACCGTGATACCACTGCAAGCCGAAATCTGGCATTGGCCAACCTGGCCTCGGCAAAGGCCAACCTTGATCAGGCAATGGCCGAGTTTACCGATGCATCGCGATCTTTTAAGCGCATCGGGGAGCTGCTGGCAGAAGGTATCGTGGCGCAGGCCGATTTCGACAGTGCCGAGGCGCGTTTGAACAGGGCGTTGGCACTCCGGGCTGGAATGTCTGCGGGTGTCAGGAGTAGTGCTGCCGCTCTGGCAGGTGCCGATGCTGCACTTGATTACACAATGATCCGTGCTCCGTTTGACGCAGTGGTTTTGACGAAGAATGCGGACGTTGGGGATATCGTAACACCCATTGGCGCGGCAGCAAATGCAAAGGCTGCGGTGGTGACCATTGCCGATCTTCGTTCGGTGCAGGTGGAGGCAGATGTCTCCGAGTCCAATCTGGCTAAGATAAAGGTTGGTCAGCCGTGCGAGATACAGCTGGATGCCCTGCCTGATCTCCGGTTCCGTGGCAGGCTGCTGATAATCGTCCCTACAGCGGACAGGAGCAAGGCAAGTGTCATGGTAAAAGTCGGTTTCATGGAGATTGATCAGAGGATTCTCCCTGAGATGAGTGCCAAAGTGGCTTTTCTGGAACGGGCAGTAACACCGTCCGAGCAACGACCTATGACAGCAGTTCCGCTTGGGGCACTGGTGAATGAAGGTGGGAAGAAGTATCTGTTTCTTCTTAAAGGTGAACGGGTTCAGAGGGTGCCGGTCGTTCCAGGTAGCGGAGGTGGTGATTTGGTGGAGATCGTGAGCGGGGTAAAGGCCGGGGAGACGATCGTGATCAGGCCGTCGTCCAAACTTGCAGATGGAATGAAGGTAAAGCTCGCGGAGAAAAAGTAATATGAATGACAGGATTCTGGTGGTTGACGACAGCAGGTCGATTCGAGCAGTGCTCCTTGATGCACTGACCGACGAAGGGTATGACTGCAGTGAGGCTGTAGATGTGGAAGGGGCCTTGGCGCTGCTCGAATCAGGTGAGTTCAGCCTGGTAATTTCCGATATCATCATGCCTGGACGAAGCGGTCTGGAGCTTCTGCAGGAGATTCGCAGCAGGTTCAGTGACATCTTTGTCATTATGCTTACCAGTCTGGATAATACGGAAACAGCCATGCGATGTATCCATATGGGTGCCGTGGACTACCTAGTCAAGCCGTTTCCTTCCGAGCGGTTGAGCGTGACCGTCCGAAATGCTCTGGAGCAGCGACGTCTTTACCTGGAGCACCGTGCGTACCAGGAGGATCTGGAGCAAAAAGTGATGCAGCAGACGGAGCAGATCCGCCAGGCTCTGTTGGAGAAGGCGATGGTTGCCAAGGAGATGGAGCTTGCCCGGGCCATACAGGCTGCCCTTATTCCGCAGTACTTCCCCAGCACCGACCGGCTTGCATTTGCTTCCCACTATCGCCCTGTCGGTCAACTGGGAGGCGATTATTACGACCTGTTCAATCGTGGAGACGGTATCCTCGATGTGGTAATCGCAGATGTGGCAGGTCACAATGTCGGCTCGGCACTCATTGCGGCCGAGATTCGCGGAGCCCTTCAGGGGAGGACCTCCGCGTCGCATATTGGATGCGGCGAGATGCTGAGCCTTCTGAATGAAGCGTTGTATGACGATCTTTCCCGGGCCGGACTTTTTGTCAGTATGTTCTATCTCCGTTTTGACGAGCGCTGGAAAACACTCTGCTATGCCAGTGCCGGTCACAATCCGCAGATGTTGCTGCGAGAAGGTGGTACGGTGGAAGAGCTGGATGCCGAAGGGATGATCATCGGCGTACTGCCTAAGATGGAATTTGAGCAAAAGACCCTCTCATTTGACAGAGGAGACCGATTTCTTCTTTTTACGGACGGCATTGTAGAGGCAGAAAACATACACGCAGAATCGTATGGGGCTGGTCGTCTTGCAAGGGCTCTTATCTCTGCAGGCACAATTGACACGCAATCGGCGCTCGGCAAGGTTCTGGATGATATGGAGCGCTTTATTGCAGATGTTCCGCTCAGGGACGACCTGTCGCTGGTGGTAGCCACGGTCAGGTAATGGCCTGAGGAGTGCAGATACCTATATGACCGCTGAGCCACTTGTTGATATCAGGGGGATTGTCAAATCCTACCGGCGCGGCAGCCAGTTGGTGCCGGTGCTGGAGGATATCACCTTAGCCATTGAGTCCGGGGAATTCCTGGCGCTTATGGGGCCGTCCGGATCAGGCAAGAGCACACTCCTCAATCTCATCGCTGGGATCGACAAGGCGGACCAGGGGAGCATCATTGTCGGCGGGGTTGATATCACAACCCTCTCAGAGACCGATCTGGCTGCCTGGAGGGCCATGCATGTCGGCTTCATCTTCCAGTTTTACAACCTGATGCCGGTTCTCACCGCATTTGAAAATGTGGAGCTCCCCCTTCTCTTGACTACTCTTTCTCGAAAGGCGCGTCGCGAGCATGTGGAGACCGTTCTTGGGCTGGTTGCCCTCTCGGACAGGATGGACCACTATCCGTCGCAGCTCTCTGGCGGTCAGCAGCAGAGGGTTGCGGTTGCCCGGGCCATAGTTACGGATCCGACCATCCTTGTTGCCGACGAGCCGACAGGTGATCTTGACCGGGTATCGGCCGGGGAGATCCTTTCCCTCATGGACCGCCTGGTAAGGGAGTTCGGCAAGACCATCATCATGGTGACCCACGATCCACGTGCCGCAGAAAAGGCACATCGCGTCATTCAGCTTGAAAAGGGGATCCTGGTGGCCTGATGTTCTTTTTCAAGATGATCATCCGCAATGCATTCCGCCACCCCTTGCGCTCGCTCCTGACCATTGCGGGAGTTGCCGTAGCGATTATTGCCTTCGGGCTGCTCCGTACCCTTGTGGAGCTCTGGTATCTTGGTGCCGAATCATCATCCGCCACTCGCCTCATCACGAGAAACTCCATATCACTGGTCTTCTCGCTCCCCATCTCCTATCGCGAAAAGATACGTCAGGTCTCCGGGGTGACTGATGTCGCCAATGCGAACTGGTTCGGCGGCATTTATAAGACGGAAAAGAATTTTTTCCCGAATTTTGCAGTTTCAGGCAATTATCTTGATCTCTATCCCGAGTTCAGGCTTGCCGGCGAAGAACGAAAGGCCTTTATCCGGGACCGCAAGGGTGCGGTCGCGGGGAGAAAACTTGCCGAAAAGCATGGCTGGAAGCTTGGAGACCAGATCACGCTTAAGGGGACGATATTCCCCGGCCAGTGGGAGTTCGTGCTTAGGGGGATTTACCGAGGTGCGGAAAGAACCACCGATGAGAGTCAGTTTTTCTTCCATTGGGACTATCTGAACGAGACCCTCAAGAGGACCATTCCGCGGCGTGCTGACCAGACCGGCATATTCCTGATAGGAGTCAAGAGACCTGAGCAGGCGGCAGAGGTTGCCCAGGGAGTGGATGACCGGTTCAGGAACTCCCTTGCGGAGACCCTTACTGAGACCGAAAAAGCGTTCCAGCTTGGCTTTGTCGCCATGACCGAGGCTATTGTCGTCGCCATTCAGTTTGTCTCCTATGTCGTGATCGTCATCATCATGGTGGTTGCGGCAAATACCATGGCCATGACCGCTCGGGAGCGGATTGCCGAGTATGCTACCTTAAAGACTCTTGGTTTCGGGGGACTTCACATCGGGGCGGTGGTCTTTGGCGAATCTCTCTTCATAGCCATTACCGGTGGAGTGGTAGGGGTTATCCTTACCTTTCCTGCTGCGCAGTGGATTGAGCGGGAACTCTCGCAATTCTTCCCGGTTTTCCGTGTGACTGGAGATACTGTCTACCTCGATCTCCTTGCTGCGGCCGTTGTCGGCACAGTGGCCGGCATTTTCCCGACATGGCGCGGGGCGACGATCCGGATAGCGGATGGTCTGAGGCGGATCGGTTGAACTGGACCGCTGCAAACTGATTAAAGAGCAAAACCTGTAGACTCTGCTAACAGCTCCCCCTATAATCACCGGATGTCCACTACCGCGTTTACCCTTATCTTCATCTCTGCGGTTATGCACGCCCTCTGGAACCTGTTGGTCAAGAGGAGCCGTCACAAGACGGTCTTTATCTGGTGGATGTTCATCGCTTCAGGAGGACTCTTCACCCTTTCGCTCCCTCTTGCCCCTGATCCTTTTTACTGGCCGCCGACCGGTACCCTCCTTCTGATTGTGGTGGGTGCGGTCTGTTTTGTGCTTTACCATCTGTTGAACGGGCGAGCGTATCGAGGTGGCGATCTATCGGTGATCTACCCTCTCTGCCAGACCTCCATGATCTATGTGCCGATCTGGGGGATAGCTCTGCTCGGTGAGCACCTTTCCGTCCCCGGTGTTTTCGGCATCATGCTGGTGGTTTTTGGCGCCTATACGGTACAGATGCAGAGACTTTCCTTGGCCGAGATGCTGCGTCCATTCAGGGACCTTGGGAGCCGACCGGTGCAGGCTGCTCTGGCAGCGGGCTTTATCTACTCCATTGGCTCGATAGCCGAAAAGACCGGGGTCAGAAACTATTCTCCATTCTATTTCACCTATTTTCTCGTAGTGATCATGCTCCTCATGATGACGCTAAACCTGGTTCGCCCCAGGTACCGTCGCCACATAGGTGCGGAGTTGCGGGAAAACTGGCATCTTATCCTCTGGAGCGGTCCGGTGATGATGGCATCGTTTCTTACCTTCAGATACGGCCTGAATCTCTCTCCTGTCAGCTATGCGGTGCCGGTCAGGCAGGTAAGCATCCTGGTGGGCGTGCTGATCGGCATTCTCTTTCTCGGGGAGTCGTTCGGCAGGATTCGTCTGGTCTCGGCGCTGTTCATCCTTGCCGGCGCAATCATGATACGGTTGGGTTAGCCCAATTCCCCCAAAATCCTCGCAACCTTCATACAGTTAAGGGCGACCCATGAAGATCGCCCTTGCTGCTCCCTATCTTTGAATGACCACAAATTAAGATAAATGTCATTGACGATTGCTCATTTTCGGTGATATCGTCTCAACTCGAAAAAAGCACATTCCTATCCCTTTTTCTGGAGGTTTAGATGAAACTGTTCATTTTTGCTTGTTTGGCTGTAATCACTTTTGGTTGCTGTTCGTTGGTGTTTGGGTTTAACCCAGAAGATATTAATAAAGTTAAGTCAGGTGGGAATTGTGAAAATTGCAACTTTACTGATGCAAGTTTACAAAATGAAGACTTTAATAAACTAGACCTTCATGATTCAAATTTTACACGAGCGAATCTGAGCAATTCTACACTTGGTGAATGTGGACAATGTATCTTTAAGAAAGCCAATCTTACAGGAGCAATTATCAATAAAAGCAATTTAGATGAAGTTGACTTTACTTCAGCTGTTCTTGATGGAGCTAATCTAAATAATAATTATTTGCATCATGCTAAGTTTGTAAATGCAAGCCTCAAGAAAACGAGCTTGAAAGTTACTGATATCAGTAAAGGATACTTTGAAGGTGCCGACTTGACTCAAGCAGATTTTACCGGTGCAAAGCTGAAATACATAGATTTCTCAGGCACTAAAATACAAGGCACAAACTTCTCATATGCTGATTTGTCGGGTGCAAGTTTCAAGGGAATGATATTGGATGGTGTAAACTTCAACGGTGCAATAGTTAATTCAACAAATTTCTCGAAAGCTAATATACAAAACGCTAATTTCTCTGGCACTGATGTTCGTAATGCCTATTTTGTCATAAAGTCCAAATTTGATCCACAACGAGGAAGACCTATTGACATGGAAGAATCCTTTACCTGCGCAGAATTAACTAAAGCTGGAGCAATAATTGATGTTAATACGAAATGTGTGCTGAGATAGGCTGAAGAAAGTGGATATTCATGATAAGTAGAGTCAATGGGAGAGGGGAGTTTTCTCTATACCTCTTTGAATTATTCCGGTGGTTATTCTGAATCCCTTTATGCAGTCGTCTCTTTTTGCATCTAACTGTGGGTCGACCGATCAGGGTACCAGACATCCATGTACCGTTTCGATGATCCGGTTGGAAAATCTCGATTTGTATCAGCGGGGAAATGCGGAGGAGTAGATTACTTCGAATGTCTGACCATCCCGAGAGAACTTTACCCGGTTTTCCTTGATTTCAACGATGCGGGCTCCGGCAATCTCGGTCCCCTCACTGACAAGCACTCCGTTGATAACGGCTCGCCTCATGTTCCGCTCGTCCTGCCATGCAATGCCCGATATGGTGATGTTTGAACTGCCTGCAGGTTCAGTTGAGGCTACAGGCGGCGCATCCGCTTCTGCCTTTTTTGGGGAGTGAATCGGTTGTGCGACAGCAGGCGCTGTTCGCACGGGTACGGGTGCAGCCTGGGGCGGCTGGATTGGTGGAGTGGGGAGAGAGGCAGGTTGAATCTCGGGGGTGACAACGGACCTTGCCACTGGTTCCGCCGGATGTATCTGCGGTTCGGATTTGCCCCCCCTGAGCAGAAGCCCTGCAGTTACCAGAACAGAAATGAGGAGCAAGGCGATTGCAGCAGGCAGAAAGCGATTTCGCGCAGGCTTTGGTGGGGCTCCCCGGTAACTCAATACATCTGGGCGGATATCGACGGTTCCCTTGCTTTTAGCTTTTCGTTCCTGCTCCATCTTTCTCAGAGCATCCAGTATCAGACTCATCGGGGATCCTCGACCACGTTGTTTTGCCGGTTGTCGCGGGGTGCGGTCGGGAAGGTGCCGCCTGTCCGCTGGTAGAGGCTCATGAGTGTTTTTCCCCCGGGTTTTCCATCCACAATAAGCCCTTCTGTCTGCTGGAAGCTGCGGACGCCGCTTTCAGTGCTGCTGTCAAAGATTCCGTCTGGTGTCCCAGCGAAATGCCCGGCGGTTTTCAGTAGCCCCTGCAATACTTTCACTCCGTTGGCATCTTCTGGCTGGTTCAAAGTTCTGCTCTCTTCGGGGATTTTAGCCCGTAATTCCGAGTTCTGTTGAGGGAGTTGTTTGTTGCTATAGGAGATGACGGCAATTCCGGATGCCGCGATTGCTACGACGACGAGTGCGGCAATTACAGCATGGCGGAGACCATATGATCGAGGCCGTACCTCTTGTATGACGTCGGCAATGGACTTCGTTGCCATTGCAGCTGTGATCTCGGGTGACCCCAGAGTATAGGCCAGTAACAGGGATCTGTCGCAGACTGCATTGATGAGCCTGGGGAGCCCCCCTGAAAACCTGCAAATCCGTTTGACTGCGCCGGAAGTAAAGGTGACCGGCTCTCTACCCTTGGCAGCGATCTTGATTCTGTGGCGGATATAGGTGTGCACATCGGTCGACTCCATCGGCCTGAGGTGGTAGCGTACCGTAATCCTTTGTGCGAGTTGGCGAAGTTCCCGGCGTGCCAGCAGTCTTTGGAGCTCTGGCTGGCCGACGAGGACGATCTGGATCAGTTTTGCCTGCGCGGTTTCCAGGTTGGAGATAAGCCGGACCTGTTCCAGAACTTCCGGAGAGAGATTCTGAGCCTCGTCGATCACAAGCACGACGGTATGTCCTGCTCTGTTCTCCCGCAGAAGAAACCCGTTCAGTTCCTTGTGAAGTTCATGAGTCTCAATGGATGTCGAAGTGAGACCGAACTCACGGTTGATCTCCTGAAGGAGGCCGAGGGGGGAGATTGTCGGGTTGAAGATGAAGGCGCTCCGGTGGGTTTCAGGGGACAACTGCTCCAGAAGGGTGCGGATGATGGTGGTCTTGCCGGTGCCGACCTCACCCGAGAGTTCGATGAAGCCTGCACGGGTGTCGATGGCATACAACAGGTGCGCGAACGCCTCCTGATGGTATGTGCTCATGAAGAGAAAATCGGGATTTGGGGTAAGGGCGAACGGCGGTTCCGTAAAGCCCAGGCTTTCCCAGTACATGGTTTGTCCCTTGCTAAAACGAGTCTGTTATTTCTACCACAGATAGTCTCACCCATAAAGGCAAATTGCTTGCAACGGACCATTGGTTCAATCTTAAACACGCTTGACTTTGTTTCAGGTTGGATTATTAATTGAACCCATGCCGATACCCATCTCCTACAGCTTCAGAAACCTCTGGACCCGCCGTCTCACAACGGCGCTGACCGCCTTGGGAATGGCTCTGGTGGTCTTTGTGTTTGCGGCAACTCTGATGCTGGCTGAGGGGCTGAAAAAGACCCTGATCGCAACCGGGTCACCGGAAAATGCCATGGTTATCCGCAAGGGGGCGCAGTCTGAGGTGCAGAGCGGGGTGGAACGTTCGCAGGCCTCCATCATCGAGAGCCAGCCGGAAGTGGCGATTGGTTCGGATGGTCGACCGCTGCTCTCCAAGGAGCTGGTGGTCCTGATCAACATTCCCAAGCGGGGGAGCGGCAAACCCTCCAACGTCGTGATCCGCGGAGTGGGGGACGCGTCCCTCAAGCTTCGGCCGCAGGTTCGTATGGTGGCAGGTAGGATGCCACGCCTAGGATCTGCCGAGGTGATGGCCGGAAAGAGTATTGCAGAGCGGTTCCAGGGGGGTGGGATCGGGGAGACCCTTCGTTTCGGCATGAGGTACTGGACCGTGGTGGGGGTATTTGATGCCGGGGCTACAGGCTTTTCATCCGAGATATGGGGTGACGTGGATCAGCTGATGCAGGCCTTTCGCAGACCCGTATACTCTTCGGTCCTCTTCAGGCTTCGGGATCCCTCCCAGTTTCAGGCGTTCAAGGAGCGGATCGAATCAGACCCGCGGTTGACCAGCGAGTCAAAATTAGAAACACGCTACTATGAGGACCAGTCCGAGGCAATGGCGACGTTCCTCAGGATCATGGGTATTGCGCTGACCGTTGTCTTCTCGCTCGGCGCGGTGATCGGCGCGATGATCACCATGTATGCGGCGGTGGCCAACCGTGTGACGGAGATCGGCACGCTCAGGGCACTGGGGTTCACTCGCGGCAGCATCCTTGCCGCATTCGTCTTTGAGTCGCTCTTCCTCGGACTTTTGGGTGGCCTTGCAGGACTCTTCGTTGCCTCGTTCATGCAGCTGGTCACCATCTCTACCATGAACTGGCAATCCTTTGCGGAACTGGCTTTTTCCTTTTCCCTGACCCCCGGCATATTCGGCAAGGGGATTCTCTTTGCACTGTTCATGGGGCTTGTGGGTGGTTTGCTTCCGGCCTTCAGGGCTGCGAGAATGAATATTGTGGATGCATTGAGGTCTTCATAGGAGTTATTGCATGATCAGTTCCATGATGAAAAGCGAAAAGATGATCTGGGTGATGCTGGCGGTGTCGCTGACCCTGTATGGTCTCGAATATCTTTTCTACGGCCATCCGCGGGAAATCGGGCTGAGTTTTCTGGGGAACCTTGCCTTTCTCCCGATCTACGTTCTCTTTGTCACCCTGATGATAGAGCGGGTGCTGAAGGCAAGGGAGCGGGATGCGCTACGCCAGAAGATGAACATGGTTATCGGGGTCTTCTTCAGCGAGGTCGGCACCGAGCTTATGCGCGACGGGTTTGGTTTTGTGCGGGATTGCGGGACCTTGCCGGGGCACTTTAAGGTTTCCGGGCTGTGGAAGGATACCGATTTCAGGGGGGCGCTGGATTTTGTAAAGTCCTTTGAGTTACGGGTGGACAGCCGGCAAGGTGACCTTGCGGGGTTGCGCGACTTCCTGATGTCAAGGCGGCAGTTCATGCTGGGGCTCCTAGAGAATTCGAACCTGCTGGAGCATGACGATTTCACCGAACTCCTCTGGGCGGTTTTCCATCTGGTCGAAGAGCTGGAGGCTCGACACGATTTCTCTGCTCTACCCGAGACCGATCTGGACCACCTCTCGGGGGACATCAAGAGAGCGTATACCCATCTCCTGCACCAGTGGCTCCTCTATATGCAGCACCTGAAAAATGATTATCCCTACCTCTTTTCCCTGGCCGTGAGGACCAACCCGCTGAACCCTGATGCGAAGGTTGTGGTGGGATAGCTGCTTTTCTTGATGGAACCTGAATTCTGTTGCCTTTTTAGATGCCTTGCTATAAAGTACGGCACCCTCTGACCTCCTGATCCCACCCTGCTGCAGGTGACATTCCGTGTCCGACGAAAAAAACCTTGAGCTGCTGCGCTACGACATCGACGCTGTGGATGACCGCATTCTGGAGCTCCTTAACCGACGTGCTGAGCTGGTCTTGGAGGTGGGTCGCCTGAAGTCTCGCGAAAACCGCGAGTTTCATGTTCCGAGTCGCGAACGAGAGATTTATGATCGTCTGGCCCTCGTGAATAAGGGGCCGTTCCCTTCCGAGGCGGTCCGAAGTGTCTTCCGCGAGATCATCTCCGCCTCACTGGCCCTGGAAGCCCCTATGAAGGTTGCGTTCCTCGGCCCGAAGGCAACATTCTCCCATCTGGCAGCCATGCAGCATTTCGGACTTTCTGCAGAGCTTGTGCCGCAGAAGTCGATCCCGGCTGTTTTCGAGGACGTGGAAAAGGGGCGGGCCCTTTACGGCCTGGTGCCGGTGGAGAACTCCACCGAAGGGGTCATCTCCCACACTCTCGACATGTTCATGGAGAGCGACCTGACGATCAATGCCGAGGTGATCCTGGAGGTTTCCCACTACCTGCTGTCACGCACCGGCCGTTTTGAAGATGTCAAAAAGATCTACTCCCATCCTCAGCCTCTGGCCCAGTGCCGTCGCTGGCTGACCGAGAACTTTCCCAACGTACCCCTGGTGGATGTTGCCTCAACCACCCTTGCTGCGCAGATCGTCAGCGAGGACTACTCTGCGGCCGCCATTGCCAGCCAGTACGCGGCAACTCTCTACGACCTCAAGGTGGTCAGGGAGAGGATCGAGGACCAGGTGAACAACGTCACCCGCTTCCTGGTTATCGGGAGTCGCCTTGCCGAGAAATCCGGGGATGACAGGACATCGCTCATGTTCTCGGTGAAGGACGAACCAGGCATCCTCCACCGGATGCTTGAGCCGTTTGCCAAGCGCGGGGTAAACCTCTCCAAGATCGAGTCCCGTCCCAACAAGACCAAGGCATGGGAATACATCTTTTTCCTCGACCTTGCCGGGCACATCAGTGAGCAACCGGTTGCAGATGCGGTGCAGGAGTTGAAGGGGTTCTGTCAATTCGTAAAAATTCTCGGTTCGTATCCCAGAGCCAAATAAGAGGTAATGATGCCGCTGATCAAGCGGTTGGCCATAGTAGGTGTCGGACTCATCGGCGGCTCTCTCGCACGTATTCTCCGGGAAAAGGGGGAGGTGGGCGAGGTTGTCGGAATCGGTCGCGGTAAGGCAAACCTGGAGCGGGCTGTCGAGCTTGGGGTCATTGACCGCTACAGCCACGACCCTGCAGAAGGTGTTGCCGGTGCGGACATGGTCTTTATTGCCACGCCGGTATGCACCATAGCAGGTATCGTAGCTGAAATTGCCCCCTTCCTTGCTCTTGGATGCATCGTTACCGATGGCGGAAGCGTTAAGGAGGAGATCGTCTCAGCCTGTGAGCCGCTGATGCCGGCCGGATGCCATTTTGTAGGCGGTCACCCGATTGCCGGAACCGAGAGGTCCGGGGTGGACGCATCTTTCTCGACCCTTTATCAGGGCCGACGCTGCATTATCACTCCGACATCCACTACCGACAAGGCTGCGCTGGAAAAGGTGGTCCGGATGTGGGAGATTGCCGGCAGCGATCTGGTGATGATGGACGTGGCAAAGCATGACCGGGTGGTAGGTGCCATTTCCCACCTTCCGCACATGGTTGCCTACAGCCTGGTCAATGCCGTTGGAGAGTACGACGGATATGGCGAAAACCTGCTCAAGTACTCGGCTGGCGGCTTTCGGGATTTCACGCGCATTGCATCGTCAGACCCGGCGATGTGGCGGGACATAGCCCTGCAGAACAGCCAGGCACTTCTTGAAATGATGGACTTTTTCGCCGGCTACTATGCCGAACTACGTGCTCTGGTGGCCAGCGGCGATGGAGATAAACTGGAGCTGTTCTTCGCCCGCTCCAAGGAGTACCGGGATGGGCTCGTGACAGGTGGGACGCATGATGCTTTGCCATCCGCTGATGCGCAGCGCAGGGCATGCGAACCGCGAGAGGAGAGTTGATCATGCAATCATACAGAGTATCCCCGGCAAAAGGGATGCGTGGCGAGATAACCGTACCTGGGGACAAGTCGATTTCCCACCGTTCCATCATGCTCGGTTCGCTGGCAAAGGGGACCACATCGGTTCGTGGACTTCTGCGCGGCGAAGACAACATGGCAACCCTCAAAGCCTTTCAATCGATGGGGATAACGACGCGGGATGATGGGGAACTCCTCACCATTCTGGGAAATGGCCTCCATGGGCTGGTTGAACCGGAAGATGTTGTAGATTGCGGGAATTCCGGGACCTCCATGCGTCTCCTCTGTGGCCTGTTGGCTGCCCAGAACTTCTTCTCAGTGCTTACCGGCGACCAGTACCTCCGACGCAGGCCCATGAAACGGGTTATTACCCCCCTTTCGCAGATGGGGGCCGGAATATACGGTCGTGCAGGAGGGGAAAAGGCGCCGTTGGCCATTCTTGGGCATAAGCTCAGGGGGGTAGAGTATGCATCGCCGGTTTCCAGTGCCCAGGTAAAATCTGCACTCATGCTGGCTGGGCTCTATGCGGAGGGGGAAACCCGTGTGACCGAACCGTTTCTTTCCCGCGATCATTCAGAGCGGATGTTTCGATACTTCGGAGCGGATGTTGAGACCTTTGAAGGCGGTGTGGCTGTTCGTGGCGGTCGCGAGTTGGAGGGGCGCGATATAACCGTGCCGGGCGATATTTCGTCCGCCTCGTTCTTTATTGTGGCAGCCCTTATCGTTCCAGATTCTGAACTCCTGATTCGTGGGGTCGGGGTCAATCCTACCCGAACCGGTATCCTGGATATACTGACCGGCATGGGTGGCTCAATCGAGCTGCTTGATTGTCGCGAGCTATCTGGCGAGCCGGTGGCCGACATCCTGGTCCGTTCATCAAACCTCAAGGGGATAGAGATCAAGGGAGATGTCGTGCCGCGAGCCATCGACGAATTCCCGGTTATATCAGTGGCAGCGGCTGTTGCCGAGGGACGGACCACCATCCGGGATGCACACGAGCTCCGGGTCAAGGAGACAGACAGGATTGCCGCCATGGCAGCTAATCTGCGACGTGCGGGTGTTACAGTCGAAGAGACCGGGGACGGGATGGAGATCGATGGCGTTGAGAAACTCGCCGGCTCTGCGGCCGAGAGCCGCGGAGATCACCGGATTGCCATGTCAATGCTGGTGGCCGGTCTGACAGCCGTCGGAGAGACCAGCGTTGATGATACAGCATGTATTGCCACGTCGTTTCCTACCTTTTTATCCCTTATTGAGAAGGTGGCATGTAGATGAGCGCTGGGGCTGAAAAGCGCTTGAAAGGCCTTGTCATTGCTATCGACGGACCTTCCGGGGCCGGGAAGAGTACCATTACAAGGCAACTGGCAGAGTCGTTCGGCTATCTCTACATAGATACGGGCGCCATGTACAGGGCTCTTGCGTTGGCTGTACATCGCTCTGGAGTTGCCGAGGACGACGAAGCCGAAGTTATGAGGGTCTGCCGCCAGGCGACGCTAACCTTCAGGAATGAAGATGGTGACTCCCGTATTATCCTGAACGGAGAGGATGTTTCCGGTCTGATCCGCACTCCTGAAATCAGTCTTTTGACCTCAAGAATCGCAGGCCAAAAGACCGTTCGAGAACTCCTCCTTGCCACACAGCGTGCTATGGGTCAGGAGGGCGGTGTGATTCTTGAGGGGAGGGATATCGGTACAGTGGTATTTCCGGAGGCAGATCTCAAATTTTTCCTTTCCGCATCGGCAGAGGAGAGGGGCCGCAGACGCTTCCTTGAGCTAAAGGAAAAGGGAGAGCAGGTTGATCTGGACCAGACCATTGCCGAAGTGACGGCTCGTGACAGGCAGGATGAAGGGCGTGCCCATGCTCCTCTCTGTCAGGCCGAGGATGCCATTGCAGTGGATTCGACCACGATAAGCATAGATGAGGTGGTTGAAGGTATGACCAAGGTAATAAAGGATCGGCTTCACTCTGTCGGATCAACTCCGGCATCCCTTTTGAAACCGTAGAGGAGTTGCAGCATGGAGATCATTCTTGCCAGGCAGGCGGGTTTCTGTTTCGGTGTCAAACGTGCCACGCAGATGGCCTTTGAAGCGGCAGACAAGGGGGGACAGACTTTTACCCTCGGGCCGATCATCCACTCTCCCCAGGTAGTGCAGAAGCTGGAGGATATGGGGGTCAAGGTTTTAAAGGAACTCTCTGAGCTGGAGAGCGGGACCATTATCATACGTTCACATGGGGTCACTTCTGCTGAACTTGAAGAGGCTGTTCGGAAAGAGCTTGAGATAGTAGATGCCACCTGCCCCTTTGTAAAGAAAGCGCAGGAACATGTCCAGAGCCTTTCCACGGCCGGTTATGATGTCGTGGTTGTGGGGGATGCCGATCATCCGGAAGTGCAGGGAATAGTCTCCTACGCCAAAGGGAAGGTCTATGTGGTCGGCTCGGGAGAGGAGGCTGCACGGCTCCCGAGGATGAGCATGATAGGTGTGGTGGCTCAGACCACCCAGTCTTTCGAGAACCTGGAGGATGTGGTGCGCCAGTGTCTCAAGCTCGGTAGCGAGCTCCGTGTTTTTCATACCATCTGTGATGCCACGGCAGTTCGTCAGGAGGCAGCCAAGGAGCTTGCCAGGCAGGTGGATTGCGTGATAGTAATCGGCGGCTTCAACAGCGGCAATACGAAGCGACTTGCTGAGGTTTGCGCCGAGTTGCAGCCCCACACCCACCATATTGAAACAGCCCAGCAGCTTGACCCAAACTGGTTTGACTGTGTCGCACGGGTCGGCGTAACTGCCGGGGCTTCGACACCGAAATGGCTGATCGATGAAGTCCTGGAACGTATCAGTCAGATCGATAGGGACAAAAACGGTTGAATTTTTTTCTTTCTGTGCTAGTGTATGCCGGCTAAACGTATAAAAAGTTATGAAACGTCACGAGGGGGTATCGGGTTGATGAGCGAGGAAAAGAATTTGGACAAACGGAATGACATGCCGATCAAGCGCTTTGCCGATGTGGATGATGAACACGAGCAGGGTGCGCACGGCGAGTTCGCCGATCTGTTCAACGACAGCATAAAGCAGCTGCAGGTGGGCGAGATCGTGAAAGGTGTTGTAGTTCAGGTGAACCAGGATATCGTCCTGGTTGATGTCGGATACAAATCTGAAGGGTGCATCCAGGCCAGCGAGTTTATGGATGATAACGGCGACCTGACTATCAAGGTTGGCGATGACGTCCGGGTTCTCTTCGAGCGCGAGGAAAACGAGCGCGGCTACATTGTCCTTTCCAAGCGGAAGGCAGAGAGCCATCTTGCCTGGGAAAAGATTAACGATGCAGGTGGCGAGGGCGGTACCATTGAAGGCAAGATCGTTGGCAAGGTAAAAGGCGGACTTACCGTTGATATCGGGGTACAGGCTTTCCTCCCGGCTTCCCAGGTAGATCTTCGCCCCAGCGGCAACCTGGATCGCTACATCGGGCAGACTGCCATGTTCAAGGTCATAAAGATGAACCGGAAGCGCGGGAATGTTGTCCTCTCCCGACGGGTACTTCTCGAAGAGGATCGCGACAAGCTCAAGGAGCAGACGCTGGGGAACCTTGCCGAAGGTCAGGTTCTTGAAGGGATTGTCAAGAACATTACCGACTATGGTGCTTTCGTGGATCTCGGCGGGCTTGACGGCCTACTCCATGTCACCGACATGTCGTGGGGGCGTCTCAATCACCCTTCCGAGGCAGTGAAGGTCGGGGACAAGCTGAATGTAAAGATTCTCAAGTATGACGGGACCAAGGGGAAGATATCTCTCGGGCTCAAGCAGACCATGCCTGATCCCTGGCAAGATGTGGCTGACAAGTATGTCATAGGTACGCATGTACAGGGGAGGGTTGTGAGCCTGACAGAGTACGGAGCTTTCGTGGCTCTGCAGGATGGAGTAGAGGGACTGATCCATGTCTCCGAGATGTCGTGGACTCGTCGTGTTCGGCACCCCTCCGAGATTCTTACCGTTGATGAGACTGTTGACGCCATCGTGCTTGGTGTGGATCCTACCAACCGCCGTATTTCCCTCGGTTACAAGCAGACCCAGGTAAACCCCTGGACAGTCATTGGCGAAAGATACCCTGTAGGCACAAAAATAGAAGGACAGATTAAGAATATCACTGATTTCGGCATGTTTATAGGCATCGAGGATGGTATTGACGGACTTGTGCATGTTTCAGATATCTCCTGGACAAAGAGGATCAAGCATCCGGGTGAGATCTACGCAAAGGGGCAGACACTGCAGGCTGTGGTTCTGAACATCGACGTTGAAGGTGAGCGACTCTCCCTGGGAGTCAAGCAACTCTCCCCTGATCCCTGGAGCGAGATACCGCGTAGATACCGGCCCGGCACCCGGGTAACCGGTAAGGTCTCTTCTGTTACCGACTTCGGGATTTTCCTGGAGATCGAGGAGGGGATTGAAGGGTTGGTTCATGTCTCCGAGCTCTCACAGGAAAAGCTTCCTACCCCCAAAGGCTTTGCCGAGGTGGGGGACCAGCTTGAAGCTGTTGTCCTTAATGTGGATGTCAACGACAGGAAGATCGGCCTTTCGATCAAATCCTTACAGACGGCCATAGAGAAGGCCGAGCTAGAGAATTATATGGGTTCCCAGAAGGAAGCGACTTCTAATCTCGGTGACCTGCTCCGGGGTGGACTTCGTAAGAATGGTGACAATTAAATTAGACTGACCGCCTGATGTGGTCGCTGAATATAGAAAAAATGACCGTTAACAGAGGTGATGAATGACCAAGAGTGAGCTGATAGATAAGCTGGCAGAAGAGAATGGTTCCCTTACTCGCAAAGAGTCAGAGGCTATCGTTAATCTTATTTTCGATTCCATGGGTGATGCACTTCGCTGTGGTGAAAAGGTTGAGATCAGAGGATTCGGAAGCTTCACCGTTCGAGAGCGTGGCGCCCGCGAGGCACGCAATCCAAAGAGTGGAGAGGTTGTAAGCATCCCTGCCAAGAGAGTGCCATTCTTTAAGACTGGTAAGGAATTGCGAGAGAGAGTGGACATAGAATAATCTTGTGAATGATTGAATCTGCTCCACGTCACTGGCGTGGAAGGATTGTAGGCCCGGGTGGCGGAATTGGTAGACGCAAGGGACTTAAAATCCCTCGGTCGCAAGGCTGTACCGGTTCGACCCCGGTCCCGGGCACCATTAAATACAAGGCTTCACGGGTTTTCCCGTGGGGCTTTTATTTGTTCGTGTGAAAAAGTATCCATAGTCAGCCCCTGCCATTTCTGGTAATAGATAAAGCCTCTCCGCTGCTTGCAGAGAGGCTTTATCATTTTTCCGGTTAGCAAATCCATCCAAGGATACCCGATGGCCGTAAAGAAATCCGAACTCTTCTCATCCCTCTGGAAAAGCTGCGACGAACTGCGCGGTGGGGGACCGCACCAAGGCCATGCCAGAGTCGCCATTCGTGACAGTACTACGATAGATTTGCAGGTGAAGGAAGGAGCAGATACAGACTATCGGCGGCGTCTACTTTCAGGTTGGTTTCGGCAGCAGCTGAAGTCTCAGATTCCCGCTCAGATAGAGAAGAAGGAGCCGATCATGGGTGTGTCGGTTGCCGACTGGGGTGTAAAGAAGATGAAAACCAAATGGGGCACCTGCAGTATAAAGGCCGCCGCATCTGGATGAATCTGGAATTGGCAAAGACGCCGCACCATGCTCTTGTGTACCTTGTCGTCCATGAGATGGCGCATCTGCTGGAGAGGCACCATAATGATTGCTTTAAGAGGTTGATGAATCAGTTCCTAACACAATGGAGACACTACCGGGAAGAGTTGAATCGGGCACCGCTAGGGTGGGAAGAGTGGGAGGAGTAAGCATGAAAACATACCGCAAGGAATTATGGTTCGAGACCAGACAACGGCGTGAATTTCAGAACATCACACAATCCATAGTTGAATGTTTGAGAGAGAGCGGTATCAAGGAAGGGCTGCTGCTTTGCAATGCCATGCACATCACAGCCAGCGTTTTTATCAATGATGACGAGTCAGGACTTCATCAGGATTTTGAAGCATGGCTCGAAAGGTTGGCACCGGAGAAACCATATTCCCAATACAAACACAACGGCTATGAAGACAATGGAGATGCTCACCTCAAGCGATCCATCATGGGACGCGAGGTGGTCGTGGCGGTTACTGATGGCAAACTTGACCTAGGACCGTGGGAGCAAATCTTCTATGGTGAGTTTGACGGAAAACGGAAAAAAAGAGTTCTCGTTAAGATTATCGGGGAATAGTCGAGGGCGATTTTCTTTCAACCAGCGCCAAGACCGGCCCATGAACGGCCGGTCAGGCTTGTCACGTTGGCTCCACTACGCCTAGTAATTCGAGGAGAAATCATCGAATGATCCCGAATTCTTTTATCAATATTCACCTTTGCTTCTTATCAGGTTTCCTGTTTTTAACTGGCACTATTGGTTTCGCTGCCGATGACATTCGCACCCAGCGGGTACACTTCAATAGGGGCGTTCATGTAGCCGTGGTCGAGTCAAGCATCAGGGGGTACGAGACTGTGGATTATGTGTTGGGTGCTCATGCGGGACAGCACATAAACGTCAGCTTGGCAACGAAACATGACGCCACCTATTTCAATATCTTGGCCCCAGGCGAAAGCGAGGTGGCCAGTTTCAACGGCTCCGTCAGTCAAAACCAATACGAGGGCACCCTCGTGAAGAGTGGGGACTACAAGGTTCGCGTATACATGATGCGTTCGGCAGCTCGTCGCAATGAGGTATCTAAGTACCGTCTGGAGATAATCGTAGATGGTACTGAAAGGTCGACTGCTCAAACCCCTAGTCACGATGCCAAGGTGCCTGGAACCGACTACCATGCCACAGGGAACATCACCTGCGTGATGGCCAAGGGCAAGCCAACAGGCATCTGCGCATTCGGCGTCATACGTGAGGGCAACGGCAGTGCCACGATAACCATAACCAAAGAAGATGGAGGTCCGCGAGTCATCTACTTCGAAAATGGGCGTGCAACCGGCTACGATAAGAGCCCTGCTGTATCTGGTGAATTCAAGGTAAAAAAAGAAGAAGACCTGAACATTATCACCATTGGTGAAGAACGTTACGAAGTCCCAGACGCGATTCCGATCGGTGGCTAAGCATACAATCAGACTCCTTGTGTTGTTGTTCGTTGGACTAGAAGTGCCTAGCCTCGATTAAAAGGCCTGTTGGGGAAAACCGCCACTGGTCAGGCGCAAACTGTTAGGGAGATGCTATGAATTTTACACAAACTTCATTGCTGTCAGCATTTGGTCTGTTCGTTGGCATGGTTGCCTGTATGGAATTAGGAAGACGCATTGGATTATTGCAGCAGCCAGGAGATCGTGAAGATGTTCAGAAGGGGCTTGGTGCAGTGGAAGGGGCGGTTTTTGCATTGCTGGGGCTTTTGATCGCTTTCACCTTCTCAGGTGCGGCGTCCCGGTTCGAAGCGCGGCGCCTGTTAATTGGTCAAGAGGCAAATGCTATCGGCACGGCATATCTGCGCATCGACACCTTGCCGACGAATGCGCAGCAAGAGTTGCGGGACTTGTTTCGCCGCTACCTTGACGTACGTATTTCGCGACACACAAACCCCGATCTGCAGAGCAGATCCGCTATCCTGGCAAAAAGTGAGTCGACCTTGCAAGGTCAAATTTGGGCTAAGTCCGTTACCGCAACCAAAACCAGCGGTTCTCCACCTTCCGCAGCCATGCTGATGCTCCCCGCACTCAACGAGATGATTGACATTACCACCTCCCGAGCTGTGGCAGCACAGAATCACCCTCCGCGCATTATATTCATCATGCTGTGTGGATTGAGCCTTCTCAGTTCCCTACTGGCCGGTTACGGCATGTCCAGCGGCAGACGCAGCCTGTTGCATGTCATCGTCTTTGCTGCGATAATTTCCTTTACTGTCTTCGTGATCATTGACTTGGAATATCCCCGCCGAGGTCTGATACGGGTCGATGCCGCCGACAGCGTGCTGATAGAATTGCAGCAAGGCATGAAATAGTCAGGGGAGAGAGTTTATGAATAAATTCATTGATCAGATTGAAACATTCATTCTTTGGGCACTGGTACTCATGCTGCTGTTGGCGGTTTTGCTGGGCACCCGAGGACTTGGGCGAACCCTTATCGGTATAATAATCAATTCACCTCCCTATCTGCTCATTGACCCGAAAATGCTCTTTCACTCATTCGGCCTGTTTCTAGTGTGTCTGATCGGTTTGGAATTGCTCAAACTACTAAGGTTCCATATTTCCCATCACTATGTAAAGCCCGAATCGGTGGTAGAGGTAGCCATCATTGCCCTGTGCAACAAGGTTGTCACGCTCGCCTCTTTCTGTTATAGGCCTTGCAGCGCTTATATTTGCTCTCGCTGGCGGATATTAGGTGTTCAGTCGTCAACGTAGCACTGAAGTCGAGCAATAATAAGCAGGTGTCAAAATTATTACCCCATTAAGATTGCATGGCCAGCCCCTGAAACAAAGCGATGCCAACCCAAGTGGCGGCACTCAGACGCTGACGCGCCGGTGCGCCCCCACGACGTTGAACTCGTAATAGATTCGCCATTCTACTCGCAGATTACTGAAGGCAGAAGCACTCCGTATTTTTCTGGCATCTTCAAAAACAAATCCTCCTCAGCATCATATCCCTCTTCTGAGCCATTCTCTGATAGTGCGGTCATAAAACTTCAAACGAATTCCTCCTCTTGCAGAAAGTCGAATGCCTCGTTTTTGAAGAAGTCGGGCCTACCGTCCCTCTTTCGAATCGACATGGCAGGAGACGTCTCGTCCAGCAAATTCTTCCTGTACTGAGCAGCAATCAGGTCATGCAGAGCATGAATGCACCTGTGGTCAAACGTCCCTATACTCATCACGTTTTCCTCCCATTGGATAAAGTGAGCGTCCCATTCCGGCGACTCGTGCTCATAGATATACCGAATTTTATCTGCCATCCTGACCCATCGAGCAAGAGAGTCTTAATAGCTGCTGTGCTGGAACATCTTCAGTCCCTCGTCAATAGACATAGCACAACAGATACCAAAGGCACTGCACCATCCGCTCATGGTATTCGCTCCAGATCCGGAGCCAGAAGCTAGCAAGCCGAGGCCAGAATGGGCACAAAATAGCCTCGTGGTGCTCACCAGCATTGAGCACAACGACAAGCCGTTAGTCGTGATTACCTGAAAAGTGGCCCTGTTGTTGAAATGACGAATTTCGTGACTGGTATCACAGTATTTTCTATACAACAATTGGTATAGTTGTATTAATCGAATAGCTGTGGATATCGACAATACTAAACTACCCGCAAGGGTAGGACGGAAAGCCCAAGGGTCTTACTGAGACAGCCGGGTCGCCGAAATATCAATACGATATAGGCGACCCGGTTTTTTTGTCTGAACAAGCAAACAGTATGGGAGGTAAGTATGTCAGAAAATCAGAGCACATCCCCCCGCAAGCTCTTCAATGTAGCGGTATTTATCGCTTCTTCCGTGCTCCTTGTACCAGTGTCCTCCTTTGCAGAAAGCATGACCTTTGTTCAGACCGCAGATGCACAAAAATCGTCCCGGGTCGCATCTCTCAAAAAGGTCTGCATTGGCTTGGACGAAGACGGTAACGCCTTGCTCCGTTACGGGAAAGTATCCGTTACCTTTATCTATGATGCAGGCAGTAGTTCTTCGGAAAGTCGCACCCAATCATGGAACTCCACTACTCCTCGACAGGAAGTCGCCTCCCTCGGAGGCTTAAGCGTGAAACTCGGCTTTGCCTTTTGAAACAGAGATAAACTGTGGGATCGCAGATCAGATCAAAGCTGTGTATCATAAACCGTCATGAGGATAGAGAGATAAAACTGAACATGGATGATCATTTTACAGGCAATGCTCTTTTTCTACAACCATAACTAACTGATTTTACGATATGTGAATTTGGCACCCAGTTCGCATAGATAAAGTCAGGAAGACAACTAAACAAACCCTTCCTCCTTCATGGCCCCTATGCTCCCCTCCTGCGTAGGGGCACTTTTTTCTCTAACATCCCACTGACAGAAATGTTTAACAAAATCAGACAGTGTGGTATTACTAGTTCCCAAACTACTAGGGAATAATGCTATGCAATGAATCCTGCCACTATTATCACTCCTAATCCATGCTATTTTCCTAAGAGGCACCAATGTCCAAAGTGGACACAACATAAGAACCAACATATCAAGGACAGAAGCAGCCGAAATACTGGAAGAGTTTTTCGAAATCATCAAGAGCACCTTGGATTCGGGAGAAAATCTCAAGATATCCGAATTTGGTAGCTTTGAGGTAAAACAGAAGTAAGACCGTAGAGGGCGAAACCCACAAACCGGGGAGAATCTCACTATTACCGCAAGGAAGGTTCTCTCTTATAAACCGAGCAAAATCCAAATAAGTGCAATAAACGGACAAACACCATGAAGATTAAGCCTGCCACTATTGAGTCTGCCAACGCCATATCCCTCCTTAAAACGCTGGATATCCATCTCAAAGAGATAGGCGAAACCCATGCTGTCATGGAGGTTCTTGTCAGTGAAATCCACAAGAACTACTTTGGCGGCGCACATGGTGGCTTAATCGCAACAGTTGTCGATACGGTCGCCTTTTTCCCTAAACCGTTGCTGCCTTCAGGCCAGGCATGTACAACTACAAATTTAAACGTCAACTTTGTTCGCCCTGCAGCACTTGGAGAGACACTGACTGCCCGGTCTGAATTAACTCATTTGGGAAAGCGTATGGCAACGGTAACTGTCACAGTAAATGACTCTCGTAATAAACTGATCGCACATGGGACAGTCACTTTGATGATATTGGCTGAAAAGCAGTGATGTAGTGATGTGTGGTGACCGAATTAACTTGCGAGCATTGCGGCTCATAAACGCAGTCACTTCTGCCTCTGCCATACTTGGCCCTCAATCTCCAACCATCCCTTCACATCTACCAGGCGATGACGCACACGAACTACTTTGCCGATCAAAGTCACCATCGATCCAGTGGGGACGGGAACCTGTCTGATGACTACGACCTGATACTGCTGCCATCCTTGACAAGAACACGGGCTAGCTGCTGTCTTGACCACGACACAATAAAAGTGATAGATTGAATTGCATTCGGGGATTAGTAAATGTTTTTGGTTGCCAGTTGGTTACCAATTGATAGTCAAGGTTGATATGTTGCCTTGTATGTTCTGTGGTTGGGTGACTTGTATGGTGTCGGTCCCGCGCCAGTAACAAGTCCAACTAGGCAAATTTGTACGGAAAGCTCTGAGAAATCAGGGCTTTTCTTTATATGTTGTCCTGCCAAATCCATCCTGATATGCTGAAATCCATGTCGTATGGTTGCCGTATGGTAGGCTGATATTTTGCCTATCGCAAGAAGATGGGGCAGCTATGTTTTGACCACCGGGACTGGTTGAAGTCAGATGCGAATCTGTTACCGATAAAGAAAGCATCGGAATAAATGTCAAATGGAGGATGTATGATACCCAGACTTATCGCGTTATTGGCTGCCATTTTGATAATGCAAATTGGTAATGTGTATGCGCAGGATTTGAATCCTGTCGTAGGGAAAGTGGAAGATTTTATTCTAAGGGAAGCGGATTTAGATCGACTGGTAAGTAATCAACCACCAGAGGCACAAAAGATAATCCAAACTAATGCAGACCAGCGGAATAATTTCATTCGGCAGATACTTTTGACAAAAGCTATTGCATCCAGAGCCAGAAAAGATGGATTTGATAAGAAGCCAGAGGTCAAAGAAATCATAAGCCTCCTGATAGATCAGTCTCTTGCAAATGAATATCTCGGCAAGGTTGTCGTAGCAAATATCAAATTGACTGATGAAGAGATGCAGAAGTATTACTCAGAGCATCAAAAGGATTTACAGTTGCCGGAAGAAGTTAAAGTCCGGCATATTTACATTGCATCTCCAAAAAATCCGACGGCTGAGCTGAAGGAGAAAGCCAGAACAAAGGCCGAAGAATTACTTCGTCAGGCAAGAGAGGGTGTGGACTTTGCTAAGATTGCAAAGGAGCATTCGGAAGATTCCGACTCTGCCAATAAAGGGGGTGATCTTGGATATATATCAGCAGGGAAAACAAATTCCTTAGAGTTTGAAAGTGCGGCATTTGCCCTTAAGCCCTCAGAAATAAGTACTATTGTTGAAACTCCCTTTGGGTTCCATATCATAAAGGTTGATGAGAAGAAGGAGAAGAGGAGAGCAACCTTTGATGAAGCTAAAGAATATATTCAGAATCAACTCAAAGAGCAGCATAAGCGGAAAATCAGTCAGGAATTTTTGGATAATCTAGCCAAGGAAACTGGCCTGGAGGTGATTGGTGGAAAGAACCCATAGAGACATCTTCTTGTCGAAGTTGCGGAAATTCGTTTCCATAAGTTTTCCCTTTCAGCCGTTGTCCATGTCCGTGACTTTGAGGTGGTCAATGTTAAATTTTTCCTATTAATTGAGGGGGCGCGGGAATGCCTGAATCGGTTTATGAATAGCCCCTTGTTGCGTGAGGATGCTTTGAAACAATATGAACTGACGAACGTTAATCGGCGAGATACCTTCGCATATAGCTTGATTGAGATAAGATGAGATGTCGCATGAGTCCGGCTGTTTTACCCGTGCCACGGTAATGTGTGGTCTGAACGGGCGCTTTTCAAGCAGTATCCCGCAGGATGAGACGACTCTTCTGACAAGGATATGCAGCTGCTCCAGTCCAGGTTGGCGGGCAAGACCGACCCATAGCACCCTTGGATCGCGAGCATGAGGGAAACAACCTGTCTTGGTGATCTGGATCGTGAACGGTTCCACCGTAATTTCAGACAGCGCTTCGCTTATCTGCTCCAGTTTATCTTCCATAACCTCTCCGAGAAAAAGCAGTGTAAGATGTATCTGTCCCGGTGGCAGCCAGCGGACACTTGGAACATTTCTCTGCAACCCGTCGAGTAGACTTTTTACAGCTTCCGGCAACTCAATGGCGATAAAGAGCCGCATCACTCCCCCGCAGCCTTCAGGTTATAAACCGGCGTCAACTTTTCCATAACCTCAACCGTTTCCAGCAGGTACTGCTCGATGTCGGCCAACGGCTTATAGGCGAACTTGCTCTCGTCAAAGGTCTCCCTGGTAACCGAGGTAGAGAATACGTGGCGCATGGAGTCGCTGAAATCCTTCATACTGTACTCACCGGCCTTAAGCTTGCGGAGCATCTCCCTGCGGCCATGGCATCTACCAGCTCCATGAGGTGCAGAGAGGTTGTAGGAGCTGTTCCCCTTTCCTTGCCCCAAAATGGTACCTTCTGCCATGTTGAGCGGAATGATCACCCGTTCCCCCTTATGGGCGGAGATTGCTCCCTTGCGTATGATGCCGTCTTTCTCAGAGATGTAGTTGTGGACGCTTTCTACGACCTGCAATTCGTCATAACAGATACCGAAGAAGGAAAGCGCCGTGATCAGCACCATCCGGCGATTGTACCGGGCAAATGTCTGGGCTGCAGCTGCCCATTTGACGTACTCATCACCACCGGCGCTCATCGGCAGGAACTCCTGCCCATTGGGCACCTTCACCCCCATCTCTTTCGTAATCCGCACCGCCTTGTCCTGATAGAACTCTGACACACGTTTGCCCAGATTACGCGAACCTGAATGGACGATCAGGTGGTAACCGCCTCGGCTGTCCTGACCGATCTCGATGAAGTGGTTGCCACCGCCAAGGGTGCCGATCTGCTTCAGTGGCGCAATATGTTTGCCGATCTTGTGCCTACTGTAGAACCCTTCCTCGATATGCTCGCAGAGAGAGGTAAATGCCCGTCGCAGGTTTTGCGGCACCTCCGAACGCTCGAACAGAGCCAGGTTGTCACGGGAATTCTTCCCCAACGGAATATTGGCCCGGATATGGCGGTCCAGCGCCTGGAAATCAATCATTCTGATACCGGTCAGCGGATGACAGGCAACACCGCAGCCGATATCCACCCCGACGATATTGGGGATGACAGCATTGCGGAACGTGCCGGTAAAACCGATCACGCATCCAGCGCCAGCATGGGCGTCAGGCATGATGGCAATCAGGCCATGAAGTGCCGGGTGTTTGACAATCAGATGCACCTGCTCCTCGGCAATCGGGTCAAGCTCCTTGGCGTGGATCTGCAATTGGCATGGGTGCTTTTCTTTATCGAACAAGGGGCCTCCGAATAGATGATAAATCTACAATGCTGACACCCTAATCGCAAACTGAGATGGTTGCCGAAGGATTATTCCAGTTGGAAGCTGTTGTCAACGGAGTTAACCTTATTCCTGATATGGACGTAATCTGGCGCCCTAATGCTGAAAACCCCACCAATAAATTTATCTGGTGGGGTTCTTCATCCATTCTGCTTTGAGTTCGATTTCATCGAACATACCGGCTCTCTTTACCTCCGGTGTGATGCTACTTTCCTGTAACGGTTATTTTGTGGCGGAGTATCGATAGTATCTATAGATTCATCCTCCTTTTGGTCGGTACGTTAATTCAACTGAATCAACTTTATCCTCTGCAGGGATAAAATAACAGTCTGTTTTTTAAAATTTATTAGGAGTATGATTTAAGAGTTTGTGAGCAGATGATGACCTGTGAAGAACTGCTTCAATGGTACATACGTTTGACGTTAAGGAGAATTGCATGGGGCTTCTGTCTGGCTTGTTGGGAAATGCGGGAGTAGTTGGCGTAAATAAATTGCAGTCAGAGTATGAGCAATTACTTGTTGACGGTGAGACGGTCGAGGTAGGATTTCAAGTTATTCGTGATACTTTCATATTCACTAGTAAAAGGCTAATCCTCGTAAATATTCAGGGAGTGACGGGTAGGAAGATTGAATATCTTTCGGTGCCATACAGCAAAATTACTAAATTTAGTGTGGAAACTGCAGGGCATTTCGAACTCGATGCAGAGTTAAATATATGGATTGGAAGTGAATCAACCCCAATGACCAAGAAGTTCAACCGTGATGTCAACATCTATGATCTGCAAAAGGTGTTAGCAAAACATGTGATAAAGTAACGTAACGTATTCAGTCGGCATTGATTTGGGAATATTCCATCGTCTCCTGGTGATAGAGTGCAGCAGCACTCTCATCGAGTGTTGTCTGCGTAATACATTTCCTGATCGACTCTCTCAAATCGTCTTTCTTGACCGGTTTTGACAGGTAGTCATTCATCCCAGCTTCCAGGCACTTTTCACGGTCTCCTGTCATTGCGCTTGCAGTCATGGCGATAATAGGGACATCGTGGTTTATGACCCGCGAGTTTGTATCACGTATCATTGCAGTTGCCTCATATCCATTCAGTTCCGGCATCAGGCAATCCATCAGCACCAGGTCATAATTTATCAATTCCAAAGCTCTGACGGCATCTAAACCGTTCTTTGCTACATCCGACTTATATCCGAGCTTAGTAAGTATGCTCTGAGCTACTTTTTGATTTACGACATTGTCTTCCACAAGAAGAATCCGTATTCCGCGTGAAGCCGCCTCTGCCACTGTGTATTTTGTAACTATACCCGACAGGCAAGAGCCTTCTGATCCTGCACGCCTTAGCACCAATCGCAGGCAATCATGGAGGTGCGCTTGCCGCACAGGCTTTGATAGATATCCGGCAAACCCCAACTCTTTTAAGTTATCTGTGTTGCTACGATGTCCGATTGATGTAACCATGACCATGATTGTATTTTTTAGCATGCCATCTGACTTGATTCTCCCGCCAAGCTCTAGACCGTCTATGCCGGGCATCTGTTGATCAAGCAGGGCTATGCGGAAAGGATCGTCATGCTCAATTGCCTCGCGCATACTATTCAATGCTGTCATCCCATCTTTTACCGCTTCACACCGGCAACCCCAATGGCTAAGCATGGAAGTCATCAGCAGTCGATTGGAGGCGTTGTCATCAACTACCAGAATCTTTATGCCGGTAATATCTGCATGTAGTAGGGACGGGATGGCATTAGTCCCTAAAAGGTGCTGTTTCTCAAAACGAGATGTAAACCAGAAACTGGAACCTTGACCCTCAATACTCTCAACACCGATCGTGCCTCCCATCATTTCTGCAAGTTGCTTACTGATTGTAAGTCCCAGCCCAGTTCCGCCATATTTTCTGGTAGTAGATCCATCTACCTGAGTAAACGGGCTGAAGATTTCCGGTAGTCTTGACTCCGGTATTCCGATTCCTGTATCACTGACAGTAAAACGGATTATCGCAAATTGTTTCTCTTCCGATTCAAGCGAAGCTCTGATAAGTACGTCGCCGTGGTGGGTAAACTTGATGGCATTGCCAGCCAGATTGGTGATAATCTGACGCACTCTACCAGGGTCACCTTTCAATAAGGAAGGTACCGTCGGGTCTATCTGGCATATCAGCTCTATTCCTGATTCAGAAGCGCGTACAGAAAGCATATCCGCTGTATCTTCCAGCGTTACCCGCAGGTCGAAATCGAGTGTTTCCAGTTCCAGTTTTCGAGCTTCAATTTTAGAGAAATCCAGAATATCGTTAATCAATACCAAAAGATTTTCGCCGCTTTTTCTGACAATCTCAGTATATTCGAGTTGTTCTTCGGTCAGTTTTGTCTCCAGCAATAGGCCTGTCATCCCGATAACCCCGTTCATGGGGGTACGAATTTCATGACTCATATTTGCAAGGAACTCGCTTTTGGCGCGATTTGCCGATTCTGCTGCTTTACGAGCTTCTTTGAGGTCAGAAACCAAGCCTTGCATCACCTGTAGAAGTCTCCGGGTTTCGTCATTTCCAATCGATTCGAAGTGGACGGCGTCTGACTCATCACAGGCAAAATCTGAAGCAATCTGAAGAGCATCTCTAAGTGGTTTGTTTATCTTTTTTGCAGCATACAATGAAAAGGTGATAACCAGCACAACGAGTATCAGCCCGGCTTCAAGTACTTTGCGCCTGACTTCAGCTGCTTTGGCATGCACGTCTTCTTTATAGATGCCGGTCCCGACGACCCATCCCCAAGGTTCAAATAACTGGATTCGTGACATCTTGGATGTCGGGATAGTGCTGTTGGGGCGAGGCCAATGGTAGGTAACAAATCCTTCACCATTTGATAGTACAATACGGTTCATTTCGACAAACACTCTTTTGCCAGAAGTATCCAGATATTCAGTGAGAGTTTGATTCTCAAGCTCCGGATGGGTAGGGTGCATTAGCATTACAAGGTCGAGATTATGAACCCAGAAATAATCATCCACGCCATACCTTAGATGACGAAGCTCTTTCAATGACTCTTTTTGTGCATCTTCAGTACTTTGAAAACCCTGTCTGACAAGTTTTTCCTGACGGTTCATTATGGATGTTGCAACATCAACAAGTCGTTTGGCTGCCTCCATCCGTTCATTCAATAATTGTTCTTCATACAGAGGGATAAGAAGAAAATAAACGACACTTATGCAGCTGACTAAAATAATGAGTGATATTACGAGGACTTTTGAAAATATGTTCGCGTTTTTCAAGTCGATGTATTTTTTAATAGTCATGAAATATCCGGATAGCCATTTATTGCAAGTAACGCACTGAAGGGTGGCTCATTGGCCACCCTTCAAAATTCAGACAAAATGGAGATCTATCGCTGCCGCATCAATACCCATCCTATGGCAACTTGGATAGAGAGTGGTACCTGTTCATCATGCTGCAAGCTTGAACTGTGAAACCAGTGCGTTAAGCTCTTCTGACAGTCTTGAAAGCTGCTCTGCCGCCTGAGCAGACTCATGCGCACCTTTTGCAGTCTCGCCGACTCCGACAGTAATCTGCTGGATGTTGCTGTTAATCTCATTGGTAGTTGCTGTCTGTTCTTCTGCTGCAGTTGCTATCTGGCTTACCTGCGTATTGACCGCATTTATCTGGCCGAGTATCTCCTGCAACGCCTCATTGGACCTGGCGGCCTCGGTTGTTCCTCTCTCCACCTGATGCACCCCTTCCTCCATCTCGATGACCGCTTCCTTTGTCTCTTTCTGGATTGCACGTATCATGTCGCCTATCTCGCGGGTTGCCTTGGTGGTTCTTTCCGCAAGGGCCCTTACCTCGTCTGCCACGACAGCAAATCCACGACCCTGCTCACCAGCACGGGCAGCTTCAATAGCTGCATTCAGGGCAAGCAGGTTTGTCTGGTCAGCGATATCCTGTATCGTGCCTACGATTTCTCCGATCTGGTCCGAGCGGCTTCCAAGGCTCTCTATAGTCTTCGCAGTCCGCATGACCCTGTCTGCGATATGTGACATGATCTCGATGGAATGCTCAACTACGCTTGCTCCGTTCAATGCCACGGTATTCGCCTGCTCAGACCCCTGTGCAGCCATCAGGCAGTTTCGTGCGATGTCGCCGGAAGTCGCAGCCATCTCTTCACCTGCTGTTGCAACGGTATGTGTCTGCGTTGCCATCTCTTCTGAACCGGTAGCCATCTGCTGGGAGGTTGCGGAGAGCTGGATAGCCGCAGATGCTACCTGGGTAGAGTTTTGAGCGACCTTGTAGATGATTCCGTGGAGTTTCTCAACAAAGCTGTTGAATGCCATCGCTACTTCGGATATCTCATCTTTTCCCGAGAATTCGAGGCGCTTGGTGAGATCTCCTTCACCGCTAGCGATATCGCGCAGCATCTGCAGCATCCTTGTAAGGGGCTTGGTGCAGGAGCGTGATATGATTACTCCGAAAACTACCCCTGTGAGAATTGCAGCAAGTATGAGGGTGAGCATGAATGCAAAGGTGGTGTGGTACTCTGAGGTGCTCTTTTTATAGGATAATTCGGCTTCCTGCAAATTATAGGCTACGATCGATGAAACCGTCTCTCCTGGCTTTGTATAGAGCGGAGCAACTGAACTGGTTGCGAAATTGAGAGCCTCTGATTTGTCTCCCGGGTTGCCGGAAATAGCTGCTTTCTGTGCCAGTTCTGCAAGCTTAAGTCCTCCGGCATAATATTTCTCAAACCCGTCACTGAACTCCTTCAGAAGATCATTCTCTTTCTGACCAAGATTGGCCTTAGAAAGCTTTGCGATAGTTTCTCTGATCTTCTCGGCCCGCTTGGCGATGTCATCTGCTTTTTCCTTCAACCGTGCATGATCGTTGAGTGCAAGCATATACACGATATTCAGTCGAATCTGGAGGAACTGCTTGTCCATGTCGGACAACATGGCAATGTGAGCCTGTCCTTCGTCAGCCAGTTCAATAGCATGGTTTGCATGTTTCAGGCTTACGAGCCCTGCGGCACCGACTGCCACAAGGGCGGTTGAAAAGACCGCGATCAGTATAAGAAGGCGGGTACCGATACGAAGATTGCTGAACATTTTATCTCTCCCAATGGTCTTTGGTCAGGCGTTTCTATCTAATAAACAAGAGAAAACTGCCTGTCATGGCAAATGGTACCATCGGATTAAGCTTTGGCTAATTACACTTTCTTACACAATCTGACTAATTCTTACGGTGTACTGGTAATGGTGTTTTTGATAGGGGTGCTTACGTGTGGCGGCAATTATGGTAGCTGAGGATTCAGGGTAACTGAAAATGTTGTTCCGGCGCCAAGGATGCTCTGGCAGGTGACATCTCCGCCATGTAGCTCGGCAATTTTCTTTACAAGGTGAAGTCCAAGCCCTGCACCGACTACGCCCGATATCTGCCGGGTCCGGTAGAAGCGTTTGAAGATAGTTTCCAACTGGTCAGGTGGGATGCCGATACCCTCGTCGGAAACCTCTATACATATTACGCCATTGTCGAGAATATTGCCACGGAGAGTGATTTGACCGCCGTCAGGCGAATATTTGACTGCATTATCAAAGAGATTCCCCATCATGACCTTAATAAGAACAGCGTCACATACGAACTGATCGGGGAGCCGGGAAAGATCGGTCACTACTACATGTTTGCGTATTAAAGATCGTGCATGTTCGGGTGCACTCTTTACGATCAAGCCGAGGTCATGCTTTCGCATATCCGGTTGCCATCCTCCGGTGGAAAGCCGTTCATCGGTAAGGCAGCTGTCAATGAGGTTGCTCAGCCTCAAGACTCCACCCCTTATTCTCTCTGCCTGCGTGTAGGCGGAGGATTCGCGGGTGGAGGTGAGGTGTAGCAACTGTGCGGCACCATCAATGACCGCCAGAGGGGTGCGTATCTCGTGAGAAAGCAGCCCAAGAAACTGGCGCTGCTCTTCATTGAGCGATTTCTGGGCTTCAAGTGCTATATGATTCTGTTCCGCCAGTTTGCGGTCGGTTATGTTGGTTATCATCACCTGCTTTGAGATAATTCCCTTGGTGTCCTTGATTGGGTTGCTGGATATGTGATACCAACGGCCATCCTTGGGACTCTGGAAATTCGATTGGACCTTTTCCCCCTTGAATACCCGATCGTGGATGCACCAGGGGCAGACAGATTCGAATTTGTGCAGAGCCTTGTAACAGAGTTCACCTGTAGCATCGTAACCGATTCGGTCGATCATCTGCCTGTTCATGAACTCTATTTTCCGCTCCTGTGAGCAGATATACATGAGCCCGTCAAAGGCCTCAATCATTGCACGAGAGCGAGCTTCGCTCTTTCGAAGGGCATCTTCCGCACGTTTACGACGGGAAACATCGAGGAATATCCCCTGAGCAATGCATGTATCGCCAATTTTTGTGTTTGAACTCCTGATAAGCACAGGAAGCCTTTTGCCGCTTCTGCGGAGGACCTCTGCCTCAATGTCTTCCCGCGGTTCTGGTATTGCCGCTGACTTCTCAAAAAGCGCGATGATCTTTTCTTTCGTATCGGGAGGATGCAGGGATGTAAAGTGTTTGCCGATGATTTCGGTGCGTGGCGCTTCAATCATCTCCTCAGCCGCCCTGTTGCAGTTTACCAGAATCCCGGACCCTGCATTGGTCCAGAAAATGGCATCCCTTGCCCCCTCAAAGGTAAGGCGGAACATTTTTTCTATCTCAAGATTTTGATCCTCGAACTTGGCTAGCTCGGTAATGTCGGTGTAAATGGCTATTAACCGTCCCAATGCGATATGGGTGGTTATGACCACCTTCTTGATGGTGCCGTCCTTGCAAGTAATATTTGCTTTAAGAGAAGGTGGCGTTAATCCCGATTCAAGCGTTGAAACCCTTTCTTGGTGCCACCCGGATATCTCACTTCTGTAGTCCGGGTCGGGATAGGCGAGCATGAACCAGTCATCAATGGAGTGTATCTCCTGCAGGGAATAGCCAAACATTTCGACGAACGTCCGGTTCAGATATTCACACCCGCCATCCTGGTTCACCCAACGGATCCCTACAGGCATAAGATCCATAAGGCCGAGGATGTCACTGAACATGACATCAGAATCGGTCTTTCGACGAAGTTCCATCATTTCCATCCTCTGGCAACTGGCTGATCAACCTCACCCAGAAATGCATATCCCAGGTTATGACGTGCGCGTACCGGCAGTACGGATTGGGAATCCAACGCACGAATCTTTGCTCGCAACCGGCTGATCATTGTTTCAAGTCGTTTGTCCGCATAAAGATCGTCGTTTTGCATGAGGGCTTTGAATATTTCACTCCGAGAGACGTTCTCTCCGGGGGTCTCCAGAAGTTTTCTTACAAGAATGCATTCATGGGCCGTAAGCAGTACGTCTATGCCAAAGGGGGTTGTAAGTTTCGAGGTCTGTGGGTTAAAGCGCCAGGCCGATTGAGTAACATCAAACATGCGTCTAGCAAGGCTTCGGAGTGCGGCCTCAAGCTCGCGGATATCGACCGGTTTGACAAAGTAGAGGTCAGCACCTGCCTCAAGCCCGTTGACACGCTCATCCAGCTTGCCTCTGGCCGTTATCATCACAATTCCGCAGTTGTAGTCTCTCCGCAGCCTGGTTGATATGTCGATACCATCCTCATACGGAAGACCCAGATCAAGGATAACTATATCTGCGGGAGATTCGGCCAATGCGGTATCGAGCGCTCTCCCGCAGCTGACACCACGAACATGGTGGTTGAAAATAGTCAAGCCGGAAACCAAAATGTCCCTCAGTTCAAGATCATCCTCAACAACGATTAAGTCAAGAGGCTGCAATAAAGGAGCTTGCTTACCTTTCATCTCCTGGGACTCCCCACTTTCATGGCTTGATGTAATGTAGAATATTGAAGCGGATTATATTGCATTATGGGATAAATATAAGAAGTTAATGCTTACAGTTTCTTACCGTTTGACGGGTAGTGTATCTGAAAAAGCGATTACTGACCATATAGAAGATCGGTAATCAACAGTAGTTGTGACGTCCCGCAGCAGCTTACAATAAAGGCCTCGCGAAAAATTCGTGAGGCCTTTATGTGAGGAAATTTTCGTACTTACCTTACATTAATGGGGGAAATGTAACTTCCAGTCTCCTTCTAAATCGAGAATCTTCGCCGCCTATCATGCAGCAGTGTACTCTGACCCATCAAAGGCGAGCAGCGGAAAGAAGATAAATCCGAGCAGAAACAGCCCGACTCCGAACAGAGCCCCTTTGCCAAACCTTTCAGCCAGGGCGATCATGATCATGAGTAGGATTGCGATTCCAACGAGCGGTAGCAAGGTGAGGAGCAGCCACCAGCCAGGCTTTCCGGCAATTTTTATCAATATGTAGAGATTATAGATCGGGATCAGGCATTTCCAGCCTGCCTCTCCTCCCTTTTCAAAGATCTTCCAGTTCGCCATAACCAGCAGAAGGAGTAGCGCCAATCCAGCCAGCAGGGGGAGCATCGGTATACCAGGAGATGGTGCAGGTACCGCTTGGGGATTCACCTTCGGGGCTCTTTGCACCAAAATGCGTTTGGGAGCAGGAATTGAGGGAGCTGTCTCGGTCTGAGGTGCGGCCGGGGGGGCATTAGCCTTTGTGCTCGCTATCCCTTTCGGCTCTTGAGCCCCGGCACTCTGCGAAGTAGGCTTGGATACCTGTTTCGGTTGCGGGAGTGATTGCCTGGCTGACGTCGCTGCAGGTGTCTTCTCGGGTGTCCCGCTTACGGCTATCTCTTTTGTGTGAGACGGGATGACTCCCTTGCGGTTATCTGCCGACCGAAATGTCTTCTTGAAATCTATTTCGACCCTGTCGAACTGGACTACCACATCACGATTAACCTTGACAAAGACCTGGTCCCCTTTTCTCCAGAACGATTCACACTCAACTCTCCCTCCGTCGTTGAGATAGACAGACTTGGCAAAGCCGACCCCCTGCAGGGCCAACCAGAAACATACGGCTATTACGGGAATTCGGTACGCATTCATATCTCCCCCTTCAGTGCAGAGTTCACCCCGGTGATGCAACGAAATAGAATGAGCATAACTATCCTTCTCTCCTGGTGATTGCGTTTAACAGAGTGCCCGGCGGCAGTTATTTTTTGCGATTCTTTAGCCTGGCGAGGATATAGCCGAGAGATCTATTGAGTAAATGCTCGCGATGCAGAAGAGGAATAATGGGTCTGCGACGCATCCCTACGAGTTGTATGTCTCTGGAAATCTCCGGGTCTTTCCCGTGGTGAAGCCCCTCATAATAAATATCGAGAGCCTCCCCCTTCTTCCCTTTCATGAGGTATATCCTGCCCAGATTCAGATAATGGCGCGTGTTTTCCGGATCCCTTTCAATTGCAGATCGGCACAGGGCAATGGCCCGTTCGAACTGATTATGTTCCTTTGCAAGGCAAAATCCCAGATTGGATGCGAGCTCAGGTGTGTCTAGATGCTTAGCAGCCCTTTCCAGGCAAACCAACGCCATAAGGGAGTCGTTGTTTCCGAGAGCTTCAAGTCCTTTGGAAAGAAGCAGATCAGGATGAAGCCCCTCTACCTCTTTTTCCAGCAGGCTTAGACGTTCGTGCGGGTCAATATCGAGTAGTCTTAGGAACTCTGATGTCTCCGGCTCAAGTGGCGGCACTGGCCCCATTTTCATCTCCTTTAGTTCAATCTGGGTAATATTATCATATCCCCACAAATTTTCCATGACTTCAAGAATATGCGGGTGTGGGGGGGAAGTACATCATTGACGATGACAATTCTGTAGTGGTAGTATCTGTGCCGGCTTAAGCTATCCCTATATTCATAAAAGAGAGCATTGAACTTGAAACCGATAAAACCAGGAAGGCTTTTCGCCTTCGTATCCAGCTTCCCTAGGGCGATCCTCGCGGTCGCCCTCATTCTTTCAGTCATGTCAGTTATCTATGCCAAGAACGAGATGTCGTTTCTCACCGGTCGAGACTCCCTGATGCCGAGCAATGCCCCCTTCCAGCGCGAGTACCGCGCCTACCGGGAGGAATTCGGCGACCAGGAGGAGATCGTGGTAGTGATCGAATCTGCTGATGCGGAGCAGTCGCTCCGTTTCGGCGATCTCCTTCAAGAGCGCCTTAGTAAAGGCACCAGTTTGTATCGGGAGGTATTCTACCCTGGCGGGCTCCCATTTTTCAGGAAGAACGGGCTCCTTTTCATGCCGCTTGAAGAGATACAGGGGCTCAACCGGACTCTGACTCTGGCAGCACCGGTGCTGAAGGATCTTGCCAGGGCACCGTCGGTGCAGACCCTTTTCACGAGCCTCACCGGTCAGATCGACGATTACCTTGCCCAGCCGCCTGATTCGATGGAAGCAGCGCAGAGGCTTGCGAGCCTTACCTTCATGATCGGCGCGCTTGATACCGGGTTCAAAGGGGTGGAAGGGAAATCAGGCACCCTTTCCATGGACTCCTTCATAAAGGGGAGCGGAGGCGGGAAGCCCTCCATGCTTGAGTCTGTCGGAAAGCAGCAGGTAATCACAATTCTGCCTGTGAAGGACGAGACGAGTTTTGTCCCGGCGGAGAGGGCGATTAAGGCTGTTCGGGTCGAGGTTGCAGATCTGCTGAAGATCCCCGAATTCAAGGGGGTTCAGGCCGGTCTCACCGGCGTGCCCGTGCTGGAGTACGAGGAGATGAGTACCAGCCAGAGCGATATGGAGACGGCAACCCTGCTCTCGCTGGCGCTGACCGTGCTCCTCCTGTTGGTTGCCTTCCGGGGGGTGCTTAATGTCATTGCGGCCATGGTATCGCTGGTGGTGGCGCTCTGTCTCTCGATTGGCTTTGCCACCCTGGCGGTCGGACATCTGAATATCCTCTCAATGGCCTTTGCGGTCATGTTGATCGGGCTTGGAATTGAATACGGCATCCAGGTGGTACTCCGTTACCAGGAGGGGCTCAAAAGCGGCCTTCCGCATTGCGAGGCGATAGATTCGGGTGTTTCGCGCAACATTCTCGCCATAGTCATGGCAGCCGCCACTGTGGCCCTTGCCTTTATCACCTTTGCCTTTACCGATTTCAAGGGGATTGCCGAACTGGGGATCATTGCGGCAGGTGGAATCGTATTCTGCGTCATCAGCACCTTTACCGTGCTGCCGGCTCTGCTTGTTCTGATGGCGCCCTATCGAAAGCCCTTAAAACCGGTATCATCGAGAGGTCCTTTCGAGGTTGCCCATCCGATTCTGAATACCATATTTGGACGACCATGGTGGATCGCTGCCGTAACCGTCTCTCTTGCTGTTCTCTGTGCATGGCCCCTTTCCCGGACCGGGTTCGACTACAACATGATGAACCTCCAGGCAAAAGGGCTCGAATCGGTCAAATACGCCTACAAGCTGATGCGGAGCAAGGAGAACTCCGGCTACTTTGCTGTGGCGACAGCTCGTAACCCGGACGAGGCGGCAGAGATGACCCGTAAGATCGAGAAGCTTCCTGCCGTGGATCATGTGGTGAGCCTGTTGAGCTTTGTCCCGGAAGAGCAGGGGGCAAAGCTCAAGGAACTGACAGCGCTCAAGAAAGTTCTTGCGGATGTAAGACCTGTACCCTATGAGGAGGACCTGCGGGTGATGGAGCTTCCTGCTGTGTTCGAGGGTTTCCGCGATCGGATATCAAGGTTGAATATCGCCCTTGAAGGGCGTAAGGCACCTGAAGCCGCATCGGTAGGAGGCTTCCTCAAGACCCTGGATGGGTTCTTCAACTCGCTGGAAAAGGAGAAGGATAAAAACGCCTTGGGGATGCTCCGGGAGTTTCAGGGGAGCATGTTCTCCCAATTCCCCCAAAAAATTACAGCTTTGAAGGAGAGTCTGGAAGCTGCCCCGATTGCCTCCGAAGATGTACCTGACCAGCTGAAGTCACGGTTTGTCGGCAAAAGCGGAAAGCTTCTTCTGCAGGTTGCTCCGAAAAATGAGATCTTTGATCGAGACCCGCTGGCCGATTTCATAGCCCAGGTCAGGACGGCTGTTCCCAGCCTTACCGGCGAACCGGTCAATGTCTTTGAATCGATGAATATATTGCGTGACGCCTATCTGCGGGCTTTTGCCTATGCCTTCGCAGGTATTGCGGTCATCCTGCTGGTAACCTTCAGGAGCGTCAAGTTCGCGCTGCTGGGGCTATTGCCTCTGGTCGCCGGAATGCTCCTGATGGTTGGAGGGATGTGGCTGGCAGGTATACGATTCAATGTTGCCAACATTATCGTAATGCCGCTACTTCTGGGAGTCGGAGTCGATTCTGCCATTTACATCATCAACCGCTACCGAAAAGAGGGGGAGACGCCGCTCCAGGTGATCACCAGTAGTGCCGGTGTTGGAGTCCTGTTAAATGCGCTGACCATACTTTTCAGCTTCGGCGCACTTATGGTTGCCCGTCATCAGGGAGTATTCAGCATTGGTGCCGTTATGTCGCTCGGGATGACTGCTGTTGTTGCCTCGTTCCTGCTCTTTCTCCCTGCACTGCTGTTGTTGACGGAAAAGCGCAAATAATTGACCCCTAAAAACGGCTGAGGGGGTCGCTATCCAAGGTGCAAATGAGCGGCAACACGCCAGATCTTTCCCGCAGAAGTTTTCATGCGGCTCAAGTCTTCCTCTGACCTGTCGATACGTTACTGAAATCGTAATGCGTGGAGGCACGGTGTCGCTATGAAAGAACTTGAGAAGGTTTTCAGTACAGGCACTCATGTATCGGTTTCCGTGAACACCCCTTGCGGATACACGCTGATCGAGGGTGCGGTGGTAGCGAAGGTAGCCGATTGTGATATGCGAATTCTGTTTCCTGCATCGGTAAAGCAGAGGTTGAATCATCTCCCGGTTGGGACGAAGTTGTCAGTATCAGCGGAGAATGGGGATACTGTCTTTGCGTATAACGGGATCATCTGCAGCCATGAGGAACGACCTTTTGTCAGGGTGAGACTGTTTGAACGACTGCAGGCTATGGAAAAGCGGATACATCGACGAATATCGGTCCGACTGCCGATATATTGCTCGGTAATAGACAACGCCGGCACCTTCCGTGTTATTCACGACGTCAAAAAAGTCAATGGGAAGCATGTTCCGGAAGAACTCAGCCTGAGTGCAGGCGGGTTTAAGCTGAAGACCCCTTTTCAGGTGGAAGAGGACACTATGGCAATCGTAGTGTTCATTTATCCGGATGAGACGGAGCAGGTAGTGCCGGTACTCTCAAAAACCGTATATTCTTATCCGGCGCCTTCAAGCAAGAACTTTCTCACCGGTTTCAAATTCTCTTTGATCAATGAACATGACCGTGAGAATATCGACAATCTGGTCAAGAAACTGTTCTGCTCAGATGATCCCGGTCACAGTGTGAGGAAGTTCCCGTCATGCCTGGCTCGGATCAGGAGTTATTGACAGGTTTCGCAGGGTATAGGACAAGAAAAAACCCGTGTTCTCAAACTCCAAAGAGTGGGAAACGGGTTTTTTCAGTATAAATCAGCTGATGGATCTCTTTCTAATCAGGTTCTGTCAGTTATTTCTGCTTAGTTGCCTTCGGCTTAACAGCTGCCTTTGCTGCTGCAGTTGACTTGGGAGCAGTTGAAGGCTTGGCTTTTTTGGCAAGGTTGGCTGCCTTTGCCTGTCTGGCCTTTACCAGGTTATCTGCTAGTCCCTTTTCCTGTGCAGTTTTTCTCCTTGCCTCTGTCAAGCTCTTTGCTGACAGGGACTGTGTTCTGGGGATGCCAAACTGCTTCTTGTATTCTCTTGGCTTAAGGTTGTGCACTGTGCTCAGATGACGAGTAAGGACCTTCATCCCTCCTTTGCCACAAATCATACATATTACTTCATTCTTTTTGAATGCATCCTTAATAGTTAAAGCAGGCTTTATATCCTCATCTGTTGCAGGAGTAGCCTGAGCAGATTCAAGAGCCTGAAGCGCTGCATGAATCTTATGTAGTTCTGCGATCAGTTCATCACCGGTCATGGGGGAGCTGGATGCATGTGCTGTTAATATTTCGGCTGCCATTTCTATAATTGTCGCCATTCACTCTTCTCCTTTATTGATTGATATGCAGGTATTAAACATACTGATGGGTAAATGTCAATGATACATCTATAAAATAATGAGTAAAATTCACTTTAATCATGTTGTGACGTTGTTTTCTCTGCAGAGTATATCAATAAATGTTCACACTTCCTGTAATGCCATGATGAACAGCGGACTAACGGTCAAATTCCAATCCTTTCAAAGCTGATTACGCATTCAGTTGGTTTGGTTGTCGATTATTCTCAGGAAGAGATCAAGGATATCTGGGTCAAAGGTAGTCCCCCGCTGTTCGGCGACCATGTGACGGGCTTTAGTGCGAGGAATTGCGGGGCGGTATGGCCTTTCGGTGGCAAGGGCATCATAGACGTCCGCGATGGCTACGATACGGGCCTCCAGCGGGATATCCTCGCCTGCGAGTCCTGAGGGGTACCCCTTGCCGTCAAAGCGCTCGTGATGGTAGAGGATGATGTCCTGGACTGCCGGTGAGAGGTTTGCCTTGCGCGCCACCTCTGTCCCCCAGATAGGGTGCTTCTTGACAATCAGCATCTCTTCGTTCGTGAGCGCCCGGGGTGCATTGAGAATGGTTTCAGGTACCCCGATCTTTCCGCAATCATGGAGCCAGCTCCCGTAGCGGATGTCACGATGTGTCCCCTCGTCAAGTCCACGGGCTGTGGCAATCTGAAGGGCATAGGTTGCAACGCGGTCGCAGTGACCCTTGGTAAGCGAATCTTTCAGCTCAATTGTCTGCGCCAGCGAGAAGAGAACAAACTCCTCCTCGCGCTGAACACCCTGGAGGAGCCGAAACCGGCGAATTGCATCACGTACCGCTTTCAACATGACCGCCCCCTCCCACGGCTTTGGGACGAAGCGGAATACTTCTCCGCGATTGATAGCGGTGAGAAGGGTTGGAAGATCGGTGCAGCCCGTCATCATAATCTTGACAGTATCGGGCGAGATCTCCGCCACCCGATCGAGCAGTTCCAGTCCCTCCATCTCTGGCATGTGATTGTCGGTGACGAGAACGGCAATCGGTTGCTCCTGAATGATCTGCAGTGCCTCGATACCGGATCCAGCAGTCAGAACATTGAGCCCCTTTTCATGGAAAACGTCCATGGCATAGGTAAGTATAAGTCGGTCATCATCAACGAATAAAATAGTTTCCTGCATCCCCGTACCCCTTCAACGCGGTCATCCTTTAAGCATATCGACCTTAAAGGGTCTGAACTTTATTACATAATGTTAAATCTGATTAAAGAGTTATTGGTTGCCAGATCCCGTTGGTGCCGTAAGGGGTATGTTAAGGTTTAGGCAGTCACCTTTTTTGCGGATAATGATTTGGATGACAAAACCCTCCCTGCATGGAAGTTTATGGCAATGCTCAGCTGTTCCAGCATGGAATAATGAAAGCCTCCTTAGTGGGGAGCCCTTCGTGCGGATCATGTGTGAGAAAATATGCTCTCCTCGCACTACATTGAACGAATTTAGCTGTTTATAAACCGGACAGCCATGGCAATTTGCCCGACTGCAAGTCTCGCCAGCTCCTGCGCTGCACGGTTAATCTCGCCGGTCGATACTTCTGAGCTGAGGCTGGATCTCCCGAATCATACAGCCGATGCCGGCACACTATCTCCCTTGAACGCTTGACTGTCTCCGGTTTCACGTTTATTTTGAGAACACCCAAATCGTGTAGTCAGAAGGTCAGTTAATGCCCCTTTCCTGGATTATTATACGCGACCGCTCTCTGGCCTTCAGCCGCGAGTGGTCAACAGAATGTCAATAGGGTGTCATAATGAAACATCTTGCCCAAACCCTGAAAGCCCTTGCCGACCCGATCCGTTTGCGCATCATCTTACTGCTGCAGGCCGAGGGGGAGCTGTGCGTCTGCGACCTGATGGCTGTGCTAAAGCTGCCGCAGTCAACGGTGTCGCGGCACCTGGCCTACCTCAAGCGGAGCTGCTGGGTGGACATCCGGCGAGACGGGGTATGGATGCACTATGCACTCAGCCGGGAAAGCTGCGCCATCTGCAAGGAATTCCTCCGGATCCTTCAGCAGCATGCCCTTGACCTTCCCGAGGCATCTTCGGATCGTTCCGCCCTTGCGGCCTTCCTGAACGAGAAGGGTTCGATCTGTTCCTGATTTTCTCCTTGATATATCCGTTAAAGCGGATATAATCATTTCCATGAAAACTAACATCCTTTTTCTCTGTACCCATAACTCCTGCCGCTCTCAGATGGCCGAAGCCTTAGCCAACCACTATTTGGGCAACCACTGTCAGGCCTTTTCCGCCGGAACTGAAGCTACTCAGGTCAACCCGCTGGCTATCCGGGTGCTGGCCGAACTGGGTATCGACACCGCGCCCCTGTACTCAAAGACTATGGATGAATTCGATGGGCTGACCTTTGATCATGTGGTTACCCTGTGTGGTGATGCCAACGAAAAGTGCCCGCTCTTTTTTGGCGGAGTTCAACGTGTCCATCGTGGCTTTGAAGATCCGTCACGGCTTAAAGGTTTAGAAGAAGAGCTCTTACCTGAATTCCGTCGAGTTCGTGATGAAATCAAAAGCTGGGTCATGAACTATTTTGGAGGCCAACAATGAGCGAACACCTTTCCCGCAAACTCTCTTTTCTCGACCGTTGGCTGACCCTCTGGATATTCGCCGCCATGGCTCTGGGCGTCGGCATGGGGTACTTCGTACCCAGTGTCGAAAAGTTCATCAATAGCTTTCAGGTAGGAACCACCAATATCCCCATCGCCATTGGCTTGATCGTCATGATGTACCCCCCCTTTGCTAAGGTGAAGTATGAGGATATGCCGGAGGTCTTCCAGAACAAAAAGATTCTCGGCATCTCACTGGTACAGAACTGGCTTATCGGGCCGGGCCTCATGTTCGTGCTTGCTGCGCTGCTTCTACCTGACAAGCCGGAATACATGGTGGGTTTGATCATGATCGGCCTGGCGCGCTGCATTGCCATGGTCATAGTCTGGAACGAACTGGCAAAAGGTAACACCGAATATGCAGCCGGGCTTGTGGCTTTCAACAGTATCTTCCAGGTACTGTTCTACAGCGTATATGCATGGTTCTTTATCACCGTCCTCCCTCCAATGGTGGGACTCAGAGGAGTGGTGGTGGACGTCAGCATCCGACAGATCGCCGAAAGCGTCTTTATCTACCTCGGGATTCCCTGTATCGCCGGTGCCCTGACCCGCCTGATAGGTGTAAAGATAATGGGGAAGGAGCGATACCACCGGGAGTTTGTTCCGAAAATAAGCCCGTTGACCCTGATCGCCCTGCTCTTCACCATCGTGGTCATGATCAGCCTGAAGGGAAACCTGATCGTCCAGTTGCCGATGGATGTGGTGCGGATTGCCATCCCGTTGGGGATCTATTTCATACTCATGTTCCTGGTCTCATTCTGGATGGGTAATAAGATGGGGGCTGACTACAGCAAGACCACCACACTGGCCTTTACCGCTGCCAGCAACAACTTCGAACTGGCCATTGCCGTGGCTATTGCGGTTTTCGGTCTAAACTCCGGTGCTGCCTTTGCTGCGGTTATTGGTCCTCTGGTTGAGGTGCCGGTCATGATAGGACTGGTAAATGTTGCGTTCTGGTTTCAAAAGCGCTGGTTTACGGGTCAAGTGTGAGGAGAATGAGATGTCGGACTTTTTACATAATTCTCCCAAAAACCTCTTCTTTACCGGCAAGGGTGGTGTAGGCAAAACAACCACCTCTGCGGCAACCGCCATTGCCCTGGCCGACAACGGCAAGCAGGTGCTGCTGGTCAGCACCGACCCCGCCTCCAACCTTGACGAGGTGCTAGGTTTGGCCCTTTCAGCCGAACCGACCAAGGTGCCGGGTGTTCCCGGCCTATCTGCTTCGAACCTTGATCCGGTGGAGGCTGCCGCTGCCTATAGGGAAAAGCTTGTCGGCCCCTATCGCGGGCTTCTGCCGGATGCTGCGATACGAAGCATTGAAGAACAGCTCTCCGGCGCCTGCACCGTCGAGATTGCGGCCTTCAACGAGTTTGCCACCCTGATGGGTGATCCGGAAGCAGTGGAGCGATTCGACCACATCATCTTCGATACGGCCCCCACTGGCCACACACTCCGACTGCTCTCACTGCCGGCTGCATGGAGTGACTTCATTGACACCAACGTCGGCGGGACCTCCTGCCTTGGTCCACTGGCCGGCTTGAAGGCCCAACACCAGTTATATGCCAATACTCGCCGCTCGTTGGGTGATGCGGAAGAGACCCTGGTCGTTGTGGTCAGTCGCCCGGATGAAGCTCCCTTGGCAGAAGCGGCTCGTGCTTCAACCGAACTGAGGGAACTCGGGGTGAGCAATCAGCATCTGGTGATAAACGGAACGCTAAATCTGACCGATTCGAGTGACAGTGTGGCTGTATCCCTCCATGCGCGAAATATGAAAGCGCTTGCTGGTATGCCACATTCCCTGACTCTGTTGCCCCGCACCGAACTCCCTTTGTGTGCTACCGAATTAGTAGGTATTCCGGCACTCCGAGCGTTCTTTTCTCCTGAAAACACCATCAAGTTCAGCGCCAACAAAACTTCAACCAACCCGCTGCCGCCACCCATAAAAATGCTTCTGGATAAGCTGGAAACGCTGCCGGGTGGGATCATCATGGCAATGGGGAAAGGCGGGGTCGGAAAAACCACCTTGGCAGTAACCATTGCCATAGCTCTAGCAAAATTGAGGAAACCGGTTCATCTTACAACAACTGACCCTGCTGCCCATATAGCAATGGCTCTTGGGGAAATTCCGCAGGGGATGCGTGTCAGCCGGATTGATCCGGAGGTTGAAACTGATGCATACCGCACTGAAGTCATCGCTACCGTTGGGGCAAATCTGAGTGATGAAGCACGGGCGCTGATGGAAGAGGACTTGCGCTCTCCCTGTACGGAAGAAATCGCCGTCTTTCGTGCCTTTGCAAGAGTCGTAGCTGACGGAACGGATGGCTTTGTTATCATCGATACCGCTCCTACGGGACACACGTTGCTGCTTCTCGATGCAGCCGAGACCTACCATCGAGAGGTTTCACGCTCTCTAAATGAGATTCCGGAAGCGGTGCGTCAACTGTTGCCAAGACTGCGTGACCCTGAGTTCACAAAAGTATTCCTGGTAACCCTGCCGGAAGCGACACCGGTTCATGAAGCACTGGCGCTACAAGCCGACCTCCGACGCGCCGGAATTGAACCGGAGGGCTGGATAGTTAACCAGAGCCTGGCGCCATTATCCGTAACCGATCCGATCTTGTCACAACGCCGAATGCGCGAATTCCGCTATATCGACGAGGTGGTTCATCAGGGTTTGCCAACCTATCTCATCCCCTGGCTGGCTGAGCCTACAACCCTTTAGACACGAAAATAATCAAGAGGAGATACATCATGAAGATCGAAATCTATGACCCGGCCATGTGCTGTTCAACAGGCGTCTGTGGCCCGGGCGTCGATCCGGAACTGGTTCGCATTCAGGAAGCAATCCGCCAAATGCAAAAGCAGGCTCCGGAAGTGCAAGTAGTTCGCTACGGACTCTCAGCTGACCCGCAGGCTTTTGTAGCCAACAGTACCGTAGCAGAACTGCTGAAAAGTGACGGACCGGAGTCTCTCCCGCTCACCTTTGTCGATGGGGAACTGGTCAGCAAGGGGCGATATCCGGGCAACGAGCAGCTTCAGGCAATACTGGGGCGCGACGGGGTTGATGTGGCATTCGCGGAGAAAAAGAAATCCGGTTGCGGTTGCGGCCCGAAAGGGTGCTGCTGAATCGAAGTACATAGCATCTGCCATATGAGAACCCATGCACGAAGATCTAGCACATGACATAACCGGTGTTATCCTGGTCGGCGGAAAGAGCCGCCGCATGGGACAAGACAAGGCGTTCATGAAGGTAGAAGGCCGGCCCATTATCGAACGGGTCATGGCTCTGTTCAGAGAGTGTTTCGTGCAAGTTGTCCTAGCGGGAGATCGTGAGGAGCGCTTTGCCGATTATTGCCTCCCGGTTATGCCGGACATTTACCCAGGCAGTGCACTGGGAGGGCTCTATACCGGCCTTCATAACGCAGAGACGGAATACATTTTTGTTGCGTCCTGCGACCTCCCCTGCCCGAACTCTGAGGTTCTCCGCTATCTCTGCACTCTCAGAAACGGCTACGATGCGGTTGTTCCAACCAACATCAACGGTTACGAGCCGCTCTTTGCGCTCTACGCAAAAAGCTGCCTTGGGCCGATCAGGACTCTTCTGGATAGCGGTGACTGCTGTGCCTACTCATATTATCCACAGGTTAGAGTAAGATACGTTCCGTATGAAGAACTTGCCAGGTTCGACAGGGATGGAAGGGCGTTTCTTAACATAAACACCCCAGAGGAATTTGCAAAAATAGAAGGAGAGCTTATGAATTCATCACTCTGCAAGAGCTCCAAATGAGAAGCATCGGAGAGGGACAACAGGCCATCCTGGACAAATGACCTAGGTCGATACGCTGAGATACCATAGCTGTTTGACCTTCACCCCGAGATCTGAAGTCCTCTTGGCCTTGAACCATAGGCGCAAGTCAAAGGGAATGCGAGTCCTGAAGTAAGATATGTCTTGGAATCTGGTACAGGTTAGGAATGGTCATAGCGTTTCCCTTGTGTGGCAAAGTTTCGGGACAACCTATGAAAACTGAGGGAAATGAGATGAGGAGTAAAAAGAAAAGCTCCCAAATCTCAGAAAGATAGGAAGCTTATTCTGTTGCATTGGTGCCGAAGACTGGACTCGAACCAGCACACCCTTGCGAGCACAAGAACCTGAATCTTGCGTGTCTACCAATTCCACCACTTCGGCATTTAAGAATAATTTTTTTACCATTTAACGTGATCTGTTGCAAGAAAAAAAGTCCTACTGGTCGCCTCCCGGATCTTCTGTAAGCTTTCAGATAAAGAGAGGGCCTTCATCCTTTGAGCTGTCGTCGTTTTCCGTCTCGCTCTGTTTTAAAAGCAGCACCAAGCTGCTCCCAATGGCAGCCCCTACCAGAAACGACAGGAGAGCCATTCCAGTGCCCATTCCGCATTCTTCTTCAGCCATGATCAATTGCCTCCTTCGTTGTGGATGAAGCAGAGAATACCAAAAAGTTTTCCGCTTGTACAGTGGCGTTACGAATTTTGCATGCAAAAAAGTCCTATGGGGGGGGCTCTGTGGCCGGTGGTTCCCCTGCATGCAACGTACGAGGAACGCTATCTATGGCTGGCAGGTCGTCGATATTCTTGTCGGTTGCGGCGCCCAACTCTTTAAAACGTCTTGCAGAGACAAGTACACGAGTTTCTAGCGATCCGATTGCCTTGTTGTAGGAGTCAACGGCTCGCTCCAGCCCCTTGCGGAGTTCGGAGAAGTGACCGGCCATAAGGGCAAGCCTGTCGTAAAGGCTTCTTCCTAGTTCGCTGATAGCCTGGGCATTTTCGGTGAGCTGCTCCTGGCGCCAGCCGTAGGCTACGGCACGTAGCAGGGCAATCAGGGTGGTGGGGGTGGAGAGGATCACCCTCTGTTCCACTCCGAACTCGATCAGTGACGGGTCCTGTTCCAGTGCGGCGCTGAAAAATGTCTCACCGGGGAGGAAGAGGACGACGAATTCCGGGGTCGGCTGAAACTGGTCCCAGTATGCCTTGGCGCTGAGTTTGGTGAGGTGGGTGCGGATCTGTTTGGCGTGGTCCTGAAGGTGGCGGAGACGCTGATCTTCATCGGTTGTCTCAAGGGCCTCCAGGTAGGCCATGAGGGGCGCCTTGGCGTCAACCACGATATTTCGGCCACTCGGGAGTTTGACCACCATATCGGGCCGGAGCCTACCGTCTGGCCCTTCACTGCTCTCCTGTTCGACGAAGTCGCAGTAATTGACCATGCCGGCAATCTCAACCACACGCTTCAACTGTATCTCGCCCCATCTGCCGCGAACCGTTGGAGCCCTGAGGGCCTTGACCAGGCGGGCGGTTTCCCCCTGAAGCTGTGACTGGCCTGCAGCCATTGTCCGCAGCTGCTCCGCTAGGGTATCAAAGGCGGTGGCGCGGACCTTTTCCAGTTCGCCGATCTTCTGGTCAACCTTTTCAAGGGATTCGCGCATAGGTCGGACCATTTCGTCAATGGCCCTGCGCCGAAGCTCCAGATCTCCTCTCGCACCTTCCTGGAATTTCTCCATGGTAGCCTTGGCCAGATCGAGGAAGGCCTGGTTGTTGCTCCGCAGTGCCTGGGCCGATAGGGCCTGAAAGGCGTCGGAGAGCTTGGTCTGGGCCTCGTTTACCACTGCCAGCTTCTCTTCGGTGGATTGTCTCTCTCCCAGAAGGCGCTCCGTAAGCCGCGCAACCTCAACCTCAAGTCCTGCCCGCATCCGTTCATGAAGGCTCGTGAGGCGGTTTGCGGCAAGGAGCCAGCCGATTATGCCTCCGGCAATAAGGGCTGCAGCCAGTATGAGCAGCTCTGACATGGAATAAACCTCACCCTTTCACTAGTGAGAGGAACTCCCTCATCAGGCGTATGTCGCCCATGGAAGAGAATTCACGGTAGCCGTCGCTATGGTCGGGGTCGAGACCTCTGTAGAAACGGGGCCGCTTGGCTATCAATCCGCGTAGTGCCTTGCCTGTCGCATAATCGTCACTCTTGATGGTTCTTGATGCCCGTGCGACCTCCTCTACTATTCCGCAACCGAGCCTGAAAAGACGTTTGAGGTGTTCTTTCCTGATGATTTCTGTGGCCTTGGCGGCGTCGTTACCGGAGAGGTGCTCCAGGGCGATGTTCAGCCAGCCGTAGACCCGCTGTGTGACTGAGCGGATGGCATCCTCGTCTGGGCCGGTTCCCCGCTCCGCTATGATGGCACAGTTGAGAAGGGCGCTCAGCTCCTGTTGCACGGCATCGGTCATACCATCTGTAAGCGCTCTGGTGAGCAGGGTATCATCGCTTGCGGGAGGGGGAAGCATGATTGCATCTACCTCTGATGGGGCAATGGAGGACTTTTCCTCGCCCGGCGCATATGCGTCCGGCATGATAGGGACGAAGATCTCGATTGCGTAATCATATTCCGGGAAACCAAGATCAGCCAGTCGTCCGCATCTGAACTGATAGCAGATATCTTCCAGTTCAAGCCTGAGAGATGCGTGGCAATCCTCCATGAGGGAGTAATAGAGGGGCTGATCCTTACGGTACATGATATCGAGCAGGGTGCCTATCAGCCGGGAATGCTCGCTCTTGCGGAAGGTGATGTAGTAGATGCTGTCGAAGGTATGATCCCAGTCGCCCAATCGCTCCGAATCGGTTGCCAGCTCGCCTGCTCCACCTCCGACCTCAATCTCTTCCATGAGTATGAGCAGAATGAGTTCAGGGTCGAGACGTCTCAGCATCGCTATCAGGTCATCCTCACCGCTGGAGAGGAGCTGTTCGAGCCAGTGAATGGCCTGCTCGATGTTGAATTCCCATTTGTCCCAGAGTTCCAGATCGAGGCAGAACTGAATCTGGCTGGTGGAGCCGTTACCCAGAAGTAAACCGGCATCGGTCTCCCCGGTCTCCTTGACCATCAGGTAGAACTCCTGCGGGGAAAAGGCCCTGATGAGTCGCTTGGAATCGGGGTCTTCAACTATCAGTTCAAGACGGCGCTCGGTTGATACATTTCGCAGATGTCCCAGTTTTTCAGCAGCGGGGAGCTGTACGAATTTGTGCGCATCGATCTTTTTCCCCTGGATTATGGTGAGGTTAGGGTGGGCGGGCCTTGAATCTGCATCAGTCATGGTATTGATATCCTTGGGTAGTCTTTTGTTTAGTCTTTTTACATCGCCCCGGTCTGCGCTCTATTCCCATTGCACGGCGATAGCCGCAGTCGTCATGAAGCCAGTTGAGATTCTTAACCAATGCGGGCGAGAGCTGTATGCAATCGGGGTTGATAGTAAAGCGGCGTTCGTACACTTTGCAGCGGCGGGTAGTGATGTCAAGGTAACGGCAGGGGGTGGAGGTGAAAAAGACGGTTCCGGAATCGTCTTCCAGCTTCTCAAAACAGCAGGTACCGCACTGATGGCAGAGTTCTTCCCAGTTCGTGCTCTCTAGTTTCTCATTGTCCATTGTGGGAGCATACTCAATCCTGTCGTCGGCGTCAATGTCGGCAAAAAACCGGGGATGAAAATATGATAATCCCGGGTAGTTTATGGACCTTAAGTAGATGAGAGAAATTTGCCTTTGGTCATGAATGAACGTATAGGTTCATATATTCTATCTTCAGGGGTGGTGACGACCTTGTTCCTCCTCTTGGTTCAACCGGTTAAACGTTGGGAGGGGAAATGACGCAAAAAAACTTTTGACATTGTCCAACCAATACGGTAAAGAATAAAGCATGCTTTGTGCCGGCATTTTTTGCGCACGAAGTGACAACCTAATAGATAGACGATTTCTTATCCAGAGCGATTGAGGGACAGGCCCTTTGACGTCGCGGCAACCACCCTTAGGGGACGGTGCCAATTCCTGCGGAACCGCAAGGTTCCGGGAGATAAGGGAGCGGTGAGTATCCTCGTGATATCCCCTTCCGCACCCCGGAAGGGGATATTTTTGTTGGAGGTCAATCATGAACATCGCAACTCAGGCAGTACAGATAGGGCTCGACTGGGATAGCCGGACCGGTGCAGTGACGGTACCAATCTACCAGACCGCAACCTTTCGTCATCCCGGACTGGGACAGAGCACGGGCTACGACTACTCCCGCTCCGGCAACCCGACACGCCAGGCCCTGGAAGAGGGTATTGCGCGGCTGGATGGCGGGGTTCGGGGCTTCGCCTACGCCTCGGGAATGGCTGCCATTGCAAGCCTGCTGTTCCTCTTCAGGCAGGGTGAGCATATCATTGTTACCGAGGACCTCTACGGCGGTACCTATCGTCTCTTCGAGCAGCTCTTCCACCAGTACGGCCTGGAGTTCTCCTATGTCGATACTAGCGACACGGAAGCGGTAAGTGATGCGATCCGCCACAACACCAGGGCGCTCTTTGTTGAGTCTCTCACCAACCCGCTCCTGAAGGTTGCCGACATTTCCGCACTCTCCGTTCTCTGTAAGGATAATGGGCTGCTCTGCATCGTGGACAATACCTTTCTGACACCGTACCTTCTCCGTCCGCTCGATCTGGGTGCCGATATAACGGTCTACAGCGGCACCAAGTACCTGGCCGGCCACAATGACACGGTCTGTGGCCTGGCAGTTGTCAAGGATCAGGTCCTGGCCGAAAAGGTCTACTTCCACCAGAACGCCGCCGGTGCGGTACTCGGTCCCCAGGATTCCTGGCTGACCATTCGCGGGATGAAGACCCTGTCGGTCCGGCTCGACCGCCAGCAGGCCAATGCCCAGGCTATTGCGGAGTGGCTCCATAATCATCCCAAGGTCAGGAGAGTCTTCTATCCGGGGCTTCTTGGTCATCCGGGACATGAATTGCTAAAGCGACAGGGGAGGGGGTTTGGTGGCATGATTGCCTTCGAAGTGCTTGATCCGTCTCTGGTGGAGCCCTTGCTCTTAAGAACCAGGCTGATATCATTTGCCGAGAGTCTTGGAGGAGTAGAGACCCTGATCACCTTTCCCGAGGTGCAGACTCATGCCGATATCGAGCCGGAAAAGCGGAAGAAACTGGGTATAAACAATGTTCTCTTAAGGCTGTCGGTCGGTATTGAGGAGGTGAAAGATCTGATTTCAGATCTTGACCAGGCATTTGCAGCAGAGGAGGCAGCATGAAATTTGCAACCCAGCTCATCCATGGCAGCCACGCCATTGACCCTGCCACCGGGGCGCTCAGCATTCCGGTCTATCAGACCTCAACCTTTGCACAGCATTCGGTGGACCATTTCGGCAGGTATGACTACGCTCGCTCTGGCAACCCGACCCGGGAGGCCCTTGAGGATGTCATAGCCCGCCTGGAAGGGGGAAGTAACGCTTTTGCGTTTGGCTCGGGAATGGCAGCAATCTCATCAACGCTTCTTCTGTTTGCGCCCGGCGACCATCTGGTTGTCTGCGAAGATGTATACGGCGGGGCCTTCCGTGTACTGACCAAGCTCTTCAGCCAGTGGGGTCTTAGCGTAACCTTCGTTGATGCCACGCACCTAGATGCCATTACAGCTGCGATACGCCCCGAGACAAAGGCGCTCTACCTTGAGACTCCATCCAACCCATTGTTGAAGATCATCGACCTTCGCGGAGCAGTGGAAATCGCCAAAGACAAAGGGATTCTCACCATCGTCGACAACACTTTCATGACTCCCTACCTACAGCGGCCGCTTGAACTCGGCTGCGATATCGTCCTGCACAGCGGAACCAAGTTCTTAAACGGCCACAGCGATGTGATCTGCGGTTTTGCCGTGGTTGCCGACCAGCAGCTAGCCAAGCGGATAGGTTTTGTCCAGAATGCTTTCGGTGCGATTCTCGGGCCGCAGGACTGCTGGCTGACCCTGCGCGGTCTGAAGACCCTTAAGGTACGGATGGAGGAGAGCCAGACAGGTGCCATAAAGATTGCCGACTGGCTAGTAAGGCAGCCTCAGGTCAAAAAGGTCTATTATCCCGGCCTCTCGTCACATCCGGGAAACGAAATACACAACAACCAGGCAGAAGGACCAGGAGCGGTCCTCTCCTTCGAGCTTGAATCCTATGAAATAACCAAGCGCCTTCTGGAAGGGGTTCATCTGGCTGCCTTTGCGGTCAGTCTCGGTGGAGTGGAGTCTATCCTCTCCTATCCTGCGAAGATGTCCCATGCTGCCATGCCGCAATCAGAGCGTGAAGCGAGGGGAATAAGCGATACCCTGGTCCGCCTTTCTGTGGGGCTGGAGGATCCGGACGATATGATTGCAGATCTACAGAAATATCTTGCTGGTTAGGCGGTTTCTATAATGTATCCATTGGTTGACAATGGTCTTTTTCAGGGAGTAAGGTATATTTGTAGATCGACGGGAAGCTGTGACAAAAACGCTGCTTCCACAAATTCGCACGAGGAGGAACTGCAGATGAAAAAATGGCGTTGCGTAATCTGTGATTATATCCATGAAGGACCTGAACCCCCTGATGTCTGTCCTGAATGCGGAGCCGGACCGGAGAGCTTTGAAGAGGTGTAGGGGAATCGTTGGACTATACTGAATTCGTCATCTTTGGAGGTATTGGATGGGGTTTGTTACACTTGAGGACGTTATAAAATTTGCCGTGCAGCGCGAGGAGACAGCCGTACAGCTTTATACGAAGGCTGCACAAAAAACTACGAGCATAGCTGCCCGTAAGATGTTCGAAGAGTTTGTCGTTGAGGAGATGGGGCACAAGAAGGTTTTCAGTCAGATGGATCTTGCAAAGGCTGAACAGTACAAGTACAGTCAAGTGCGCGATATCGGAATCAGCAAGTATCTGGTGGATATAGAATTGAAGCCTGATATGACCTATCCCGAGATTCTGCAGTTTGCCATCAAGACCGAAGAGAATGCATACCAGCTGTACAAGGCTGCTGCAGAGGGTACAGACGACCCACAGTTGAAAAGGACTCTGGAGGTTTTTGCGGATGTTGAGTTGAGTCACAAGAAACGTGTCGAGGCAATATACGACGAGAGGGTTCTTACAGAAAACTGAACAGCAAGGTGAGAGTCGTAAGCAGTAATAGGGGCCGTACCGGAGAGCCGGTGCGGCCTTCGTTATACTTCCAGTATTTTGACTAGAGCGCCCACTGGTATATACTTTCATAGTAGCTGCCTATAACGAGCACTATGTATCAATCCCGTATTCAAGGAGAATTCCCATGCTGACCAAAAAGATCTACACTGCTCTCAATAAGCACATGAACACCGAACTCTATTCGGCCTATCTCTATCTGAACATGTCTTCAGCAGCTAATGCCATGGGGTTCAAAGGGGCTGCCCACTGGTTCAATGTTCAGTACATGGAGGAGATGGTCCATTTCCAGAAGTTTTATGACTACATCAACAGTCAGGGGGACCAGGCCGTGATCGGGCAGATGGCAGCTCCCGGCAGCAAGTTCAAATCCCTTCTCAATCTCCTCGAAGAGACCCTCAAGCATGAACAGTTCATCACAGGATGCATCAATGACCTGACTGAACTTGCAACGGATGAGAAGGATCATGCTTCACGGATTTTCCTCCAGTGGTTTATTACGGAGCAGATCGAGGAAGAGGAGAATGATCGTGAGATCATTGGCAAGCTGAAGCTCATAGGTGACAACGGTTATGGCTTGCTGATGCTGGACAACGAGCTTGGGACCCGTGTATTTACGCCACCACCAACCACAGTCGCATAGGGTGTCCGGGATGAAAATCCGCTTCTGCGCGAAGAACAAGAGTTCCAAAGAGGTCCGCAGGCGGATTTTGGAGGAGTTTCCGGATCTTGATGTAAAGAAGAAGGAGTGTCTGAAAAAGTGCGGGTTGTGTAAACGCGAACCGTTTGCCATCGTGGATGGCCTGCTCGTTTCTGCGGCGGATGGAGAGGGACTCTACCGGAAAGTGGCAGATGAATTACAACCAGTATAATTTTTAATTTTTCAGCCTCTTGCCGCAAGAATGGTTAGGGCATTTACATCGCTGGTGAAATATATTTGCTCTTTGCCGGTAGTTCATTACTCGCTATGGCGAAGTTAGCGCTTTGATGACGTCAAGCGGCACGATCACTATCCCTGTCTCATAGTAAGTCCATGAGGATGTGCACAGATGTACTCAGTCTTGTCACATTGTTATATATTTAATACAGCAGATTCAGTACAATCATTTTTTAATTAAAATCAGATCGTACCGATAGGTGTTGTATGGGATATTACACGAATATCGTGATGGAAGGATGCGAATGAAGGAGAGACGGCCAATTGGAGATTTTCTGGTGGATGCCGGTATTATAACGGCGACAACACTGGAGAGAGTCTTGTCCCGCCAGAAGGGGAGCGGCAAGCGTCTGGGGGCGTTACTCGAAGAGATGGGTGTAATAACCGATTCTGAATTGGTTGATGCCTTGGCGAAACAGCTGAACTTGAAGTCAGTCAAACATATTCTCGGGCATGAATTCACCCCCCAACTGTTGGAGCGGGTCTCGGTTGACTTTGCAATGCAGCGAGGGATATTTCCGCTAAAGGAAAAAGATGGTGTGCTGGCTCTGGCGGTAAGCAACCCATTTGATATCGACACATTCGACTTTCTTGCAAAAAAAACTGGACTGAAGGTCTTTCCGGTACTCGCCTCAGAAAGGGAGATCCTTGCAGCCATCAAGGCATTCTACCTGCGTGGGGTTACAGAAGAACGTAAGCATGGCAATATTCTGGTGGTTGAGGATTCGGCACCGGTGGCAACAATAATTCAGGTGGCGCTTGAGCGTGAAGGATTTGAAGTTGTCATTGCCGTCGATGGGTTAGAAGGGATCAAGCAAGCTGTGGAAAGGCTTCCAGATCTGATAATCTGTGACTCTGTTATGCCAAAAATGGACGGTTTTGGGCTGTTTCGAGCACTAAGAGGCTTTCCGCAGACCGCCGAAATCCCGATAATCCTGATCACCTCAAAGGCCTCTCCTGAAGAGGAGCGAAAAGCTTTCGAATACGGATTCTTCGATTTCGTAGCCAAACCGGTTATGCCGATGCGGATAATATCCCGCGTCAAACGTGCATTGAATCTGCTGGGAAGAATTCAGGGGGCGGAAAAAGGCAAAAATCCAGAGTAAAAGGAAGTAAACTTCAACCTCCTGAGAGGGCGAAAAACCTCCCGAACCATCACTCTGATGAGCACTGCAATAGCAAGCACGTCTTGAATATTAGCGAACTGCTTATGCAAGAGCCCGTCAACTGCGGTTGACGGGCTCTTGTGCGATCATGTGCAATCCGTCTATTTCAAAAGCTTCTCTACCTTTATTTTCCCTTTTATTTCGTTAATGTACTCAGCCACCTTGGCCTGAATCTTCTGCCCCTTGAGGAATTCGGCGATCTTTCCCTTTGCCTCGTCCAGGGAGACGTTTTCTGCCGCTTTCCTATCTGTCAGCTTGATGATGTGGTAGCCGAACTGTGTCTCCACAATCCCGCTCACCTCTCCCTGCTTCAGTGCAAAGACGGCATCTTCAAACGGCTTCACCATCTGGCCCTTGCCAAATGGTCCCAGGTCTCCACCTTGATCCTTGCTAGGACAGTTTGAATGGTTCTTTGCAAGTTCGGCAAACTCCTTTTTCCCTGCCTTTACCTCTTTGAGAACGGTCTCGGCCTTTTCTCGTGCCTTCTTCTTGGTTTCATCATCGGCCTTCTGGTCAACACTGATAAGAATATGGCTTGCCCTTACCTGTTCGGGTTTGCTGAAATAACGTTCCTTGTTATCCGTATAAAACTTCAGAATCTCTTCGTCCGTGACCTTGACTTTAGGGACGATTTCCTTTTCGATCAGGTTGTTGACAATAATTTCTTTGCGTGTGTAGTCGCGGAGAAGTTTTTCATCCATATCCTGCGCCTTGAGTGCTGACTCGAACTCTTCAGGCTTTGCATAACCGGCCCTTGCCTGGCCTATCTTGTCTTCTACCTGCTTTTCCAGCTCCTTAACTTCAAGCTTTAGACCTGACTGATACAGCAGTTCGGCAGAAACAAGCTGATCCGTGAGGTAGTCAGAGACCTGTTTGGTCTGCTCAGGGGTAAGCGGTTGCTGGGGAGGATTCTGCTTCATCAGGATCGATTCGGCTCGTTCCAATTCTCCTCGGGTTATTATGGTGTTGCCCACTTTGGCCACGGGATCATTTTTTGAAGTTTTTGACGGTTCTGCCTGCTTCTGCTCGGCCGGCTTGACCTCGGCGCCAACGACCGGCAGGGTCTGTAGGGCTCCTATGACCAGGGTGGCGCAGAGAGCAGTGAAAACTGACTTCCGTACTGTATTCATCGATCTTCTCCTTTTCGGATGCATTTGTGCCGGCAAATACTAACACGATTTTTTATCCGCGCAAAGTGAAACCTGTGTTGCCAATGGATGTTCTAGTACGCAAAACGACTGTTTAACATTGACAATAAGATGAGATTCTGCTTTATTTGCCGGTGTTGGAAATAATCTCCTAAGCATTTAAAATGACTGAATAAATATTTAGTCAAACTAAAGTTTTTACCAGCGCTATAACTGTTTTAAATCAGAATAAAATTATCCTCAACAGGAGGCAGTTTATGGGAGCGAGAAAATTTCGTAAAGTGATGGCAGCTAACCGTGGTGAGATTGCAATCAGGATATTCCGGGCATGTACGGAACTAGGAATCAGTACTGTGGCCATCTACTCCGAGGAGGACAAGCTGGCGCTCCACCGGTACAAGGCTGACGAAGCTTATCTCATTGGGAAGGGTAAGAGTCCAATCGATGCCTATCTCGGGATCGACGAGATTATTGCTCTTGCCAAACAGATCGATGTGGATGCGATCCATCCCGGCTACGGGTTTCTTTCTGAAAATGCAGAGTTTGCCGGTAAGTGTGAGGCCAATGGGATTGTCTTCATCGGTCCGACCGCAGAGATGCAGGAGGCGCTGGGTGACAAGGTCGCGGCACGGAGGGTGGCAGTTGCAGCAGGCGTTCCTACGGTTCCCGGTACTGAGGAGCCGATTGAGCACGAGGAGGAAGCGCTGATCTTTGCCAAGAAGAACGGCTACCCGATTATCATCAAGGCTGCAGCAGGTGGCGGTGGCCGCGGCATGCGCGTGGCGCAGACCAAGAAGGAGTTGCTGGAGGGGCTTGTTGCGGCGCGCAGCGAAGCCAAGGCGTCGTTCGGCAATCCGGCGGTTTTCCTCGAGCGCTACCTTGAAGACCCCAAGCATATCGAGGTGCAGGTGCTTGGCGATAATTACGGTAACCTTGTTCATTTCTACGAGAGGGACTGTTCCATACAGCGTCGTCACCAGAAGGTGGTGGAGTTTGCCCCTTCCCTCTCCCTTACCCAGAAGACACGTGAAGAGCTCTGCAATGCTGCGCTCAAGATTGCAGGCCAGGTCCATTACCGCAATGCCGGTACCATAGAGTTCCTCGTTGACAAGGAAGGGAACTGGTACTTTATCGAGATGAACCCGCGGATTCAGGTAGAACATACCGTTACGGAGATGATCACAGGCCGCAACCTTGTGCAGGCTCAGATCCTTGTGGCTGAGGGGAAAAAGCTGACAGACCCGGAAATCAACATCCCTTCCCAGAGCGCAATCGACATGCGGGGGTATGCCATCCAATGCAGGATAACCACTGAGGACCCCACCAATAATTTCGCACCGGATTTCGGCACCATTACCACCTATCGCTCTGCTGCGGGTTTTGGTGTGAGGCTTGATGCAGGCAATGCCTTTACCGGCTCGAAGATAACCCCTCACTATGACTCTCTGCTGGTGAAGGTGACATCATGGGGGCTAACCTTTCAGGAGGCAGCGAATGTCATGCACCGTTCCCTGCAGGAGTTTCGTGTGCGTGGGGTCAAGACCAACATCCCGTTTCTCGAGAACGTGGTTACCCATAAAGTATTTCTTGGCGGCAAATGCGATACCTCGTTTATCGAGAAGCATCAGGAACTCCTGGTTATCCGTGAGAAAAAGGACAGGGCCACAAAGGTTCTCAAGTTTCTGGGGGATGTTATCGTCAACGGCTCACCCGGCGTGGCCAAGCCCCTAAAGTCGTCCGAACTGATAGAGGCCCATCTGCCGGACGTTGATTTTACACAGCCGAGACCTGCCGGAAGCCGTGACCTGCTGATGCAATTAGGGGCAGACGGCCTCTCCAACTGGATTCTGGGGCAGAAGAAGCTGCTCATTACCGATACCACCATGCGCGATGCCCATCAGTCGCTACTGGCAACCCGCGTCAGGAGTTTCGACCTGCTGAGGATTGCCCCGGCCACTTCCCACCTGGCATCAGAGCTCTTTTCTCTTGAATGCTGGGGTGGTGCCACCTTTGACGTCTCCATGCGATTTCTCAAAGAGGATCCATGGCAGCGCCTTCACAAGCTTTCAGAGGCCATTCCCAATGTTCTCTTCCAGATGCTGCTTCGCGGCTCCAACGCCGTCGGCTACACCAACTATCCCGACAACGTGGTACAACGCTTTGTTGAAGAAGCGGCTTCCAGCGGCATCGATATTTTCAGGGTCTTTGATTCCCTCAACTGGATCACCGGCATGCAGGTGACCATGGATGCGGTGCGCAAAACAGGCAAAATCTGCGAAGCTGCGATCTGTTATACCGGTGATATTACTGACCCGACGAGGGACAAGTACCCCCTGGAATACTATGTCAATCTTGCCAAAGAGCTTGAGAAAATGGGTGCTCATATCCTGGCGATAAAAGACATGGCAGGCCTCCTGAAGCCGATGGCTGCATACAAGCTAGTCAAAGCACTCAAGGAGAACATCGGCATTCCTGTTCACCTGCATACCCATGACACTTCATCAAATGGCGGGGCTGCACTGCTGATGGCTTGTCAGGCAGGAGTAGACATAGTTGATGCTGCGCTCTCTTCGATTTCAGGGCTTACAGCCCAGCCAAACCTCAATGCGTTGGTAGCTGCCTTGCGGGGAACCGAGTGGGATCCTCAGGTAAATGAAGCCGGCCTGCAGAAGCTTGCCAACTACTGGGAGACGGTACGCGACTACTACGCACCCTTTGAGCCGGGACTGAAAAGCGGTACGGCCGAGGTCTATCATCATGAGATTCCGGGTGGGCAGTACTCCAACTACAAGCCCCAGGTGGCGGGGCTCGGTCTGCTTGACCGCTGGGAGGAGTGCAAGGAGATGTACCACAAGGTGAACCTTTTATTCGGCGATATCGTCAAGGTCACCCCTTCGTCTAAGGTGGTTGGCGATATGGCCATGTTCCTCGTAAAAAATAATCTCCAGCCTGAGGACCTCTCTACAAAAGGCGATGAGCTGAGCTTCCCAGAGTCGGTCGTAGGAATGTTCAAGGGGATGCTTGGCCAGCCTTACCAGGGGTGGCCGCAGGATTTGCAGCGTATTATCCTGAAGGGTGAAGAGCCGATTACCTGTCGACCGGGTGAGCTGCTAGAGCCGGTGGATTTCGAATGCAAGCGGGACGAAGCTGAGGTTAAGACAGGTCATCAGGTGAATGACAAGGACCTGATGTCATACATACTCTATCCGCATGTATATCCTGAGTTCGACAGACATCGACAGGAGTACTCGGACACCTCGGTCATTCCGACGCCGATTTTCTTCTATGGCCTGGAGCCGGGCCAGGAGACCTCCATAGACATAGAGCCCGGTAAGACACTCATAATCAAGCTGAATGCGATTGGTAAGGTCCATCCGGACGGCACGCGCCACATCTTTTTTGAGGTGAACGGTAATGCCCGTGGGGTTGCAGTACGCGACCAGGCTGCATTGACCAGTGAAATCGAGCGTGAAAAGGCAGAAAAAGGGAATGCGAAGCATGTCGGTGCTCCCATGCCAGGGAAGATCCTCAAGCTGAACGTCAAGGCTGGCGATCTGGTCAAGGTCGGCGATGTCCTGCTGGTTACCGAGGCGATGAAAATGGAGACAAACATAAAGGCAAAGGAAGACACGGTCATTGCCGAGGTCAAATTCAAGGAAGGGGATAAGGTGGAGAAGGACGATCTGTTGGTGGTGCTGGGATAAGTCCCTACGTGGAAACGCGTCGATACTGGACCTGCGAGGTTTTGAAAACCTCGCAGGTCTGCCTGAAATAAGTCCCACCCGAATACAATTGCAGATAAAAACAAAGTTTACACCTGAACTGCTTCTAAAGCAGTGGCGCCTTCCCCCCTGATATGCTACACATCGTAACCCTCTGACAATGAAATGGATCTAATTTCCGGGGGATTTCGTCCCGTAGGGTTTGAAAGAACGCATCATGGGCGACCAGCTTTATCTGGAACGTTTTATCTGGTTTGACAATGAAGCCCGTCGCGAGCGCTTCCCCAACTCAAAAAAACTGGTTGAGCATTTTGAAATTGCGCCCAAGACTGCCCAGCGCTCCATCGATCATTTCCGTGATCGCTTGCGAGCTCCCCTGGAATATGACCAGTCCCACAAGGGTTATTACTACACCGACCCCACCTTTCAGCTCCCCGTTATCCGCATCTCCGAAGAAGAACTTCTTGCTTTGCTCATCTCTCGCAAACTGATTACCGAGGCATCAGCCGGGTCTCTGGCAGATGAACTGGGGAGCGTTTCAGCCCGGCTTGGTTCGCTGCTCTCCGCCAACCTGCCGGGGCGGGCAAGGCCGGAAGACGCTTTCTCCTTCCGCTGGAAAAATATCAGCCCAACCGATCCGCTGACCTTCAAGATTGTCACCTCGGCCCTGCTGCAAGGCAAACTTCTCACATTCTGCTATCACTCCCTCGCCGCAATCGACTGCACTTTGCGAACGGTCGAACCGCACCATATGGTCAACTACATGGGCAACTGGCACCTGATCGCCTTCTGTCATCTGCGCAGCGACTGGCGTGACTTTGTACTTGGAAGAATGACGCACTGCAGCGTGAATGGAACCGCCTTCCATATCCGTGAAAAAGAGGAGTGGCAGCCGTTCTTGCAGAACACCTTTGGTATTTTCCAGAACAGACAGAGCTTCAACGTGGTGTTGCGCTTCACACCGGAGCGGTCACGTTGGATCAAGGATGAGATCTGGCATGAAGGCCAGACTGAAGCGTTTCAGGAAGATGGTTCGCTGGTACGCACTATCCCGGCCTCACACGAAGGAGAGATCACGATGGAGATACTGAAGCATGGTTCGCATGTGGAGGTGTTGGAGCCCGATTGGTTGCGCGTGAAAATCATCAAGGAAATAATGGATGCAGTAAAAAAATATGGAACATAGGTCGCTAGATGGGGGAGGTCGTATGAAAAGATCCTCACAATAAAAATGTGAGGAGGCAATACATGAAGCGGAAAATACTGGTTATGATGTCGTTGTTGGTAGCTGTGACAGGGTGTGGAAGTGGAAGCGGCAGTGGTGCCGATAGTGGCGAAAATTCGGCCCCGGCGGTAATCACTGAGGCAAGCAACAAGGCCGCCTATGATAAAGCAGTATTGCCGCTGAATGCTATTTACAGTCGGTGGAAGTCTGCTGAGACGATTGCAGGAGCGTCGGCACGTATTGCCCTATCTGGTCCGGTAATGACTATGCAAAACATTAAACAAGAGGCGGATGCACTTGTTGTTTCCAAATGCATGCTCACTGCAAAAGCAAACTTGTCGGCGGGGATGGACTCGATCATCAAGGGATATATCGCTTTTATGGGACAAAATAGTTATTACACATTGATGAACACCGGAAATGCATACCTTGCCCAATATGAAAATGATTTATTGAATCAGAAACTTTGTGATTTTACGATAATGTAATGCTGAAGTCTGAGGCAGATTGAGCATAATCAGACTCGGAATTGAAAAGTGAGGATGACATGGAAACTTTCTGGGTAATTGTAATTTTGGCGATTTTGCTTCAACCGTTAATGAAAACAAAAAGATAATTAAAAATACCATGAAATGCGCCGCAGTACCGAAAACCAGCAGATTGGGCAGCTCAGAAGGGAAAATGATTGAATCAAAGTTTTCTACTGTTAAAGTCGTTGGTATTGGCGGAGCTGGCCTAAATATTCTGAGGAGTAGGCGCTTCAGAGAAGAATATTCTCGATGTCTTTAATTCAGGTGATGCAATCCTTATTAATGCTGTCTGTGGGATTACAGATCTCCTGACTCAACATGGCCTTGTCGGGATTGATTCCGCCGATGTTAAATCCGTGCTAAAAAGTGAAGTTCCTGTTATTTTCGGGGTCGGCGAAGCTGCGGGAATCGGTCGTGGGTTGGAAGCAGCCATCAAAGCATTGCAGCCTCTTTCCAGCGGTAATCATAAAATTGACCAAGCGAGCGGCGTGCTGGTGAATATTACCGGTTCATCCGATATGACCATGGCCGAGTGTAGTGAGATCAACCAAGTTATCCATAGAATGGCGGGAGTCGATTCCACAGTTCTTAAATTCGGTGCAATCATTGATGAACGGTTTGATACGACGCGGAAAATCAAGGTGACGGCGTATTTTCGCATGATATGAGGAGGACTAATGAGTTACCGTTCTGAAAATATTGCCCTTACAATAGGACGGATGAACCGTCAGTATTTTTTACCAGCAATTCAACGTGAGTTTGTTTGGAAGCCAGAGCAGATCGTGCAACTTTTCGATTCTATCATGCGAGGCTATCCAATCAGTTCATTCCTATTCTGGGAGCTTAAACCAGAAAATAGAGATAAATGGCAAGTCTATAAATTTTTGGAAGAAGCGCAAGACGGGGGCACTCATAATCAACGTGCTAACACAGACGGGGCAACGAATCTCTCATTGGTTCTTGACGGGCAACAACGACTTACATCCCTGATGATTGGATTAAAGGGAACCTATATTGCGAAGAAAAAATACAAGCGATGGGATAACCCAGACGCTTGGACCCAACAGCGCTTGCATCTTGATTTGTTTGCCGATCCACGGCTTGAAAATGACTCGACTGAAACTGGAATCTACTACCAGTTCGCTTTTATGGAACATGCGCAAAAGCCAAATGCTGAGCACCACTGGTTTCGTATTGGACGTATTCTTGATTTTGACGAACGCCAGAAATTTGATACGTTCCTTGATGAGCAGGATGATAAGTTTTCACAACAGGGGCTGTCGCGCAGCGATCGAAAGATATTCGAACGTAACCTTACCAGGCTGTATAACGCTATTCATGTTGACGAAGTAATTGCCTACTATACTGAGACAGACCAGGACTATGATCGAGTTTTGGATATTTTCGTCCGGGCAAATGAAGGCGGAACCAAACTGAGTAAATCTGACTTACTTTTGTCAATGGTCACATCGAGCTGGGATGGTGTGAATGCCCGTGACGAAATATTCGATTTTGTAGATCGCATTAACACATCACTGACCCGTCGAAATAACTTCGATAAGGACTTCATTATGAAGTCATGTCTCGTTTTGACGGATCTCCCCGTCGCTTACAAAGTACAAAACTTCAACAACGCAAACCTTACGACTATCAGGAACAAGTGGCCAGCCATCAAAAAAGCTGTCGAACGTGGGGTTGATCTTACAAACTCTTTCGGAATCGACCGCGACAACCTTACCAGCAACAATGCACTTATACCCATCATTTACTACTTGTATAAAAATCATGAAGTTACTATGCGCGGCTCAACGTCTTTTGAGGTGCGTAATGCAGAGCAAATACGCCGTTGGCTAATCATGGCTCTTCTAAACGGTGTGTTTGGGGGGACTTCAGACAATATGCTTAGGGATATCCGTACAGCTTTGCAACCTGAACCTGATGGGATGTCCGAGTCGGGAAGTGATTTCCCCATTGATGCGATCAGCGCTACAATCAGAAAAGCCGGACGATCAGCAGGCTTTGGTGACTACGTTATGGATGAAGCATTGGAGTTGTCCTACGGGCAGCGACAAACATTTTTAGCGCTTTCTCTGTTCTATGATGATGCAGCCTGGGGAACGATGCAATTTCACCAGGATCACATATTTGCCCGCAGCCTTTTCAAGCCGAAAGAGTTGGCTTCTACTGACCGGGCTAATTGGCTTAACCGTAAGGATAAACTCGGAAATCTCTGTTTGCTGTTGGCGCATGAAAATGTTGGGAAGCAGGATATGCCCGTAGATGAATGGCTAAAGTCCCGTGATTCAAGTTTTCTCAAACGCCATCTGATCCCGGATGACAAGTCACTTTGGACATATGATCGTTTTGATGATTTTCTCAAGGCTCGTGAAGAATTAATTCGCGAACGCCTTAACGCGCTTTTCCCAACGCCATCCTACCGGCATCCGGTTATCACGGAGTGAAATCAACTCACAAGTTTGTAGGGTGCGTAGGCTTTATTGCTCACCCTATCTGACGGGAGACATTTGAAAGAGGACAAAATCAATGAACTATCGTGGCTGGATAAAGGATAACGCGTGAATTCCGTGAAATCGGCTGAAATCATTTTAAGGAGAATGGACGTGAAAGAACGTGAGTTGAGGGAACATCTATTGAAACAACTAGCCCGACTGGAAAAGAATGATATGACGAAGCAGTACAATGTCATTAACATGTGTGTATACGAGATGGTAAGAAAAAATGAATTCCTGACCATTGATACGTTAGTTGATGAATGCAATCTGCATTACATTGTTCAAGATAGAGCCCGTTACGGAAAAATCGTTCCTCAACGAGTTCAACGAGCAATTGGCGGGAGCAGTCGTACAGCACATCATGATGAAATCAATTGCAAGCTTTCCTCTTCAGGGTGGCGTTTGAAACTAGGCAAATCTACCTGCAAGGCTTTCTTTGCCGACAAGAACGCTCAGCATGAATTAGATTTGAATGCCGGATTGATAAATAATAGTGCAAATCTTAATAAAGTTAATGCATCTAGAAATGGTGAAATTCCTACACGAGAAGAAATAGAATTAGCTGAGTCACAAGTGCGCAATAATTCTAATGACGAAGTCATAAATGAGGAGGCCGTTCTTGATCAGGTGGAGAAGAATTTATATCTGGAAGGAATATCTCTCAAGGAAAACTGGCGAGAAACCGCGAAACAGAATATTAGAATATGGTTCAGCAAAGGCTGAAATCTCAGCGTTCTTCTTAACTGCTGTTGAAAAGGATTAAAATATGTCAAACGCAACTGATAGCCTGGATGAAGCAGAAAAAATGATACGTGACTCTTTAATTGATGACCAAGAAAGAGCTTTGCAGATATGTTGCTGGTTGCTCGGTTTCAACAGTATAGAAAAGGGGTTCAAGGTAAAATGCTACAGTACAAAAATTAAAAATGGGGACATCTGTTTTTGCATTGACAGGTCTGGGCAAGGAGATTGTGAGCGAGAAAGAGTGCAAACATATTTTTATAGGATAAGAAAAAACGAACTCCAGTTTGGGGACATAAAGTTGAGTGCACCATATTTAGAACGCAAGTTCAATAATAAGGCATATGTTCGCATCCTTTCCAAAGAAAGTAAAAACCTTGAACTTGAAAAGTTGAAATATCATATCTTTGAATCTTATGAACTTCAGTTAAACAAATTGGTTTTGGTGTCAAATGTACCAAGTCCAAACAATAAATTAAACAGAGACCAACCTCAAGAAAACAGCAATCGCCCAAGCAAAGAAGACGTTGATACTGCAGAATTGCAACTGCGCAATAATTCTAATGACGAAGTCATAAATGAGGAGGCCGTTCTTGATCAGGTGGAGAAGAATTTATATCTGGAAGGAATACCTCTCAAGGAAAACTGGCGAGAAACCACGAAACAGAAAATACCAATATGGTTCAGCAGGAGGACTTGATGTCGCTGGAATATGACGAAGAAAAAGGAGGCTTTATCAGATCATTAACCAAAGAGCATCTATATGACTATTTTCGGATGCAAGGTTTCTTCTTCTCCAAAGAAATCCTCACCCGCTACTTCCTGTCCCTGAAAACAAAACCGTTCGTCATCCTGACCGGCATTTCCGGGACAGGCAAAACTAAGATCGCTCAGATCTTTGCCGATTATATCTGCCAGGATGACACGCAGGAAGATCGGAATAAGCGTATTGCCTTTGTTCCCGTAAAGCCGGACTGGATGGACAACAAGGGGCTGCTTGGCTATTACAATCTGCTTGATGAGAAATACCATGTCACACCGGTACTGCGCCTGCTGCTTGATGCAGCACAACATCCTGAAAAGCCCTATTTCATTATCCTTGACGAGATGAATCTGGCCAAGGTGGAGCAGTATTTTTCCGATTTTCTGAGCATCATGGAGAGCCGGACACAGGACAGGCCGGAGGGGGAGGCGCTGCATCTTCATTCGGTCGGAAAGGTTCAGGCACAGGACAGCTGCGGCGAAGTCCCGGAATCATTCAATATCCCGCCGAATGTCTATTTCACCGGAACCGTCAATATCGACGAATCAACGTATATGTTCAGCTCAAAGGTTCTGGATCGGGCGAATGTCATTGAATTCAACGACGTGAATCTGGCAGATTATGAAAAGGGTGGTGATCCTTCTGGTAAGTTTGCACTGAAGAATGAGGACGTGAGAAACGCGCTGCTTCTCGCTAAAAGTGAGACACCTTTTTCCTCAAAGAACGATTACCTTGCAGCAAAGGAAATCTCCCCTGATGTCTACTGCTGTCTGGACGAACTCCTGAATATCCTGCGTCAGTATCATTTGCACTTTGGCTATCGCGTCATCAATGAAATCTCTCATTTCATCCGCCATGCCCATGCACTGATCCAGAATTTTGCTCTTGAAGAGGTCATCGATATCCAGATTTTGCAAAAAATTCTCCCGAAATTCCACGGTACACAGGGGAAGCTGGAAGAGCCGCTGAATAAGCTTTTCGAATTCTGCAACGCTGAAGACGTCCGCTTTCCCAGGTCGGCAGAGAAGCTGGAGAGGATGATTCAGAATCTGAAGATTCAGGGGTATACGAGTTTTATTGAGTAGCGGTATTTCAGGGGCTTAGGCATCCTGCCTGATTTCAAGCGGGTGCATCGCTTGAATAGCCTTTGCAAGCAAACCCATTCGGGCATAAACCCGCCCGAACACAGGCAAGATGCCTATGCTCCCCGGAAAACAAACATTCATTGCATCCTGGTAAATCATGCCGATACTCTACTACTCATCCGAAGCGCAAATAGCTATTGCCGATGATCCCATGTTCCCACCGGAACCGGATGCAGCCGCCGCCGCTGGTCAAAATTGCGCAGAAATCCTGATCCTTCAGGATTGGCAAACCTACTTTGTAAAGTTCTACGGGGATGAAGTTCCCGATTATTTCCCCCAGACCCGAGGCACGCTATACACTCAGCGCTGTTTTCCTGGCCAACTTTTCGAGATTTCTTTTCGTAACTCCGTTGGTCGCACCCGAATCGGCACTGTCTCTATTCGTGTAGAGAGCAGAAAAATAACGGAACCTGTTTATGAAGCGATGCTGTCCTACATTGCGGATAAATTCTCCAACCTGATTTTCAGTTTCGCAACGCCGCTCGGACAAAATTACCGCAAAGAAAAGGCAGGAAAGGATATTGCCTACATCGAATATCTTTTTCTGAAAAAATACCTGCTAGATGCATCGCCAAATCTGGAGGCCATCTCTGCCCTGATTGTAGCCAACCCGCACATCAGACTGTACCGGGAGTTCCGCAACTGTTCCATTGACGCGATAACCAATACACAGCCTGCGATGCTCATAAATATGTTTACCGCCTCCGACCGTTTTGCTTCGCTAAAAAACGGACATCCTCTTCTGGCTACCAATCTCGGACAAAAAATATCCCAAAAAACCGGTCGAAATCTTTATCCCACAGAAGCGATTGAGGAAAGAAAGCATCTCACTGTCGATACCAATGAAAACCGATTCGTAAAACATTTTCTGCAAACGATTCTGCGAAGGCTGAACGGATTGCAAAACGTTCTGAGATCCGAAAAAAACAGCTACCTCAATCCGGATATCGAGCAAAGCCTTGCAACGATGACTCGCAAAATTGCCGCCTTCCTTGCTGATCCTCTCTGGTACGACGTTGGCATCATGGCGTTTATACCCGTGAGTTCCCAAGTGCTTCACCGGCGCGAAGGGTATCGTCAACTGTTTCAACTCTATTCCCTCCTGCAATTGACCTCCAAGTGCGACTTTTTCAACAAGGTTGATTTCCCGAATCTTCTGGAAACAAAGGATACGCCGACCCTGTTCGAGTACTGGTCGTTCTTTGTGGTTAAAGAGATCCTTGACGGTTTGTTAAAGATCAAACCTTGCCGCAGCATCATATCTGACAGCCCTTTGAATCAGAGTGTTGAGCCTGGCCTCTGTATTGAGTATGAAGGCGGCGTTACGCTCTGTTTTAATAAAACGTACCGTGGCTCTTCAGGACGCCAACCTGGAGACAGTTTTGCGGATAATGAAGAATTGAATGGAAGCTATTCTCACGATTTCCAGCCCGACATCGTGATCGAAAAATACAGCAAGCTGCTAATATTCGACGCTAAATTCAAAGGGAAACACGACGGATTTTATGGTGAAAATGAAGATGGATCGATTGGTTCCTGGAAACCCGAAGATATCGACAAGATGCATTGTTACAAGGAGGCGATACAAGGCGTAACCGGCGCCTACATTCTCTATCAGGGAGAAAGGGGAGTCATTTATCCAGCACATGATGCGGCAAGCATGTATGAAGGGGTCGGAGCGTTGCCGTTAAAGACTGAAGTAGGAGCGCGTCCGGTTCAGCGGGATCTGGAGAATATCGAGCGGATTATCCTGGAGTTTATTGAAAGTAATACTCAACCTCTACAAAAGAAGACTCCAAAACGATCCCCAACTTAACCATCTTCCTCACAAGTCCCCGATGGTCACCGGCATTTCATCACTCTTGTGGCAGAAAACCTCCGAAGGAGTTCGTCATGATCAGTAAAATCAGCGCCAGGAAGGGCTGCATCTTCTAATGCGTCCTGAATCCCCTTGATCTGCCATTCGTTCACATCAAGATATTTGTCCCATTGCTTCTTCGATAATCTACTCCGGAATAGCTAAACATACAAAAAGTGCCGCATTCAAAGGTCATCTTGCTGTTTTGGTAATCATCTCTTTTTTGTATCCTGAAAATGCTGCTTCTTCCATATCCAGGCGTTCCAGAATGATACGCTTGAGCCAGCTTTCAAGACTGTTTTCACGATGAAGGCGTGCAAAAAACAGTGCTCGTTCCCTTACAGCCGCCGGAAGTGATAAGGTCGCTCCCTTTATTCGCTTTACCTGAATCGCTTCATCCCAAGCTGTTGCGTCTTCTGTCTGAGCAATGACCATATCATCAATTTCTTCATCTGATAATTTTTGTCGTTTTTTTCTCATATTGCCCACCCTGTAATGATCCGTACAACTTGCCTCGGCTTTAGTTGAAAAATGATCTTAAGTGTTCTTCCGCCGATTGTTGAGCCGTGGAGTTGAAAACGATCTTTGAATGTCTTGTTTCGAGATATGGAGAAATCCGAAAAAAAACATTCTACAGCTTCCTCGAATGTGACGTGGTGAACCGCCAGCTTGTCAGCTTCAAAATCGTATTCAAAATCTTTTGGAATGAACCGGTTCCAGTCTGTCATGTGTCCTTATCTGCTCCTGTAATCCCTGTAAAATTTACCGTTCAGGCAACTGTATGTCAAACTGGAATTTCGCTTCAGAAATTTTGTTGTAAGAATATTTCTGATTTCACATAAAGTATTAAATCGAGGCGGTAATTAGAGCTCTTCCGGCGTAAAGGCCACCACGTCATCGATCCGTGCTGCATCCAGCATAACCATGATCAGCCGGTCAATGCCGAGTGCTATGCCTGCAGAGGGGGGCATGTTGGCCAGATCCTCCAGAAAGCGGGTCGGCTCGGGGTAGGGGATGCGGCCGAGGGAGCGGCGGTAAGCCTCTTCGTCGGCAAAGCGTCTGCGTTGTTCCGAAACGTCGGTCAGTTCGGAAAAGGCATTGGCAAGCTCAAGTCCGCCGATGTAGAGCTCGAAACGCTCTGCCACTGTCGGATCGCCATCTTTTAGCCGTGCGAGCGCACCCCTTGCTGCCGGGTAATCGCAGAGGAACGTTGGAATTTCTCTTCCTAACCTGGGCTCGATATCGGTTGCCATCAGTTCGTCGAACCGGTCTGCAGCCAGGGCCTCTTCCATCGTCAGTTCCGTATACCGCCTAAATGCCTCACGGACCGAGAGGCGCTCCCACGTCGAATTGAGATTGATCGTAGAGCCGTTGCGATGCGTCAGATTCTGGTTCAGGGTTGTTGCGGCAACCTCCCGTATCAGATTTTCGCAGTCGTCCATAAGTGCCGAGTAATCGGCATCGGCACGGTACCACTCCAGCATGGTGAATTCCGGGAGGTGACGATCCCCTCTCTCTGCGTCACGCCAGCAGCGGCATATCTGGAATATCCGGTCATAGCCGGCAGCCAGGAGTCGTTTCATGCAGAGTTCAGGGGAGGTCTGAAGGAACCACTCTTTCGATGGGATGGCATCAATGTGGGATTCAGGGGCAGGGGCAGGAATACGAAGAGGGGTTTCCACTTCGAGAAACCCCTCCCTGACAAAAAATTCTCTTATGGACCGGATGATGCGTGCCTTGCTTTCAAGCACTGGACGACGCCTTGTGAGTGCCCAGTTTCCGCTCATCCTATCCCTTGACGCGTGTTGAGTACTCGCCGTTCCTTGTGTCGATGACGATAAGTTCACCTTCTTCGATAAAGGGGGGTACTCGCAGGACATAGCCGGTCTCGACGGTAGCAGGTTTGGAGTCGCTTCCTGACGTATCACCCTTGGCCCACGGACTGGTTTCGATGACTCTGAGATTTACAAAGTTCGGGACGTCAACGCCGATGGCCTTTTCTTTGAATAGAAGGACATCGACGGGGAGGTTGTCGATCAGGTAGTTTTTTGAGTCCCCGATTGAATCCTCGTCCATCCGGTACTGCTCAAAGGTCTGGTTGTCCATGAAGACGAAATGGTCATCTTCTCTGTAGAGGAACTGCATTTTTCTGTCTTCCAGGCTTGCCGGCTCAAAGGTTTCGCCCGAACGATAGGTTCGGTCTAGGATGGTTCCGTTTATCATATTGCGCATCTTAGTGCGATAGAGTGCCTGTCCCTTGCCCGGTTTAACGAAATCAAACGCGATCACCAGGTACGGGTCACCATCGAGGGTAATTTTGAGGCCTTTCTTTAGGTCGGCAACTGAGTACATGTCGGTATCATCTCCTAGCCCTGATAAACAGGATACGTGTGGTAACGAAATCGGTTTCTTGTGCAATTAGCGGAAAAAACTATTTACAGCTCATTAAAAAAATACTGGCTGCCGGCATAATGCCGGTGCCAGTTTGGTTGCAGTTGATATGTATGGGAAATGTTCGTAGACTACTTGACCCGGTAGGTGATGCGCCCTCTGGTGAGGTCATAGGGTGAAAGTTCTACCGTGACCTTATCGCCGGGAAGTATCTTGATAAAATACTTGCGCATCTTTCCTGAGATGTGCGCCAGTACGACATGGTCGTTTTCAAGCTTGACCCGGAACATTGCGTTGGGGAGCGGCTCAATGACCGTCCCTTCAACTTCTATGGCTTCTTCCTTGCTCATGCAGCGCTCCTTGCAAAATGCTATACTGGGGTTCAACCGAAAATACTCTACAGAGGATGCAGTGAAAAAGCAAGTCTGAATTGCCTGGCCGCTCGTAGCAAACATAAGAAGTCTGCTGAAAACCCCTTTACTTAACAACGTAATACGGTTAATTTTGCAGGTAATCGATCGGAGGTGATCTCTTTGGTAGGTAATCTGCTGCGCAAAGTTAAGTTGGAAAACAACATTATTTTGCATTTCTATGACAGAAGCCGGCATTACTATGGTGGTTTTTACCAGGTTACAGTACAGGCGTGCTGCGAGTTGCCGCTTTGCCCCGAACATTGCGTCAATGCTGACGCTTATGCCGAGGCTGTCGCTTCGTTGGGTGAGATTGTCCGCTTTACCCGAAACCTGGAGATGATGGGGGTGCTCGAGGGAGATATGCCTGCGGTCAGGGAGCAGTTGATAGACCGGTTCATTGCGACTGTCTTAGTCTATATCAAGGATCCGCTCTTTCCAAAGGGGCTTGTTGCTGCCGAGTTGGAGAAGTATCGCAGGAGTCTTGCCAAGCCTGCGGCAAGGTTTTCCGGCTGATGCGGGAGATTGAGGTCAAAATCGAAAAGCTCGCTTTTGGTGGGGCAGGTTTCGGGCATCTGTGCGGTAAGGCCTGTTTTGTGCCGTTTACGGCTCCCGGTGACCTGGTACGCGCACGCGTAACCAGAGAAAAGGGTTCATACCTGGAGGCGGAACTGTTTGAGCTGCTGGTTCCCTCTCCGGATCGGACTACCCCCCGCTGTCCTGTATTTGGTCAATGTGGTGGATGTTCATTGCAACATCTTCCCTATGCGAAACAGCTCACAATAAAAGAGGAGCTTTTTGCCGAGCAGCTTCGGCGTTTCGCCCGGGTCGATCGTGATCGTATCTCCCCGATTCAGGGTGCTGAAAACCCATGGGGCTACCGGACCCGGGTTCAGGTAAAGGTTCACTGGATCGGGGGGCGCCTCAATATTGGTTTCTACCGTGCCGGAACTCACTACATTGTTCCTTTTCCCGGTGGTTGTGCCATTGCAGGCCCTGTCATTAATAAGCTGATCTGCGAGCTGACACTGCTGTTACCGGATTTTTCGGAGCCTGCTAAGATTCCCCAGGTTGATCTGGCTGTTGGTGATAATGGTCTGGCTGTCATGATCGTACACTATATCGGGCAATCGCCAGATAGGTTAGTCAGGTTTCTTGCCGAAAGAGCCAGCATTGGGCTGCCATCGGCAACCGGTCTCTGGATTCAGCATGGCAGAAAAAACTCCATGAGAAGGATTCTTGGAATCGATCGCCTTACGTATGGAGTTTCTGTCGGACGGTCGACCGACTCTGCCCCTGAATTACGACTAGCATTCAGCAGGGGGGGATTCAGTCAGGTTAATTACCTGCAGAACCGAAACCTTGTCACCTTGGTTAGCGAGTTTGCACAATTGAACGGCACAGAGCGGCTGCTCGACATCTTCTGTGGAAACGGCAATATAACAATTCCGCTTGCCGGATTGGCCCGAGAGGTTGTGGGGATGGAAGAGTACGGGCCGTCCGTTGATGATGCCCGCCAAAATGCCCTTAACTCTGGTCTGACCAGAATTTCGTTCATCTGTGCTGATGCCGTGGCTGGGGTGAAGCGCCTGATCCAGGAGGGGGAACAATTTGATGTGGTGTTACTTGATCCTCCCCGTTCCGGTGCTTCGGAACTCATGCGGTACATACCCGCGTTGAGACCTGAAAGGGTGGTCTATGTTTCATGTGATCCGGTAACGCTTGCACGAGACATTGCCATCTTAAGGAAATTAGATTATTGTATGGTTCGCAGTGTGCCGTTGGATATGTTTCCGCAAACCTGCCATATTGAAAGTGTAACGCTGCTGGAGCGTTGCTGATTTTTATCCGCCCGAGGAGTATTCGTGTTGTTCAAACTTTTCAAAAAGGATTACAGCCATTTTCTGGAACGCGGTGACCGAATGTATCAGGAAGCGCGGTATGCCGAGGCGCGACATGAGTATAATGAGGCAATGCAGCGTCTCCCTGTCGATGCCCCAGCGGAGTCCCGTGCGCACCTTCACGATCGACTCTCTGCCACAGGGAACGAGCTGGCGCGTCTGAACCTTCGTGAAGCTGCACATGCCCTGCATCGTGGGGATCTCTCCAAGGCACTGGAGCATGCCGAACTAGCGCTTGAGCAGGCAGAAGACGAGGCAATACGCGGGAATGCAGTTGATTTTCATAGACAGCTTGCAGCTGAGCCTATTTCTGCAGAGCCTGAGACAGATGTACATTCATGTGCGAGTTGCACCTCGCCGCATCATTCGACAGCTGCAACTGATGAATTATCAACGGATTTTCTGTCTCAGCGCGAACGGTTTGAGCTTCTTATTCAACCCATGCCAGGCAATCTTCCAGAGCGTTACCGTCAGATGGGAGAGAGATTTGCATCTGCCTATATTGCCGTTCATGATGAAAGGCTCGAAGAGGGATATAGGGTTTTTGTTGAACTGGCGACAGCCGAGAAGAGTGATATCCTCGAATACGAGATTGCTCTGATCCATTTTCAAACAGGGAGATTTGCGGAGTGCGAAAGAGCCCTTCGTTCTGCCATTGCGAAAAATCCAGATAACCCTTTATGTCATCTTGGGCTTGTTCAACTGATGCTTGAAACCGGGCGTTTCGCTGAATCCATTCCGATGCTTGAGACGATGATCGCTGCGGGTCACCTTGCCGATCAGGCGCTAATCATGCTCGGAGATGTCCTTATGGCGATGGGAGATCAGTCCGCCTCTCTGGAACGGTACATCGAAGCCTTGGATATTACATCCGTTTCAAAGACGGCTGCTCAAAAGCTTGTGCCTCTTCTCGAAGAGCTGGGACGCTCCGCTGACGCGCAGGCAGTTGCTAAACGTTATCTTAAGGGATGCTGTTGATTGCCGATTAGTATACAGGTGAAAAATTCCATAGCGCTGGGTCAGGAGGTACAACGCATGAACAAGTCGGAGCTTATCGAGGTCGTAGCTGCACGCAGAGGGCTTTCCTACAAGAAAGCCGAAGAGGTCGTCAACACAGTATTTGATGCTATGACAGACGCCATGATTGCAGGGGACCGTATTGAAATCAGGGGATTTGGAAGTTTCGTGGTGAACGATTACAAGGCCTACACCGGACGGAACCCGAAAACCGGGGAGTCAATCGCAGTGAAACCGAAGAAGCTCCCTTTTTTCAAGGTTGGTAAAGAGTTAAAGGACCGTGTATCCCAGAATGAATAGGGCATTGGTGTCGTCAATTCGTTGACGTCGGCATTCTGTGCGGCTTTATGCCAATGTTGCTAACTGCTTGGCCTATCTAGCTTTATGAAGTTAGCATTTTCTGCATACTTTATACTTATGAGACTTCTACTGAATAGAGCATACAAGCGACGCATGAACATAAGATTTATTTCCATTCTGATGACTTCGATTATGACCTTCCTTGCCCAGAGTGCCTTTGCCACTCCCTCGCAGAGCGGGTCGACCGGTCTGATATCTGTCCCAACTGCCGAGACCCTGGATTCAGGCAATCTCAGTGTCGGTGTGTGGGGTAACCTGCTCAATACCTCTGCCAGTAAGGCATTTGTCCTCCCTGCAACCATTACCTTGGGGATAGGATCATTCTGGGAAATATACGGTACGTACCCGAATTTGCTGTTTGATGGAGAAGAGGATTCTTCAGATAGGAACAGCGCTGATTTGGGGATGAAGATTCGTTTCTACGGCACAAGATCTTCAAAATTCAAAGTTGCTGCAGATCTGCTGATGCAGAGGCGCATTTCCCAAAATCTCTCTCTGGACGGCTCAACGGACTTGGGCAGTCGACTGATTGCTACCTATAAGACCGAGGATTTCGGCATTCATGCCTTTGGCGGATACAGGTCCCGCAAGCTCGTAGAAGACGATCTCATGTATGGCTGCGCTTTGGAAGTAGCTGTTACCCCCCGGGCGAAGATCGTTGCTGAATTGATCGGTAGCCGACCTCGTGACATCAACCTGGAAGGCCCTTTAGAGGGTGATATCGGCATTCAGTATCATGTGACCCCCTATCTCACACTTTCCATGGCCGGCGGAGTAGGGCTGAACGATATCTCTCCCGATTGGAGGTTTATCTTCGGATTCTCAACCTCAACAGGTCTGGGGGGCTACATCAGGCCGGTGCCTATGCTCCCCCATGAGATAAAGCAAAAGCAGGATGCGGCAACACTGGCGGCAGTCAAGCCGATAAAAATCATACCGATTTCGCCTAAACTCGTCCACTCTCCTCCCCTTACTGAGGCAGTCAGCAAGATAGAGGTCCCGGTCGAATCAGATAAGGAAGAGATTGTTATCCGGACGTACGGGCAGATAATTCTTCCACCTCAGCGGACAGATACTCGACCTTTCGTCCCACCCCCCCCCCAGGATCTCTCTTCTGACAAAGAAAAATCGGATACTCCTCCAACCTACGGCATTGACGTGAAAGGTGAGATAAAGGATACGACGAAAACTGCCTCTGTGAAGACCGATGAAAAGCTGATTGCATACCGCAAGTTCCGTTTCCCGGATATTGTCGGCTACTTTCAGCAGGGTCAGGCTGAATTGACTCCCGATGCCAGGAAGCTGCTATCGGAAGTTGCTGAACAGATCCGTACGGACAAGAGCTGGGCGTATCTCAGAATCGATGGTTATACAGATGGCATAGGTTCTCAGAAGTACAACACAGACCTCTCCCTGCGTCGCGCCATTGAAGTGGCCAGTTATCTGATTAACAGGGAGGGGATCGAACCTGCGCGTCTGTTTGTGAGAGGTATGGGGAGCTCCAAGGAGTTGGCTGACAACCAGACCGATGCAGGACGCAAAATGAACCGCCGCTTCGAGATACTCTTCCTGCAGCGGGATGAAAGACCGTGAGAGGTTTTACTACGGCATTTCTTAGTCTGCTATTTGCAGCAGCCCTTGTATGTCCGATTTCTGCAGCGGAGTCCCAAGGGGCGCTCCCGCGCGGAGCAGAACTGATAGGTTATGCCGGAAGCGAGGGTAATGATTCTCCCTTTGACCAGCATCTCAAGGGTGAGATTGACCTCCTTGTCCCCCGATTGCGGGAAGTGGCTTCTGATGCTACGATCCTGATTGAAGCCTATTATCCGGGCAAGAAGGGTATGTCCAAGGATCAGCGGATTAGCAGGGCATTTTCTCTTGCCGAGCAGGCGCAACAGTACCTGCGGAGCAAGCATGACCTGCGTCGCGACTTTTTTGTAGCTATCTGGCAGAATGCTGAATCTGGCGGGGAGCGTCCGAAAATCAGGATAACCACGTACCCGCGAGATTATTTTGAGAACTGATCAGTGGCTTCTGTTATTTTAATAGAGACCAAGTCGTGAGGAGGAGCACCATGAAGAGATATCTGATTCTGCTGCTGTCGGCTCTGCTGTTTGCAGGTTGTGCCTCTCTAAAGGTAGTGCCGGAGCCGGTTGCCAATGGTACCATCAATGAAAAAGATAATGCTCAGACCATTACCAGAGACAAGGTAACCATTACCGCAAGAAGTGGTGATATGGAGATTGTCGCCTACAATCTGGATGGCAATGTTGCTTCGTTTTTCGTGGTGGTTGAAAACCAGACCGACAGCGAATTTACCATAGATAATGACTCGTTTCTGCTTGTTGACAGCGATGCAAGGCAGTACTTTCCGCTCACCCCGGAAAAGGTGAAGGAGATTGTCTCCCGCAACACTTACTACCTGATACCTTATCCGTATGTAGGGTTCTATTACCTTGAAGACTACGAGAGATCATCTTCAACTAATCGTTTTACCTCGGATCGTCCCTATTTTTACGAAGTCTACCCCCAGGATATTTTCACCAAGTCGATCCCGGTTGGAGCGATTATCCCCAAAGCCAAGGTTGCCGGCCTGGTCTATTTCCGCATAGACCTTGGTGGCAAGAAAGGGGTGAATCTCATGGTCTATAAAAAGGGTACCCCAAAGTCTGCACCTGCTGATTTCATATTTCCATTCAAGATCGTAAAATAGACCGGAGTACTTCATGCCACACGCATCCCTCTGGGAGGCGCTCGGCGGGCTAGGGCTTTTTATCCTCGGCATGCGATCCATGTCAGAAGGGCTCCAGAAGCTTGCCGGTAACGGTATTCGCGGCTTTCTGGAGAAGGTAACCGGAACCCGGCTGAGTTCAGCCTTTATCGGGAGTTGCCTTTCTGCATCCCTTCAATCCAGCAGTGCTGCTGCCATTCTCGTTATCGGGTTTGTGAACGCAGGATTGATCTCGCTCTACCAGGCCCTTGCAGTAATGCTCGGAACCGGGATCGGAACCACTGTTGCCATACAGTTCATCGCCTTCCGTATTACGATCTTTGCCCAACCTCTCATCTTCATAGGTGTCTTTCTTAGATTCTTCTGTCGCAGCCGGCGTTTGGGCTATGCGGGTGAACTGCTGCTCGGTGCAGGCCTTGTATTTCTTGGACTGCGAATCATGGAGACCGGTTTCATCCCGTTAACCGAACATGCTATCGGAGCCGGTTTGCATGAAATGCGGGTTCCGTGGCCCCTGGTTTCAGTCCTTCTGGGGGCGTCACTTTCGTTCATGCTTCAATCCGGGAGTGCTGCAGTCGGTGTGGTCATCGCACTCACCGGAAGCGGTCTGGTCTCGTACGATCACGGGTTTCATATGGTTGTCGGAGAGGTGCTGGGAACTACCATCATTGCATCCATAGCTACCATCAGCGGGACTCCTGCTGCCAGGCGAACCGTATTTATTTATCTTCTGATCAATATACTTGCAATTACACTGGTCGTTGTCTTCCCCCATGCCTTTCAGTATCTTGTTCAGCTGATTACCCCGGGGAGTGACATGCCTTCGTCGCCGGCTCCGGCTCTTACGGCTCGTCTGCTTGCCAACAGCCATACGGTCTTCAGCATCGTAAGTCTGCTTATTTTCCTCCCGTTTCTCGGATTCTTTGTCCGTTGGTCATCAAAGACACTGCTCCCTGGTAGAGAGAAGTTGGTAGAGTTTGAACCATGCTCCAAGTTTCTTGACCTGCGGGTCATAAATACCCCATCTCTTGCAATGCTGCAGGCCAGAAACGAGCTTCGTCGGATGTCGGGGATCGCCATGTCTATGTACGATGATGTGGTTGAGCAGTTCTTCCGATTCGATGCCCGGCGTGCCATCCGTATCAAAAATAAGGAGGGGGCGCTTGACGTTCTGCAACGGGAGATATCCGGGTTTCTTGCAAAACTGTCGCGTCAGCCGCTTTCATCGGAGACGGCGCTCAGTATTCCGACCATGTTGACACAGGTAAACATTCTTGAACATATGGGGGACCAGTGTGAGTCGATAGTAGAGACGCTTACCCGTAAAAAAGAACACAAGATCATATTTTCAAGTGCTGCTATGGCGGAATTGAAGAATCTGGCCGTAAGGGTAGGTGACCTCGTTCACCTTGCAATGCTCTCTCCGGAGGAGCTTTCGGATTCATCGATTGCAGATGCACGTGTATTAAAGGATGAGGTCGACCGTCTCCAGGAAGCGATGCACACAAGTCACATCAGGCGTCTTTCGGAGGGTGATTGCACCGTACTTGCCGGGGTCGCGTACAGCGACATCATATCATCCTTCGACAAGATGGCAGAGTACGCCTTCTCCATTATCAAACTCGGGAGAACGCTGGCAAATGAGTAGACCGGTTGCAGCAATCGATCTTGGAACCAACACGGTCCGTCTGCTGATAGGTTCGCTTGTCGATGGAGAGATTCGGCAGACCCTTATCGTTCGTCGGATAACCAGGCTGGGAGGCGGGTTTACCCGAGAGTCGGGTATTTCGCCAGAGGCGTGGGAACGGACTCTTGCCTCTTTGAAGGAATTTGCCCAACACATAGCCGAGCATGCTGTAACAAGGATTCGGGCTGTTGCAACCAGTGCAGTGAGGGACGCGGTTAACGGGGCTGCTTTCTGTAACAAGGTATTGGCTGAAACCGGCATAGAGCTGGAGGTTATTGACGGGGAGACAGAAGGGCTGTTGACCCTCAAAGGGGTGCTGGCGGGTATCGATGGGATACCTGAACGACTTCTGCTCTTTGACGTGGGGGGAGGGAGTACCGAATACACCGTTGCCCGTGGTACCCACCCTCTCTATTCGCGAAGCCTTCCGTTGGGTGTGGTGCGGCTTACCGATGGGAAACCGACCAGGGAGGCCATGTCGGAAAAAATTGATCGTGAACTCGCAGCACTGAGGGATGACCTTGACGGGCGCGGGTATCTGCCAATGGCATATGGTGCGACGACCATCGGGACAGCTGGTACGGCCACAACCCTGGCGGCAATCAGTTTGGGGATGACGGACTACGACTATCGCAAGGTCAACAATTACTCCTTGGCTCTGGAGGAGATCGAGGCGATCTACAACCTCCTGCTTTCGAAGTCCCCTGCGGAGCGTCTCAAAGTGCCAGGCCTTGAAAAGGGAAGGGAGGATTTGATTCCGGCCGGTACGCTACTCACCCTGAAGACCCTCGCCTTATTCGGCAGCACCACCCTCAAGGTCAGCGATTTCGGCCTCCTTGAGGGGGTTTTGCTGTCGATCTCATAATCTGCTGTCTGATTGATGTGGGCAAACGGGGAGATCCATACCCATTTTATTCATTCAGGCACTCCTTGTCACTCCAGCCTGGAAACGACGATGATCTACACCCGCTGCCTGCCGGTAAGGATGCTCAAGGAGGCGAAAAGTCCACTGGATCTTTAATGCTATCGGAAATTTGAGATTGTGACGGGTTGAGTATTCAGTAAATACAGGCTATAGTCTCATTTCGGCTGTACCTGATGTAGCATCTAATCGTAATTTGCTGTCATAAAAGAGGTAGTTATGGAGTTACACCAGCTCATACATCATCTAGAATCGCTTCTCAAGGGCCGTTCTCTCGATGGCTGGGAGATTATGGCCGGCTCGTCGCGCAATCTCTCCATAGAGGTTAAAGACCAGAGGGTCGACACCTTCCGCTGTTCAGCACCTGTGGGGGTGAGTGTCCGGCTGCTCAAAGGCAAGGGGCTCGGCTTCTCCTACTCTACCAGCTTCGATGAGAGTGACCTCAGTCGTATGATCGACAATGCCCTGGTTGGCGCTGTCACACAGAGCCCGGATGAGTTCAACGGCCTTCCTCTGCCCCAGACATATCCTCATATCGACGGTCTCGTTGATGACGGGCTTGAGAGGGTCACTGAGGAAGAGAAAATTGGACGGGCAATGGAGCTAGAGCGCCTGACCCTGGCGGCCGACCCTCGCCTGAAGCGAGTAAGAAAGAGCAGCTATGGCGAATCGGATTATTCCGTGGCCATCAGGAACTCGTTCGGCGTTGATGGAGGCTATCGCTGTACATCCGTTTCATCCAGCATTGCCGTGCTTGCTGAGGCTGAAGGCGACTCCCAGATGGGTTGGGATTTCGGTTTCAGCAACCGATTCGACGGTGTTTCGGTTGAAGAGATCGCCGCTTCAGCGGCCCGTAAGGCAACCGCTCTTCTGGGGGCCAGGAAGATCCCGACAATGCGCTCTCCTGCGGTTCTGGACAACCATGTTGCGGGTGAGCTGCTGGGGGTTCTTGCCTCTTCTTTTCTGGCGGAGAACGTACAGAAAGGGAAGTCACTCCTTGCCGGGAAGCGGGGTGAACGGCTGTTTGCCTCTCTTGTCCGGATCCGTGACAACGGGACCTTGGTTGGAGGAATGGCCACCACCCCGTTCGACGGCGAAGGGGTGGCATCTCAGGATACCCTGCTGGTTGATGAGGGGGTGCTTCAGCGCTTTCTCTTCGACAGCTACTCTGCCCGCAAGGAGGGCTGTCTCTCCACCGGCAATGCCGCCCGCAGCGGTGTCAAGGGGCTTCCGCATCTGGGGGTGACTAATTTCTTCATAGAAAACGGGATGACCGCTGCCAATGACCTGTTGAAGGGGATCTCGCGGGGTGTATTGCTTACCGATGTAATCGGGATGCACACCGCCAATCCGATCTCCGGCGACTTCTCTGTCGGCGCCAGCGGCTTCCTCATAGAGAACGGCGTTGCAACCATGCCGGTGAAGGAGATCGCAATCGCCGGCAACATCCTCGACATCTTCAACCGGATCGAGGCAGTCGGTGACGACCTCCGCTTCTATGGCTCGGTAGGGTCTCCAGCCCTACTGGTCGGGTCTATGGACGTGAGTGGTTCGTGATCGAATTGATCAGTATTTTTTACGTAAATACACACTGGTGATCTTTGGGGCGAGGTGATTTGCAGCCAAAATGTTCAGAAAAAATGATAAGGAATAATATCGGAAATGTCCGCGTACCAGCCTGAAATCAATTACTGGGGGAAAAAGGATTATTCAGCTGTTTTAATTGTTTTTTCCTTGGCCCTTGTACCGAGACTCTACCTGCTTTTTTCGGTCCCGCATGTGGTTTTTCTACACGAAGCGGATGCAATGGGGTACTTCGCAATTTCCAAAAGTATCCTGACCTCCTTGGGGCTTGGAAGTTCTTCGACGCATTTCCCGCCTTTCTATCCTCTACTTGTGGCCATCTTTACGAAATTTACGGACGATATGGAACTTGCAGGGAGATTGGTTTCCTGCGTCATGTCGGCAGCACTGGTGGTGCCGTTCTATGGCATTGCACGGCTTTTGGGGGAGAGGCGTACTGCTCTTCTCTCCGCTATTGCCGCTATGCTCTTTCACGGATTTATGGAGCCTGCCCTGGTTCCGCTTTCGCAGGCGACATATCTCACGATGCTTGCAGTATCTATCTGGCTGGCAATGATAGTTGTACAGAGCTGGTCAATTCCGGTGTCTGCCATGCTCGGGGCGGCTTCTGCTTCAACCTATCTTACACGGCCTGAGGGGATACTTGTTTATGCAGCATTGGCCGCTGTACTGCTTTCATCGCTTATCTGGAGGGATGGGACTGTTCAGAGGCGCAGCTGCCTGAAAGCAATCGCTGTAAGCCTTGTTGTTTTTCTTCTGGTTGCTTTCCCCTACGTCGTCTATCTGCACAACTGGACAGGCAGCTGGACAATCAGTGGCAAATCCGGTGTTACGATTATCGGGGTTGACGCTTCCATGAAGCTTCTTTCCGACGGAACAACGGTTGGTGAAAAATTTGCCGGCAAAACCGGTATGGGATCTCTATTCCCAGGTATCAGGCAGTTTTTTGCTACGTACTTCGGGAATCTGTCCAAATTCATTCCTCTGATTCCTCTGAATTTCCCATTGCCTCTTCTTGCTGTCGCTATTGTCGGGGGATATTCCGTGCTTCGTGAGGCAACAAGGCTGAATGTCGAGCAACGTTCCCTTCGAATCAGGCAGCTGCTGGTCCTTCTATCCCTTGTGGCCGTGAATCTCCCCGTATTTGCTTTCAGCAACCTCTCTGTGGGCATTTCGTATATACTTCCTCTGTTCATGCTACTTCTTATACTGTTCTGCTTTGGGGTGTCGTTTATAGAGGATCTTCTGCTGAAACTGCTTAACAGCTCTACCGGATTTGTTCGCCTTACAGCCGTAAGAGGCATTCTGTCGATAGCAGCAGTATCGCTGATCGGGGTTATTACACTGAAACCGGTTTGGGAACGGAATACATGCGAAGATTTCAGGCTGTATTCAGAGAGTCAATACTTTTTCCTCAAGGAAACAGGTCTTTGGATAGGCAGGAACACTCCTGACAATACTAAGCTGATGACCCGTTGGAGCAATATCCCGTTTTATGCCGGCAGGCCCTGGGCACCTCTTGTTGACGGCTCCATACCGGAAGTTATCAGATATGCAAAAAGCAAGAATGTGAAATTATTGGTCATAGACTCGAATGCCGTTCCCTACCGCCGCCCCCAGCTTGAGCCTCTGCTTGATCCTTCTGTGCCGCACGAAGGGCTGATGCCGGTTTACGCACAGTACAGATACGGGATACTGGTCATAATTTACCAGGTTGTGTGATCGCTTATGAACATTCAGACCATGAGAGTAGTTGACCAGTATCTGGGTGGAGCCATATGCCTGCTTCTTGAGATAACAGTCCGTGCAGGCAGGCTTTTCCCGCGCAGATCTAAGGGTGTTCCGGTTCGATCGATTCTGGTGACCAAGTATCTTGGTATGGGGAGCATACTGCTGTCCACCCCGTCACTCCGCGAACTTCGCAGGAGCTACCCTGATGCGAAAATCATCTTTCTTACCTTTGCCGGCAATGTCCCCTTTGCCGCAAGGATACCGCTTATCGATGAAGTACTTGGGTTTCGCACATCATCGATATTCCTGCTTGCGGTTGATGTTGTCAGTGTCATCTGGCGTCTGAGGAGGGATAGGGTTGATATCGTTCTTGATTTTGAGTTCTTTGCACGATTTTCCACCATCATTTCATATTTGACCGGAGCAGGTCGCCGTATAGGCTACTACCTGCCAAAGATGTGGCGTGGCGACCTCCTTACCGATCAGGTTCATTTCAATCCGTATCGACATGTGACAGAGGTATTTGCCGCACAGTTGGCTCAAATTGGACTGACCGTGACGGATTTCAGCCTGGTGCCTCCTGAGATTCATCCTGACGAAAGAGAGTCGCTCAGGAAACTCCTGAAGGCAGAGGGGGTCGAGGATGACGCCCGGATCGTTGCTGTTAATGTGAATGCAAGCGATCTCTCCAGCGAACGGAAATGGCCGCGTCAATATTTTGCAGATCTGATTGTCAAACTCGCTGTTGACCCTGCGAAAAGGATCTGTCTTGTAGGTGCGCCTGAAGAAGCCGCGTATGTCGAATCCCTCCATCGCTTACTTCCGGATGAGACCCGGAAAAGGATCCTTAACCTGAGCGGGAGACTATCTTTTCACCAGTTTCTTGCGCTTATTGCCGAATGCACTCTGTTCATCTCCAATGACAGCGGCCCCCTCCACATTGCAGCTTCCCTGCAGATTCCCACAGTATCGTTCTACGGACCCGAATCTCCAAAACTGTACGGCCCGGTCGGCGAGCAAAACATCATCTATTATGCTGACATTTACTGCAGCCCCTGTCTCAATGTGTATAATGCAAAACGCGCAATGTGTAACGGAAACAACATATGCATGAAGGGGATCGAGCCTTCCAGGGTTATCGGGGAACTCCTGGCAAAGGGGGTAATTTGAATTTGCCGGTTTTGAAGGAGAATACCGTCTCATGCCCCGTTTGTTCCGAATCCGCGGGGGAACAGGTTTTCCGGGCATGGGGACGTTCTGTTCTCAGATGCAGGGGTTGCAGTCTTCTATCTATTTTTCCCCAACCTTCGGAACGGGAGCTGGAGGAGATATACACCGGCGAATACTACCGCTCATGGGGGATCGAGGAAGATCCTGATGCTTTGGAGAAGATGAAACTCGCCACATTTTTCGGCATTCTTGAAAGGATTGAGGGGCTGACGGAGAAAGGGAGGCTGCTTGATATTGGATGTGCTGCCGGTTTCTCTCTGACTGCAGCCACAAAAATGGGTTGGGAGGCTTATGGTGTGGAGCTTTCCTCATATTCAGCTTCAATGGCGGCCAGACGATCCGGCGCAGGCCGGGTGTTTTGCGGAAGGGTTGACGAAGCATCGTATCCGAACGGTTTTTTTTCTGCGGTAATGATGACCGATCTGATAGAGCATGTGACCGACCCGGCTTCATTTCTTGCAGAAGTGAGGAGGATTCTAGCGCCAAACGGGGTTGTCCTGATCGTTACCCCTGATGCGGGGAGCCTTACCTGTCGTACCATGGGTCATAGATGGCCTCATTTCAAGCTAGAACACCTGTATTACTACAACCGTAAAACCCTTTCTCGTCTTTTGGAGCGCCACGGTTTTGCTACTCTTCTGAATGGTCCAGCAAAGAAGGCCCTCTCTCTTTCGTATGCCGCACGTCAGTTTGTTGCCTATCCTATTCCGTTGGTGACGCAGTTTTTTGGCATTGTAAACCGCCTCTTGCCGGATTCAGTCCGCAACCGCCCCATGATGGTTCATTCCGGCGAGTTGTTGCTGGTTGCCAGGAGGCAGGAGTAGTATGCGACGGCGTGTGCTTTTACTCAACCCTCCCGGTGTTAAGACATATATCCGGGACTACTACTGCAGCAAGGTTTCCAAGACCAATTATCTGTTCGAGCCGGTAGATCTGCTCATGATGAGCGGGACGATCTCTTCTCGGCACGACCTGCTGGTCATTGATGCGATTGCTGAAACTCTTTCCTCGGAAGAGTGCAGAAGGGAAATCGATTCCTGGGGGCCGGACGTGATTGTCTCCCTGATCGGCGCCGTTTCTCTTCATGAGGACCTGGGGTTTCTTGAACGGCTTGCTAACGGCAGTCGCAGGATAGTTGTAAGCGGCGATGTAATGCTGGAGGAACCGGTACGGCAGTTAGAGCGGTATCCTTTCATCGATGCGGCCATCCTTGATTTTACGAGCGGAGAGATTCTCGACTATATTGACGAGAAATTTGACGACCTCAAGATGATGGTCTTCAGAAGGGGTGGAGCGGCAATCCATCCTGAAACCGTTCGGCAAATCAACCAGCAGATTTCTATTCCGCTGCCAAGGCATGATCTGTTTACCGCAACAGGTTATCGTTTTCCTTTTGTCCGTCACGCGAGTTTTGCTACGGTACTGACTGACTATGGCTGTCCATTCAGCTGCTCGTTCTGCATCATGAGCACTCTTGGCTACCGATACCGCTCTGTTGCCTCAGTTGCCGAAGAGTTGCACTCTCTTGTAAAACTCGGAAAGCGGGAAATATTCTTCATTGATCAGACCTTTGGAATAGATAGGAACAGGGCATTTGCCCTGTGTGACCTCTTGGACTCTTCCGACTTCCGGTTTGGATGGGTCTGTTACGGCAGGGTTGATCTTGTTGACCGCGAACTTCTGGCTGCAATGAAGCGTGCCGGATGCCACACCATCATTTTCGGAGTAGAATCAGCGAGCGAAGAGATTCTCAAGGCTTACAGGAAAGGTTACACGAAGGATCAAATACGATTGGCCTTCAAGCTCTGCCGCGAATACGGATTAAGGACAGTTGCCACTTTTGTGATCGGTTTCCCTGAAGAGACCCTCGATACGGCCAGAGAGACGATCGATTTTCTTAAGGAACTCGATTGCGACTATGCTTCATTCAACGTGGCTGTGCCGAGGGTCGGCACAGGACTTCGCCGCAATGCGGTGTCGGAAGGGCTTATTGATTCCGGGGAGATGGTTATGGATCAGTCAGGAGGCACTATTGCAATGCCAACCCGTACGCTTGACAGGGACACGGTCCAACGACTCCGAACCGATGCGATACGTAGTTTCTATCTTCGCCCGGGCTATCTTTTGCGCCGCATAGTCAGCATTAGAAGCTGGTACGAACTTCGAGAGCATATATCGGAGGGTCTGGTGCTGGTAATGGAGAGTTTCTCTGCTGCTGGACGCGATAAAGGGAGCTGAAACGCAAGCTCACTTGTTGGCGTCAAGTGGAGAGGTCCGTGTACAATTTCACTCAGAGTGCACCATCCCCAGTTTAATTGCTGGGCATGTGCGGGTATCCGGCATTCTATTGCCTACACTGTAAGGGATTTAGCCAAGATAGATCTGGTGATCGGATTGCAGTGCTGGGTACTGCAAATGATAATGACATTCAATTGCATGTAATGGGTAATGCGGCTATAATTACAATTAAGGAGAGGACTAATGGCGATGAATTTATAAATGACTTATGAGAGGAGCAACGTCATGGAAAAGACAAATATAGGATGTTGGTTTGAGATATACGTGCAAGACATTAATCGTGCAAAAGAGTTTTATGAATCTGTCTTTCAGCTCAAACTGGAACGTTTGAACAATCCGGAGGTGGAGTTGTGGGCCTTTCCCATGGAGATGGGTAAATGGGGCGCGGGTGGTGCGTTGGTCAAGATGGATGGTGTATCTTCAGGTGGAAACAGCACAATAATCTACTTCAGTTGCGAAGACTGTGCGGTTGAGCAAGCTCGTATCATTGCCGCTGGTGGAAAGATACATCGCGAAAAATGGTCTATCGGCGAATATGGATTTATAGCATTGGCCGTTGATAGCGAAGGGAATATGATCGGTTTGCATTCATTGAAATAATGCATGATCCGAGGTCCCTATGGCCGAGTAATCAGGACCGGGCGGCTAGACAGAATGATGAAATGGGAAGGTTGCCATGGCTCAGTTCGACTGCTAAAACGCAACCTTTAAGTGAGAGACGGCTATCTCTGCTGATATGACTGCCAGGAGGAGTATCTGGGCAAGCATGGAACAGATGGTAAGCCGTTTTTTCATTCGGGGGATAGTGGTGGAAAGACTTGGGATGTTTCGCCATTGCGAAAGGACCGTTGCGCCGATCCCGGTCACCGTTGCGGTCAGGAGTAGGAGGTAGATCAGGTAGCCGATATGGCCGTAATCTTTCTGGAGGAGGCAGAAGGGGCAGTGGTGGCTCGGGAGTTCGTAGATATAGGGAGAGACCGCTGAGACCAGGGCTACGAGGGTCACCACAAACTGCACCCCTGAGAGGATTCCGAAAAGAATTCCTTTTGCGTCTGATCGAAGATAGCTGGCACCTGCAGCCAACGTTGCAATGGCAGTGAGGTAAAGGGCTGCAAGGGTCGGTAGCGGCGGGAGGGAGGCCATTTCTGAGGCAACGCTTTCCGAGCCGCTGCTGAAGAGGCTGCCGCAGCACGAAGTGATAAGATCCGGGGTGAGCCGTGTGAAATAGAGGGTTTGCAGGATGGTCTCCAGGAGCTGGAGAGGGGCAATTACCATCAGCAGCAGATATTTCGCCTTGATCAGCGGATAGTCGTTCCCCTGATTGTCCGCACGGTTGAGTATCAGCCAGATACCTATCGGAACAAAAAGCGCCAGCTTTGCGGTGAGGGTTGGATACCCGTACTGGTTGACAGTCAAAGAACCGACTGCGCACATGGCGCCGACGAAGAGAGAAGAGAGGCTGTCCACGGTATGGATGAAGAGGAAGATCCCGAGTAACTGGAACAGGAGAGCATTGGAGACGAGGGTGGATACCAGGTAGGTGCTCCGTTCGAGGGCGAGTTGTTGCTCGCTCCCGCTCTGCAGATCCCAGAAACGGAGTAACCTGATGCCGAGTAGCGAGGCGTGAAGCAGCATGAAGCAGGAGAGCAGCGAGACGACAAGCAGTGCGATGATCCCGGGATGGAGGATCATGGGGTGTTCCGTGCGGGAAGTACCATGCCGTCGCGCATCTCGATGACGCGGCCAATCGTCGGTGATTCGCAGACGAGAGGGTCGTGGCTCGCCAGAAGGAGGGTCTTCCCCTGCGCAACCAGTCTTGCCATGAGATCCATGAATTCAATCGAGAGCTTGCTGTCGAGATGGGCGGTCGGCTCATCGGCAATGATGATGGACGGGTTGTTGATCAGAGCGCGACAGATGGCGATCCGCTGGGCTTCACCCCCTGAAAGCCACTCGACCTTTGCAGCGGCGCGTTCCTTCAGCCCGAACTGCTCCAGCAGATGCATACCCCTTTCCTTCAGTGCGGCGTGGCGCTCTCCGGTAGGGTAGGCGGGAGCCATGACATTGTCCAGCGCAGAGAGACCCCTGATCAGGTTAAAGGACTGAAAGATGAATCCGAAGGTCTTGAGGCGGATCTCAGCCAGAAATCTTTCGGGCAGGCTCGTTATCTCCCGTTCACCAAGGGATACCCGACCGGATGTCGGACGCCCCATGCAGCCGAGTATCGCGAGCAGGGTGGTCTTCCCCGATCCGCTCGGACCCTTGATTACGGTGGCTCCTCCAAGGTCCAGGGTGATGCTCACATCGCGAAGGGCTCTGAACTCATTTGGCCTCCCCTGATTGAAGACCTTCTGTACGTTGAACGTCTTGATCATTATCGCATCACCGTATCCGGATCGATGGTGGCTGCCCGCCATGCAGGGACGATGGTGGCTACGCTGTAGGGGATGAGCGTCAGGCTTCCCAGTACGACCAGCAGGTTGAGGCTTACATGCGGGACCAGGCTGAGCTGGGGGGAGAGGGTGGACCAGCCCTTGAGAACAGGCATGATAAGCGGTGCCTGTGCGATGAATACATGGGCATACGCCAGAACTCCTCCAAGCAGCAGTGATACGAGCGATACGGCAATACCTTCCCAGAGCTTCATCATCAATATGTCCGACGTCTCCCAGCCAACTGCCTTAAGAATCCCTATCTCCCGGCGCTCTTCCGCTGAGAGTCCGGTTGCCTTGTCCCAAGCCAGGATCAGGAAGGAGAGGAGGGTTGTCGTGAGGAGAAGCAGCACCATGCCGCTTCTCCAGCTGAAAAGGGCATCATATGTCCTTAGTATCTCGTTTCGGATGATCGGCCGGGTATCCGGTAAGGATGCGACGATCTTGGCGGCGATGGTAGCCAGTTCCTTCGGATTTCTCACCCTCACCGCAAGGTCAGTGGCCAGGTTTGGGGCGAGACCGGTCAGTTGCCGGAAATCCTTTTCCGACATGAGGAGCAGGTCCGCGCTTACCACCTCGGTACGACCTGAAAGAATTCCGGTAACCTGGAAGCTGTTCATCGCACCGTTACTCCCGGCCATGGTCATGGTGTCCCCTTCATAAGCCCCCCGTTGGCGAGAGATGGCAGGTCCCAGGGATATCCTTCCCGGAAGCATCGGCGGGTTGTCAGGGACAAGCAGGGTATAATTCGCTTTAAAGCCGGGGTCGTAGTGGTATCCCCAGAGGCGCGGATGTACCTCTATCACCCCTTGTATCTCGCGAATCGAGTCGGCGTAGGTTATGGGGATCGGGTCAAACCTCCCCATAAGGCTCCGTTGTACGGTTATTTCAGGTGCGTCACGAAGGGTGATGGCTGCCTCATGTCGCAGTGAGGCTGTGAGAAAGAGTACCGATGCGAAAAGGAATACGATGATGATGTAGACCGTCACAAGGGTAAGGTTCTTCCCGCTGCGCCTCAGGAGAGAGGTCAGGGCGAAGTCGAGCAGATGCCTCTGGCGCTCAATGGTGCGGCGCATGGAAAACCAGGTGGGAGGGGGGAGTGATGCTGCTCCCGCTGGGGAAATGTTCGAATGCCATGGGGTGATCCTGGAACGGGACGAAGCGGTCGGCCATGGCCGGATTACGTGTATAGCTAGCCTCTGTTGCAAGGCAGAGGTCGGTTAAGCCGAGGGTCCGTACCAGCTGTTGGCGTTCCGAGCGCCACCCCTCAACGGAGAGCAGGGTGTGGAGGGCATGACCGCTCGCTGCAGCCAGCAAGAGTCCAATCAGACACATCAGTATGGCAAAGCGGTTAGAAGGGCGCATCTCTTCAGTCGAGTTCCTTGATGACGGCAGGAGTGACATCCTTAAAGCGGAGTATCCGCTTACCCTTATGATCGCGCATGAATTCTTTGGCAGCGGTGTCCGTGGGGAAGGAGACCAGTTCCGCACCCATCGGCCCGTTGACATCGCTACCGGTCACATACAGGGCTTTGGTGGCGTCAATCGGTTTTACGTTGTAATAACCGGTAACATAGATTGCCGTAATATCGCCCCGTTCGGCACTCCCCATCTTCAGGTACTGCTTGAACATATCCTTTGCACCGTCGAAAAAGAGGGTCGGTCCCTTTTTGAGCCGAATCTGAGCCAGAAATTCGGGGTACTTGGCAACAAACATCCCGCAGGTCTGGCATTTGTCGCCAGGGCCGGGCGTTGCAGCCTGTGGAAAATCTGCAGAAGCGGTAGCGGCCATTGTCAGAAGTGCAATAAATAGGGTAACAGGCAGTTTCATCGGTAGCTCTCCTTTATCTGTCGATTAGACTTTGAACGTATTTTGAGAGGAGCTCGGGAGGGGTACTTCCTATGATCTTGAATCGGATGACACCGCTCCGGTCGAGCAGTATGGTTCGCGGCACCCCTGACACCTCAAGTAGCTGCTGACTTTTCCGCTCTCTGTCGATCAGGACCGGGTAGCTTATCCCTGCCTCCCGAACGAACTCTTCCACATCTTTCTTCCCCTGTCCGACATTTACGGCGATGATTTCCACCCCTTTGTTTCGCACTCTTTTGTAGAACGACTCCATGGCCGGCATCTCCTCCTTGCACGAACTGCAGCCGATGGACCAGAAATGTATGACTGCTACCTTCCCCCGGACTGAATCCGGGAGACGGATCGGTGCACCTTGCAATGTTGAGTACTGCACTTCAGGAAGCGTATTGCCAACTCTCACCGCAGCTTCTGCAGGGATGGTTGTGATCACGAGAGCTGTCAGGAGGAGAATGGGCACCCATCCCTTGCAGGAAGATAGATCAAACATCATTAAGTACTCCCTGATGCTTCAGTTCGAAATGCCACTTCCAGAGTTCGTAGACCCCCGGATAGACCAGCAGTTCCAGCAGAAACGAGGTGAATATGCCGCCGACCATCGGGGCAGCGATATGCTTCATGACATCTGCTCCGCTTCCTGTCGACCACATGATCGGGAGAAGTCCCAGGAACATGGTTGCGGTGGTCATGAACTTAGGGCGGATTCGTCTGGCAGCCCCGATGATAATCGCTTCCCGCAGCTGCTTCAGGCTCTCCATTCGCCCGGCCCGTTTGGCATCATCATAGGCAAGGTCAAGATAGAGGAGCATGAATACCCCTGTCTCTGCATCGACACCAAGGAGCGCGATCAGTCCGATCCATACCGCTACGCTCATCTGGTAGCCGAGCATCCAGAGAAAGAGGATTGCCCCGATGGCTGAAAAGGGGACCGCTAGCATGACGATAGCGGTTTTGGCAAGAGAGCGGGTATTCAGATAGAGGAGCCCGAGGATCAGCAGCAGTGTCACCGGAATCACGAGCGTCAGGCGCTCCTTTACCCGTTGCATTGCCTCGAACTGTCCGCTCCAGGCAATTGCATAGCCCGGCGGCAGCTCCACCTTCTTTTTGAGAATCGGACCTGCCTCGTCAATGTACCCCTGCAGGTCGCGGTTGGCAACATCGATATACACGTACCCGGTCTGGAGACCATCTTCGTTGCGGATCATCGAAGGACCGCTTGAGACGGAGAGATCTGCCAGTTCGCCAAGCGGAACCTGCCGCTTGCCGTTGTCGACCGGGACCAGTACGCGCCTGAGGGCATTCATGTCCCCACGGAAATCCCGCTGGTAACGAACATTAACCGCGTAGCGCTCCCTCCCCTGAAAGGCGGTTGTGACAGTATCGCCGCCGATGGCGCTCTGGACAACTACCTGGGCCTCATCGACGCTCAGTCCGTAGCGTGCCAGTTCATCCCTGTTCCAGGCGATATCGAGGAAGTAGCCGCCGCTTGTCCGCTCGGCAAATACACTGCGGGTACCACGTATCGGCCTCAGGAGTGACTCCACCTGTGTACCGACCTGCTCTATCTCCAGCAGATTTGCCCCGCTGATCTTGAGGCCGAGCGGAGTGCGGATTCCGGTGGTGAGCATGTCGATGCGACCCTTGATCGGCATGGTCCAGGCATTGGAGAGCCCCGGAAGCTTGAGTGCTTCGTTGATCTGCTCTACCAGCTCTGCCTGCGAGATCCTGTCGGAGGAGAGGTGCCTGAGAGGTTTCTTGAGCCATTCGGGCGCCCATCCCGAGTACCAGGTGTCGATGCTTCGCCACTGCTCTTTCGGTTTGAGGATAATAACCGTTTCAAGCATGGAGAGCGGCGCAGGGTCTGTCGGGGTCTCGGCACGACCTGCCTTGCCGAGAACCTGCGCCACTTCCGGGAATTTTGAAATGATCCGGTCGGTTACCTGCAAGAGTTTTTGCGCTTCGCCTACCGAGATTCCCGGCATGGTGGTCGGCATGTAGAGGAGGCTCCCCTCTTCCAATGTCGGCATGAACTCGCTGCCGAGGCGGAGCGCAACCGGAATCGTGCCCATGATGAGCAGTAATGCAACGGAGATCACCACCCATTTGCGGCGGAGTGTCCAGGAGACAACCGGTTCGTAGATGCGGATCAGGGTCCTGCTGACCGGGTGTTCCTGTTCGGGTCTGAACCGGGGGGAGGTGAAGGCGTTTACGAGCCCGCAGAGTCGCCTGGGGCGAAAATCAAAGTGGCGGGAGTGGGTCAAAAGGATGCGGAGCGCCGGGTCGAGGGTAATGGTAAGAAAGGCTGCAGCAGCCATGGCAAGTGTCTTGGTGTAGGCGAGCGGCTTGAAAAGCCTCCCCTCCTGGGCCTCCAATGCAAAGACAGGAAGGAACGCGACCGCTATGACCAGCAGCGCGTAAAAACTCGGTCCTCCCACCTCCTTGATGGCGGAGAGGACTATGGAGCGTTGCTCTCCAACTCGCCCGCCCGCTTCCCAAACCTCCAGTTTCTTGTGGGTCTGCTCCACAACCACTATTGCCGCATCCACCAGCGCGCCGATGGCAATGGCAATCCCCCCAAGGGACATGATGTTGGCATTGACCCCCATGAGTTTAAGTGGAACAAAGGAGATCAGCACGGCAAAGGGGATGGTTATGGCAGGTATCAGCGCACTGGAAGGTTGCCAAAGGAAGAGGAAGATCACCAGCATCACGGTGATGATGACCTCAACCAGTGTTGACTTCAGGGTATCTATGGCGTTGAGAATCAGCTCTGATCGGTCATAGACCGGCACGATCTTTAAGCCTTCGGGTAGACCGGGCTCTATCGCCTTGATCTTTGCCTTTACGTTGTTGATCACATCAAGGGCGTTCTGTCCCTGGCGCATGACCACAATGCCCGAGACCACGTCCCCCTTGCCATCAAGGTCTGCAGCGCCTCGCCTGATGTCAGGGCCGATCGTGACAGTGCCGAGGTCGCGTACCCGGATTGGCGTTCCGCTTTCGCTCACTGATACAACGATGGCTCCGAAATCCTCCAGATTGCGGGCATATCCCCGGCCCCGGACCATGTACTCGGTGCCGCCGAATTCGATCAGCCTTCCCCCTGTTTCACTGTTGCCCGTCCTTACGGCCTCTGCCACACGGTTTATGGAGATACCGTAGGATTGAAGGCGGTTCGGATCAATGTTTACCTGGTACTGCTTGGTAAAGCCACCGATGGGGGCAATTTCTGCAACTCCAGGCACTGCTTTCAGGTAGTAGCGGAGGTACCAGTCCTGGTATGTGCGGATCTCGGCAAGACTCCTTTTACCGGTGGTGTCCACCAGCGCATACTGGAAGATCCAGCCAAGTCCGGTCGCGTCCGGTCCAAGTTCGGTCCGGACCCCCTGCGGAAGTCGCTGCTGTACGCCGGAAAGATACTCCTGGATTCTTGAGCGGGCCCAGTAGATGTCGGTCCCCTCCTCAAAAATGACGTAAACAAAGGAGTAGCCGAAGTCGGAGAATCCTCGGACGGTCTTGACCTTGGGTGCCCCGAGCATGGCGGAGACTATGGGATAGGTGACCTGGTCCTCGACGATGTCAGGGCTCCGGTCCCAGCGGGAGTAGATGATTACCTGGGTGTCGGAGAGGTCGGGTATGGCGTCAAGCGGCAGGTGGCGTAGCGACCACCATCCCCAGATGGCGGCTATGACGGCGATGATCAGGACGAGGAAGCGGTTCCGCGCCGAGAACTCGATGACACGGTCAATCATGTTTCTGTCCCATGTCGTGGTTCATCGGCGATTCCGCAGGCATCACATGGCCTGCGTGAGGGTCAGGGAGGGGTTTTGCGGCGGGGGTGGGCTTGTCGTCAGATTTGACAGGCATGGGGATTCCGGGTTCCTGCTTCTGCACAGCCCGTGGGATACTTTTGGATGATGGAGTTTTATGAGGCGTTGAAGTGACTCCATCTGGAGCTGTTGCCGATGGTTTGGCGCTGAATTTCAGTTTGCAGTCGTCAGAGCAGAAATAGTTGGTTCTGCCTCCTGCATCGATGATTCGTCCAGCTGCCCTTGCTTTGGCCTCATCCACATACATGCCGCAGACCGGGTCCTGGCGGGGCGTACCGGTGATCCCGGCAGATGCAGATTTCATCCTGCTTTCCGAGTCGAGCAGGAACGTGCCCGAAACGGCAATCCGCTCACCCTCCTTGAGCCCCGAAACGATCTCGAAGCGATTGCCGAAAGAGCGGCCGGTCTGTACCTCGCGAGGCTCGAAAAACCCGGGAGAGCGCTCAATAAAGACGGTTTTCTTCAGACCGGTGTCGATAAGGGCCTCTGAAGGGACCGAGAGCATCGCAGGAAGTGTTGAGGGGAGCTCCACATCGACGAACATATCGGGTCGCAGGATGTAGCCGGGGTTATTGACCTCAAGGCGTACCTTTAATGTCCTGCTCGTTGAGTCGAACTGCGGGGGTATATTCGTTACCAGTGCATTGAATTTTTTGCCGCGGTTGGGAAGATAGGCTCTGACACTCATTCCTGGTTTCAATTGATCAACTTCTGCTCCGTAGGTGTCGACAAGAATCCAGACCTTGGAGAGGTCAGAAATCCGGTAGAGCTCTTTGCCGCGTTCAAAACGCTGGCCGGGTGAGATGTTTCGGGCAAGGACCAGACCGTTTCCCGGTGATACGATATTGACATTCTCCATGTACTTGCGAGTCCGAATCATCTCCTCGATCTGCAGGTCGCCCATCCCCAGGTTGCGCAGAGTGTCACGGTACTGCTTGAGGCTGACATTGAACTGCTGCATTTGGTCCATCTGTGCCTGGTTGGCACCTGCGGACCCCATGGAGCGGTCCATTGAGCTGAGCGCGTAGATCAGCGCCTGGCCTGCTGAGAGAAATTCGGAGCTGTAGAAGGTTGCAAGCACTTCGTTCTTGCGGACAATGCTGCCGGTGGTGTTGCTGCCGACACCGGTAATCCAGCCATCGATGGTGGCATTGATCACATAGGTGCGGAGTTCATCAGGGGCAACTCTCCCCTGCAATCGCAAGGTCTGGTTGACGCCGCTTCTCTCCACCACGCCGACTTTAACTCCGATAAGTTGCTGCCGGTCAGGGGGGAGTTCAACGGCCCCTGGTGGCAGAGCTACTTGAGGAGTTTTACTAGAAGGGCCCTGTGGGACGTCAGCGTAGACCGGTACCAGCTGCATACCGCAGTCCGGGGCAATTCCCGGCTTGTCGGAGGTATATGATGGGTGCATCGGATCTACATAATGGAGGATCTTTCGGTCACCTGTAGCAGAAGTTTTTTTTGTGGAGCGATAGCTGACCCAGGCCCCAGTGAGGAACGAACCGATTATCAAGATAAGCATGCCTACAAATGCCAGGCGTCTGTTCATGCAATGTTGCCCTGTTTCGCAGCTCCCTCAGGGAGCTCTGGATCTTCAGCTGGTTGATAGACGTTCCAGACGAGAAAATCACCATCGGGGATGAGACGTGCCCGTTGATCGGTGTAGGCCGCCATAAGTCGGTTGACCAGAAGGATGCAGTTTTCTGCTGAGGGGTTCTCAGGAGGGACGGAGAGGAATGCATCAACGATCTCTTTTAATACGCCATCGCAATCGATCGGTTCGTCCAGATAGAGTATCGCCTGGGCAATGAGTAATGAGGCGTCGAGTATGATCTCGATGGGGGGGAGGTTCGGCTTGCCAAGAACCTCTTCCACTACTGGCATATTCTCCTTGATCTGTGTATGCGATTCTTCGGGCGATAACACCTGCTGCCAATGGCAGACGAACCAGTCGCAGGCTGCTCCGAGCGCAGGGAGCAGCGGCAGAAACTGCCGCTTGTTTTCCAGCTCGGGAAACTGGCCATTGGTGGCAAAGAGCGGATCAACCTTTTCGCACAGGGTAGCATGCCCCAGTTCGTGCAGGTAGTCAAGATCACTCCCCTTGTCATGCTCAGTATCCGGTATAAATATGAAATGGGATCTGTTCCTGATATCCGATATGACCCGGATTACCGGCGCTGCGCTGCTCCTTTCCAGTATCGGCCAGTCGAGATCACTGCGGACCTTATGTATCAAACTCTTTATGGATTTCTTTTTCATCCGTGTCTCCGGGGAGGTCTCTGCTGACTGCGCTGCAGAGAAGGTAATCAGGAAAAGAGTAGATACTCTTGCCTGGTTGTCAAGTTGTCAAAGCATACCATGTATATTGCAAAAAAACCCCGGCGCCTGAGCGTCGGGGCTGAATATCGCCTGGAAATGATGAGGCGAAGGAGAGCCCTTCGCCTCTGCAGGTCAGGCAACGGTAACGGTAACGGACGAGGTCAGGTTGTTGGAATTGTCCTTGACCGTGTAGGTGAAGGTTCCGGGAGCTGGGAAAGTCACGGTGAACGATGTGGCGTTGAAACCGGTCAGTAACGGAGCTCCCGGACCTGGTGTAACGGTGAAGCCGGCAGAGGTCGGAGCCAGGGTTACGGTGAAGAGCTGTATTGCATTAACCGGGAGATTACCGCCGGTCGGCAGAATGTTCGGTCGTTGCGGTGTCTTGCCGGTGATCACCAGCGGACGCATCATGTCGTGCTCTTCATGTTCGAGGATGTGGCAGTGCCATACGAACTCATTGGCCTGGGCAATCAGCGGCGCTGCTGCAGGACCCATGGGCCGGTCGCTGAACGGAACCTCGAACGGTACGGCAGGCTGGTCCCATTTGAAGATAACGGACGTTACCTCACCAGGGTTCATCCGAACGGTCTCTTTCCACCCTAATTCGTTGGCATCAGGGCCGCGCGGGACACCGGTCGGTGTAAAAATGCCGCTTACCACCTTGAACGGCTGTCGGGCAACGATCTGGCAGGTCTGCAGGTGGAAATGGATCGGGTGCGTGTCAGCGGTCGTGTTGAATATGCGCCAGACTTCCGTGGTCCCCTGCGCAATGATTTCCGTTGCCGGGGCGATGTATTCGAGCCCGAAACCTCTTCCGATAAGGCCTGGCTTGGTAGTCCCCAGCAGCTGACGGAGACGTCCGTACGGGTCGAAATCTTCGTTCAGGGTCAGATCCCTCATAAAGGTTCCAGCCGGAACTGTCAGCGGAGTTGCGCCACCTGTTCCCGTTGCGATTGGGGGCGGATCCATGGCCGGGAGCTGGATTGTATTTGCGGCAGGCTGTGGGTCGGCAGCGCCGACAGCAACAATTTTGAAACGGAGAATATTTCTGGTGTCAACGGTCGAACCGGCTACTGCAGCCGGGGTGGCGGGGTTGCCAGCATAGTAGTCATTGGTCGGTGCACCGCCGGGGAATGGGCCTGGAGAATCGCTGTAGAAGACAAATTCTGTGCCCACGGGATATCCGGTAAAATCGATGATGCAGTCGACCCGCTCTGCATTGCCGACTATGAGGTTACCTGTGAAGGTAAGGGCATTGAAAGGGACTATATTGCCGGTAAGCGGTGTCGGCGGTGTGGCCGGAAAGACCACAGGCTTCTGAAGGTAGCCACCTTCGCTCCCGATCTGGATGATCTTAGGTCCGACAGCGGGAAGTTTGGCCACGGCGATTTTGTTCAGATAGTCATACTGGCCCTTTGGAAGACCGGTCTTGGGATCAGTCGTAACTTCGCAATTCGGGTCTACCTGCAGCAAATTGATGTTGAAGAAGCGTGCGTTGCAGGCATTGAGCAGCATGAAGCGGAAACGTCGAGCCTCCACTGGGACCACAGGTGCAACGGTACCGTTGCAGAGCATGGTGTCGCCAAAGAATTCCGGAACGCAGGACGGGTCGGGAGGGAGCAGAAAACCCCGTCCCCGCTTCATTCGGTAGAGCGCACGGTCGTAAATATGTGCATACCAGAGGCTGCCGTCACCCTGTGCCGCAGGCTTTGCTACAGTGGCCCAGGATGGGTCAGTGGCCAAGGTGGTGTTGTTCACAAAGATCTTGTCCTGGAAGACCAGCGGAATCAGGTTTGTAAGTTGCGGTACCTGTCCGTATTTCAGGCCGTTCGCATTGGTACCTGCCGGCGACTGGGTGACGAGGTCAAGGACCGGGCCGGCAGCGAATGGCGCTTCCTGGGCAAGGTCGAGACAGAGGTAGCCGGTGGCGACCCCGGCGTAGGCGTTGATACGGGTGATTCCGTATGCGTGATCATGGTACCACATCAGGCGGGTGCTCTGATCGTTGGTATAGTAGTAGTCAGCCTGCCCGGGGTTCATGGCATTGCCGGTAAGTGCGTCAAGGAAGCCCCCTTTGCCGTTCTGGAAGCTGAGTCCGGCAACACCGGTTCCTCTCAATGTGCTGGTACCGGAAGGAGCAAACCAGTCAAAGGGGCCACCGTCGCTGGTCCAGGGGATATAGCCGCCGTGCAGATGGGTTGCGGTCCGGTTCTGGGCCTGGTTCGATCCCGGTACCGACGTATCTACCGGTATGATATGGCTGGCCGGTAGATTATTGGTGAAGCGGAGCCGCGAAGCGGTACCGCGGGCAGCGATGATTATGCCCCCCAGGTGCTTCTTTGCCGCGGGATTATTGGTGTCACGGTAGCCCCACAATGTCGTTGGCCCCATTTTGGGGTGCAGGGTGTCGGTGAACTCTTCCACCGTGATATCGTACTTCATGGTGTTGGCAAAGTACGGATCGGGGGTGCCCGATAGTACCGGAATGCCGTTCGGATCATTGGCATAGAATGCCGAGCCGGGGATTACACCGAGCACCGGTCCGGAGAAGGCCAGTCCGCGAAACGCAGCAGCATCTTTCTTGAGCAGCGGAAGACTCTGGGCGAATGCCTGAGCGCTGTTCGTCCCCAGCCATTTCAGCGGCATCGGGAGCATAGTTGCCCCTGCGGCCAGCGCCGATATCTGCAGGAATTTTCTTCGTGAAATGTCGTTCATGACTCTGCTCCTTAACTGGCTTTTGGACTGCTGTCCGCGTGAAAAAAATTAGATTATTGCGTCTCTGAGTTGACTGTTTCTTGTCCGCTTCAGACCTTGCGACGCCGCCAGATGCCGAACCCGACCAATCCCATCCCCAGCAGGGCAAGGGTGGATGGTTCAGGGACGGTTGCCTGATAGGTCAGTTCATCGGTGGTGAAATCAATGGCATTATCACCGATGTTCCCCACAATCCCTTCACTGGAAAAAAATGTATTTGTGAGATCAAGCGGAACAGTAGTTAAGGCCAAGAGGTTGAAACCGAGACCGACGTCCATGGAGAGCATCGATGGGGTGCTCAAATCAGTGGTAAGATCAAGAAAACCAGTGACAGTGTCATAGCTAAAGATGAAGGAGTCGTCGAATCTGCCGCCAAACCTGCTGGAATTGTGGGGAAGGTTAAAGTCCCATGGATTTGGTCCGCCGTTGACTGGGGTCGGGGTGCCGGTCAGGTCCTGAGCGAAACTCAATAAGCCGCTGAGTCCGCTCACCTGGGTGGCTGAATCAGCAGTACCACCGGTGAAAACAACGCTGAAGGCGCCGTATGCATCAGCACTTAACGACTCATCATCGGGGTTTAACACCGTAAATGAGCCGGTATAGCCTGACAGGATGTAGGTTGGTACCGCCAGTGCCGAAGTCGCCCAGAGGGCGCAGATAAGAGTTGCCAGTAGCATTTTCCCAATAAATTTCTTTCTCATGATCGTATCTCCTTTTTATTACTGTAGAGGCCTACTGCTTGCGTATGACCTGCTCTATTGATGCGTGAAAATCGTGTCAATGTGTCATTGATGTCCGGGTTGTCAAGAGGTAACACTTAAGTTGCAAAGGTAAGGGCAATTTGAGTGCCATGATGAGTTGATATTACTAAATAGCTATAATCATGTGGTTTTATGGGATGTGTGATTAGGTTTGTATAATTGGCTGGTGAAAGTGTAAATAGTTACGACATTAGCTAATGATAATCTGTGCGGGTTGCTTACGAGTGGTTATGATTTCAGAATTCCATATGCCTGATATCAATAGTTAATTTCTTCATTACGAATGCCTGTGATATTCTGGTATTCCATTTTGTGACGATACTTTGGGTGTCAGCTGCTTCGACATTGTAAATTATAAATTAAAAATGCATTGCAAAAACGTAATTTATATAATTCGCGGCTCAGTAGCACTTTATAAGTAACTACAGCATGTTAACTGTAGTTAAGGATATGTGCTTGAAAGAATGATGCAACAAATATTGCACATGATCTGCAGTTTCACGGGTATCATAGAGTTAATACTATTATTTAAGCGGTCATGTCGTTTGTTGCGGATGCAACAAATGTTGCTACAATCACAGCTTGGAAAGTGTAACGATTTTCGACAATTACAGGCATCAATGGCAAATTTGCCATCGTAAATACCTTTGGGACATTTCGTGGAACTCTGATATACATCGTATGAGGCATTGCAGAGGGACGACCCGAATTCAAGGGGTAACCATGGGGGACGACATGGGCAAGAGACCGTTAATGACATTCGCCGCCGATCTTCACTGCGAGGTGAAAAAGCCCGTGACGCCGGATGCTTCAGGATTAGAGCCGTCTCTGACCGAAGAAGCGACTCTGAGGCTAATTCATGAACTTGAGGTTTGCAAGGCCGACCTTGAGCTACAGAATCAGGAACTTCGTCACGCTCTGGAAGAGCTACGTATGAAAGAGCAGATGCTGATTTTTCAGGACCGCCTGGCAGTTATGGGGGAGATGATCAACAATATTGCCCATCAATGGCGCCAGCCGCTGAATAAGCTGGGGCTTGTCATACAGCAGTTGCCGATCTTCTATGACACAGGTGAATTAAGCAGGGAATTTATTGAGTCTAATGCCAAAACCGGCATGGAACTGATCCAGAATATGTCTCAGACCATTGATGACTTTAGAACCTTCTTCAAAGCTGACAAGGAGGCGGTTGAATTTAGCGTGAATCAGGTGATCAGGCGTGCGCTCTCCCTTATGGAAAAGAGTTTCAATGAACAGAACATCTCTATTGCGCTCCGCCTGGAAGATGAACCGATGGCCAAAGGATATCCCAATGAGTATGCCCAGGTGCTCCTGAATATACTTATGAACGCCCGAGATGCAAAGGTCGGACATAGGCTTCAGGATGTCCTGATTTCCATTCACACATCTGCGGAAGAGGGCAGATCAATCGTTACCATTACCGATAATGCGGGAGGTGTCGCCGAGGAGATCATGGACAAACTCTTTGATCCCTACTTCACCACCAAAGGATCGGAGATGGGGACCGGGATCGGCCTTTTCATCTCGAAGACCATCATTGAGAAAAACATGGGTGGGAGCCTGACGGTGCGAAATACCGGGAACGGCGCTGAGTTCAGGATCGTGGTGTGAGGGGAATCCACTGGCAGTATACTCCTTTGATCACCCTAGATACGAGACTATAGTACTCAGCAAGGTTGTCCCTGAATCGGGTTTGTGCTGGGTTGCTTTTCTGCACTCAAGAATCCCTCGTTTGAAAGATGCGACGTAATGAAAACTATTGATCTCCGCAGCGATACCGTCACCATCCCCTCCCGTGCAATGCGATGTGCCATGGCTGAGGCCGAGGTCGGAGACGACGTCTATGGCGAAGACCCGACGGTCAACCGGCTTGAGGCCATGGCTGCGGATCTCCTCGGAATGGAGGCGGCACTCTTCGTCTCCAGCGGGACCCAGGGGAACCTCCTTGCGCTTCTCTCTCACTGCAGAAGGGGAGACGAGTATATTGCCGGGCAGATGGCCCACTGTTACCGTTGGGAGGGTGGCGGTGCCGCGGCTTTTGGTGGGATACAGCCTCAGCCGATTGATTTCGAGCAGGACGGAACCCTGGATCTGGCAAAGGTCGAGGCTGCAATAAAACCCGATGATTCCCACTATTCCAGGACCAGGCTCGTCTGCCTGGAAAATACCCAGGCCGGCAAGGCACTCCCTCTGGAGTATCTTGTTGCTGCCCGGCAAATGGCCGATCGAAGGGGGCTCTCTCTCCATCTGGATGGGGCACGGCTGTTCAATGCCGCGATCAAAATCGGGGTTTCGGCAGAAACCATTGCCGGCGGTTTTGATTCAGTGAATTTCTGCCTTTCAAAAGGGCTCGGAGCGCCGGTGGGATCGCTCCTCTGCGGGAGTCGTGACTTCATCCGCGAAGCAAGGCGCTGGCGGAAGGTCGCAGGCGGAGGCATGCGGCAGGCCGGGATACTGGCCGCTGCAGGGATTTATGCCCTGGATAATCATATTGAACGGCTTGCGGAAGACCATGACAATGCACTGCTCCTTGCGAAAGGGCTTGCCGGTATCGAGGGTCTGGAAGTCGATCTGTCACAGGTGCAGACGAACATGGTGTTTGTGAAGCTTGTAAATGGCGAACCTGAAGAGCTTGAGACCTTTCTGAAGGGGGAGGGGGTGCTTGTCAGGGGCGTAAGAGTCATGCGGCTTGTGACTCATCTGGATGTTGACAGGGGAGCTGTTTTGAGGGTGATTGAGCTGTTCAGGAGCTATCAGGAGAAAGAGTGAATTATAAGAAGTAATTTCCTCTTGCAGCAGCTATTGTCTGCCATGCCTTTTTGTGAAAATGGATTCCTGGTATCTCCGTATGCGACGCTTTTCCTTTTGGCTATCTGCAGTTCATCAGTCTGTGTAAGCTTTAGCGCAACATCATTATCGCGGACGATAGAAATATAATGCGATGATGTGGTTTTATCATGGCACCCTCCGATGTGCATAGCTTCGAAGATTGCCCTCTAGAATATACAGCGAAAAGGCCGGACTGCCTGGCTGCACCCACTCGGAGGGTGCTTCCGGGAGCCCGGCCAAATCTTTCATCACCAAGCGTGCGGCAGTTTGCGTTCTGTGGCTTTCAGACCCGGGTCATCCCTGAGTTTGGCTGTGATTGCTTTGTGTATGATCATTAATTACATAATCGACAAATTGTCGAAGGGGGGGAGATGTTGTAGGCGTATGCTCTCGGTAGGGGAAATAAATAGTAATTGATATAAATGGTAAGGTATGTTACCAAAGTAACAATCAGTGTAATTTCAGCAAGTTTCCGCGATAAAGCAGCCTTGAGTGCATCAAGCTCTGCTGCGGAGGCGGAAGGAAGGATATTGCCATGTTCGCCCGCATGAGAGAGGACATTAATTCGGTTTTTGAACGCGATCCCGCGGCTCGTAACGTTCTGGAGGTCTTTTTCTGCTATCCGGGGCTTCACGCGATCTGGTTTCATCGGATCGCCCACTGGTTCTGGACTCACGAACTCTTTTTTCTCGGCAGGTTTACCTCCCAGGTTAGTCGGTTCATAACCGGTGTTGAGATTCACCCTGGTGCAAAGATCGGTCGCAAGTTCTTCATAGATCATGGAATGGGTGTAGTGATAGGTGAAACCGCCGAGATCGGAGACAATGTAACCATGTACCACGGAGTCACTCTGGGGGGGGTAACATGGGATAAGGTCAAGCGTCACCCTACGCTTGAGGACAATGTTGTAGTCGGTTCAGGAGCAAAGGTGCTTGGCCCGTTCACGGTGGGTAAAGGGGCTAAGATAGGCTCAAACTCGGTGGTGGTGAAGGAGGTTCCTCCCAACTCATCAGTCGTTGGTATCCCCGGCCGCGTTGTAATGGCAGCTGAGGAAAAGCCTGAAAAGCGGCACGACCTGGAGCATGGCAAGATGCCCGACCCGGAGGCCAAGGCTATTTCCTGTCTCTTTGATCAGATTCGAGAGCTGGATCGGAAATACGTGGAACTGGCCAAAGAGCATGAGGAGCTGAAGAAGCGGTTTTCGGCCGGGAATTGACAGTTTTTTGCAGGCAACTTTTGTTACGGTACCGGGGAGTCATCAGGCTTCCCGTTTCCTTTTCGGTAGACACGTATCCGGCTAATATGGGTTGAGGGGTTAGATGGAGAGTTCGGGGAAACTTCGTGTTGCGGTTGCCATGAGTGGAGGGGTTGACTCGTCAGTTACTGCAGCACTCTTGAAAGATGAAGGGTATGAACTCTTTGGGATCACCATGCAGGTGCTGGATGATTCGCACAGGCAGCATATTGATGATGCCGCGGCAGTGGCAAGGCATCTCGGCATTCCTCACTATGTGGTAGATCTTGTTGAGCCGTTCACAAAGGGGGTGAAAGAGTAATTC
>CAZGQM010000007.1:88323-227427 GCA_964528055.1 uncultured Geoanaerobacter sp. | reverse complement strand
CACCGTTGTGGAAAGATCAGCATGACCTAGGCAGTGTCGAATAGTTACAATGTCCACCCCCTTGTTGAGTAACCTTGAAGCGCAGGTATGTCTGAGGGCGTGTAAGACAAACTCTTTATCATGCTCCAGACCCATCTCCTTACGCACCCACTGCCAAGCATTAATAGCTTGGTCGTTGTTCAAATGGAATGGTTTATCTGGAAAACTGGTCTTTCTGATAGCCATGATTGCGCTGACTCTCTTTGTCATGGGTATAGACCTTGGCCTACCACCCTTGTTTATCCAGATACTAATCAGGTTGGTTTCAAAGTTCACATCCTCATATCTGAGCTTCAGCACCTCTCCAAGCCTCATACCCGTATCAACCAAGCAAATAACAAGGTCAGCTATGTCGGGGTAATGCTGCCCTCCCCTCTTACGCTTGGTTTCTCTAAAATGTTTTACTGCTGTGTCTTCCTCCTCCTTACTAATAACTCTTATCCTTCCCTTAGGTAGTCTGGCAAGTCTTATGAAATCCCATTCCAGCTTTTTATGCTTCAATATGGTTTTCAATATTTCAAGCGACCTATTGATGGTTGCAGGCTTATTGTTCTTGGCCTCCAGATGCATAGTGATCTTAACAACCGTGTCCTGGTTAATCTTATTGATAGGTACATTCCCTACGATTTTCACTAACCTCTCTGCCCTGGCTAAGGATTGCTTTCCGTCTTTATTATTCTTCCATCTGGCTTGGTTTACCTCCTTAATTGCATCAGACAACATAGTACTTGCAGATCGTTCCTGTGGTGACTTGTTGGCTTCATCCAATACCTTCTGCCGTTCAAGTGCTTCAAACTGCTTAGCATCCTTCTTTGTGGTCATACCTGTGCTTTTTGCTATGCGAACACCATTAACTGTGATGTTCATATAGAAAACACTGCCTCTTTTGTAGACTGTCATATCATCTCCTCCTTTCTTAGGTATGCAAACACAAAAAAAGGAGCCAGTTGATGGCTCCTTTCCTATGCCTACTATTTAGTTGAGCTGCTATTCGGATTTGCTTCTTGCAATACAGTTACTGATTCATTGTTAAAGTAAGACTTGAGGATAATGAAGGTTCCTACTCCTATAATTGCTACAGATCATTTCCCCTTAGAAATAGACATTATCCAGACGATCAGACTAATTACCCCCGACAAAATGAAAATCACCATAGAGTACGGAAATGCTGCTACAGCCAATAGAACTATGAATGGGTATAGAATCAGTGACATTTGATCTTCTCCTTTGAGTTACGATGTTGATATATTCCCCCTACTTAGAAAAAGCTATAATTGTAGCTACTTAATGAATGTGCTGCTGGATGCCTTGCTTTGGATTTGCTCTTTACTGATGGGGTCTTGAGGCTATTGAGGGTGTAACTTCTGAGGAAGGTGTTGTTTTGCACGGGTTGTTGAAGTAACTAGCTGTATTAGTTGTAAATATGCTGTTCAGATTAAACCCAGATTCGCTAAGGACGTATATTCACTATCTGATACGATAATGTGGTCAAGTATCCTGACTCCTAATAGCTCTCCTCCTTCCTTGAGCCTTCTGGTAAGCTCCAGGTCTTCTCTTGAAGGTGTTGTGTCTCCGGTAGGGTGGTTATGAATCATCACGATTGCCGCTGCAGAACTCAGCAGTGTACTTTTGAAGACCTCCCTTGGATGCACGATACTCTGGTTTAAAGAGCCTACCGATATCATGTCTATGCAAATCATCCTGTTCTTCCCGTCAAGGTGCAACGTATAGACGTACTCCTTGGTCTCTCTCCCCAAGAACCTGAACATCTCCCATATATGACCAGGATCAGTCAGTTTTGCTTTAGTATCGATGTACTCAGGCAAGGATTCTTTGATTATAAGGGTTTCGTAAACAGGCCGAATAACCTTGAACCTGTAGCTGCGTTTCTGCGAAATCTCTTCTGGTCCGAATAGTGTCTGGATTGTCATGGTAGTTCTCCTTTGAAATAGAAAAGGCAGACTATATAGATCTGCCTTTTTGAAGTATGTTTCCCTATACTTTAGTTCTAGTTATCCACATTTAATGATATGTTACAGGGTCTCCTGAGGTGTTGGTTTTTTGACACTAGTGTATACAATCCAAAATAAGTATTGACACGTTACTACAGGTACTTATGGGGCATGCTTGTTTGCTGTGCAAGATGGAAAAGCCCCTATAGATACGTTACATTTTAGGAACGTTTCAACAGCTAAGGATGACTTATCAACATGCTCCGTGGAAAGAGATAATCCGTGTCAATTTTAATGATAATTAGAGAAACTACATATATCAAACTGGTGATCAATAGCCTTCATAAATCTTATATATTCAAGGCTAATAGGCCTCCTTCCTAGTTGAGGTAGTCCTGAAACCACTTAATTAAAGTCTCAGGGTTCATTAGTTGCCACCTGTACCCAATCAGTTCCTGTAGTTCACAGTTCTGCAGGAATATGTTGCCAATCATTCCTCCATCCAAAGTATCGATCTGATCCAAGCCGATATACCCATGACGGTAATTGACTACCAGCACATAGAGATGATTCCCTTCCCTGAAGGTATGGATCTTGTCTGTTGTTCCTGCATTTAGCGGTAAGGTCAAGGTATCCAGTTCCATCATCAATCCAGGATTGAAGAGGTTAAGGTTGGTGGTCTCTTCCCATGTCATGTTTCTGATAGTTGGAAATATCTTTTTCATTGGTTAGCTCCTTGAAATGGAAAAGGGAACTCCGATATGGAATTCCCTTTGTCTGTTGGTTATTGAATTGTGAGTGGTAGAGAGTAGTCGAGAGTTACTGAGGTATGGTCTTCTGTGTAGGAGAGTTACTGCCGATTCCTTTATGGATACCTACATTACTGCCGTCCTGCTGGCCTTTGGTGTAGGCAAGGGAATTGATATAGCTCTTTCTGCTCCTGACTGTTCTGGTAGGTCCAATATCGTGCATAGCCTTTTTGATAAGCCCTTCCTTGATCGGAACCAATGCACCTGGAGTAATTGGAGTCTGGATCTTCTGTTCTCTCAATCTGGAGGTAATAGTTGATACTGCTCCCAGGTAATAGGACTGCCTCATCAATTCCCGGTGCCTGTTAGGGATGGTGTCGTTGACATGACTCTTCATATAACTTGAGCAAAGCTTCCTGACTGTTTTATCTAGGTAGGAAAAAGTATATGCAGCTATCTGAACATCTACACCTACTCCGATAAAGGTCATCTTACCAGTTGCCGGATGGTGGATAGCTTGACAGTCAAATGCTACTGATACTCCAGCTGACAGGTGACGTACCCATTTTGGCAGGGTCTTGGATACGTTGGTCTCTACCTTGTCTGCAGATTGAGGTTTGGTTTCTGTTGCAATATCTGCCATAGCCAGGTTGTGTTCAGACAGTAACCTCTGGGCATGACTAGCAGCTAATGCTGATTCATGTTCGTTGCTGGAGTTTGCCAGGGCCAATAGCTTCCTGATCTTGTCGATAATCTTTTCCATTTGATTCTCCTTTTGAGATAGTAGCACGGCTAGAACCGTGCGTCATAGATTTGCATAGCCTTGCATTCCATGTCGTGATAGCAGCGGTTGTCTTCCAACATTGCATCTGGGCATCCTTTACATGGGTAATTACCTTCCCATGCTTGATGTGTCTGGTTAAGTCCAAAAGGGAGATGTGCAATGCTGTAGGTAACGAGTTCCTTCCAGTTCAGGTTTATCATGCGGTCCCTTACGATAAAGAAGATCTCCATCAGTTCGTGGTTGGTGATTGTTTCGAGATCGACGTCCTCAGCTATTGCTTGGAACAATTGCCGGTTGGAGATTGAAAAGGTGTTTACGTCTAGGGCAATATTAAGCTCGTTAGCTCTTTGGATAGCTGGTTCCATTTGCCTGTCTCCTTAATTAATTTAGTTAGTGTTACCCCTGCCTGAAGTAGAGAAAGACTTCTACAGGGCTAATTTGGAGCTTCAGTGGTAGGTTTAATGAGTGTGTAACTTGAGTTGGGATTTACTGATAGGTGGGTTGTTAGTGGTAGGATAAGGTATAAAAAACAGAACTTAACCGTTCAACCTGACAGAAGAAGACTATTTCCCCGCACTTAATTGTCGCATGAATGTTACTTAACTTTAACTTGCCAATTAATGATGTCTATGCTAAAAACCTACAAAACCTTACAAATTAAAGTCAGGTTGTTCCAGGGAGAACAGGAGAAGGAAGATGAAAAATACCTGTATCGTTGTCATGTTGTGCGGAGTTATGCTGTCTTTATGTACTGTGGCTGGAAATGCAAATGCAACATTGCTTGGGTCCTTTTCATCTAACCTTGAATACTGTTTTCACCCGTATGACCCACCACCTTTTGTGGTAGATTTGGTTGATGATTACCAAAATCCTAATATGGTTGCTAATTTATTTTTCGGGCCAGTTGGAACTGATAACATACTAACAAGTGGGATAGATTTTGCTAATGCTGTTTCTGTACTTACTAATAAAGGTAAAAGCGGTGATATTCTAGTTTCTCCAGCTCCTTATCATAGTGAACAATATGGCCCAAATGTTAATGTCTTCCCTAATTTATATGGGTACAAAATAGATTCAATTGAAACATCCGTAGCGCCTCCATATGTATGGTGGGTAGACGGTTTTCAGACTTTCTTAGGTATAGAAGTTTCAGTCGATATTTATGGTGAAAAACTACCTGATGCACCCCCCATCCCTGAACCTTCAACGTTCATTCTGATTGGTGCTGGGATTATTGGCCTTATAGGTCTGCGTAGGAAGAAGCATCAAGCTAATTAGGTAGAAAAGGAAAAAGCATAAATGGGGTGTCCTTAACTGATGCCCCTTTTGCTACCAGACTAATTTTTTTATCTGACACAGCTTGTAAGTTCAAACAATGACTATTGCAGATAAGGCGTGTTTATTCAGTTACTTCAGCCTCTTCACCTCCTTTACGGTTCAAAATAAAGTCACTTGCCTTTTGTGCTTGTGCAGCTGCGAGTACCAGTAGCTTCTTGTCTCCCTTGAGTGCTGATAGCCACCCTTTGATGTAAGCTGCACTGTTGTCGAGTGTCTTCTGTTCGATACCAGCATATCCAGATAGAAACGCTGCTCCCATCTCCGCTACAAGCTCTTCCTTGCTATATTCATGAGATCCGAAGTAAGAAGGCTCCAGTATAGATTTCCTACCAAGCCGATTACTATGACCTGTGCTGTGTACCAGTTCGTGAAAACAGGTAGAGTAATATTCTTCAGGGGATTCAAAGGTCTGCTTGTTGGGCAGTTGGATATAGTCGAGTACAGGGCTGTAAAAGGCTCTATTACCTCCATATTTCAATTCGGGAACAAGTGGCATGCTGGTAACAATATCTTCTGCTTTACCAATAGGGTTAAACTGGTTAATAGTTTCTGTAGTAGGTGGGGCTGCTATACCTTCGCATTGTTCCAGGTTGAAGACGTTGTAGTATCTGAGCATAGGAGCACCTTTACCTGTTAACTCAGTATCACCTGTTTCCTCTGTCTTGAACAGTTTCCAGAAGACTACCAATGTAGATTTCTCCCCTTTGCGCACATTGCCACCTTTATCTGTAGCCTGCTTGTAGGTGATCCAGTATGGAGAGGAGTAAGGCATGCAGGACAAGAGGAATACATTCACTCCCCGATACTCTTTCTTGCTGGTTAGGTTCTTGGGCATTCCAGTAGCTGCATTCCAAGGTTTTCTCCACGGGATTGTTCCCTGTTCTAATAGTCCCATAATCCTGTTGTTCACTATTTCATATACATTTGGCATACATAGCCTCCTATTGAGTTAGGGAGACGCAAGACGCAAGTATCCCATTGCAGGATATCTGCGCCTTGGTCCGGTTAAGTTGTAGTAAAGAAAATGGTTACTACTGGTAGGTTAGTTTACGTTGATTACGTTTGAAGGTGCATCTGATACTACTTCAGCCTTCTTGCCTTCCTTCCTCTGTTCAAGCTTGTCTTCATACTCCTTTCTCATGGCGTTAACCTTGTCTGCGAGTGTTTTGGTTCTGGACTCGGAAGCATTGCTTGCCTTGGATACCTGGAAACCTATTTCTTTGGTTCCTATAGCTGCCAGATCCGATAATACTGCTACTACGTTCTTGAAAGCCTTCAACATGATGCACCTCCAAATAGACTTGCTTGTTGTCATCTTCTTCGATTGGATGACTTGCAGCCCATATAGAAAAAGGCCCTTCGGAAAGAAGAGCCTTTGTTCTTGCTGTTTGGGAAAGAGACCCCGGGGTGTCGTATTATTTCAAACGGGTCCCATCTACATATATCTTACCTGGCCTTACGTTACATTATCATATTTAGAAAACAGTAGCCGGGGTTGGCATAGAGAACATTTCGGACCTTTCATAATCGTTAGGCTCAAAATATATATTAACTGAAACGGTTTTTGGGTGTGGCTCTTGTACCCATTTGCCCTAGTTCTTTACAACTCAGAACCCTTCAGAATTTAAGATACAGCTATTAGTAATATTAAATGTAGTAGGTTTAAGCATTTCCACTTAGCAAGTCAACTGAGGATCATATTGATCACCAACCACAGTAATTATCATATCCAGAATCTATTAAAATTGCTGAAGGAGGAAATGTGCATATCATATCATATGCTGGCCTAAATCCACTTTTTGCGGCTTTATCCAAATAGTAATAAGCTGCATCTAGGTTTCCTAACCCTTCTTTGTATATTTTACCTAATAGATATATTGATCTAATGTCGTCAGCTTTAGCAGCTTTATCCGCCCATTTGATTGCTAACTTATATTGTTTATTGCGGAAGTACGCCAGTCCAAGTAATTGTTGAGCCCTGATATTACCATTATTGGCATCATTTAATAGTAATTTAATAGCTGAGCCATACTTCTTATCTTCAATCAATGAAAATGCTTTTTTAATATTAATTGAATCTGAATCAGTAGGATTAGCTCCATATGCTATTTTTGTTATTGATTTCACGGCTTGTAAATTAGCAGCGCTTGATGTTATATTTGTAGAGGTTGATGTTTTATTGCCTTTGTTACTACTGCATATATAGTTATAAGCATATACAAACACTGTATTTTTACTTAGATCAATAGTCTTTGGCTCTTCATCATCATTAATTATACTTATGTAGTAATAACCTGGTATATATTTAAATATGGAATAGGTGTAACTGTAATTACTTCTAGTTTGCTCATTAGCGCAATCAACTATTCTATTAGATATGTTAATAGATGAATAAGTAGAACCTCCTCCCAAATCAACTTTAGGCTCTTGTTTGTAGGCAGATTTATACATATACGTATTATCTTTAATATTGTAAGGATCGTGAATGTAAAGTGTATTCTCGTATCCTGAATTATTATAACTATCCGCCAATACCCAGTTTTTAGCATTACTGATAATTGTTTTGTTTGTTTTAGTATTTGACGATATCCCATCATCTATGTATTTTTCTATTCTATCTTTGAGTAACAATAATAAATCGTCCGATTCCATTAGCTCATGTATTTTATAAAAACCATATTTTGTACCAATATTATGATTCCAGCTAACAATATCTCCGACTTTTAACTTATATACTGGATCCTTAAATGACCCATTCCAGCAATACTGGATAATGTCTCCTTTATGGATTTTATTATTTGTGCTTAATATATTAATGTCCCCCTTTAATACGATGACTAAAGCAACAATATCATTAGGATTGTCATGTTGTTCTCGTAAACTTATAACTATACCATAAGCGCTATTCGGGAGGGTTTTACCTATTTTTTTGTTAATTGAAGTTATCAATCGATCACTATTAAATTGTTTTGTCTCATATGGCCAATTGTTTTCTGATCTGGCACAATTAGATTGAAACAGAACAATAATAAATGAGTTAATTATGGCAAACCTCATCAACATGTTATATTGTCCTTATATAACTAAAGCTATTTTATTTTAATCGTGATTTATATATAATACTACCAGTCAATAAGTACAGCGATTTGTTTATTATCATAGTAAGAGCATGTTTAACTACTTTTCAGTAGCCAGTTGAGGACTTACTTTTTTTGCTACCGGAAGAACCATATGAATTCTCATAACCGGAATTACCATAGGTCTTGTTATTATAAGCCGGTGTTCGGTCATTGTAGGTACGTGAGTTAGTTCCAGATTCGCCTGTGTAGGGATTACTGTTTCCTTTTGTTGAATAGTTGTTATTGTAAGAAGAATCTCGATCTGAGCGATTGTAGCCATTGACATACGTCCCATCTTTACGGCTATACCCGTTGACATACTGGTCAGCAAAGCAGGTAGTAGTGAGTGCCATAAGAACCAATACTACAGTTAAAACCTTCATAATGTGCCTCCTCAATTTTGTTTTGTGAATGCTTCCCATTAAATCTAAACACGAGATATCTCGATTAAAACCTGCTACCTCCTTTTGGAATTTAAGTAACATATCAACTCAACTGGTAGCATTCGTAATATTTCGCCTGTTGATGAAACTACCCATACTTACCGCCAAGCCATTTTACGAATATGAATACAATCGCCAGGACAAAAGCTCCAGGTGGAAATGCGAACATGCAGAGGATAACTGCCATTATGATTATCAATTTAAACAGATCCGCCATTACAAGACTCCCAGAGAGCTCCCAACTCCTAGAAAAGCACTGTTACGATACAACTCATCTTAAATTATATCAATGATAAACTAATCATGTTTGGTGATCTGATGCTACCCATAGTTGTAATTTCCCATTGAGGGTATAGCTCTATGGGTAACATATTGAGTAGCAAGGATATTGGTGAGAAGATAAGACCGCTTTGTAAGCATGCGGGCTTATCCCAAGAGCAATTGCCTGAACTTGTTGGGGTATCGTTCCAGCAGATACAGAAGAATGAGAATGGCAATACTACCCTTAATATAATCAAACTTCAGCAGATAGCTGATTCCCTCAAGCTCCAGATTACTGACCTCTTTGACCTTGCCCCTTAAAAGCATATAAATATTTCCAATGAAGAGGATACGCTTTTACAGGCTTTCAGATGTATAATGAATGCTGAGATGCGTGGTTGTATTTTAAAGCTGGTAGGTAATATCAATAAGCGAGTTAAATGATCAATTGACACATAAGTACCATGTAATTGAAGCACTCTTCTAATTCTCTGTACAATAAAACCTTAGCATGATTAACAATGTACAATCATTTCCATTTTTATTGATTGTGCCAAACCTTGCAAGTCTCCATAAATCGTTTTACTATTTATATTCATTTTTCTTAATAGAGCATAGATATTATTATAAAGAGATGATTTTATAATATATTTTGTATATGAGCAGTTATCATAGATGCTTTCAGACAAGACGTCTGCTATTTTCATTTCTTTATTTCCTGTCAGCAGAAAGCATCCAGACTGTCTGTCGAGTCTAATATTTAGCTCGTGTGGTTCGGTAATCCATGCTATGTCATAAGAAAACCTGTCAACAATTCTTTCAAATACATCATCCTGCTTTTCTACAATTGTAAATAAATCTTCTTTGAACCCAGCATCTTTACTAGAAATATAGTTTAATGATTCGATCATAAGCTGTGAGTGATTCAAAGCATAAATAGCTAGGTCACTATTTTTATTTATATCGTAGCCTTCTAATGCAAAATACAAGGCGACATACGGGCTTTCTGTAAAATCAAGTAATCTCGTTGGAATGCCATAGTGCTGCATGATTGACAGCCAAGCTAGTTTTGACTTTGGAACAACATTCTCATTATCATATAGATGAAACTTAGATTTGAATGCTTGAAGGCTGTATTTCTCATACTTATCGGCTCTATTTTTATCCCATTTTTCACCAATTATTCTTTCTAATGTCGATTCTAATTTCCAGCTAGCATCAGAATGCCCTCTGTAAATATACGAATTTGATAAGCTGTTCAGCTCATAAATGAGTTTATCTGGAGTATCAAGTTTAACTATGTTCATCTATGTCTCACTTCTTTATAGGCTTGTTTCATATCAGAATATACATCAGATAGCTTATGGGTTTCTTCATCATAAACTAATTTAATAAGATCTCCTTTCATATTGATTCTAGTGCTTCTTTCCCCCACATTATTTATCACTTTGGCGCTTGCTTCGTTTCCTGTCGAAGCTGTACTACGAGCTACTGCCTCTACAACATCACGATCAAGATCATTACCAGTTATACTAGCTTTGCCTATATCGCCATTTGCTTCTTTTAAATAAACGGATAGTGGCTTTTGAAAATACTCATCAGCATCAAAAGGATTAGGTCCTGTAAAGCATGCTGTAAAGCCTTTTAACGCATAAACGGTTCTAATTTTTTCAATAAAACTACTCGGATCAGGAATTACATCTATTACTACATCAATTCCATTTGCCATAACTGGACTGGTTCTTTCTAAAAGCTTATCAATAATCGTTGCTATACTTGTAGTCGTTGGAGCAAGCAAAGATTTCTTTGCGACTGCAAGCAGGCCAAGTGGTGCATCAAATACAACATATGTAAACGGACTTGTCTGGCTCGGTTCTTCTACAAAATTTTTGTCTATTTCATCAAATTTTGAGAGTGTTGTTTTGGTGGTACGCCCTATCGCAAAGTACCCACTATTATTATCAAACATAGATAAGTTGCCAATATGCCATATATAATTTTTTCTAAACTCCGCTGAAGGCTTTTCTTTAATACTAGCCAACAATATTTTCTCTGGTGCTCGATCATCGTGCAAAAATGATTGTTGCTTTGGTCTGATAAATTTGGCTCTATATAAGTTATATTCGATAGTCATGCGCCCTCCCTAGACCATAATTACCGCAAAGATATCATTTAATTGGTCATCCACCATATTTATCAATTTAATTCATCAACTTCTTACTTCTGCCAGTAATGTGATAACTATTTTCTCAAAAAGGTTCTCCCGTTAACAACATATGATGTAAATCCATTATCTTCGAAAAACCTTAGCATCACATTAAAGGTTTTTGAATACCCTGTAAGAGCTTTTTTATACTCTTCCTCTGTCGTCCCGCTTTTAAATAATCGTAATGCCTGTGCCTGTTTAGTATTTCCAGAATCAGAAATTGCCCCTTGACGGATGTATCCGGCCCACTTATCATCCTTCTCCATATTCACCTCAAGTCATTTAATAATTTGTTTTTTTTACGCTTCGTAAACACCCAAGGTGGTTATAGGCTGATCTGTTGCCAAAACCTAATCGCTTGGACTGAGGTTGGTCCTCCAAATTGATGTACTCTAAGATATTGAGTCTATTCCTCTGAAAAATAATCTGAATCTATTCGCTTAATTTCATATGTTGTAGCTGTAGTAACTCCTAAATTGAAATCAATCATATGTTCCACTAAGGTTCTACCGTCAATCAGGATCACTTTAGGGTCTATGGTTGCTACATATTCCAATGCATCGGCAGAAAACTTTCCGGTGGTGATAAATACACCCTTCTTAGCTCGCTTACCATGTAATGCACCTACAAATCTTTGAATCTCGGGACGACCTACTGTGCTATCCCATCTCTTCGCTTGTAAGTAAATGACGTCAAGACCAAGGCGGTCTTCTTTGATAATTCCATCAATACCCTCATCACCACTTCTCCCAAGTGATTGACCAGCATCTGCTCTTGAACCTCCATAGCCCATAGCTACCAAGAGATCAACTACAAGATTTTCAAAGTACCCAGGAGAATTGCTCTTAATCTTTTCAAGGATCTCGCTTGCTAGATCATTCCTCATGCTTTGATAAGCCTGTTGAAGGATCTCATCAGGGGTGGCAGTTACTGAAGTATCCGTTTCTATGGAGGCACCTGTAGATGAGGCCTTTGATGAATGGAACTCTAGGAACTCTGGATATGCTTTGAGTATTGCTACATCAATCCTGTTGTGATTCAGTTGGTGAAGCTCTCGACCACGATCCGTAATTTTAAAATGTGCTCTTTTGGGTCTCTCCAGCACCTTAGCCTGTACAAAGTAGCTGATAGCCCAAGCAATCCTGTTATCAAACTTAAATTGAGTACCACTTGGGAGTTTTTCACTGAGGTCAGCTTCGGACAGATTCATGACTAGTTTGATAATTGACTTGGTATCTTTTACAGAATGCTCTTGGTTATCAGCTGCTACGTCAAGTATCGGTTTAAAGAATGATTGAAAGTCTGGTACTGCCATCTAATCCTCCAAAAGTTATTTAATATAGCCCCTTCCCAGCTATCACGTGCCTTACCCCACCTCTAGGATTCTCAACATCTCCCTTACGTCTAGGGATCAAGTGTATATGGGCATGCATAACAGTCTGCCCAGCTGCCTCTCCGCAGTTCATTCCAACATTGAAACCCATGACAGCTTTATCTACTTGAGATAACTTGTTCTTAAAGTATCTCATCAGTTCATCTGCATGCTGACGTTCTTTAGATGTCATGGAGAAGTAATCAGGGGTATGCCTCTTGGGAATTATGAGGGTATGGCCTTCTGTAACTGGAAACTGATCCTTAATTGCTACTACTGGCCCATTCTCCTCAAGCACTCGATCCTTTACATTCTCATAGCAGAATATGCAGCCTTCTTCTGTATCTGATGGGATGGGATTCCTGAAATCTGTTTCATCCTTATCTTTTTTGGTCCTATTACATTTAGAGCATAGAACTTGAAGGTTTTCCTTATTGTTACTTCCGCCTCTGGACCGGGGAATGATATGGTCTACATCAAGAGGAGAGTCGTTTTTAGTAATTCCGCATAAGGCACACCTTCCATCTGACTCCTTGAGTACTTGAAATCTTAGGCTGTCAGGGACTGGATCAGTTTCCAACAGCCTATAGTCCCATATCCCAAGGCCCTTCTTCTGCACAAACTCCTGGAGCTTCTGTTCACATATGCACCTAATCTGTGCTTTCTGCTGGAGGGTTAGTTTCTGGACATTGAGGTGAATAAGTTCCCTATCCTTGTCAATAATGCCATGTTTAGCGAGAATCTTGAGGGGCATTTCTTTGATACGTTTTTCGTAGTACAGCAGCTGGCTTTCATCTTGGGATAGGAAGTATGTGGCTAATTGCCTGAGAGTAGCGGAACCTCCGGCATCTACAAGACTCCTTATCAAGAGAGGTTGGTAGATGTGAGACATCTTCATCTTGGTAGAGAGGAATTTTATTAATTGATCAAAAGTTGTTACCACTTAATTTTACTCCACTATATATCTACCAAAAATCATCATATTCTTATATATACCTACTTAATTATTCCGTTAATGTTCAGTTTATATAAATACCTTACCGGAGATATAAAGAGTAGAATTCTGGCCTTACATACCTTTTTGAATAAGACTGACCTCCATATATAAGAAAATATAGATCCAAGACTGATGTTTTAATATTTTTATAAGCCGAATATTTTTGCATGAACTGAATTACTACTTTACGATCCCTAAGCGGTTTTTGCCCTTTCGTATCAGAACTCTCTATTATCCCTAGACGTGCGGCAACTCCCATTACTACGCTATCAGGTTTGGCACAATCAAAACCTATATCTTGCAATAAATGGCATAATGAGGTGAATTCGGAAAAGAATGGACACTTGATATCAACTAGATAGCTTCGTGTCTTCTCAAAAGAATCCCAAAAGAGTTTCTGGTTATTAGGTGTATCTGCTTTAAGAGGAAAACCTTGTTTTTGAAGGAATTTCATAAAAGAACCATGCCTTGCTGATATCTCCATTAAACTCTTAGCGCAATCTACCATACTATTCAATTTGCTTGGAAACCTCAGTGGCGCTAATCTTTCACGTGGCTTAGAAGGATTATCCCAATATGTGTTTTTTAGATATTCTGGGTCCAGCTTAGCTACATCTTTAGGTGAATATGAAGCAAATATACGTTCAAATGCACCATTATCCATTAGCTCACCAACCAATGATGATTTTGCTTGTTGGCTGAAGGCGATCAATAAAATCATACGTTGCAATATATATTCATCTGTAAGATCAAATGATGGTATCATTCCACCAGCTCTTCTTTTGACATCTTGTGAAAAGTCAGGTTCTACAACATATTTGTGGATATCTTCTATTATATTATCTAGTTTGAAGAATATACGATCAACATCTGTGCCTGTTTGAAAATAGTTGCGATTCATATGTTTCCTTTCTCCAGAACAATTTAATACAAAATTAAATACTTTTTTTGCGTTCAGTAATCATCCTGTATAAGATCTCCCTCTACCAAGTCCTCGACTATTGAATGGAACTCCAACTCAAACCACTTCTTGAACATAGCAAGAGTTCTCTTCTGGGGCCATTTGCTATCATCAGTACACCAATTAAACAACTGCTCTTCAAAAATGTATTCGTAGTGTTTCTTTAGGATTCTGTCTCTCTGTCGGTCATCTTCATATTCTTGAATTAAGAATGCGGTACTATCGTCGTTGATTTCTTTGATGGTTATCTTCTCAGTTGGGAATAGATTGGATACCCATTCCTTGAAGGGTTCCTTAGCCTTAACTACCAGCAACCCCCTGTTTATCATCTTGCCTAGCTTGAAGACCTCTTGCTGCCTTACAGCTATAAAGGAACTATCATCACTGTCATCCAAATATATTCTGCCAGTTAGGGTATCTCCCTTACAGATAAACTCTCCATGTCCAGATGCGGGGTCGCATTCATTATTACCATTCCATGTAAAGGTGTAGGTATCCTTGCCCTTCTTCTTGATTTGCATATCTCCGTCTACGCAGATGAAGTGCAACGTCCCCTTGTTACCAGTAATACTAATATAACCAGTCTCAACAAGATCAATAGCATCCTTGTCCCAGACTTCCATTTCGATGATTTCGTAAAAGCCATCTATTGACATATTAGCTCCAGCAATTTATTTTATGACATGCTTCGCCAGTACTTTCTGAAGGTCATAAATGTTTACATCCCTATTAAACTTCTTGGTCAACGGTGTAGAATCACTCCCAATCCAGATATTCAACTCGGCATCAAGATCAAAGTGCCCAGCAGTCTCAATACTAAATTTAGTAATCTTGCTGTATGGTACCGATAAGTATTCAACTTTCCTTCCTGTAACTCCCTGGATATCTACAAGTATTAGCCTTTTACTTGTAAATATGAAAATATCACGAATAACCTGGAATCCCACCTCTACAGTTTCTCCATCTACTAGTAATTGCTCATATTCTGCTTGTAATTTATTGACACCAACTACTCCTGCGTTCCCCAACAAACCAGATAGTAGTCCCATTGCTTATTCTCCTTAAGATCAAACTTCACTGGTTACTTATTAATTGCCGTCTTTAGTATTGCACTAGGCTTGAAGGTTAATATCTTTCTTGCTGTAATGGTCATTTCCTCACCTGTCTGAGGATTCCTACCTTTACGATCCTTCTTCTGCTTAATCTCGAAGTTGCCAAAGCCAGCTAACTTGACATTTTCTCCGGTCTCAAGGGTAGACTTCATTATAGAGAAGACTTCCTCAAGAAGATGAGCAGCGTCCTTCTTGGATATGTTGGTTGAATTGGAGATTCGTTCAACTATGTCTACCTTGGTCATTGGGCCTTTAACTCCTTTATAACAGTTATAATTTCATCTCTTTTCAGTATGCCTTTCTTTTATAGTACCGTTATTGAGGCAAGCATCTCATAGTTACACACCCCCGTGTAAATCTTTTGGTCTTCTTCTGTATGTTTGGTATATATACGAGGCTCAATTGAAAATGAAATGATTTCTGCGTATACGGTTACAACCTACTGATAGGACTATTGAGTATAGTTCATCATAGTTATAGCTATTATATAATGCTAATCCGTATGTGACGGCACTAGTAACGGTTCTTAATTATGTCTGATGTCAGTCAGTTATAGTATGTATATAAAATAGCCATTAACTTTTTGCCTCACTGTATGAGACCCATATCTTGAAAAATCGTTCGACAAGTTTTTTGAGCTGATTCCCGGAATATTTTATCGAAGGCTTTAAAATCAAAACCTTTTTGAATTTCTGGTACTTCGTATACTTTATCAATACTCCACCCGACGGATAAGATTTCGTTAGTTCTTGTATTACTCAATTTCGCATAAAAGTTAACACCAAGCACTGATTCGTTAAAAACAGAAAACATATTGCTGAATATCTCAAGCGCCCAGTCTTCATTGACAATTGAATTTATTTTTTTGTAATTCAATAGAGTCTGATCACTGCTCACAAATTTATTACACATATTATACCAAGCACGACCTTGATCATCATGGGTAAAATTGACTCGATTCTCTTTTGGTAGATCCTCATATCCAGGCAAAATGTTAATGCCAGCTATTTGTGAGCTAATTATTTTTACTTTAGAACTACTACTCAATACATTCGCACACTCCTCGGCAATTACAATTGAAGGATCCCATGTGCCGCTTTCTTTATTTAAATATTCTGCAATTTCGTCTCTCCTGTCAGCAGTTGCTACTTTCGCTATACCACCGGCAAGCAGCCCTACCCATACGTCAAGCTTACCTGCAACTTCGCTCGCAACATAAATTGGAGCCCCTTTGTAAGGTATTACTAGCACGCTATGATTTGTTTTTAACTCACTTGTAGGAATTGCAGACCTGTAAGAACATCCTGTGACCATGGCCATCAATAGAATAAAAGAAGTAATTCTTGCAATCATCTTTCCCTCCTAAAATTAGATCACAAAATACTATTTTAAATAAATCAACGGAGTCTTTGTCTCGGTAGCCAACGGTGCGAAAAAACATTGCCGATTCTCAATAATTATCAATGGCCGTATAATATGGGGTAACTTTTGCATGCAGCATTTACCCTTAATCTATGTTTTTCTAAACTCCGAGGGTAGTTGTGGATTATGTTCTTGCCACAAACCTAACCTCTTACTTCTGGGACTCGTGCCTATATGCGTTACCTCGAAATCAGTAGGTTTCATCTAATTTTACTATTTACATCCTGACGTAACATCATTCTCGGCTGAATCACAATAGCTTCCTAGCTTCAATTGTGATGATTGTTGCTGACTCCCGTTTCTGCTTATATTCTATGTATGTATCTGACCTATTTAGCTATTAAGATATGTGCGGTAACGCGTAAAATTGCTATTCAGGCTGCACCTTGTTAATGCCGACCCATACAACCATTGTTCTCCAATTCTTACCATCCCTTGAGCATTGCAATAGGTATTCATTACTGTTCTTAGAACTCTCTTTGTAGCGATATTCACCACAACCTGAAACTTTGTTTTTTACAAGCACTTTCGATATGTCAAGGCGAGGCATATCATTCCACTCACCAACATAATCACTATATTTAATCCAAGAACAATGACCGGCAGTTGCAATAGCGAGTAGTAGTCCGGTCAAAACAATTATTGATAATCTCAATTTAGCCTCCTACCCGTATAATTACTTGTCAGGAAATATATTTAAGAGTTATTAAGGTTTTACCATTGTATATCTGGTTGCTAATCTCAATTGCTATAGCAAGCTTTTACTTTATACGCTAATATTTATTTTGAGTCTTTCAACTCCTTGATGACTTCAATGATCTCTGATCTGGTAAGGATACCTTTCTTCTCAAGTACTGTAATTAATGCAAGCATCTCATAGCTATGTGAAACTACAAGTTCTTCCATCGATATAACGTTTTCTTGTGGTATTTTCTCAGCCATCCCAACTCCTTATTTATCTCTATTGAGTCCTACTGCCAAATCGGATATGTATCAATACGATTGTTTTTAAAAATAACATTAAACACGTCTTTATCTGGATCTACTTCAACAATAACAGTACCTGACACTTTATCCCATTCTGGATCAGGTTTAGCTCCTCCTCCAGTCTCAGTCCAATAGGTTTTTACATTCGCCTTATGAAGTCTGTTAAGGCACTGTTGAGTTGGGTGCTTATGATTCTTCCCTATGGTTGCAGATGCTGAAATTATCCCGATTTTTGGATTGAGAGCCTTAAGCCAATTATCATTTGTACTATATCGACTACAATGATGATTGACCTTGTACACCTCGACCCTGCCAACGTCATCAGCCACAACACTTTCAATATCCTTATAATTACTTTTGTTGAATCCACTCAGATCTCCACCCATCACCGCATCAAACTCACCAAACCTGATAACAGATACCACGCTCAAATCATTTTCATTTGTTGTGTCAATACCAGCACCATTTGAAGCTACAAACTCTATCCTTACTGGTTGGTCTGATTCAGCATCTAGGATTATTTCAGTACCAGGAGTTGCAGTATTTCGTTTACCAGAGACTGCTTTCACATATTTCTTATATATATTCGAGGGGTAGGTAGATCCTCTATCATATGCTGCCTTACTCAAAGGAAAAGCATTTAATACCTCGGTAGTGCAGCCTATATGGTCATCATGGTAATGTGACGCGATATGATAATCAATATTTTCAACACCGAACTTTTTCAGGTAACTTACTGGCATATCGCAGTATTTGGCTACACCATTATCAAAGAGTACTGTTTCACCTTTGGGTGATATCAGAATAGCAGCATCCCCTTGTCCAACATCTATGAAGTGTAGTTGTAATTTGCCATTACCTTGGCCAAATGCGGTTGATGAGCTACAGAGTAATATGACAAGCAGATAGCGTATAAAGGTGGGGCTGATCATATGCAAACCTCCGGCAATTTGGGCTTACATCATCAAACGATAGGATACACTCCCATAGCATATTATTAATTAGAAATCATCTATACAATGCCTTGAATTGCTACATTTGGTCAATAATAATATATTACAGTTCGTGATCAATCCTTTTGTTTATCGGGTACTCCTAAATAAATAAGGCATGATCAGATTTGACCATGCCTTGCAACTGCCCCCTAGCCCTTGGGTTTCGTTTTCTGCGAGTTCTCGTTTCTACTATTTCATCTATCTACTCGGATGTTTATATGAATTGAAATCCTACTAGGAACATAATAAATAATGTGTAACTTAAAAACCCTCATATTAAAGGAGATCGCAGCAGGATATTTTTCACAGTTCGGGAAAGTTTGATTCGAATGTTATCGCCAACTATCTTATGCTTATCTAGATTGTCGGAATCCAGTGCCTCCATATAAAAGTTCAAATTGATCAAGTGCGTATTGATCAGTCATACCAGCGATATAATCGCATATTGTCCTCAATAGTGCAGCTTTAAATTCACTATTATTATCATTTTGATAATCTTCTATAAGCTCATTTCGTTTTTTTGCGACTATTTCTGCGTACGGATATTTCTTTGATTCATCATCAATCATAAATTGATCAGCATTTCTGTAAATTGATATAATTGTAGCATCTGGCAATTGCTGTGGATTTGATATGTATGCTTTTACAAGCTGTACTATAATATAATTTGACTTGCCATCCATTCTCTGCGCAATGCCAGAATTAATGATTCTGTCTTTAATATACTTGTGAAATATGTGTTCTTGTGCCAGGAATTTTTTGTCATAAGTTATTATATCAAATGGTGACTTGTATTTATCTAATATATTGCTTTTATTCTTATGAAAGCAATTATCTGAAGATATATTATATTCATCCCTAATTGATCCTAGCATTGTTTTACAAGTCTCAATTAGCCTAGATACGTAAAAGTTAACAACAAACCTCGATATCAACGTTATGTAGTAATGCTTAGTGGTTTCTTTTTCAATGATTTTTAATGAATTAAGCTCATCTTTATTTAGTATTTCCTTAAACACTTTTCTTAAGGTATTTACCAATTCACGTTTGTCAATAATGTTAGCTAACAAGCCATCCTGTATGTCGTGATTTCTCTGTGCTATTTCATCAGCCCAATTAACAATTAACGCTTCTATTGTCCATGAGTTATCATTGATATATTCATTGTATTTATCATAAAATTCCAATTGGAGTGTGCCGTCTTTACATGATTTATAATCATTTTTAAATCTACATTTATTCTTAGAGTAATAGTTGCAACTGCCATATGTTAATTTACTATGATTTACGATACCCCATAAGGTAAAATCTGTTAAATTTAGCCCTGGATATTTTCTATCCATCCGTTCTAAATCTATTGCCACCCTAAGCCCCTGCCAATTGTGTTTAAAACCTTTTAAACCATTTGGGATAAAATCATTTATATTCTTTATAACATCACAACCATTAAGAATGAGATTCAGTGTTCTTTCTCCAACATGTCCAAAAGGTGTGTGTCCAATATCATGACCAAATGCAATAGCTTCAGTTAATGTTACATCAATATTTAAGTGCCTAGATATAGTTTTAGATATTTGAGCTACTTCAAGAGTATGAGTCATTCTTGTTCTTATATTATCATCATAACCTGTTACAAATACTTGTGTCTTACCACTAAGTCTCCTAAATTCCACAGAATAAAGTATTCTATCACGATCTCTTTCAAATTTAGTTCTGAATGGGTGCTCTTCTTCCTCGTTTATTCTTTTTGAATCAGCTTCCTTAGCTGAGAAAACAATTAAATTTGACATAGAAAACCCTTTCCGGCAAATGCCAAAATAACTTGATTATTATTAATAGACATACTTCACTGCCTCACATCAGGATATTGTCATATTTGCTTTGACTTATCTTACTAATCAAAGTCCTCTAGTACTTTAGGCTTACATCATAAATGGGTAGGCCATTTTCCATAACATATTGTTAATTAGAAATCAATTACATTTTCTTGTATTCCCAAAGATCTGAGTTAAGGTTTGTAATCAATAAATGGAATTACATCGACAAATTTACTTAAGGTCGCGGGGTATACCAGAGACATGCGATATTTAATAATAATGTATTATTCGTTAGTTGCCTTTGTGGTTCTAAGTTTGCCTACTCACCCAGCTATAGCGGAAGACAGAGATACCTTAAGATGCAATGGATCGGTTATTTCAATTGGGAGTACTGGTGGTGAGGTGATTAATAAATGCGGGGAACCTGCTTCTGGTTCTCAGAGGCAAGCTATTACAATTAATGGTAATCGACAATACAGGACCATTATTACTAACGATATTGAGGATTGGATATTCAACTTCGGGCCTAATCAGTTCCAATATCAGATAACTCTCAAGAATGGTAGGGTTAAGCGTATTCAGAGCTTGGGAAAAGGATATTGAGGAAGTCTGTCTGACCTACTCCAGGGAAAGTACTTGGACAGAACCAGTTGGAGAGAAGGCGAACGGTTGGGTACGTTCAGCCTTTTGCTTTTGAATGGGGTTATCAAATTGAATATAAATAGGACTGCAAATTGATGCAGCCCCTTGTTAATCTCCTTGTTTCATAAATTATTAGTAGCCATACAATGACTTACCCTTTTTCCCACCTGAAGAACCATTAGAGTTGTCATAGCCAGGATTGCCGTAGGTTTTATTATTGTACTCTGGTGTACGATCATTGTAGGTTCGTGAATTTGTGCCTGATTCACCTGTGTATGGATTGCTGTTACCCCGAGTTGAATAATTGTTGTTGTAGGAAGAATCTCTATCTGAACGGGTGTACCCATTTACATATGTTCCATCTTTGCGAGTGTAACCATTGACATTCTGGTCTGCAAAACAGGTAGCAGCGATTGCCAGCAAAACCAACACAACTGTTAAAATATTCATAATGTATCTCCTTTAATTTTAAACATAATCCCATTAAAGCAAAACACAAGATTTCTAACATTAAAACCCAACTTTACATTAGCACAGCAAGCATCCATTTGCTGGACTACCTAATATTACTACCTTTCGTCCTTAGCAGGGGCTTTATGGAATACCTCAATTGATTCCCTTTATACACTCCACCCCATCGTTCCTCGGATTGTTTACTAGACTCGATACCTGATAGGACTCCATCACATCAGCAGGATAAGGTATGAAAAGCTGCTTGAGTGTCTCTGGATCTGATACTTCTCTATCCAGCCAGAGGGAGTATTCTTGGGGATGCAAGATAACAGGCATTCTATCGTGTATTGTTTCCATAAGCTTGTTAGCTGCTGTAGTTAAGATTGCACAGGTTTCAAGTATTGTGTTATCTGGACACTTCCATTGTTCCCATATACCAGCAAGGGCCATAGGATTATTGTTTGCCATCGAGACGTAGTACGGGGTCTTTGTTTTATCAATATGTTGCCACTCATAGAACCCTGAAGCAGGTACGAGACATCTACGAGTACGTATTGCTCTTCTAAAGGAATTCTTTTCAAATACGGTTTCAGATCTTGCATTGATAAGCTTGTAGCCAATAGCCATATCTTCTGCCCAAGAAGGGACCAAGCCCCATTTAAGTAGATCAAGGTGGTTCTCACCTCCCAGATTCCGAATAACAGCAATCTGTTGGGATGGTGCAATATTGAATCTTGGGGTTATGTTGGGTACAGGAATACCGAAGACAGCAGCAAGTTGTTCTGGAGGTACTTGAAGGGTAAAGCGTCCGCACATATTGGTATCTCAGGCTTCTATATTTGCCCTAAGAAGGCTTATCTTAGTAGAGGGATAGGACAGCCTACTAACACTACCAAATTAGTGAACAGTTTGTATATATTTCGTGCAACTGCAGGAGATTGAAACTTCTACTACCCCGTAATTACATAATTTATATTTGGCATCCATTACGCATATGTCCTGATAAATAAGTTACGGTCTATGAGGGAGGTGTCATGGAATTTCTTATTATATCCTTCGTGGTGGTAGGCCTAGCTGTATTTATTGTTTGTTGATACACATGTTTAGCCTGAATACAGATTAGCTGCCAAATTATGGTGAGGGGTTAACAATATGGTCTGAACACGATTACTCTTGGAGCAAGTTTCATGAATACAAGAAACTTATCCGCACTGATTATGTGCTTAAAATGCTGAAAGACCCCAGTTTTATGGCTGGGGTCTTTTGTATTCATTTAATAGATAACATATTTTAAAGAATCTTTTGTTACTGCTTATTTACTTCGTTAAGACACCTTGCTGTGAATTAAGTTTAGCCAATTCTGCCTTCCACAACTCATCAGGGACCGGTTTAATGCTGATTGTCATAAAACCTTCTCTTTCAGCATACTTTTCAAAATTAATAAGTTTTTTATCAAAGTTCTCTGGCTCCAGTACAGCGAATAATCGCTTATACTCCATAGGAAAATCGGTATGAAAAGTATATGTTTTACCAGCTTCTGCTCGGAATATTACAACATGCGTTGGTTTGTTCCACTCGGATCTTTCCGTAAGAACTGGCATACTTAGTAATGCTACATAACCAGGTGGTCGACACCATGTTAAGTTGCCTCCAGGTCCTATTTCGCCGATAATTGTATCAGAGTCTAATATGCCTGTTGCGGTACCACTCGACATTCGATCCGTTTCCCTATTAATACTTATTGTTGCACTGTTACTACATGACTCATTTCTAGTTAAATAACTATTGAATTTTACTGTGCTGCTACTGGTGCAACCACATAATACAAACAATAATATAGCTGAAGAAGCATACTTAATAATTGGCTTCACAATCGCTCCTCTCAATAATATGTATTGGCTACTGAAATCATAACATTATTGCGAAATTAATTTATTTATATCAGGTACATTATTTGACAAATTAACTAGCGTATCAGTTATGGCTTTAGGTACAAATGAATCAATCACAAAGCTACTTTGTAGACCGCCTACTCCCGAAGATTCAGTTGCATTATATTTCCATAATAGCTTAGGTGGATTCTTTTGCACCAAAGATGCTGTAATATCTACATTGACTGTCGCATAAACACCAGCATATGTAATATCAACATTGTTCAAATACAAATATAATAGCGCTTTTGACTTTGGCGAACCAAGTTTAGCTAATTCATCTACATCCATTTCAGCTACTTGTAATGTTTGTAGCGAGTTATCATCACTGAAATTACTTGGCATATCAACCTCAAAACCCTGCATTAGAAAAGGTCTTTTAACACCATAGACCATAATATAATCAGATGCAGCTACAGCTACTGGTTTGTTTTTTCTGATATCAAGCAGAGGCATAATACTGATGAAATTATTTTCTTTCAAAGTAAGAGGTATTGTCTTTACAGACACACATCCTGAAATACTCAACATGGATATGACTATAAGTAATATTGTAGCTAATGTAGCTGATTTAACATTAAAGTCCATTACTTGGAGCCTCCGTAATATTGTTATTGAATAACATGCCAATAGCCTCGGATAATTTCTCTTTATAAGGATTACTGCTTACATAAACCTCATTCGACCAGATATGCTTTCCATCTATCAGTGATACTGCCACTACTTTAGTTTCAAATGAATGAGTACTTCCCCAAACTTTTGAAGTGTTCACTAAAGGCAAGATTCCCCCATAGCTACCAACTTTTACCAATGTCTTTGAAATAAGCAATGCATCGAATCCAGATTCATTTCGTAGAGTATTCAATAATTGCAGTGCATTATCTTTACTTCTAAATGCACTGATAAGAGATTTACTATGCGGTTTTAAGCTTTCGCAAATTTCTTTAATACGAGTTTTATTAGTTGTCTCTTCAATTGAGCTAGCCCTGAATTTATTGGCGATTATGTTCTTTTGTAAGACTTCCATTATAGAAAGCTGCATAGCACTTGTTTCTTCGGTTAACTTTGAGCCCTCCATAAGTTTACCATCATTGACACTTTCGAATGAAACCATCGGATCTAGGATTAATAAATTATATTTTTGAAGACTTTGAAGTTTATCCACCGATGATTTAGAGGATGGTGGGACTATCGGGGTTGCACACCCGCATAGTTGAAATGCTGTAATAACCAACAAGAGGATTATTATTTCGTGAGTAACCCGCACAAAGCGCGAATATATATTCATCCTAATTACCTAATATATTTATTTGGAATATACTTACCACGCAAATAGATTTTGATTATATAGCATACTTATTTTAGCTTAGAAAGTACAAATGTTGGCCATATAACACCTCAGTACATAAAAAATGCCCCTATACAGGAGGGAGTATAGGGGCTAAGGAGAAGGAAGAACTTGACTTGAGACAGTTCATCCTTGTGCTTTATATATTTGCTAAATGAGTGCCACTTTAGTTGTGTTGATTTATAAGGGTTTTTTGTGGTTATGTTCCCCAAGTTTTGTATTTGTTGTGAACATCGTTGATTGAAATCGAGACAGGTGAATAGAAAACCCCGATTTGTGGTCGGGGTCTTTATATCAATTTATGGTAGTAGGTACTATTTTGCTTTGATGGCCTTAGCCTTGGGTGCTGCCTTAACTTTTACTGCTGGTACTGGTGCTTTGGCCTTTACTGTTTTTACAGGAGTAGGTTTCTTTGCTGCTAAATTCGATGCTCTTGCTGCCCTGGCCTTAACAAGATTTTCACTAAGGCCTCTTTCTATTGCTCCTTGCCTTCTTGTCTCAGTTAGGTTTTTTGCAGACAGAGATTGCTTAGCAGGGATACCAAACTGCTTCTTATAGTCCTTAGGCTTTATTCCGTGGGCTGTGTTGAGATGTCTGGTAAGGGTCTTGAATCCTCCCTTATTGCATAGGAGGCATACGATCTCATTTTTCTTGATAGATTTTTTTCCAGATAGTGCAGGTTTTTCTTGTTCAGGTTGTACTACTGATCCTGACTCCAAGGCTTCGAGTGTTGAATGGATCTTCCTTAGTTCTGCTAAAAGTTCTTCTGAAGACATTTGGGTAGTGGAAGCGTGAGCTACTAATATTTCTGATGCCATTTCTAATATAGTTGCCATTTTGAGTGAATCTCCTTTTAAGTTGATTTGTTGCTATTAAACAATATCTTGGAGAGCTGTCAAGTAATTGAATGTAATTGAGATAAATTGTAAGTTATTCTTACGTCGAAAACCATATCACAGGCTTCCAAATTAGGCGTATAAAGGCTTTGTTTTATTTCCGAATAGGAGAGTGAGGGTTGCTAAGAGTAATGAGCAGTTTATATTCATAATTGCCTTAGTTGAGATGAGTACTGATGTTTTTATAATAGTCTGTGAACCCTATTGAAAAAAGCTCTACGCGGCTGTATCTCATCGGTATTATTAAGGAGTAGAGTGAATCCTCTGGATAATGGTATGAGGGTGTGTGCTAAGTGGGTTTGTGTATTTGTTTATAAGTAGTTTAGTAAAAGTAACATAATTTATTGAGAGACTTTAACAGTACAGATAACTTATCAACTAAAGTCTCCTTCATCAGGTACCAAGTATTCTAAGCATACTCCTGTTTCAGTAATAGTTGTATTAAACACCTTAATACAAGCTTCAGTACTAGGGTCTTCAGTTATAAGGTAATTAGTAAATCTTCTACCCTGGGGTTTATCTAACCAAGCTAAATAATCTATTAGTATATTATCCTCTCTAAGAGGCTCAGGTGCCTTATTAGTGATATCTACAGTTTTAGTATTTATAAAGGCAGAAGGTACTCCAAGTTTATGTGCAGCAATAGAGTAAGCGTATCTCATGATTTCATAAAGGTAATCTAAATTCTCCTTAGCACAAATAAAGCTGTCATGTACTACTAGGACCGGTAATCCTTTACTAGTAAACACATTAACAACAGTTTCTGCTATAGTAGAATCCAGTTTTTGCAGTTTAGTCCCTAACTTGCTACAGAACATATCTGCAATATCTTCGTGATACTCTTTGAACATCTGATAAGCTTCCTTAAGGTCTGGTAGCTCTTCAGGGAATGCATCTCTATTCATATTAATTTCATACTGAACAGCCTTAATACACTTAACTTCATCTTTACTGTTGATAGCTGCAAGTAACATTACTTTAAGTATAGGTCTATACTCAAGAGGGTCATTATCTTTAGGGTAAATGTAAGGCTCAATATCCAGGTCAGCAAAGTTAATACCTTTTAAGGCGTATAGCAAATATATATGTAGTCCAGAATAGTCGATCTCAACAGTATAGTCGGTGTTTATAATGATCTTCTCTCTAAGCTTACTTGGTATGTTCTGGAACCAACCTCCATAGAATCTGCCACCTTGATTAAATGTGCTGTTGTTAAAGATACGCCTGACACGTTTATTCGAGAGATTAATAACTAATCTATAGTCTTTCGGCAGACCAGTATTAATGTTGATCTTCTTTCTACGTGCATCAACTTTATCCTGTATATCAGCAACATCAAAATGTATATCGATATAGGTTTCACTAAGGAGCTTGTTATAAGCCTCCAGTACAGCCCTCATACGATTAGTTTCTTTAGTGTCAACATAATCAATATCTTCACCAACAGCATCTCTCAATACTATTAGTTCATCAGGAACATACTTCCCTATCATATTGAAAGTTACAGCATGTTTATTTTCAATTAAATCTATCAGCTTAGTAGTGGCCTTCATTTTAGGAGCAAATGCCTTGCCTCCAGGCCTAGGGTCATTAAAACCCATCTTCTGCTCAATATATTCAAGCTCCAGTAGCTTATCAACAGTCTTGATCATAATATCATATTTGATAAACAACTTATTGTATCTCTTCCCCTGGTTGAAATCATTCCGATCTCTTGAGAACATAACCCACATATCAGGATCGAGACAGTAAACATAGTACAGATTCAATAAAATAACAGTAACATGATTAATTTCCTTCTTAGATCCAGAAAAACCAAGTTCCTCTAATATCTGCTTCCTAACAGCTAAAACTTCAGGATAGTCACTCCATCTGTGAACATCAAATAAAGTGCAGTTCTGATAGTCGTCAAAGGTATAGTTTGGCATGATGTAACCTCTTTAAAAAAACAAAAAGGGGAGCAATTAAGCTCCCCAATTCTCTGTAAAGCCACAATTAGCTTATGCTGCTACTTCTAACTCACCGGTTTCTACAACATCAACAATAACTATTTGCGGGTTGAAAACTTCATTAAACAAGGCCTTAGCCCTATCAGATGTTTTACTGTCAAGCATATAGGAATTAAACTTATGCTCGACGTACTCCCGAATTTTTGCTGCTTTATTTTCATCAGTGTAACCACTCTTTTTTTCGTCTTTACCCAAAAGGAAATCCTTTTTCGCATTACCTTGGAGCTGCTTAAAGATCCTGGTAAGACCGTCTTTAGGGGTCAAGGCATCAACAGCCTTGTCCACCTTTGAGTTGTTACCCATGAACTCCGAATCGGCCAGGGCAAGTAAAAGTGCTGCATTTAAAAGCTGTACGTTGTTTCTCATCGAATTAGGGCCTCCTTAGCCCAGTTATATATTGCATTACAGGTAGATATACCCCATAATAGCAACAGGTTAGTGTCCGCTTACCCAAGTAACATTGACCTTGCCCCATGTGACTGCCCCTAGCAGTCTATGGGGTTCTTCTTTGCTTGATACTCCAATTCAACCACCTCCTTTTGGTTCTGAACTCTAAACATCAAGCTCCTCCAAGAATTCCCCAGCAGTTTTTCCGGCCTTAACTAATAAATCTGCATTTGCCTTTTGTCGCAAATCATCTAAGGAGTGGCACACTTCAAAAGTGGTCGATTCTTCCCCAGCAGACTTATCGAAAATGGTAGTTTCTAGTATATACTTACCCTTCTTGGTTAGATAAAGGGTCTGGTGCTCTACTGCTTCAGGGCCAACTTCTCTAGTTCGAATGCTTGCAAGCTCCTTCCCATAAAATTTGACCTTTCTTCCAAATATTTCACCAGTCCGATGGTCTATGGTCCCATCCAATATTATTTTTTCCTCTATCCCTTTGTACCGGTCTTCCATGTGACTGACATATATCTCTAAAGCTTTAATGATTACTCCTGATGTCGAATCACCTCCATACTCCATGGCCTGTTTTAAAAGCTCCTCCTGTTTCTCTGGTATATATACAGAGTATCGTCCCATCTGAACCTCCTATGTGTATCCAGTGTATTACTGTGATCATATTTAACTATCTGTTCACTGATTGTCAAGCTTAAATATCAAATTTTTATATATCAAAAACAATTCGGGTTAACTACCCGACGGGACGCAGCTATTACATGTGCATTATCAGCTAGTTGCGCAATTAAGAGTAAAACTTGTTGCAAATACTGGTGCGATTCCTCTTGCTGACTGCCCATTCTACAGGCCAGAGAGAAACATTTACCCTCGGCTTAGAGATGCAAACGGGTCTTATCGTTTGTAGCTCTAAGCGAGGAAGCAAGCGAACGGATGTGAGCGCGGTAGCAATAATCTTCATTAGGATAGCCCTGTGACCATCCCTAACTGCAATGCAGTTAATGATATTACAGAACATATAATTTCAGATGTGCCACCACTAGTTAATAGGCATGGGGGGATCGATGAATCGTACTGATAAGTTGGGGATTTGCTACTAAGAATAGTTTAAGGAGGAGGTAATTACTGGTAGGGATGATTACTTGTTGCAACTGGACTTGCAACACAGGTACTAAAAAAGGCACCTAACAATGTATGTTAGATGCCTTTGTATGTTGCGTTTAGCAGATAATTAAGTTGAGTGATTTTATGACCTTATGAGCCCGACGAGCTACCAGACTGCTCCACCCCGCGACAATTGAAGAAATCTGTTTATACTAAAACTAATTATCTAAGTCAACATGTTTTTTTGTTCAGCCAGAACACTATCTTTATAATTCGTATGATATTAGAATGATGCGTGCCTATTATTAAATATCTGTTGCAAAGTACTTTTCAAGATATAGAGCTTCTACCTTATCCCTAGCCCAGGGTGTCCTTCTCAAGAATTTCAAACTGGATTTAATTGAAGGATTGATGATGAAACAGTTGATATCGATTCTTTTCCCAAGTTCATCCCAGCCATACTGTTCAACAAGATCTTTTAAAATCTTCTCCAGTGTTATCCCATGCAATGGGTCGCAAGATCGTTCTACTGACATTCATTGGCCTTAGGTGGTGAATACGTGAAACTCATAATCATAAATTTACCTGGGTGCTGTCATGGGTCATTCAAATGAATGCTGAGGAGAGTAATTGTGTAGATATTAATGTAATACAGTAGTTATTGCTCTGCGGAGACCTTCAACGTTTATGGGTTTTCCAATATAATCTTTTACACCAAGTTCAAAAAACCGGTCTTTTTCATTTTGAAGAGTCGAAGATGTTATTACTATAACTGGGACATTGTGGGCATGAAGCGCGGAATGAGCACATTCCATGAATTGAACTCCATCAACTATAGGCATCCTCTGGTCTAGCAGGATTAAATCTGGTATTGTTCTTATTGACGTGACTGGTGTGATAGCATCATCGCCAAAAAGATATTCTAGGGCCTCTCTACCATTGTAAACGACATTAACGTCCCTAACATTCAACTTTGCTAGAGCACGCTTAACCAGAAAAACATCATCTTGGCTATCTTCTACAAGAAGAATTTTTACGTTCTTCATGCTGGCTTTCCTTGTGATGGACAACCGGATATAATTATTGAAAATAATACCGCTGTTTACAGAATAATACCATAAAACATATATTATTTCATATTAATACCTGAAAATGTCAAGACACCTCATATTTATACCTTTTACGCAAAAACCCCTATCCGGAAAGGGATAGGGGTTAACTAGCGGAAAACGCGTATACCGGTAAATCGTTAATGTGAAATTTTGCCAAATTATTCAGGTGTAACAATTGACCCCGAACCAAGACGATTTGCCAGCTCCTGAGCCTCGCTCTGCTGTAGGTTGCGGCCGGCACGAACTCTGTACACCAATCCTTTACCTGGAATATTTACCTCGGCTATTGAAGGGTTGAAGCCTTTTGCTGCCAGTTTGTCGCGGAGCGCATCAGCATCAGCCCTCTCCTTGATTGAGGCAACCTGAACGGTAAAACGTCTGTCCCGGTCAGGTGACCGTGGTTCCGCAGCTCTTTCGGGAGCATGAGGAGACCTCGACGGAGGAGAAGCTGATGGAACCGGTAAGAGTGTCACCTGCGGAGGAGATTTGACCTGTACATTCGGCTGTGGCGTTTGAGGATGTGTCGGATCTCCTGACTGCCGTGTTACTGCCGGAGGCTTAACAGGGAGTGGCTGCACGGGTACGCCTGTCGGTTGCTGTTCAAGCCGTTTTGGATTAATGCCGCTTCCGATAACACCCTTCCCAGCACTGTGTAGGGTTTCGTAAAATGTGAGAGGAATCTCTCCACCCTTGTTAAGGGGTGCTGCGGGAAGAGGCCCCGGCATCCCTGTTTTCGGAGGAGTGGGGGTTGCAGCCGTAACTGGAACCTGCTGCGAAGTGGAGGTCTTTCTGATCTTGTACATGCAGGCAAACCAGCCGCTGGCAACACCAAGGCCATAGACAAGCATGACCGTTACGGCTATCGCCAGAGCATAAACCCCAAAAAACCGCCGACGCGGTTTGTTTTTATTCATAAATCGAGTTTCGCGATAATCCATTGCCATTAAAATGCCTGCCTTACATCCGTTCAGGTGCTGAAACACCCATCAGATTCAGGGCATTCTTTATTGTCCGTGCAATGCATCTGAGCAGAAAGAGACGTGCGATAGTCAGATCCTGGTCTTCGGTTACTACCCGGTTCCGGTTATAATAACTATGAAACTGCCCAGCAAGTTCCTGCAGATAGTAGATGATGCGGTGAGGTTCGAAAGCAAGAGCACTCCCTTCCACCACTTCGGGAAAGGAGAGAAGTGTACGTATGATTGCTGACTCTTCTTCAGTATCCAGCCGTTCCAGGTAACACTGTTTAAAGTCAGGGGTTATACCCTTCTGTGCGGCCATGTCAAAGATGCTGCAAACACGGGCATGCGCATACTGAACATAATAGACCGGGTTGTCAAGGGACTGCTGCTTGGCTAGATCTATATCAAAGACGAGCTGTGAATCAGGCCTGCGCATCACAAAGAAGAATCTGGTGGCATCACGACCAACCTCGTCAATCAACTCGCGCAGGGTGACATAGCTGCCGGCGCGTTTGGAGATTTTAACCTCCTCGCCACCTCTCATGACAGTCACCATCTGGTGAAGCACGTATTCAGGCCATCCCTGCGGAATTCCCGCATCAAGAGCCTGAAGTCCTGCACGCACTCGGGTGATTGTGCTGTGATGGTCTGCCCCCTGCTCATTGATGACGCGGGTATACCCTCGATCCCATTTGCCCAGGTGATAGGCAACGTCCGGGACAAAGTAGGTATAGCCTCCATCGGCCTTACGCATGACACGGTCCTTGTCGTCTCCGAAACAGGTGGTCCGCAGCCAGAGCGCGCCATCCCGCTCGTAGGCATGGCCATTTTCCTGCAGTCGCCGAACAACGGCATCCACACGACCGTCTGCGTAGAGGTCCGATTCAAGTGAATAGACGTCGAAGTGGACATCGAAGGCTGTGAGATCCTGGTCCTGCTCTCTCCGGAGATACGCGACCGCAAAGCTTCGGATGGCATCCAGATCATTCGGATCAGCTACGGCAGTAACATGACGGTCGTCTGCATGAACTGTGGCGCCTTCCAGATACGCGGATGCAACCTCCCGAATGTAATCACCCTGGTAACCATCCATAGGCCAGCCAGGTTCGCCCGGTTCGACGCCAAGACAGCGGGCCTGTACCGACAGTGCAAGATTTGCGATCTGCTGCCCCGCATCATTGTAATAAAACTCGCGAGTCACGGCCCATCCTGCGGCCTCGAGAAGTCGGCAGATCGTATCACCCAAGGCCGCTCCACGGCCATGACCTATATGAAGAGGACCTGTCGGGTTAGCACTGACAAACTCTACCTGCACCTTTTTGCCCTGACCGACTTTACAGCGTCCGTAAAGCTCTCCGGCAACCTCGATCTCCAGGAGACTTCGCTGCCAGGCACCGCGACTGATAAAGAAATTAATGAATCCTGGACCGGCAATCTCGATACGGCTTATGAGGTCACTACTCAAGCGAAGCTTCGCCGCAAGGATCTCTGCTATGGCGCGAGGCGCCTTCTTTTCAGGTTTGGCCAGAAGCATTGCAATATTGGTGGCAAAATCACCATGCTCTGCCTGAGTCGGTTTATCAACGGCAAATACCGGTGCATCTGCAGTGGATATGGTACCATCAGCATGACAATCGGTCAGAGCTGAGCGGATCAGTTCAACGATACTCCTTTTCATGCACCCTTCCCTTCGGTCTTATTCTCCGCAACTTCACCCTTTGGTTCCTCAGGGTCCTTCAGTAATACGTATTGACAGAAATCCTGTGATCCCTGAATCCGATATGCAGAATGTTTTTACACAGTTCTCTCGCAGGCAGATGTCGCACAGAACTGTGTCTCGCTAACGGTGGCCATGTCCATGAATCAATCGGTTGTTGATCCACATCTGTTAAGACATCACGGCTTTTTAACAGCCTCTTGTTTAGCAGCGGAAGGAAACTGATAGACTATCTCATTGGGCCTGACCAGTCCGAAATCTTTGCGTGCGATACTCTCCAGGTAACGCCGGTCGGTTTTCAGCGCCTCTATCTCCCGCTTAAGACGCTCGTTCTCCTGGATGAGAGCCTCGCCACGAACAGAAAGCTCACTCTTTTCACGGTTTAGTTCATAAATCCGCAACAATCCACGTTCACCAAAGATGGTAAAAAACAGGATAAAGAGGATAACTGCGGCTGGAATCAGGTAGAGCCGCCTGCGCATGGAACTTCCTTGTCAGCGAACGCTGGACTTAAGCGTTGAAACGAAATAATCAATGGTCTTCTGCAATCCGTCATCAACAGCAATTCGCGGTATCCAGCCTAACTTCTCTCCAGCGAGACGTATATCCGGCTGTCGTTGCTGGGGATCGTCGGCAGGAAGAGGCTTGTATACGATCTTCGAACTTGATCCGGTGAGTTCGATTATCCGCTCGGCAAACTCCAGAATAGAGGTCTCGGAGGGATTCCCAAGGTTAACCGGACCGGTGAATCCTTCACACTCCATCATGCTCACAATACCTTCAATCAGGTCGGTAACGTAGCAGAAGGAACGCGTCTGCTCACCTTTACCATACACCGTGATATCTTCGCCCTTCAACGCCTGAAGGATGAAGTTGGAGACAACACGTCCGTCGTTCTCGGCCATCCTGGGGCCATATGTATTGAAAATACGGATGATTCGGATATCAACCCCGTTCTGGCGATGGTAGTCCATCATAAGGGTCTCCGCCACTCTTTTCCCTTCATCGTAGCAGCTACGGATACCGATCGGGTTAACGTTTCCCCAGTAATCCTCAGTCTGGGGATGAACCTTGGGATCGCCGTAAACCTCGGAGGTCGACGCCTGCAATATCCGTGCACGAACCCGTTTGGCAAGACCAAGCATATTAATGGTACCCATTACGTTGGTCTTTATAGTCTTTACCGGATTGTACTGGTAGTGAACCGGAGATGCGGGGCAGGCGAGGTTATAGACCCGGTCGACCTCAAGAAGGATTGGCTGGGTAATGTCGTGACGGACCAACTCGAAACGGTGACTGTCCAGAAGATGCTCTATGTTCCGTTTGCTGCCGGTAAAGAAGTTGTCGAGACACACGACATCATGTCCTTCGCCGAGCAGACGCTCGCAGAGATGGGAACCGATGAATCCGGCACCACCGGTAACTAGTATTCGCATCCTTATTTCCCTCCCTGGACTAAGCCGGAGCCGTTACGACCCAGCGGCACATAGCGGAAGCCGGCGGTGAACATCCGGTCAGGCTTGTACAGATTCCGACCGTCGATGACGAGCGGCTCCTTCAGTTCAACCATGATCCTTTCGAAATCGGGGTTGCGGTACTCACTCCAGTCGGTGATTATCACCAGGGCATCTGCCCCGGACAGGATCTCATACTGGTTGGCACTATATTCGATTCGTTCTCCAAAGATCTTCTTTGCTTCCTTCATCGCCTCCGGATCATGAACCCGCACCTTTGCCCCTTGTGCAAGGAGATCCTCGATAACAGTAAGAGACGGTGCCTCCCGCATATCGTCGGTGCGGGGTTTGAACGAGAGACCCCAGCAGGCGATAACCCGTCCGGAAAGGGGCTTATCCAACGAGTGATCTCCGAGGATATTAAGAACCTTCTGCGAGAGAATCTTTTTCTGGCGCTCATTAACCTCCTCTACCGCATTGAGAAGTACAAAGTTGTAGTTGCACTCCTGAGCGGTTCGGATAAGGGCCTTCACATCCTTGGGAAAACAGGAACCACCATAACCCGGACCAGGAAAAAGAAAATCATAGCCTATTCGGGAATCAGAGCCAATCCCCTCGCGCACCGCAGCCACATCAGCGTTCATAAGCTCGCAGAGGTTGGCGATCTGATTCATGAATGAAATCCGGGTGGCAAGCATGGCATTGGCCGCGTACTTGGTCATTTCGGCGCTCCGGATATCCATGACAATCATCCGGTTTTGCTTGCGCATGAACGGTTCGTAAAGCTCTTTCATGATCTCGGCCGTACGGACATTGTCAGTCCCTATCACCACCCGGTCGGGCTTCATGAAGTCATCTATCGCCGCTCCCTCCTTGAGGAATTCAGGGTTGGAAACCACGTCAAACTCAATGGCAGCCCCTCGACTGTCAAGCTCCTCCTGAACAGCTGCACGGACCTTGTCCGCAGTACCGACCGGCACCGTGGACTTATCCACTATGATCTTGAAACCCTGCATATGTTGACCGATACTCCGACCCACTGCAAGCACATACTGCAGGTCGGCTGAGCCATCTTCGCCCGGAGGTGTACCGACAGCGATGAAATTAATCAGAGATCCCTTGACAGCCATCTCTATGTCAGTAGTAAAGGAGAGCCTTCCTTCGGCCTGATTGCGGAGCACAAGTTCCTTGAGTCCAGGCTCATAGATCGGGATGATCCCCTGCTTTAGTCCTTCTATCTTCGCCTGATCCACATCCACGGTAACGACGGTATTGCCGCTCTCTGCAAAACAGGCTGCAGCAACCAGTCCCACATAGCCGGCGCCGAACACAGATATCTTCATGTTGATCCTCCAGAACGCTTACAATGAAGCATTTTTATACCATATGCCGCCAAACCTTTGCCACCCTTTTCAGGAATTATCCCGGTTCGCCAAGCTGGTTGGAAAGACGGGCAAACTCCTCAAGGGTCAGGGTCTCTCCGCGCCTTCCAGACTCGATTCCACAGACTGCCAAATGATCTCTCAGCAAAACATCCGACGTTGTAAAACCCTCCCCTTTGAGACAGTTCCAGAGTGTCTTGCGCCGCTGGCTGAAAGAAGCCTTAACGAGTCGGCGGAACATCGCTTCGTTATTAAGTGGAAAGCGAGGCTCAGGAAGCGGTTCGAAGGAGAGAACCATCGAATCGACCTTCGGCACGGGGAAAAATGCGCCAGGGCGGACGATAAGCTCTTTTTTTACGTTAAAGACCATTGGGAAAAGGAGAGAAAGGATACCGTACTCCTTGCCACCCGGGCCTGCCAGCAGACGTTCTCCAACCTCGCGTTGAAGCATCAGCACCATCCGGCTAAAATGAAACCGGTTGTCCAGAAATTTAAACAGGACTTGGGATGAAATATTGTAGGGGAGGTTAGCGGCAACTTTCCACTTAATTCCCAGATCGTTACCAAGCAGTTCTTCAAGTTTAACGCGAAGTATATCAGACTGAACTACCTCTACATTTGGCATTGCTGCAAACTCTTCAATGAGAATCGGCACCAGCTGGCGGTCTAGTTCCACAGCAATGACACTCGCAGCACGCAAAGCGAGCATCCTGGTAAGCGCACCTCGGCCCGGACCAACCTCCAGAACACGGTCACCAGGATCAATCCGCACTGCCTCAACTATGCGTCCCAGTACCCCCTGATCAACCAGGAAATTCTGGCCCAGGGCCTTTTTAGGGCGGGGGAGGTTCAAAGTTCAGACTCCGAAAACCTCAAAATAATCTTATCCAGTGGCCATGACGGCAAGGCATCAAAGCCGCTGACTGAAGGCTGTTTGAGTGAAAGGTAGAAATCACCCGGTACCGCCACCATAGCGGCATTATCGGCACAAAGAGACGGAGACGGGATAGTGAGCTCCACCCCTGTACGTTTGGTGAAAACGTTCATCTCCCGGCGTAATCCGCTGTTGCAGGCAACACCTCCAGCCACCACCAGTCTGCGGATACCGGTTTTTTCTACTGCTAAAGCGGTCTTTGCAACGAGAACATCACATACAGCTCCCTGGAAAGATGCGCAGAGGTCGGCGAGCGGCTGACCGACAGCAGAATTCGGGTTGTTCTTCAGCCAGGTCAGGACTGCGGTCTTTAGTCCGCTGAAACTGAAATTACAAGATCCGTCGTTCAGAAGCGGTCGAGGAAGTTTTACAGCCTTTGGATCGCCTTCACCTGCCAATCGGTCAATAACAGCCCCTCCTGGGTACGGAAGACCAACCAGCTTTGCCACCTTGTCGAACGCCTCACCTGCGGCATCGTCCTGAGTCTGTCCTACTGTCGCATAGCGACCGACACCGTCAACTCGGTAGAGGTGGGTATGACCCCCTGAGACAACCAGGGCAAGATAAGGGAACTCAAGATGCTGCTCCAGAAACGGAGCGAGCAGATGAGACTCTATATGATTTACACCGACCACCGGCACTCCTCGACCGGCAGCAATCCCTCGTGCTGCTGCTATACCCACGAGAAGCGCCCCAACCAGACCCGGCCCCTGAGTCACCGCTATCCCTTCGACTGCATCGAGACTCACACCGGCAACTTTCAGCGCCTCCTGAACCACCGGAACAACACTCTCAAGATGCTTTCGCGAAGCGATCTCCGGCACCACGCCGCCATACTCGGCATGCACTGCCACCTGGGAGGCGACTATACTGGAGAGTACGGTTCTTCCATCCTTTACAACAGCAGCAGCAGTTTCGTCACACGATGTCTCAATTGCCAATACAAGCATTAATTATCCCAATAAAAAAAGGCGGGGCGTGTAGCACGCCCCTGGCCATAAAGTTTGATGTCGATCTTCCCAATAGGGATGCGATTTTTGTCCGAGATCAAGGCTGTCGAGCGATACCGCGCAGGCATAGCACCGCTATGCCGCACAAGGGATTGCGAAGAGTTACGCAGATATCGGGCACAGGGCGCATCACTAAAGCAGATTCGCTGCAAGTTCCGCCAGCTCCGACCTCTCCCCCTTGGTCATGGTGATATGACCGGAGATCAATTGCTCCTTGAACCTCTCCACAACATAGGTAAGTCCGTTGCTGGAAGCATCAACATAGGGGTTGTCGATCTGGTACGGATCGCCGGTGAGAACGATTTTGGTCCCTTCGCCGGCCCTGGTTATGATGGTTTTGATCTCGTGTGGAGTCAGGTTTTGGGCCTCATCAACTATCATGTACTGGTTCGGGATGGAACGGCCGCGGATGTAGGTGAGAGGCTCTATATCAAGAATCCCCATGGCCATCAGCTCTTTATACCCCTTACTGTGTCGTTTTTCAGCCTCGTGGCCAGAGAGAAGAAGTTCCACGTTGTCAAATATCGGCTGCATCCAGGGGGTAAGCTTCTCTTCTATGTCACCGGGAAGGAATCCGAGATCTCGTCCCATCGGAAAAACCGGCCTTGAGACGAGCAGTCGATTGTAGACATTCTCTTCTGCCACTTTTTGGAGACCTGCAGCAATCGCAAGCAGAGTCTTGCCCGTTCCTGCCTTACCCACCAGTGTGACAAGCTTGACATTGTCGTCAAGCAGGGCATCCAGAGCAAAAGACTGTTCACGATTGCGTGGATGGATGCTCCACACCCCCTCTTTCCCTGCCCTTCTAAGAGGTACAAGCCGCTTTTGAGCAGCATCATAGCGACAGATGGCGCTGTGAGAAGGATTTACCTGATCCTTGAGGGTCAGAAACTGGTTTGGGAGAAACGTAAGATCTATCTCGGCAAAACCCTGGCCATGCACCCGGTCAATAATGATCGGATCAACCTCCAGTTCAGAATAACCTGCATATAACTCCTCGATATCAACCTTGTCCGATTCGTAGTCTTCGGCCACGAGACCCAGTGCATCGGCCTTTATCCGGAGGTTTGTGTCCTTGGTAACAAGTATTACCGGGTTAGTAACGTCCTTTTCATGAAGATCAACAGCCACAGCAAGGATACGGTTGTCGCCACGGTCCACTCGAAGCTCAGGCGGCAACCTCTTCATCACCTTCTCTTCGTAAATTTCAACTCTGACCTGGCCACCGTTCTCCAGATGAATCCCTTTGGTTAGCGATCCGTCCTTCCGAAGCTGGTCCATAAGTCGCGAAATGTGACGTGCATTGCGACCGGTCTCGTTCATGTCCTTCTTGAATCGGTCGATCTCCTCGATCACCGTTATAGGAATGACTATACTGTTGTCCTCAAATTTGTAGAGGGCCTGCGGATCATAGAGGAGAACGTTTGTGTCGAGAATGAAGGTTTTCATGGATCCCTTTCTTGCAAGAGTCTCAGATTTATCTGCTATTTTTCGACAAAAGTGGTTTTTAGTTCCTTACCACTGGTCATTATTTTAATAAAGTACAATTTCTTGCTCTTGTCTACCCCTTCAACCACTGCCTCACCATCCCGGTTAACTGCAGCCAGAACGCTATCTGGAGACTCTTTGATCGTGAAATAGCTAAAAATATTGGTTTTATATATGTCCTGACGGGTAAAGGGGCGTTCGGGCGGCAGAGAGCAGCCTGCGGCAGCCAGCAACAAAATACAACCGATCAAACGCAAGAAATGGTTCATTCCTACCTCCCGACTATCTGTTCGACTGCTTCGACAAACCGGACAATTTCAGCTTCTGTGGTAAACCAGCCTGGGCTGACCCGTATGGTCCCCCCAGGATAGGTTCCTATGGTTCGGTGTGCCTGGGGCGCACAGTGAAGACCGGTCCTTACGGAAATTCCGTACTCATGGTCAAGTACAAAACCGATCTGGCTCGGATCTTTCCCCTTGACTGTGAAGGATACCACACTCCCTCGTACCGCATTGACTGGAGGCCCGCAAAGGCGTACACCGGTTATAGGGGTCAGACCTTCCATTAGCCGGCGTACCAGAATCGACTCGTGACGCGAGATCTCCGCAACACCGATGGAGGCAACGTAAGTAGCTCCGGCAGCAAGGCCGGCCAGGGCAGGAGTATTCAGTGTGCCACTCTCGAAACGTTCCGGCAAGTCGTCAGGCTGGTCGAGACTGGCAGACGATGTCCCGGTTCCCCCCACAAGAAGAGGCTCCAGAGTAATTCCTTCGGCTATATAGAGAAAGCCGGTACCCGGCGGCCCCATAAGCCCCTTGTGCCCTGGCGCTGCAAGTAGATCGATCTGCATCTGCTCAACGTCAATCGGGATGCTTCCTGCGCTTTGTGCCGCATCTACCAGGAAAGCAGGGCCTGCCTGGCGGACCAGCTTGCCAATTTCAGCCACCGGCTGAAGAGTACCGGTAACATTTGAACAGTGAGTGACTGCAACCAGTCGGGTATTGGGACGAAGGGCTGCGGCAATGTCACGTGGAGTTACATAACCTGCAACGTCAGCTGAAACCCAGGTTACTTCAACACCCTGTTGTGAAGCCAGATTCAGCGGTCGTGCAAGGGAATTATGCTCCATGGAGGTAGTAATAACATGATCGCCCGGTTTGAGAATGCCACGAACCGCTAGATTGAGGGCTTCTGTGGCACTATGGGTGAAAACGACCCTGCTGGAATCCGATACGCCAAAAAGAGACGCAAGAACCTCTCGAGTCTCAAGAACCAACCTACCTGCTGCTATTCCAGCTTGGTGGCCCCCTCTTCCGGGACTTCCCATGGTCTCCCGAAAGGTCCGGTCGACTGCAAGGTAGACCTGGTCGGGCTTTGGAAAGGAAGTTGCTGCATTGTCCAGATATATCGCCATGTATTAAAACAGTAGCACGCGGACAGGAGCTTGGCAACCGCATTTACCCAAAATGCCTGACTGTAAAGGTTGAATGAGCTCAAACTCAGATTCCGGATTGGGGGCGTTGAAAAAGGAGCGGAAGATACCGTACCCGACCAGAAGAATCGCCACTCTGAATCCGTGAAGAAAGTCGGTCAGGTGCGATTCCTCCCCACCAGTTACCCATGGCCGCCAGATCGGCAGCACCTGAATATTCAAGGTCATGACCGTTGTTTGCAGCCAGAATGTTGCCCCAAAGAACATTGCCCCCCTCTACAATCTTGAGACCAGCCGCGCTGTTCTGAGAAATCTCATTGCCATTGATCTTGAGCCTTGAATTGATCAGGTGCATTCCGGAATCCCTGTTGTTCAGCAGTCGATTGAACGAAACCATCCCTTCAGAACCGGTGATACGGAGACCGGTACCGTTCACGGTAAAGCTGCTGCCGGTAATTTTGAGTTTTCCGTTTTCTACTGCCATAGCCACACCTTTGTTGCCATAGAGCGTAGCACCTGAAAGATAGAGAGAGCCGCCGGCAATACCAACGCCTTGCGTATTGCTGGAAACGCTAATATCACGCAACTCCAACTCACTGTCGGCAGAGTGCATTCCTAATCCGCAACCAGTGACCCCTCCTCCGGCAACAGTCACGATGGAATCCCGAAAACTGAATCCGGTGCCGCACGCAGTAGCTACCACATCCCTGATGGTCAGTTGAGAGTGAAGCGAATCGAGCCCGACTCTGGCCCCCTCCACTCGACTCTGTTCCAGCAGGTTCTTCTTGTCGCTGGCCAGGAGTACGATCCCCTGCCAGTCTCCGGCTACCGGCTGCGCATAGCTGCCGGTGAATAGTACCGGCTTGTCTGAGTTGCCAGCTACTACAAGTCTCCCTAGCACCAGGAGACCCGCGTCACCTTGACCACTCTCTCCTTCTGACCTGAAGCGGACTACAGTACCCGCTTCCACGGTCAAGGTCACCTGTTGCGGAACCGTCACCCATCCTGACACCTGTACTACACCGCGCCAGACGACATCCTCGGTCAGTGTTGCGGTCTCATAACTCTTATCGGCGCGCTGAACAAGGCTTGAGCCACGTTCAGCCAGACGAGGCTGCAGAGGAATCTCAGGCAGCGGTTCATTGCGTTTAGAGGAAGCAGGTTGCACAGGTGACGTAGGCTGCTTTTGTATCAGAGTCGACGATTGAGGAGGGTGAAGGGTTGCGTCAGGATTAGGAAGAGGATCCACAGTTGCCTTGGCCGGCAACGGGTCTGACTTTGGCCGTACCACAGCCGTTGAGCCCAAACTGCAGGCAGTAAGTGCCACCACTGCAGATACGGTCAGCAGTCTTCTGAGAAACACTATTCGCAGCATGAATACTCCTGCTAAATTATATTAAAAAGTGGTGAGGTTGTACCACAAATATGGAGCCATGTAAATCAGCTACCCGATGATTCAAAACTTTCCAAATCGAATCAGGTGGTTATATATTAATTTTATAACCTGCTTGACAGCCCATAGATGTTGTGTTTAATTTCATCGCGCTACACAAAATGTTGTGGTAAACCTAATACACTGACTATGAAGGAGAACAGCACACATGGCAAAGGGAGCCCTGCCCAAGAAGAGTACAGATACCATACCCGGCCTCACGCAGAACGCCCGTACAGTCCTTGAAAAACGTTATCTGAAGAGGGATTTGAGCGGTAAGCCGCTGGAAGGACCGGCTGACATGTTCCGCAGGGTTGCCGAGGCCATAGCTTCCGCTGACAGCTCTTTCGACAAGAAGGCAGACCTTACCACCCTTGCAGAGTCATTCTACAGGATAATGACAAGTTTCGAGTTTCTCCCCAACTCTCCAACCCTGATGAATGCCGGTCGCGAACTTGGACAACTCTCAGCCTGTTTTGTCCTTCCGGTCGGCGATTCCATGGAGGAGATCTTCGAAGCAGTGAAAAATACCGCCTTGATACATAAATCCGGTGGTGGAACCGGCTTCTCCTTCTCGCGCCTTCGTCCGGCCAATGATGTTGTTATGTCAACCACAGGCATCTCCAGCGGCCCCCTCTCCTTCATGAGGGTTTTTGACGTTGCAACCGAGACCATCAAACAGGGGGGGACCCGCCGCGGCGCAAACATGGCTATCCTTCGCGTCGATCATCCCGACATCATACATTTTATCATGTGCAAGGCCGACCAGAAACTGCTGAACAACTTCAATATATCCGTTGGCATAACTGAAGAGTTCATGCAGGCCGTTGACGAAGACCACGACTACAACCTGATTAACCCACGCAATGGCGAACCGTGCGGCACCCTCAACGCCCGCAAGGTCTTCAATCGCATCATCAAGCAGTCGTGGGAAAACGGCGAACCCGGTATCATCTTCCTTGACCGGTTGAACCGCGACAACCCGACACCGTTGATAGGCGAAATAGAATCGACGAACCCCTGCGGCGAACAGCCTCTCCTCCCCTTTGAATCCTGCAACCTTGGCTCCATAAACCTTGGAAAGATGGTAAAAAACGGTGAGATCAACTGGCAGCGGCTTAAAGAGGTAATCGCCCTGGCTGTCCACTTCCTGGACAACGTCATCGAGGTCAACAACTACCCGCTGAAACAGATAGACGAAATGACCCGTTCAAATCGTAAGATCGGCCTCGGTGTCATGGGATGGGCAGATATGCTGATACTGCTCGGAATCTCCTACTGTTCAGAGGAGGCGATCAAACTCGGCGAAAAGGTCATGAAGTTCATTAACGATGAGGGTCATGCCGCCTCCCGTGAACTGGCAACAAAGCGGGGCACCTTCCCCAACTTCAAGGGCTCGATCTACGATCGGCCGGGAAAGGCACCGATCCGCAACGCCACTGTCACCACCATCGCCCCCACAGGGACCATCTCCATAATCGCCAATGCGTCATCCGGTGTAGAACCTCTCTTTGCGGTCTCCTACGTCCGCAACGTCATGGACAACACTAAAATGATAGAGGTCAACCCCCTGTTCGAGGAAGTGGCCAAGGAGCGCGGCTTCTACTCACAGGAACTGATGGAGAAAATAGCCGAGCACGGAACGCTTCATGACATCCACGAGGTGCCCGAGGATATCAGGCAGATTTTTGTCACTGCGCACGACATACAACCTGAATACCATATAAAGATGCAGTCCGCGTTCCAGAAATACACCGACAATGCGGTCTCAAAGACGGTCAACTTCCCACAGACCGCCACGATGGAGGATGTGGAGAAGGTCTACCGCCTTGCCTACAAGACCGGCTGCAAGGGTGTCACCATCTACCGCGACGGCTCCCGTGACGAACAGGTTCTCTCCACAGGGAAGAAGGAAGAGAAACAGGCTGTACCTGCAGTAGACGACCACAAGGTTTATAAGCGTGATCGCCCCAAGGCCCTGAAGGGGTGGACCTACCAGATGCAAACCGGTTGCGGTCCGCTCTATGTCACCGTCAACGAGGACAAGACAGGGCTGTTCGAGCTTTTCACCACAATGGGAAAGGCAGGTGGTTGCGCAGCATCACAGGCTGAAGCTATGGGGAGGCTGGTATCGCTGGCATGGCGGAGCGGTGTCCAGGCCCGTCAGGTAGTAAAGCAGCTACTGGGCATCTCATGCCACTGCCCGTCCGGATTCGGAGAGAACAAGGTTACCTCCTGTGCAGACGCTGTAGCCAAGGCGATCCAGGCCCACATGGCCGCCTCCGGCCTCGACACCGGTCTGGAAAAGCAGACCCCGGAGCGGGGAGCTTGCCCCGAATGCGGCGGAACCGTCGAGCACGAAGGGGGATGCGCAGTCTGCCGAGTATGTGGGTACAGTGAGTGTGCCTGAGAAAATCATGAAGTAAGAACAAGCATTAGAGTTGCTGAAAGCCCTAGAGACAAGGTCCTCTGGGGCTTTCAGTTTGGAGAGGAGATAGAAGGGATTATCAATGACGATGAGTGCTTTTGTATAAAGATATCTATAACGCCACTCTTTATGGAACTACTCACGCCTGTTTTTCTCCTTGCACCCTTCTTTGACATGAAACATAGATATCAGAATCAATGAAAACCAGCAGAACGCCACGAGAGATACAAATATCAGATCCATAACCTGCCCCCAATTCTGCTAATATGTTCCGTACCTCTACGCTTTAGCGCAATCCATGCCATCGCCAACATGCTGATTTATTTGTCATTTGACACAATGGGGAGCTGAAATATATGCAGATAGTGAACAGCAGTGATGGAAATATGAAAGGTATCTTTTATGAAGTTTTCTAAAATTAAAATTATGCTGCTATAGGTGCATCGCCAGAGACAGCCTCCTTGATGGAGAGCGCGATCCGCTTACGCTGTGCATCCGCTGACAAAACCTTGACTTTAATCACCTCTCCTACCCGGACAGCTTCATTGGGGTCCTTGACAAATCGGTTGGCCAGATGACTGACATGCACCAGTCCGTCCTGATGGACTCCAATATCCACAAAGGCACCGAAAGCGGTAACGTTGGTCACCACACCTTGCAAGATCATCCCCTCCTTCAGATCACCTATCTCTCGGATGTCATCGCGAAAAGTGGCGGTTTGAAACCGGCTACGAGGATCTCGGCCCGGTTTTTTCAACTCGGCAAGGATATCGCGCAGTGTGGGGAGCCCAACGGTATCAGAGACGTACCGCCTGAGGTCAATTTTTTCAGTCAGGGCAGGGTCTGATGTCAATTCGATAATCGACACCCCCAGGTCTCTTGCCATACTCTCCACAAGCGGATACCGTTCCGGATGCACAGAGGTGTTGTCAAGGGGATTTTTGCAGCCACGGATGCGCAGAAATCCCGCAGCCTGTTCAAATGCCCGGGCACCAAAGCGCGGAACCTTGAGAAGGGCCTTACGGTCGCAAAACGGTCCGTTTTCGTCACGGTACCTGATGATAGCCTTGGCGAGGGTCGAACCAACTCCGGAAACGTAGGAAAGGAGTGCCCAGGAAGCGGTATTGAGTTCAACTCCTACGAAGTTGACACACGACTCGACCACGCTCTCCAGTCCCTTATTCAGCAAGGCCTGGTTTACGTCGTGCTGGTACTGACCGACACCGATGCTCTTTGGATCGATCTTGACCAACTCTGCTAAAGGGTCCTGAAGGCGGCGAGCAATGGAGATTGCACCCCGTATGGTCAGATCCAGCTCAGGAAACTCCTCTCGAGCGATATCCGATGCCGAATAGACACTTGCGCCTGACTCGTTTACCATCACAACCGGAAGATCCCTCCCCGTGTCACCAAGTAGCTCCCGCGTAAAGAGCTCCATCTCTCGGCCGGCAGTCCCGTTGCCGATGGCTACCATCTCGACACAGTGACTATCGATCAGGCGGAGCATATCCTGTCTGGCCTGCTGAATCCGTCCTGCACCGGTGTGCGGGTAGATGGTGACATGTTCAAGAAAACGCCCGGTTGCATCCACCGCCGCAAGCTTGGACCCGGTTCGCAACCCCGGATCGATCCCCAAAACCCGCTTGCCTCCTGCCGGAGAAGCCAGCAGAAGGTTTCGAAGGTTCTGTGCAAAAACCCGGATGGCAGCGTCTTCAGCCAGTTCCTTGGCTTCAAGGCGAAGTTCGCTCTCTACCGAAGGAGCAATAAGGCGTTTGTATGCATCCTCGGCAATCCCCTTCAGCATCCCACTGAAGATGCTCTCGCCAGAGATCAGACGACTCTTCAGACCAGTCAGTATTTGATCCGTAGGGGGAAGAAGAGCAAGGTGGAGAACCTCCTCCTTTTCGCCCCTGCGCATCGCCAGCATCCTGTGGGAGGGAACGGTTTTCAGCGGTTCCTTATACTCATAATACATTTCGAACTTGGTGATCAGAGCCTTATTGTCTGCAACCACCCTGGAATGGAGCATACCCTTATCCCAGGTCAGACGCCGCACGGTTGAACGCGCGTCAGCATCATCCGACAGGCGTTCAGCAAGGATATGCCCAGCCCCCTCCAGTGCAGAGAGGGGATCATGCACCTCCTTACCAGGATCCACAAAGCTACGGGCCGACTCCACTGGAGTGCCGTTTGTTAAATTCTGGGCAGCTATAAGATCGGCCAGCGGCTCAAGCCCGCGTTCCCTGGCAATTGTCGCCTTTGTCCTTCGCTTAGGCCTGTAGGGGAGATATAGGTACTCTAAAACGGTCTTTAGACGCGACTCTTCGACCCGCTCCCGCAGTTCCGGAGTCAGCTTACCCTGCTCCTCGATAGAGTTCAGAATCACAACCTTGCGCTCTTCCAGGTCGCAGAAATAGCCGAGTCGTTCCTCCACGGTCCGTATCTGCACTTCATCCAGTTCTCCGGTTCGCTCCTTTCTGTAGCGGGCAATGAAAGGGACCGTTGAGCCGTCGCGCAGAAGTGCGACGGTATTCTCTACCTGGAATGGCTTTAGACCAGTATCCTCTGCGATAAAACCGACGACCTTGTTCAGTTGGGCCTGACTGATTGCCATTTGAGTTAGTCTCTATGGTTCTTGTGGCCATGCTTACGTCCATGGTCATGCTCATGGTCATCATGATCATGGTCACGATGTTTTCGGTGATGCCTCTCCTGGTAGATAACGGTATCAGGCGCTCCACCACCTATGGAAATATTCACACCCGGGGGTGCTGGCAGCCTGCCGTTGACACGTACATCCAGACCGGGCAGACCCGGAGGGGCAGGCAGACCCGGAGGGGCAGGAAAGCCTGGGGGGGCCGGAAAGCCGGCCTCTGTTTCCGAAGCGCCGATAAAGGATACGAGCGCTGCAGCAAGCAGTGCAATAATCAACCTTGTTCGCATAGAGATTCCTTTCTTCAATTGAGTTTCGCCTCCACTTCTTATTAGGGTAATGGAAACGCCGGGCATTCACAAAAAAAGCCGGGTTGCGGAAATATCGTTGATATTTCGGCAACCCGGCTGTCTCTGTGAGACCCTGTAGGCTTTCCGCCCCATCCTCGCGGATGGTTGAGTATTATCGTGTACCACCAATGCAATAGATATGTGAGGGGTGAGTATGCATATCTAACGGTTAAATGTCAATCCCTCAGAGGATTTTATAACCCTTTAACCGCATATATGCCTGGCGCATTCCTCCAATATCCCCTATAATCAAGCCCATAGCCGAACAAAAAACGATCTACAGTTTCAACACCTGTATAATCTGCCCTGAAGGAGGGAAAGACCTTCCGTTCATGCCGTTTATCAACCAGTACGGCTGTCAGCACCTCTGCAGCCCCCTCCAGGCGGCAATAATCGGTGATTGCAGCCAATGTTACCCCTTCATCCAGGACGTCATCCAGAAGCAGCACTGTACGGCCCTTCATATCCTTATCAGGCCTGACCAGCCAGTTGAGCTCGGCCCCGCAGGTTGCACTCCCGTAGCGGGTGACGTGGATGTACCTTACCTCCAGCGGAAACAGCAGCTTGGTAAGTAGCTGGCCAGCAAAGATCAAGCCACCGTTCATGATGCAGAATAGCAGTGGTCGCGTATTACAAAGCCTGGTGGTTATCTCCAGAGCCATTCGTTCGATTGCTTCTGACACCCCTTCTTCCCCTACCAGCAGATCCGCTTCTGCCAGCACCCTGTTAGCTTCATCAATGGTCATATCGCCCACATACCCTCCGGTCATCTGCGTGATTGGAGTAAGGATACCCCATGAGAGCCTCCCTTCCAACACAAAGCAATAGTTTGCATCTGACAGCATTAGATATTATAACTTGACCATGGCCATAGAGCAGCTACCTCTCCGTAAAACCCTCAAGACAGTCTTCGGCTACGACTCGTTCCGCCCTCATCAAGAAGAGATCATCGCCGGAGTGATTCGCGGTGAAGATGCATTTGTCCTGATGCCGACCGGTGGAGGAAAATCCCTCTGCTACCAGATTCCCGGCCTCCACAGATCAGGGGTTGCTGTAGTCGTCTCACCCCTCATCTCACTGATGAAAGACCAGGTTGACGCCATGGTCGCCAACGGCGTGTCGGCGGCCTTCTACAATTCGACCGTAGGCGAGGCCGATGCACGTCGATTACTGGCAAGGCTTCATGCAGGGGAGCTCGATCTTCTCTATGTGGCACCTGAGCGGCTGATGAGCGATGCCTTCCTGGAACGGCTGAGAGAGATGCAAATCGCTCTTTTCGCCATTGATGAGGCCCACTGCGTCTCCCAATGGGGGCATGACTTCAGACCCGAGTATGTGCAACTCGGCAGGCTGCGCAGCCTCTTCCCGAAAGTACCGCTCATCGCCCTGACCGCAACAGCCGATCCGCAGACCAGAGAAGACATAATCGATCGTCTTGGGCTCCAGGATGCCACATGTCATGTTGCGGGTTTTGACAGACCAAACATCCGATACACCGTGGTGGCCAAGCAGAAACCCTTTCATCAGCTGACGGAGTTTCTGGACTCGCACCAGAATGAGGCGGGTATTGTATATGCCCTTTCCCGCAAGCGTGTTGATGAAGTAGCCGGAAAACTTGCAGCATCCGGTGTCGAGGCCGCAGCATACCACGCAGGACTGCCGGATCGCGAGCGTCGCCGTGTGCAGGAGGCTTTCCAGCGCGACGATCTGCGTATTGTTGTTGCCACGGTCGCCTTTGGCATGGGGATCGACAAACCGAATGTCCGCTTTGTAGTCCACTATGATCTTCCCAAAAATATCGAGAGCTACTATCAGGAGACCGGCAGGGCGGGCCGCGACGGGCTACCCGCAGAGGCCCTGCTACTCTTCGGGTACGGTGACATCGCCATAAGCCGCGGCCTGATAGAATCAGGAGGAAATGCGGAACAGAACCGGATCGAACTGCACAAACTGAACGCCATGATCGGATGTGCCGAGGCCCTTACCTGCCGACGCCGTGTCCTGCTCGGATACTTCGGCGAAAAACTGGAGGATGACTGCGGCAACTGCGACGTCTGCCTGAACCCGCCTGAACGCTACGATGCTACCGAAGAGGCCCAGAAGGCACTTTCCTGCGTCTACCGGGTCGGCCAGCGTTTCGGCATGGGGCATGTGATCGACGTACTGCGTGGCTCTCACAATCAGCGGATTCAGTCACTCGGCCATGACCTGCTGACCACGTACGGGATCGGCAAGGGGCTCTCGCAAGATATATGGGGAAGCATCATCCGCCAGCTCGTTCATCTTGGTTACCTGGAGCAGAACATGGGGAACTACTCGGTACTCAGACTTACCGAAAAGGCCCGACCGCTGCTGCGCGGCGAAGAACGGCTGCTCCTGGCGAAGGCGAGGATCAGACCGATAGCGGCCAAGAAGGAACCAAAACGCGGAAGAGAGGGTCTGGAGTACGATGAGGAACTCTTCCAGCAACTTCGAGCCCTCAGGAAGAGACTGGCCGATGAGCAGCAGGTTCCTCCTTTTGTGATCTTCGGCGATGCCACCCTCCTGGAGATGGCCGCCCGACGGCCGAGCGATGCCGAGGGACTTGCCCAGATCAGCGGAGTTGGAAAGCACAAGTTGGGGCGTTACGGCCAGACCTTTTTGAAGGTGCTCAGCCGGTTTTCTCAGACATAGTGCAAGGAGTTCGTGATGGATATGAAACTGTTCTCCAGGCGTTTTCTTATCGGTATGGCAATTACGGTCATATCGTCCCTGCTCCTTATCACCAAGTTTCCCCCTTTTGAAACCCTGGAAGCAAAACTCTATGATGTCCGTTTACAATCCAGAGGGGTCGTTACACCACCCGATGCTGTTGTCATAGCAGCTATCGACGAACGGAGCATAGAGAAACTAGGCCGTTGGCCCTGGAACCGGTCGGTTCTTGCCAGGCTCGTCGACCGTCTGGCAGCTTCAGATGCCGCAGTCGTGGCCTTTGATATCATTCTGTCCGAAAATGAGAGAAGCGATCCGATCCTTGCCGCTTCCATACAGAACGCAGGAAACGTCATACTCCCGGTAGTATTCGATTTCACCCGGGATCCAACTCCACTGGATGATCAGCACTTACGGGGATCGGCATTTGAGGAAATCAAGAACCAGGGACTTTTTGCCGCTACTCCTCCGATAGAGGGGCAACGGGTACTTCTCCCTGTTGCGCCTCTTCGTTCAAGCGCCATGACATTGGGGCAGATAAACATGTTCCCCGATCAGGATGGAACGCTCCGATGGGAGACCCTGGCCATCCTCTATGACGGACTGCTCTACCCTTCGCTGGCGCTCCAGGCAGCAACCGCATATCTGGGAGTTCCCCATGACCGATTACTCATCAATGCAACCGAATCTATCAGTGTCGGCAAGACCCTGATCCCCACTGACAAATGGGGGCGAACGGCAATCAATTACTACGGCCCCGGGCAGACGTTTCGCCATATCTCCATAGCCGATATCCTGGATGGGACCGTCCCTCCTGAATCCCTGGCGAACAGGATCGTACTGGTAGGGGCTACAGCCGTGGGAATCTACGACCTGCGGGTCACCCCCTTTTCAGCTGCCATGCCAGGCGTGGAAAAGCATGCCAGCGTCATAGCCTCAATCATTGACAAACGTTTCATTCGTGCCATCAACACCCCCATGAATCTGTTGACCCTCTGGCTTTCAGGCATCTGCTTCACCATCTGCTTTGCATGGACAAAGCAGATGAACAAGTCGCTGATTTCACTGATAACCCTTCCCATACTGGCAGGTATCGGTTTCCTTGCCTTCAACCTGTCGGGTATCTGGTTCAATCTTGCCTATCCTTTGAACAATATCCTCTTTATCGCTATGGGGATCACCGCCTACAACTACGCCGTAGAAGAGCGACAGGCCCGAAAGATACGTGCCATGTTCTCCAGCTACGTTACCCAGACCATTGTCAATGAACTGATAAAGAATCCGGAGATGGCAAAGCTTGGCGGTGAAAAACGGGAAGTGACCGTTCTTTTCTCAGATATCAAGGATTTCACGTCATTCTCGGAACATCATACCCCGGAGAAGGTTGTGGCTCTCCTGAACGAGTATCTGACCGCCATGACAGAGGTTATTCTTGATCATGACGGAACACTGGACAAATTCATCGGTGATGCCATCGTCGTTTTCTGGAATGCCCCGATAAAGACGGTTCGGCATGCCGAATTGGCAGTTAAATGCGCAATTTCAATGCAGAAACGAGTCACAGAGCTGCAGGCAAAATGGCGGGATGAGGGTAAGCCGATACTGGAATCAGGGATCGGGATAAACACCGGCGAGGTTGTTGTCGGAAACATTGGAGCAGAAGGGAAGAAGATGGAGTACACGGTAATCGGAGATCATGTCAACCTTGGTTCAAGGGTGGAGTCGCAGACCCGCAAACTTGATGTCAGCATACTGATTACCGACGGCACGCTGAATGCGCTCGCCCCGGCCATTAAAGCCGGTTCCATGAATGGAGTGATGATAGAAGGCCTTGCAAGCGTTGTGGTGAAGGGGAGGGAGAACCCAGTTGAACTCTACAGTGTCGGGAACCTTCCGGAACAAGATCTCCCCGCAATGGTAATCCCCTGCCCGGATATGGAACCTGTTCATCTTACGGAAAAGTGATCCCGTCATTTCACCGAACCGCTTGCCGAACCGGTGAACGTTCCACCAGTGAATCCTCCAGCGCCTTTGCCGAACATCTTCAGGCCTGCATGACCTCCTACTGACCCGCTACCCGAATTGTCACCTATGAGGGCCTGCCACTTGCCGACGCTCCAGCTCTGCATGGATAAAGTCGGTGACATCCCGCTAACCGTAGCGCTGGAGCCTGAGAGGTTCACATTTCCCACTGCCACCGGGTTTCCCGTATAGGTACCAGCAACACTGCCGGTTGCCCAGATGACAGGTCGGCCGCCGGCAGTCGGCGCAAAATATTTAACGCCGGACATGGTGACATTGATAGTATCAACGCTAACCCCTCCGGAACCGGAAAAATCAACGCTCCCTATCTCGAAGGCAGGTATGTTGAGCTGCTGAAGCTTTGACTGACCTGCTGCGGTGCTCGCCATCTGAAGGAAGGTGTTGGTCTCCATCCAAGCCCCTGCGGCCAGTGCCTGCCAGGTTCTGGCCGTAGGATCAAAAGTCCCGATGGTTTCGCCTGTAAAAATGCCTGTTGCCGGCACCGTATGCCCCATATTTACCCAGCTTCCGCCGGTCGAGCCGTGCAACTTACCGAATGACCACTTGTCTCCCAAGACCTCCCCTTCAAGAATATGGCTGCCGTCTGAAACATTCAGCTTGTAACTCCACTGATCATTGGAAGGATCGACAAAGCTGCCGCTGGTTGCAAGCTGCCAGACTCCCCATTCGTTCACCGTGCTGATCTGTCGCATCACCCAAGCATTGCCGGCTATCGAGGCAGGGGTCGAAATACCGCTGGGACTCCCCCCGGTGAACATGCCTGACATTGCCATGTTCACCGGCACGGTCACCGTTGACACATTTAATGAATTAAGATTGTTTGCATCCACCACTCCCAGATTTGCAGGGAGTTCCACCGGATACCAGTCACCGTGCCCCTCCCATATTCCATTCAGATCAACATAACCGGTGTACTTGCCGGTCAGGATCCCCGCCCTGCCTGCTGGATTGATGTAGAGGGCGTTGACACGACCATCGATTGGCTGGGGCATACTAACGGCAGTTGCTGCATAGCTTCCCGTCAAGTACCCCTTATAGGCACCGCCGTCGACAGTTTTCAATGTTCCGCTCGGAATATCGGATGATATCAGGTCGGTTGAGAATACATACCTATTGACCAGAGCAGTTGCCGGAGTATGCAGTCCGACGATTTCAAGGCTGGAATTCTCCTGAACAGTTGCACCCCATAGCGACATGCCGCCAAAAAGACCTGATAGGCTTCCGTTTGTCTGATAGGTTGAGCCGTCAAACCACTTCAGGTAATTCAGTGTACTGATCGAGCTGTAATAGGTCAGGGGATGTGTAATACCTGCAGCCCTGCCGCTGAAAGTTCCGCTACTGTAGGTGCCGGCTGCCACGCCGTTGAAGGTAGAGCTGAATCCACCGCCACTCAACTCGCCCAGACCGTTGATCTCCGCAAGCCAGACATTCCCGTTTGAGCTGGTTCCGGCATGCTCCATCCGGAAGGATGCACGTATCCCGCTTCCATTGCTAAGTGCAACCTGCTCCCCTTGCAGAGAAGCGGCAGAAAAGGTTCCTCCAAGCGAATCGGTGGCCCAGAGTTTCACCTTGTCGGACGGTGCATTAGAGAATATCCTAATGGCAGTAAGCGTGGCCGAGGTTCCTGATGCATTGGTGCCCGTAAGGTTGAAGGTTGTCGTTTCCTGGTTTCCGGGAAAGGCCAGCTGCTGCCGCTGGGTCGCTGAAAGGGCGATATATCTGTCAACATCCAGCCAGACACCGTTGGAAACGGCGCCAAATGTACCTAAAATACTGTTGTAACTTCCGCTTACACTCCCACCCATGAGCATGGCCTTTCCTGCAGCCCAATCCCCTGAGAAGCCAAATGCTGCGCCATGTATGTCACTATTCGGTCCCCAGCTGCCGAGAGAAACTATATTACTCAAATAATCCGGCGTGATGTGGCCATTTGCATCTGCCACCCCTTGAGCGAAATTGGTGAGCAGAACGGCCTGACTGTTCGTTCCGCTGAAACTCCCCCATGACTCCCGTTGCCAAACCCCGAAGGTCGGGTCAGGTTTGAAGGTGGCAAACTTCAAGGAGTCAGCCCGGTTCTTAAACTTTTCCTGCAAGACAAGGCTGGCATCTACCAGGTATCCCTCGGAATTATTGTCGCTTAAATTCGACCCGGGAGGCTGGGCAGTAACCACAAACAGGCCGTTCGTGGGAACCTGCACCGTATTGTTAGCCCACCAGTCAGTTGCCATTGCGGAAGGGATGATGGAGATGTTCGGATTGAGTTCAACCCGCTCGGTGCTGCCGCTACCACTCCAGGAGCCCGCAGCTGCGCTGCCGCCGCCACTACCCGTCAACAGCCCGGCACTCCCGTTTGGCGCAACATACATCGCCGCAAGGTTCAAGCTGCTCACTCCCGATGTATACGCATCTGCACCGCCGACATACCCGAAAAAAGTCCCCCCATCATACGTCGTAATGCTGCTGTTGGCAGTGTTTTTGGAGGCTACGGATCCAAACCAGTAATCGTTTCGTATCCCGATTCCGCTGTTTATTCCAAGAATGCTAAAAGGCGCTGAAGTATTTGCCCATAGTCCGCCTGGGCTGCTCAGTGCTCCGCCGATGGTACCTTGGGGGACGACCGTCAGAAGGTTGTTGGTGAAAGTCGAGTCGCGCCAGATCGCGCCGAACTTGAAATCAGCTACTGAAGGTATAACCGCTGGGTTGAGCGTCTGCTGCGGTTTGGTCTCTGTAATGGATGGCGTCACAACCGGAGGAAGAGAAATCGAAGGGGCAACCGGCATTGTCGGAAGCTGGGTAAAGGATGGTTGGAGTATGGGATTTCCAACCAGAGATGATGGACCAGTAGTTGTCCCTCCTCCTGCGGAAGTTGCTCCGGTTGCGGGGGGAGTTGCCGGAGGGCCAGTTGTCGTAGAGGGTGCGGAGGAAACAGCTGCTCCGTCACTGCCTGTCGGGGCATCGCCACCCCCTGTGGGTGACTGGGCGGCACCCGGACTCGTTACGGATTGGGAATTTGCGGTACTGGATGCTTTAGTTTCAGTCTCGCTCTTTTTCTCTGTCTTACTTTCACCCTTCGGTTTTGCGGTGGTCTCCTTTTCAGCTCCCTGTTTTTCGGCCTCGGATGCCGGACGTGGCGGCTGCGGCGCCCCCTTTTCCGTGACAGTCGTTATTGTTCCGGCAGGGACGGTTATCACATTTTGTGGTACCTTGGGGTTGAAGGCGTAGACAGAACCTTCTTTCACAAGAATACCGGTGACATTACGGTCATGGAATACAAAGAAATCGGTCCCCCGTACACCTGCAACAGCATTGGGTGTGTGTATCTCGAAGCGGCTACCCTTATTTTCCGCTCCGTAACCTTTTGTTACAACCGCCTGCACCTTTCCACGGGGGAGGTTGAATTTCCGGCTGTCGCCGCTGCCCGGAGCGAGGTATTCAGCCAGATCGATCCTGCTCCTCTGCGCTATCTTCAGAATATTGCCGTCCTTGAAGGTCACCTCGGCCCTTGCATTGCTCTTTGTCCGGATAAAGTCGCCGGTTCGAACCTGGTCGCCCGTATTTACCGGGAGAGCAGGGAGAGCGCCACCACGCATAAGGTCAACACTACCCTCAACCTTGGTGAACGTGCCGACGCTTTCCGCAGCGTGCAGCAGGGCACAGTTCAATACAAGGATGGTTGTCACGATCAGGGTACGGATCACTCTAAGATAATTGCCCAGGTCGTTTTTCATGGCGGGCTCCTCAGAAACCGACTTCAATCCCGGTGTTGACGGTGTTGCGCCGGTAATCATACTGGTCGATGTTGGAAACAGCTCTGGTATGATTGTATTGGAAATTAAGGGATACATTGGGGGCAATATCCCAGGTGAATCCGGCAACAGCGGTGTAGACCGCATCTTCGCGCACCTTGCTGAATGTCGTGTGCAGGTGCAGGTATTCCTGTACGAAGAGATCGCCGTTGAGTTGCAGGGTCAGACCGTCGATCAGGGGAAAGTTGCCACCGACATTCAGACGGTGCCCCCGATTGACCCAGTTCAGGCCGACGGCATTGTCATAGGAAAACTCGTACCTCAAGCTGGCCATACCCTTCCCTTCGGCGAATGGCACCACATATCCACCTCCGGCACTGAAGATGTCGGCATCGCGGTCTTCTTCAGGGAGGTATGGGTCTCTGAACATCTCGCGCAGGGTGTAGGCAAGTGTCAACTGGCCTATATGACCGAACGGCAAGAGCAGGCTCTGGGTCGGTCTGACAGTGACCATCCCCATATATTTCTTGTCAGCCAGAAGCACATGACTGTAGGAGAGTGGCAAACTTGCAGCTCCGAATCTCTGCGCATAGCTCGGGACCACTGCAATGGAATTAACCAGCGTGTTCATGGTATCGAGCTCACCATAGGTGGTGCTCTGGAGGCTGTACTGGGCGGTTACCCCCCATGGGGCGTCAAGAAGCGGCGCATACTCCATTCTGAAGGTGCCGACAAAGGCGTTGTCCTTGTCGGGCTGGGCCAGACGGCTCTCATTGGCCGGATTGGAGATGACATTATCGTCGTACAGATAATTTGCCCCTGCAACAATACGCCACGGCCTGTGCCCTTCGATCAGCCTGGTAAAGGCAGTCTCATACTCTTTGGCCATTGACGCCGCTTCAGATGCGGGGTCCATGGCGATGAGCGCCTTCAGGCTCTTGCGGGCCCTGGTTATCTTGCGCTCCCGCGCCTGCAGAATGGCGATCTGAAACTCGGCCTGTTGGACAAGTGCAGGATCGAGCTTTGCGGCACTCCGGAACGACTCTTCAGCTCCCTCGGAGTCATTTTCTTTCGCAAGCACCAAACCTTTGAGGAATGCGAGCGCTGCCGGGCGCACTTTGAGTATCTCGGCATCCAGAAGGGCCTTTTTCGCCCCGGATGTGTCCCCTACGGTAAAAAGGGTTTCCGCCAGTTCTAGAGATGCATCCAGTACCGGAGGTGACAGCCGAAGCGCCTCGCTGAACTGTACCGCAGCTTCCTTATAATCTCCTGCCAGCTTGAGTGTAAGCCCGAGATAAAATGCCGCTACCGCAGAAGAGGGGTCATCGGTTCTGGCCGCTTTGAGGGCGACAAGGGCCTCCTCGTAATTTTCGCTCCGATACTCCGCTATCCCCTGTTCCAGCATATTCTCCGCACCCCAGCAGTGATCACTAAACCCGGCAGGGGACGCGAGTGCCATTATGGCAAGAATAGGAATAATGATAACCCTCACGGCAACCCCCCATCAGCACCACTGCTGAAATATGCATAACTCTTTATCTATCGACCTCTTTGCTCGTTTTCTTTAGCACGTCAGAGGTTATTACCCGCGGTTTCTGCCAGAACAATACCTTGTCAAAGAAGTTATCAAGCTTATCTGTGCTAGGAGATGCAGAGGTTTGACAAAGGTCCGGATTATGGGTACATAGATACTCTGAGAATGAAGCATCTGCAGGAGGAGCCATGAAGATCATCGCACTGCTTGGAACCGTACTATTGCTCTCGGCTTTGACTGGCTGTACGCACGTGATCAGCGAGGAAAACAGGAGGGTCGCATCTTTAACTATTAACTTTGAAACTCTTCAAGAAAACCCGCAGAGTTTTGCAGGAAAGATCGTCATTCTCGGCGGTGTCATAGCAGGGGTGAAAAACTCAACCGATGGGGGGCAGATAGAAATTGTACAATATTTACTGACCGATGAGGGTTATCCTGATGAAACACAGGGGTCGGCAGGGCGATTTCTTGCGACCTCACCGACCTTCATCGACAACCTGGTATATAAACAGGGGAGCCTGATAACCATAGCAGGTGAGGTGAAAGGGAACAGGGTCCTGCCGCTTGATGAAGTTTCCTACAGCTATCCGGTGGTATCCATAAAGGAGAGCCATCTCTGGCCGCCTGACGAAAAGGGGCAGCGCCCCTTCCAGGTTCCCGGCACCAACCGTGTCGATCCCTACTACTACGGTCATGATGCGCCGTTTCGCGTGAGACCGGAGGGGACGGTCATCAAACCGTGGTAAGATGAGAAAGCGGAGTTACTTTTTAAGCAGCATCTCCATCAAACGGTGCCCCTCCTCAAGAAAGAGCCCCGTGCTTGCGGCAGACTCCTCGTCATAGCCCATCGTGCCAGAGATTTCAGAATTCTCACCACTATAGAGAATAAATGGGACAGGGCTGGACGTATGGGTCATAAGTGCAAGCGGAGTCGGATGATCCGGAGTACAGAGCACCCTGCACCCGTCGAATTGCTTAATTCCTTCCAGTATGGGCCCTACAACTCTGGCGTCGAAGTCCTCTATGGCCTGCATCTTGTGCTCCAGATTCCCTGAATGCGATGCCTCGTCAGGCGCCTCCACGTGAAGATAGACATAATCCTTGGTCTCAAGGGCTTTAAGAGCTGCTTTCACTTTGCCTTCATAGTTGGTATCAATGTAACCCGTTGCCCCCTCAACTGTGACAACCTCAAGCCCGGCATATAACCCAATCCCTTTGATCAGATCAACAGCAGAAATTACCGCACCTGAAAGACCGTAAAGAGTTTGAAAGGTATCGATCCGCGGTGATTTACCATGTCCCCAGAGCCATATGGAACTGACCGGCAACTTCCCCTCTGCACTCCGTTTCTTGTTAAGGGGGTGATCCTTGAAAAGCATCTGCGAAGCGTTCATCAGAAACAGGAGGTGATCCGCACCTTCGCCGGCAGGCAAATGGTCCAACACATCCTTACCAGTAACATCATGCGGCGGAGTTGTCTTCATGGCAAACCTGCCCCCGCGCCAAACCATGAGATGTCTGTAGCCGGTACCGGTATGGAACTCGATACCGTCATTTCCGAACTCCTTTTGCAGATCGGCAATCAGGACCCTGCTCTCTTCGGTGGAGATATGACCGGCAGAATAGTCCTGCATGAACGCCCGTGCACCCTGCACGCGGAGAGTCACCATGTTAAGTCTGAATGCGACATCATCCGGACCAAGGACAACCCCCATACTGGCAGCCTCCAGTGGCGAGCGGCCCGTGTAGCAACTCTTTGGGTCATAGCCGAACACTGACAGATTGGCGACATCGCTGCCGGGAGCAAGTCCCTTGGGAACGGTCCGAGCCAGCCCCATCCGACCAGACCGGGCCATAAAATCCATATTGGGTGTCTTGGCTGCCTGGAGCGGGGTTCTCCCCCCCAACTGCGGGAGTTTCTCATCGGACATGCCGTCGCCGAGCAAAACCAGGTATTTCATAAAAAATAGGATCCTTTCAGAAGATTGATTCAGATAGTACGATATGCGGAGAAAAAAGTCAGCAGCATACTTGGCGTATTCCGTTTCAAATCACATATAAAACAAAGTCCCGAAGATTGACGCGACGAAGGCATACATAGCAGTATGAAGAGGATCCGGAGACGAGCCAACGCAGATGGCGCATTGATTTTGAATCGGCCTTCACCCCCTCGGGTGATACTGTTCATGCAGCCTCTTCAGGCGCTCACGGGTAACATGGGTATAGATCTGGGTTGTGGCAAGATCTGCATGCCCGAGCATAAGCTGAACGCTCCTCAGATCTGCGCCATTCTCCAGCAGATGGGTGGCAAAGGAGTGTCTGAGGGTATGAGGTGAGATATTCTTGAGGATACCTGCCTCGATTGCGCGTTTTTTGAGTACGTTCCAAAAAGCCTGTCTGCTCATCCGTTTTCCAAGCCTGCTCAGAAAGAGGAAATTCCCTCCGGTTTTCCATCTCCGCATATCCATATACTGCTCCACGGCTCTGCGAGCGGATTCGCCCATCGGTACCACCCGTTCCTTGCTTCCCTTACCCATAGTCAGGAGGTAACCTGCCGAAAGATTCACCTCATGAACTTTCAGGGAGACAAGTTCAGAGACTCTCAGCCCGGTGGCATAGAGGAGTTCCAGCATTGCCCGGTCTCGCATGTCGATGGACGATTCCGATGCAGGCGCGGCAAGCAGCCTCTCCACCTCAGGACCGGAGAGTACCTCCGGCAGTCGCAGGAGAGTCTTTGGGGCCTCGATCAAAGAGGCAGGGTTGAGTTCAGTATGACCCTCTATCACCAGAAACTTATGAAACATCCTCAGCGCTGAAAGGAGTCGTGCCCTGCTACGCGGTGCAAGTCCGGCCGTCTTGAGTTCGGACAGATAGCCCGTGATGTTCGATGGACGTATATCAGCAACCGTGGCAACCCCCTGCAGCTCAAGAAAACCGAGATATCCGGCGACATCTCCGCTGTATGCTTCAAGAGTATTTCGTGAAAGCCCCTTTTCCACGGTCAGGTAGCTGAGAAAGAGATCCAATAGCTCATTCATTCGGCATCGGTGGAGACAAGAAGGCGCTCCCGCATCTCGTCAATTTTTCGTTGATTGGTGACCTTGTGGCCGAAGATATCCTTGACATAAAAAACATCCAGCACCTGATCAGCCTTGGTGGAGATCTTGGAGATACCGATATAGAGCCCCAATTCTGTCAGGGTGCTGGTAATACGGTAGAGAAGTCCAACCTTGTCGTGGGTATAGATATCGATGACCGTGTAGTCTGCCGAGACCTCATTGTCGATCTCAACCCTGGTTGGAAATCTCGGCCGCTGACGTTCAGTGAGCGGTGTGGCCCGCTTGCGTTTCTCCACAAGGGACTTGACATTGGCATGGCCCTCCAGAACCCTGTGCAGGTCGTCTATGACTCTTTTCCAGCGAGATTCATCGGTTATGGTAAATCCCTGGGGTGAATTAACCTGGAGAATGTCCAGCGCCTTGCCGTTGGTGCTGGTATGAATCTTTGCGCCCAGGATATTCATGCCGTTGGCTGCCATAACGCCGGTTATCATTGAGAATAGACCTGGAACGTCATGTGTGCAGAGGGTGAAGTTTGAAAATCCACCATCGTTGTCATGCTCAAGCGCCGTAACCATCGACTTCCCCTCCAGAGAGAGGAGTATCCGCACATGCTCTGCCAGGAGTTGGGGGGAGTTGGCAAGCAGGTGCCTTGTGGCCATGGACTTCAGCTCATCCTTTACGGATGCATGGGGGAACTCGTCTCCCAGAAGGTCGATCACCAGACGCTTGACCTTCTTGACCCTCTCACTACTGGCTTCCATGGGGAAATCTCCCCGTTCAAGCACCTGAAACGCCTTGTCAAAGAGCTCCTCGGTCAGCCGTGCCTTCCATTCGGTCCAGACATCAGGCCCGACAGCCTTTATATCGGCATAGGTAAGCAGATAGAGCATCTTCAAATTTTCGCTGGTCCCCATCTGACGGGCAAATTCGACAACCATCTTTTCGTCGTTAAGGTCGCGTCGCTGAGATATATGGGCAAAAAGGATATGATGACGCACCAGGAATACCAGCCGCTCACTGTCCTCCTTGCTAAGCCCCATCCGCCGGGCAATGGTGGGGATCAACTCCGCCCCCTTCTCGGCATGGCGACTTCCGTCCCCTTTTCCTATATCGTGAAGCAGCACCGCCATTATGAGCAGTTCCCGCTTGTCGACATCCCGGGCGACCTTTGTCAAAAGGGGGAGATCATCGCTATGCTCACCCTTCCAGAGGCGGATGATCTCTTCAACTGCGAAGAGCGAATGTGTGTCAACCGTGTAGATGTGGTAGAGGTCGTGCTGAACCTTGCAGTAGATCCGCTCGAATTCAGGGATGAATCGATTGAGAAACTCCAGATGATGCATGAGTTGCAAGGTCTCGGCAACACCCTTCTCGCTCCGGAGTATATTAAAAAACGAGGTATTGACCTCTCGGCTTCGACGGAACTTGTCATTCACCAGATCAAGGTTCTCTCGGATCAGCGATTTGACCTTCAGGCTGAGAGAAACCCCCTGTTTCTGCGCATACTCGAATAACTTCATGAGACGGGATGGATCCTTGTGGATGGCCGATTCATCTGGCAGCACAAGTTCTCCCTTCAGCACGTAGAAGCCCTCACCGATAGGACGACGGATAAAGTACCCAAGAAGTTTTAACGCCCCCTCTTCCTTTCTCACGCATTTGGAAACCATGAGTGATGAGAAGTGTTCCACCTTGGTGGCATGAAGGTAGTAATCCCTCATGAAATCCTCGACCGCAAGTATCCGGCCATTGTCCTGATATCCCAGAAATGCGGCTACCTTGATCTGGGCCTCAAAAGTCAACTGATCGTTCTTTCGCCCAGCCAGATAATGAAGCTCGTTACGGATCTTCCAGAGGTAGGAAAGGGCCTGGCAGTAGAGGTCAAGCTCCTCCTCGGACAGAACCCCCTTAACGATCAGTTCCTTGGGGCTTGCGACCTTGTACTTTATCTTTGCAATCCAGATGGCTGAGTGGAGGTCCCTGAGTCCCCCCTCACTCTCCTTCAGGTTCGGTTCGAGTATATACAGGGATGCACCGTACTTCTCGCGGCGCTTACGCATCTCGGCCAGCTTTTCACGAATGAAGGTATCACTGCTTCTAGCCACCACCTGCAAAACCATAACCTTCTGGAACTCCTGAAAGAGAACACGCCCGCCGACAAGGTAACGGCTGTCGAGCAGTGCAGTCTTGACCGTCAGGTCGCTTGCTGCCATCTCCACACAATCCTGGATGGTTCTGACAGAATAACCGACGTCCAGGCGCATGTCCCAAAGAAAGTAAAGAAGCTTCTGGGCGATGTCTTCTACTCTTGTGGCATCCTTCCCCTTGTAGAGGAACATCAGATCTATGTCGGAAAAGGGATTAAGTTCACCCCTGCCGTATCCCCCCACTGCCACCAGAGTCAGCTGCTCATCCCTTCGCTTTACCACAGGCAGATCCGCGAGAATGCTCCGAAGGAGTTTAGAGACAAGGATGTCGGTCATCTTTGTGATGGCACTGACTACTTCATCACCAGGTGCACCTGCTCGGTGCATCTCCATGATTTTCTGTCGGTACTGTGCAAGGAAATGTTTGCTTGCCGACAGATAGAGCGGTCGCTTCTCCTCAAAAGAGGCGCGCCCGGCATCTCCAAAATCATGGGCTTCGTCCGGGAAATACCTGTTTACATCAAATTCCATATACCCTCATGAACTACTTGGCACCCGAAATGTAAGTTCGAACACCTTCAAGAATTCCTTCGGCAGTGACCTCATGATACTGGAGATCGTTCAGCCTCTGCTCCTCTTTTTCGTTGCTGAGAAAGGCGGTCTCCACCAGGATACTTGGCATTGTCGCCCCGACAAGGACATAGAAAGGGCCCTGTTTCACTCCGAGCGATTTGGCGGGCCAGCGAGAATCCACCTTTCGATGGAGATCCTTTTGTATCACCTCTGCCAGATGCGCGGAATCGTTTATCTTGTAATTGACCATAAGATCGAACAGAACCGCCTGGAGAACACTCACCTTTTCAAGCGATGTCCCGTTCTCTTTGGCTGCCAGTTGAGCAGCCTTTTCTGTCTTGGCGAGACTCAGGTAGTAGGTCTCGATCCCGGTAGTGGAACGATTGGGAGAGGCATTTGCGTGAATGGAGAGAAACAGGTCGGCCCCCACCTGGTTTGCGATTGCAGTCCGCTCCTGAAGCTCGAGAAAGACATCGGTCGACCGGGTCATGACGACGTCCAGACCGAGTTCCTCCCTCAGCCTCTTAGCCAGTTTGAGCCCGATGGAAAGTACCACATCCTTTTCTCTGGTCCCTGCTGCTCCAACCGCGCCAGGATCATGTCCCCCATGTCCCGGATCGACCACGACCCGCCTGATCTTGCCGATTGCTGAAACTGCGGCCTTCTTCTCAGGAGCAGGCTCCTTAGGGATGGCGACAGGAAGCGGCAGTGAAGGCTCGATCTTCTCCTTGAGCGCGGATATTTCGACACGACGGTCGCCACGGACGTCGATGAGAATCCGGAAGGGATCGGAAAAGGTAAAGACCTTATAGTCCCGGATACTCTCCATATCGAGGACAACCCTGACTATATCCTGCCTGTACTGAGCAATACGAGCCACCTTCAGGAGTCCGTCTGCAATGGGGATGTCCTTCACCTCCGGAGAGAGACGGGCACCACGTATATCGAGATAGAGTCGAGACGGGAGTTTGGCATCCTGATCCTGACCAAGGCGGTGATATTCAAATTGGGCATCCCGGTCAAGTGTAACTGCAATGCGCGTGTAATCGGGATTCGACCACGAGCGAAGCTCCTTTACTACCGACTGAGGCCTCATGTCAGGTACCGCGACCAACGGCGAAACCTGAACGGCTTTCTTTGTTTTGGACTTTGAGGAGCCCCCCTTCTTGCCAGCTTTTCGTGCGGTTTTACTCTTTTGTTTTCCATCCTTTTTAGTCTTTTTCGCCTTACTATTAGAAGATATCTGCTTTTTCACCTGGCTGACCGGCTCGTCCTCAGCAGCTGCAGTTCCTGCTATCAGCACGCATGAAAGGAAAGCCACGCATAGCAATCGTAACATGAAACATATCATGGGTACTTCCGTCCTTTGCTGTTTGCAACAGCCTATATATTCGGCATTCCTGGCACTTTCACTGAGCATCAGCTCATATGACCGCGTATCGTAACAAATATCAGGAGAATGCACAAGTTTCACGGATGGACAAAACCATCATCAGGATATCATCCAGAGCCGATTTACGGCTTATTGAGGCTTGAAACTGAGCCGGAGTGACGATTTGGAGCGCAGATGCACTGCGATGATGCAGAGTTTACACGTAGAGGCTCCTTAGATGGCAGAGCAGGGAAGATCAGGGATCGCCATATACCTTCGAGCAGTTATTTCTTGGCAAGTCCAAGTTTACTGAGAATTCCAAGCAGATTCTCTTTGCTCACCGGTTTCACCAGGTATGCGGCCGCCTGGGTAAAACCTATCGCTTCCATAGCATCCATTGGCGTATTAAGGGCTGTCACCATGATGATTTTCACTTTTTCCTCTGCCCGGATACCTCGCTCCTTCTCCAGCGTCCTGATCAATCTGGCAGTTTTGTGACCATCCAATTCAGGCATCATTATGTCCAGCAAAATGCAATCATAGCGGTTGTTCTCTTCAAAAGAAGCTTTAATCAGTTCCAATGCCTCTCTTCCACCGGCAACTGCATCACACTCCCCTAGCCCCTTTATATATAAGAGCATCAGGTTTCTACTTACATCCTCATCATCAATTATCAGAAATCTCATGTTTTTACTCCTCGTTACCGGGGTTCGCGAGCGGTAACCGGACTGTTACCGTTGTTCCTACACTGGCTTGAGAGTCGATCAGTATCTTTCCACCGAGCATGTCTATGAATCTCTCGGCAATGGTCAATCCGAGTCCCACATGGCTCTGCTGAATCCTGGAAGTGAAGAACGGCTCGAATATCTCCTTCAATTGTAATTCCGGTATCCCCTCTCCCGTATCACGTATCGTGAGTATCGCATCATCACCCAACCTGTCCGTGGTTACCGTGACGACACCGACGCCGCGTATCGATTCGGCCGCGTTTGTCAACAGCTCCTCGATTGCCGCATTAAGCAAGGTAAGGGCACCTTTCACCGGCAGTTCACTCCCCCCTGCTCTCCATACGAAGGAGACGGAACTGGGAAATGAAGAGGGGAGGGATTTTGTGAGCGCTTCCATGAATGGTACGAGATCGAACGACATGGAATCATGCTGCTGTGTCAGCGCAAGTTCTAACCTGGACAGTCTTTTGACGATAAGCGCTATACGTTCGAAACCTTCGCGCGTCTCCTCAATCAAGGGCTTCAGGTCTCTCCGGATCTGCCGGATACGATGCTTATTCTCCAGTTCACTGACATGGTCGCACTCTTCGCGGCCAAAGCCCTGTAGCCGCTGGCTCAGCTCATCGGCATGCGCGAGAATATTCGAGGAGTAGCGATCCAGGGATGAAAGGTTACTTATGATGAACCCCAGAGGATTATTGATATTGTGGGCGACCCCTGCGGAAAGACGAGCAATAGATGCGATCTTCTCTTCCACCACAAGCTGCTCCTGCGCTCTCTTCAGAGTTGCAAGAGCATCTTCAGCAGCCTGTCTGGCCTCTACAAGCTCGGCTTTCATTCGCGCAGTTCTAACTGCAGCCTCGACTCTTGCCAGGAGTTCCTCGTCATTAAACGGCTTCGTTATATAGTCGTCCGCTCCTTCGCGTAAAGCCTGAACGATCTGGGGGAGAGAGGAGAGAGAAGTGAACATGAGTATGGAGTAGTAGTGCAGCGACTGATTAAGCTCGGCAAGTACCTCAAGCCCTGAAATGCCGGGCATCTCCACATCAAGGAGCATGACGTCGGGTTTGAAGGATTTTACCGCTTCCACCCCTTTGCGGCCATCCTCGGCAACCTCAAATTGATACCCGGCTGACGACAGGAGATCAGCCACATAACGGCGGATTGAACTGCTGTCGTCAACAATCAGCACACGAGGTGAAGTACCTTTTGATGGCATCATGTAAGCCCCAGGGTGAAGAAAAATGTTGCGCCCTGCTCCGGAACGCTCTCTGCCCATATCCTTCCACTGTGCCGCGTCACGATCTTCTCGACGGTGGCCAGACCGACTCCGTGGCCTGCAAACTGTTCCTGCGAATGGAGTCGCTCAAACGGTCGAAAGAGTTTTTTCGCATACGCCATATCGAAACCAGCGCCGTTGTCTCTGACTCTGAACACCGTTTCGCCCTTAATTCTGGTGCAATCGAAGCTGATTGTTGCTACATCGTGTTTTGAAGAATATTTCCATGCATTTCCGAGCAGGTTTTCCAGCAATATCCGTAACATCTTCCGGTCTCCTCGTGCTGACAAACCCTTCTCGATGTTGAAGGTTACCTCTCGAGACGGATCGGCTTCACGCAACTGCTCAGCAATCTCTTCTGCAAGAGCAGTAAGGTCGGCACTCTCGAACTCGAAACTTGCCTGACTTATCCGGGATAGCTCGAGAAGTGCGTCAACCATCTCGATACTGCAGTTTGCTCTTCTGACAATTCTCTGAAGGATTTTCGCATTCTCGTCATCGAGTACATGACCCAGGTTCTCCACCAGCATCTCTGCATAACTGTTCATCTGGAGAAGAGGCGCACGAAGGTCATGGGAAACCGCAGAGGCAAAACCTTCCAGCCCTTCAAGGGCACTCTGAAGGTCAGCTGTCCGGGTTTTAACCCTTTCCTCCAGCTGTTCGTTCAACCTCCGGAGTTCATCGGTCATCTCTGCCCGTTCGGTACTATCCTGAGACGTGGCCCTCAGCCCAATGGGGATACCGTCATCATCCTTCCAGACATTTCCGCGAACTTCCATCAGCCTCATCTCACCAACAGGGAGCATAATGCGATGCTCGAAGCTGTAATCATCGTTCCCTTCAAGAAAAGAATGGAGTTTTTGAATGAACGGTTCCCGATCCTCCGGCAACAGCAATCCCTTGTATGCTTCCAGACTCGGCACAAATGACCCGGATGCAACGCCATGAATATGGTACATCTCCTCGGACCATGACATCTCGCCAGTCCCGGCGTTCCATTCCCAGTCGCCGAGCCGCGCAATGCGCTGTGCCTTTCTCAGGCGGGCCTCGCTTGCACGCAGAGCCGAATTCTGGGCATCAACCACCTTCGACAGCTGCTGGTTCGATTCTGTCAGGCTACTTATACCCTGTTTCAGGGTATCGGTCTGTTCCTGACTTTCCAGCCGCTCACCGAAGCGATCGATCTCTTCATTCACAATCCTGATAAGATCTTTATCATCCCACGGCTTCGGGATGAATTTATCCACATGCCCGGTGTTGATCGCAGAAAGGACTATTTCCACATCTGCATACCCAGAGAGAATGACCCGGATGGTCTCCGGCCAGAGGCGGTAGACCTCCTTCAGAAAATCGACCCCGTTCATCCCCGGCATCCGGTAGTCGGAGATAACCACTGCAACCTGTCCCCGGTTCCTGATGACCGATAATCCCTCAAGGGCGCTGGATGCGGCAAGAACCTCACATCTGATTTCAAGAAACATCCTCTTGAGAGCTTTAAGAACATACGGTTCATCATCGACGCAGAGAATGCGGACTATCTCATTCATCTGAAGTTTCCCCCGCCTGACCCTTGTATACCGGCAGTCGCACGGTAAAGGTTGTCCCGACCCCCGGTTCACTTGCGACTCCCAGCTTTCCCCCATGCTTCACGACGATGTCCCTGCTGATGGAGAGTCCGAGACCGGTACCCTTCCCTGCCTCCTTGGTGGTGAAAAAAGGCTCGAATATATGCGGCAGAACGTCCTCGGGAATTCCCTTGCCGTTATCGGCGACAGATACGCAGACTTCTTCGTTTTCATACCAGCTCCGGACGGTTATGACGCCATGGTCACCGACTGCATGGGATGCGTTTACCAGCAAATTCAGAAAAACCTGCGCAAGCCGGTGACTCTCGCCTTTAACCGGAGGGATCTCGCCCAGCTCCCTCTTCAGTTCGGCTACCTGCTTTATCTCGTTCCATGCAATGTTTATGATGCCCGCTATGCAGGTGTTCAGATCCACCTGCTTCATCTCTCCAGCGCTGTCCCTGCGGGCGAATGACATGAGATCCGATACGGTTTTTTTGACCCTTTCGGCCCCCTCCTGCGATTCATGGATCAGGTCGGGAAGGTCTTCGATGATGAAGTCGAGCTTGTTGCTTTTCCACTGTGCTGTGAGCCCGCTTCTGTACTCTTCATTGATATGGCACTCAACCAGTTCCCGTTCCAGTTTCAGGTATGAGAGAAGTTTGTCGGCATACTTTTCAAGCGATGCCAGGTTTGATCTCATGAAGCCGACCGGATTATTGATCTCGTGAGCTATCCCGGCTGCCATCTGGCCGATGGTGGCCAGCTTCTCCTTTTGGATCAGTTGCGCCTGGGCATCTCTGAGCGCCTGCTCGGCCTGTCGTTTTTCCGTAATATCCTGGAAGGTGCCAAACACCTTCACCGGCTTGTCATCCTGAAACTGGGCTTGACCAACGGCATGCACCAGCCGACGGTTCCCTTTTGCCGTGATAAAGTACAACTCCAGATCAAACGGTTCCCCATGCTCGATTGCCCGTTGCACTGCTTCAGAAATGACCGGCAGTGATTCCGGGGCATAGAAGGCGATGGTAGTTTCAACCGTTGGCTGAAAATCGGTTTCCACTTCATAAATGCGATAGATCTGATCGGTCCAGATCAGTTTTTGAGTTTTCAGATCAATTTCCCAACCGCCCATGTTGGCTGCTTCAGCGGTTGTATTGAGAAGCGCCCGGCTTTTCAGTATTGCAGTCTCTGCTTCTTTAAGATCGGAAACGTCTAGGGTGTAGCCGGCAAGCAGTTTCCGGCCATACCTTGTTTCAATGGGGAACTTGTAGGTGATGTAGTTTCGGCCATGCAAATTCTCCTCAAGTCGGACAACCTCTTTTGTATGAACAACGTGCAGGTCGTCGGCGGTTATTCTGTCTGCAAACTCCACCGGAAAGATCTGATCCATGGTCTTACCGATCATTTCTGCAGAGGGAATGCCGATCATATCGATAAAGTTGTCACTTGCCTGCAGCACCCGGCTTTCAGTCTCGGTGATCTCTTTGATGAAGCAGTAGATGGGAGAATACTTCATGAACAGCGAAAACTGCTCCTGGTTTTCTCGCAGCGATTCTTCAATCTCAAACCGTCGGACTATTTTCCAGACCCCGTCCATCATCAGCGTCAACTGAAGCAGATCGGATTGGTCATAGGGGAGCGCCTTGTTTGCCACCCCCACAACCGCAACGATCTTGTCATTGTCAATAACCGGGATACTCAAAAAACGCGACATGTGAACATGCCCTTCCGGGTACCCCCGCTTCAGCGGATTCGATGCAGAACAATCATTCACTACTATCGGCTTGCGCTGCCTCACAACCTCTCCCCAGATGCCGGTCTTTACCAACTCGTACACCGATTGCGGTTCGGCAATGCTGCAGGCCTCCATTACATTCTTTGACCAAGTGTTAAGGACAAATTGCTGCTCTTCTTCATGGTAATGGTAAATGTAGCCAATGCTGCTTTCAGTCAACTCAATAACCTTTTCCAATGCGAAATCGAGCAGACCCTGAACATTTGAAGCGTGGTACTGATTAACCTCCTGCATCAGTTCGAGTCGTTCATAGTTACGCTTTTGCTCCTTCTCTGATTCCTTGCGTTGGGTGCCATCATGAATGACTGCCAGGAAAAGCGACTCTCCACTATGGGCATCCACCATCTGTAAATGCACCTCTACTGGGTATCTGGTGCCATCGGAACGACGATGAAAGGTTTCACCGGATTACAGGTTTTTCTCTGCTCCTCAGTGGAGCAATCAGCTCATTGAAACTTTCGAGAGTAAATTCCGGTTTCAGGTCGAGCGGAGTCATCACTTTAAGCTGATTCATCGAAAATCCGAGATTATCGATGGCGCTACGGTTCACATAGACAAAATGCAGTGTGTCAGGTTCAAATACATACAACTCGTTCAGCGTTGCCTCAAGCATTGAAAGAAGCCGCCCACGCTCTGTTTCATACAGTTTGCGCTCGGTAATTTCCCGTAGGACATGGACTGCGGAAACCAATTCTCCCTGTTTGTCAAAAATCGGATCAACAGTAACTTCGTACCAGCGATTTCCCAAGCAGATCTCCGAAAACTCCATTCGCTTTGATCTTGCAGCTCGTTCAAACGGACAATTCGGATACGGAGTGTCGGCGCCATGAAACACTTCCCAGCATTTTTGACCCAGGATTTCAGAAATAGTTTTCCTTGCAAGTGCCGCAGTTGCTTTATTACAGCGGATGATTCGGCTTTCTCTGTCCAACAGGCAAATACTGTCGCTCACCGCATCGAAGGTGCTTTTCCATTCCTCTGCTGCGAAAACAATCACCTGCTCCAGCTGTTTCCGTTCAATTGCATAGCGGATAACGCGCCGCAGCATGCGGGGATTCATATCATTCTTGCCGATATAATCCTGCGCGCCGTGTCGAAGGGCCTCAACGGACATGAGATCGTCATCCAGACCGGTAAGAATGACCGTCGGCAGAGCCGAGAATTTTTCGCTCATCTTTACCAGTGTTTCAAGTCCGGAGCTGTCCGGAAGGCCAAGATCGAGCAGGACAATATCAACCTGATTAGCGTCAAGATAGGCGCATCCACCGGCAAATGTGGACTCACAATGTATCATCACAGATAGATCAACACAGTCAGCCAGCAATTCGCAGATCAGCCGGGCATCTGCGGGATTGTCCTCAATCTGCAGAATTCTGACCGGACTATGATGTGCTGATTCCCCAATCATGACCTTCTCCTGGCAATGCGCTTCGAATCCGCTCAGCGCACTTTTTTTGCCTGAGCGGAGTCGAAGGCAACGTACTCAAGAAACTGTAAAATAAACGGTTGCCCCCTCATTCACCGACGAAGTTGCCCAAACCTTGCCGCCATGCTTTTCGATTATTCGTCGTACAGTTGCCAATCCGACTCCGGTACCGGGGAACAAATCCTCACTGTGCAACCGCTTGAAAGGTTGAAATAGTTGGTCAGCATACTTCATGTCAAATCCGGCGCCATTATCCCTTATGTAGAAGACATCACCGGAATCACTTGCTTCTTTGCCGACTTCGATTCTTGGCATCTGCGTTTTACCTGAAAATTTACAGGCATTGGACAACAGGTTTTCCAGTACAATGCGGAGCAGTCGCGGATCACCATCGACCACAAGCCCGTCTTCTACCATAGTTTCGCATGAATGTTCACTGTTCTGCTCGCGGAGCGTCTCAAGTATTTCAATTGCAAGTGCAGAGACATTGACTTTTTCGACAACAGGCTCATCGCGCGAAACATGGCAGAACATGAGGATGTCTCGTATCAGTGACTCCATTCTCCGAGCGTTTTTGAAGATTCTTTGCAGGAGATTTACCGTTTCATCGTCGAGCTTACTGTCGGGATTTTCAAGCATAACAGAGCCGATACCCAATATGTTGGCAAGCGGGTTCTTTAGATCGTGAGTCAGTGTATAGCTGAACGCTTCCAGGTCCTGCATGGCGCTCTGCAGTTCCGCTGTCCTCGCAGCAACCTTCTGTTCCAGGTGCTCGTAAAGCTCCCGCAGTTCTTCCATGGTCCGGTAGCGCTCGATTGCGTAAAGAATCGACTTGAGCAGTTCTCGCGAAGAAAGACTGTTCTTGACCAGATAATCCTCTGCCCCATCCCTGACCGCCTGGAGAGAGGTTGTTTCGTCATCAAGACCGGTAAGGATGATAATTGGAACATGTGGAAAGGCACTCTTCATCCGGGCGAACGTTGACAGACCCATACTGTCAGGAAGGTTAAGATCGAGCAGAACGGCGTCAAACTTGATTTCTGCAAGCAGCAACAGTCCGACCTCAAGTGTCCCAGCTGACCGGCAGACAAATGCCGTACTACTGGTGTCAGCGAGAAGCTCCTTCAGGATGCGGGCATCCCCGGGGTTATCTTCGACTATCAGCAGTGTGAGAGTCCTGTTAGTCATGATGCCATTCCTATGGTTGTGAAGGCAGCCTCACGATAGTCAGCCAGAAATCCTCGATTGATTTTACAACCGTGATAAACTGGTTCAAATCGATTGGCTTGTTTATGTAACAGTTTACATGCAGGTTATACGACTTGATGATATCCTCCTCTGCCTGCGATACTGTCAGAATCACCACCGGGATGGCCATGAGGATCGGGTCGTTCTTTATTTCAGCAAGAACTTCCCGCCCGTCCTTTCTCGGCATATTGAGATCGAGAAGGATCAGGTCCGGACGCGCCGCTTGTCTGAACTCTTCTTCTCCACGCAGAAACTTGATTGCCTCAACTCCATCCTTGACCCAGTGCAGCGTGTTTGCAACCTTGGCTTCCTTGAAAACTTCCATAGCCAGGCGGGCATCTCCCGGGCTGTCTTCGACCAGCAATATGTCGATAATTTTCATCTCGTCTTTCATGTCACCTCTCCTGCTTCGGTATTGTGAAAATAAAGTTGGCTCCCTCACCTAGTGTTGATTCAATGCGGATGCTTCCAGCATGTCGCTCCACGATCTTTTTGCAGATGGCAAGTCCAATACCGCTCCCTGGATATTTGACGCCTGAGTGCAGCCGTTGAAAAACCACGAATATCCGCTGAAAAAATTCGGGATCTATCCCTATACCGTTATCCCTAACGCTGACAATCCATTCCTTATCCGTCTCCTGTGCCGAAAGATGCACGCGTGGCGGCGCATCGCCCCTGAATTTCACGGCATTAGCAATTAGGTTTTGCAGCAGCTGCGCCATCTGCAGGGGATCTGCAATGACTGTCGGAAGAGGATCATTTGTAACAAGTGCGGCGCTCTCGGCAATACTGGCATGCAGATTGGCGCGTACAGTACCTAGAGTAATATTAAGATCCACAGGCTCAGGTGGTTTGCCACGGGTTGCAACCCGTGAATAACTCAGTAGATCATTAATCAGCTGCTGCATACGGATTGCTCCATCAACAGCGAACTGGATGAACTCGTCCGCGTCCTGGTCAAGTTTCCCCTGATACCGTTTCTGAAGAAGCTGGGTAAAACTCGACACCATACGAAGCGGCTCCTGAAGATCATGGGATGCGACATAAGCAAACTGTTCCAGATCCTGGTTTGACTGCTGGAGTTCTGTCATGGCCTTCTTAAGGCTATTTTCAGCCATCTGTGCTGTTCGCAATGCCTGTTCAAGTTCATCCGTCCTTAGCCGAACCTTTTCTTCAAGCCCGCTATTGAGAGTTCTAACTTGTTTTTCCGCACTCAGACGCTCTTCAACTTCATGCTGTAGAGAGCTGTTTGTCACTTGCAGTTCTTTGTACGCTAGTTCCAGCGCCTCTGCCATGCTGTCAAAAGCCCTCGACAGATCAGCGATTTCATCATGTTCTTCCGTGCTGAAACGAAACTGAAAATCGCGTTCGGCGAGGCGGCCTGCGCCCTTCTGCAGTAGTTGCAAGCGTTGCAGCAAACCAGTGCCAAACGTACCGATGGCTATAAGGACAAACAGCGAAAAAATGGCAAATGCAGTAATCGTTGTGATTTCGGCTATGTAATGAAATTTATTTTTTTTCTTAGTGGCTTTTCGTGACAGTTGCTGGGCCATCCCTGCCACTTCTGTTACATTCACCGATATCTGGCTGGAATACTGCCCGACTCTCCGAATCTCTTCGCCGTTAACGCGCATTGCTCCATTGCGAAACGCAGGCTCAAGTTTCTCAAGATTTGCCAGCAGACGGCCGATTCGCGCCAGTTCATTGGTCATTTTAATTTGCAAGTGACTGAACTCGGAGGATTTTAATAATTGATCGGTCATCAGCTTTTCTGCCTGGATCAACTTGCTCCGCATCTGCACAAGCGGACGTACATGTGGTTGTATTAGAAAATCCTGTGATACGATGCTGAACTCGAAAGCCTAACGAAAAACGGCATTGGCAAGTGACTCAACTGCCATTGCCTTCTCTGACTTCATATTGGCAAACACCATTACACCAGCGCAGAGAGCACCTATTGTGATTATCAGGGCAATCAAAATATTGTATTTATAGCGCAGGGTCATGGGAGTGCTCCAATCAATTGATGATGGTTACCACATCACTATTGACCTTCTTGAGAGGCTCCAGGGCAATTTTTTCCAGATAGTTCGGTATTGATGATTGTTGCGACCCTGTCTTGCCAAGCAACCAGCGCGTCTGCGTCTCCATGGTCAGCATGAGACTGCGGGGCAGCGAAACTTCAGCAACGGTATCCTTGGATAACCGCAACACGGTATCAATGGGGAGGCCAATAGCCGAGGCAACAAACTGTCCTCCTTCAGTCCTGTTGGCATGAATATATACTTCCGCCCGGACCAATGCACGGAGCAGGCGCACGAGATGTTCCTCCCGGTGCTTGACCAGCTGCTCTGTACCGACAAGTATGAAGTGGTACGGCTCTTCACCCTGAAGAGAGCGCACCTCCACCTTGTCGGCCATTTGGGTTGCGATCTGATCAGCGACCGGGTTCCAAACCGCAACGCCATCGACTTTACCCTCAGAAAGCAAAGCCGGCTGATTGTTCGGCGGAATATCAACAATCTTCACCTCACCAGCTTTCAAACCTGCATCTTCAATGAATCGAGCAAAATAGAACTCAGCAATGGTCCCTTTGGTAATGGCAATTGTTTTACCCCGCAGATCGCCCATTGAAGAGATGCTCCGGTCACGTCGCAGGATCAGCTTAAGCCCTTGGGAACGACTGAGAAGTGAAATTACACGCAGCTCCGGAGAGGAAAGGTTTTTGTGCACAAACACGAATTCTGCGGCTGTCCCCAGATCGGCAACCCCTTTTACAATCTCATCAAGGGCGGTTACCCCGCTGACGGTTTTCCGCAGCTCCACCTGAAGCCCCTCATCACGGAAATAGCCGAGTTTATCGGCCACAAAAAGAAGCGCCGATTGATCTCCATAATAGGTTGAAATGACGAGTTTAACAGGCGTCACTTTGGGCTTTTCGCTGCTGCGGATACAGCCGGTGGAGTGTGTCAGAAGGATGGACAGGGAGATGCTGAGGAAGAAACGAAATAACTGTTGTATTTGCGTCTTCACAAACATAATTGTCCTCCTCATAGAGACTACCACCTGCAGCGTCTTACCATAAAGCTTACAATTATTTAATGGATTAGCAAGGATGCCTCAATGGACGGTTCAGTGCATCGAGCGATCTTTGTCAGTATTCAGTGGAATTGTTCCCGTAAAGAAGCTCCTATTTCCAATTTCGCTTTACACTTCTGTTTTCCGCCAAGACTTTTCACGATACCGTAGCTGATGGAGAGTCCCAGCCTAGTTTCTTTACCAACTTCTTTGGTCGTTAGGAACGGTTCGAATATACGCGACAGGATATCTGCTGCCGGTATGCGAGAGCAATGCTTCTGTGCTTCAGATACTCCATATACATTCATCGAATCGGAAATAAAGGTGCCGTCAGGTGCTAATTCCCAAGGTTCTTCCGAAATGGCTAGCGCTGAGGTGATGGAGTCGGTAAGACCGACTATTGAAATTCTTCAGGCTTCCTAAAGGGTCTAGGTATAGCGGGTATTACCCGCTCCAAAGCATAATCCCGTAAACGGCGTATCAGCCACAATTCATTTTCTTTAAGACGTACAGCGAAAGGATGTATCCTGCCCACCTTCTCAGCAGTCGAACAGACAGAAATCAGCTGTTGTACCGCGCGATGATCTCCTGCAGCTCGTCATCATCAATCTCGGGTAGTTCGATCGCCCCCTGCACGGTTTTTTTCAGCTCGCTTATCCCGGGGTAGGAACGCTCTAAAGACTTCAGTTCGCGGGATTGCTGCTTTACGGTTGTAAGCAGCCTCCGGTTCTCTTCTTCCAGATCGAATTTCTCTATAGCGGAACGGATCGCAAGCTTGAGCATCACGTCGTCCCATGGCTTGGTGAAGAACCGATAGATCTCCCCCTTGTTTACTGCCTGCATGGTCGCATCCACACTGGCATGGCCGGTAAGCATGATACGGACCGTCACGGGCCAGCGATCCTTTACTATGGATAGAAATTCAGCGCCATCCATGCCAGGCATCCGCTCGTCAGAGATGACCGCCTTGAACTGTGTACCGTCCATCAGCACGAGGGCCTCTTCTCCATTCACGGCAGTTACGATGTCGTACGGTTCATCCATAAGAGATCGTTTCAGAGCAGCCAGCACGTTCGGTTCATCATCTACCAGCAGAATCGAAGTATTCATGTCAAGCCTCCGTTATAATTCCTTGGCTTTTCCGCATTGCGGGCAGCTTATCCACTCCGGATCGAGAGATATCCTGCACTGCCTGCAGTAGTTCTTCCTGAATAAACCGCAATAGGGGCAGAAAACGAATTTCGCATCCACACTTCTGCCGCACTCGCTGCATTCCCGCTCAAAGAAGACCTGCGGGCCTATTACTCTCAGCAATTCTTCCAGTGTTGTTAGCCCCTGACGGACTTTTAGCAGCCCATCCTCGATAAGGGTTCTCATGCCGCATGAACGGGCCATCTCAAGGATTTCGACCTCACGGTATTCAGAGCTGATATGGTGCCTGAAATCCTCGTTCATCACGAATACCTCATACACGCCGATTCGCCCTGAGTATCCGGTTTTATTGCATCTGTCGCACCCTTTCCCCTGCATGACCGTTTCGCCCATGAACCCTAAGGGGACCTTCAGCAGCGACATGACCTCCGGGTCAGGAGGGATCGGCTCCGCGCATGACTGGCACACCCGTCGCACCAGCCGCTGAGCGACAATCCCTTCAAGAGCTGAAGCCAGAATATACGGCTTTATCCCCATGTCCATGAGTCGGGTGATGGATGAAACGGCGCTGTTCGTATGAAGGGTGGTAAGGACCATATGGCCGGTCAGTGATGCCTTGAAGGCAACATCAGAGGTTTCGAAATCGCGCATCTCTCCGACGAGGATCACATCAGGGTCCTGACGGAGAGTTGCGCGGAGGACCTGCGCAAACGTGAGGCCGATTTTTTCACGGATAGCCACCTGATTTGCATCTTCGAGGAAATACTCCACCGGCTCTTCGATTGTCTCGTAGTTTTTGCTGCTCTCCAGCATTGCCGCAAGTATGGAGTAGAGCATGGTGGTCTTGCCGCTGCCGGTCGGCCCGGTGGCAATGATTACCCCCTGCGGCTTCTTGACCAGTGTCGAAATCTTTAAAAGATCATCGGGGAGCACTCCAAGCTCGTTTAGCCCCTTGATGGACGCGCTCTTGTCAAGAATACGCATGACCATCTTTTCGCCATTGAGGGTCGGCATGCTGGATACCCTCATATCAACTATCCGGGCTCCCGACTTTACCGTTATCCTTCCATCCTGCGGTCGCCTCCGCTCCGAGATGTCCATCTTGGAAAGTATCTTGATTCTTGAGACTATGGCAGGATGGAGCTCGGCCGGTATCTTGATCTTGTTGTGCAGAAGTCCGTCGATCCTGAATCTGACAAGGGTATACTTGGTCTTTGCCTCGATATGGATGTCGCTAGCCCGGAACCTGATCGCCTCGGAAATCACCGCATTTACGATCCGGATGACCGGCGGCACCTCCGATGAGCCGATGAGCTCCTGTATGCTGATATCCTTCTCTTCGTCGTCAATGACGATGTCTATCTCGTCCAGCGGTTCCAGATCAGAGAAATCCTCGGATTCTTCATCATCTCCCGAACTTTCTCCGTATACCCTCTTTAACAGGGCCATGATCTCGCTGCTCGAAGCAAGAAGCGGCGTCACACGGAACCCGGTCATGAGCGCAATGTTATCAACCTTCCCAAGATCCGAAGGGTCAGCCATGACAAGGGTCAGCTGTTTCCCGTCCAGCCTGATCGGAACGATCCGGTTCCTCTCGCAGAGATCCCTGGGGAGAAACTTAACTGCTCCGCTGTTGATCTGCGCCTCTCTCAGGTCGATATACTCGATGTTCAGGCTAGCCTGCAGAGCCTTTATTATCTTTGACTCAACAGAAATCCCAAGACGAATGAGGGCATCCGTGATGAACTCCCCCTTCCGGAGCTCCTTCACGCATTTTTCTAGATCCTCCTGGCGCAGCACCCCTTCCTTAACGAGTATGCTGCCGATCATACCGCGGTTTTCATCGAAGAGTGCGGAGTATCCTTTGAGTTTCTGCTGCTGGGTACGCGTCATCTCCTTCAGTCTGCGGTTCTCATGTATCAGCTGATACTGCTGGAGCGCCAGGCTGACGGTAAGTCGCAGATCTTCGTCGTTCCAGGGTTTGGTGATGAACTTGTAGACTGCTCCGTCCTTCACCGCTCCCATTATGGAGTTTACATCGGCATGGCCGGTCAGCATGATCCGTATGGTCTGCGGCCACCGTTCCTTTATGCTCTTCAGTAGCTCGGCCCCTGTCATTCCCGGCATGCGGTGGTCGGAAACAACAAGATGGACCGTTTCATTCTCCAGAATAGACAAAGCCATGGCGCCACTTGCTGCAGTCAGTATCCGGTAATCCTCGTCTGCAAACATCCGCCGCATGGCATTGAGAACGTTTTCTTCATCGTCGACAAAAAGGATGGTATACTGCCCGACTCCGCCCCCCCCTCCAGCCTCAACGGCATCTTCCCCGGGGAGCTGATCAGTTTTCACCACTGCATGAAAGAGTTCCGAATAACGACTCATCTCATTTCCTCTTTAACAGGAAGCGTGATGATGAAATCTGCTCCACCGGCAGGCGAATCGGTCACCGCTATCATCCCCCCGAGTTTCAGCACGGTATCATAGACCACGGCAAGCCCCATTCCGGCACCGCTCCCAACCGCTTTTGTGGTGAAGAACGGCTCGAATATTCTCCCCCGGATATCTTGAGAAATCCCCGGTCCATTGTCTGAGATACTTACACGGATACGCTCGCCGTCCCACGTTGTGGAAAGGGTCAATATGAGCCCTTCAGGGCGTGCCTGAACGGCATTGAGGAGTAGGTTCAGGAATACCTGCCCCAGCAGAGCCGACCTGCAGAGAAAGGGGGGGAGTGTTGCAAAATCCCTGACAACGGTCGCCCTCCCCCCAAGCTCATGGCCAAGAACGCTCAGGGTTCTTTCGAGCTCGCAGTTGATATCGACCGCTGCATCCCCTATCTCGTCGACATGGGAGAATCCCTTGAGATCGGCAACTATTCTGGTGACCCGTTCGGCCCCCTCAAGGCTCTGGGAGAGCAGGTCGCCGATATCTGCTCTTGCCATATCGATTTTCAGCTCCCGCCATTTGATATCCGCCTGGTGCTTCAGTTCTGCGGCAGTCAGGTCGATGTGCGTCAGCGAACGGTAATGGTCCAGCATGGTGGCGAATCGAGCCGCATACTTCTGAAGTGTGTGCAGGTTGCTCGTAATGAATCCGAGGGGATTGTTTATCTCGTGGGCTATTCCTGCGGCAAGTTGTCCAACCGCAGCCATCTTCTCCTGCTGGATCAGGTGAATCTGGGCCTTCCTGAGTTCGGCAGTCCGCTCTTTAACCTTGATTTCAAGCGATTCTGCCAGTTCACGGTATCGCCCTTCAGACTCGGTGAGCTTCCTGTTCGACTCCACCAGCTGGTCATATGAACTGTTAACAACCGAGGTGTGGATTTCTGTCGTAAGAATACGTTTCAGGTTGTTTTTCATCAGGGAGTCGATGGCCACTGAAAGGAGTCCTGCAAGGGAAACCAGCATGGTTTCGGCATGTTCCTCACCCGCAAGAAGGATCTTTCCCACTGGTTCCCCTTCAAGGAAAACCGTGACCGGGGCAAGCTCCCGGCCTATCCGTGAGGGGTCTCGGAAAACCCAGAGCTCTTCCCCATCCGGGTCCTGTATGGCAGCCATGGTAGCGCCAGCTGAACATGCCCCCTTCAACAGGGGGACAACCTCAGCATCGGAAAGGATCTCCCGGATCCCTTTCTCTTCTCCGACAACAAACTGCAGTGCCTCATCCTGCATACAGATCTCCGAGGTTATGCCACCGTTGTGAGCTGCCTGAGGAACTCCTTCTTCTCCAGCCGGTGTTCCAAAGCGAATCCGAACTTCGCATCAAGCCTGTCATAGAGTAGCCCGGCAAGTGCACTGAAGGTCTCCAGGACCCCCCAGCCGTTGAGCGCTGAAGCCATCACAACCGGCACCCCAGTAGGCCCCCAGGTGGATTGAATCTGAACTTCCGGAATAATCTCGTTAAGGTCGCGCTTGTTGAACTGAATCACGAGTGGAAGGGTCTCAATGTTCAACCCGACCATTGCAAGATTGTTCTCCAGTGTTTCAAAGCTGTTGAAGTTGTTGCCGCTCTCCCCGAGCTGGGAATCGGCAATGAAGGCAACTCCATCTGCTCGCTGGAGAACCGCTTTGCGGGTGGCATCGTGACGTACCTGGCCCGGCACGGTATAGACCTTTATCTTGATCTTCAACCCGCTGGGCGCCGTAAGAAAGAAGGGGAGCAGGTCAAAATAGATTGTTCGGTCGTTGGTCGTATCCAGGACCATGAGCTCCCCACGTCCCTCCCTCACAAGCTGCTCATGCAACTGGAGGAGGTTTGTTGTCTTTCCGGAGAGGGCTGGGCCATAATATACGAGCTTCAGGACCATCCTTTGCTGATGTTCATCGTACTCGATCACTTCTTTTCACTCGTGACAACCGCGAATATCCCCCCGTGTGGAGGATCATTCTTGTAGAAGTGCCGGATCGAATCGATCATATGAAGGTCGAGGATTGTCCCCTGGCCCAAAAGCAGCATCCCGGTTCCACTGACGATATTGCGTGTAAGCTCCAGCCCGGTGGTCAACTCGTTCGGCTGATATTCTCGCTCTACCCCTTCACGCTGACTGTTGCCGATAGTGAAATAGAGGTAGCGGGCATATCGCCTTGCATGCTTGATCAGTGTCGGATCAAGCTGTTTCCCCTGCTGGCCCTGCGCCTTGGTAAGTGCCGAGTCAAGCGCAACCTCGCCGCTCTGGTCGGACATCTCGCGGTCGATGAAATCAGCAATTGCTATGATTCTCGCCCCAACTGGAATCCCGTCTCCAGCGACTCCGTCCGGGTACCCCTTGCCATCGAAATGTTCGTGGTGGTGACGAACAATCCTGCCGACCTCTCGCATCTCTTCAACCGCATCAATCGCGGTCTGGCCCCTGACCGCATGCTGCAGGTAAATACGGCGCTCCTCGCTGCTCATCATCGGCAGTTTCATCCCAAGGATTGAATCGGGAATGCCGATTTCTCCGATATCGTGCAGGAGTGCAGCAGTCTGGATTTGTTCTACCTCTTTTTCGGACAATCCAAGATCCTTTGCGATCCCTATGGATATCTCCGCGACATTGTGCGCATGGTTCTGCTGACGTCGACCGGTAAGTTCAACCAGCCTGGAAAAGACACCTATTATCTCTGAGAAACTCCGCTTGATACGCAGATTCTTATCCGACAACTCCTCATTCTGCTTACGTATGGTACCGGTATGATCCAGTACTTTTTGCTTGAGGTTCGTATTCCACTCCTGCAGCTCAAGATTCTGTTTCTGCACCAGTTCCGTGAGCCGACGGTTCTCCTGCTGGAGAGTGAACTGCCTGACTCCGTCGCGGATGGTCTGGACCAGCATTCCGTCATCCCATGGTTTGGATATGTATCGCGAAGCTCCACCTTTGTTTATGGCATCCATGGTGGCATTGATATCAGCATATCCGGTCAGCACCATTCTGACCGTATCAGGGCTGATCTGCCTGGATTTCTCAAGGAACTCAGCTCCTGACATCCCCGGCATCCTCTGGTCTGAAAGTATAAGTGCGATCCCCGGGTTTGCCCTGAGAACCTCCAGCCCCTCTTCACCGGATGAAGCGGTATGCACCAACAAATCTTCGTCATCCAGAAGGAGTCGGGAGATGGATTTCACTATATTCTCTTCGTCATCGACAAGGAGAACCTGGGATATCTGCAGTGATGATGCGGTCATGGGAGCACCTCTGATCCGTAATTGATATTCACGTCTTCCTGCTTCATAAGAAAAAGATCTACAAGCCCGGAATCAAGACTATTACCGCTCAGCCCTGCCATTATTTCCTTCGCATGCGGCAGATCAAATGCCTGCTTGTAGGGGCGGTCGGTAGTCAGGGCGTCAAAAACGTCTGCAACCGCCACAATCCTCGCCTCAAGCGGGATTGATTCCCCTTTGAGACCTGAGGGGTAACCGCTTCCGTCATAATGCTCATGGTGATAGCGGATTATGTTTACAACCGTTAAAGGTAGTTTTGCCTGTTCTGCCACTTCAGCGCCCCACTCCGGGTGATTCCTTATTATGGAGAACTCCTGATCGCTCAGTCTGCTGGTTGAGTTCAGTATTGCCTCCGGGACACCAATCTTGCCGCAGTCATGCAGCCAGCTTCCGTGTCGGATATCGCGGCAATACCCCTCAGGCAGATCGAGATTGACTGCAATAGTGAGAGCATACCGAGCGACTCGGTCACAGTGCCCCCTCGTGTAATGGTCCTTAAGCTCAATTGTCTGGGCCAGCGACTTGAGCACTGCTTCATCTTCCCTCTTCAGGGAGCTGAGTACCCGGTGCCGTGCAATCCCTTCCACTACGGCTTTTACCAGCTCCCCCTCCTGCCACGGCTTGACAATGAAGCGGAAGACCTCTCCGCTGTTTATCGCCAAAAGGGCTGTCGACAGGTCGGCATGTGCGGTCATCAGTATCTTGACCGTATCGGGAGAAACCTCCCTCAGTTTCGAGAGAAATTCCACCCCCCGCATCTGCGGCATCATGTTGTCGGAAACAACAAGCGCTACGGGCTCGTTACGGCATAGGGTCAGGGCATCAAGCGGATTGCCGATAAATCGGGTATCAAGAGCGCTGTCGGCAAATACCCGTCGCAGTGAGTTCAGTATATTCTCTTCGTCGTCTACGAACAGCACTGTCTCGCTCATACTTACTCTCCCGGGTAGATGACCAGGACAAAGTCATCTGTTTCACCCGAACTGACTCGCCTCCCCTTAATTACGATATCCCTCCCTTGAATATTTCCCGTTGTGGAGAAATCCGGACTAGTACAAAATTTCTCAAAAGCCTTACAGATTGCGTCAGGTAGCGACTCGTCTACGCCTCTACCAGTAAAACTTTCCTTATCACAGCCTAGCAGCCTGGCAGCCTCTTCGTTGATCTTAGACACAGTCCCCTCGGGAAGGATCTCAATCACCCCTACGGGCATGTTTTCCAGAACAGTTCGTGCATTGGATTGTGAATGGCTCGGAATGAGTATGTCTGCAATCCTTTCATTGACAAGCCGTTCCAGGTTTTCATTGATTGTTGCCAACTCTTCGTTTCTTTCTCGAAGTTCCTCTTCGAGAACCATTTTCTGGTGATGAACGGTAAAGGTTTCTATCGCCTTTATGACGGTTATTCTGAGTTCATCGTCATTCCACGGCTTGGGTATGAACCGGTAGATCTGCCCCTCGTTTATTGCAGCTACTACTGCTGACGTATCGGCATAACCTGAGAGAACTATCCTTATCGTGTCGGGACGCCGTGCATAGACCTCTTTCAGAAATTCGACCCCGTTCATCCCCGGCATCCGGTAGTCTGAGATCACCACCTGGATGTCCGGATTTGCGCCAAGGATTTCCAGCCCCTCGTCGCCTGAATTGCCGGTCAGTATTTCGAAATCGTCATCAAGGAATATGCGCTCCAGTGACTTAAGAACGTTTCTTTCATCATCTACAAAAAGTATTTTCACCTGATCGTACATCATACCATACCCCCGTTTACAGGCAGCTTTATGATGAAGGTCGTCCCTTTCCCGACCTCGCTCTCAACATCTATGGTCCCTTTATGGCGCTGGATGATGTCGTAACTGATGGAAAGACCGAGTCCGGTACCCTTGCCGACCTCCTTGGTGGTAAAGAACGGCTCGAAGATTCTGGTCTTGATATGTTCAGGAATTCCGGTCCCGTTGTCGCCAATTGACACACATACCTTTTCATCCTCCTGCCAGGTGCGGACCGTAACCAGACCCTGTTTTTCTATGGCATGCGCAGAGTTTACCAGAAGGTTCAGAAAAACCTGGTTGAGCTGCTGCGGGAAGCACTGCACCCTTGGAAGATCTCCGTACTCCTTCTCAACGGTGCATTTGTACTTCAGTTCATTCCAGGCGATTGTCAGCGTGCTCTCAATGCATTCGTTCAGGTCAACCAGTACGGACTCTGCCTCGTCAACCCGGGAAAAGCTCTTCAGGTTCTGGACAATCGTCTTTACACGTTCCGCGCCGTCGGAAGATTCTGCGATCAGTTTGGGGATGTCTTCCAGAAGGTAGTCGAGCTTCAGTTTCTTTCGTGCATCGGCAACCGTTGAGAGGGTATCCGGGGTCAAGGGATTTCTGAGCGCCTCATCCTGTAGCTTGATGTATGACCTGATCCGGTCGGTATACTTCCCGAGGGTCCCCAGGTTGCTGGAGATAAACCCCATCGGATTGTTGATCTCATGGGCGACCCCTGCCGCAAGCTGGCCGACTGAAGCCATCTTCTCCTGCTGCAGAAGCTGCATGTGGGTCGATTTCAGCTCTTCATACGCCTTTGCAAGCTCATCGCTCACCTTGCGTATTTCGGTCAGGTCATGGAGGGTTACGACCGATTTACCCGAGTTCTCGTCACCCATCGCATAGGTGTTGAGATAAAACCATTTGCCGCTCTTGGGGTGAAACAGCTCTCCTGTTTCGCCATTCATGTTCCCGATGTCTACTTCATTACTGAATATAAGCTCCCACCAGCTCTTTTCGAGCAGCTGCTCGTATTCCAGTCCGGTGAATCTGCAGACAACCTGGTTGCATCTCAGTATCCTGCCGATGGAGTCGACCATGATGACCATGTCGTTTATGCAGTCCATGGTCTGCTCCCACTCCTTCTTCCCCTGCTCGACCTGCATGAAGACAGCTTCCAGCTGTTCATGCTTCGTCAACAGTTCGGCCTGTTGCTTGTTCAGCTTGTATTCAATCGCCTTGCGATCAGTAATGTCTTCCTTGATCGCAAGGAAGTGAGTGATCGCCCCATTACTACCGGTAATGGGGGAGATCGTGACCAGCTCCCAGTGGAGAGTGCCATCTTTTCGCTTGTTGTGGAATTCGCCATGCCACTGACGGCCATCAGTAATGGTCTGCCAGAGTTCGGCATAGACCTCCGGCCCCTGACGACCTGATTTCAGGATACGCGGGTTCTGACCGATCGCCTCGGCCTTGCTGTAACCGGAGATGCTGCAGAACATCCGGTTGACATACTGGATTGTCCCGACCGGATCGGTAATGACAATGCTGCTGGCACTCTGTTCAACAGCTTCCGAAAAAAGGCGCAGCGACTCTTCAGCACGCTTGCGCAGGGTTATGTCATGCAGGGTCTCAACTACAGCAAGCAGATCTCCCTGGCTGTCATGAATAGGGGCGGCATCAAATAACAGGTAGCGATCCCGGCCAGAGAGATTCCGGTACCACCCCTCTGCACGAACGATCCCCAGAATCCCCATATCAGCCTGATATTGCTGGTAGTAGTTACCAAGGTCACCCACTTCTCCATCCATTATCAGATCTGCCAGTGTCGGCCTGGACTCTGTATAGAACGGTTGCCACTGGTTTCGAGTACCAACCATAACATCTGCAGAGGCTCCAGTTAAGGCAGCAAGCGCCCTGTTCCAGAAGAGTATTTCGTGATGGGCATTAATGACGAACATCGGCGTAGAGGTGTTTTCCAACAGGCTTCTGACAAATTCATGCTGAGAGCGGACTTCAACCTCTAGCTCATGGCGCTGGGTAACCTCACGGAAGCTCCCCCGATTACCGACCAGTGCCCCGTCGGCAGTGCGAACCTCGTGGCATACATGGCTGAACCAGCGGGTTGCACCCTGCTTTGTGATGATCCGCAGATCAAATGCCGCGCATTGTCCGGTTTCATCGTGATGCAGGAGATGCGATCCCCAGATGTCCGCATCCAGGGGGTGAATGATCCGGTCGAGCAGCCCGGGATCACTCTGGAACTCGACAGCCGTATAGCCGGTCAAGGCCTCGCAGTTTGGGGAGACATACCGGACCGAGCCGTCGATTCTCCGCAAGAACGCCAGTTCGATACTGAACTCGGCAACAAAGCGATAGATCTCCTGGTTATCGCTCAGCTGGCTGGCCTGGGCATCCAGTGTTGTAACCATCTCGTTGAATGCATTGGCCAGTTCGCCGATTTCATCGGTCGACATGATTCTGGTCTGTCGGTCCTTCCCCTGAAGCTCCGGCAGGGCGCGGACATGATCGGCCAGGGCAAGGAGCGGTGTTGCGATCCGTCTGGTCATAAACCAGACCAGGAGGACAGTTGAAGCAATTACTATCAAGATCTCAATACTGAAAAAACCTTTCGCCCGATTGATCGGAGAGTATGCTTCGGAAAGGGGGTAATGGCTGGCAATGATCCACGGAGCCTGCTTCAGGTGCCTGAACGATGTGAGACCGGCAACTCCTTTGGAATTGACGTTTTCAATGGTACCCTCGAACCCAGTAATCGCACGATCAATCCCCTTGTTTATCCCGGGCTTGATGATTTCCAACACCCTTTTTTGATCCTTATGCATGATAATGGTCCGCTGAGTATCCAACATGTACAGGTAGCCGCTCTTTCCCACCATCACCCGTCCCAGACGTGAAAGATAATTGTCCTTGCCCAGATCGTGACGACCTGCCAGAACGCCGAACAGCCTGCCGTTCGAATCCTTCAAAGGGGTAGCAAAGGTTATGACTGGCTGATGGGGGTGAACACCGGATCTATACGGAGCAGATATGGTCGGATTACCGGTTGAAAGCGTCTTATTCACATAATCTCGGAACAACATGTTCTTTCCGACCCGTTCGGGTCGAGTCGGCCATTCCGTTACGATAGTACCGTTGGCATCAATAACCTGATAACCGCCATCAAAGATCTGTTGTGAATCTTCCTCTGATTTCAGATAGCGGACCAGTTTTGCCGTTTCTCGCAAATCAGCCGGCTTGATATTGCTTCCTACAGCGGCAAGGATTTCACTGTTACTGGCAAGTATGCTGTCAAGCTGATCCGCGGCCAATTCCAGCATGGCAAAGTGGTGTTTGGCCACCGAATCCTTGAATTCTCTTTCAAAATAGCGATTGCCCAGTAGTGCCATGAAAATGACCAGAGTGGCCACCAGGAAGGAAACTGAGAGGGTCAGTTTTGTGCGGATACTCGTAATCTTCATGAGTTGACCTCATTGTTCTGCAGCCTGTCAACGCGGAGGTTTGTCGCGTTACGGCATATTCATGTCATACGACTAAAAATGTAGCAGGTTTTCGGGGAGTATCAGGCAATCTATGAAATTAATTATTAACCGCGGATAATTAATCAATATCTTCAGCTGGTTATCAGGAGATAAAATATGGAGTGAGGGTTAAAAAGCGGATTGTCTGAGGATGGAGGTTTCAACATAGTAAAAGAATCATGATTCCGTACAAGCCGGTCAGTCGGATTATTTGTTGGTTCTACACATCAGAGGCAACTGCCGGGGGTATCTGCGTACACTGTTTGAGACCCGGGGTTTTCAATGTTCATGGGCTCCAGAGATACATGAACCCTCCACCCGAATAAGTCCCCATTGCTGCTCCAAGTAGCTCGATCAAACCATCTTTCTCTGATGCGCCCGAGTAAATGCTCCCTTTGTAGTTTCCAGGCTGGTGATATGTTATAATTCGCGCATCTCTATCTCCGACCTTTGTTCTCAGCTCTCTTATCACGTCGTCAAGATAACCGATTCTATCCACAAGTTTGGCTTGCAGAGCTTGGTTTGCCGTGTAAATCCGGCCATCTGCGAGTTTTCGCAGCTCCTCCCGAGTCAAGCTGTTGCCCGGACGAGCCATCACAACATCAAGAAAACGACCGTGAAACTGGTCAATAATCTCTTGTCCGAGGCGGATCTCTTCTGGGGTGGCCTTGCGGAATATGGACAGTATATCCTTCTTCTCTCCTGACTTGACGGTCTGCTCTTCAACGCCGATCTTTCCCATCAACCCTTCTAGGTTGAACTTCATCAGGATTACCCCGATGCTGCCGGTAATAGCCGTGGGATGGGCAATGATTTCGTCAGTTGCTGCCGCGATGTAGTAGGCTCCGGAGGTCCCAACGCTCATGATACAGGCTGTTAGAGGGATATTTTTGCGCTTTTTAAACTCGGCGAGGTCATGGTGAATAATATCGCTTGCCGTGATGGTCCCGCCTGGCGAGTTTATCCGTAGGATGATACCTGCCAGGTTTTTGTCCTGTTCTGCCTTTAGCAAGGATTCACGCATATATGAAACCATTGATGGTGTTGATTTTCCTATGAGACTGCCCGACTTTTCCTGTTCCGATATGGTACCGTTGATTTCAAGGAGCAGGATTTTCTTAGTCCCATCACCTTCCAGAACCTTTTCTTCCAGCGGGCTGGGTTTTTGTATAAGCGGCACATTGACAAATGCGCAGCCCGTAACTGCTGACAACAACAGACAATGGATGATGCAGTAAAATAACTTATTCATAGGAATCCCCTATTGCTAAGTATGTGTGCAAACAGGCCGCAGAAAGGCATTGGGAAGCTAACCCTCTCGTTTCAACCAATCAGAGAATTGGCCTAATTCATCTAAATCCTCATACGAATCTATCGCGTAATTCTCTCGATCAGGCTTCTTGGTATACCGGTAGGGGTCGAAATCCTGGTCATTCGTCTTCAGAAGCCATTTAGGCATCTCCTCATCAAAAAGAGAGAGTTGTCCATGTTCTTTGATATTCTTGCCACGTTTAGTCACAGGTAACCTGCCTCTTCATCCAGTGCGATATTTCAGGCAAATCAGAGCTAGTAATCGGCTGCCGATTTTGAGAATACGTTCAGAACGAGTACCCCTAAAACAATGAGTAAAATACCTAGTACTGCAAAAAAATCCAGTTTTTGCCCCATGAAAACCCAGGCAATCAAAACTATCAGAGCCGTACCGACTCCTGACCAAATGGCATACGCAATACCTACAGGGATTGTTTTGAGGGTAAGTGACAAAAAGTAGAATGCTGAAGCGTAGCCCAAAACAACTACCGCTGAAGGCCAAAACCTCGTAAAACCCTCCGAGGATTTTAGAGATGATGTGCCGATTACTTCGCTGATAATCGCGATTGAAAGAATCAACCATTTATTCATCAGTTCTTCCTTGTTAGATTGAGCTATCAGAAGTTGTGCCGCATTTATGGTAAAGACTCTGCAGACCGACACATTTTGCCAGAACACTCTCTAGCGATATGGTTGGTCTCGTTTCTCGTGTGCTTTTTTCCCGTGTACCCGTTCATAGGCTTTACAGAAAGGGCAGAAGTCTTGCTCCACATTCTTTACAAAGTCATGGACAATCCCCTTTTGGTGATAACGGGCATGGAGGCAGACTGGGCATAATTCGCATATTTTTGCCAGAGTTCTATCTAAAGTGGAAGCTTGGTTTGGGCTCATACAATTTTTCCCATGAAAAGACTTGTTGAGTAACTGCCCGATCGGAAGATACCCTTTAGGTGCTGAATTGCAAACCAGGGGCTTTATCCTGAGAATGTCGGGGGTAACTTCCTGTTGTTTATTCTGACTTTATCTCGCTCAAGTTCAACCGGAGCAACAGGTTGCTTCTCTTCGGCTGGATGGCCGATTCCCAGAATGCATTCAACTTTGATCTGTTCGGGCAGACCAAGCAACTCCTGAACGAATATCTCGGCGGTTTTCTCGTCATAATGTTGTCTGTTTCGTATCTGCGCCCAGCAACTGCCAAGCCCTAATGATAGCGCTGTGAGCTGGATGATGATCGCCGCGATTGAACAGTCTTCGATCCAGACATCTGATTTGGTGGAATCGGCGCACACCACGATGACAAGAGGAGCGTTTTTCAGAAACGAGGATCCATGCTGTTTGGCTAGTGAAAGCTGTTCAATAATGTGCGGATCGTCGATGAGAAGAAACTCCCACGGATTTATTCCCCGCGATGATGGTGCTCTTAGTGCGGCTTCAATAAGTAACTCTACGGTGTCACGGTCTATTTTTTCAGGGGTGTACTTGCGGATGCTGCGTCGTTTTCGTAATAGTTCGAGCATGATGTCCCCTTATAGAAAGCGAGATGTCTTAGTGTATCGTACCGATCTTGCGGGTGCCACTGTCTCAGTTCTGCAACTTCGGCAGATATTTCAACGTAGAGACTGCCGCGAACTGCGGCAATACCCTTCTGCGGCTTTCGGTGAGTATTTCGCATACTCTTCTCGTTGATGCTGATCGCCACGAGAGTTTAGGATGCCTGCACCGGTTAATCCAGAGTAGTATGTCAGGATGAAGCTCATTGTTCAAATCTGAATACTACCTGTTCACTGCAACTACAATATTAACGAGTGAATACTCGAAAAATCCTTATATGTCAGCAAATAGTTTTTGGCACCGATTTAGCACTTATAACATCAGGAAGATACAACTCACACAAAACTTCCTCCTTTTTAGCCTCTATACCCCCTCCTGTATAGGGGCACTTTTTTTCCCAGTCATCTTAATACAATTTCTAATGCAACTTTTACCTACTTGTCTCGGGCGGCCCGGGAAAGAAGGTCAGATCTACCATTGCAAGCAGCAAGAAGAAATGCCGGGATGAAGAATACATGATACTACAAATCACCCAACGGGGTATCAACATGCCTCGCTGAATGAGATATCTTTGCCAAATTAATATAAGGAATGGAATCTGGATGGCTTTTAGCTACCCCAGAAGGCGTGGCTCTGCAGTAATTGATCGTTATGCTTGTTGACTATTACACTGTTTGACAAGTAAGATCACACTGAAATCAGACTTTTGAGGAGTGTTTATGCCGAGGTATGAATGGAGTGACACGTTTCTGCTGGGAGTGAAGGCGTTAGATGAACACCATGAGCATCTCTTTGACCTAATGAATAAATCATACGATCTATTTGAAAATAGAGCTCCTACTGCAAAAATTGAGATGATTCTTGATGAGTTGTTCGACTATGCACACTACCATTTCGCTGCTGAAGAAATTTGGCTGAGAGAGCACTCCTACCTCAAGCTGGATGAGCATATCGATGAACATGATCGATTTAGAAGGAGGGTTACTGACTTCCAAAAAGAATTCCATGAAGGCAAAGCTTCTCCGAAAATTGAACTATTCTCGTTCATCTCAGATTGGTTAATTGATCACATACGAGTAACCGATTTCGAATACGCACGTTGCTTGACAACCCCTGCCTTAGATCACGAACGTTAATTACAGGGCATTTATGGAGCCCGACTTTGGCCAGCCGGGGTTTCATCGGTTCGCCCTTTGCACTGTAAAGGGACTGGATCAGTGGAGTACACCTCCGGATTGCCGACGGCGGTCAGATGCAAATTCCGTCTATGTCACTTAATTTCAACGGATGACACAGAAATGAAACCGATCAGCGCCGAACGTTCATAATTTCACGGTTGCCAGAATATCAGGACATAGGACATGCTTTCCAGGACTAATCAATCATGACAATAGATCGTAATAGCCTTAACGAATCAAAGATCATCGCAGAGTTCAAAAAACGGGTTTTGAGCGATTGGTTACCCATCTATTGCTGTGATCCAAAGAGAGGCTATCAGGTCGAAGGATTTAGACCTGACTCCATAACAATTTCAGCTAGTGATGCACATGATTTTATGCGTGCCATTGATCACAAAATTATCTCCGACAGTGGCGGGGGCAGATATCGAATGCCTCAAAGTAATGCGTTGGAGGTTATTTTCTGGGAGCACGAAAAAAATATTTCTCCCCGGCCAATTACATTATGGCTTGAACCCATTATAACCATTGCTACAATTGCACGCCTACACCTGGACTATGGCTGGCCAATCGAATATTTGGGCACTCAATCATCTAAATGGGAGTTTGATGTAATTGCATTCAAACCACCTGACACGGTGAACGAATACATTGCCGGTGAAGTGAAGAAAACCAGCAAAGAGATTGACAAGCTCATCTCGCAGATGAAAGAAATCGGCTCCTGTGGCCTTAGCCAGGATGATGACGTGAAGGAATCGAAAAAAAACTCTTACCGTAAATGTGTGGGGCTATTACGCTGTAGGGCACCCTACTTCTGGGCTATTGGGCCAGACAATGATAATCGGGTTTTCAAAGTCAATTATTCAGATAACAGAATAAACTTTGAAGATTCACACACTGATTGCCTTTACTGGGACAATAGCTGGTTATAACTATTATGAGGTTATGGTGTTAAATTACAGTGAGTTACCCATAAACAGAACTAGCTTTCGTGAGTTGATACCTGAAATTTTCGATACAGCACAGTATCTTGATGCTGCTGTATCAGCGCATTTAACTGGTAATACAAAGCTGACTGAAGAGTTAATTCAGGCAGCAAATATGCCTATTGTCAGAGAATGGCTTGACTCTATCTGGGGCAAAAATAGCCAACATATTTATTACAGGAAAATTTCAGGGTCCCCCCAGGAGATCAATAAAGAAGATCGAAATAAAGAGCGTATGCCTCAGAAGGATGTATTAAAGAAGCTAATTTTGAGGGACGGATATCATTGCAGAGTATGTGGAATACCTGTTGTGCGGGTTGAGATTAGAAATCACTTTAAAAACCTTTACCCGCATTTGAAAATATGGGGCAATAAGAACATTGAACAACATGCAGGATTTCAAGCGTTGTGGATGCAATATGACCACATTATCCCTCATTCGAGGGGTGGTGATAACAGTTTGGACAATATGCTAATTGCGTGCGCTGCCTGCAATTATGGACGAATGCAGTACACGTTTGAAGAAGTGGGATTTTCAGACCCAAGAACTAGAGAGCCAATAAAGTCATCATGGGACGGGCTTGAACGGTTACTTACAGGGAATTAAGGTTTATCCAGCGAAGCCCATAGGTACCAAGCAGCATGGGTTCTGTAGGGTTTGAATCTCTCACCAAGCTCTATAAACCCATTTACATCCAGAACACTGTAAAGGTTCTTTGCCACTCTCAATAGACCGGCATCATCAACCGGCCAAACGTCTTCACGCCCCATAGAGAAAATCAAAATCATCTCGGCAGTCCAGCGACCTACGCCCTTCAACTTGCATAATTCCTTGATGGCGTCTTGATCGCTCAAATCCGCTACATGTTCGAGCTTACCCTGTAATGCTACCCCTGCTATTCCCTTGATATAATCGGCCTTCCTGAAGCTAATCCCGCACGCCCTGAAAGCCTCAGTATCCAAATGTGAAAGGGCATCAGGGGTGATTTCAGTAATATCAGATAACCGCTTGAATATCGTTGATGCTGCGGCTTCTGAAAGCTGTTGACTGACAACGGCTCTGACCAATGAAAAGAAAATAGGGTTCCTGCCGATGCGGGGAGGTTCATGTGCATCAACTAGCTTTTTCATCACGGAATCAGCAGAAAGAATGGCTGATAGTGATACTGACCTATCCTTCATGTCTCATGGTGTCCATTAGTATCCAAAGAATATACGGCAACAGAACGGCAACAGATGACATTATTATCAAAAAAGCACCTACAAGAAACCTTGTAAGTGCCTGTTTTTTATGGCGTCCCCGAGACGATTCGAACGTCCGGCCCCTTCCTTAGGAGTTAAAGACCTTACCAGTTTCAAGCTATTTTATATCAATTAAAAACCCGCCTATTTATAATAATAAAACCGTTGATTATCAGTAACATCTGCCTTATTATAGTTCCAGGTAATTTTATTTAACTTTACCTCAATCCAGATTTTTTAAGTAGCTTTTTAAGTAGATTTATTGAAAAAGCCACTTAAGACCTGAAAGGAGCCAGTAATGAAGAAAGCTAACGTACTCCACGACATAGATATTAAGAATCTCAAGCCCAAGGAAAAAAGATATTATATCCACGGAAGCAGGCCATCACCTCAACACGGTTTTGCTATCTGCGTCTATCCGAACGGCACTAAGAGCTGGTTCTTTATCTATCCGTTTGATGGCAAGAAGTGTTCTATGCCTTTGGGTAAATATCCGGCGGTTAGCCTTGCCAAAGCGGGGGCCGAGTTTGAAAAACATTGGAAAGTATTTATAACCGGCAAGAATCCCGCAACAGTGAAAGAAGATGCAGAAGCCGCCCTTAAAGCAGCACCGACCGTCAAGGCTCTGGGGGATGATTACCTTGAACGCCATGCAGAAGTGAATAAGAAAAGCTGGAAAGAAGACAAGCGTATCCTTGAGAAAGAAGTCTATCCAGAATGGGGCAAGCGCAAGGCGCAAGACATAACCAAGAAGGATGTTAACACCCTACTCGATAAGGTTGTTCGCCGTGGCAGCCCCCAGACCGCTAACAACGTATTCAAGATCATGCGTAAAATGTTCAACTGGGCCGTCGAGAAAGACTTTCTACAAACTACACCATGTCTAAGTGTGAAAATGCCAGCTACGGCGAAAGCAAAAGACAGGGCGCTTTCCACTGCCGAGATAAAGACCCTTTGGGCCTCTCTTGACGATATCACCCCTGAACTGTCCATGACCAATACTGTCAAGCAAGCCTTGAAGCTGATTCTGTTGACAGCACAGCGGCCCGGAGAAGTATCGGCAATACACACAGAAGAGATAGACGGCAATTGGTGGACTATCCCGTCGGAGCGGTCAAAGAATGGCAAGGCTCACCGGGTTTATCTCTCCCCTCTCGCTCAAGAGATCATCACCGAGGCCAAAGAAGATGCTAAGAGGGCAAGGTACAATGCAGAAGTCAGAAATGCCAAGGAGACTAAGCGCGAACCGGTATTGATTCCAGAAGATCAGGAATACACTGGCTATATCTTCCCCTGCTCCCGTCGGTTTGAAGGTGCTGACAAAGGTAGAGTGAAGGTTGACGAGAAACCCATTGAACGCCATGCACTCAGCAAGGCCTTGAAGTACAATGAATCAGAGGACGGATTGACCACGTTAGGGATTGCCACCTTCACCCCTCACGACCTCAGAAGGACGGCTGCAACCTTCATGGCTGAATCCGGCGAACTGGACGAGGTTATCGACGCGGTTCTGAACCATGCGAAGCAAGGCGTAATCAAGGTTTATAACCTGTATCGTTATGACAAGGAAAAGCAGATGGCCCTTGAATCATGGGCGCGTAAGCTGGAAAGCATTGTGACCGGCACAAAGGGCAAGGTGATTTCTATTCATCAGGCCAGCGGCGGGAATTGATTCCCTGCAGGTCGGCAGCACAAAAAGTGGATATTGTTTTCAACACCTTTCCATGAAACTCTATCGTGCAGCTACTTACATGTAGCGGTCAAACTCTTTCTCCTGATATAGAGCTTATGTCGGCAGAAATTTACGTAAATTAGACCTCAAAATATTGCGAAACGACCTATTGTCTTTAATAAACGCTTTTAATTTGCCAGAATACTTCTCAGTAAAGTCATCATACCTCACCTCAAAATCTATTCCACTTCTTTCTAATTCAATTGCCAATAATGCAGCTGACTTTAACGATTCATCAGTAATATTGTCTGCAATTCGTGCATTTACATCGCATGTAATAGAAGTTTGTCTGATCTTTAATTCTTTGCACAGCTTAATAAACTGAGTTATGTCTGATTTCCCTGACGTCTGATTATTTATTATATATTGAACTACAACAGCTCCACCAGTATTTGAATAAGTTTGAATATTGTCCAATACCTGATGGAAATAATCTTTACCTTTTATTTTATAATAAGTTTCTTGTGTGCCACAATCTAGGCTTGTTACAAGTGACGCCTTTCGTTGCTTTAGTGCCTCTTCAAGCGGTTTTGAAAATCTGACTGAATTTGAGAATACAGTTTGTGCTGCTCCCATCATCAGAAATTTTCCAAACAAATCATCAAAACCGGGGAAAATGGTAGGTTCTCCACATGCCCATTGTACTCGTCCACCTTCTATAAAGTAACCTTTATCAAGAACATCTTGAAGTACTGGTTTGAGTTTATAAGATTTTAGTGATTTAGCCCATTCTTTGTGGATAACAGAATAACAGTAGGTACACTCAATATTACATGCATTTGAGTGACAGATGGTAAGCTGATCAAAGTAAGCATTATTTTGAAGTGCGGGCCAATCACTCTCAATTAGCAGAGGGCATCCTTTACAGGGATAATTATCTGATCCAGAATTATTCTGTTCTCTTAATTCGCGTCTTCTATTCAAAATTGTATCAATTGGTATTTCACCGCCTTCAAAGTCACATATCCTAATAAATCCATTATTTTCACCATATGCTTTACAGCAAAATGAAAGTTTACCAACGTCTAAAACCATTTTATATTCAATCCATTCGCAACTAAAATACATATTAGTCTCCATTTATTGTGCAAATATTTTGATTTGTTTAAATTAATATGTATTTTTGCAAAATTGGTGAGTTGAGAGGGGAGTTTATTAGGTGAATCATACTATTGAATATTTTAATTAGAATGTGCTTTTATAGGATATGGTTCTTACCATGTAATTAATTGTGTGTCTACCCCTAACATGAAACCTGTAACATTCCATGTTGTTTGCAGTTCTGCTTGAGTTAATGCTCCTGATACCCGTACATCACGCCCCAAACCTTTGAGCAAGCGTCATGATAGGCATTATCTCGGATTGAGTTCTTGAAATTATCATAGGTCACGGCCTTTGATTGCTCAATCATGAAGTCGGTTAGCTGCTCCTGGTCAATGATGCACCGGAACCGATAATCAGCTTGACGGGTTTCTATGATCTTCTGGCCGGGAAACAGGGTTTCAAGGTGCTTTTTGTCTCTGGCTCTTGCCATGAAAGACCCTTTCGGCTTCTCTACAATACTGACAAATCCGCTATTTGCGAAAATCCACACAATTAACTCCTTTCTATTCTGCCGAGTATGTTTCTGACCGCGCAAGCTGTCCAGCGTCCGGCCCTCCCGGTTGCTGTCAGAATATGCTTTTCGTTAAGGTGTCCGGCTGTCTTGTTCAGAGACATTCCATTATTCAGGCAATCCCTGATAGTTGGTATCAGTTCAAGGGCGAATCTATCCGCTTTACGGGTGCGAGATTCCCGGCCCTTAGCTCTCCCCCGGCCTGCTTCCTCCGGTTTCAAGTTCCCCGGCATACCTAAGCTCACCCCTTTAGCCTTGAGAGCTGATAAAGCGGCTTTGGTACGCTGGGAAATCAGGGTCTTTCGTATTCAGCGAGAGCGCCGAAAACTTGAAGCGTGAAAGCGTTTGCAGAAGGGAAGTCACAGACAATAAACTCGACCCCGGCCTTTTGCAGATTGGTAATGAAATTTAGATCACGGCTCAGTCGGTCGAGCTTTGCGACAATGAGGACAGCCCCGGTCAGCTTCGCATAATGCAGGGCGGCGGATAATTCGGGCCGGTCATTCACCTTACCGGATTCAATCTCGGTGAACTCGGCTATCAATTCCCATGTGCCACCGTTCAAGTATTGCCGGATTGCTTCCCTCTGAGCCTCAAGGCCCAAACCTGATAGCCCCTGCTTTGCTGTCGATACTCGACAATATGAAACGTATTTCCCGGCTTTCATGCTTTGGCCTTGCCCTTACCCTTCGGCGCGGGCTTGTCCTCTGCCTTATCGTCGATTTTAGGCTCTACTGCGGCGGAAATCTTCTTGCTGGATTCGTTCCGGTGGTAGGCTCCGTATTGCGTGGCCGCTGTTGACCGATTGAACCCGCTAGCCTCGCAAAGATCAAGAATGTCTTTCCGTTCCTTCTGGCCGTAGTTGGCTGCAATGATAATCTTGACCCCGGCAATGGCTCCGGTGGTTCTCTCTTTCGCTTCGCCTTTGTGAAACTTGCCGTATTGCGTTTGAGCGGTGGCCTTGTTGATACCTGCTGTTACACAGGCAGCTAACATCTCTTGGCGGTTCTTACGCTCACCTTCGGGTAAGGCCTTGTTAAGGGTGAATAGGTTGACTGCTTGAGCAACGGGGCCAACGGTTTTGACTGTTTCCATGGTTGAGACTCCTTTCTAATAGTTCTGGTGCAGCTCGATACACGGCCACGGGCCGAAATGCCCGGTCAATGATTTGTTCTTTGTTGCTTGGCTTCTGCTGTACTTCTTTCTTCCCCATGCCCCGGTGATACAGTAATATTCATGTCGTGAGAAATGCTTATCAAGCTCAACGTCATACAGTAAGCCCTTACTCGGAAGTTCAAGCCATGAGTAAGGTAAATGGCCTACATGCTTTAATTCACCATGAACCAGAAGCCAGTCGGGGTTTTTCTGTTGGGCCTTATAAGCAAGCTCATGACAGCGGGTTCCTTGAGGCCTTATCACAGCGCTTCCCCTTTCTCAGAGGGCATGTAAAAGTAGCGAACGAAGGTTGAGAAATAGTATCAATCCATACTGAGAGCTGGTCCACAGGAAAAATCAGAATAAATTACGGCCACCCATAACATTGCGTAATATATTCTTTGGCTCGTTCTCTGGTAGCTCCTGCACCCTCTTCGGTTCGGCGGTAGGCGTCCCACTTTCGCTTGTCATGATTCACGCTGTCACTCGGCTCAAGCTCTCTGATAATGGAGTTGCCAACGCGCCAAGGGCCATCACCGGTCACGGGGCCTGTAACCAAATGAACAGGGTGGCTTGAGCAGTCCCCCCACCAGCCAACATCCAGAAAGCACACACCGGCTTTTACGATGAACAGTTCCGCTATGTATCGGGTGCCGCCGATTGGATGCTCAACGACGAGAGGGATATTCTGTTTAATTGCTTCTTGAAGTTTCATAACTAAAGTTTAGCCTCTCAGAACGTAAATGGCACATAAAACTAGCTTGCAGGCTTGCGATTTAACAGGGTTCATAGTTAAGGTACATAGTAGGGCCAGGCTTCCCTGCCTGTAGGCCTGTTTTAATGCCGGGGGTTGCGGCTTTTACACGAACCGGCCCCCGGCGAGCCGCTTGCACCCAATGTGCGGCGGTTTTCTGATTGAAAGAAAGCCGGGAGGTCAGCGAAGCGAAGTATAACCGGCCTCCCGGCTGGTCAGCAGAGGCCTATCCCCTGCCGATTTTCTGTTAGGCTCCGACGGCTTGACGCATTAGGCCATTCGTTATGGCGTTGATTGCCCTGTAGCTCTTGGAACTCATGGCCTTGACTTCGCTGATATTGACCGAAGCAGCGTAAATGTGGTCAAGGGTGTCTTTTGACTTCGACGGAACAGAGGCAAGGAGCTTGTGTATCTCGTCGCGGGTTCCACGGTTAGGCTTGCGTCCGTCAAGGTCGTTCAAGTCCTCCCGGCTCTCAAGCTCCTGATAGATGTTGTCAGTCAAGGCCAGATTCGCGGTTGCACTGGCAAGCTCGGCAAACATTTTCAAGCTGTTTGTGCTAAGCTTTGAAAACCGATTCAAAAAGCTCAGGTGCATAGCGGCGGCGGTTGCCTCGTTAGTGTGGTGGCTGGCTCTCATGGCGCAAGCGCGGTGAGAGTAGAAAATTGTCTGCTCGTCAAGATCAGCTGAGATTTTGTAAATCCGCTGGACAAGTTCCTCGATGCTCTGCTCAACATCCTTACGGATCACGGCGGCTCTCTCCGCTATAATGTCGCCGCGAAGGTTCTTATCAATGGCGGCAATCTTTGCATCTGCTGCACTGATAGCGTCTCTGACCCGTTTGACCAAATCGTCGGACTCGTTACGCATTGACTCAATAGTCAGCCACTCCTGAAAGATGATAGGTTTTGGCGGGGTCGGATTCTCAAGCTCATTAAAGTTCCCGGCCAGTTCTGCTGCTGTCATTGCCTCAAATCTTGGATTTCCCATTTTCATGCTCCTTTGTTGGTGGTTGCTTCTTGTTGTTTAAGTCGCTTGGCCTGGACTCCCTGCGCCCATGCTGCCCATTCGTCAATGTCGTCAATTCGGTTTGGGAGCCGGAAGCTCACGTTAGCCCCGAATCGGCTCTCGTCCCGCTTTTGCTCAATCTTCAATAACCTCGGAATGAACGTCATACAGAATAATCCTCCCCCCTCCTGCGTTGTGAACCTCTGATTCCAGTTGTTCGAGTCTCCTTTCCAGTTCATCCCCCTGAATAATCCGCGCAAGCGTAGCCAGTATGTAGGTCAGCTTTGCCGCTTTGTCAGTATTGACCTTGTTCAGGCGGGCATCCCTGTAAAGGGCGGCGAGTTCCTTCCGTATCCCCGATATTTTCACCAAAGGGCCAGGGGGGCGAGGGTGATAGGGGGGTACTTCAATTTCGTTCGACATTTAGGATACTTATCCTCCTTTGTTGGTTTTTGTTAATGTTGCTTTTGGTTGTGAAAATGGAGGCCCTCAAATAACAAAGCCTCCTGTAAAAACATCTATGATTAACAATCTCCGGTTTAGGGAATTAACCCCCAGAGAGTCTAATACCTCTCAGGGGTTAATTATTCCGAAATTAACCCCTTAATTAACCTATTAACTTCTGGTAACCAGCTATTATTATTAATCTTTCCAGTTTTCACTTAACCCTTTAATTAACCTATTAACTTTCGCCTGAAATTAACCCCTAAATTAACCTTCAGAAATCGATTTTTGCCGGAATGGTTTCTCGACCATGCTTAGTCAATTGCCACTGGCCTGCGACCTTTTCAATCAACTCTCTGTCGTTTGCTTGAGTCACCAATCTTGTGATATATGATTCTTTGACCCCCATTATCCCTGCAATCTCTTTTTGAGTTTTTGGCTTATGGTCGCGTATTACCATTAGCAATTTTTTCTGTGATGACACGGATTCTGATTTATCGGTGGCCCACTCAAGACCGCCATGCTGGCCGGATATAAGCTCAACTATCAACTTGTCGGGATTTGGTCTTTCGCCCCTTACCTTGCTAAACTCAATTTCAAACTTCGCCCCTAATGCCGGTTCATCACCCTTGACAGGCTTTAACTGAATACTGGTATCAAGAATGTCCTCCCGCCTCGACGCACCCCGTTGTTTACCGTCCTTACCAGCGTGATGCACAATCAAAACGGCATAACCTTTATGCCTCAGACTGATTAGATAGCGGATAAGTGGTTCAACTTCGGTATTGCTGTTTTCATCCATACCAAACGTCAGGCTTGACATGTTGTCGAAAATGATAAGTTCGGGATTGCGTCCAGCTGCTTCGAGTTCGTTGAGCATATTATCTATGCGCCGCTGGTCTGGCGCCTCGTTGATCTTCAACGGGCTGTCTTCCAGCCAAAGCGGTTCTGATAGTAAAATATCGAGGTTGTCCGGTATTATTCCATTACACAGAGCTAAGAGCCTGTCCCTGTACATCTTGGTGGGCATTTCTCCATCGATATAAAGCACTCTCCGGGCTTTCGGAACTTTCCAGCCAAAGAATGGTTCACCCAAGGCCACCGCAAGGGCAAGAGCTAGGCAAAACCAAGTCTTACCAAGTCCACGGGCCGCATAGACCATACATATGCTCTGAGCAGCGAGCCATGAACTGATGATGTTTTCTCGCTCGGGAATAACAAGACTGAATAGTGTGGTAAGAGTCAGAACAAAACCGGATAGCGGCTTACTGCCAGCCACAAAAGGCGCTTTATCTATCAGCTCAAGCAGAAGTTCCTTATTATTACCGGGAACCTGAACCCAATCAACAATATCACCTTTGGCAGGTAAGTCCGGGAGGGTGACAACCTTAATGCTTTTTGCCATTCCCTTCATTGCTTCAATGATTTTATTGCCGTACTTCCGCCCCGGCTCGTCATTATCTGGCAGAATGATCAAATCTTTACCAGATAGGACTTCAATCATATCTTGCGATATTTGAGAGTTCGCCCCGCTGTCAAAAGTGGTTCCCACAAGCCCAAAGCCCTTGACAACATCTGCCTTACGTTCACCCTCGCAGATTATTACAGTTAAGGCGCTAATCACTTCTGGCAAGTTGTATAAAACAGCATCACAACCTCGGCCAATTACATGATCGTTATCATCCCCATTCGGGAAATGGATAGTATGAAAATCTTTCTTGCTTATCTTGCCCGGTTCAACTCGCCTTTTCTGATATAAAAAAGTACCGTCAGCAGCGAAATATTCATATGCAGCCGTTGTAATCCCGTAATTAGGTGTTATTGCACCTCGCTTTGTAAGCTCCTCAATGCTTTCAGCATACTTAATGCCTTTAACATGGCTATAAAGATCAATAAAGTTGCCTTTTGCCCCGCAAGCAAGGCAGTTATACCCACCAGTTTCCTGATTTATGCCCATAGATGGTTTATGGTCATCATGGAAAGGGCAAAGAACCTTCCACCATCCGCGTGTTTGCTTAACTTCACTGAATAGCTCTTTAAGGATAGGGACTATATCAAGAGCGTCTATGATTTCCTGATTAGGTGCGGACATTACGCACCCCCCGACGTATCGAATTTCTCGATGAATTTCAGAAGGGCGCCACGTGCCTGATTCACCGCACATCTACACCCATCACCGTACTCATTGTTAAATTCATCGGGCTCGGCATCAATAACCGCCTGAGCATTGAGAACCTCATCTAGGAGGAACGTGAATACTGATCTATAAGGAATTAAAGCTAAATCACGCTTGACTTTCCTTCGGTGTTGCTTGAGAATTGGATTAGAGAGTGAGTGTTGCTTCCCGGTTTCTCCAGTTTCGTAGTGCATGGGCCCATTTGCCAGAGTGGGCCTTTTGCTTTTGGTATTGTCTTTCATGGCTATAGCTCCTGATTAGATAGAGAGTGGGCATAACTTGCTCCTTTCGGCTTCGCGCCATAAGTTCGTTGTTTCAGAGCCTTCCGGCTCGGTGTCCTTTTAGGCTGCTACACTGGCTTTCCTTGGGCGTCCTCTTTTTACTTCACTGGCAACGGCTAGTTTGATTGTGCTGGTTCTACTTTCCATCCAACTCTTGACGGCGGAGTAATCCCACGCTACGGCGGAAATTCCGATTAAAACTCTTTTGGGGAATAAACCAAGTTTCTCCAGCCTGTAGATTGTGCCTTTGGATAGTCCAGTGATTGACGTGATTTCACTTGGTCGAATAAATCTTGTAGCCCCGGTAAATCGAGGGATATCAACCGCTGACTGACTTTTTCCCTCTCGTCTCAATCTCTCTACTAAAGTTGCAAATATATGTTCATCTTTGATATCAGCACCTTGATTTTTGGCTGTCTCTCTTACCTCATCTACAAAAGCCATCAAATTTAAGTCCCTTAGTGTTTCAAGGATAATTTCACGTAAATTTGATGAACCTCCTATGAGAGAGTCACCTACACTCACCTTGTTCATAATGAATCCCCTTTAGAAAAACAAAAAGGCGCGTTAACCAGCACCTCAGAAAGATTGTCCAGCCTTTACCTGCCAATCAGGAAAAGCCGGGAGACTCCATTCTAAAGTTCTGGTTTAACGCGCCTCTAGGGGACTTCCCCCCGGTAGGGGGCATTCATTTTTATCAAAGAGCTAAATAAATCTTAAATAAATAATAAGCCTGAAATGATATGAAGTCCAGTAGCAAGGGACAGTAAGACTTGGGATGTAGCTCGACGGGAAAATACCAGATAGGATTTCTTTAAGTAGCTTTTTAAGTAGCTTTTCTGATAATCACAAAAAAAGAGCCTACAGATTTCGCTGCAAGCTCTTGTTTTTATTGGCGTCCCCGAGACGATTCGAACGTCCGGCCCCTTCCTTAGGAGGGAAGTGCTCTATCCTGCTGAGCTACGGGGACAGTGTTGGTGTTATACTGCAAATTGCCCTCAATTGCAACAACCTTCAACTTGACCTGTTGAAATAATTGAGCAATATCAGTCAATTATATCACTTGGTCTAACTAGAACTGGAGCAATGAAAAGACTTTTCCTTCGGGAAGTCTCTTTTTGCCGCTCAGAAACTCAAGCTCTACCATGAAACAGCACTCTATGATATCCCCGCCCATACTTGACACCATATCGACTACAGCGGCCGTAGTGCCGCCAGTGGCAAGCAGATCATCGGCAATCAGTATTCTTTCCCCTGGTTTAATGGCATCTGTATGAATCTCAAGGGTGTCGGTTCCATATTCAAGATCGTAGGTCTTTGTGAAAGTTTCAGAAGGGAGCTTACCGGGCTTGCGGACAAGTACAACACCGGCGCCGAGTTTATAAGCAAGCGCGGAACCGATAATGAAACCACGAGCCTCAACCCCAACTACCTTATCGATCCGCTCGCCGATATAACGATGCGAAAGCAGGTCGATCATACGCTGGAAAGATTTTGCATCCGACAAAAGAGTTGTGATGTCCTTAAATATGATCCCCTTCTTAGGAAAGTCGGGAATATCCCTTATGATACTCTTCAATTCGTCCATCCGCAGATTCTCCTTCTATAGATTTAGGCCTTCAATTCCGTAGCCTCAGCAAGTTTTCTGAGTTTCTCCAGCGATTTAGCCTCTATCTGACGGATACGCTCTCGGGTAACCCCCACACTACGTCCGATGGTGTCAAGGGTCTCCGGCTCCTTATCGTCAAGACCGAATCGTTTGGTTAGAATACTTCTCTCATTCTCGGAGAGGGTTTCAAACCACCCAAGCACAAGAGAATGTTTGTTCTTGTCCTCAAGAAGCACAGCAGGAGAGATGGTCGAGGTGTCCTCGATGGTGTCAATCAGGAAATAGTCGCTGTTTTCACCCATCGGCCGCTCTATGGAATAGGTCTTTTTCAGGAGGACCATGAGACGGCGTACATAGGCCGAATTCACCTCCATGGCTGTTGCAACTTCTTTCACAGAAGGCTCGCGGTTCATCTTCTGCATCTGTTCACGGGTGATACGGAGCATCTTGTTTATATCATCCGAGACATGAACAGGAAGCCGTATGGTCCGCGACTGATTGACAAGGGCACGCTCAATTGACTGCCTGATCCACCATGTAGCGTATGTAGAGAAACGGCACTCCTTTGAGAGCTTGAAACGCTCGACAGCTTTGATAAGCCCCATATTCCCCTCCTCGATCAGATCAAGGAACGGGAGACCACGATTGATGTAACGCTTTGCTATCTTTACCACCAACCGCAGGTTTGACTCTATCATCCGATCACGTGCCGCCTTTTCACCTTTGGCGATCCGCGCTGCCAACTCCTTCTCTTCATCGGCAGTCAACAGTTTAGTTTTCTGTATCTCCCTAAGGTATAGTTTTATGGCGTCATCGAAATGTTCTACCTCAGGAACCTTTATCTCTTCTTCCTCAGCTTCATCTGCCTCAAACTCAAGCGATCCTGGCTCCGGTTCGAGAAAGATCTCGGGAGGGCCATTAGGCTCTTCATCGAGTTCCTTGATCATATCATCTCTATCCATGGCACGCCCTCCGATAGCGCACTATCAGTCATCCACACTCCAGCCGGCCTTGCCGACCAGTTTCACAAAACGACATCCTACCGACTGCTCACTCAGAAAACCATCGGCAGTTCTTGTCACGCGCTTTAATACCTGTTCATTTTGATTTCCTACCGGAATAACCAGCCTCCCACCGACAGACAACTGCTGAAGCAGCTGTGGCGGCACATCTGGCGCGCCGGCAGTTACCATTATCGCATCGAATGGCGCCTCGTCAGCCCAGCCGATACTGCCGTCCGCAATCTTAAGGTTGACATTTAACAGCCCGAGGCTGTCGAGAACCTTGCGTGCCTGCAATGCCAGAGTGCGATAACGCTCCACCGTATAGACACGATCCACCAGCGTGGCAAGGATGGCAGCCTGATAACCCGAACCGGTACCAATCTCCAATACTCGTTCTCCTCCGGACAACATGAGGAGTTCAGTCATCAGTGCGACCATATAGGGCTGGGATATGGTCTGCTTCTCTCCGATGGGCAGAGGGGAATCGCTGTAGGCCTGTGCTGCCATAGCTTCTTGCATGAAAAGATGGCGTGGAACCTTTGACATCGCTTCAATCACCCGTTTGTCCTTAATTCCGCGGGCGATGAGCTGAGATTCCACCATGCGCTTCCGGGCAATCTCGACATTCATAACTGGGCAACTCCAATCGCGGCCCACTTATAGCAGAGGCAAGGGGAAAAGTCCAGCAATAGCAGGTCGTTCGGAGAGATTAAAACATTCATTCAAATGACCAACGTGCAATTGCACTCATGGAGGAGTGGTTGGTAAGATCGAGATGTAGGGGGGTAATCGAAATATGTCCTCTGGAAACGGCATGATAGTCGCTCCCCTCTATGTCATGAAACTTCAAGTCAGATGTCCCTATCCAGTAATAATTTCTACCGCGCGGATCGACCTTGTCCACGATCATACCTTCGTATCTCCGCTTCCCCTGTGTTGTCACGAGCGGGTGTTTCAATTGGTCTGCAGTAAGGTCAGGAACATTTACATTCAAGAAGGTGTCGGCAGGAAGCCCGTTATGGAGCAGTTGCCTGGCAACCTTAAGTGCGATACCGGCTGCAGCAGCATAGTTGGAACCATCCCCTGAAGTTACCAGAGAAACCGCAAATGCGGGAATCCCCATGAGAGTTGCTTCCAGCGCCGCTGAAACGGTCCCGGAATAGGTAATATCGTCACCCAGGTTACCGCCACGGTTGATACCGGATACCACCAGGTCGGGCTTGAAACCAAGAAGACTGTGAATGCCCAGATTCACGCAGTCCGTAGGGGTACCATCCACTGCAAACCGCCGCTCTCCTTGAGAGACCGCCCTCAGAGGATGGTGGAGTGTGAGCGCATGACCGACAGCGCTCATTTCGCGGTCAGGAGCCACCACTGCCACTTCTCCCAGCTGAGCCATTGCTTCGGCAAGGTAACGTATACCAGTGGCATTGATCCCATCGTCGTTGGTAACGAGGATCTTCATGCGTATTTTATCAGTTCAACCATATCGCGCACTGCCCGTTCAAGACCAACCAGGACTGCTCGGGAAATGATCGAGTGGCCAATGTTGAACTCCTCTATCCCCCCCAGTGCAGTGATTCGCTTAATGTTGGAGTAATTCAGACCATGCCCTGCATTGACACCAAGCCCCAGCTTCACTGCAAGCTTGATCGCATTCTCGATTCTGGTCAGCTCCTGTTCTTCGCTCTTCCAATCCCCTGCCTCGGCGTAGCTGCCGGTATGGATCTCAATATAATCGGCGCCGCATTTGCCGGCAGCCTTTATCTGGTCAGGGTCCGGGTCTATGAAGAGACTTACGGAGATCCCTCCAGTCTGGAGCCGATCTACTGCATCGGTAATCTGATCCATTGCAAGACGAACGTCGAGCCCCCCCTCTGTGGTCAACTCCTGCCTCTTCTCCGGCACCAGAGTGCAGATGTCAGGCTTTACCGCAAGGGCAATAGCAACCATCTCCTGTGTGACGGCCATCTCCAGGTTCAGGCGGGTCTTGACGGTCTGGCGAAGAATCTTTACGTCCCGGTCCTGTATGTGACGGCGGTCCTCACGGAGGTGTATGGTTATTCCGTCGGCACCGGCAAGTTCGGCAATGGCTGCCGCAGAAACCGGGTCAGGCTCCGCACCTCCCCTGGCCTGGCGGATGGTAGCAATATGGTCGATATTGACTCCAAGACGTGCCATACTGTTATTTCCCTCCCAGTTTCTTCTCAACCATATCCACAATCTCCTTGGCCCAGGCGGTAATCTGGTAGGTATCCTGTCCTTCAAGCATGATCCGGAGCAGCGGTTCCGTGCCGGAGTACCGGATCAGTATCCTCCCCTCGTCACCCAGCTTCGCTTCTATGCCATTGACCAGGTCGGCTATCTCAGGGATTGTCATGATATCCTTCTTTTCCATTACCCGTACGTTCAGCAGAACCTGTGGGAGAGGAATCATCACCTCGGCAAGCTCTGATAGCGGCTTACCGGTACGGCGCATGATTGACAGCAGTTGAAGGGCCGACAAGGTTCCGTCACCGGTTGTGCTGCTGTCCAGAAAAACCATATGCCCGGACTGCTCACCTCCAAGATTGTAGCCGCCTCGACGCATCTCCTCCACTACATAACGGTCACCGACAGCGGTTTTCACCACCTTGCCCCCGGCCTTCTTTATGGCGATGTCCAGCCCCATATTACTCATTACTGTTGCCACTACGGTCGACTTGCGGAGCTTCTTCTGTTTCAGCAGATCAATGGCGCAGATCGCCATGATATGGTCGCCATCCACCTCGTTGCCAAACTCGTCGACGAAAATCGCCCGATCTGCATCTCCATCCAGTGCAATACCAAGGTCTGCCCGGTGTTCCTTCACTGCCTCACTGATCACCTCCGGATGGAGCGATCCACAGGAGGCATTAATGTTGGTGCCGTTCGGCTTCACCCCGATGGTGATAACCTCCGCCCCCAGTTCCCCCAGCACTGCAGGAGCAACCTTGTATGCCGCTCCATTTGCACAGTCAAGTACGATCTTCATGCCTGAAAGGTCAAGTTCCTTTGGAAAGGTGCTCTTGAGAAAAACCACATAACGCCCCACCGCATCCTCGATCCGGTAGGCCTTACCGACCTCTGTGGCTATTGGTCGGAGAGAGTCTATCTTTTTGGAAAAAATCAACTCCTCCATCTTTAGTTCCATTGCATCAGGAAGCTTGAAACCGTCCTTAAAGAAAAACTTGATACCGTTGTCCTGGAACGGGTTATGTGATGCAGAGATTACAACTCCGGCATCAGCACGCATCGAAGAGGTAATATAGGCTATTCCGGGTGTTGGCAAGGGACCTACTTGAATCACATCAACCCCCATGGAGCAGATCCCGGCCACAAGGGCATTTTCTATCATGTAGCCGGAAAGCCTGGTATCCTTTCCAATTACAATACGGTGACGCCGCTGCCCGTTCTTGAAGATATAGGCTGCTGCGCGACCAAGCTGCATGGCCATTTCAGATGTCATGGGATAGACGTTAGCTACCCCCCTTACCCCATCAGTACCGAAAAGTTTCTTCATTACGCAACCTCCATACAATTCAGTTTCACTGTTGTTGCTCATTTACGATTACGGCTTGTCACTGAGAGATCGATCCGTCCAGGGTATATACGGGTTATCCTGAACCCCTTGACCCCCTGAACAGCGCTCTCCAGATTTGCGAAGGTAACGAAACCATCTCTCACACCGCTCAAATCAAGAACTGCACGGGGGGACTCGGTCTTGAGCTTCAACAAGGCAAGCCGGCTTCCGCGCATCTCCACATCGAGGATCTCAGGAGGTTTTTCCACCAATGTCAGGCCGTCAGCAAGACCGGAGTAGACCACCGGGACCTGAACCCTGGTCTCAACTTCACCTCCTGACAGAACATACAGCCAGAAAAGTGATGCCACAACCACTGATACAAGTTTCATCTCATAGTTATGGGTTAAGAGCGGTGACAGATTCATGATGGTCGCCTGCTTGCAAGTTGCCGCTTCAACTCTTTGCGCAATGTGGAGAGATCGAGGTGCTCCAGCATCCTCCCGTTGTTTGCCAGCGCAATGCGCCCAGTCTCCTCGGATACCACGATGACGAGTGCATCCACAATTTCGGTCAGACCGATCGCGGCCCGGTGCCTAGTGCCGAAGTTCTTGCTGATATCCGAATTCTGGGTAAGCGGCAGAAAACAGCCGGCCTTGGTCAATTTGATTCCCTGAATGATGATGGCGCCATCATGGATAGGCGAATAGGGGAGAAAGATTGAGGTGATCAGCTCGCTGGTAACCTTGGCATCAATATCGGTCCCTACTGCCAGGAAGTTGTCAAGCGACATGCCGCGCTCCAGGACGATTAGTGCACCGATCTTCCTGATGGAAAGCGCCTCGACTGCGGCTGTAAGTTCATCAAGCAGCTCGGTTAGATCATCCTGAAGCAGATTCTGCCGTTGTCGATTCCGGCTGAGGTTAACCAGAGCACGCCTGATATCGTGCTGAAAGATTATCGCCACGACAAGCAGGCTTGCAGAAAAAAATCCGTCCAGAAGCCTTCCGAGGGTCTCAAGACCGGTCAACCTTGCTCCGAGAAAGACCAGAAAAGCCACTGCAAGCCAAAAGAAAAAACGTAAAGCCATGCCGCCGCTTTTGAGAAAAAGCAGGAAATGGTAGATGATTACCGCCACCAGGGCTATGTCGAGAAGGTGCAGCAACCAGCTGAACTCTCGTAGTTGATTGGTCATGGAGATCACCACGCGATTTCCGTGATTGCTGAGAATCTGCAGAATGCCTGCGGAAGGAAGTGGTTAAGGATCTATACCGTCTCGTATTGCATAAGCGATCATAGCCACGTCGCGCATGGCACGAATGTCATGAACCCTTACAATGGAGGCTCCATGCAGAATGGCAGCAGCTACCGTTGCTGCCGTACCGAAGAGGCGATCATCCACCTGCCTACCGAGGACCTCACCAATGAAAGACTTGCGCGATGTTCCTACAAGAACGGGACGACCGAGAGAATCAAACTCATCTAAACGTCGAAGAATCTCCAGATTCCCCTGCAGATCCTTGCCAAAACCTATGCCGGGATCAATCACAGTCCTATCAGATCCGATCCCAGCAGCATCCGCAACGGCAAGAATTTCTCCGAAAAAAGAGATAATTTCAGGCACCAGATCCTGATACACCGTATTTCGCTGCATATCCGCAGGCCTTCCGCGAGTATGCATCAGGACCACTCCTGCGGCCGACCCTGCTATAATGCTTGCCATTTCAGGGTCAAAAGTCAGTGCGCTGATATCATTGACAATCTCTGCACCGGCTGCCAATGACTCACGCGCCACCACAGACTTGTACGTGTCTATGGAGATAGGGATAGTGAGATGCCCGGCAAGCCTTTCTATAACCGGGATTACACGTCTCAGCTCATCGCTTTCCGAGAGTGATTCGGCAAAAGGACGGGTGCTCTCTCCTCCGACATCGATAATATCAGCACCCTCAGCCTCCATAGCCAGCGCGCGGTCAACAGCCTGCTCCAGGCAAAAGAACTTGCCACCATCGGAGAATGAATCGGGAGTAACGTTCAAAACCGCCATGATGCACGGTTTGCTTCCCAGTTCAAGAAAGCGGCTGCCGCACCTCCATATCAGAGGAGGAGAAACGGTCATTCACCCTGAGAAGGCGCTGCTGCAGGTGTTGTATCTTCACTTGCAGATGTATCTCCGTTAACCGATGAAATGAGAGCCGGGTGGACGATCTCCTCAACCTCCGCACCAGTCAGGTTCTCTTTCTCTATAAGTTCCTTTGCCAGCTTATGGAGGAGTTCCTGTTGATTGTTGAGCATTTTTAGAACCCTTGCATAGTTCTCGTCAACGATCCGCCGTATCTCGTTATCTATCTCCACAGCTGTGGCTTCACTGAAGTTTTTATGCATCGCCATATCCCGGCCAAGGAAGATCGACTCGTCCTTTTTGCCGAAGGTTACCGGTCCCAGCTTCTCGCTCATTCCCCATTCGCAGACCATCTTGCGGGCGATCTCAGTGGCCCTTTCGATGTCGTTGCCGGCACCGGTGGTCATGCTGTTGAAGATGATCTCCTCTGCAGCACGGCCACCCATAAGAACGGCAATCCGGTCAAGGAGCGATTCCTTGGTGTAGCTGTGCTTGTCCTCTATCGGGAGCTGCATGGTGACACCGAGTGCCCTGCCGCGAGGTATGATTGATACCTTATGAATCGGATCTGTCCCAGGAATCAGTTTGGCAACCAGCGTGTGGCCCGCCTCGTGATAGGCAGTGTTCTTCTTCTCTTCGTCGGAGATAACCATGCTTCTTCGTTCCACACCCATCAAAACCTTGTCCTTGGCATCATCAAAATCGATCATCTCCACAACGGTCTTCTCCTTGCGGGCAGCCAGGAGCGCCGCCTCATTGACCACGTTGGAGAGATCAGCCCCTGAAAACCCGGGCGTACCGCGTGCAATAACCCCCAGGTCCACTTCCGGAGAGAGCGGCACCTTCTTGGCATGAACCTTAAGGATCATCTCGCGACCTTTGACATCAGGTCGCGGAACAACTACCTGACGGTCAAACCGGCCCGGCCTCATAAGTGCCGGATCAAGTACATCGGGGCGGTTGGTAGCAGCAATAAGGATTACCCCTTCGTTGGATTCGAAGCCGTCCATCTCAACCAGCAGCTGGTTCAAGGTCTGTTCACGCTCGTCATGCCCACCACCGAGACCTGCGCCGCGATGTCGGCCAACGGCATCGATCTCATCGATAAAGATGATGCATGGAGCGCTCTTTTTCCCCTGGACGAAGAGGTCGCGGACCCGGCTAGCACCTACACCCACAAACATTTCTACGAAATCCGAGCCTGAGATGGAGAAGAACGGGACACCCGCCTCACCGGCAATAGCCCGCGCCAAAAGGGTTTTGCCGGTACCCGGAGGACCCATCAGAAGCACCCCCTTAGGAATACGCCCCCCCAGCTTGGTGAACTTCTTCGGATCCTTTAGGAAGGAGATGATCTCTTCCAGCTCCTCCTTGGCCTCTTCAATCCCTGCGACATCCTCGAAAGTAATTTTCCCTTGGGCCTCGGTGAGGAGCTTAGCACGGCTCTTGCCGAAAGACATCGCCTTGCCGCCGCCGGCCTGCATCTGCCGCATGAAAAAGATCCAGACACCAACCAATAGAATCAGCGGAAACCACGATATAAAAATGGAGAACCAGGAAAATTTCTCCTCATCTGCCCGCGCTGAAACCGCGATTTTCTTCTCCAGAAGCTTAGTGGTGAGATTGGCATCCAAAGGCTTATAGCTTCTGAAGTCCTTGCCGTCGCTGAATTTACCAATGATATCATTACCCTGGATGGTAACCGAGGCAACTTTACCTGCATCAACCGCAGTGATGAACTCACTATAGTTGAGACGCTCCTGGTTTGGCTTCGGCTTGTTAAAAAGGTTGAAGAGCAGGATCATCATCAGACTGATAACCAGCCACAGCGCAAGGTTTTTATAAAACTGGTTCAAGTGCACCCCCTGATACAAGCTTTACGGCATTTCATGTCAATACTGAAAGCACCGTGATTATTGAAAATATTGAGCTGCGAAAAGTACCATAAAGGCCTGTGGTTGACAAGCATTTAGGCAAGGATAGCAGCATCCACATTAAATTCAAGCAACTCTAACCTGATCATTATAACATTTTGCGCTTCAGGAGAGCGAAAGCCGGCCTTGCGCAGGCCAGCAACCCAGAAAAGGATATCGGAGGAAAAAAAGAGAGGGATTCGGCTCCGCTGTGCTCTAGGTATCTTTTCATCGATGAACAAATCCTTAACCTTTCGGTGACCGGTCATGCCAGCAGGGATCATCCGATCACCAGGCCTATACGATCTGACGGTCCAGGGAAAAGGGTACTGCGCCAGGTCCACAGCCATCTCCAGAACTCCACCGCCAGCAGACAACGACGACCGGTCATCCTGATAGAGAACGATCCGTCCTCCAGACGGCAGATCATAGCTTCCCGGAGAGGCAACGCTCAGATCGAATCCATCTGGAACAGATTCGGAATCTCCAGAAGAAAAGGTTAGTTCTCCATAGGAACGGACTGCCCGTACTTCACCCGGCAGATTCAAAGATCCGTTGGGAGGACCCTTGACCGCAAGTCTGTCAATCGCCTCGAGATGCCTGAATGAGATACGTCGAAGGCTCCCTGTCACCAGGAAGATGGCATACCGATACAAACGGAGTCGCAGGCCGGCAGTTTCAGAGCAGAGCAGATCACGGTCGAGGAGCGCGCGACCGTTATTGAGATGTCCGACATTTGCCCAGCGACTCTGCACCAACTCCGAGAGAACCTCCTCGTCGGCGGCCATTATGGAAGCGGTATCGGTCAGACGATTCGCGATTGCGGGATTGTACTCACGGAGGATCGGGAGGAGACGGTTCCTGATCCGGTTTCGGAGAAAGGTATTGTCGAGGTTACTGCTGTCGGTACGGAAGGAGAGAGAGCGATTCTCTGCGTACTCCTCAATCTCGTGCCTGCAGACATGGAGAAAAGGTCGAACGTACATCCCGTCAGGCGAGCATGGCAGCATGCCGCGCAGGCCTCCGGGACCACTTCCGCGAAGAAGTCTCATCAGAACCGTCTCAGCCTGGTCATCGGCATGGTGCGCCAGTGCAACACGGTCAGCACCACAACGGTGTGCGACTTCCACAAAGAAGCTGTAACGGGCCTCCCGACCTGCCTCTTCCAGTGACAGACGCTTATTGAGAGCCAGTGCGCGAACATCGACACGTGCGCTTTCAAAGCGAAGACCATATCTCTCGGCAGAGTCGCGGACAAAAGAGTCGTCCCCGTCAGACTCCTCGCCTCGAAGGTCGTGGTTCAGGTGAGCGACTATGAGCCTGAGCGCCAGATCCTTGCGGGAAACCAGGTAATCAAGCAGCGCCATTGAATCGACCCCGCCGGAGACCCCCACGACAACCGTCTGAAAAGGTTGCAACAGGGCGTGCTCACTGATGGTCCGTTCAACGGTACGGCAAAAGGGGGTATTGTGAAGGTTAATTACTGTCACTGATTTTTCCTGTTGTACCAACGAGGCTGAGACTGACAAGCCTTCGGCGGGTCTTACCGAGTGGTTGGGCATTAATTTGATGCTTATCTTGACATGTAGAAAATATTTCCATATATTTATTTCATGACGACAAAATACCGCTTTTCAAATTTCAGGATTACGTTGAGGGAGAAAGATCATAATCCTCCTCATGTACACCTCATGGGGCCTGATTTTGAAGCGGTGATAAATCTTGTAACGCTGGACATTATGGATGGCTCCGCCCCATCAAAGGTCCTGCGTCATGCTCTGCGGTGGATAGCAGACAACAGAGAGGAGTTGATAAAACAATGGCACACGCTACACGTATAACCCGCCCAAAATTGACGGCTGTAACTCCTGCTACCGATTATTGTCTCGAAGTTCACTTCGCCGACGGTTCCGGCGGCATGGTAAGTCTTAAGGAGTCCATCTTTTCTTTACCTGGCCTTGCGCCTCTTCGTGATCCCGAAGCATTCTCCGCTGCTGTTTTAGGAGAATACGGCTGGGAGGCTGAATGGACTCAGTTTGATATTCAAATTGGCGCAGACACGCTTTTTGCGGACATGCTCGATCAGCATTCAGAAACTCCCGCCGACCGCTTCACTGTTTGGCGAATCAGAAACGGCCTCTCCCTTGCTGCTGCAAGTCGTGAACTTGGTGTCACTGTTCGTACGGTAAGCGCCTATGGTTCTGGAGCGCGTCCCGTACCGCGTACCGTTCAGCTTGCCTGCATAGGTTGGGAAGAAGAACGGCGAAGAAAATCCGCTTGAATATCTGTTCCTCTTAAGCCGCTAGACGTTTATGCCGATGTGACGGCCATCAGCCAGTTCAACATCCAGAGACAGTTTGCCGCCAAGCGCCTCAATGTACCGTTTGAGAGAAGAAATTTTAACTTCGTGGCCGCGTTTTTCCAGATTGGCGACGGAGGGTTGCGATATTCCGAGTGCAGCCGCCAGATCATGTTGCGACATCTCCACTGTTTGACGTAATTGAGCAAGGCGTAGTTCAAAAATCTCCTGATCCGCCTGAGTCCGTGCTGCTGCCGCCACGGTCGAATCTACTTTAATTATCAGTTCTGAAAGTTGTTTTGCCATACTGCCCGGTAAACATCACTTTAAAGTGCATTACTATGAATTTCATGCCAAACTTCTCTGCAATCCATAACATCTCAATTTTGCACGGTTTTAATTGGGACCTAAAGCCCGCAAAGTAATTCGGTCTTTAATTCTATTGCTTTAACGTCGAGGGAAATCACCCGCCGTTTTATTGGGCGGGTGTATTTTCCTGGTTGGTATCATCTCTTACATTTTTCTGCCTTCTGTAATTATTTGTTTTAACGCCAAATGAGGTGGTCACGCTGTCTATAAAATCACTAGCAAAACGCTCACTAAAACCACAAAGAAAAGCAGCAATCCAATACATTGCATCCTCACCACATATTGACGAACTATTTCCAACCTGAATGTTTATTACCTTATGTTTTAGTGCTAAGTATATTATGCAAGCAAATGAAATAGCCACAAATGGCTTTGAGATTGCAGAATATATTACATATTTTCTACTCGTTTCTTCTCGTAAATCTAGACTAGATAATCTAGTCAGTATACTTGTAACACTTCCCATGGCAGCAAAAGTAAAAATTGAAATTATAGTATTAGGGTTAGTAAGATTCCCGAATTTGTTATATGCAAGATACGTGACTATCCCACATATAGCAGCCACTACTATAACTCCAATTATCATTGCTGTTACATACCAGTTTCTATTTCTAGTCTGCGCATCAGCATGAAATAGTTCATGGGCTTTGTCGTACATAGTCCTAGCTACTACAATATTATTCCCGCGAATTGCAGCATCTGCTGCGCCATTTAGTAGTATAATTATTTCATTTTCAGACCAAGTAGGTATCTTTATTAGTCGTTGTTCCAAAGCTTTAATATCAGTCATTATATTAATTTGATCAGCTGTAGCGTTTAGCGGTAACGCAATAGTGATTTTGCTGTCAAGGCTTACTATTTTTTTGCTCCAAAAATGTGCCATACTTTTATCCTTTCTATGCTATCAACTACTTATTGATTAGTTAGAAAAGCATCTAATACAAGAAATAATATCACATATAAGATAGTTATTGCATCCCATATGAGATGCAATTTAGCATCTCATTTAAGATAACTTTTCATTTCCAGCTATATTGTACAAGATACTTTCTTCATCGCTTCGGAACTACTTTTTCCCTTTGACCGCATCGGTCATTATTCGCTCCTCCAGTTCGGTACCGCGTATGGCGGCGTAGGCGACATACCAGAGCTTCTCATCCGGGTTCCACTTGCCACCCGCTGCTTCGAGCTTGTCCCTTAGCGCCTTGGTCCCCTTCTGCCTAGGTTTAAGGTTCAGCCGCGATTTCATCCCCACCCCTTCCATAAACAAAAAGGGCCGCTCCGCCGGTTTCAAACCGGCAGCAGCAGCCCCTGATGGTCCCTGAGCCCTCCATAACAGACCCCGCGTCACAATAAAACCAATAATGACTCGCAGAGTACCGGCGATACATAGGGTTGTCAATATGACATTTAGTTAATTATGGCCACCTTTCGATGTCTCTTGTGCGTCGAAGAGTTGAGACCTGATACCTTCTCTTCCCCTTTTGAATCGACCCCAGCGGAAACTCACACAATAGCCGTCGTAAAGGTCTCCAACAGGGGATGCTCACGGATGGTCCAAGCCAACCGTTTTTCCATTCAGAGGAGTCGCATTATTGTATGCAGTTGAGGTAGTACCCTGACATCCTGGAGAATTTTGGTGGCATGCTCCTGAAGATCAAGCAGATGCCGCCCCATGCCTCCACGTGTGAGTTCCGATGTTTCCGGTTGCAGGATCAGGGGAATATCCCGGCTGACCTCTGCGATAAGCTCGCATGCACGACCGATCTCGTAACGGTCAGTTTCTAAAGATACAACAGCCTTAACGTAACAGTTCCTTGATGCCGCCAGGCGCAGAAATGAGAGGTGTTGATCCCAGAGCCCTTCGTAGCCGGATGTTGATGGAAGCTTGATGTCCATGCTGATGTACTCGACAAGATGGATCACTCTGCGTAAGTGCTCAACCAGGAGGCCATTTGTTTCGAGAAATACCGGCAAGATACCCTGAAATGCGGTAAGCCAGCTCTGGAGGATTTCAGGCTGCAGAAGCGGCTCACCACCGGTTACGCTCAGGGAATGATGAAGATTGGGAAATCGCTTCTGCCAGCCGGCCAAGTGCCCTACGATGGTATCGAGTGCAACGGGATTCGCAACTGAGGTGAACTCGTTATGCCCAGGAACCGTCTCGATCCGGCAAAAAGGTTCAGGCTCGAAACTGGTGTCGCAATATCGGCAGGAGAGATTGCATCCGGAGAACCTGAGAAAAACCTGCCTTCTCCCTATGAGCACCCCTTCTCCCTGTATTGAGGAGAAGAGCTCGATCAAGGAGGCGGCATTTTCACTCATGATAGCTGGCACAGGCGGCATCAGATTCCCAGACAGTAATCATGATCACTTTGATATTGTCGTTATTGAGGCGTTCACCCAATGCGTAATAGAGGTATCGCGAGATGTTTTCAGAAGATGGAGAAAGCTTCAGAAAGGGATCCAGCTCATTGAGATACTTGTGATCAAGTGTCTTTAAAAGAGCTATGGTTTCTGCCTTTAAAATCTTGAAGTCTATTCCGAGTCCTGATTTATCGAGTTCTCTGGCCGTGACAGAGACTTCAACTTTCCAGTTATGGCCATGAAGGTTTTCACACTCACCCTGATACTGGGTAAGATTATGTGCGGCCGCAAATGAAGTGATAATTTTCAATGTGTACATGTATACTCAACCTCGTTTTTTTGAAAAATCCTAACCCATGTAAACAGGATAGTGCGTTAACGAAATCGTTTCCAGCTAAAAAAACGCAGAAAATAATTTCTAACTTACTAACACGAATCTGTTGCAAAGGAAACTGCCTTTGTTCAGCCAATACTGTGATATACTCCATAATCTTTGAGCGCAAGAAAGACAGCAACTACACCACCAAGAAGGAAGACAGCATATATGACCATACAATGGTTCCCCGGGCACATGGGCAAGGCCCATGACCTGATTTCAGAAATGGTACGAAAAACTGACGTAATCATCGAGGTCCTTGATGCACGCCTTCCTGCCTCCAGTTCCAATCACCTGCTGGAGACTCTGCGACGCACCAAGCCGTGCATCAAGGTGCTCAACAAGCACGATCTAGCCGATCCTTTTGTGACAAAGGCATGGGTCCGCAGTTTTGAAATTCAGCCGGGGGTGATCGCCCTGCCGCTGTCAGCCAAGAAGCACTCCGAGGTAAAGCAGCTTATCAAACTCTGCCAACGCCTGGTTCCAAACCGCGGCAGGCCGGGCTGGCCGCTTCGCGCAATGGTCGTGGGGATTCCAAATGTGGGAAAATCGACCCTGATCAATACCCTGGCAGGAAAATCCATGGCCAAGGTAGGGGACAAGCCGGCCATAACCACCTCTGCCCAGCAGATCGACCTGCACAACGGCATTGTCCTTTCCGACACGCCGGGTTTGCTCTGGCCGAACATCAGCGATCAGTCCGCAGCCTATCGACTTGCTACGAGCGGTGCCATCGGTGCCAACGCCCTTGACTACACCACAGTGGGGCTTTTTGCTGTTGAGTTTATGATGCAGCGCTACCCTGAACTCCTCAGGGACAGGTACAAGATAGCTGAGATGCAGGATACCCCGACGAATGTTATTGAAGAGATCGGGCGTCGCCTCGGCTGCCTTGTTGCCGGCGGGGTGGTCGATATGCATCGGGCTGCCGAGGCATTTCTAAGGGAGCTGAGGGGTGGTAAAATCGGCAGGGTAAGCTTTGAAGAACCTGTGAAGGTTAACGACTGCAACAAAATTGATAAAGTTGATGGAGATGAACCTGAAGCGGCTTAGCTGCCACAGGTTCATCTCCATATTTCCATGTAGTTAGATTAGTAAACTTCTATTGATACTGGATATACAGCGGCTTAGGGTGCAGCATCAGCAAATCCTTAGGAGTCATCAACGGATCACCCTTCTTGGTATCGTTATGGTAGAAGAGCTTGAATCCGGTAAACTGAACCGGTTCGGAAACAACATAATCCTTGTATGAGTCTCTTTTCAGCCAGGGGGCTCCCCAACCATCCATGTGCATGACTATCTGGACCTCGGGTCTCAGCACGATGCTTTTGGAATTGGTTACGCCATTGCGAGTGAACCTGTGCACCGTGAACACCTTGGGTGGCAGATTGTACTTCTTCACCAGATCCCTCAGATATCCTGAGACATAGTTTATATCTGCCGCATCGTACGTGCCGATTTTGGTCCCCGGTTTTTTTCTGCTTTTGATAAGGTTGAACTCAGGGTCTATTCCCAGATGTACGTCAGGGTTTTTCAATAGCCACTCGAAGCGGGGGAGTATTGTCCGTATGTCATCATGCCCGGTCTGGATATCGATGAAGAGGATTGCATTGGCCTCCTTTGCCCACCCGTACACCTGATTGACAATGGCATCAGGAATGATCATCCGGTACTTACCTGCCTTACCCGGCTCTCCTTGCGCCACCACCGCGATAAGGTGCAGGGCCGGCTGAACCGGGACAGAAGGATCGGCCTTCTCCCAACGGGATACCTCCCCTTTCAATCGGCGCAACATCTCGTCCTTCGGGTACTCTCCCAGAGCCCCCATCCTCTTGGAAAGGGGATTCCCATAGTATGCCACGATACGTTTCTTCGGCAGAATCGATCCCGGCAGCAGAGGGGGACATTTCACCGGCCAGCCGCATTTCTCTGCGAATTCTGGATCCTCCCCTGATCTCTGCTTGACCTTGGGAGCAGTTTTCTCGGAAGGCACGGCAGTAGGCGATGCAGAGGTCATGGTTTTGAAGGGAGCAGATTTAGGGGTCGCTGAACTGGCCGCTCTAAAGGTAGCAGCCGAAGCACGAAAAGAAGCTGAAGTATTGTTTGCGGTAATGGGAACCGGTTGTTCTTTGGATTTCTCTTTGGTGCACCCTGACAGGAGATGCGGCAGGAGAATAAGAGCTATCAGCAGAGGCGCAAATTTCCGGGAGGAAAACGGGGAAAAAGGGTGCATCACTAAGTACTCCTTCAATAGTACGGGTTTTTACGAACAAACAAATACCACAGGAGACAACCCCTGTGGTCGACAGGCCATCTGTTTATAGCATTGCATCGCCTGCCGGGGCAATGGAGAAAATTACTGGTAAGAATAGATCCTGAAAATCATCGGCCAGACGGGTATACTTAGAGCATTTAGAAGAGCGGCAGAGGTATCCCATGGAAACTCCCAACTACGACATCATCATCGTAGGCACCGGCCCGGCAGGGTTGGGTGCTGCCTTTCATCTCACCGACCTCTCCCCTTCCCTTTCAATCCTCATGATTGATCGAGAGAAGATCTGCTCCGGCGGCCTGCTGAACGACTGCAAACAGAACTACACCTACCCCATCGGTTTTAGCGTCGATAACTGGACCAGAGAGGAGGCAGAGCGCCTTCTTCCCCTAGTGGAGAACTCTCTGCAACCGACTATCAAGGAGAAGCAGAACCTTGAGGTCTACCAGCACCGGGCTGAGCGGATCGGTGTCTCCCTGCTCGACGTTCGTCAGGCTCATGTCGGCACCGACCGAAGCTTGGGACTGATCCAACGACTCCGCGCAGAGCTTGAAAGCCGGGGGGTGGAGTTCCTGCTTGAGAGGGAGGTGACTGGCATCTTCGAGAACACCGAGGGGACAGGAGTGATCATTGCCGGAGCAGAATCGATGCGTGGCAGAAAGGTGATCGTCGCACCCGGACGGAAGGGATTTAGCTTCCTCCAGCAGGTGATGGAGGGGATGGGGATAGAGTACATCGACAACATGGTCGATGTCGGCATTCGCATCGAGACAACGCTGAACAACTTCCCCATCGTCAATGACTACTACGACCCCAAATTCTACTTCCCCGACGGAGTGCGCACCTTCTGCACCAACTCGGGCCATGCGCGGGTGGTGCAGGAGCGGTACCAGGGGTTCAATCTGGTAAACGGGCATGCCCTCTCAGAGACACAGACAGGGAACAATCTGGTGAATTTCGCCCTGCTCAAAACCATCGGCCTGAAGGACCCGGTCAGGAGCGGCCAGCAGATGGCCGTCTACCTCGGCCGGCTTGCCAACGAGATCGGCGGCGGGAAGCCGCTCATGCAGCGGGTGGGAGACTTCCGCATGGGCAAACGTTCCACCCTTGAAAGCTTCAATGATGATCTCTACTCGTTTTTACCCAGTTGCCCGGTCACTGCAGGTGATCTCGGGCTCGCAGTGCCTGCAAAGATCATGCGCCATATCTGGGCTGCCCTGAAAAAGCTCGATACCATCGTACCTGGCGTCCTCCACCCGAGCACCATCATGTACTATCCGGAGATCAAGATGTACGCGAACAAGCCCGCCTTTCTGGACCGATATTTCCGGGTGAGCAGAAACCTCTACATGATCGGCGACGGCGCCGGTACCTCACGCGGCATTACCGGCGCCTGGGCCAGCGGTATCAGGGCTGCTGAAGGGATCCTGCAGGGGAGTTGACGGAGGCGGAAAACTTCGGGCTAACTGCCTGCTCAGATTGGTGAATCATCGATCTTGAAGCCTGATTTCCTGTTTCCCAGTCGCCGCGCACAGAACTCGTAGCCACGCCAGACCAGGAAGCTTGTTGCAATTCCGACGAAGGCCCCTGTGGCCACATCGAGCGGATAATGCGCTCCGACATAGATCCTGGACCAAGCTACCAGCACGGCAAAGGCAAAGAGAGGGCACTTCCAGAGCAGGGAGCGACGGTAACTCAGATGAAAGGCGGTGAGAAAGGCAAAGGTTGCGTGCCCGGAAGGTAAAGAGTTGCGCAGTTTGACTTCGCCCAGGATCATGATCTGCTCCCTGCCGATGGCCAGTGCCGGTCGGGGGACCTGGAAAACCGTCTTCAGAAATTCCTCTGCAGAGATACCAATGGCAACTGCAAGACAGTATAGCCAGATGTACCTGTACGGCATGATCTCACGGCGCACCAGGGCGACGAGAAGCAGCAGCGCCGCATAGAGGTAGACCATCCGCGAGCTGCCGAGGGTGATACAGGCCTCCATAACCGGGTCGAGGAGAGGGTGATGGGAATGGTTGATCGCCATGAAGAGCTGGTGATTGATGCTCTCAGGTCCGTAAAAGGTTTTGAGGAGATCTGTTGTCATTATATCCAGTCATGAATCGGTTGTGGTGAAGGTTTCTGGCCTCTTGAGGCCAGCCCCTGCACAGCCGGCAGTATAGCGATAATTGTACGAAAGTCCAGCCTGACAAAAGAGCTTACCCGAGAATCCACATACACCCCTCTGCGACGCATTGGTCTTAAACCGACGAAATAACCCGTTCAGCAGGAAATTATATGGCTAGCCGGGTAATAGAACTTCCCCTATTCCGCAATACACTTAACATCATTATTTATTATTTAACTGCAATATATCTCACAACTTTAACACGACGGCATCACAGGAGGAAGCTTCCATGAAACGTAGATTGGTTTGGCTTACTGCACTGCTAACGCTGTTAGTTGCCACCCCTCTCCAAGCTGAAGTAGCACGTGTCAAATACATCGCTCATAAGATGTATTTGATCGTCGAAGCCCTTGAAGACGATCTGATCCACTTCGAGTTCTCAGCGGCGGATACCGGACCTGACGTGGCAACACCTCTCTACACCTCCCCCATGGTGCTCAAAACAGACTACGCAGGGCCTTCATCTTTTAGTCATGTGGGAAATACCATCGAAACCACCGAGATCAGGATCGACGTGGAACCGCAAACACTCTGCGCTACGCTGCGGTACAAGCCAAGAAACCATACGCTCACCACCATCTGCCCGGCAGAGCTCGATAAGGAGTGGAAAGGTGTGAATCTCAGCAAAGGGCAGATCACCAACACTTACGGGCTGGGCCAGCAGTTTAAGAAGCTCGGCTCAGCCGACGGTGACTGGCTGGAGCACAAGGTGCGGGAAGAACAACCGGTGGGCCAGGCACAGTCGCACGGAAACGGATTCATGCCGTTCGGCCAGGCCGGCATGGTCGGAAATGTGCAGTTTCCTGTCATGTATGCGCTGGGAGACAACAATCTAAATTACGCCCTGTTCCTCGATAACGTCTACAAACAGCGCTGGGATTTTTCCGGCGACCCCTGGCAGGTGCGGATGTGGGGCGACCAGATCCGTTTTTATGTGATGACCGGACCAGATCTGCCGGACCTTCGCAGCGACTACCTCGAACTGGTGGGAAGGGCTCCTGTTCCACCGCGGAAGGCCTTTGGCCTGTGGGTATCCGAATTCGGCTACAAAGAGTGGCAACAGGTCGAGACCCTGCGGAGCGGCCTACGCAATGTCGGCTTCCCGGTAGACGGATTCGTCCTCGACCTGCAGTGGTTCGGCGGCGTGACGCCACTGAGCCCTGCAAGCAGGATGGGAAAGCTGGACTGGGACCAGGATCCCAACGACAGCAATGGATTCTATTTCCCCAATCCTGATGCCCAAGTCGCCGCACTAGCCAAGGACAACATTGGACTGGTAACCATCGAGGAATCATATGTTAATGAAGGGACCGACACCTTCGGGCAGATGAAGGCTGCTGGAAATTTACTGGCGTATCAAAAAACAAACGGCCGGTGCGACGCAAGCAATCAGATGCCTGTTATCCTGACCGACTGGTTTGGCAAGGCAGCGATGGTCGATTGGACCAATCCCGATGCCGGAAGGTGGATACACGAGAACAGGCGGTTTCCAAACCTGGTCGGCAAGGGGATTCTCGGTCACTGGACCGATCTTGGCGAGCCGGAGAAATATGAACCGGCCGCATGCTATAGAGGCGTCGAAGCGTCACTATCCGGGCCGAAGAACCAGCATGGCGACATACATAACCTTTACGCCTTCCTCTGGAACAAGTCGATCTACGACGGCTTCTTTCAGAAAAAGGACCAGGTCAATCGCAGGCCGTTCATCATCACCCGTTCCGGCGCCCCTGGTGCAAACAGGTTCGGTGCCGCGTTCTGGTCCGGCGACATCGGCTCCAATCTGGATCTGCTGGCAACGCACTTAAACGCCCAGATGCAGATGTCGTTCTCGGGCATCGACTATTACGGCTCGGATATAGGCGGCTTCCGTCGGGAGGGGATGCCTTACAACGATGGGCATTCAGGCAATCTGCAATACCAGAATGAGCTCTATACCGAATGGTTTGCCAATGGCGCATGGTTCGACATCCCGGTCCGTCCCCATACAGACAACAGTTTTCAGACCAACAGACGTTACGAGACCTCACCCGATCTGGTTGGCGATCTCCGTTCCAACAGGGAAAATCTCCGGCAACGTTACGAGCTGATCCCGTACTACTATTCCCTTGCCTATCGGGCGCACCTCTCTGGAGAGCCGGTTATCCCGCCCCTGGCCTTTTATTACCAGAACGACCCGAACGTACGGACCATTGGCCATGAAAAGCTGATCGGCAAGGACTTACTGGTGGGAGTCGTTGCAAAGCACGGCGAATATGCGCGAAACGTCTATCTCCCCAAGGGTACGTGGGTGAATTATCATACCCGTGAGTGGTTCAAGAGCAGTGGAGAGTGGGTACACAACTTCCCCGTATATATCAACGGCCTGTTCAGACTCCCCGTCTTTGCCAGGTCCGGCGCAATCCTTCCCATGATGTACGTTGACGAGCAGACCAAAGATGCATTCGGCCATCGCAAAGACGGTACGACGCGAAATGAACTGATCGTGCAGGTTTATGCAGATGACGCACGAAGCGAGTTCACCCTCTATGAAGACGACGGCGAAAACATCCGCTACGCTTCAGACAAGCGGCCGCAGTACAACACCAGGACGACGGTCATCAGCCAGCAGAAGGGATCCAACAGCGTCAATGTTGTAATTGAAAAGTCAGTCGGCAGTTTTCCCGGGGCCGTGAGCCGCCGCAACAACATCGTGCGTCTGGTGGTCGAGGACGCACGTGCCTCAGGGGCCAAGCTGAATGGCACGACATTGCTGAAGCGCTCAACATTGGCGGCTTTCAACAGCGCATCAAGCGGCTGGTTCAACGCCGGAGCCAACCTCATTTACATCAAATCGGGCGTAACCGATACAAACCGCAGAAAAGTCTTTTCAGTCGCCCTGCAATCCGTACCGCCAGTAACCTCGGCTAATTTGGTCTGCGACAACGGTTGGACTGCTCCGGGAGAGAGCATCTACGCAGTCGGAAACACGTCAACGCTCGGCAATTGGAACCTTGCCAGTGGGGTCGCCCTCAGTCCGAGCGTATACTTCGAGTACATCTACAATCCCCCGCCCAACCATAACGGCCCTGGCCCCAAGAGTCCCAAATGGACGGGAATGGTGACTGGCCTCCCCCCCAATGCAGCTGTTGAGTGGAAGTGCGTTAAAAAGACAAACTCCGGCCAATGGCAGACAACACCGGGTGCCAATAATAAGATCATCCTGCCGAGATCAGGCTTTGCAGGGACAAGTGTCGGGACGTTTTGAGAATAACGGTGCTAAAAGGAAGAACCATCAAAAAACAGGTGGATGCATTTCTAGCAGTCTCAGCGCTATTCGGATATGCAACCTGCCATATTTCAGTAAGCCAGAACTCTCCGGCGACATGATCAGTTTTTTCGGCATGCCGAAAATCAATGAGTACGGATGCTATCGTTGTAGAGCGGGTTGAGGTCTCGACAATATCGAGAAGGGAAATACTTACCTCGTCTAGTTCGATACGAATCAAAGGAGCTTTATTATGAGCAGCTACAAGCAGTCAATAGCGTTAACGGTGATGATGATCAATATTTTCATTTTGAACAGCCTAGCCGCTCACGCAGCACAAGATAAACACATTGATACAAAGCCGACTTTCGACTGTATCGCCAGTTGTAGAAACAACAATGATGCAATTAGCTACGAAGAATCAAAAAAATGCATTAACCGATGCGTGATGGAAATGGAAGACCTTGAATCTTCGAATGATTCTCTCGATATCATCAAACACTATCATGGCAATCTCCAATCATATCGACCGAGTTATCTTGGTGTGACGTCTCATGCAAATGATGCCGGTGACGAAGGCCAGCTCAAGTTCCAGCTGAGCTTCAAATACCAGCTTTTTCAAAAAGATTGGTTAGAAAATATTTATTTCGGATACACTCAAAAATCAATTTGGAGTGTCCATAAACTATCTGCCCCTTTTAAGGAAAACAACTTCGCACCGGAACTCTTTTATATCTATGATCGAACATCTAAAGACGACTTCTTGAAAGCCATTATTATCGGAGCATTACGACACGAGTCGACTGGTGAATCAGGAAATGGGTCCCGAGGGTGGAACCTCTCATATGTTGAACCATTTATCAAACTAAGTGACAATTTTCTGCTCTCCCTAAAATTATGGGCGCCGATGCTCTTTCTGCCTGAAGACAAAATGTTCGAGAGCGAAAACAAAGATATTTTCAGGTACTACGGCTATGGAGAACTTGGTCTAATATGGAGTTCAAATGAATATCGGTTGCAATGGAGAAATACGTTCCGACATGGAACAGACGTAAGGCGATATGGCATAGAATCTCAGTTCGACTTCGATCCCTTTATGTGGATTCCCAAGCTACGGGAAAACAAGTATTTTAATCCTACGATGTTCGTTCAGGTGTGGAACGGATATGGAGAAACACTGAAAACCTACAACAGGACATCAACTGACATAATTATAGGTATTTCCGCAATTCGTTAATGTTCTTGGATTGCATTCTAGGTATCGAATCCATAAATATGACATCGATAAATGCAAAAACCCCCTCCAGTATGCACCGAAAGGGGTTTTTGCTTTATCAATGGAGAAGTCGTCCCTGAAAGAATGAAGGTTGCTGACGAGAAATTTTTGAGAAACTGATGCGTTGTCAGAAATGGCGGCTTTGCAGGCTTTCAGTGTCCATCCCGATCTGGTCCGCATTTGCAACTCCGGCTGATCCTTCCTCCGGAGTGAACAGCGTTCCGCATGAGAGGCAATGAAACTTACCCCCGCTTCCGTGCTGATAGGTCACTTCTGAATTACATGACGGACATATCATAACATCTCTCCAATTAATGACCAGTGACAACAATTTTTGGCATGATCGTGGATTAACAATTTCTGGCGTGCAGCAATAAAGGGTACTGAGTATAACCACTCACGCAGAATGCCTACTAGTACAACAATACGGGATGTAAGTATGCAGGGGATATCACTGAACTTTTGTAGGTGACTCCCCGGACAGGAAGATACGCAACTCTGATTTCCAGGAGTTTGAACATGCTACATTAAGGCGGTTAGCACTGGCAAACTAAGGGGTCTTATTCCTAATGGCGTAACGCCTGAGTTCCCGCATTCCATCCAGGTTCAGCTTGTCTATGATCCTGGCAAAGTATGTCTCCACCGTGCGGATACTGATGGCAAAAGCAGCGGCAATATCCGTATTAGATTCACCTTGGCCAAGCTTGGAGAGGATCTGTCGTTCTCGCTCGCTCAGAAGGGATTCCCGATTCTCATCCGGAGAAGAGAGTGCCCTGTTCGCCAGACTCTGGGCCGCCCGCGGACTGACGTGACGACATCCAGCAAGAAGATCGGAGATGGCCCCAAGAAGGCGATCCGCCACCTCCCGCTTAGATACATACCCATTGGCTCCGGCTGCAAAGGCCTTTTCTATCGTATCGGCATCCTCGTACATGGAGTAAACCAGCACGCTAATGCCCAGCTCGCGTAATCCTCGGATGAGATCAAGCCCGCTCTCCTCACCAAGGGAGAGGTCCAGTAGCGCAACATCAGCAGCTGATGAGCGGATCCGATCAAAGGTCTCACCCATGCTCCCCGCCTCGCCGCAGACTATGTGCGATTGCAGCGAAAGGAGCAGCTTCAAACCCTGCCGTACCGCAGGATGATCATCGATCAGGAATATACGCGCTTCCTTTCCAGCTCTCTCTTTCATCAGGTGTTAACCTCCGGAAAATCTGTGTTACAGGGAGCGATACAGGCAACCAGGGTCCCCCCACCATCAGCATCGGAAACAGTCAGTTTGCCTCCGATAATCCTGGCACGATGGGCCATGATCCTCATGCCGAGTCCACCTTTGGATTTGGATTCAGCGCTCCGGCCGACACCATCATCACGTACTTCCAGAGAGATCGTATTCCTGTCTCCACATCGAAGTTCGACTTTGATTCGGGTTGCCCGGGAATGCTTGACTGCATTGGTGATTGCCTCCTGGGCAATACGGTACAATTGCGTCACACTGTCATTGGAACAGTTCAGGCAGCTACGCTCCTCCCGGAATTCAATGTCAATGCCGCTGGATGCACTCAGGCGCCGGGTCAACTCTTCCAGGGAGGGATTGAGATGTTGGGGGTCATGTTCCAAAGGCCAAAGCCCGCGCGAAAGGTCATAGGCGTGGTTAACCGACTCCTCTAGCAGTGTCGAGAGTTGTGCCATTTCCGGCTGTTGTTGGCCTGCGCAGGTGAGCTTGCGCTCAAGAACCGAAAATTGCAGCCTGGCGCCGGTCAACTGCTGGCAGAGCCCGTCGTGCAGGTCGTGGCTGATTCGTCTCCGTTCAGCCTCGCTGATATTAACAATCTCACGCTCCAGCCTGGTCCTTTCGGCTATCTCCTCTTCCAAGGAGAGATTCTTCTCAGACAGCTCGTCGGACAACTTCTCTACCGCCGAGAAGGCCCTGGAGAAACGTAACGACAAGGCACATGCCTGGAACAGAATGAATATGAACATACCTAAGTGGATCAGATAGACCGAACGTATCAGCTGCAGATCGCAGAGCATGTCATTGATGCCCGAAAACCCTAAAACGATGAAGCCGGTAAGGATATAGGACGAACCGTCCCGTCCTCTCTGTGTTGCCCTGAGCAGCATGAGCAGACAGTAGAGAATCAACGCCATGGAAAACAGATAATATGCAGGGATGAGTGCGGTAAAGATCATGGTTGTGGCAACAACTCCGAGAACTGCATAGAGCGAGGCCAAGACCCAGATTACCTGCTGGAGGCGAAGAGAGAATTCCATGGGATACAGTGCCCGGAAAAAACTGTAACCGACCGGGACAGAGAGCAGAAAACAGATCAGGTCAATTCGGTTTATAAATTGCACGGGTAGAGTTTCAAAGAAAATACGAACAACCCATCCGTTTGCACTGGAGGTCAGGAAGTATCCCATCCACAAAAGGGAGTAGATGCCGAAATAGAGAGGGGCAATATTGGTTCTGCGGAAACAGAACAGAGCGATATGGTAGATCCCCATCACCAGCAGGCTGCCGATGCACAACAGCGCCAGCCCCCACTCCCTTCGCTGCGCAGCCTCCAGCTTGTCTGCAGGCCCAATTTTAATGGAAGAGACGACCCCCCCCTCACGATAATGGTAATTGGACACCTGCAGCACCAGTTCGACCGGCTGGCCGCCAATGGAGAGCCTGGGCTGCTGTATGGATTGGCCCGGGGTCTCTCCGGAGAGATCCTTGCCGACAACACCGTTTTCGACAAGAAGTCGGCCGTTAGCCCAGAGCCTGTAGGCTGAATTCAGGTCAACGAGATGCAGCGCCAGCTCGCGTTTCCCCGATCCGGGCAGGATCTGCAGGCGGAAGGTGGCATATCCCTTTCCACCAAGTTCTGCGTTGTTGAATGTAAAACCGTTCCATGCTCTAGGAAGTTCAATAAAGGCGGGGGGTGCGGGGAGATGCACCCCTTGGAAATCCTCCGGCGACAACAGCTGTTTCCAGTAGAATTCCCATTCTCCGTCGAGTCGAACAGGATCAAGGCGGGTCATATCCAGCGAGGAGAGATCGATCAGACCTTGCCGGGCACGAGGTGCTGCATCTCTATTGCCGCTGCACCCCCAAATGAGGAGTAGCAAGATGATCAGCGCAACCAGCACTGTTTGGTTCAGGGTTTTCAAAGTCATAAGTTGCGGCAGTATAAGGCAATCCGACTGCATGTACAAATGGAATCACCATCCATTTACGCGTCAGACGGATGCCAAACCGTGCCGAACATCGATGATTCAATTTAACCTCAGGAATCACTCTGCAGGTGCAAAACCTCGGCGCATGGTGTTTTCCGTAACAACCCGCGGATTCATGAAATGGAGCAGATAATCGCTCCCCCCTGCCTTTGTGCCGCCTCCTGACAGCCGGAAACCGCCGAAGGGCTGTCGTTCGACAAGGGCTCCGGTACAGCCCCGATTCAGATAGAGGTTCCCTACCCTGAATTCACGCGATGCCCGTTCCAGGTTGGCAGGGCTTCGACTGAAGACCGAGCCGGTCAGAGCGTATCGGGTACCATTGGCAATTTCGAGCGCATCGGTAAAATCCCTGGCGCGCATGATCGAAAGTACCGGCCCGAAGATCTCCTCCTGGGCGACTCGGTGCTCAGACCGGATATCTCCAAGGATCACAAGCGGGACATAATACCCCCCCTCCGGTACGATGCTTCGGTACAGAAGCGTACCTTCCCTGATTCCGATCTCGATATATCCGAGGATTTTACGCTGCTGCTCAAGGTCTGCCACCGGCCCAAGGAAGTAGGAAGGGTTCTCTGCAGGGCCTATGGTCAGGGACTTTGCAGCGGACACGAACCGCTCCGTAAACTGACTGTAGATAGAATCCAGTACGATAACCCTTGAACAGGCAGAGCATTTCTGCCCCTGGAAACCGAATGCCGACTGCAACAGCTGGGGGATCGCCTCGTCGAGATCTGCATCATCGTCAACAATGGCGGCATTCTTCCCGCCCATCTCACAGATCACCCTTTTGAGGCCCGATTGTCCGGCATACTGCTTCGAGGAGCTCTCCATGATACGGAGCCCCACCTCTACCGAGCCGGTGAATGCGATGATCCTGACCTCCGGATGTTCAACGAGGTAGTCACCTATAACGGCGCTCCTGCCAAAAGTGTAGTTGAATACGCCGGGAGGGAGCCCTGCAGCTATGAATATCTCGGCCAGCTGGCGCCCCACAATCGGAGTCAGGCTAGAGGGTTTATAGACCACGCAGTTTCCGGCAACCAACGCAGCAGCCGCCATGCCGCAGCTTATGGCCAGCGGAAAGTTCCAGGGTGCAATGACTGCAGCCACACCGCACGGTTCGTAAAAGAGACTGTTTAACTCGCCCGGGGCATCACCCAGTTTGCGCGGTTCGGAAAGCCGTGTCATCTCGCGGGAGTAGAATTCCAGAAAATCTATCGCCTCAGCAACATCGCCATATGCCTGGTCCCACTGTTTGCCGATTTCAAGGACCTGCCAGGCGGCCAGCTCAACGATCCGCTCCCTGGCTATAGCAGCAGCCTTAATAAGATACCCTCCCCTGGCACGGAAATGCATGTCGCGCCAGGCCGGAAAAGCGGCGCTTGCAGCATCAATAGCAGCTGAAATCTCTTGAATTCCTGCCTGGCAAACCTTTCCCACTGACTCTGTCGGATTTGCAGGGTTCAGCGAATCGGCTATGTCGACGGTATGGAGATCTGCCCCGTTGATATGAAGCGGATAGATCTCGCCACCCCTTGTGCGAAGCCGGGCTAAATTCAGTACAAATGAGTCCCTGAGTTCGGAGCGTGTGAAGTCGGCTGTAGCTTCATTGCGGAACCGCTCCCCCACGCCTGGACCGGATGTTGATGCATGACTTCGTTCCCTTTCACGTGAAGCAGTAACCGACGGCTCCTCGAGCAGCAGGCTGAGGTCCGAATCTCCGGCAAAACTCTTGCGAAGAAACGACTCATTGGCGGTATTCTCCAGAAGACGCCTTACAAGATAGCCCATACCAGGCACAAGTTCTCCATAGGGAGCATAGAGCCGAACCTGTCCGACCTCCCGAAGCAGGACCCGACGTACCGGCTCGGCCATACCGTAGAGGACCTGGAACTCGTAACGCTCCTGCGGCACCCCCAGATCCCTGGCATGCTCAAGCACGGCGGCAATGGAACGGATGTTGTGACTGGCACAGGCAAAATGGCACTGCCGATGATGCTCAAGTATCAGGCGGGCCTGTCTCTCAAAGGCTGCATCCGACTCCGCCTTTATGGTCCATACCGGCGGATCCCAGCCGTTCTGGCGGGCCTTTGTGACCTCATAATCCCAGTACGCCCCTTTTACCAGACGTATGGACAGCGGAATATTCTCCCTGGCTCCCCATTCCAACAGTTCGGCCAGATCTTGGTCAGTATCGCGGAGGTACGACTGCAGAGCAACGGCCAGATGGGGGTAGTCGCGATACTCACGCTTGAGCCTCCGATAGAGCTCAAGGGTGATCCCTTTCATCCGGGTAGACTCCATGTCTATGCAGAGGAAACCATTGACGTTTCGTATGGCTTCAACAATAGGCACCAGTCTCTCAAGTAGTGCCTGGACCGACCCCTCGAAATCCCGGGGATCAGCCAGACAGTGGAGAGCAGAAGGCTTGACTGCGACATTTATCAGCGGTGCGCTCCCCCAATCAAGCCGGCTGGCACCGACGCTACCTCCATGCGGGCTCCATTGCCCGGCTGCCTTACCCAGAGCGTCTATCAACTCCAGATAGGATTGGGCATAACGTACCCCCTCTTCATGGGAAAGTGTAGTCTCACCGAGCAGATCCACCGCAAAGGCGAATCCGTCGCGACGAATTCTACCCAGGTTTTGCACCGCTTCACCAGTGGTCTCTCCTACGATGAACTGACGTCCCATCTCGCGGATATTTGCCGAAACAGCCTTGGCCAGCATATTGCCGCCAAAAGTCCCCAACAGTCCGGCAACCTTTACTCCGGCAGTAAGGACCGGCGGCAGCTCCCCACCGGTCTCAAAATACTCGTGCAGATGCCGGGTCAACTGCTCTGGTGTCTTCAGGGAAGGGAAGACATCCACAAAGCGAAACAGCCGTGCCTTGAACTGTTCATCGCGCATGGCCCACTCCATGACCGTGCCGAGCCAGTTGGCGGAGTTGAATAGCGACGGTTTTTCATCGCTTATGGCAGAAAAAAGCTCACGGCCGCGTGCAATGATCCTGTCGTTGATCGAGGATTGGTCCATCTGTTTACTCCATAGCAGCCTGTCAGACCCGAGTCTCAGCCGATCCCTGTCAAGGACGCAGGTTATGCCAGAGGTTGGACATGAAGTCCTGCACATTGGTCAGTATGGGGCGCACCTGGCCCGAGCCCCGATTGGCGAGCTTGTCTGCGCCGAATTCCGACATGTCGACAATATAGAAGAAGACAGGACGAACGGTTCCGTCGTCGAGAACCCGGTAACTGGGTAGCATGTTGCCGAATGCAATCGCATGAAGCTGCGTAGCCAGGGCAATTACGGTTGTCGCTCGCCGCGCATGCACCCTCATGGCATCCTGCGCGGTGCGAATATCGGTTATCACTTCGGGGAGCGGGCCGTCATCGCGGATGGAACCTGCAAGCAGATACGGCACCTGCAATCGCTGACAGGCGCTTATTATCCCGTCAGTAATCCCCAGGTCGATTACAGCCTGAGCCATCGACCCGCTCATTCGAACCTCGTTGATAACATCGAGATGATGATAGTGGCCGTTTGGGACCAGTTCCTGGGTGTAGATATCCTGACCCAGGCCGGTCCTGAAGATTGCTGCCTCAAGATCATGGGTGGCAAGGGCATTGCCTGCCATCAGGGCATGGCAGTAACCGGTCTCGATCAAACCCGCCATGGCGTCACGGCTGTCGCGATCAAATGCAACTGCAGGACCGAGCACCCAGACTATGTACCCATGCTCCCGCTCGTAACGAAGGAGATCGTACAGATCGTCATAGGAACGGGAAAAGGGGGTCTCCCTGGTCCCTCGGGTTCTGAAGGCAAATTTTTCCGTTGATCCATCGCTCGGAGCGGAGAATCCCGTGGTATGGACATAGATCCCCTCTTCGCCGTTCTCAGTGCGCCCCACCACCACAAGGTCCCCCTGCCTCACCCGCCTCGGCTCAACAAGGTCCGGAGTCCGGCCGCGCAGCACCATGACCGCATCCATCCGGCTCTCGCATGCCAGTATCCACTCGCCGTTTCCGAGATGAATATATTCGGGATGGTTCGAGGTGGCATGAAATGAGCGTGGGAGAACGCCGTCCGCAGGAGCAGCCTCCACCCTTGCAGGCGGCGCAGCAGAGAGGCCGGGGCGTGTAAAGTCCGGTGGCAGATAATTCGGAATCAGTGACATCCTGAACACCTCGAAAAAAGGAATCGGGATCTGTATGAATCAAGTAAATCGCCATTACGCATCATTGTCAATCGCGGCTCGCGGGACTCTTCGAGAGAGTATGGTACAATCTGTGACATGAATACGTCAGGGTAAAAAGGGAACATCGGGCATGAAGCCAAAACGGGTCATAATCATGGGGGCGGCAGGCCGCGATTTCCATAATTTCAACTGCTGCTTCCGCAACAACCCTTCCTGCCGGGTGGTGGCGTTTACCGCAACCCAGATCCCCTACATCAGCGATCGCCGCTACCCGGCTTCTTTGGCAGGGAAACTGTACCCCCGCGGCATCGCCATATACCCCGAAGAGATGCTTGTCGAGCTGATACGACGCCATGGTGCAGACGAGGTGATCTTCGCCTACAGCGATATATCGCACCAGGAGCTGATGCATAAAGCCTCCCGTGTCCTTGCCGCCGGTGCGGACTTTCGACTGATCGGCCCCAAAGCTTCCATGCTTAAGAGCTGCCGGCCGGTTGTCTCCGTCAGCGCCGTCAGGACCGGCTGCGGAAAGAGCCAGGTGGTCCGCTACTTCTGCGATATCCTGAAGGAGAGAGGCAGACAGCCGGTGGTGGTCCGCCACCCGATGCCGTACGGCAGGCTTCTTGACCAGGAGGTCGAGCGGTTTGCAGAGATCTCCGACCTGGAGCGCTACCATTGCACCATCGAGGAACGGGAGGAGTACGAGCACCTGATTGAGCGGGGCGCGATCGTGTATGCCGGGGTGGACTACCGGAAGATCCTGAGACGCGCTGAAAAAGAGGGAGAGATCATCATTTGGGACGGCGGGAACAATGACTTTCCGTTTTTCAGGCCCGACCTTGAGATCGTCGTGGCCGATCCGCTCCGTCCAGGCCACGAAACATCCTATTTCCCGGGCGAGGTGAACCTTCGCAGGGCCGATCTGATTGTAATCAACAAGGTAAACGCTGCAGAACCGGAGGGTGTTACAACAGTGAGGAATGCTGCCCTTCGAGCCAACCCCAAGGCAGAACTGCTGCTTACCGAGTCGCTGGTAGAGGTCGAAAACGGTGAACGGATACGAGGGCAACGGGTTCTTGTCGTCGAAGATGGTCCGACCATAACCCACGGAAACATGCCGTACGGAGCAGGTATTGCAGCAACCCGCAAATACGGGGCAAAGGAGCCTGTGGATCCCAGGCCCTTGGCTGCAGGAACAGTGGCTGAAATCTTTGAGCAGTATCCTCACATCGGCCCGGTTCTCCCGGCAATGGGGTACAGCCCTGAACAGGTAAAGGACCTGGAAGAGACTATCAACGCTGTGCCGTGCGACCTGGTGATCGCCGCCACTCCGATCGACCTCTCCCGAATCGTCTGCATCAACAAGCCACTTCTCCGGGTCACCTACGGAATTGCCGAAGACGAGGCAAGGAAGCTGCGCCGGGCGTTCGTGCATTTTCTCGATCAGAGCAGAGCATACTGAGAAGGTACACCTGTCATCCGGCTAACTGACGAGATTCTGACGTTTCCAGCAAAAGTGACGTTTCATATCCGACCACCGAAGTGAAGCCGGCAAATTGAGCCGGCAGAGGGCGAATACATGCATCTCGTTCAGATCCTGCTCCCCGTCTACGACAATGCCAGTAACCCGTTTCCGCTGAACGAATACGCCCGGGTGCGGGACGAGTTGGCGGAGCGCTTCGGCGGCATCACCGCCTATGTCCGTTCCCCGGCAGAGGGGCTCTGGAAGGAGCCACCCGGTACGACCGTGCATGATGACATCGTCATTTACGAGGTCATGAGCGAACTGCTTGACAGGCAGTGGTGGCGCTCCTATCGCGAAGAGCTTTCTGCCCGTTTTCGTCAGGATATGCTGATAGTGAGGGTGAGCGAGGTACAGCTGCTCTAGGTTTTTGAATAGCTGCTATGTAACTAGCAAGTGGGAAAATCTCTCATCTTTTCCAGCCCCGGCAACGGTCTGCTTCCACGCCGGCTTCGACTTCACTCAAAATCTCCAGATAGGTGGCATAGCGTTCGGCTGTAATGGCGCGTTGCGCAACTTTGGCACTGACGGCGCAGCCAGGTTCGGTGCGGTGCCGGCAATTTCTGAATCGGCAGCTATCGTCCTGGATCTGTTCAAAGCCGGGAAAATAGTGAGACAATTGCGCAGCGGTGATACCGATCAGGCCGAAATCCTGGAAACCGGGGGTATCGATCAACTCACCCCCCTCGCCCAGAGAATGCAGGGTGGAGACCGTGGTCGTCTGGCGCCCCCTTCCGGTATGGTCGTTGAGCGTACCGACCTGGAGATCGATATCCGAACAGAGCGCGTTCAAGAGAGAACTCTTGCCAACTCCGGAGGTGCCGACAAAGGCTCCTCGATGTCCGGCAGCAAAGAAAGCCCTTAGCGTGTCAAGCCCCTCCCCGGTGACCGCACTCAGGGGGAAAACCTCCAGAGCGCCTGCATAGGTGGCGCTCAGGGCAGCGACAAAAGGAGCGGAGATCGCAAGATCACACTTGTTGACCACTACAAACGGCAAGAGATTGGCAGCCCGGGCCGCCACGATTGCCTGATCGACAAAGCCCACAGGTGGCAGGGGTGAGGGTGAGACGACGATACCGAGTACATCGAGATTGGCCCCGACCAGATGGACAACGCCCATGGCATCCCGGCGGCGCAGCTCAGTTCGACGGGGCAAACGCTCCAGAACCTCTCCCGTAACCTTTACTGCATCGCCAACCACATGCCCGGAACGACGCTTGACCCGCACCATGCTCCGCTCTCCGCTTTCGTAGCGGATCTCGACAGAAACACCGTAGTGAGCGATAATAACCCCTTCTCCGTCCGGAGCCGGCGCTTGTTGGTTGCGAGCATCTGTACTCACTTCAGTTCCTTGTTCATGATTATTTGGACCCAATCACCCTGAAACCATAGTTCAAACAGCCGTTCCACGCCATATTACTGAGATTACCCTAATTTGGAAAGCAAAAACCCCTGCCCGGATTTCCCTGGACAGGGGTTTTTGCTTGATCAACCAACGGCACAGCAATAAGTTTCAGCTGCACAGCTGATGAGAAAGCGAGGAGTTTTTCGTCCTGGCAAGGCTGTCGAAGGGTTGCGCGGAGGCGTAGCAGTGCTACGCCGCACAAGCAAGACTGAAGACTTACGCAGCCAGGGCGGAAAAGAACCGCTTTCCCTATTTATATTCCGGCATCTCGTCAAACTGCAGATACTTGTAAATCGCTTCTTTCTTCGGCTCGATCTTCTCCTTGTAGACTGCCATGAATTCGGCGACTGTAGGGAGCTTGCCCATGGTTGCAGTAACTGCGCCCAGCTCGGCGGAACCGAGGAAAACCTTTGCGCCATCACCGATACGGTCATCGAAGTTACGAGTCGATGTGGAGAACATATTTACGGCATCAGGCACGCGTGCCTGGTTTCCCATGCAGAGGGAGCAGCCTGCGATCTCGATACGGGCGCCGAAGGCACTGTACACGGAGAAGTATGCCTCGTCCTTGAGCTGCTGCTGATCCATGCGGGTCGGCGGGCAGATCCAGGTGCGGACTGCG
>CAZGQM010000007.1:0-88313 GCA_964528055.1 uncultured Geoanaerobacter sp. | reverse complement strand
CGGCAACCTCGGAGAGGAGCTTGACATCATCAGGGTCGTTCGGGCAGGCAAGAATCGGCTCGGTGATCTGCGCCAGATCAATCTCAATGACTTCCGCGTACTCTGCATTCTTGTCGGCTTCCAGCAGTTCAGGCTTTGCAAGCCATGCATTTACGGCGTCTATACGGTTCTGAAGGGTCTTGGCATCCTGGTACCCTTCCTGGATCATCTTCTTCATCAGCGCGACATTGGAGCGGAGATACGTGGCAACCGACTCCTTGGAGAGCTGGATGCAACCGGCAGCTGCGGAACGCTCTGCAGCGGCATCGGTCAGTTCGAAGGCCTGCTCCACGGTCAGATCGGGAAGCCCTTCCATCTCCAAAATACGGCCATTGAAGATATTGATCTTGTTCTTTTTCGGCACGGTAAGTTTACCCTGCTTTATGGCCCAGTAAGGGATGGCATTGACCACGTCTCGCAGGGTAATCCCCGGATTCAGCTTCCCCTTGAAGCGTACAAGGACCGACTCGGGCATATCCAGCGGCATGAAGCCCATGGCACCGGCAAAAGCAACCAGGCCAGAACCGGCCGGGAACGAGATGCCGATCGGAAAACGGGTGTGTGAATCTCCGCCTGTACCGACAGTATCCGGGAGGAGAAGGCGGTTAAGCCAGGAGTGAATGACGCCGTCACCCGGCTTGAGCGGTACACCGCCCCGATCAGTGATGAACTTCGGCAGGTTCTTGTGCATCTTGACATCAGCCGGCTTCGGATAAGCGGCAGTGTGACAGAAAGACTGCATGAACATCGGGGAGAGGAACTTGAGGCAGGCGAGTTCCTTCAGTTCATCTGCAGTCATGGGGCCGGTGGTGTCCTGCGAGCCGACGGTGGTCATCTTAGGGTCGCATGCGCTGCCGGGGAGTACACCTGCTATGCCGCATGCCTTTCCTACCATTTTCTGCGCAAGCGAGTAGCCTTGACCAGCCTTTGGAACAGGGTTGATCGGCAGTGTAAAAATTTCGGTTGCCGGGAGACCAAGTGCCTTGCGGGCATTAACGGTAACGGCGCGTCCGATTATAAGCGGAATTCTGCCACCGGCGCGAAACTCGTCAGCGAGGGTGTTTGGGCTGATCTTGAAGGTGGAGATGACCTCACCCTTTTCATTTGTAATCTCACACTTTTTTGTGTTGATGGTGATAACGTCACCGTCGCTCATCTTAGTGACATCGGCCTTGAGGGGCAGCGCACCGGAGTCCTGGGCGGTGTTGAAGAATATCGGTGCGATAACGCTGCCGATAATAACCCCGGCGGTCTTCTTGTTGGGAACACAGGGGATATCCTGGCCCATGTGCCAGAGCACTGAATTGCATGCTGACTTGCGTGAGGAGCCTGTGCCCACTACGTCACCTACAAAGGCTACCTGATGGCCTGCGGCACGCCACTCTGCAATCTGGGCAAGTCGATTAGGGAAGCGGGTCTTACCCATGGCAAGGGCATGCAGAGGAATATCGGGGCGGCTCCAGGCATCTCCTGCAGGAGAAAAATCATCGGTGTTTATCTCCCCTTCAACCTTGAAAACTTTTACCTTGATGGTTTCGGGAAGTCCGGGCTTGTTGGTGAACCAGTCGGCATTGGCCCATGACTCAAGTACCTTTTTTGCAGCTGCATTGGACTTGGCAAGTTCAACAACCTTATCGAAACCGTCGTATACCAGCGTCATACCGGAGAGCGCACAGGCAGCTTCGTCGGCAAGTTCAGCAATTTTAAGGGCATCTATCAGCGGATACACGTTATAGCCACCCAGCATGGTGCCGAGCATCCGAACCGCATCGACTTTAGATATCAAGGAAGATTTTTTGCTCCCCTTGACCAGTTCGGCAAGAAAAGCCGCCTTTACTTCGGCAGCCGGGTCAACGCCAGGAGATACACGTTCCTTGATGAGCTCAAGAAGAAAGGCTTCCTTGCCGGCAGGCGGGTTTTCCAGCAGCTTGCAAAGCTCTGTGGTCTGCTCGGGGCTAAGCGGGAGGGCCGGTATCCCCTGGGCCTTCCTTTCGGCTTCATGCTGCAGATATGCTTCGATCATTTGCTACCTCCTTATGGTGATTAGTAAACTTAGAGCACCTATTCTGTGTATCAAGTACAGGACCACTTACATGGTCTAGCCTGCTATTTTCAACATTCCAAAAGAGCATACTGTATACAATTTTTATGCAAGATTGTCAATGATGAGATTCTTCTCAGGAGGGAGGGATTATGCCTGATAGAACTAGTCGCTGGGCGAAGCTTAGATAAATAACTACATGTGATAAAAAATCAGCCTTACATACGTCAGTACACATAAAAAAACCCCCGGAATTTACAGGGGGTTGAAATGGATGTGAATCGGCGTGAGCTTTTGACCCACCATCGGCGACCAAGACTGACCCATACAAAATTGTTTCCAGCAATAAATTAGGATGTTAGCAATGCAAGTGGGTCACGGTTCGGCGCCGATCTGGGGTCTCAGTTTGATGCCGATTAACAAAGACCTTCTGATTTATGCCCAACAAGAAGTATGGCGAAAAACTGATGGTGCACAAATTCCAACTATCCGTGAACGGAACCCATACAAGAATTTTTCTCTCTTCCGCGGCCCTTAGGGCAAAGGAAAGCGAATGCAAAAACCCCCTGTCACTCAATAGCAAAAGGGGGTTCACTACGCTCTTATATTTTTCAATTACTCATATCCCTCTTTTGACTTATAGGGCAGATTTTAATCGGCTCTGTCTTGTGTAATTTACCTTCTGCCGTTTCCGCCTTTAGTTGTGTTCCCTGACGGCTTATGTCGAGCAATATGATCGACTTCTGTCCTACAAAGATCAGACTTTGATGCGCCAGCACGAGCTTCGCTATACTGAACATACTGCTTGTCTGTATTCAATTTACCATCTCTAGCATGTTGTTGTTGACGTGTTCTTAAATCTTTGGTCTGTCCCACGTATTCAATTTTACCGTCCTCTTTATTTACATGCCTATACATACCAGGGCTATTGGGGAGATTTGAATTTGGACCCTTTATGTTATCAGTTTCCTTCATTCTTCCAGGATTGATACTGCTTGATGATCTGTTAGTTTCATTGATTTTTTTGTCAACAAAGTCAAAAAGTCCCATAGCTGAATTGCCTCCAAAATCAGTTTTTAAATTGATACCCACGAGATTGCAACTCGGCTTTAGCAGCACTTCTTTGATGTATAGTACCGGATTTCAATTTATTTTTTAGAGAATCATCACTAAAATCTCTATATTCTTCTCTGAAATTTTGACATTTTTCTATATCATCCGCTACTTTGTTAATGACTCCCTTACCTACTTTTGCAGCAACATCCCAAAAGCCCATTTTACACCTCCAGTTTTTTTGATGTAGACATCCTCTCGTACATATTTATTATATTTAACTATATATTTGTTCTAAATATTATGAATCCTTATATCGTTCTTTTTTTTCGATTAGTTCATCGTACAAATCTTGATTGTCACTATGATATGTTGCAATAATTCCTCGATTTTTAAGTACAGATACTGCGGCAAGTTGTTTTGCTTCATGCTTGCTGTTCAATGTAAAATTGATTAACTCATAATCATCCATTTCTTCGCAATCTTCGACATAACTACTGTAGTGGCTACGATCATAAGATTCATTAAACTTGTTCATTGCATGACCGCCGACGTCTTTTAGAAAATCTGTAAATCCCATAGTCATTCCTCCAATAAACAAACTTGTAATTACTTAGTAGCAATTTATATTATTAAATATAGCTTCATTACTCAGAGCCTGCCAAATCGAATCCACCCCCTTATGGCTCCAAAATTTTGATTCGGTGCAAATTATAAAAAATTAAGTAAATATTTTTATTATTTTCAATACATGTTGTAACCACACGAATATATTGCGTTGCTACAGATAAGCTACAGATAAGCAGCATTAGCTTGAGTGCTATTATTTGGGGGGGAATCTGAAATCTGCAGCGATGACCCAGAGGGCCATCGCTGCGAACGGTGTTGCCACCGGCATCCATAAAAATCTAAGCAGCCAACCGGGAGTCCAGCCAGTCCATGACATCCGACCGCCGCCAGCAGAGGAGCCAGGGCTTGCAAGGCCGCAGCCGCGACCGCATCTGCAAGTGCCTGAATTTCCTGAGACCCCATTTGCATTTCAACTTTCATCTTTGACCCCCTATGATTTGTATAAGGGTTTGTTCTCCGCATAGTTTTCCTCGATGTTTTCGGTATGCCGTTTCGCCCAATCCCCCACAAAGCTGAACCACTCGTCAGGCCGGGTGGCTAAGTATGCAGGGTTGTCGTGCAGTAAGGTTTGAATTCCGTCCGGTGCTGTATCAACCAGGTAGTGCTTGTATTTCGAAGTTCGTGATTCCGGCCCCAGAAAGAAGGTCACGTACCCCGAGTCGAAGCACTCTCCCCTAACCTCTTCCAGTCGTCTGATGATGTTGTCGCTCTCGTCGTAGATGACAATTTTCGATCTCTCACCTCTCAGAATAGGGGCATTCGGTCCCAGACAGTGGTTGTAGACACCGAGTGATGCGAACCTTATTGATGGTTTACCTTCTCTCATGCTGCGCTCCTTTATCTGATTTTCGGCGTGCCGAAGCACACTCTGCCAAAAGAAATGCCGCCGTAACTCGAGGTCACGGCGGCATTCACGGCTGTTTTTCAACATTTTAATCTGCTTATATTGCTAGGTCATGCTTGGGCTCTTCTTGGGTATTAGACGTCTCTGGAGAAAAGCGTGAACCGGCAGATTGCACACCAGTACCTCTTACCCAAGCAGTAGCAGTGTGTGGCGTGTCGATCCCGGGGGTATCTGTTGGAGAAGTTCGAAACGATATAAGGAGGGAGGTTGAGTAGTTTGAGAATGTGCTTACCGGATCCGGCTCTTGAGCTTTTGCAATTTCTCGTCATATGAAATCAGTTCCAATCCACCGATTCTACTTTTTGCCACCAGGATACAATCAACAAAATCGATTGTATCCTCGCCAAATATTTATAGTGCTTCACGCAAGTCCGGTTTGTCCTGGTTCACTATGCCTGGATAGCGCAAGACCCCGTCTAACTTCTCCACAACCTCGTTCTTCGGTACTTCGTAGTGGTAGAGAAGAATAAAGATTGTCTCAGTAGGTCTGCAGTTATCTGTTCCGATCAGCGATAAAATTGCGGATTGACCTGTCATAGGTCCGTTCGCCGGCATCCGTAAAGAAACAACCGGGAATTTCCACTTTCTTCTGATGATACTCCACACATTTACAGCAGTTCCCGTGTTTATCGCAGGACAGATATGTGCAGGTGCAATGTGTTTTACTGTTTGTCGAAATGCATTCCACAGCTACCCTCTAATCTTATTTGGCTACAATGTAAATGCGGGAATTGCATGACTGATAAAAAATAATTCCGGCCGGGCCCTATCGTTTTAAGATTTCAAATATTTCAACGGAGGTTCCACAAAAGGTTCCACGGGCAAAAATAAAGGGCTAGCTTAAAAGCTAACCCTTTGTTTTTTTGGAGGCGACGATCGGATTTGAACCGATGAATAAAGCTTTTGCAGAGCTTTGCCTTACCACTTGGCGACGTCGCCATTGATGTCTGTGCCAATCAATGAGCGGAGTAATCTTTAGCCGTTTTTGGGTTCATTGTCAACTCCAAATCAGTTCAAAAACGAAATCATCCCAGAAAACCTAAAGTTTTTGTTGATGCTGTCGAAAATAATTATTAGAACCATATACATGATATGCCTGGAGGTCACCTGTGCTCATCCTGGTCCGATATAATGACGACAATTACGATATAGTTGAAGAATATTGCCTTGAATACCTTATATTTACGGGGAAGGTAGTAGAATTTTCACGGTCAGAGGAATGGGTAACCGTTGGCGAGAAACCTACCAGGGAAAGGTCCTGCAAACGAGATGATGCTACGGGCTATCAAGGCCCAGAGAGGCGCAAAAAAAGTCACAAAAACCTTATCCATTCTCCGATAGTGATACCAACTACTTGATGCATACCCTTCTCACCTCACGCATATCCGTTATTCCCTGCAATGCCTTGAGGATTCCATCCTGCTTGAGCGTGGTCATGCCATCCATGATTGCCTGATTCCTGACCTGTTCGACCTCAACTTTACGTTTAATCAGACTTCTCATCTCATCTGTCCCCTCCAGCAGTTCATGAAGACCAACCCTTCCTTTGTAACCTGAATCATTGCACTTCACGCACCCCACCGGATGTGCAAGAAGAATCGAATCAAGATCGATGCCGGTACGGGTGAAATCCTCCTTGCCAAACTCCTCCACGATCTCACGTAGTTCATTACTATCAGGCCTGTACGTCTTCTTGCATTCGCCACAAAGGCGCCGAGCCAAACGTTGTGCAAGTATGCAGAGAACCGCATCTGAAAAACTGAACGGATCAAGCCCCATGTCGAGAAGACGAGTTACTGTCTCCGGAGCCGAATTGGTGTGAAGCGTGGAAAAAACCAGGTGACCTGTCAGAGATGACTCTACTCCTATTGCAGCTGTCTCCTCGTCGCGCATCTCACCCACCATGATTACATCAGGGTCGGCCCGCAGGAATGATCGGAGCGCAATGGCAAAGGTGAAACCGATCTTTGCATTGACCTGCACCTGCCTGAGCCCTTTCTGGGTTATTTCAACCGGGTCTTCAGCAGTCCAGATCTTCGTCTCCGAATCGTTTATCAGGGCAATTGCCGAGTGCAGGGTAGTGGTCTTCCCTGAACCGGTCGGTCCAACGACCAGAATCAGTCCGTATGGTTTCCTTATGCACTGGTTAAATACCTGAGAGTTCCGATCGGTAAGCCCCAGTTTGTCAAACGGTATCGGCTCGCCGGATGCGAGTATACGCATGACCACATCCTCAAGCTGACCGGCTGTAGGCATGGTTGCAACGCGGAGTTCGACATCAATCGGACCGAATTTTTTAAAGTCTATCTTTCCATCCTGCGGCTTGCGCCGCTCTGCAATGTCAAGGCCGGACATTATCTTTATCCGTGAAGTGATTGCGTGCTTGTACTTGTACGGAATCCGCTGGTATATCTTGCATCGGCCATCCACCCTGATACGTACCATTACATCATTCTTGCCGGGATATGGCTCTATGTGAATATCCGAAGCCTTGATCTTATAGGCGTCACAGATAATCTTATTAACCAGCTGGACTATGACACTGTCCTGCTCTGAAACCCTCTGCACCTCCTGCTCTACATCCGGCTCTTCACCAGCGTCCAATTTGTCGAGAAGATCGTTTATACTTGTCGTATCTTCAGGAGTGGAGGGGCTCCCAAGATGATAAAAATGTGCGATAAAGCGTTCAATATCGTCCCGGAACGAAGCGACAAAACTGATTCTCCGATATTCAGGGTAAATGAATTTGATCAAGTCCTGTTTCGCAAGGTCAGTTGGGTCCTCCATAGCGACAGAGAGGAATCCATTCTCCACCTTGACCGGTACCCATCGCTCTTTCTTCAGGCGATCCGGTCTTATCTTGCACATTATCTCTTCAATGGTTGGTAGTTGCGGATCAAACTGCAGGAAATCAGTCCCAAAATACAAGCTGAGACTCTTCCCCATATCCTCTCGTGAAACCTTACAGTCGCGCATCAGGAGGTAATCCATGCCATACTTCGCGAGTTCTGGATTATTCCCTGCCTTCTCTATATCTCTCTCCTCGATGATATTTTTGTCCAGTAGGTAGTTATAACGAGATTTTTGACGGATAATCTTAGCGGAAGCGCTAAGACGGTAGATGTTGTGGATAGCTATGGAGAGCGACGCTGCAAGCTCTGATACGTAGTTGATATCTGTCTCACTGAAACTATAATCATCCTTTTTGTTAATCAGTTGCATGACACCTATCAAGACATTATTGAATTTCATCGGTATGCAAAGCACCTGAATTGTCCGAAAACCCGTCTTCATATCCCATGATTTATCGAAAAGCAGTTCTGTGTTGATCATTCTCAGTTCATGATCATCATACGCATTCCTAATGTTGACAACATTTCCCGATAGGGCACAATACCCTGCAATGCTACAAGTTCCGATAGGAACTGTAATCTGCTGCACTTCGTTGCCTGATTTAACTCGGGAGACAAGGATATTCTGTTTCAGGTCAGCTACATATATGGTGATACGCTCAGCCTTGAATAACTCAGCAATCCTATCCTTTAGCTGAATAAGTATAGCGTTCAAAGAGTTGGCAGAGTGTATCTCGTTAATCTGCTCCATAAACTTCTTTCGATATTCAAGCTGACCCTTAAGGTAATCAGTTTCATTTTGCATTAACGCACTCCGGTTATTTTCGTTGAACAGAAACGGCTCGTCACATTCAGATTACAGTCTTCATACTGAAAGTCAATTTTGGTCCCACAACAGTACGCAGCATAAAAAAAGCCCGTCAACAAAAGGTGACGGGCTCCATGAACGACGTATGCTAATTTCAGTTTATTTGTCTACTTGGCTGCAATCGCCTTCTCGTAACCAATATTGAATGCCTTCTTGTTAAGCTCAAGGAAAGCTTCTGGAACGCGGGAAAGGACAGCTTTCTCGGCATTTTCCTTGGATACTACGCCGGTAAGGGCAACCATAGCGCCAAGTGCAACGATGTTGGTAACAATCTCACGGCCAACTTCATTCTTGGCAGTATTGGTAATATTGAACTTTACAACTTTGAAATTCCCCGGTGGTTGGCGAAGAACCAGGTCGGAGTCGATCAGCAGGATTCCGCCTTCCTTGAGATCATGCGAATACTTGTCACATGCCTCCTGGGTAAGGGCCAGGAGTGCATCACATTTGGTAACCTTCGGGTAATCGATGATGTCGTCAGAAATGATGACCTCTGACTTTGATGCGCCACCACGTGCCTCAGGGCCGTAGCTTTGAGACTGAACGGCCTGAATCCCCTGATAAATCGAGGCGGCCTCAGCCATAATGACACCGGCAAGGATCAGCCCCTGCCCACCGGCGCCGGAAAAGCGAATCTCATATCTTCCAGCCATTATCTTCTCTCCTTTGAATTGGCGAAATTCGTTCTAACGTGCGACACCCTTGGCGCGCTCGATAACCTTTGCATACTGCTCGCAGTACTCAGGCTTGTCTTCCTTGTAGAGAACACCGGTAAGTACTTTCCCCTTCAACTGCTCAGGATCCATCTTCTCGGCAGCCTTGACCGGAACAGCAATCTCTTTGAGCTCGTTCATCATCTCGACTACAGATTTGAACTTGTTGCGACGACCGTAACAGGTCGGGCAGTCGTCAAGGATTTCAACAACGGAGAAACCTTTGTGTTGTACAGCCTCAACTATGAGTTTGTCGATCTGGTTTGCATGAAATGCCGTACCACGGGCAACAAAAGTAGCACCTGCCCCGATGGCCAGTTTGGCGATGTCAAATGCCGGATCTGGGTTACCGTACGGAGTAGTGGAAGCCTTTGCGCCTGTAGGGGTGCAGGAGGAGAACTGACCGCCTGTCATCCCGTAGATCTTGTTATTAAGGATGATATAGGTCATATCGATGTTACGGCGGCAGGCGTGAATAAAGTGGTTCCCGCCGATTGCAGTACCGTCGCCATCTCCGCCTACGCAGAAAACCGACATTTCTGGTTTAGCCATTTTTACGCCAGTAGCAAAGGCGGCAGCACGTCCATGTGCAGTATGCAGTGTGCAGCAGTCCATATAGCCAGGGAGGCGGGAAGCGCAACCGATACCGGAAACTATGGCGGTATTTTCCTTCTTCAGCTGGAGTGTATCCAGTGCACGGATAAGTCCCTTCATGACGATGCCGTGACCGCAGCCTGGGCACCAGATATGTGGAAGCTTGCCGGGTCGAATCCATTTTTCATAATCATAAGACATGGTTACTTGACCTCCTTCATCTTGTCGAGGATCTGGCCTGGGTTAACCGGCTCTCCATCAACACGGAAAATACCGAGAACCGGGGCGTTGCCTTCAATGCACCCTTTAATGACGCCGGCGCACATGCCGAGGTTCATTTCAGGAGAGATGAAAGCCTTGACCTTCTTTGAAATCTCAAGAAGGCGCTCTTCAGGGAACGGCCAGAAGGTGATAAGACGGAAGAGTCCTGCCTTGATTCCAGCCTTGCGGGCCTCGTCTACTGCAAATCGAGCCGAACGTGAGGTTGATCCGTATGCAACAACAACGATTTCAGCATCGTCAACCTGATACTCTTCCCACTTCATGATATCTGCAGCATTGGCCTCAACCTTGCGCACCTGGCGCTCTTCCTCGGCCTGAACGATCTCGGCCTTTGTGGTCGGGAACCCGTCCTGCATCTTGTTAAGACCTGTCACATGGAATTTGTATCCTGACCCGAAAGCTGCCAGAGGAGGTACATCCCCGAATGAGGTATCATAAGGCTTGTACTTCTCGGGAGGTACGGAGGGGGCAGTACGGTTGATAATCGGAATTTCCCCTGGTTCGGGGAAAACAATACGCTCACGCATATGGGCAACAATTTCGTCCGGCATAATCATAACCGGTGTGCGATACTTCTCAGCAAGGTTGAATGCTCTGACAGTCTCTTCAAACAGCTCTTGAACTGACGCTGGAACAAGACAGATTGCCGGATGGTCTCCATGGGTCCCCCACTTGGCACACATGACGTCTGACTGGGAAGGACCAGTCGGCATTCCGGTAGAGGGACCTCCACGCATTACGTTGACAATAACGCAGGGTACTTCGGTAATGCATGCATAGCCGATATTTTCCTGCTTGAGAGAGAGACCAGGACCTGAAGTTGAAGTCAGAACCTTAGCGCCGGTAAGAGATGCTCCGATAAGGGTAGCCATAGCGCCGATCTCATCTTCCATCTGGATGAACTTGCCCCCTATCTTTGGAAGCTCAGCCGACATAACTTCGGCAACTTCAGTAGACGGGGTAATAGGGTAACCACCAAAAAACGTGCAGCCGGCGTAAAGAGCGCCATGGGCCGCAGCTTCGTTACCCTGCATAAAAGCAACTTTCTTAGCCACGTTACATACCTCCTGTAAATTGTTTATGCAGTTACCTTGATTGCGAAGTCAGGACAGCGGAGCTCACACTGCATGCACTTGATGCAGGCCTCCAGATCCTTGACTGCCACTACAAACCCTTTCATCTCCAGGACCTGCTTTGGGCAGAATTCCACGCAGATGTGGCAACCCTTGCAGTACTTCTCGATGATCTCGATTGTGGGAAGCTTCTTTTCCATCTACATACGCTCCTTTAGTGAATTGATTCCAACGATGAAAACCGTGTTTTTATAGCACAGCGTGTATACAATTACAAGGATGACCTTGCTGAAGATTCATAATAATTCAGGACATAAGAAAAGAAGGGCACAGGGCCCTTCTTTTGCTGTGCTGCAATGACATTGAACGTCAGGAATTATAGCTTCATGCTGTCTACAAGACCCTTGACAGCTGCTACAGACTTGTCCATCATCTCCTGCTCTTCTGCATCCAGTTTAAACTGAAGAATCTGCTCCACACCTTTCTCGCCGAGAACTGCAGGAACACCTACATAATAGCCGTTAACGCCGAACTCACCCTGCAGGAAGCAGCAGGTAGGAAGAACACGCTTCTGATCCTTGAGGATCGACTCTGCCATTGCAATGGCAGAAGAAGCAGGCGAGTAGAAAGCGGACCCAGTCTTTAACAGAGCAACAACCTCTCCGCCAGCACCACGGGTACGCTTTACCATTGCTTCCATAACTTCCTTGGCTTTGGCCTTGTCCTTGTACTTGTTCTCGAGAAGTTCCATGACCGGAATGCCGTTTACGCTTGCATAACGAACAAGGGGAACCATGTCGTCGCCGTGGCCTCCGAGTGTCATTGCGTTTACATCCTTGACAGATACGCCAAGCTCCCATGCGATAAAGGTGATGAAACGGGCTGAGTCAAGAACGCCTGCCTGTCCGAATACACGACTGTATGGAAAGCCGGTGATCTTCTGGCAAAGGGTAACCATTGCGTCAAGCGGGTTGGAGATAACAATTACAATGGAATTCGGAGCAAATTTCTTGATTCCCTCTGCAACCGAAGTCATGATCTTGGAGTTGACCTCGATCAGATCGTCGCGGCTCATGCCTGGCTTGCGGGGAAGGCCTGCGGTAACTATGACGACATCAGAATCTTTGATGTCTTCGTAGCTGTTGGTTCCTTTGAGGCAGCAGTCGAAACGATCGACTGAACCAACTTCCGCGATATCAAGGGTCTTGCCCTGAGGAAGTCCTTCTACGATATCGAACAACACAACATCACCCAGTTCACGCAGAGCACAGAGCTGAGCAAGAACGCCACCGATCTGACCACCACCGATTAATGCAATCTTCTTTCTAGCCATTTTTTCTCTCCTTGAATAGATTGAATTTATTACCTATACCGTCTTATGCGATAGCATCCACTATTGCATTTAAGGTTGCGCTGGGACGCATTGCTTTTTCCGTCTTGACCGGATTCGGGTTAAAATAACCACCGATATCCTGTGGCTTGCCCTGGGCTCCGATCAGCTCGGCATTGATTTTTTCTTCATTATCCTGCAGTTGCTTGGCAACTTTTGCAAAACGTGCTGCCAGATCCTTGTCCTTGGTCTGGTTAGCCAATGCCTCAGCCCAGTACATTGCAAGGTAGAAATGGCTGCCGCGGTTGTCGATCTGTCCAACTTTACGTGCCGGGTTCTTATTGTTATCCAGGAACTTGGCGTTTGCCTGATTGAGCGTCTCGGCCAGAAGCTGGGCTTTTTCATTCTTGAAGGTAGCGGCCAGATGCTCCAGCGAAACTGCCAGCGCCAGGAACTCACCGAGAGAATCCCATCTCAGGTACCCTTCCTTGACAAACTGCTGAACATGCTTTGGTGCAGAGCCACCGGCTCCTGTCTCAAACAGTCCGCCACCAGCAAGAAGCGGAACGATGGAAAGCATTTTCGAACTGGTACCCAGTTCAAGAATCGGGAAGAGATCGGTCAGGTAATCTCTCAAGGCATTCCCGGTTACGGTAATGGTATCCTTGCCGGCTTTCGCTCTTTCAAGTGTGAAGGTCATCGCATCAACCGGGGCCTTGATGCTTATATCCAGGCCATTCGTATCGTGATCCTTGAGGTAGGTATTCACCTTTTCGATCATCTGGGCGTCGTGTGCCCTGTTTTTGTCCAGCCAGAAAACCGCCGGCGCACCGGTCGCACGTGCCCTTCTTACAGCCAGCTTGACCCAGTCCTGGATAGGGAGATCTTTTGTCTGGCAACTGCGCCAGATATCGCCCTCTTTTACAGCATGCTGGAACAGCACTGCTCCTGATTCATCGACAACGCGCATAGTTCCGTCGGCAGGAACCTTGAATGTCTTGTCGTGTGAGCCGTACTCCTCTGCTTTTTGTGCCATCAGGCCAACGTTTGACACACAACCCATGGTCGTGGGGTCGAACTGGCCGTTTTTCTTGCAGAAATCAATACAAACCTGATACCACTCGGAATATGACGTGTCAGGGATCACGCACTTCACATCGTGAAGCTTGCCATCCGGACCCCACATTCCACCCGAATCACGGATAACAACCGGCATGGAGGCATCAATAATGATGTCACTGCTTGTATGCAGATTGGTGATTCCTTTGTCCGAATCCACCATCGCAAGTTCAGGTCTCTTCTGATAAACTGCCTTGATATCGGCTTCTATCTCAGCCTGTTTGGCTTCCGGAAGTTTCTTTATTTTTAAATATAGATCACCCAGGCCGAGATCTGAAATAACACCCAGTTCCTTGAAGGTTGCTGCATGCTTTTCGAACACGTCTTTAAAGAAGACCGAGACGAAATGACCGAACATGATCGGATCGGAGATCTTCATCATGGTGGCTTTGAGGTGCACTGAAAATAATACTCCCATTTTCTGCGCATCATCGATCTGCTCCGCGATGAACTTGCGCAGAGCGCCGCAATCCATGAAAGCGCCGTCAAGAACCTCACCTGCCTGAAGGGGTAACTTCTCCTTCATTACGGTAACCTTTCCGGCATTATCAACAAACTCGATCTTTACGTTTCCGGCCTTTTTCATCGTGACGGATTTTTCACTGTGGTAAAAATCACCAGCTTCCATATGCGACACATGGGTCTTTGAATCAGGTGACCAATCGCCCATTTTAACCGGGTGCTTTCTTGCATACTGCTTTACGGCATCGGCAGACCTTCTATCGGAGTTTCCTTCCCTCAAAACAGGATTTACAGCGCTGCCAAGACACTTGGCATATTTGGCGTGCAGTGCTTTTTCCTCATCGGTTTTCGGCTCCTCGGGATAGTCCGGAAGCTTATAGCCCTGCTCCTGCAACTCCTTGATGGCTGCCTTCAGCTGGGGGATCGAAGCGCTTACGTTGGGGAGCTTGATGATGTTGGCTTCGAGTTTCTGGGTAAGCTCGCCCAGTTCGGCCAGATAATCAGGCATTCTCTGGCTCTCAGTGAGGTACTCAGGGAAATTTGCAATAATTCTTCCGGCAACAGAGATATCTCTTGTTTCCACAACAACGCCAGCTGCCTTAGTGAAAGCATTTACGATAGGGAGCAAAGAGTAGGTTGCCAGTGCGGGTGCTTCATCGATTTTTGACCAGATAATCTTTTGTGTCGTCATGTTCACTCCTTAGTTTTTTTTGGCGGTGTAGCCAGAGGCTTAATGTGAAGAGTATCCACAGCTTACACTAGACACTCAATGTGACTCATCCTACTCTATCAAAAAGTTTGTATACAGTATACAAAGCACCTTGCAGTGTCAAGAAAAAATGCAAATCGTTTAATAATCGTCCAACAGAGGGCAGGATTGTTAATGAGGCCTAAAAGAAGATTGATGCATGCTAATAAAGTCGCTTTTCCTGGGCATAGCGACGGGCTTCCTGAAGATCATCACGAGTGAGATTACGAGGGATCCGAAGAACCTGCCCCGGCCACAAGTGCCGGGGGTCCCGTATCTGATCGCGATTTGCCCGATAGACTATCGGCCAGAGAAACTGATCATTGTAAATTTCTGGAAGTGCAGCGATCTGTGGCAGTGTTTCGCCGCGCTTTACTGTGTGGGAAGATACAGTCGGATGCTCTTTAGGAACCTTCTGACGCTCAGCCTGAAGAGTGGCCTCGGCATCCGACACCTGCCGCATGCGCGCCTGCTCGGCAATCCTTGAAAGCACCTCTTCGGCTTCCTTCCGGCGCTGTTCTTCCGCCAGTGCAATTGCTTTAAGGCGAGCCTGCTCGTTTCGCTCTTCATTCTCCCGCAAAAGACGCTTGGCTTCTGCTTGGCGGTTCTTCTCAGCAGAAAGGTTTCCCTTCAGCATCTCTCCCTTCAGAAACGCAAGCTGAAACAGACGGTCAGCCTCTTCCACTTCTTTGTCCAGAAGAAGCAACTCTCCCTTTGAATAGGTTTCGTCCAGGCTTGCAAATTCAGCCGGCAGTATAAACGGGGCACTGTCAGATCTTAGCGTATTCAGCAGTTTCTCGGCCTTTAGTTGCCAAAGCGGGGCAGACGGCGCGCATCCGGACATGGATACCATGAACAGTGCAACCGCTATGATGTGTAATCTGACAGTCATCAAGCAGCGCACTTACGGCTGCTGCTTCACCGCAAGCCTGATCCCAAGCTCCCTGAGCTGCTTGGCATCAACCACCGACGGGGCTTCGGACATAAGACATGTCCCCTTCTGCGTTTTTGGAAAAGCAATAACGTCCCGTATTGATTCGCTTCCGGTAAGTAGCATTATGAGTCGGTCCATCCCAAAAGCGATACCACCATGGGGGGGGGTTCCATATTCAAGGGCATCAAGCAGGAAGCCGAACTTTGCCCGTTTATCCTCTTCAGAATGGCCAAGCATTTTAAACATCAGTGACTGGATCTTCTCCTGGTGGATCCTTATGGAGCCGCCGCCAATCTCGTTACCGTTCAGTACCAGGTCGTAGGCCTTTGCACGACATCGTCCCGGATCAGACTCAACGTACTCAAGGTCTTCATCCATGGGCGCTGTGAACGGATGGTGCACAGCAGCCCAACGTTTTCCTTCCTCGTCCCACTCAAGAAGGGGGAAATCAGTGATCCAGACAAAGCGGAAAACATTCTTGTCGAGGAGGCCAAGGAGGTTAGCCAGTTGGATGCGCAGTTTACCGAGTGAATCGTTGACAACCTTCGGCTTGTCGGCGACAAAGAGAAGAAGGTCTCCTTCCTCTGCACCGAAGGCCTTATTCAGTGAAGAGATCTCCTCAGGGGTAAAGAACTTTGCGATAGGTGAATGCCATGCGCCGTTCTCCATCTTCACATAGGCCAATCCCTTGGCACCATAGACCTTGGCAAGCTCGGTAAGATCATCAATCTCCTTGCGGGAAAAGCCTGCGCACCCTTTGGCATTAACACCTTTGATTATTCCGCCTGAGGCAGCAACATCGGCAAAGACCTTGAAACCGGCCCCCTTGACAATATCAGTGAGATCGCAGAGTTCTAGTCCGAAACGGAGGTCCGGGTTGTCTACCCCGAAACGACGGATTGCCTCGGCATAGGTCATCCGTTCGATGGGAAGCTGAACCTCCGCATTCTTGGCATCCCTGAAAACCTTGGCAATCAACCCCTCCATCATCATAATTATGTCGTCACGGTCAATAAACGACATCTCGCAGTCAATCTGGGTAAACTCCGGCTGACGGTCAGCGCGCAGGTCCTCATCACGGAAACAGCGGACCACCTGGAAATATCGGTCATAACCGGAAACCATAAGGATCTGTTTGAATATCTGCGGCGATTGGGGAAGCGCGTAAAATGACCCCTGGTTAATGCGCGACGGCACAAGGAAGTCGCGGGCACCTTCAGGGGTCGACTTGGTGAGAAAGGGGGTTTCCAGCTCCAAGAAACCGTTGTCAGTAAGGTACTGACGAGTAACCTGAGCGACTTTAGACCGTAGGATGAGGTTCTGCTGAAGCTGAGTCCGACGAAGATCCAGATAGCGGTATTTGAGACGCAGGTTCTCAGCTACATCAACATATTCATCAAGGGTGAACGGCAGCGCCTTGGATCGATTAAGGATTCGGCTCTCGGAGACCTGGACTTCCACCTCGCCGGTCTTCATGTTCGGATTGACAGTCCCTTCCGGTCGGGGAATAACCTTCCCCTTAACTGCTACAACGAACTCGCTGCGGATCGTCTCTGCCTTGGCATGGGCTTCCGAGTTCAGCTCCGGGTCGAACACTATCTGTGCAATCCCCTCTCGATCCCGAAGATCTACAAAGATCAGACCGCCATGGTCGCGACGCCTCATCGCCCACCCCATCAACACAACTTCCTTGCCCAGATCAGCCGCGGTCAGCGCCCCGCAGTAGCCGGTCCTTTTCCAGTCACCCATAAAATCTATCATCAGCAGGTCCCCCTCAATAAGCATGCGCTCAGATCAAATCCGGCGTAGTATACCCAAAACCGACATCGGCATCAATCGGAATTAACAAAAGAGCGCGGTTTCCGAAAATGGTCTCTGAGCCCTATCAATTTAACCGGATCCGGTGTAGCATAAGATCAGATGAATAAATTTACTGCGCTTCTAACAATCGTCTTTACTGCCACAGTGATCTGTTTCGGCACCTGGCAACTCTTCAAAGGGAATCTGGAAGCCGCCTTCTCAACTTTCCCCTTTCTGCTTATACTATATTTTTACGTGAAGCTGCCACGAAACTGAGTCCGCCAACTGACCGACCTGTTGCACGAAACAGCGGTTTAGACCATCCGAGTCCTGTCATTTTCCATACATACAAAATATGTAGACATCCATCACTGCTTTGAATTATTGTGAGGGCCTGTCAATGCACAGTAGTATTGTGCAACCGAATCCTAGAGTGGAGGAACCATGTTCTTAAATAATAATGATGATTTGGGAGCTGCGCTTTTCAAGACATGGACCGATGAACAGCGTCGAGAGGAGATTGAGAAACTGGTGACCGGTTATCGAGCTGGAGTCCCGGTTGGCATCCTTATCAAGATGACCGAAACAATAGCAGGCAGCCGCAAAAAGGCGAGGAAACATCTGCATGAGCTACTTACTCCCGAAGAGCGCCAGATCGCCATCGATAAAGAACCTGGCGGGATGCAAATCCTTGTAAAGGAATATTTACAGTAGCACCTCCAGCGTACGATAACTGCAATTACAAGAAAGACCCGTCAGGTATACCGAGAGCTGCAATACGGATATATCTGTGCAAACAGGCTCTTACGAACGCCCCTTGATCATACGGGTCAACAGGCGATCCAGAGCAGAAGCGAAGCGCTGTCTATCTACCATATTGAACTGGGCCGGGCCGCCCTGAATGAGCCCCGCACCGCGCAGCTCCTGCATGAGATCGCGGATCGAGAGGCGTTCTCCCACAGTATCCTCCGTGTAGAGCTCGCCACGCGGATCGATTGCGATACCCCCCTTAGCCACGATCCTTGCTGCCAAGGGGATATCTGCAGTAATCACCAGATCTGAAGCGGTTGCATGCGCAGCGATATAGTCATCCGCAACGTCAGCTCCTTCACCCACCCGGACTGATGTCACCAGCCCCAGATGGGCCTTGGAAAGATCCTGATTTGCCACGAGGCAGACCGGCACCTTCAATCGAGCCGAAGCTCGAAAAATGATCTCCTTGATTATCCGTGGACAGGCGTCCGCATCGACCCAGATTTTACCAGGCATAAATCTCCAGTATCCAAGGAAATAAAAAGGGGGGCTCCACCGGATCCGGCATAGCTCCCCTTTTGCGTAATAAACTAAGTAAAAGGATGTTATTTCCGAATATGCTTTCGAAGAGTAGCGATAGTACCCGCCAGATCGAGTCCATATCTGGCACGAAGTTCGTGCTGTTCACCCTGCTCGACAAAACTGTCGGGATATCCCATACGATGCACCTGCACCCCTGAGATCCCTTCCTCTTCAAGAATCTCGAGGATTGCCGAACCAAAACCACCTTGAATAGCGTTCTCTTCCGCAGTGAAAAGCAGCCCCGTCTGTCTCGCGAGCCCAAGTACAAGCTCCCGGTCCAACGGCTTGACAAACCGCGCATTAACCACGGTAAGGTATATCCCATCCTTCTCAAGGGTATTGGCTGCCTCAAGGCACGGAGCTACCATGGTGCCGACAGCAAGTACCGTAGCATCTCCTCCTCTGCGTAAAACCTCTCCCTGGCCGATGGGGAGTTCACGCAAGGTCTGGTCCAATGCGACTCCGTAGCCATTTCCTCTGGGATAGCGAACAGCAACGGGCCCATCATGAGCAATCGCAGTGTAGAGCATATGCTGGAGTTCGTTTTCATCCTTGGGTGCCATAACGACGATATTGGGTATCTGCCTGAGATACGACAGGTCAAATACGCCGTGATGGGTCGGGCCATCGCTTCCAACCACACCGGCACGGTCTATGGCAAAGGTAACCGGCAGATTCTGCAGACAGACGTCATGAAATACCTGATCAAATGCCCTCTGTAGAAACGACGAATACACGGCAAATACCGGTCTGAAACCCTCTGCAGCCAGACCAGCGGCAAAGGTCACACCATGCTGCTCGGCAATCCCGACGTCGAAAAAACGATCCGGGAATTCCTTGGCAAAACCCGACAAACCTGTACCATCGGGCATCGCGGCAGTGATGGCAATCACGCGATCGTCTTCAGCGGCAATCTTTCTTATCACGTCGCCGAAGATGGCGGTATAGGAAGCTGCCCCACCCTTTCCCTTGATTATCTTTCCCGTTGCGGCATCAAATGGTCCAACCCCATGAAAAAGTGACGGATTTCCCTCTGCAGGTCGGTACCCCTTCCCTTTCTTGGTCAGGACATGGATCAAGACCGCATCATCGAAACGTTTGACCTTTTCAAAAGTCTCCATCAGCTGCTCGATGTCATGACCATCAATGGGACCGATGTATTCAAAGCCAAAGGCCTCAAACAGCATCCCCGGTGTAAAGAGCCCCTTCAGAGACTCCTCGGCACGTTTGGCGACTCTGAGCATTTGGTGACCGACACCGTCGAGCCCTTCAAGAAAGAACTCCAGGTCCTTCTTTATCTTGTGAACGAATTCATTGGTGATGGTACGCGAAAGGAAATTCGAGAGGGCGCCGACGTTCTCGGCAATGGACATCTCATTGTCATTCAGTATCACCACCAGGTCCTTGTTCAGGTGCCCGGCATGATTGAGCCCCTCAAAGGCTATACCTCCGGTCATGGAACCGTCCCCGATTACTGCCACCACCTTGTTCCCCTTACCTGCGAGGTCCCTGGCAACGGCCATTCCGGTAGCTGCTGATATGGAGGTGGAGGAGTGCCCCACGTCAAAGGAATCGTGCGGAGATTCGGCACGCTTGGGAAACCCGCTGATGCCGTCCAGAGTCCGAAGGGTGCGAAAACGGTCGCGCCTCCCCGTGAGGAGCTTGTGGGCATATGCCTGGTGTCCGACATCCCATACTATCTTGTCTGCGGGGGATTCAAATATCCGGTGCAGTGCAAGAGTGAGTTCAACAACCCCGAGACTCGGAGCCAGATGGCCGCCGTTAGCTGCGCAGGTGGTTATGATCTCGTTGCGGAGTTCATCGGCCAACGACCTGAGTTCGACTAAGGTGAGCTTCTTGACATCCTGCGGTCCGTTGATTGTATCAAGTATCCGATTCATTATGACTTCCGGGCTATTATGTATCGTGCGATCTCTCTCAAGGGGTCAGCCTTGGAGTCAAAAGGTACGAGAAGTTCCAGCGACATCTCCACCAGCTCAGCAGCACGCTGCTTGGAATTTGCCAGTCCGATTACCGACGGATAAGTTACCTTGCCCCGGGCCTGGTCACTGCCGGCATCCTTACCGATCTCCTCGGTGGTCCCCTCTATGTCCAGAATATCGTCGGCTATCTGGAACGCTAGGCCGATGGCTTCGCCGTAACGGGTCAGGGCAACTACCTGTTCGGGCGTTGCCCCACCCAGGATGGCCCCTGCCTTGACAGCGGCCTTGATGAGGGCACCGGTTTTGTGGACGTGGATGTACTGGACCGTTGCAATATCGGCATCACCTTTCCCTTCGCTCTCCATATCGACGACCTGTCCGCCGACCATACCGTGCGAACCGGCACAGCAGGCTATCTCGCGTATTACGGCAAGCATCCGCTCAGGATTGGTCTTCAGATGGAGAGGATTTCCCATGAGGACAAAGGCCTCGGTGAGCAGCGCATCACCGGCCAGTATGGCGATGGCCTCACCATATACCTTATGATTGGTGGGCCTGCCACGACGGAAATCATCATCATCCATTGCCGGCAGATCGTCATGAATCAGCGAATAGGTATGAATCATCTCCATGGCACATGCAGCCGGCATTGCACCTTCCAGACTGCCGCCGACCGCATCGGATGCGGCAAGGAGAAGAACCGGCCTGATCCGCTTTCCGCCGGCAAATATGGAATAGCGCATGGCCGCATGCAGCGATGCAGGGAGTTCGGTTTCAGGTGGAAGGTAACGGTCCAGTGCGGCATCTACCAGGGCACAACGATCGTGTATGTACTGCTTGAGATCCATAGTGTCTTCCTCTTAATGCGACATGGTGAACATGCCGCATGATCACTCCTCTGATCTGAATATCTCTGTACGGAAGCTGCCGTCTTTCTGTTTCAACAGAAGCTCAACCTTCTTTTCAGCCTCATTGAGCTTACTGCTGCATATTCCGGCATGCCGAACACCTTCTTCAAAGGCCTTGAGAGCCTCTTCGAGCGTCAGTTCTCCGCTTTCAAGGCGCTTTACTACCTCTTCGAGCTTCTTCAGTGATGATTCAAACTTTTCTGCAGCCATTTAAGTTCCATCCGGGAAAAATAAAAATGTCATTATACGCATTCAGGCAAGTCAGTCAAGCGCTCACTGGGAGTGCTCGGTCTCCTCTACCGTGCAGAGTACCTTTCCTCGAGCAAGTCTCAAGTTGATCCGCTCGCCGACCTCCAGCTGCCTGCAGTCGCGAATAACCATGCCATCGGTGGTTCTGGAGGCTATAGAATAACCCCGACCCAGGGTGGCCAGCGGCGAAAGTGCCTGGAGAGACGCACTGCATCGGGCGATATTTTCGCGGGTGCGGGCCAGATGCACCTGTATGGCCCGTCCGCCACGATCGGAATACAGCTGCACTCTCTCCCTCCCTGCCTCCACCAGCAGGGAGGGATTCTTCATGCGGAGCCGTGTGACCAGGGAACTACATCCTTGATGGTGATGCTCGACCATCCCCTTGACACTGGATTCCATCCGTTCCTGCAGAAAGTCGAGGCGCTGGGAGAGGCTCTCCATGAGCATGACAGGATCCCTGAGCGCCCTATTGGCACCTCTGAGCCTCCCCCGAAGATCAGATAGACGTCCTGCCATTGCACGCTCAAGACGAAGTTCCAGGGATTCCAGCGAGGAGTTCAGATCCGCTTTGCTCGAAATAACCAGCTCTGCTGCCGCTGAGGGGGTAGATGCCCGAAGGTCGGCTACAAGGTCTGAAATGGTCAGATCCACCTCATGCCCCACCGCAGATATCACCGGAATTCTCGATGCGGCGATTGCCCGTGCAACTACCTCTTCGTTGAACGCCCAGAGATCTTCTATCGATCCCCCTCCCCTGCCTACGATCAGGACATCCAGCCTGGCGTAAAGGTTGCAGTCTCGGATGGCTGCGGCAATCTCTCCGGCTGCACCCTCCCCCTGAACCTTTACCGGGGCAAGAAGAATATGGATGTTTGCGAACCGCCGGTCGAGAACATTCAGGATGTCATGGATAGCCGCACCGGTGGGTGAGGTGACGATACCTACCCGCTGCGGAAGGGTCGGGATAGGCCGTTTCCGCTTTTCGTCAAACAGCCCCTCCTTGGACAATCGCTCCTTGAGCTGCAGAAAGGCCATCTGCAGAGCCCCGATACCCTGCGGCTCAAGGTACTCTGCAATCAGCTGGTACTCTCCACGCATGGCAAACAGGGAAACCCGACCACGAAGGATGAGACGCATGCCGTCTTTCGGCATGAACTTGAGTACTCGCGCAGATGCTCGAAAGAGCACGCACCGTATCTGGGCTCCGGCATCCTTGAGGGTGAAATAGAGATGACCCGATGCAGGTGTCGCGAGATTCGAGACCTCTCCCTCCACCCAGACATGCTCGAAATTCTCTTCCAGCACCCCGGTGATCAACCGGGTAAGTTGCGACACACTCAGTATTCTTTTTTCAGCAAAGAGTTCCACGCTCAAGCCTTTGTGCTCCTCTATTCATTGGGGTTGACCAGGCATCACTATCATACTATGATGCACCCCATGTCAAATTATCCTTTTGTAATCACCATCTCCTCGGAAAAGGGAGGGGTCGGCAAAACCACCCTTGCAACCAATCTGGCGATATTCCTGAAGGCAATAAGGGATGATCTCTCTATCACGGTCTTTTCCTTTGACAACCATTTTACCGTAGACAGGCTCTTCTCCCACGCAAGCCAGAAACCGGAGGGGACAGTGGCGGAGCTCCTGACCGGAACAAAAGGATCGGAGCTTCTACATACCGGCCAGTTCGGCGTCAACTATATACCTTCCTCAACGCTCCTGTCGGAACTCCGGAGTATCGTCCTGGGGCCGATGTTCCTGTCACGCCTGCTGGCAACCTCCGAGATACCCGGCATCGTGATCATAGACACCCGTCCGGAGCTGGACATCCTGACGCAGAATGCCCTGTACGCCGCAGATCAGGTCTTTATTCCGGTCAAGGATATGGCATCGCTGGAAAACTGCAAAAACATCTTTGCCCTGTTCGAAAGTCGAGGTCTCGACAAAAAGAGTCTGGCGCTGATACCCTGCCTGGTAGATTCGCGTATCAAGTTCGACGGCCTGTTCCGCGACCAGAAGTCGCTGTTGAAGGCTTATGCGATAAACCGCGGTTACCGCTGTCTCGAAACCTTCATATCGAAAAGCCCCAAGGTTGACAGCCTGAACACCAATCCCGACGGTCGAATCTACCCGATTCTGACCCATGCCCGGGGCACGGATGTGTATGGCCAGTTTGCCATGCTTGCCCGCCAGGTACTGACTACCTTTGAAAAGACCCAGGAAACCCGTGCTATGCAGTTCCGCAGATGGCTCGACTCAGAAGACGAGCGCCGGATTGCTGCCTATGCAAGCAGGCGGGCTGCTCTCAGGCAGCATTGTCCGATATGCGGCATCCCCGTTTCAACAGGAGGCACCCACAGCCCCGGTCTCTACTACGAGACAAATGACGGCACTGCCCGAGGCTTCATAAATGCCGACTGTTTCTTCGATCTCCTTGCCTCACTCATGCTTCCGAACGGTGGGACACTTGCCACCGGTGACCCGCTGGGCCAGCTTCTCCTGGAGGCAACCAGCGCAGCAACCTTTACCTTCCATCCCTTTCTCGACAATGGGGCTTCAAGGGTCGATCTGAACGTAATTGATCCTGGTGGGAGGCAACTCATTACGCAGAGCCTCTCCTGTCGCGATTTTTCAGATAGTTTCATGAACCGGCGTGAGGGCAGGCTTTACCGGTTGATGGATGCAACCATCGGCCAAAAGGGGATGAATGAAAACGGGGCGTTCCTGCTGGTCCAGCCGGTGAACCGCAACGAACCCGAAGCCATCCTGAAAGAGGAAGGATATCGGAGATTCCGCAAGATAAAGCAGCAGTTCACCACACCAACCAAAATTACAATTTCAAATCAAGGATGAAATCCAGGCCCGAGGATTGAGGCGACGAGGCGTACAGGTAAGTACGTAGAGGAGCCGAAGACAAAGCCAACAAAGAATAGCGCCTTGATCTGGAATTGGATTACCTGACCAGATCACCTACCGGCACAAAGGTTATCCCTTCTCGCTTCAGTTCCGGCAGAGCCTTTGCAAGCGCATCTATCGTACTCTTGCGAGGATGGCAGATGCCGATCGCACTCCCCTTCTTTCTGGCCAGTTCCGCAAGCTGCTCAAGCTGTACCCTGATTGCCCCTGCTTCCTGCACATTGTCGAGAAAAACGTTTCTTCCTGCAGCATCAACCTCCAGGGTATGGGCCAGGGAGAGACCCAACGAATGCGGGCTGGTCCTACTGTCCACAAAGAAGAGCGACCTCGCCTTCAATTGATTCAGAACCACCGTCATCTTCTGCCTCTCTTCGGTAAACCGTGAACCCATGTGATTGTTCGCTCCGACTGCATGCGGAACCCCCCTGACATAGGAGTCCATGCGACGCGCGATTTCGTCATCACCCTGTGATACGAGCAGGCCATTGGCCTCCAGCCTTTTACCAGGATACCCCTGCGGCTCCATTGGAATGTGAATCATCACCTGATACCCCCGGCTATTGGCTGCATCCGCCACTTCGCGCACCTTCGGCAGTCCGGGTATCAGCGAAAAGGTCAAAGGGACGTTGATCTCCATCAGGGCACGTGCCTCCTGGAGGCTGGAGCCCATGTCATCCACTATGATTGCAACCGTCCCCGGGCCAACCTTCTTCTTCCGGTGAGGCGGGCGAAGGTGCTGCGGTTCCGTTGTCGCCGACGTATAGGGTTGTTGTTCCAGATGGGGCCGCCCTTCCCGCTGGGGGAGCGTCTGCCTCTCTTCCTGCCTGGGTGTGACTGTTCGGTCAGGCTCCGGCCCGCTCTTGAGCCACTCCAAAAGAGCGAGGATGCCTCCGATGAGCAGCATGGCAATCAGAAGCATCACCAGCGGGCGCTTGCCAACACTCTCTTTTCTCTTTAACGAACGTTTCTTCTGCGGTTTCATGTCTATCCAGCTACCTCTCGTCTCCAGACGCGCAAACAGCCTGCCGGATCAAATCCCGGGAGGCTGTTTGCGGTTGTCGGCAGAAATGCGAATGTTTAGCGTGACTTGCCGGTCGGCTTTGCAGGAGACTCGGCAGGTTTCGGAAGCTGCGCAGGCGCCTTGTCCTTATTTGATTGCACCGGAGGGGTCACCTTTGGCGCCTGGACAAGATAGTTGGCAGCGAAGATGTAATCGTCGATGTAATCCACTTTCTTATCGCCGTTGAGATCCTTGGAGAGATCCGGCTTGGGGGATTCCGGCCTCTCAAGGAACCTGACAAGGTCATTTTCAGCCATGTTACTGAACGGCTTGCCATTGAAGGAATCAAGAGCCGGGGCTACGGTAAGGGGGATGTCGGTGGAGACATCATCAAGGAAATATGAAAGAAGTACCTGATAGGCGCCCTTCTTCGGCTTTACGACAACCACCCATGAATCGGCGACTCCCTTGGGGAGAGAGGCCATCTGCCCCTCTTTGTTAATGGCAAAATTCGGGGATGAGGTTGATGAGGTATTCATCGGGATGATCACCTTGAGAGTCCCCTTGCCGTCCGCAAGGAATACCGGCGGTTCCTGGCGAAACCCTTTCTGCTGCACGGTCAGGAGAGCAAGTAGCTCCTCCGGTGTCCGTTTTCCCTTGTAATCCCGGAATCGTTCCAGTGCGGATGTGAATGAAACATACTTCTCCTGCGTTTCTCCCTTCTGCGGGGTCGCCTGAGGCTCTGGTTCGGCCGACGCAGTTGCGCTCTCGGCCGCCGGAGGTTCAGCCTTCGAAGGCGCCACAACAGCTTCCGTCTTCTTCGGCTGCTCCTTGGTCTCACCGGAGGCCATAGGGTCCGTAGGCATTGTCACACTGCCACCAAGATAGGTGGGGCCGGAGGTAGTGCTGCTTGTTGTGACTGTAGAGCTTGTATTTGGAGAGGACTGAGTAGTTGTCGAAGTTGTTGTCGAAGTTGTTGTCGAAGTTGTTGCTGACATGGTTGTTTCTGAGGTTGTGGGGTTTGACGTACTAGACGTTGAGTCAGTTGCGACCGTAGATTGATCGCTTGTATCCTTGATATCTTTGACCATCTGCGGGTTATTGCTTGCAGTAGCCAGATTTTTTGATTCGAACGCTACCCTGCCTTGCCCGCCTTGAAATTCTATCTTCAGGATATCGCCTGCGGTTTTCGGTAAAGGGTTGGCGCTAACCGCCCCAAACCTGATAATCCCGGGGGTAGTGGTATTTACCATGGACATAGTGCCGGCAATGACACTTCCATTGGTCACGGTCAGTTTTGTGAGGGTGGTATCGTAGCGTATGGTGAAATCTATCCCCCCTATCCCATCCAGCCCGCTCCCCATGACCGTCCAGGTTCTTGTTCCGGTCTGTGTTATCCCTAAAGACGCGGCAAAGGCGTTCAGGTTTGCGAACAGTGAAAAGAGTATGAAGGCGAGAGCTGCAATCATCACGTTACATTTTCGCATGGGAAACCTCTTTGGGTAATCTGCGGTTGGATTAGGGAGCCATTATAGGTGAGTTGCCTTGAATTGTCCAGAATACGTATCAGCAGCTTGACACAGAACCGGGCTGCCTTTGAAACGGCAGCCCGGTTCTGTGCGAGAGTCCTGTCCGATACAGATTACTGTCTGCTTTGAGGAGCGTCGGGGGTTGCACTCTTTTTCAGTGCCCTCCTGTCGGAGATCTTCTGCCTGATCTGCTCGTATTTCCGGACCTGAGCCGGGGTCAATACCTGCTTCATCTTTTCGTAGGTCTCACTGGAGAGTTCCTGAAGCTTTGCGCGCCGCTCTTCACGATTGATCGTGTCATTCCCCTTGAGTTTGTCAAGCTGTGCAAACTCCTCAACCAGTATCGGCTTGATCTTTGCCAGTTGCTCATCTGTCAGTGCAAGGTCGACCTTCAGGTTCTTGAGCCGCCGGTCAGGATCATTCAAGGCAGGCCCCTTTACCGTTTGCGGAATCGGCCTGCTCCCCCTTGCTTTAGAGCGGCGCTCCTTGATCACCTGTTTAACCTCTTCATGCTTTTTCTGCTGATCAGGGGTGAGAAGCGGCCTGATCTTGTCGTAGGTGGACTGGTTCAACTCCTGAAGCCTTGACCTGCGCTCATCGCGGTTGTACGTATCGTTACCCCGCAGCGCCTCCAGCTGTGCAAACTCTTCAGCGAGGATCGGTTTGATCTTTGCCTGCTGTTCAGGCGACAATTTTAGGTTGCGGGTCATAAGCTCAAGACGCTGGGACGGGTCATACGACCCTGTCTTTCCCTTGCCCATATCTTCCGGCCCACGCGGCACACGCGGCTTGACCTCACTCTCAGCAGCAACGGCAAAATGCACGCCGGATACCATCATCAGAGAAAGCGTCATCATCACCATAAGGTTATGTACGCGTATCACGTCACTCTCCTCCCTTGTTCTCAGATCTCAAACCATCAGTAGAGAGTACCACGAAGCGGGATGTTGGCAATGAAAACGAGAGTACCCTAAAAATAACCCTTAACGATTATTCCCATGCACCCATGCGAGGCATAAAGTAAAAATCAAAATTAAATTTAATTTTATCGGAGCACGCGAATACCTTACAACCACATCAATAAAACAATGATAGCTTTATCTGCTACGATATATTATAAATTTTTACAACATACTAGTAATACTTGACTATCTTGACGTAACGATGTTTTATTGATATGTATAAATAATCAATAAACACATACCATTTCTTTTTCTAGGGATGCTTTAACGCAAGAAGATAAATACGACGTGGCATCTGTGGAGGTGAACATGACTGCAATACTGCTTCGAAACTGTCATTGACCATCAAGAAGCTAGACGCCATGACCTTGGCAAGTTGCACAAACTTATCCTGTTGATATGCCAATGGGAAAGGGGGTACACATGCAACAGCTCCTCAAAAAGTTCCCCTGGAATGCTTTTTCCGCCATCATGCTCCCAATTATTTTTTGCTCATCTTATGCAATCTCAGGAGAGCCGAAAACCGCTAATGAGACTTTTGAACGGTTAACTATCACCCCACATCGCATCCTGCAACTGGAAACCGGGAAATCTATTACCCTGACAATCGGCAGATTTGCCGATGCAACAAAAGGCGGATTCTATGAAGAGGTCAAACTGCCGGTAGTCTGGTCGATCGAGCCTGCGACTGACATCACCCTTGACCCAAAAACCGGCGTGATATCCGTAGAGGATACGATTGCCGGGATAAAAACCTTCGAGATCAATGCCAATATTGCAGACGGCAAAAAAGTCCTTTCAAAAATGCTGTACGTCTACAATCCGCTCTCGGTTCCGTTTATACGTCTCTGGAAGGAACAGTCAAGAATCCCCTGTAATACAGGTGAAACAGTTGACGATTTCAGCCCGATACAGGAACTTGAATTTCTTGCAGATGGTACATTTTCGGTTACCTGGAGACCTTTTGAGTCATACATGGATTACTGGGGTGAGTATTCTGTTGATTACAAAAACAAGAAACTGGAGTTGAAAGTTATTAATGGCAATTACATCCCCAGCGACATCGTTCCTAAAGGAAGTTTCAAATTTGAAGAAGAGGGGGGTGTCAGTTTAAGAGAGATTTATTTCGGAACCGGGAGGACTGATACCACCACAAACAGATCATGCGGGTATCTCTTCAAATAGCTCAGGATCCAATTCCAAAGGGGGAATCATCATGAAACTTAAGCATACTGCCTCTCTGTCACTATTGTCTCTGGTATTTCTCACTGCCACTGTCTGTCATGCCGGTAAGTCTGCACAGTCAGTACAACAGGGGATCAACGAAACTACATCGATGATCAGCAATATTATCAATTCGATTAATGAATCTGCCAACGCGGTTACCAGAACAATTGAGAGTGTCGGCAGCATACCAACAACAGGCAAAAAAAAGAAATCGGCAACAACCAGTAAAAAAGATACCGGAGGCACTCCCGGGCAGATACAAAGCAAGTGTTACACATTCAACCCCGATGCGCTTGGTATCTCTGAATTCAAGGGTGGGTGGGCGGTCGTTGACACAACTAATCCCAACAGAGCTATCGTCTTTGCGAAAAATGAGAAGAGAGCCGATGTCGAACTTGCGCAGCAGGCGATCCAGCAGTTACGGATCAACGAAGTCTGCTACAGCGACCGGCTGGTGTATTACCTTGCTTCCGGCAATGCTCCTGAAGGGGCTGTTCAAGGTGAGAAAGGGTGCATGCAGTTCAATCCACAATCTCTCGTTGTCGAGCAGAGGCCGATTACGGCAAAGAACAACCCGGGTGAAGTCGTCGGCTCGGTCTGGCTGGTGGTCGATCCTTCGAAGGATGACGGCACGAATGATCCCAAAAAACGGAGAGCCGTGTTCAGCGGAGGGGACAGTGAAACAGCAGCGTACAGCGCAGCCGGGGTGATCAGGAATTTCCAGTACACCAACCGGTGCTGGGCCGGTTTCAACTATATGCGGAAATAACGCAGGCGAATGGCTATGCACTGGGAGGGCAGCATGAAAATCATCCCGAAGCTTTTAAACAGCGCTGTCTGGGTCTTTGCACTCATGATTGGAACTTCGTTTGTAGGTTTTTCTTCCACAATGGTGCACGCAGGGATGCTGCCAAAACTCCCCTTACGAGAATCTGCAGAGATGAAGAAATTTCAGTCTGAAGCGATGCCGATTCCGAAAGAGAAGAAAAATGAGCTCAAGCAGCTCAAGCTTCCCAAGGTTGTCGATTATACTCCGTTTATTACCCTGATCCGCAGCCAGGACGGTTGTGGTGGCTGCGGTGGTTACACTGCGGTCGCCATCATGGATATCCTCAAGGAACGCGAGTATCCCTATGAGCCGGACGCTTCATATTTTTTTAACACCTGGGTCTATGGCACAAAGAACATCAACCAGCTTGAAGTGTTAAAACAGTACGGCAGCGCCTCTGAAGCCCGCTTCCCTTCGAACTACGATCTGCACCCCTGTGGCGGAACCCCGCCGCCCGCCCCATCACAAGAGATCCTGAACGAGGCCTCCAATAACCGGATACTATCTTACTCTGACATCCATGAGAGACCCACTCTCCAGGAACTGAAAGGGATGCTTTTTCTGCACGGGCCAGTCTTTGCAGCCGGTGACACCCCCGGCGCGGAGGAACATGGTCATGTCTTCACCATTGTCGGCTATAACGACGATACACGGGAGTTCACTATCCTCAACAGTTTCGGTGATACCTGGGGCGATAAGGGTCTGATGAAAATGCCGTATGAAAGCATTACAAACCCGCCACCCTATGGCGAGACACCGAGGGTAGACTGGGTCCGCTGGGTGCACAACACCGCCTCAACAAATCTTGAACCGTATACAGGCCGGATCAAAGTGTCCCACAAGCTCGCCCGCCACAACCTTACTGTCAAAGTCGGCGTTGAAGGGGGCGCACCGCCTTTAGTTGTCTGGAACCGGCCAAGCCATGAAGTGGATGTTGACTGGAGCAGGGATCTGAACTTCGACTTTGCGCTACCTTCTTACGCAGGTAAACATTGGCCTCCAGGCAATAACAACAGGTGGTATGTGGAAATTACCGACCACTCCGACACCCCACCGCAAGAGGTTGTCGCTAACGTCAATCGCGTAACTCTTGTTGAAAGACGCAAAGGGTTGCCGCCGATTATCCACAACGCCCAGCTTGGTCACTATGACATCAAAGGGAACAGCACCGTCAGGGCGTATGTCGGTCCCACCGGGAACATCCCGGCTGCGGAGCAGCCACCAGAGGCTTCCCATCCTTCAAACGTTTCTCCGAGTCAGCTCAACAATAGCTGCACTCCGTTCAATCCAAACACGAGCATCTTCCTGGAGAAGAACGGACGCCTGGAGTTTGTTGACACCAGCAAAAATAATCCGACATGGATGGTGATTATGCCGAAAAACGCTACCGCTGACTCGCTTAAGGCAATGAATATCATCAGGGGATACAACTTTAACCGGCATTGCACCGTCGGGAGCGGGATGGCCTACTGGCTTGTGAATGACGAGGCGCCAGGCGGTTCGCAGCCGGGAGAAAAATGTGTCTCCTTTTATCCGGCAAAGCTTCCGGTCAAGAATGTTAACGGCAACTGGCAGATCGGTGACGCCCGACTGGTTCTGTTCAGATTCGGCAAGGATGAAGCCCAGGCAAGGCAAGGACTTGAAGTCATCAAAAATTATGGATTTACGAATATGTGCAGCGTAGGGAGCTTCTCGTATCTGCGCAAGTAGATCAGCGACATATTTATGACTCAATAGAATCCCGACCATTTAGCATTGATTTAAAAAACTCGGAAGAAGGAGGATTAACCATGTCGGTCATCTCTAGCCAAAGAGAACGTAAAGCTTTCTTTCTCGGCATTCTGGCAGTTCTCTTACTGACAGCTTCTCCGGCATTATCACAATCCTCCGGAAAAGCGGATCCAATCCTGCCGTCTCCAGGCAAGCCTGGTCGTGCGGTGGTTACTGCTCATCTTGACGCTCTTGGTTCAGACGGGAAGGTTGGAGGAGAAGAGCCGGTATTGCTTTCCGCTGCCTGTCCGGCTACTGTCCGATTCAAGGGTCGTATAACTTCCCAAAAAGCCGGGGAAGTTACCTACAAGTTCGTCCGTAGCGATGGCGGTAAAATGTCGACAAAAACCCTGAAGTTTGAACAACCGGGTACCCAGTCAGTGGAAACCTCCTGGAAGTTGGGCCGTAACTTCTCTGGCTGGATGGCGATTGAAATCGAAACTCCGGTGAAAATCCAATCAAACCGCGCCAGTTTCGAGGTCGAGTGCAATAACAATAACGCCGGACAAGTGAAAAACGAGAAAACTGGCTCCACCCTTCAGACGAAGCCGCAAGTATATAAGGCAACAGAACTCAAGAAGAAAAAAACTAAAATCACTGAACTTAAGGATACCGACATTATCGAACATAAGGGGAAGAGAATCACGGTTTCTGACTTGAAAGCCAGAATCCAGTCAAAAAAACAGGATCTTGCCCAGAGAAATGTTGCCTTGAAAAATATAGATACCGGGAAAACAGAGCAGATCATGACTTCCGGTGAGGCAATCAGGGCCAGCCGGGTGCAGATGCTGCAGACGGGGATTGCCGAGCAAATAATAGCTTTTGCCGACCGGAACAACATTCTTACTGAAGAACCATTGCACATCGATTCCATTTATCCGGAAACAGTCTCTCCGGGTGATCCGATTCTTATAAGGGGTACCGGATTTGGTCCGAAGAACTACGTGGACGTCTCTATCCCCGGGAAAACAACTACACGATTGGTTGTCAAGTCCTGGAGCAGCACAGCAATAGAAGCTACTATGCCTGTGGTAACGGGGCTCGCTGGACCGGCGACTGCCACCGTTTTGGTGCACTCAGCAAAAAATGTGTCGGTATTCAAAAATATTGTCCTCACCCCAACCATGGAAGTTATCAGTCTCATTAACCATAAGTTCTCCTGCAATCTTTCTGACGAAACGGATCATAACAACTACTACCCAACAGACAAATTCTTTTATGCTGCCGAGCATTACTCTATTGTTGTTTTTAAATGGTGGGGTGATGAAGGTACTGATTACTGTTTAGAACAGCTTAAAAATGGTTGGGAAGTTGAGTATGTTGAATTCAAACCAAACCCTGTAGACTGGGGCTGGGGAGGCACTATAACTCCCGTGCGGATACCAAAGAAAGGTGATAAAAAAATCGACATCGCAGTCAAATGGGAGGTGGAACCCAACGGAGGAATCTTCTGGGGTATCAAGATTAATATCAAGGGCCCTAAAGGTGTTCCGTATAAGTAAACAGTCAGGGCAGTTTTAACAATGGAAGGAAGGCCAGTATGTTAAGAATGACTCTGTTTCTTGCGCTACTGATTCTCGGCGGCAACATGAACGCCGAAGCCAATACCCCCGCCAATTGCCCGGACATAGCATTCCTCGGCTATGACTTCCCGTCGGTGCAGCGGGATTGGACATCGGACAACGTACAAGGGGTTGCCCACGACGCAAATAACTGGTTTTTCACCACCACGAAATATCTGCTGAAGTTTCCGGTCAGCTTTGACCTGTCAACCAATGCCAACTTTCTCCCCAAGGCTACGCGTCCGCCGGGTGTGCTCGTTGTCCCGATACCGCCTGCTCTGCAACAAGCGGGTTACGTGCATTGCGGTGATCTGGAACAGGTTGGTGGTTTCCTGTTCGTGCCGGTCGAATTTACCGCTAATCCCGGAATAGCGGTTTTTCGTGCGGCTGATCTGAAATACATCGGTCTGAAAAAAACCCACCAGAAGTTTTCCCCCTGGGTGGCATTCAATCCGCAGGACAATATGCTCTACAATTCCGATGAAACGATATCCTCCAAGAAGGGGCTTTACCGGTACAAACTTGATCTGAATGCATTGAGGGGTAAAAACCCTGACGTTGAGAGAGCCATAACTTTCCACGACACCGTATATCTTCTTGAAAAAGATGGCAGCCCACTTAATCGTGCCCTGGGAAACTACATACAGGGTGGAGTTTTCTCGCCGTGGGGAGACCTGTTCATCGTTAACGGCCGCGGTGCCGAGTCTGTCGAGGCGGTTCGAGGGGGCATCCACCGCTTTGGCCCTGACCGCAAGCTGATCTCGGAGTCCCAGAACGGATCCGGCTGCTTCAACTATGAATACCACCCCAATATCGGGCAAGCATGGGAGGAACCCGAGGGTATTGACTGGTGGGACCGCGATGTAGGCATAAAATCGCCGGGAATCAAAGGTCAACTCCACGTGATACTGATTGACAAACTAAACCACTTTTATTTCAAACATTATGCCGTAAAAGCAAAACCGGCTGCGCATCGCCCAGCCACGGAAGCGGCAGCCTCAGTTTCACCTGAAGAAGCTTCACCGCATGCGTTCCAGGCAAAACTTACTGTTGTTGGGAATGACAAAACAGCCGTGAATCAAGACGGCACAGCGCAATATTCCGGAACCTGTCCCTCCACCATCAATTTCCAGGGTACGATCTCAGCCCCGAAAGCCGGGGAAGTGAAATATACCTTTGTCAGGAGCGACGGGGGGAGGATGACCGCGAGGACCCTTAAGTTCGACAAACCGGGTACAAAGGAAGTGACTACCTCCTGGAAACTAGGGAAGAGCCTAACGGGATGGGTGGCCATTGAGATCGAGGCGCCAAAGTTCCGTTCTAACCGCTCAATATTTGAGGTTAATTGCCAATAATGAAGCCCGGCAATTGACCGAGAAATCCAAGAATGCTTCACCGGAAGTAACGAAAAGCGTTCGCAGGAGTTGATCCAGCAGCTCAAAAAATCGGCAGGGCTCGGCAGTTGAATGAAAATCAATGAATTGTATCGGCTGCAGCGTACGCCTGAACACAGGAAACGACTCCATTGATTCAATATTTTCAGTTTTATTACGGAAAATGGGGGGGGGCGAACATGAAAAGAGTGAAACGGTTGCTCTGGTTGTCGACATTTGTTGCAGCAGCTATTTTAGAAGTGAATCTGGGCGTCTCTCCCTGCAGCGCTTACACCCCGTCAGAAGTTTACACCCAGCTGAAAGAACTGGAATTAAATAGATTCCAATTCCCGTCGACAATCGGTTCAGGATACGTGGGACAGATCGAAATCTATAGGCAGGGTGGGAAGTTGAAAACCTCCTTCCGGGGACCACAGGAATTCGGTCGATCCAAGGTTACGGTCAATGGGGTCGAGGCCGACCTCATTTTCAAGCCAGTGGCCTGCAACCACTGGGACATCGTGGTGACAGCCCTTTACAAGAAGGGACGCCTCCTATGGAAAAAGGGTGACGGGGGGTACTTCCCCACCACCTTTGATGGCAATCAAGTCCATCTCAATGTGGGCATAGCTGATCGCGTGATCGGCACAATACGCGCCAATGATCCTGCCACCAACGCACCCGCCGAAACATGCAACTTCGCCGTTACCATCAACCGCGCTCCAGGAGTCAATGGGGTCGGCGCGTTCACCATCCCGGTGTTGCCGATAGCTATCGTGTACGCCCCTCCCCAAGGGATTAAAGGGGGGAATTCAATCACCTACACTACGACAGATCTGGTGGGGACGACTTTCAGCACCTCCTTCAGCAGTGAGAATAGCACCACAAAGCCGACCGCCCCGTCAAAATACGCAGGAATCGGGGATCTTAAAAACGTATTATCTCGAATGGGAGATGTGTACAGCTATATTCCCAAGGTCGGCCTTTACGCGAAATTTATAGCTGATTTTATCGCCAAAGGCATGGGCAATGCGAGTGCCACCTCCGCTGACGGAACCGGAAAGGTAGAGGGGACGAAGCTCACTATAACCGACACCAATAAGGTGGCACGGCCAACACCGCCCGGAAGCCTGCCGGGTAGCGGCGACATCTATATTTTCCTCAAAAACGTCATGGTTGCCTGGACTGCAGAGGACAACGACATCGGCATCACCCTGCTCGGTGCGGAGAAAATTCTGCAGATTCCCGTGCAGGACCTCAAGGACGACCTTGCCCTGTTCCCCAAACCTGCGGAACCACAGCCTCCAGCTGTAAGCCCCGGAGACCCGGAGTTCCCCTCGCAACCATCCAGCACTCCGACAGCAGCATCTGGGATCAAACAACCTGCGACCGCCAACATAGTACTGCTGAAGAAACAGGAAAACACTGCAGCTTTCCTGAAAAAAAGTCCTCTCACTGGGCCCGGGAAAAAGGGGAAATTCCCAGGTGTGCCTTTAAAGCCGGTCCAGACAAGAACCGGCCTCGACTATAACACCCTCAAGGAGCTTATTGCGCTTGACCCCCTGGCAGAGGGAGGACCTAACACCGAACTGAAAGAGCCACGGTTCAAGCGGGTGACCTTCGGCACCAGTGAGGAGTTCGAAACTTTCATCGATATCCCCGAGTACTCGGTTACCCACACCATTACGAACGAAGACTCCTTGTCGACAAGCAAGTTCACGACGCATACCGAGGACTACAGCAAGGGTTACCTCAGTTTTCTTGGCATTGGAGTGCTGGAGGATAAGAAGTTATCCAGCACCACCAAAATTACCAATGCGCGGACTACCACCATCGGCCACACCGTGGAGTCGAAGCTTACGCTGAATATAGACGAGACCGTTAAGGAATCCATATGCCTCAAGGCCTATTATGACCGGGCTTTCGGGACATTCATCTTTCAGCGGGTTGACACTTCCGGGGCACCGATCCATGAAGGAACGGCAACCGATGCAAACGGCCGACCGATAGCCAACTCCTGGGTTACTCTCACAGCGGGAGGAAAGAGCTTCGCAGCTCGTACCGACACAAAAGGACGATACCAATTCCGCTCCACCAGCATCCCCCAAGGTCCGGCGACACTTAAGACCGGCGGACTGACGAAAAACATCACCATAAACCGAAACATCATCAATCGAAAGTTGATTATTCCCCGGCAATAGGCAACACCAGGCATTTCATTGACAAATTCATGCTGATTCACGGAGGCAGATCATGAACCATCTTTACCGCATACTGGAAGTTGTTTTTTACATGGCGTTTGCAGTGCTGTTCACGGTAAACGCCCAAACAGCTTTGGCCCTGGATTCGGCATCGGGTGACCAGCCGGCTTTTAAAACCACCAGGCCAAACCAGGTCCAGGTCCGCCTCAAAGCCATCGCCCCTGATGGCAAATCCAGTGTAACCGGACCGGTCACCTATGCCGGCAGTTGCCCGGCCACGATAACTTTCAAGGGGGTCATCACCTCTCCAAGGGCCGGAGACGTCAGCTACACCTTCACACGGAGTGACGGCGGGAAAATGAAAGAGATGAAAGTTCATTTCAACAAACCGGGTGAAAAGGCTGTGCAAACCTCATGGAAGCTGGGAAAGAGCTATTCCGGATGGCAATCGCTGGACCTGATTAACCAAGCAGAAGGGAAGAGTTCGGCAAAGGCCGAGTTTTCTCTTGAATGTTCGATCGCAGACCTGCAAACCAACCGCGGCAAGGGAAAAGAGGGTGTGCGTGCCCTGAAGAATCAGTCCCCGGTTGATGAAGAGTGCACATCTTTCAACCCCAACGTAAGCATCTTTCAGGAAGACACGCGAACCAAGAGGCTGAATTTTTATGACACCGAAAAGGACCCGGAACTGAAGAAACCGGTATTTTCACAGAATCGCACCTTTGCCCCGTTTGCGGAACAGGCTTTGAACCTTATCCGCGGTTACGGCTTCAACCAGATCTGCTACTCAAAACCGCGTGGCTATATGCGCCCGTATTTCCTCGTTTCAGGGGCAGCCCCGACCGGTCAGCAACCCGGAGAGAAGTGCACCCCCTTTAATCCCGCCGGACTGGTGACCAGAAGTTGGAGCAACGTCTGGCAGGTGTATGACGGCAAACAGGTTGTGGTGCAGTACGACAGGTCCGAAGAGGCGGCACTGAATGGCATCGCCATCCTCAAGAAATACGGCTTTACCCAGTCATGTTCGTTTGGCGATGTAAGTCCGAGCCTTCTCTACTATAAATAATCAGCGGCCCTATCTATGGGGGGTAAAATCATGGTCAGATATTTGATTAGAGGTAGTGCAGTACAATTTTTTGCAGCAGCTCTCTTTTCTATTGTCACATTTCAACTGACAGTTGATCACTCCGCTGCCCAGGAAGGTGCTATTCTGCAGCCCTCCGAGATGAAGAAAGCCATTGACCGTAAGCCCCCTCCAATACTACGAAAGCCCATCATGCCGGATCTTGAGGTAGTAAAGATCCCTGCTTCAAATGGAGAGTATTGCGCTGTTGACGGCCTGGGCAATCTGATCGTGCAGATCAAAAACACCAGCAAATTGATCGCAACACAACCGGTCGATATTGCCATAAGATTTCCAGACGGGACATCCAGAAGATTGAGAACCCCGGGTGGACTTGCTGCTGGTGCAAAAGCACAAGTATCAACACCTCTGATCGAGAGCTGCTACAAACAGGGTTGTTCCTTTACGGTAACCATTGACCCCAAAAACTTTATTGCTGAGCAGAATGAGGGGAACAACACCGTCAACGGTACCTGTCCGAAAGAGGCATTCTGCCGTATTGACGGCATTCAAGTGATCAAGGAAGAGCCAAACAAGGCAACACTATTGGTCCAGTATTACCTTAACTACCCGCAAAGAGTCGTGCTGGGCGGTCTCGTATACGGCCCTGCACTGCAATCTGATCAGTTCAGTCACGCACCTGCCGTCGCACCTAACGGGTATCATTCATTCACTGATAAAATAAGTCTTATCATGTCTTATTCAGGAACAACGGCAACAACCAACTCCATAATTGACGTTTCGCTGGTCGGACCAAAAGGCGTTCTCTGCTCGAAGATGATTAACTGGTCCAAAAACTGGAGCCCGAACTAGTTGAAGGCAAGCCGGCATGTACGTACTTGCTCATGCCTGCTGCTGTCACTGTTCGGCTGAGTCTCCCGTGAAGTTCCGATCCAGTCAAGACCAGCTTCGAGTTGGTCTGCCAATACATAAGGGGGGATCATGTACAAGCATTATGAATTGTTTGGACTCCTGGGAGCCGCTCTTTCTTTGAGCCTATTGTTCAGCCCCGGAGCTTTGGCAGAGCAGTTCGATGTTGTGGTGCTTCAGGAAGAAACACCCACACAAACAACCTGGAGCATTAGCCGCCCGAATGTAAGAAAGTCAGTGACGGAATATACGCAGATTCGATTCAAGCCCGGAGACACGGTGAAAGTTTACGCAAAAGGCTGTGTGCAAACCGGCGGATCAGGGCGCACATGGAAGAGATATGTTGATCCGCGCGGAGACAATTCTGACCGACTGTATCACGGGCTGATACATATCCCTGGAATTACAAATAAACCCGTTACTATTCAACAATTCGGGTTGAACGTGAGCCATAAAATACCCGAAACATTGCCCGGTTCCTTAAAGCCGGAAGATCTTTTCCTGAGATTGGGGTATCAGGATGACAATTTTTCGGATAATGGCTACTGGGGGCACGATGACGGCACTGGAGATCAGTGCAAAGGAGTTGGACCGGCTATTGTCACGATCTCGATCGGGCATAACGGAACTAACCCTGTTAATCCTGACAATTTTACAGGGATCAGGCCATCTCAGTTCCGCTGTGGTGCCGCATGGAAGTTTGCAAATTTCCCGACTGCCGCTTTAAGCTGGGAGTCGTACAGTAATGCCTTTGACCTTCATTGGTATGACTATCTGGACCCGTTGACATATGCCATTTATGGTTTAGGGAGAAGCATGGCTTCAACCGGAAACTGTTTCGGTATGTCACTCCTCTCTCTGGTAGGCGAAGATGAGTTTGCAGTCGGAAATCTCAACGAAATGTTTTGGAATAACTATCCAGATAAAAATACTCCGCCAACCCTTGTACAAAATATAAATACTACCCATTGGAAACAGCTTTCCACCTATTTTCTCACAAGGTGGCTTACCTCGCGATACAATTCTCCTTCCAATACTGCTGTGCAGATCCAGCAGGATTTAGCCAGGGGAAATTACGGGCTGATCTCACTCAGCCATAACTGGGGTGGGCACGTCATGGTGCCGCTTAGTGTACAAAATGTCGGCGGCTCAAAATATCAGATTCAGGTATATGACCCTGGTCGTCCTTGCACAGAAAAGCCCGATCAGAACAGTTACCCTCCTATCGAAATAGATGGCAATAGTTGGAGTTTTCAGATGGCAAGTGGAAATATCTGGACCAATAAAGATGATGATCGTATCGCCTATGTCCCTTATCAACAATCAAATGAATGGCGGGAACCGATAAATGCACTGGGCATTGTGCATATCATTTTCGGCGAAGGTACTACGGTTGAGCAGGTCACTGATGGCAAAGGAAGAAAACTGTTCAAGAAAGATAACCCTAAAAGCCAGGCAGAATATGACATGTCTGCAAACGGGCTCGGTCGGGATATCACGCGACTTCCCAGATTTGCCTGGGGGGGAAAACGCCCAAGGACCGATGGACCGAAGTTCACTCTCTCCTCCACACCGATCCCTCCTGAACTAAGCACCAGGAGCCGTCAGATGATGAATGACTATAATCAGGCATACGGAGGATCTGACCAGATGTACCTGATTCAGAATTCTCAACTGAATGATCTGGAGTTCAAACTCTCCCGCCGCAATTCGAAAAAGCCCTTAAAAGCTCTTGTTGCCCGACAGGGGCACTCATACGAAATAAATCTTGATGCCGCCCAGAGCGGGGTTTCTATTCATCCGTCAATCATACTTCACAAGGCAGCGGATTTATCATCCGGTATCTCAGTTAAAGAAAAGAGCGGCCTCCCTCTCAAAATAAACATGGTCCACGGAATGTTCTCAAAACCGGAAAACAATTTCAGGATTCAGAAAACCGAACTCGTAAGCGCAGGATCAACTCCGGTAAAAGCTCTGCTGGAAACAAATCATAATCTTCGCATTGTAACTATCGGTCAACAACATGACGTAAATATCAATACCGAGATTATTACTTCAAAGGGTTTGCTAAAGTCACTTCCTTTACGAAAGCTGATCAATTTACGGCAGCAGTAGTGTGAGAGTATGAATCACGACAGAAAAGGAGAAACAACAATGAAAAACACGAGTGTAAACATGACGATTCTGGCAGCACTGGTTGTTTTTTTTGGCATGGCTTCACTGGCAACTGCTGAACCGACAATGACATTGAAACGAGCTCCTATCAACACAAAAGCTGTAATAAATGCCTACACCGACTGGCTGGCTCGGGCAAAACCGGATACGTTTGACCTCTCCATTATCGATATCACTAAAGGACCCGGTCAATGCCAGTCTCAACCCACCAACCCAGATTATTACTGCTATCCAAGCATTGTGGTTAATTTTTCAAGCGCATCGACTAAAGAGACTTTTGCCAAGTATCCTCCCCCCACCCGCCCGATACCTGTTGATAAACTAAAAGTATCAGTGACCTGGATAATTTCCTATTTTGATATGGATAAACAACAAGACGTAACAATAATAAAAACACTGCCCAATCAGCCGATATGGATGACATCCGGCACCCTATACCCACAAAATTATATGTTTATCAACCACCAGGTCAGATGGAGGATAAGTTCCGGAATAACGGTAACGGCTACGGTTAACGATCCGGGATTTTTCTGGAAAGATGCGAATCCGGCGAATAATACCTTAACGATCCATGAATTGAAAAATCTGCGCCCGGACATTATGTTGTATGATTTAATCAATTGACGGGCGGCAAGACATAAAAATGTTGTTTTTGCGCCATCATTAGATTCCACCTAGTCGGCTCATGGGTTTATTGGATCGCATTCGTTCCGGCGAACTGCAGCTGCAACTCAAGCAACTGGGATATTAAGGTTACAAAGGGGGGTTATTATGCGTACATACGAGAGAATGCGGCACATCCTTCGACCACTGACTGCCATTGTAACCCTTATCCTGGGAGTTGCTGAATGATTCCCTGCGGCGGGAGTGCCTTCCATTCCGGAGAAGGCTGCCAAATCCGGGAACACCAGTGGCAGGAAATATTTCACCATTTTCCGTGAACCTGTGCCGATATCCCCAGGCGTATGCCGCCATAAAGAAGAGTGCCGCCAGTGACCCGTCCCCTGAGGCTAAAGAGATTTTGAGAAACTCGGACCGTTGCTATCGGTGCTACTACTGAAATTTCACCAGGTAGCACAACCTAGAAAGGAGTACCAAGATGAAAAAATGCACGTTGTTGATTGCAGTAGCACTCATGGCCACCTCTTTTGCCGCCATCTCCTATGCAGCTGACCCCGCCCCTGCTCCTGCCGCAGGCAGTGTGGCGAAAAAACCACCAGCGCCCAAAAATCTGACCCCGGGTGATGAACTGACGCAAACGAAGAACGCATCGAAAAATCCTGGCGATTCCCGTATGGAGCCGGCCGAAGGAGAAGAGAGAAGAAAGAGGAGAGAGCCGATCGATAAAGCTGGAAAAGCGGGCAAGGTTTCACAACCTGCCCAGAAAATCAAACAGGGCCCTAAAGTCACCAAGACAAAACCCGGTATTGCAATCAAGCCGGGCACAGGTTCGCCGGGAACGGTAACTCCCCCCGGATCACCAACGCCGATTGATCCGGTGAAAACGGTAAAATAAGCGGCGCATATTCATCTGTTGGCACAAGCGTAATTATTTGTCAGTATGTCAAGATTAGCCACCGAAGTGAGTTTTACCGGTGAATAATGCAACATCGACAGCGGCCCGTCGGGATATCCGACGAGCCGCTTTTTTGAGTTAAATAAGTGCTTAATCTTTGAAATATTTCTACCCATCAAATGGCAATGAGCAATTTCCCGTCAGCGCATCAGTTCAAAAAAACGGTCCTCGCAGGTCTCATCCTTGATATCCAGGAACTTGTTCGCTATTTCGGAAACCATGTTAACGATACCCTGGTACCCTATCAGCGGGTAACGGTGCTTGTTGACCCGATCCATTATCGGGAAACCGAATCTGAAAAGCGGTATCCCTGCATCACGGGCCGCAAACTTGCCGTGGGAGTCTCCGATCATGGCATCCACCGGATCGGTGACAAGGAGGCTCCTCATATGCCAGAGATCCTTCCCCATGTAGATGGTGCACCCCTTGCCGTACATTGAGCCGTCCAACAGTGCCTGCATTTCCTTCTCGAACTTCTTGCTCCCCTTGCTGCAGAGGATGTGGTGAGGTATGGCGCCCATCTCCAGCAGGAAGCTGACATAGCCGAGCAGGTAATCAGGATCGCCATACACGGCAAATTTTCTGCCGTGCAGATACTGGTGCGCATCGGTCATGACATCCATAGCCCTACCCCGTTCCGCCTTCAGTGACGCGGGTACCGGTTTGCCGAACAGGTCGGAGATCTTCATGATAAAGGCATCGGTCTTTTCTATCCCGATGGGGATCGGCATGGCAACGTGTTTTCCGGCGTAGTTGTCCTTTATCCAGCTAAAGGTCTTTGGCGTTGCATACGGTCCGAGGGTGATGGTCGCCTTGCCGTTTATCGAGTCTGCAGCATCGTCCAGTCTGGTCCCTCCGGGATAGACATGATACGACCCGTCGCAGGGGGAATCAAATGTCTCGGAGATGTCTGCCAGGACGGTATAGGGGATGCCGAACTCTTTCAGGATGCGTATGTACTCCCGGTAGTTGCCGGTATTGAAATCACATCCGGGGATAAGGTTCAGCTTGCCGGTGCAGCGCCCTTCCACCTGTTTCCCCTCGGTCAACGTCTGCAGGATGGAGAGGAGCATCGCGTCGTAGCCGTGGATATGGGAGCCGTTGAAGCTCGGGGTGTTGGCAAATGGTGCCGGGAAGTCGTTGGGAATGAACCCTTTGAGCCGGGCATTCTTGACAAATGCTGTCAGGTCGTCACCGATGATCTCCGGCATACAGGAGGTGAAGATCGCCAGCATCTTCGGCTTATAGAGGGCCAGGGCATTCTCCATCCCTTCGTGCAGATTGTTCTGACCGCCGAACACCGCACCGTCCTCGGTCATGGAGTCTGAGACCGCAGGTGCAGGTTCGCGGAAATGGCGGTTGAGGGTGGACCGGTAATAGGAGGCACACCCCTGAGAACCATGCACGAATGGCAGGGTCCCCTCAAAACCATGGGCAGCAAGCTGTGCACCCAGAGGCTGACAGGCATGGGGAGGATTGATCACCAGAGCCTGTCGCGCAAAGTTCTTCTCTTTGTACTCGTCGGTATTGATCCAGTTCTTGACCCGTTCGATCTCTTCGGGTGGGGTTTCCGTAACATATTTTACAGCAGCTTCTGCGCTCATAACATCTCTCCTTTGAGCTCCGGACCAATCTGTCCAGGAGCTGTTTTTATTGCTTTTGCACTACGGCGTCCGATATTTCCTCAGGCCAACGCCAGGATGGCGGAAAAGCATGCGCCGTCAAAAAGGCGACTGTACTAATTTCCACGTCGGACTGTTCACAGCCATGTCGATATCGCGGGCAAAGACCGAAAACCCCTGGTAGCCGTGGTACGGACCCGAGTAATCCCAGCTGTGCATCTGCCGGAACGGAATCCCCATCTTCTGGAAGACGTATTTCTCCTTGATCCCGCTGCCAATGAGGTCCGGTTTAAGTTTGTGGGCAAACTGTTCGAACTCGTATTCGGAGGGGTCATCGTAGACAACCGTGGCTTCCGGCATCTCGGGCATTGTCCGCTCATAGTCGTCGTTATGGGCGAACTCATAGCCCGAACCGACGCACTCCATCCCGAGATCCTCATAGGCGCCTATGGTGTGACGCGGCCTCAGTCCCCCGACCAGGAGCATGACCTTTTTCCCTTCCAGCCGAGGCCGGTATTCATCGATGATCGCCTGCATGATCGGGTCATACTTGGCAATGACCTGTTCCACCTTATCCTGTATGGTCTGGTCGAACCGTGCGCCTATGGCCCGCAGGCTCTCCCTGATCTTGGTAGGGCCGAAAAAGTTGAACTCCAGCCAGGGGATGCCGAATTTCTCTTCCATGACCTTGCACATGTAGTTCATGGAACGGTAGCAGTGAATCAGGTTCAGCTTTACCTGGTGGGTAGCCGCGATCTTCTCCAGCTCGCCGTCTCCGGTCCAGACCGATTTGACGTTGAGGCCGATCTCTTCCAGAAGCGCCTTGGCAGACCAGACGTCGCCACCGATGTTGTAGTCACCGATCAGCGATATATCATAGGGGGTTTCCGGCTCGGAAAAGACCCGAGTGCCGATGATATGGTCGCGGATGGTGTCGTTTGAGATGTGGTGACCAAGAGACTGGGAAACGCCCCTAAACCCCTCGCAATTGCAGGGGATAATCGGTATCTCCAGCTCGTTGGATGACTGTTTGGCGACCGAGTTTATGTCATCGCCGATCAGTCCGACCGGACATTCGGAAAGTACCGATATACCTTTGGCCAGAGGAAAGAGTTCCGTTGCCTCCACAAGAAGCTGCTTGAGCTTCTTGTCGCCGCCGTAGACGATGTCCTTTTCCTGGAAGTCCGAGGTGAACTGCATGGCGAAGTTGGTAACCCCGGTGATGCCGCTCATCAGGTTGCGCCTGGTGCCCCAGGAGTACCAGCCGCAGCCGACCGGACCGTGAGAGACATGGACCATATCGCGGATCGGTCCCCAGACCACCCCTTTGGCGCCTGCATAGGCGCAACCGCGGGCACTCATGACGCCGGGTACGGTCTTCCGGTTTGACTTGACGCAGGCGGAGCCTCCTTCGGGATTGTTCGGCGCCAGATGCGGCGCCCGCTTCTTCTTAGCCTTCTCGGGATACGCCTCAAGAGTCTTGTCGATCATCTCCTGGGTAGATTCTTTGGTGATGCCGTCTACTTTCTTCATAACTCACTCCTTCGAAGGGAGCGGTTCTTTTCCGCCCTGGCTGCGTAAGTCTTCAGAACCGGTTGTGCGGCGTAGCGGCTGCTACGCCTCCGCCCGCTTCTTCGACAGCCTTGCCAGAACGAAAAATTCCTCGCTCCATACCGTTTTTTGTATTTTTAAAACCAGATGGACGAACGATTTTGATGCCAGGTTCGTGTCGAACGAGGATTTCGGCGGAGGCGTAGCAGCGCTACGCCGCACAACGATAATCCGCAGGCCGGCGCGAACCTGGCGCAAAAGCGTTCGTTCACTTAGCAGCAGCTTCGGCTACGCCGACCACGCTCTCATCCTCAGCCTCCATAATGCCGAACTCCATCAACAGGTCTTCCAGCTCTTCCATCTCCAGCGGAGTCGGCACAACCAGCATCTTGTTATTGAGAATTTTCTCGGCAAGGGTCCGGTACTCCTGGGCCTGCGGATGCTCCGGCGAATATTCGATGACCGTCATCCTGCGCATCTCCGCCCTCTGCACCTGATTGTCGCGGGGGACGAAATGGATCATCTGGGTGCCGAGCTTGGCTGCCAGGGCACTGACCAGTTCAAACTCCTTGTCGGTTTTCCTGGCGTTGCAGATAAGGCCGGCGAGACGCACCTTGCCGCTTGATGCATACTTGAGGATACCTTTGGCGATGTTGTTGGCGGCGTACATGGCCATCATTTCACCGGAACAGACGATATAGATCTCCTCGGCCTTGCCTTCGCGGATCGGCATGGCAAACCCGCCGCAGACAACGTCGCCAAGAACGTCGTAGAACACGAAATCGAGATCATCGGTATAGGCGCCGTTCTCCTCCAGGAAGTTGATGGCGGTGATGACACCGCGGCCGGCACAGCCGACACCCGGCTCCGGGCCACCTGATTCGACGCACTTGGTCTCTCCGTAACCGACCTTCAACACATCTTCAAGCTCCAGATCCTCGACTGTGCCGCGTTCGCGTACCAGGTCCATAACCGTTGACTGGGCCTTGGCGTGGAGAATCAGACGGGTGGAGTCTGCCTTGGGGTCGCAGCCGACGATCATGACCTTCTTGCCGAGATACGCGAGCCCTGCCACCGTGTTCTGGGTTGTGGTTGATTTGCCGATGCCGCCTTTTCCGTAGATAGCGATCTGTCTCATGTTGTTTCTCCTTTTTGCAGCCACCAATCTGTGGACCGCTGGTGAATGTGTGGGGCAATAAAAAAGGCGCCCCAGTCTGAACCGAGGCGCCCTTGCCGATACTCTTCTCCCCGAGCACGTCGGCGTACCCGAAAGAGAAATGATACAACTTGCGATTGTCAATTAGCTTATTACTTCGTTTGTGTTCTAATTAGCACTGACCGTGCCAATTCGTAATACCCTAAATTCACTCGATTTACCTTTCAACTATCTTCCTCCGCACGCACACCCTGGAGCAATTGCATAGAAATTAAGCAATCACTCGGTCAGCAGAATCGCCTCAGCGATCTGCTTCAGAGACTTCCGTTTGTCCATGGCAAGCTTCTGCATCTTACGAAACGCCTCAGGCTCAGAGAGACCGTGAGCCTTCATCAGCACCCCCTTGGCTTTCTCTATAACCTTGCGGCTCTCCAGGGTATCCTTGAGGTCCTCCACCTGTTCCTTGAGGTTCTCCACCAGATCGCAGTGTGCAAATGCCAGTTCTATGGCAGGCCATAGCTCTTCCTGACGTACCGGTTTGATGAGGAAAGCGGCGATTCCAGCCGTTATTGAACGCTTTACGACATCCGGATCATGACAGGCTGTCAGCAGTATGATGGGAACCTTGAGTTTTTTTCGAATCTCGGTTGCAGCGGTTATACCGTCTTTCTTGGGCATGGATACATCCATGACAATGACATCGGGTATCCGGTCCAGAGCTGTCGTAACCGCTGCCGCTCCATCAGCACATTCGTGTATTTCATCAAAGCCGAGTTCCTTGAGCATTACCTTGAGACTCAACCTGATAACAGGCTCATCATCGCATATCAGCACAGATTTCATGATCATGTCCCCTTTTAGGAAGTTATTATCGGTTACCTGTATAGCACGATCCATACCCTTTATGACGCAAAGGATTCATTCAGACCGTCATGGAGCCGCAGCAGATCGGCATCATTCATGGAACGCTTGATCTTTCCGGCAAGGGAGCGTACACGGTCCAGAAGCAGGCATGCCTGCTCACGGGACAGATCAATGCCGAGTGCCCTGTACCGTTCAATAACACCGGTTGTACCGGAATGCTTACCGATGACCAAAAAACGCTTTAACCCGACTTCACCGGGATCGAACCCCTCATAGTTGTGTGGGTCCTTGATTACACCATCGGCATGGATGCCCGATTCGTGGGCAAACACCCTCTCGCCGACAACCGCCTTCCATTCCGGTACCGGACGGCGTGAAGCATGGCCCACAAAGCGCGATACCTCGCGGAAACGGTGAGTGTCTATGCCGGGATCTATTCCACAGGAGACCTTCAGCGACATTACAACCTCCTCAAGAGCCGCATTGCCTGCTCTCTCACCAAGACCATTCACGGTTGTATTGACAAATCGAGCACCAGCCTTTATGCCGGCAATGGCATTGGCAGTTGCCATGCCCAGGTCGTTGTGGGTGTGAACCTCAATATCCAAATCAGGAACTACAGAGCGCAGGGCCTTTACCTTCTCGTACATGGTGAAAGGATCAAGTATACCCAGGGTGTCACAGAAACGAAACCGCTCTGCGCCCATGCCTCGTGCAATCTCCATTAGCTCGGCAAGGAAATTCAGATCCGCACGGCTTGCGTCCTCTCCGCCGATCGATACATAGAGACCATGCTCCTTTGCATACCCCAGGCTCTTCTTCAGCTGCTCCTTTACCCATTCGCGACTTTTCACCAGCTTGTTCCGGATCATAATATCTGAAACAGAGAGCGAGAGATCAACCGCAGACACACCGGAGGAGAGACTGGCATCTATGTCGCTTTTAACGGCGCGATTCCAGGTTATCAGCCTGGCCGTAAGTCCCATGTCGACCAAGGCCCTTATTCCATCCCGCTCATCCTTGCCCATGGCTGGTATACCGCATTCCAGTTCATGGACGCCCATCCCATCCAGCATTCTGGCAATACCGAGCTTTTCCTGCCGGCTGAATACAACACCGGCTGTCTGCTCGCCATCCCTCAGGGTCGTATCGTCGATGATTACTTTATGGGCAGATGCTGTCATTGGGGACTCCTTTGAAGGCAATGAGGCCCAGGACAATTGTTAGTCCAGGGCCTCGTTGCCGCACGTCTAAGGGATTTCGGTATATCTGATGGTATAAATTGCAATAAGCAATCCATCTTTCAATCGAATGCCGCAACCGGAAATTTGCATCGTCGGGCACTATCCCACAAATGGTGGTAGAATGTGGTCAGAATAGCTCTTACCTAGAGGGATTCTCCCATGAAATGGCGCCGCATCAAGGCTGTTGCAAAAAAAGAATTCAAACATGTCATTCGCGACCCTCGAAGCCTCATCATGGGGCTTGCCCTGCCGATGCTGCTCCTCTTCATGTTCGGTTATGCCCTGACCCTTGATGTTGACCGGGTACCGATCATCGTGTGGGACCAGAGCAATACCCCGGCAAGCCGCGATTTTATCAGCCGATTCACTGGTTCGAGATATTTTGCACTGTCAGGTCGGACAGATAACTACCGAGAGATCGAAAGGGCGATTGACGAGCGGAGTGCACTGATCGCCATTATCGTTCCAACCGACTTTGCCCGGCAGCTGAAAGCCGGCAGGCCTGCCCGAGCGCAGGCGATCATCGACGGCAGCGACGCCAACACAGCCACTATAGCGCTTGGTTACGCGGAATTCATCGTAGCCGGTTATACAGAGGATATCTCCCTGCAAGAGATCAGGCGCACAGGGGGAGTCGCCCCCATTTCACCGCTTACGGTCGAGCCGCGGGTATGGTTCAATGCGGATATGCTGTCGCGCAATGCCATTGTGCCCGGACTGATCGCGGTAATCATGACTATTATCGCAGCACTCCTCACCTCCCTAACCGTTGCCAGGGAGTGGGAGACAGGCACCATGGAGCAGCTCATATCGACACCTCTGCGTGGCTCTGAAATGATCATCGGCAAACTGATCCCCTATTTTTGTATAGGGATCATAGATCTCGTACTGTCGCTGCTTGCAGGTCGTTACATCTTCCAGGTACCGTTCAGGGGGGATCGGCCACTACTTCTCGGCATGTCGATCCTCTTCCTTCTGGTTGCCCTTGCCATCGGCATGCTGATCAGTATCGTAGGCCGGAGTCAGTTCGTTTCCAGCCAGTTCGCCCTTGTGGCAACCCTGCTTCCGGCCTTCCTCCTATCCGGGTTCATCTTTCCGATTGAAAACATGCCACCTGTCATCCAGTGGGTAACACACATCATTCCGGCCAGGTATTTCGTCACTATTCTCAGAGGGATCTATCTGAAAGGGGTAGGACTGGAAGTCCTCTGGGGAGAAGCGCTATTTCTGATCGGTTTCGGAACCGTTGTAATGACAGTGGCAATTGTAAAATTCAGGAAGAAAATAGTGTAGTTATCCGCTTATAACCTTTACCTATTTCATGAGCTTCGCACCGGGATATCCATGTTCGAGCGCCTCAGAACCATGCTGACAAAAGAGTTCACCCAGATTCTCCGCGACCCCAAGATGCGATTCATCGTATTCGGCGTGCCGATTGTGCAGATCATACTGTTCGGTTATGCGGTCAACACCGATGTCAAGAACATCTCCACCGGGATCTACGACATGGACAACAGTTCAGCGAGCCGCGAATTTGTTGAACAGCTCGTCAGTTCGGGATATTTCACCATAGTACAGAGGATAGGCGCTGAATCAGAGATACGCGACCTCATGGATAAGGGGGGGATCAAGGCAGTGGTCCGGATCAACCGGGGATTCGAGGAGCTGGTTAGAGGCGGGAGGCGAACTGCGCAGCTTCAGATCATCATCGACGGCACCGACCCGAACACGGCACGAATCGTCCTTTCCCACGGGATCAAGATCGCGCAGCACTTCAGCAACCAGATCCTCCTTGAGCGTTTCATCCGAAGCGGTGCAGGAACCCCTGAAAGAGCGTCAGTGCAACTGGAGAGCCGTGCCTGGTTCAACGAAAACCTGGAGAGTCGAAACTACATGGTACCGGGAGTCATGGCACAGATGGTACTGATCGTTACCATGATGCTCTCAAGTATGTCCGTGGTAAGAGAGAAGGAGATCGGCACCATGGAGCAGATCATCGTGACGCCGATAAAGCGGTGGGAATTCATTATAGGCAAGACTCTGCCGTTTGCCTTGATCGGTTACATAAACGTGGCCATAGTCACCCTGGTGGCTGCCTTCTGGTTTGAAACGCCGATGCGCGGCAGTCTGCTGTTTCTCTTTGGCGCTACAGGGCTCTTTCTTCTCAGCACACTCGGCTTCGGCCTTTTCATCTCCACCATAAGCAGAACCCAGCAGCAGGCGATGATGAGCTCGTTCATGTTCACCTTTCCTGCAATGCTCCTCTCAGGTTTTGCCTTTCCCATCGAGAATATGCCTCAGTCGATACAGTATTTCACCTACCTAAACCCGCTTCGCTACTACCTGGTAATCATCCGTGGGGTCTTTCTCAAGGGTGTCGGGTCCGGCATCCTGTGGCCCCAGCTGCTGGGGCTCTTCATACTCGGCGCTGTCATCCTCTGTTTTGCGGTAAAGCGCTTCCGAAAGCAGCTCGCCTAGTCCCCCTCCCTTCTTGACAGCAGGGATCAATTTCTGTATAAGGATGCAATCAGTCTGACCTCGCACAAACGGGGATGAAATGTTCATACTTGCCAATTTCATAAATGCTCTCGCCTATATCCTGGATTTTGCCCTTACGATCTATATGTACATCCTGATTGCCCGAGCCATTCTCTCCTGGGTGAATCCGGATCCCTACAACCCGATAGTCAGCTTTCTCTATAGGGCCACGGAACCGTTACTTCAAAGAGTCCGTCGCGTACTTCCTGACACAGGCGGACTGGACCTTTCCCCCCTTCTCGTTCTTCTCGTCATCTTCTTCCTTCAGAAATTCGTGGTCACCTCTCTCTTCGAGCTGGTCAGCCGCCTCAAATTTGGGATGGGAAGCTGATTTCATGCTGATCTCTCCTATCGACATTCAGCAGCAGCAGTTCAAGGGAAAGATGTTCGGAGGACTCGACTCTGATGATGTCGATGCATTCCTGCAGGTGGTATCAACTGAGATGGAGGGGCTGATTCGCGAGAATGCCGACCTGAAGGAACAGATCCGCAAGGCTGCGGCTGAACTGGATGAGACCCGCCAGCGAGAGAACTCACTGCGGGAAACCATGCTGGCTGCTCAGAAGATTACCGAAGAGATGAAGGCAAATGCCAAGAGAGAGGCGACACTCCTTATCTCAGAAGCGGAGATCAAAGCAGACAGGCTGTTGGCTGATGCCGAGAGCCGCCTGCTGCAACTCGGCAACCAGATCCAAGATCTGCGCAGAGAAAAATCCCAGTTCGAGAACTCCTTCAGATCCATCCTTGAAAACCATCTGAAACTTCTTAACGCATCAGGCGAATAATTCCGATTTCAAATCAAAGATGAAATCATCTCCCGAGGATTGAGGCTACAAAGGCATACATCAATATGCTGAGGACCTGAAGACAAGCCAACAAAGAGAGCGCTTTGATGTGGAATTGGAATAACAGGATATCCCCCTGCTCAAGCTCACCGAAACCTCTGAAGGCATACTCTTTTCGGTCCATGTCCAGCCAAGGGCAAGCCGCACAGAAATCTGCGGCGTCAAGGGAGAGTCGCTCAAGGTCAGGCTCACCTCACCTCCTGTGGAAGATGCTGCAAACAAGCAACTGGCAGAGTTCATAGCCAAATCGCTTGGCTTGGCAAAATCAAGGGTTTCTGTCGTTTCCGGCGCCAAATCCCGTCACAAGACCCTCCTTGTCCTGGGGGTCGGTGCAGAAGCAATCAACTCACTTCTTAATGAACACTCTTGACAAAACCATAGACGAATCACTATATTCACAAGAGAGAAATGTATCAGGGAGGATTAATCGAAATGCCAGTCTACGAATATCAGTGCACCGCCTGCGAACACACCTTTGAACTGCGTCAGAAGTTTTCTGATGAACCGGCAAAGGAATGTCCCAGCTGCGGCGGCGAGGTAAAGAAACTCATCTCCTCAACCGCATTTACCCTCAAGGGTGGAGGATGGTATACTGAAGGATACGGCGCTGGAAAGAGCGCGGGGTCTGCCCCTGCTCCGGCCTGCCCATCAGGCGGAAGCTGTGCTGGTTGCCCGTCATCAGCAGCTGCGTAACCTCACGAATTGAGATCAACCTGAAAGCCTCCTGCAACCGGGAGGTTTTTTTGTGCCCAACATATTGTAAACCTTTACAACAAAACCTCTATTCCCGTATTATGCTCAAAAATCAACCAAGGAGCTGAAACAGATGGCAAACCTGATTGACGGTAAGGCAATCGCCGCTAAGATTCGCGGCGAGATCGCAAAAGAGGTCGCTTCACTCAAGACAAAAGGGATAACCCCAGGGCTCGCAGTGGTTCTCGTGGGTGAAGACCCGGCAAGCAAGGTCTACGTCAGCATGAAGGAGAAGGCCTGCCAAGATGTGGGGATATTTTCCGACGAGCATAAACTCCCGGCAGATACCACCGAAGCCGCCCTGCTCGAACTGATCGACCAGCTCAACTGCGACCTCCGGATTCACGGGATACTGGTGCAGCTCCCCCTGCCGAAACAGATCAATACTGAGAAGGTTCTCGAGGCGATCTCGCCCCACAAGGATGTGGACGGTTTTCACCCCTACAACGTCGGACGTCTCGTGGTGGGGAAACCGGTCTTCCAGCCGTGCACCCCATACGGCGTCATGGTAATGCTGAAGGAGACCGGGGTCGACCTGACCGGCAAGGAGGTTGTCATTATCGGCCGATCCAATATCGTTGGCAAGCCGGTGGCTCTCATGTGCCTGGCGCAGCATGCGACCGTCACCATCTGCCATTCCAGAACCAAAAATCTTGCGGCCAAGGTCTCGGAGGCCGATGTGGTCATAGCAGCAGTGGGGGTACCCGAGATGATCAAAGGTTCATGGATCAAACCTGGCGCTATTGTCATCGATGTCGGCGTCAATCGCGTCGGGGATAAAAAACTGGTCGGTGACGTAGAGTTTGCAGCTGCCAGCGAACGTGCCTCTGCCATAACCCCGGTACCGGGTGGGGTCGGCCCCATGACCATCACCATGCTGCTCCAGAACACAACCGAATCTGCCAGGCGCACCTGCCGATGATCGTCAGCAGCCAGAAACCGCTCAAGGAGATTCTCTCCGAACTGGCAGGGATCTCCAGGCTCTTCCTGGTAGGATGCGCCAAATGTGCTACGGTTTGTAAGGCCGGAGGTGAGGAAGAGGTCTGGGCAATGCAGGAGAGCCTCACTGCAGAAGGGCTGGAGGTTACCGGCTCCATCATTATTGATGAAGTCTGCCATATGCTGCGAACGGCCCGTGACCTTCGTTCCCGTAAAGAGATGATAGAAGAGGCCGAAGCGATTCTGGTACTTGCCTGTGGTGCCGGCGTCCAGTCGGTCTCAGCAACCACCCCCAAACGGACCATAGCATGTCTCGACACCAAGTTCCTCGGAAATATCCGCCGACTGAACCATTTCGAACAGAAATGCTCCCTCTGCGGTGAATGCGTTCTCTCACGGACCGGAGGCATCTGCCCGGTTACCCTCTGCCCCAAAGGGCTCCTTAACGGTCCCTGTGGTGGCATGGACAAGGGGAGATGCGAAATAGACACTGAGAGCGAATGCGCATGGAAGATGATCTTTGACCGCCTGACAGCGCAAGGGGCTCTGGAGCGGATACATCGGACCGTCCCCGCAAAGGACAATACCACCAGTCGGCGACCGGGCCGGCAGAAGCTGGAGAAGTAGAATGCAATCCAGCCTTCAGGAAAAACTCTCAGCCGGACGTTTCGTCTTCACCGCCGAAGTCTGCCCGCCAAAGGGGTGCGACTGTACAGAGTTTCTTGCTGCGTCAAACGCCATTTCATCAATCGTCGACGCCATCAATGTTACCGACAACCAGGGGGCCAATATGCGGATATCCCCCTTGGCAGCAGCTGCGCTTTTGATCCGGGAAGGGATCGAGCCAATCTACCAGCTTACCTGCAGGGACCGGAACCGACTTGCCCTTCAGAGCGACCTTTTGGGTGCTGCATCCCTCGGAATAACGAATGTCCTTGCACTGACAGGCGACCACATAAGCTTCGGAGATCACCCCCAGGGGAAACCGGTCTTCGATCTTGATTCGGTGCAACTTCTCCAGGCAATAGAAGAGCTGAACCAGGGACGGGATCTCAGCGGAATTCCATTGACAGGATCCCCTGCCTTTTTCTGCGGTGCCGCAGCCGCTCCAGATGCTGAGCCATTCGAGCTCTCCCTGATAAAAATTGAGAAGAAGGTCGCTGCAGGCACCCGTTTCTTACAGACACAGGCAACCTTCGACCCGGAAACTCTCCAGCGTTTTCGCGATGCTGTACGGCATCTTCCGGTAAAGGTGATCGGAGGGATACTCCTTCTGAAGTCAGCAGGCATGGCCCGCTATATCAATCGCAACATCCCGGGGCTTACCGTCCCCGACCACCTTATCAACGAACTCGAAAATTCAGGAAATCCGGCTGCAACGGGGATTGAGATCGCATGTCGACTTGCCAGACAGTCAGCAGTCATCTGCGACGGCATACATATCATGGCAATGGGGAGGGAGGATCTGATCCCTGTAATCGTCAATGCCGTAAAGAGCGACCTCAATCAATAATTCAAATTTCGCAAGGAGTTCAACCATGCAGGTTAAAAAGGCGGTATTCCCGGTTGCAGGTCTCGGCACCCGATTCCTTCCGGCAACCAAGTCCTCTCCCAAAGAGATGCTTCCGCTCATTGACAAGCCTCTTGTCCAGTATGTAGTTGAGGAGGCAGTCGCCTCAGGGATCGAGCAGATACTTTTCGTGACAGGCCGTGGCAAGCGGGCACTGGAAGACCACTTCGACATCGCCTTTGAGCTGGAGGCACACCTCTCCGAAAAAGGAAAGGAAGAGGAGCTGTCACGCATGAGGGAGATCGCCGAGATGGTGGATATCTTCTACGTACGACAGAAACAGGCGATGGGGCTGGGACACGCTATCCTCTGCGCCAAGGATTTTGTCGGAAACGAGCCGTTCGCCGTCCTGCTTGGAGACGACATTATCGATGCTGAACGACCTTGCCTCGGCCAGCTGCTAGATGTTTACAAGAAATATCGCGGACCGGTTCTAGCACTGGAAAAGGTGCCGATGGAAAATATTTCATCTTATGGCTGTGTAAAGGCAAACCATATATCAGGGCAGATCTACGAAGTTACAGATATGGTGGAGAAGCCGAAACGCGAAGAGGCCCCTTCGGATCTGGCGATCATAGGACGTTATGTGCTTACCCCTGACATTTTTCCGATCCTTCAGAAGCAGACTCCCGGCAAGGGGGGAGAGATTCAGCTGACCGACGCTATTCTCACTCTCTCCAAGGAAGAGGCGATCTACGGCTGCCAGTTCGAGGGGATACGACACGACTGCGGCGACAAGCTCGGCTTTCTAAAGGCCACTGTGGACATGGCCCTGAAGCGCGAGGAGTTCAGCATTGATTTCAGAAAATTTCTGATAGAGAGGCTTGCAGGGCAGTAACGCAAGGCATAACCAGTACGGTTTTGGCTGTTTCATCAATAGAGTCTGCCGCGGATCGAGCCGCTCACAATGCCATATTGAAAGAAGGCGATAAGGTGGAACGTCTCTTTGCCATACGCCTTGGGAAATGCACCCACAGGCCCGATCAAGCCAAGTGTCCGTCGCACTTCATCGTCTAGAATCCTGCTCCCCGAGCTCTCCAGAATCTCCACCTTCTCTATCGCTCCGTTACGGTTGAACGTTATGCGTACCGGAGTTACCCCTTCTACGCCCAGCCTGGCAGCCTCCGCGGGGTAGCGCCATACCCCGTACACCGCCGTCTCAAAGCGCCTCAGAAACGAACCGAACATCATGTCGTCGGTGTTCAGGAACTTGGTGTCGCTCTCCTTAACCTCCGGACCGTATTTCTTCCGGTAGTTCTCCTCAATCCTTGCCAGCTTATCCGGACTCGGAAAAAACCTGGAACTATCAGGAGGTGATTGCTCCTTCGGCTTGAACAGACTCTCTGTCGGCTCAGTCGGCCGCTTCATCTCAGGAGGTCTCAAGGGAAGGGCCATCTTTGGTCTTGCAGTTCGTGGCGCAACAGCAGGTGCAGGTATATCTCGTTCCGCCTCGCCAAGCGGAGCGATCTCCTGCGGAACCCTCCGAAAGGAGTCTGACTTACGTTTAGACTCGCCGTTGTCCCTCGATAGCTGCTGTTGTACCTGTGGCAGGTCCTGCAGGTCCACCATGATCGGCTCTTCCTTTGCCTGCCTTTTTGCGCCACTTGGCAGATACAAAAGCAGTACAAAGAGCCCAACATGAATCAGCAGGGAGAGTGTGAGGGCCGGGCCCAGGGATTTTCCTTGGGAGAAGTGGGGCATTGAAGGTGTACACCTTAGTATTGTTGCAGCGAATCAACTGATTGTAAGCCGACCTCCCCAAAAAAGCAACCTGTCGGAACTTTTACCGCAATAAATTGGGGTGCATCCTTACCAGATGCACCCCATCTATGGTTTTTGAAAAAAAGGACGGTCACGTGACCGTCCTTTTCAATCTAAAGTATTTGCACTACATTTATGAGCTGCGTGTAAAGCAGTAAATTATGCGCTCTTACGCTTTCTCCAGAAGGCCAGTCCAGCAAGTCCGCCACCAAGGAGAAGCATGGTCGAAGGCTCAGGTACTGCAGGGCCGGGATTAACAATGACAGTATCGAACCCGTCAAGGTAGACATACCCAGCATGTCCGCCGTAGGGGCAGTCAGAGGCAAGGAGAGTCAGGGTGAGGTTATGTCCTACGATTCCAAGTGCGGCCAAATCAATGTGCTCAACCTGCCAGCCACTGCCAAACCATGAACCGTACTGAGTAAAGATACCGGGTGCGGAGGCAGAGCTGTAAGAACGGGAAAGAAGATCGGTGCCAGCGGTATCATCACGGAGGGTCAGTGAAAAATAGTCTGAATCGTAGGTATCGTGAGAAGCTTGCAGCACTGCGTTCCACTCAAAATAAATGTCATTGCCGGTGTAGTTTGACACTGACTGGCTAATGGTCGACACCGAGTAGTCGTTCCACCTGTCATTGACCCGTACAGAATTATTTCCGTTATAGACCGTGGACTGACCAGTGTAAGGGTCTACAGTACCAGCAGTCATAATGGTGTTATTGGAGGGACCGCCGGCGTAAACAGACGGATTAACTGGCAACCAAGTAGGACTACCGGACCAACTTCCTCCTCCCCCTGTCCAGCCAGTGAGATTTCCACTTTCGAAGCCGCCGTTAACGAATGTGTTGGCTTGTGCCGTTGCAGCAAGTGCCATCATAGCTGCGACCAATACGATAATCTTTTTCATACCATTCTCCTTTTCCTTTTATTTGCTTACAAAAACAATGTTTCCAAACTTAATGAGTCTTTAGCATAAATCGAACCAAAATAAATATGCCGTAAATCAAGGTAGTTATACAGCTCTTTTCCAACGTAACGATAGCACGTAAAGAATTGCGACAGGAATACTGGAATCCGACGCACCTGAAAGCGGATATTTGAGCCACGCAGCAGATTATTTCGTTTATTATTGGATAGTTAGCAATTTTGAATACTGTCCTGACAAGTGTAAACATTCCCGACATTAAATATCCATTCCGTGGGAAATTGGTGAAGGATGAACCTCTGGTTTTTCACCAAAAGCAGTTGCAAATCACCCATATTTTAAAGACCGATCCAAAATTGCGACACCGGCACTTTAAAAAAAAGTTGCGCAAACAAGACTGCAATATATTGATTCTACGAGCTAGTTTCTCGGCAGGTTCAAACAGTATTTTACTAATCTGACATAATTGTAATGTAGAATTCACATCTCTCATCCTGAACTAGCACGCAGATATGATGTAAATTATACCGACAATTGCTCCACAGATTAAATTATTTTGACTACTGTACAGCTTGCCTATAGTCTGTAACCATCTCATATTTTGAGTATCACCAGCATGAAAACAGGAATCTGAACAATGACAACAACTCACCCCACTATCCTCTGGTTCGGCTTCGGCACAATCATGACCGTTATGTTTGCCCTCGACATGGGAATCTTCAGCCGGAAGAGCCATGAAATAAAGTTTCGCGAGGCACTCGCCTGGACGATCAGCTGGGTCATGCTGGCTCTAGCCTTCAATACCTGGATTTACTTTGAGATGGGCCAAACCAAGGCTCTGGAGTTCTTTACCGGTTATCTGATTGAAGAGTCTCTCTCTGTGGACAATCTATTTGTCTTCATAATGATCTTCAACTACTTTCATATAACCAAGGCACACCAGCCAAAGATCCTCAAATGGGGGATAATCGGTGCTCTTCTGATGAGGGCCATCTTTATCTTTGCCGGTATCGGGCTTATCGAACGGTTTCACTGGATGATCTACCTGTTCGGCGCGATTCTGATCGTCACCGGTTTCAAGATGGCCTTTGGCGAAGAAGACCAGATAGAGCCGGAAAAGAATCTCTTGGTAAAGCTGGTCAGGCGCTTCATGCCGATAACCAAGCGAATACGTGATGACCGGTTCTTCATCCGACGCCAGGGGATCTTAGCCGCTACACCACTCTTTTTGACCCTCGTTGTGGTGGAATCAAGCGACGTGATCTTCGCTATCGACTCCATACCGGCGGTCCTTTCCATAACCCGCGATCCGTTCATAGTCTACACGTCAAACGTCTTCGCTATCATGGGACTCCGCTCGCTCTACTACCTGCTGGCCCACGTCATGGAGATGTTCGTCTACCTGAAGCTCGGAGTTTCCTTCATCCTCGCATTTGTAGGAGTAAAGATGCTGCTGGTTGACATCTGGCACATCCCGATCTACTTCTCTCTCGGGGTCATCATAGGGGCGCTGGCCATAGCCGTTCTGACGTCGATCACCATCGGAAAAAAACACAAAATTCACTGACCATTAAAAAGGGGAGGATATCCGAAACCTTGGATGTCCTCCCCTTCAAGAATAGATACATTCATCAGCAGGTCAGTCTGAATCCGAACCCAGGGTAACCCTTACACGTCGAATTCGACGACGGTCCACACTTTCCACCCTAAATCTCATACCTTCGTACTCAATCGCTTCTCCCACATTCATAAGCCGCCGTGTCTGGGCAATCACAAACCCGGCAATAGTCGTATATGCATCGTCCTCAGGCAAATTCATATGCAGGTGCTGATTAGCGTCACGTACGGTCAGCATTCCATCCAACAGGTATGTTCCGTTGTCTTCAACAATCTGGGCAGGTGACTTATCATCGAATTCATCATCGATCTCACCTACGATCTCTTCAAGAATGTCCTCAAGGGTGATTATTCCTTCTATCCCTCCATATTCGTCCACAGCAAATGCCAGATGGGTCCTTGAGAACTGCATCTGCCTCAGCGCAGCACTAAGACGAGCATTGGCCGGGATGAACAGGGGGGGATGCGCAAGGGTTTCCAGGCAGAATGGTTCTGTCTGTGACTGCTCCAGATAGGGTTCCAGGTCTCTCCTGAACAGTACCCCGACAATGCTGTCAAGGTGCTCCCTATAGACAGGCAGACGGGAATACCCGTGTGTGCGGAAAGCCATTTTGGTCTCTTCCAGTGTAGCGCAGACCGGTAATGCCGAAACGGCATTGCGCGGCACCATTACTTCAATTACCTCCGCATCGGAAAACTCGAATATTCCATGCAGCAACTTATGTTCATCCTCTTCGAGGTTACCGCTTTTTTGCGAGGCATCAATCAAATGTCTTAGCTCTTCCACTGTGTAGACCGAAGCATGCTCAACCGAGGACTGAATCCCGCAGATGCGAACCGTTCGCATCCCAGCCCAATCGAGAAATTTGATCGGCCATCGAAAAATCTTCTGGAACAGCCGCAACGGCCAGGCAATGGCCAATGCAACCTTTTCCGCCCGCTCAAGGGCAAGCGTCTTGGGAGCGAGCTCTCCAATCACGATATGAAGAAATGTTATGGCGGTAAAGGCGAGAGCAAAGGAGATGGTATGTCGAGCGGCTGTTGAGACAATTCCCTGAAGTGGCACTGCCAGAAGTCGCGCAAAGGCAGGCTCGCCGATCCAGCCGAGAGCTAGAGATGACATGGTAATACCGAGCTGGGTAGCGGAGATATAGATATTAAGGTTATCGACCAGTTCGAGCAGCACATCGGCCCTGAGATCACCGGTCTCGGCCAAGGTGGCAACGCGCGACCTGCGCACTGCCACGAGCGCAAACTCAGATGCTACAAAAAAGCCGTTTGCCAAGACAAGGACAAAAACCAGCAAGATGTACACGAATGTCGGAAACAACAATGTTTTCCCTCTTTACTGATGTCTTGGTTCAGAATGAGAGTACTTGTATCACCCGAAAGCCACGTTGTAAACCTGCCGGGTTCTGAGCAGTTGCCCTGCAGCCCCCTAAAACTTGACTTTCGGCGCAACCTTCGCACCCTCCTCTGCCTTGAAAGGCTCTTTGCGTTGGAGGTGCAGAAACATCGAGTTTGTAAGGCTGTTGGGGAACGTGCGGATGCTGGTATTGAATTCCTGTACTGACTTGTTGTATCGAACGCGGGCTACGTTGATCCGGTTCTCGGTCCCTTCCAGCTGATTCTGGAGATCGCGAAAGTTCTGATTGGCCTTAAGGTCCGGATACCGTTCGACAACCACCATAAGCCGAGAGAGTGCTCCGCTCAACTCTCCCTGTGCCGACTGGAACTTCTGCAATGCCTGCGGGTCGCTGACCAGCCCCTTGCTCACCTGCATGGAACCTACCCTGGCACGCGCCTCGGTAACGGCCGTGAGTGTATCAGCCTCATGCTTGGCATATCCTTTGACAACCTCCACGAGATTGGGGATCAGGTCGGTTCTGCGCTGATACGAGGCTTCCACATCTCCCCATGCAGCAATAACCGCCTCCTCATTCGCCTGCATGGTGTTGTAGCCGCAGCCTGACAGGACAAGACAGGAGATGACAAGGATGATGTGCAGAGTGGATCTCTTCATATTTCCCTCCCTATGGATGATGGGTGTTCTGATCAGGATACTCACGGCTGCGCAGTTTGTCAGCACGGTCATAGATTATTTTCATACCCAGCAGCAGAGAGTAGCAGACAAGTGTGAAAGTATTTGATGCAATGAGCGGAATATCACCCAGCATAAGCCCATAACAGAGCCAGAGGGCAAGCCCGATAATCACGATTATCTGCTGCCAGATCGAGAGATCACGGGCATGCCGCGTCTTCCAGGTCTTTATCATCTGCGGAATTACCGCAATACTGGTCATAAGACCTGCAATCCCGCCAATAACGGTCGCCTCCATCAAGTACCCTTCTTTCCATGGAAGGCATCGGCTGCCCAATCCACCTGAGAGAACATCCCTCGCAGGATTGCGACCTCCCTGCTGTCGAGATCCGCCCTTGCAAAGATCCTTCTGAAAGATCGCATAAGGTGTGCAGGGTTTTCAGGTTTCAAAAAGCCGATTTTCAATAGGATTCTCTCCATCTGCTCATAAAGTGGCTCAACGCTTGCCGCTGGAGCAAGCTCCCTGACAGAAGCCTCTCTAATCTCGTTAAGCCCAGTATAAAGCTCGTAACAGAAGAGGAGCACAGCCTGGGAGAGATTGAGCGAACCGTATTCGTCTGCAGTCGGGATGGTAGCCTGCCAGCGGCAAAGCGCGACCTCGTCGGTCGTCAGTCCGCTATCTTCGCGCCCGAATACCAGCGCTGCCCGATTTGCAGAGAGTTGTGAGTCGATCTTCGCCACGATCTCAGCCGGAGTGAATATCTCCTGCCGGTACTTGCCATGGCGGCGTGTTGTTGCAATCGATAAAGGGGCATCTCCGATCGCTTCTGCGAGAGATGAAAATAGTTTAGCAGATGAAAGAAGTTCTTTGGCAGAGACTGCAAACTTCAGGGCCTCAGGGTGATCCAACGTGCAGGGGTTAACCAGCCGCAGATCCGTTAACCCGAAGTTCTTCATTGCGCGACAGACCATTCCTACGTTGCCGGGACTCTGTGGTTCCACCAGGACTACGGCAATACGTTCATCATGTGTCATTCTCATCCTTTCGCCGGCCAGAGTGGAAATCGACGCCTGACTCCTTCATCTTCCTGAGCCGTGCGCGTGCAGGGCGACGCCTCCACCAGGCCTGGATCACGTGTATCATCCACATCGCAGCGATCATCGCGGCAAGCAGGCCCATCAGATGGTGCTCGTAACGACTTACATCGTCCACTACAAGCGATGCCCCCTTGCCGAAGAGATATCCGGTCAGAGAGAAGATAACTGCCCAGACAGCAGCGCTCACTATGTTCAGCCAGCAGAACTTAAAAGCGGGGAACGTGGTCATGCCGAGTATAATCGGGAGAACGATCCTGAAACCATACGTATACCGGGAGATGAACGCAACAAAAGTTCCATATTTCTCGATGAGCCGAAGTGCCTTTCGGAACTTTCGCGCTATGTAGGTAAAAGCTCTCAGTAGCCGCACCCCATGCCAGCGACCGAGGTAAAAGTAGAACTGGTCGCCGAAAAATGCTCCAAAAAAGGCTGTCACAATAACACCTGAAATATTCATATATCCCTGATAGGCCAGAAAGCCTGCAAGGATAAGCCCGGCCTCCCCCTCCAGAAAAGTCCAGAGAAAGAGGACCCAGTAGCCATGTACCGTCAGGTATTCTTTAAGAAATTCGTGCATCAGGTCAGTGTCGGCTCCGAAGCGGATTAAAGAGTAAAATATCAATCTCAACTGTACAATATCACGAGAAATGCTATAAAAAAAGCCTCTCCTTCCGGGGAGATGGAGTTACCTCCTGTTTATTGTATCAACTCCTTGAAATCTCTCGCCAGCGACAAAACATCCTCCTCTTTTGTGGCCCATGAGCACATGAATCGCGCCCCTCCGGAGCCGATGAAGGTGTAAAAATGCCACCCTTTGGCGCGAAGCCCTTCAATAAGTGGCTCTGGCAGCTCCATGAAGACAGAATTGGCTTGCCGGGGAAAAAGTACCTTAACCCCTTGAATGGAGGCAACCTCTCTCTCCAGCAGCTTGGCACAACTGTTGGCATGGGCCGCGTTCCTCAGCCAGGCTCCGCTCTCCAGCATGCCGATCCAGGGTGCGGCCAGAAAGCGCATCTTGGAGGCCAACTGACCAGCCTGCTTGCAGCGGTAATCAAACTCATAGGCCAGTTGCTTGTTGAAGAAGATGACGGCCTCTCCGAACGGCATGCCGTTCTTGGCCCCCCCGAAACAGAGGACGTCCACACCGGCTTGCCAGGTGATCTCCTTCGGCGCGACCCCAAGCGTGGCGATAGCGTTGGCGAATCGCGCACCATCCATGTGTACCCTCAATGAAAGGCGATTTGCAAGCTCACCCACGGCTTTGAGTTCATCCACCGAATATACGGTTCCCAGCTCAGTGGCCTGGGTAATACTCAACACCTGAGGTTTCGGGTAGTGTATGTCACTGCGCCTCTTGACGGTCTCTTCCACTGCATGAAGGTCTACCTTCCCCTCACCCCCTGACACCAGCAGAACCTTTGTCCCGTTGGAGAAAAATTCCGAGGCCCCGCACTCATCGGTCTCCACATGAGCCATCTCGTGGCAAATGATGCTGTGGTATGAGTGGCAGAGAGAGGCAAGCGCCAGTGAGTTGGCCGCTGTCCCGTTGAAAACGAAGAATACCTCGCACTCTGTCTCGAAAAGCTCTCGAAGGAGTAGACAGGCCCTGTCAGTCCAGGGGTCGTCCCCATATGAGTTTGCAAAACCATGGTTGGCAGCTTCAAGGGCACCCCAAGCCTCAGGGCAGATCCCTGCATAATTATCGCTGGCAAAATAGTTGCGCTTTATAGAATCAGGCATCTCCGAACCCCTCCATGCGTAAGGTTGCTGACATATAGACTACCCGGAAAGTTCTCATTGTCGAGCAGGCAGCAGACGGCAGGCCCTCTGACCGAAGACTGGATATACTTGAAGTGAAGAGTGTACGGTGTAATTCAGTCGGGAAAGGATTTCACGGTGTGGTTGGATGGTTTGTACCTGTTTTCCAGATTCCAGTAATCATCTCTGCAAGCTGCTCAGGGGGGAGGTTATCCGTATCGATTTCGTAGTGAGCAGCCATCTTGTATCGGGGATTTCTTCGTTCCAGTACTTCTGCCACCTCTTCAGTAAACGTCTTGCCGGCAGTCAAGGAGGGACGTTGCGTACCGGATTGAATTCGCGACACGATCGTATCTGTTGAGGCCTTAAGCCAGACCACGCAGGCATTCTCACGAAGTGCAGCGACATTTTCCGCTCTTTCAATAACGCCGCCACCGGTATCGACAATGACGTTATCCAGCGCTGATAATCCCAGCGCTACTTCAGACTCGATATCACGAAACCTCTGCCAGCCATATTTTTCAACAATTTCAGGTATTGACATGCCGGCCCGTGTTACAATTTCAACATCCATACTGATGCACGGCATCTGGAGTCGATTCGCAAGAATCTCTCCGATCAGGCTCTTCCCGGTACCACGATATCCGATCAGAACCAGAATCATACTGCCAATTTCTCCATAACAACCCGCCTCATAACATCAACAGGGGCATCGATGCCGGTGAAATACCTGAACTGGAGAACCGCCTGGTTTATGAACATCTCGACTCCTGAGACTGTTGTAAGACCGCGAGACCTGGCATCGGCAAGGAGTTTGGTTTCGAGCGGAGTGTATACCACGTCAAAGACAACCTGTCCAGACCTGAAGAGCTCGACGGGGACGATTGAGACCCCTTCATGCGGATGCATGCCGATCGGCGTGCAATTGATGATGACATCTGCCTGTGCCATCGCCTGGGCAAGCGAAGTGTCGTTCAGGACCCCGGACTCTATACTGGCAGTGGTGCCGGTCTGTAAATCCGACGTCAGCCCATGCAGCAGACCCTCGTTGATATCCAGTATGGTAAGCTTGCCCAGGCTGGTGTTCCGGGCCAGGGTGAAGGCGATTGCTCTGGAAGCCCCGCCTGAGCCGAGCATCAGCATGTTTTTTCCGTCAAGTTCCACACCGGCATCAACAAGCGCCTTTAACGCACCAGGCCCGTCGGTTCCCAGGCCGATCAGCCTGCCATTTTCATTAATTACCGTATTGATCGAACCGATGGATCGGTCTACATCCGCCACCTCGTCCAGATACTTCATCGATTCTATTTTGTGCGGAATAGTGATGCTCATGCCGCGAAAGTTATTCAAGGCCCTCATCCCCGCCAGGGCGCTCTTCAGGTCCTCGACCTGGAAGGCCAGATACACGAAATCAAGACCCAGTTCATTGAAAGCGGCATTATGAAGTGCGGGAGAAAGGCTATGAGCAATCGGATTACCTATCACAGCACACAGCTGTGTTTTAACCGTAATTGATCTATTTTTTTCCATAAAATCTCCTGAGGGGATCGATGCTGAAAACTGCCAGTATGCAATACCGACGATGCTACCATACAACAGCCTACTGCACTGTTCAAGAGATAACCTGCAAGTCTTGTCAGAGGTTTGTCAGTGCCCGCTCAGCCTCAACCAACACTCTCCACAACTCCTCGCTCTCCCCAAGACCCACCTTTATCAGGTAAGCGGCAATGGAGAGGTTGGTCCGTGCCCGAAAAAGCTCCAACTGGCGGTGAAACTCATCGTTAAGCGGACTTCCCGTCTCGTCTTCATAGGCCTGCAGGAACAACTCGTCGGGGAGCGCAGCCAGGATCTCCGGATGGCCGAAGAGCTGGTTGCGGAACTGGGCCAGGAAGCACCCCACATCAAAGGCAGGGGGGAGCATAAGCGAGCTCTCGAAATCGATTGCGGCAACATAGAGCGTTGCCCGGTTTTCCTGGCTGTCCTGACCGATAAATATGTTTTTCGGATGAAAATCTCCGTGTCCCTGCACCAAAAGATCTCCGTCTTCACCGACCAGCAGAATCTCCTCTGCCAGCACCCGTTCGCCGATCTCCCGAGCCTTGAGGAGATGTCCATGGTTCAGAGCAGTGAAGCGCCGCTGATACCGGGCCAGTCGCTGCTCCTCCCGCGGCAAAAACTCATCTGCAGGGGTCAGCCCGACCCTCAGGGCATGGAGCCTGGCCAGCCAGCGGGCGGCAAGCTCCAGATACTCAGGCCAATCCTTTGCCGGCGACGTTACAAGTTTGTCAAAGAGCGATTTCCCGCGCAGCCCTTGCTCGATAAGGGTTCTGCTTGCCGGATCCGCATCGATGGGGCGCGGAACACGGTAGCGTCCTTCACCGAACCCCTGCTCCGCCAGCGCCTGCATGATCCGGAAAGCCCGTGCAGCACTCCGCCACCGGAGGTCACTGTCTATGGTCCGGATGATGATCCGCTCGCGTTGTTCGTCCTGCCCCTTTGTTCCGATGGTTACCTCGGTTACAAGTGAGTGGGCCCCGGAGTGGGGGATCTCTTTTAAGAACGGACGACAGCGTCCATGCCGTATTTCTCCGGCCAATTCTATTTCGTTTTGCACCGGATGGTCAAAGATGGTCGGATACGTGCCCGAGTAACTGGCGCCATGGGTATCGGTACCGGCTAGTGCCGTAAAGCGGTAACGGTGCCAGTCCTGCAACCCCCGGCTGTTGCCCCGCACGGTCTGGTTCGAATTGAAGATCTCCACCCCGTCGATGAGGGGGGAGAGCAGGTCTGATACCTTCGGCTCGCGACTCCCTCGATAGGGATGTGCCCAAATAATCGCCGCAGATGGAAATCGCGCCCTGACTTCGGCCAGCGAGGTTCCGGCTACAATACTCTCGGTAGCTCCGTAGACCAGCACATCCCGCAGTTCGGCACTCTTCAGCTCCTGGCCGCTCATGATCCTGAAATGATCCGGCACCCCGGTTTGAAGCCGCAATTCCTGCAGTTCCACCTCTGACCAGAGATAGTGATGATCGGTCAGAACAATCCCCTGCAACCCCTTGGCAAAGACCTGACGAACCAGTTCCATCGCCGTGACAGAACTGCATGCTGAATGTTCAGCCGTATGACAATGCATTTCGATCAGCATGGAACGCCCCGATCCGGATAGTTCAAATCCCTGTTCATCTCTCATTGTAGCAGACAATCCGGCATATGGCGCCAGGGGACCGCCAACATTAGATGACAATGGACGGATCTATTTGGTTCTGACCTGGCACAAAACCTGATACTATCTGGTGTACGTCGTCCCCGCGTGCATAATGGACTTGTTGGGGAATATACTGTTCCAACTCTACTAATGGTCTGAGGTGATTGCTTTCCCATGATACACGACACTCTCCCCATAAACCTTGTTGTACTCCTCGGCCCGACAGCATCGGGAAAGACGAGGCTCGGAGTCCGGATTGCGCGGCAGACAGGGGGAGAGATCATCTCGGCCGATTCCCGGCAGCTCTTCCGCAGGATGGACATCGGCACGGGAAAGGACCTGTCCGAGTACGAGGAGGTGCCGTATCACCTCATCGACATTCGTGACCCCTCTGAAGAGTTCAGCCTGTTCCATTTTCAGCAGGAGTGCCTGAAGAGTTGGGACGATATTCTGCACAGGGGAAAGCTGCCTGTTCTGGTTGGCGGCACAGGGCTCTACATTGAGTCGATACTCAAAGGGTACCGGCTCGTCGAGGTGCCTGAAAACCGGGCTCTGCGTGCAGAGCTTGCCGGCTTCTCCATTGATGCCCTCAGAGAGAGGTTGTTGAGCGCTGCATCCTCGACCCATAATACAACCGACATGCTGGAAAGGGAGCGACTGATCCGGGCCATCGAGATCGCAGAGCATGACAAGAGTCACAAGCCTGAACCGCTGCCGGAGATCAGACCGTTGATTTTCGGCATACGCTGGGAACGGGCAGCGTTGAAGACGCGAATAACCGAAAGGCTGAAGGAGCGGATGGCAGGCGGCATGATCGAAGAGGTCCAGGAGCTCCTTGCCTCGGGTATTCCGTGGGAACGGCTGGAATATTTCGGTCTTGAGTATCGGTTGATAGCCCGATATCTCCGCAAGGAGATGAACCGAAACGATATGTTCCAGAAGCTGAACAGCGCCATCCACGACTTTGCCAAGCGCCAGGAGACCTGGTTCCGGCGGATGGAGCGTAACGGAGCCCTGATACACTGGCTTGACGGGGACGGTGATCCGTTCGGTCAGGCCGTGGCGATTCTGAATCAGTACCCCATCGTCCACCATGCCGGATAAACGGCGCCTGGAGGCATATCTCGAACGGCGTGCCATAGGATTCCCCTGGTCTATCTCAGGGGTCTGCGGTTCAGGATTCTCCGGTGCGGTGGTCATCCCTTCCCTGGCAGAGAGCGCCAATCTTCCAGCAACCCTGGAATCCCTGTCGCGCACCCCCCCACACCTTCTCCAGCAGTTTCTCATCGTCGTTGTGGTAAATCATCGAGAGGATGCCGATCTTCAGGACAAGGCCGACAATCTGGCAACCCTGGAGATGCTCCCGGCCCTTGCGGACAGATGGCCCATGCATCTGGCGTGGGTCGATGCCGCCTCCCCCGGTCTGGAGCTCACCATACGCGACGGAGGGGTGGGGATGGCTCGGAAGATCGGCTTTGACCTTGCTTTGCCGCTTCTTGCATGGAACGCCGCAGGTCCGATTCTTGTGGCCTTGGACGCCGATACGTTAGTGGGGGAGGATTATCTTTCGGCAATAGTCGGGCATTTCGGGAGATCGACCGCTGGCGGCGCAGTCATCCCGTTTTGCCATCAAGAGGCCCGAACAGCTGCCGGGCAGGCTGTTATCGACCGGTATGAGCTGTTTCTCCGTTCTTACGTACTTGGCCTATCATATGCCGGATCCCCCTATGCATTTCATACAGTCGGCAGTGCCATGGCATGTACGGGGTCTGCCTATCTCCGCTGCGGAGGGATGAATACCCGCCGTGCAGGAGAGGATTTCTACTTTCTGCAGCAACTGAAAAAGACGGTCGGCATCGAAGCGGTCAGTGGTACAGCCGTATATCCCTCGCCACGGCCTTCCCACAGGGTCCCCTTCGGTACGGGGCGAAGTGTCTCAAAGGCACTGGCCGGGGATGGAGATGCCATTACGTTTTACCGGCCGGAATGCTTTATCCTCCTTAGGAAGTGGCTCTCCCTTGTAACAGGCAACTTCGGTGCGCATGCTGAAACGATACGGAATATGGCGGAGGATATTTCTCCCATACTTTCGCAGTATCTTGACAGAGAGGGTTTCCTTGCTTCATGGGAGCGGATCTCACGGGTTAAAAGAACGAACGAGACTTTTCTCACGGCGATTCATGAATGGTTCGATGCCCTGAGGACCATGAAACTGATTCACCATGCAACGACTCTCTCTTTCCCCCGCTCTGGAGAAGAAGAGGCGATACCGTTGCTTCTGGAGTTGGCTGGGTTAGAGCCTGCAGTTGGCGTAAAGGCTCAGCTAGAGTTGCTGAGAATAGTGCAGAACCTCGGATGACATTGTTAGTGCAGGCTACAGGATCTGCGAGGGCAGGACTTAAGGTTAATGGATTCGGAATATGTCAGCATTTATTGCCAATACCAAAGCTCAAGCCTCTTGCAAATCGTCTCAAGGAGACGAGTTGCAAGGCCCAAGCGAGCTGCAACCCCGCAGATCGGGCCTAAAGAAGTTTTATGGGAGCCACGCATATTAACAAATAATAATAATTAAAGCATACCACAGCGGTTGACTTGTAAATTTATTAAATTACAATATCGTAATTTAATTTACATCATTTCTCAATTAGCCGTACAGCATGCAATTGGAGGAAGTGGTCAATGGGCGTAGATTCTGAAAACATAGGAGTATGGATTGCAGAAGAACAGAGAAAGTTGAATGAAATAAAAAATAAATTCTCAAATATATTGTCAATTACTCAAGAGACGCGTTCCTCCCAAACAAAAATAACAGAGAGAGAATCCACCAAGAGTCTCAAGCTTCTGCTCGTTGAAGACAACCCCGAAGATGAATTCCTGATGTTGCGACTTCTGTCAAAGTTAAATTTTTTCAATGTTGATGTGGTTCACCAAGGTGAAGAGGCTCTTAATTACCTGTTTGGCAAGGGGAGGCATTATCACTCCCCTTCGTTTGAAAAGAAACCTGACCTGATTTTTCTTGATCTGAGAATGCCTATCATGGATGGAATGGAATTTCTTGAAACAGCGCATGAAATACTTCGAACCCATGGCATTCCTGTAGTAATCGCAACTTCATCCAATCAAGAGAAAAACGTCACCAGGTGCAAAGAGCTCGGAGTAACGGGATACCTTAGAAAGCCTATTGATCCGGTTGAATTGGAAAGGATGATCGGCTTCTCCGTTGGAAGTGGTTATATGTAGCGGCTTTCACCGCTCCAGAACAGTTCCCTCGACGCACGTTACAGAGATCTGGGGGAGTTCTAAGTTCTGGGGACAGAGTTCTGGAGTTATGGGGACAATACAAGGAACCCCGGAGGATTCCTTGAATTGTTAATTCGAGCAGGTTTGAAGAAGAGGGATGCCTGATGCCCCCCAATAAATTAACAGTTAAATCTGATAATCATCCACAAATAGATGTACTTTCCGTGGTCGGACAAAAAGGCTCTCATCTTTTTTCAGATGCAGACGCTCTGCCACATCACGTGATATCTCCGCTTCCAGAACAGTCCCCTCGGCACACGTTACTAGAACGACTCGAACCACCGGACCTACCGGATGGATGGAAAGTATCGTTGCCTTGAACGCCGTATCATCCGAAGGAATCCGCTCCAATTCCATGTCATGGGAGCGTACATACCCTATTGCCGTGGCGTTGCTGGCTCCGGCATGCTCCGGAGAAGCGAGCTCTATTCCCCCCAGATGTGCCTGCCCCTCATGCACCCGGCCATGGAAGAGATTGACGTTGCCGAGGAAATCGAAAACAAACGGCGTCGCCGGCCGGTCGTAAACCTCGTCCGGGGTCCCCTGCTGCTCTATTCTCCCCTTGTTCATCACCACGATCCGGTCCGCCACTTCCAGCGCTTCCTCCTGGTCGTGAGTCACAAACACGCTGGTGACATGGATCTCGTCATGCAACCGGCGCAGCCAACGGCGCAGCTCTATGCGCACCTGTGCATCCAGGGCGCCAAAAGGTTCATCCAGCAGCAGCACCTGCGGCTCCACCGCCAGGGCTCGGGCCAGGGCCACCCGCTGCCGCTGGCCGCCGGATAACTGAGACGGATAACGGTCGGCAATGTTCTCCAGCTGGATCAGGGCCAGAAGCTCTTTTACCCGTGACCTGATCTTTTCTTTTGTCGGCCGCGAACTCCGTGGCTTGACGGTCAGCCCAAAGGCAATGTTGTCAAAGACGGTCATGTGACGAAAGAGCGCATAGTGCTGAAAAACGAAGCCGACCTGCCGCTCCTGGATGTTATCGCGGGCCACTTGTCCATTGAACAGAATCTCTCCCGAGTCCGGCGATTCGAGCCCGGCAATGATCCGGAGCAGGGTGGTCTTGCCACACCCTGATGGCCCAAGCAGGGCCACCAGTTCACCCGACGGCACCGTGAGGGAGATATCCTGCAGGGCGGTGAACTGCCCGAATTGCTTACCGACTCCGCGAACTTCGATACTCATGATCTTATCTCCTGATTTCTCATCCGGAACTCTACCCAGGTTTTTATCACCAGGGTCACCAGGGCCAGCAGCGCCAGCAGCGTGGCGACAGCAAAGGCAGCAGCATAGTTGTATTCATTGTAGAGAATCTCGACCTGCAGCGGCACCGTATTGGTCATGCCGCGGATATGGCCGGAAACGACCGAAACCGCGCCGAACTCCCCCATTGCCCTGGCATTACAGAGAATGACCCCATAGACTATCCCCCATTTGATATTCGGGAAGGTCACGCGGAAGAAGGTCTGCAGGCCGCTGGCACCCAGAGTCAGGGCCGCCTCCTCCTCTTCGCATCCCTGGGATTCCATAAGCGGGATCAGCTCCCTGGCCACAAAGGGGAAGGTGACAAAGATCGTCGCCAGGATGATGCCCGGCGCAGCGAAGATCACCTTTATGTCGTGGGCCTGCAGCCAGGGCCCAATCCAACCCTGGAGACCGAACATCAGAACATAGATCAAGCCGGAAATAACCGGTGATACGGAAAACGGCAGGTCGATCAGCGTGATCAACAGGCTCTTGCCGCGAAACTCGAACTTTGCAATGGCCCAGGATGCAGCCAGACCGAAGATCAGGTTGAGCGGCACACTGATGACCGCCACCAGCAGGGTGAGCTTGATGGCTGACCAGGTGTCGGCTTCCTTGAGTGCAGCCAGGTATGTCCCCCACCCCTTTGCAAGCGCTTCGCTGAACACAGAGGCCAGGGGGACAAACAGGAACAGGGCGAGAAACAGCAGTGCCGCGGAGATCAACAGCCAACGGACCAGAAACGGTTCGCTCAGCTCCCTCCTTGCCTGGTCGGCGCTCTTGATGCGCAGGGTGGTGATAGTGGCCATGGGTGAACTCCTGATAGTCCGTTAGGGGGCGTAGCGCCGAGTCCATTTTTGCAGCAGGTTGATCACCAGCAGCATGAGAAACGAAATGGCCAGCATGACCGTGGCTATTGCGGTGGCGCCGGCATAGTCGTACTGCTCCAGCTTGGTGATGATCAAAAGCGGCGTAATCTCCGATTTCATCGGCATGTTACCCGCAATGAAGATTATGGAGCCGTACTCCCCTACCCCGCGGGCAAAGGCCAGGGAAAACCCGGTGATGACTGCCGGGGTGATGGGAGGGAGCAGCACTCTGCGGATGGTCTGCCACCGGTTGGCTCCAAGGCAGGCTGCCGCCTCCTCAATCTCAGGTTCAAGCTCTTCCAGCACCGGCTGGACCGTGCGCACGACAAAGGGGAGTCCGATGAACACCATGGCCACGCAGATACCGAGCGGGGTAAAAGCGACCTTGATGCCGAGCGGTTCCAGATGTTTCCCGAGCCAGCCATTGGCCGAGTAGACCGTGGCAAGGGTGATGCCGGCCACGGCTGTCGGCAGGGCAAAGGGGAGGTCAACCAGCGAGTCCACAAGCTTGCGGCCGGTGAAGCGATACCGCACCAGCACCCAGGCCACCAGGGTACCAAAGACGGCATTGACAACGGCAGCGGCAATTGCAGCCCCAAAGGTCAGACGAAAAGAGGCCAGGACCCGCGGTGAACTGACCGTTGCCACAAAATCGCCCCAGGTCATGGTGGCGGTCTTGAACAGTAATGCAGACAGCGGAATCAGGACGATTATGCTCAGGTAGAAGATCGTGTAGCCGAGGGTCAGGCCAAAACCGGGAAGGACGGTGTTGTTACGGGTTGGTTTCATGCTCTTCCTCTCGCTCGGGATCAGGGAGTACCGAAGAATCGTAGGGGCAGCCAGGTGGGGCCACCCCTACAGGATTATTATTTTGTCGGGGAGTAGATCTGGTCGAAGAGACCGCCATCGCTAAAATGGGTCTTCTGGGCCTTCTGCCAGCCACCGAAATCCTTGTCAATGGTGTACAGCTTTTTGATCTTTGCCAGTTTGGTCGGGATCTTCGGATTTATCGGGCGATAGTAGTGCCTGGCAGCGATTTTCTGCCCTTCGTCCGTGTAGAGATACTTCAGATACTCTTCAGCCACCTTGCGGGTACCGTGCTTATCAACCACCTTGTCGATCACCGTAACCGGAGGCTCAGCCAGGATGCTCTCCGGCGGCGTCACGATCTCGAACTTGTCAGGTCCAAGTTCGTTGACAGCCAAGAAAGCCTCGTTCTCCCAGGCCAGCAGCACATCGCCCAGGCCCCGCTGCACAAAGGTGTTGGTGGAGCCCCGGGCTCCGGAATCAAGCACCGGCACATTCTTGAACAGTTTACCCACAAACTCCCTGGCTTTTGCTTCATTGCCACCCTTCTTGTTCTGGGCAAAGGCCCAGGCCGCCAGGTAGTTCCAGCGGGCGCCACCCGAGGTTTTGGGATTCGGAGTAATGACGGAAATACCCGGTTTCACCAGATCATCCCAGTTTTTGATCTGCTTAGGGTTACCCTTGCGAACGAGGAAGACGATGGTGGAGGTATAGGGGGAACTGTTGTGAGCCAGTTCCTTCTGCCACCCCGGTTTGATCAACCCCTTTTCGGCAATGGCATCAACATCGTATCCAAGAGCAAGGGTCACCACGTCAGCTTCCAGTCCGTCAATAACTGCACGGGCCTGCTTGCCTGAACCGCCGTGGGACTGTTTGATGGTCACTGTTTCACCGCTCTTTGTTTTCCAGTGCTTTGCAAATGCACTGTTAAAGTCCTGGTAGAGCTCTCTCGTCGGGTCATAGGAAACATTGAGCAGGGTTGTCTCGGCAGCGGCAACAGCTGCCATAGAGAAAGTTAGAGCCAATGCGATACCTGTGGTGATCTTCTTCAGAACTCCTGTTTTCATCGTGAACTCCTTTGTAGTCTGTAGACTTGGTAGATTTTACAACCTAAACAAAACCCCTTGTTGAAAGGGGCTATTAAATACAATTTCTATAGTTTTTATAATTACAGAAGCCGACCGATAAAGTCAACATAAAGTTTTGCCCTGAAATATTTTCCTCACCGTGTCATTTATATCCCGGTCCCATCATCATCATATACTCCGTTTCTATGCCCTGTACTCCTCTTGAAGAGCAGCACGCTCATGCCGTGAGCGGTACGGTCGAATTCGAATGACAGGGTCTGCTCAAATGCCAAGAGCGCCAGTGCAGAGAGCTGTCCCAGATCACGCAGACGGAACAGGACCCGGTTCCCCTTGCCAAGATAGTCGAGGAAGCTGGTTGACACCTCGAATTCAAGCGTCCCCCATTGCTCGACCAGGTCAACCACGCTCACCCCGAGGCCGCAGATGGCGGTTTCGTTCAGGGTGATACGATTGGAAAGAGAGTCAACGGCGACCCTTTCCGATGAAAACTTCGCATCATACATCGCCTGGTAGTCAGCCGGAGCTGCCGCTATCACCATGCCGGCCGCCATTGTGGCGTTGCTGAAACGGTCAATCAGGATAAAACTTCCGGTATCACGATTCTGCTGATAGGTGTCGAATGAGATCGGGCGGTCAAGTTCCAGGCGGACAACCCCGATTTCGTTCAGCCCGAGAGTCGGCACCTGCTTCTGCTCCAGGGTATTGACGTCCACCGCGTACTGCACGGCGGTGACCCGGCCGGGGGTTACGGCAGTGGCTGTTTTGACCAGATAGATCTGCCCCGGCTGCAACGGCTCGTCGTGCATCCAGACCAGGTGCGCCTCCGGGTGCCGTGAATAGTGCGGTGGGGCTTCAGGAACGGTCAGCATGTCCCCCCGGCTGACGTCGATCTCGTCCGTGAGCGTCAGGGTAACTGCCTGGCCGGCGGTTGCCTCAGCCAGATCGCCATCCATGGTGACGATCCGGTCCACACGGCTGCTGCGCCCGGATGCAGCCACCCGCACCTCATCTCCGGGATGGATCGTACCTGCGGCAATGACACCGCAGAAACCGCGGAAATCGAGATGAGGGCGGTTCACCCACTGGACCGGCATCCGGAATGGCTCTGCCCTGTTGTCCCCTTCCACCTGAAAGCTCTCCAGAAAGTTCAACAGGCTCGGTCCCGTGTACCAGGGTGTGTTGGGACTGGCTTCGATCATGTTGTCGCCGTTTAAGGCCGAGAGGGGGATGGCGGTAATGGATTCAAACCCCAGCGATGCGGCAAACTGACGATAGTCGCGCTGGATTGCGTCGAAGTTACCGGCATCAAACCCGACCAGGTCCATCTTGTTGATCGCCAGCACCACATGCCGGATGCCGACCAGCGAGACCAGGAAGCTGTGGCGCCTGGTCTGGGTCAGAAGCCCCTTGCGGGCATCAACCAGGATCACCGCGACCTGGGCGGTGGAAGCGCCGGTGACCATGTTGCGGGTATACTGCTCATGGCCCGGGGTATCTGCGACGATGAACTTGCGAAGGTCGGTGGAAAAGAAGCGATAGGCCACGTCAATGGTGATCCCCTGCTCCCGCTCGGCCTGCAGGCCGTCCAGCAGCAGGGCATAGTCGATGGCGCCCCCCTGGGTGCCGACCTTTTTACTGTCCGCCTCCAGGGCCGCCAGCTGATCCTCGAAGACCATCTTGGAATCCCACAAGAGACGCCCGATCAGGGTGCTCTTGCCATCATCGACGCTGCCGCAGGTGATGAAACGGAGCAGCGATTTTTCTTCCTGGCTCTTAAGGTAGGCCAGTATATCTTGTTCAATCAGATCAGATTGATGTGCCATAAATCCTTCCTCTTAGAAGTATCCTTCCTGCTTCTTCTTCTCCATGGACCCGGCCGAATCATGGTCGATCAGGCGACCCTGGCGCTCCGAGGTGCGGGTCAGCAGCATCTCCTGGATGATCCTTGGCAGGGTGTCGGCCTCGGATTCCACGGCGCCGGTCAGGGGGTAGCACCCCAGGGTACGGAAGCGGACCGATTTGTACTGGATCGTCTCCCCGGGCCTTAAATCCATCCGCTCGTCATCCACCATGATCAGCATGCCGTCCCGCTCCACCACCGGCCGGATAGCTGCATAGTAGAGCGGCACGATCGGTATCTGCTCCAGGTGGATGTACTGCCAGACATCCAGCTCGGTCCAGTTGGAGATGGGAAAGACCCGGATGCTTTCCCCCGGCTTGATCCGGGTATTGTACAGGCTCCAGAGCTCCGGTCGCTGCTCCTTGGGGTCCCAGCGGTGATTTTTGCTTCTGAAGGAGAAGATCCGCTCCTTGGCCCGGGATTTTTCCTCGTCCCGCCTGGCACCGCCGAAGGCGGCATCGAACTTGTAAAGGTCCAGCGCCTGCTTCAGCCCTTCGGTTTTCATGATATCGGTATAGAGCGGGCCGTGGGTAAAGGGTGAAACCCCCTGTCTGACCCCCTCCTCGTTCACATGCACGATCAGATCGAGACCGCATTCGGCAACCATCCGGTCCCGGAATTGGATCATCTCGCGAAACTTCCAGGTGGTGTCCACATGCAGCAGGGGAAACGGCGGCGGGGCAGGATAAAAGGCCTTACGGGCCAGATGCAGCATGACCGCCGAATCCTTGCCGATGGAGTAGAGCATCACCGGGTTGCTGAATTCGGACACCACCTCCCGGAGGATGTGGATGCTTTCCGCTTCCAGCTGCTGCAGATGCGTAAGATTCTTGCTCATTGTTGCTCCTTATTCTATCCAGCCGCCACCGAGTACCCGCTCCCCGTCATAGATCACGGCGGCCTGTCCCGGGGTCACGGAACTTTGCGGAACGTCAAAATAAACGCTAAAGCGGTTACCCGCATGCATGACCACTCTGCAGAGTGCAGGCCTGTGGCGGTAACGGATGCGGCAGCTGGCCCTGAACTCCGACGTTGCCGGCGCCGCACTCCAGGTTGCACGGGCTGCGGTTAACGATGCTGTTGCCAACTCTTCGTACCCACCAACAACAAGCTGATTTTTTTCGGTATCGATGGCAGAGACATGCAGCGGATGTTTCCAGGCTATGCCGAGTCCCTTGCGCTGTCCGACGGTATACCGGTGCAAACCGGCGTGGTGCCCGACAATCGTACCGTCGCTGGTCATTATCTCACCCGGTTTTTGTGTAACGCCATGTGTCTCCAGAAAGTTCACGTAATCATTGTCAGGGATGAAGCAGATCTCCTGGCTCTCATGCTTTTGCGCAACCGGGAGCTCGAATTTTGCGGCAAGTTTTCTGACGTAAGGCTTATCAAACCCACCTACCGGAAAAACAACCTGCTGTAACTGCTCTTGCGTCAGCGTGAAGAGAAAGTAGGACTGATCCTTGGCAGAGTCGAGGCCGGTCAAAAGCCACTGCCGTCCCGAGTCATCCGCTTCTGTCCGAGCATAGTGACCGGTTGCCAGAAAGTCGGCTCCCATCTCTTTCGCCTTCTTCAGCAGCAGGTCGAACTTTATCAGTTCATTGCAGCGGATACAGGGGTTGGGAGTTCTTCCGGCACTGTAGTCGGCGATGAAGTACTCAATCACCAACTGCCTGAACTCCAGCCGCATGTCGATGACCTCGAAGGGGATACCGAGCTTCCTGGCCACCCGGCCGGCGTCCATGACATCATCCAGCGAGCAGCAGGTTTTAACCCGGCTGCCGGGTTCCCGGGGGAGCGGATCGTACAGCTGCAGAGAGACCCCGGTCACCTCATAGCCCTGCTCTTTCAGCAGAGCCGCGCTGACCGATGAGTCAACCCCACCGCTCATGGCTATCACAACACGCTTAGTACTCATTTAGAGTTCTTCCGATCATCTCTTGTGCAAGCCGCATTCCTTGTGTTCGGCATTCTCCCACCACCAGCGCCCGGACCGCTCATCTTCGCCCGGCTGGACAGCCCGGGTGCAGGGGGCGCAGCCGATGGAGGGGTACCCCAGGCGGTGCAGACGGTTCAACGGCAGGCCGTGCCTGGTGGCGTACTCCCGTACCTGGTCGCTGGTCCAGTCGAGAAGAGGATTGATCTTCAGGATGCCGTTGTTCAGATCATCCACTTCAATCGCCGCCAGGTCTGCTCTGGTAGTACTCTGCTCACGACGCATACCGGTAACCCATCCCGACAGACCCTGCAACGCCCTGCCAAGAGGCTCTACCTTTCTGATCCGGCAGCATTCATGGCGGTTTTCCAGGGACTCGCGGAATGAGAAGGCTCCCTTGGCCTGCAGCAGGCATTCGATCTCTTCACGCTTCGGGAAGTACCAGTCGATCTTCATACGGTAACGTTCGGTAATGGCGTCATCAACCTCGTAGGTCTCTTCGTGCAGGCGTCCGGTATCAATGGCAAAGATTCCGATCGGCAGTTTCAGTGCATGGATCAGATCGATGATCACCACATCCTCGACAGAGAATGAGCAGGCGAGCTTGACCGGTCCACCTGCAGCAGCCACGCCAGCTGCCAGGATATCCTCTGGTTGAGCATTATTCGGAATTGCGGGTACTGTTCTTGTCATAGAATCTTACTGTCGGAGCGAATACAAGATTCGCCCCTACTCCTCTCCCTTTTCCAGGGTCAGTACGTAATGGCCTTCGCTCTCGATCAGGCCCAAAAGTTTGTGCCCTTCTGCCTTGAGGCTGCGCGGCACGTTCTTGACCGGCTCACCGTCATCAAGAAGAAATTCGACCTTTTCTCCTGTCTCTATCAGCTCCAGCTCCAGTTTGGCTTTGACAAAATTCGTAGGGCAACTCACTCCACGCAGATCGACTGTTTTCATTGCGGTATGCTCCTTGTTCCGACCTGGGTGTTGATGATCTGCGGCGGTATGGTCGCTTCTACAACCGAATCCGGAAATCTGCTGCGTAACCTTGCCAGCAGTGACTCCGTACCCTCCTGGAGGATGATGTCGCCTATCCTTACCCTGCCGCGCCCTTCGGCTTTCTCGTTGTACCAGGCAAGAACCTCGGCAATGAACCCGACCACCTGCTCTTCAGCCAGGAATGTGGCGTAGAGTGTCCCCACCAGAGGGTTTCTCCCCCACTTGCCGCCGATCCGGACCATGTACCCCCTGCGGGCTGCCTGCCACGCCTCGGTGGGGCAGACCTTGACACAATCTCCGCAGTAGGTGCATCGCTCAGAATTGAAGAGAGGCCGTTTGCTCTCATCCATAACTATGGCAGCGTCACTGCATGATTTGGCGCAGAGACCGCAGCCGATGCATTCATCCATATTCAGATCCGGCCAGATCGCCCCCTGGAAACCGACATCATTGGTAGCAGACTTAGGGCAGTCGAACGGGCAGCCGGCAAAACCGACCTTGAACTTGTGGTGGCCGGTGGGAGTGCCGAACAGCTTCTGGTCAACCTCCAATGCCGATTTCTGGGTATCCACCAGGCCGTTGGGATTGTACTCGCAGCCGCCGCAGGCAGTCGGCACCCGGACCCTGGCACCGCAGGAGGCAACCCGCTGGTCGCCTTCGCCCAGTTCGGCGACAACGGCGTCAAAGTCCTTGAAATTTACGTTGATCAGTTCGACTGATTGTCGCACCGACAGATGAACGTTACCCTGGCAGTATCTCTCTGCCACTTCGGCAATCTTCTTCAGCCGTTCCACCGGAAGCCGTCCCCCTGGCACCCGCAGACGAACGGTGAACAGATCCTTGCCACGCTCCTTGATGAAACCACCTGCCTTGAGATTATTCAGGTCGATGGCGGTGCTCTTCTTATCCTCGGACATCGTATGCTCCTCTTTCAAATAATGGTTATCGTTTCAAGGGCCACTTCTCCCCCTTCGATACGGTACGATTTCACATCAGGCGTCTCACCTGCCAGAGAGACGATCACGTAGGAGACATCCGGTGTAAGCGCCAGTCTGATATCCTCTTCAGACGGCCTGGCCGGTGTCTCCGGATGGGAGTGGTAGATGGCAAGCATCGCCTTGCCCTTGGTCCGCAGATCTTTGACCACAGCAAACTGCTCTCTCGGCTCCATCATGAAATGCTCGTTGCTCTTGTCGGTGTTGATCATCGGGTACTGCTCGCTTACAACGCCGTCTGTCCCGCCAAGTATTCCGCACGCTTCCAGGGGAAAGTCTCTGCGGGCATGTGTTACCAGTTCGTCATACATCGTCTGCGGTATTGTCAGCATCACTTTTTCTCCAGGTCGCAGACGGTCATGGCATCCAGTTCATCGCGCAGTTCCGTTATGGTCGGTGCATCCCCACAGATCGGACATCTGGGGTTTCGCTTGACCGTCACATCGCGAAACTTCATGTCGAGGGCATCATACATCAGGATTCGGCCGGCCAGCAACTCACCTTTGCCAAGAAGAAACTTGATCGTCTCTGTGGCCTGAATGGAGCCGATGACCCCCGGCAGCACCCCGATAACCCCTGCCTGTGAGCAGGTAGGGATGGCATCTTTCGGCGGCGGCTCCGGAAAGATGCAGCGGTAACAGGTCGATTCTCCAGGGAGCACGGTGATGGTCTGTCCGACAAACTGCAGGATACCGCCATGTGAATAGGGCTTTTTCCCCAGTACGCAGGCATCATTGATCAGGAATTTGGCTGCAAAGTTGTCGGTACCGTCGATGATGAAATCATAATCGGCTATAAGCCCGGCAATATTGGCGGCGCTCACCCACTCCTGGTAGGTGTTCACCGTTACGTCAGGGTTGATGGCACGCATCTTTTCCGCGGCCGAAAGAACCTTCGGCTTCCCCACATCAGGGGTAAAATGGATAACCTGGCGCTGAAGGTTGGTTATATCGACCACGTCAGCATCGGCAATGCCGATGGTTCCGATTCCTGCTGCTGCAAGGTAGAGGGCGATGGGGGCGCCGAGCCCTCCGGCACCGATTATAAGGACTCTGGCGTCAAGGAGTTTCTGCTGTCCCTTGCCGCCGACCTCCTTCAGGATAATGTGTCGCGAATAGCGCTGGATCTGTTCTTCGGTAAGCATCAGCGCCCTCCCCCCATGAAATAGAGAAACTCAAGAGAATCGCCATCCTTAATTGCTGTACTGTCGAACAATGGTCTGTCGAGAACATCTCCGTTCAATTCAACAGTGACATACAGCGCATCCTTTACCTTGAGTTCATCGAGTAGTTCGGTGATATTGAGTGATTCTTTCCCTTCGATTACGGCCGGTCGGCCATTTACCGTCAACTGCATGATTGTGATCCTTTCGTAATTAGAGTGATTCGAGGGCTTGAGCAAAATCCCGCATAATGTCTTCATAGTATTCCAGACCTACCGATACCCGTACCATCTCATCGGAGACCCCCAGGAGTTTTCTCTGCTCGGGTGAGTAATCGACGCAGATGGTGCTGGCCGGGTGAATGACAAGAGTCTTGGCATCGCCGATGTTGGCCAGGTTCTTGGCCAGTTTCAGGCCGTTGATCAGACGAAAGGCCTCGGCCTGGCTCCCCAGACCGAAGGTGAGTACGCCGCCGAACCTATGACCGAACTGCCGTGCAGCAACTTCGTGAAACGGAGAATCCTCGAGCCCTGGGTAGTTTACCCAGGAAACCTTGGGATGCTCTTTCAGAAAAACGGCAAGTGCATTGGAGTTGCTGCAGTGCCGCTCCATCCGCAGCCCGAGAGTCTCTATACCTTCTGTGAGAAGGAATGAGTTCATCGGCGCAGGGCAGGCACCCAGGTCTTTGTGCATCAACTTGCGCAATCTGGCAGAAAAGGCGAATTGTCGGTATTTCTTCTCGAACGGCTCGAAATGAGGATACAGAGAAGTGCTCCAGTCGAATGTGCCGTTGTCGATGATCGCGCCACCAATGACGCTTCCGGTGCCGTTGATGAACTTGCTGGTGGAGTGGATTACCAGATCAGCTCCCAGGTCTCGGCCACGGACAAGGTACGGTGAGGTAACCGTCGCATCCAACATAAGCGGAATGCCGGCTCTCCTGGCAATTGCGCTGATGGCGGCGATGTCCGGCACATCCATCTTGGGGTTACCGATGGTTTCCACAAAGATGAGACCGGTGGAATCATTGATGCCCGCTTCAATAGCATCGAGATCAATCGGGTCGACAAACCGGCTGCTGATGCCGTAGTTGACAAGGGTGTCCTTGAACAGGGAGTACGTGCCGCCAAAAAGGGAGGAGGATGAGAGGATCTCATCACCGACACGGAGAATCGTCAGAACAGCGGTGCTGATGGCGGCCATGCCTGACGCGGTGGCTATTGCCGAAACGCCACCCTCAAGCAGAGCAAGACGGCGCTCGAGGCTTTCGGTTGTCGGGTTGTTCAGCCGGGTGTATATCTGGCCGGCCTTACGTCCGCGGAAAATATCTTCAAGATCTTCTGCGGTTTCATGGGCAAACGCCGAAGACTGGACGATGGGAACGTTCGTGGCGCCGTTGGGACCAGGTTCCAGCCCGCCATGTATGAGGAGTGTATCGGTATGGTAAATTTGCTCTCTGTTCACTCGAGTCTCCAGTCTCTCTGGTCATCCCGCAAAATTCTTTATCCCTGATCAGGGCTGACTATGTGTCAATAATAAAAACACCAACCAAAATAGTCAAGATAAATTTTACACATTATCTATAAGCTTAATAGTCTATACTGACGAACTGTTATCATAAAGGAGTGCAGAGGTGGCAACGGCTATACAATTCTGTTGTCAGTTATCTCCTTTCCATGACTTCAAATTGATGTGACTTGAAACATGAAAAGAGGCCAGGAGGAAATTCCCCCTGGCCTCTGGTCAGTCCAGTCAGCCATGCCGGTGTGAACGCAACTGTTTTTCGGTCAATCGATGCTCAGCAAACTAAAAAGAGGCCAAGGTGAAGAGCCGTGAGCTCTGCCTTGAGCTCCAGTTTTCTGGTCAGTCTCAGGTTGTTCGCAGTTGATTTAGGCGTTAATGCTAGCTCCTATATTCCTGCTCCATCCTGAATAATACCGTATTCGAGTTCCCCTAGCCGTTCCCCCCAGCTCCTTGCCCAGAGCTTCAGGTCGGCAGCTGTGAGTGGATGCACATTATTTCTCGCAGTGGCTATCCTTTGGTCAGTGAGAAGTTGTGCCAAACGACGATAGGCATAGGCATGGGTTGACAAAGGAGCAGCTTCGATAACGGTTTTCCCATAGAGTTCGGTATGCCTGACAACTAATGACCTTGGAATTGCAGCCGCTAGCGGAAGCCCGACCTGTTTAGCATAATCGGCAACCAGTGAATCTTCAAACGAACTCGCATTGCCGTTGGCAACCAGAGTTATTGCAGTGCCGGGCAGAGTGTGAGGTATCTCAGCGGCAAAGCGATTGGCGGCGAACATCGATTGAAAGTCGGCCGATGCCACCAGCAGTACGGTCTGGATATCGATGTTGCCAAGCATGGGAGCACCGCTGCAGCCGATGTCACCGAGGATATCGTAAATAACAAAGTCTGGAGCAAAGTCCTGTACAATTCCGAGGTTGTGGAGGTTCTGAAGCGATTGAGCAATATTGCGCGAAGCGCATTGTTCACTGTGATGAAAATCTCCCGTTTCAACGCAGCCGATGCCCCGGTAGCCTCTGGCTAACAGGGCTGATGGGTCATTTTTGACCGGTGCAGTGAGATAGTCACTCAGAGTTGTCGGAGTTGAACCACCAAGTATGAGGTAGCTGCTGTCGGCTGTCGGACTGCAGCCGACCAGCAGCACTCGATATGCAGCTTCGGCCAGTGCGGCACTAAGGTTGGCAGCAATGGTAGTTTTGCCGGCTCCTCCCTTGCCAAAGATTGCAATCTGTCGAGCCATATCCATTCTCCCCGGTGCCACTGCTAATTAGATGCCACTACCGTGCATGTGCTCTTGTCGACTCAGGCGTATCTTTTCATTCTTGTCTATCTGAATGACCTTGCCATCCTGAATAACAAGGGTCACCGTAGCGTACCGTATGACCCGAAGCGCCTCCCGAACCTGGCGCTCCAGCTCAGTACTCCATAGGTCACCATCCGGCGCAGCCATCAGATCCCCTCGAACAGAGCTGTCGAGAGATACCGTTCGGCGCCGTCAGGAAGGATGACTACTATGGTCTTGCCTGCAAATTCGGGATCAAAGGCGAGCCGGGTAGCTGCCGCAACTGCTGCGCCACAGGAGATGCCGACCAGCAAACCTTCTTCCTTAGCAAGCCGCTTAGCAAACTCTATTGCATCGTCGCTTGAGACCTGCTCAACGCGATCGACAATGCTCAGGTCAAGGGTATCGGGGATGAATCCGGCGCCTATCCCCTGTATCTTGTGCGGACCCGGCTTCAACTCCTGTCCGGCAAGCCTCTGGGATATTACCGGGCTCTCCTTTGGCTCAACAGCAACCGAGAGGATTTTTTTTCCCTTTGTGTTTTTTATATAGCGCGAGATGCCGGTTATGGTGCCGCCGGTGCCGACTCCTGATACAAGAACGTCTATGGCGCCGTCGGTATCGTTCCAGATCTCCGGCCCGGTGGTCTTCTCATGTATCGCGGGATTTGCAGGATTCTTGAACTGCTGCGGCAGAAACCAGCGGCCGGGGTCGGATGCAGCGATCTCTTCTGCCTTGTTTATGGCACCCTTCATTCCCTCTGCTCCCGGCGTCAGTATCAGATTGGCACCAAGTGCTGCAAGCACCCGCCTCCGCTCGATGCTCATTGTTTCCGGCATGGTAAGCGTAAGTTTATAGCCCCGTGCTGCTGCAACGTAAGCAAGTGCGATACCGGTGTTGCCGCTGGTCGGCTCGATGATCTCCACTCCCGGCTTGAGCACCCCACGTTCTTCTGCGTCCCAGATAAGGTTTGCCCCTATCCGGCACTTTACCGAATATGCCGGATTGCGCCCCTCTACCTTTGCGAGGACTGTAGCCCCAGCGCCTCTGGTGATATGGTTCAGCCTTACCAGTGGAGTGTTGCCGATGGACTGCGAGTTGTCTGAGTATATTCGTGACATTGATACTCTCCTTTTCTTGTTGGCCCGATGAAATTATTATTATCTATAGGCTTACTAGATATTACTGATATAAAAATCAGATTGAGAAATCCATCTGCTTTGAAATCCTTTGATGTTCGAACTCGCTACGCTCGATCATATCTGCAAGGGTTACATTATCTATTACTGACGAAACCGCTTTCTGCACATCTGCCATGTAAAGCCTGGTGGCACAGGTTGCTACATCCTGACATTCCGGACATGCCCCTGAAGCATTTTCAGAAAGGCATTGCACCGGGGCAAGATCTCCTTCAAAGGCCCTGATGATATTGCCTAGCGTGATAGCAGAAGGTAACTTTGCCAGCCAGTAGCCTCCTCCTGGACCTTTTCTGCTGGCAAGAATCCCGTGGCTCTTGAGGGTAAGCAGTATCGCCTCAAGAAATTTCTTGGGAATATTCTCTGCCGCGGCCAGTTCGGCAATAATGTAGCTTTCCTTGTCTTTGGAACGGGCCATGAAACTGAGCGCCTTGATGGCGTATTTACTGCGCATTGAAATCATGTAACCTACCATTGCTATAGTTATTATCGTTTTAAAATTTTTTCAAAAATATGTCAACAGTTATTTTTTGACATCCAAGGGTTTTAGCTTAATGCGCCGATTACCTCGATACTATCGCTTTTTTCATCCCCTTCGATACTGTATGCAGCAGAGGAGAACTATGGAACTATGGAAAAGTAATATTCTATCATTAACTATATTTTTGTGGCGATATAACTCTTTAGTATTTTATAGTATATATCATTTAGCTAAGTCCAAATCTCCAGATAGTTTAATAAGGGGGAACCGCCATGAACCCTGAATTAAAACCTGAACTTCGCCGCTACACGCTTGATGGAATGATTGAGCTATACAAAATTAATCCAAAATATTTTGATGAACTTGCTGCTAAAGCCATTCATCAGGCATGTATTGGCAGAACACCGGAAAAAACAATCAAGTTGCAGCAAATGCAATGGACAATTGAAGCTCAACTTAGGAAATCTAAGACGCTTCTCGGAAGAATGCAGATGATGGAGAACATATTCTACAACAGAGTATTCGACTGGAATGGAAACCTAGCTCAAATTATGGATAACTTCTTAAAACTGATTCGCACAGTTTACGGATCAGAACAAGTTCCAACCAATAAACCTTTGTTATCCTTGGCAAAAAAAAATACTGAATATTCTGCTGGCTAGAAATAAAATCTAATGGAGTCAGTATCCTCAACTGCTCACCGGTGCAGCTTAAGAAGATAAAGAAAAGATCTCGGTTTCTCTGCTACTTGCGTAATCTGGTGAATATTGCTGCTTATCTCACTTGTAGCCGCCGTCTGTTGCTCAGCAGCCTTTGCTACATGGCTTATACGGAAACTATGTGGAGGGCTTGAATTGATTTACAACTACTTCGTCAAGGACTTCATTACACCCTGAAAAAGGAAAACCCGATACCGTTTAGATACAGTACCGGGCACAGTTAGGGGATTGATACTTCTAAATCTCTGATCCCTTTAAGTTTTAGTGGAGCGGGAAACGGGATTCGAACCCGCGACTTCGACCTTGGCAAGGTCGCACT
>CAZGQM010000006.1:0-233137 GCA_964528055.1 uncultured Geoanaerobacter sp. | reverse complement strand
CGAAAACATCGCCCGCCGCTTTCATCATGCCAGTGACTTTTTGTACCTGGGGAGAGGCACCAGTTACCCACTTGCACTTGAAGGTGCATTGAAGTTGAAGGAGATATCCTACATCCACGCCGAGGGGTATCCGGCGGGCGAGATGAAGCATGGTCCCATAGCACTGATCGACGAAAACATGCCGGTGGTGGTAATGGCCCTGAAAGACCGCCATTATGAAAAGGTAATTTCCAACATGGAGGAGGTCATCGCCCGCGGCGGTCGCGTGATAGCCATCTGCACCGAAGGCGATACCGAGGTTGCGCACAAGGCCGAAGCAGTCCTCTATCTGCCGGAGTGCAGCGAATGGATAGCCCCGATCCTGCTCGCGATCCCCCTGCAGTTGCTCGCCTACCATCTGTCGGTCCTCAAGGGGAACGACGTTGATCAGCCACGAAACCTGGCGAAATCGGTAACGGTAGAATGAAGAGAACAGCCATCATCGTCGAGGGATAGCATGCACAATCGGATAGTTTCAGTCATTGGGCTCGGGTATGTGGGATTACCGGTAGCGGTTGCATTCGGCAAGGTCGCCAAAACCATAGGGTTCGATATCAATTCCATAAGAATTGCGGAGCTTACACACGCTCATGATCGCACCAACGAGGTGTCGGACGATGAACTGCGTGCAGCAGATATTTTCTTCACCGATCAGATTGAAGATCTGCGACAGGCCGATTTCCATATCATTGCTGTCCCGACCCCGGTTGATGCCGCCAATCAGCCCGATCTGAGCCCGGTGTTGAGTGCTTCGAAAACCATTGGCCGGGCATTGAAAAAAGGCGACATCGTCGTCTATGAATCAACGGTCTATCCCGGCGTGACCGAAGATGAGTGTATCCCGGTACTGGAAGCTGTCTCGCGTCTGCGCAGCGGCATAGATTTCACCGTCGGCTACAGCCCGGAGAGGATCAACCCCGGCGACAAAGAGCATACCTTTACCAGAATCACCAAGGTGGTCTCCGGGCAGGATGCGGCAACTCTGGAGATTGTTGCCAAGGTCTACGGTTCTGTGGTTACGGCTGGAGTTCATCGTGCGTCATCCATCAAGGTTGCCGAGGCGGCCAAGATTATCGAGAACACCCAGCGTGACCTGAACATCGCCCTGATGAACGAACTGGCCCTTATTTTCGACCGTCTCGGTATCGATACCAATGACGTCCTGGAAGCGGCCGGAACCAAATGGAACTTCCTCAAATTCAAGCCAGGCCTGGTGGGCGGGCACTGCATCGGAGTCGATCCCTACTACCTGACGCACAAGGCGGAAAAGGTCGGCTACATCCCCCAGGTGATTCTGTCCGGCCGGCGGATCAACGACGGCATGGGCAAATTCATCGCCCAGCGGACGGTCAAGGAGATGATCCATGCCGGGCACAACATCCTCGGCTCCGCCGTGACGGTGCTTGGGCTGACCTTCAAGGAAGATTGCCCGGATCTGCGCAACTCCAAGGTTATCGATATCATCCGCGAACTGGAAGATTACGGAGTCTCGGTGCAGGTCTGCGACCCTCTTGCCGATCCGGTGGAAGCTGCCCATGAGTATGGAGTGACTCTGACACCTCTCTCCGAATTGAGGAAAGCTGACGCACTCGTTGTTGCCGTTGCCCATAAGGAATACCGGGAGCTTTCCATCTCTCGGATGACGGAGTTCATGAAGCAAAATCCTGTACTCATAGATGTGAAGGGGGTTTATCCGCGGCAAGAGGTTCTTGATGCGGGGATGAGATTGTGGCGGCTGTAACAGCTTGGTGAAGGCAATGGTCTATATTCTGTCGGCTGTTGTCTGTCTGATCACGGCATTTGTCTGGTTCGCACCGGGTTTTCTTTTTACCGAGGATATGCCGCGCAAGGCGGATGCTGTCATCCTTTTTGTCGGCCCCGGTAACGAGGCGAGGCTTGATGAGGCAAAGGTACTCATCAAGGAAGGGTATGCGCGCTATCTGCTTATCCCCTCCTCAGGCGAGCTCTTCAATGCTGACCAATCCGGCGGTTTAGTAAGGATAGCCGGTAAGCAGCCACACGGTAATTTGTTTCTCAGGATCAGGATAGCAGCCACTTATAAGACGTTTTACGAGAATACCCATATCGAGGCGCTTGAAGCAAAGCGGATGATGGACGATCTGGGTCTCAGGTCAGCCATGCTGGTCAGTTCAGGCTACCACATGCGGCGGATCCGGATGATTGCAGGGCGAGTGTTCGATGATCGAAAATACACTATTTCCTGCAATCCGGCACGCTGGCAAAAAGAGTTTATTGCGGCTGACTGGCTGGATACAGAGCGACGGAAGATCATTGTCAGTGAGTATGTGAAGATGGGGTGGTTCGTGGTGTACTCGATTTTTAGATAACTGGCCATCTTTCAAGAGTTTGGAATGGACGTCTCGATGAAGTAGATGAGCACCTGGCAGTAGACTGTCCTGTATTTCGGTTGCTTCATTCTACCCGATGAAGGAGTACTATTTATGGAGCTGGAACGAGGAGAACGTCCTTGGGGAAGCTATACGGTCCTTGAGGAGAACAATAACTACAAGATCAAACGGATTGAAGTTTTGCCTGGACAACGCCTTTCTCTTCAAAAACACTACCACCGTAGTGAACACTGGATAGTGGTTTCCGGCACTGCCTTGGTGACCTGTGGCGAACAAGAGTTCAAAGTCAACATCAATGAATCCACTTTTATCCCAATCGGGGAAAAGCATCGTCTCGAAAATCCCGGCAAGATAACGTTGGTAATCATTGAGGTGCAAAACGGCGAATACCTGGGTGAGGATGACATAATCCGCTATCAGGATGATTATCAGAGGCAGGCGCCAAATCATCCAATACTCTGTCACTACTTTAAAGAACGGAGAAAATATATATGAAAAAGGCTTTGATTTCCGGCATAACCGGTCAGGATGGCTCGTATCTGGCAGAATTGCTGCTGTCAAAAGGCTACGAGGTTCACGGCATGATCCGCCGCTCGTCGTCCTTTAACACCGGTCGGATCAATCATATATACCTCGACCCGCATGAGAAGGATGTGCGGATGTTTCTGCACTACGGCGATCTGAACGACGCCAGCTCCATCAATACTCTGCTGCGGAATATCCAGCCTGACGAGATTTATAACCTGGGCGCCCAGAGCCATGTGCGTGTCTCTTTTGACATCCCGGAATATACCGCCGAAGTTGACGCATTGGGGGCGATACGAATTCTGGAAGGGATCCGCGAGACCGGCCTGAGAACCAGATTCTATCAGGCATCCTCATCGGAACTCTACGGCAAGGTGGTTGAGACTCCCCAGAAGGAAACCACCCCCTTCTACCCCCGCTCTCCCTATGCCTGCGCCAAGGCATATGCCTTCTACATCACCATGAACTACCGCGAAAGCTATGGCATGCATGCCTCCAACGGCATACTCTTCAACCACGAATCGCCGCGTCGTGGTGAAACCTTCGTTACCCGCAAGATCACCCGTGCCGCTGCCCGGATCAAACTGGGGTTGCAGGAGTGCCTCTATTTGGGGAACATTGATGCAAAAAGAGACTGGGGTTTCGCAGGCGATTATGTAGAGGCCATGTGGCTCATGCTGCAGGAGGACAAGGCAGACGATTACGTAATTGCCACCGGCGAAACCTACAAGGTGCGCACCTTTGCCGAAATGGTTTTCGAACGTCTCGATATGCCGCTTGAGTGGCAGGGGAGTGGTGAAGACGAAAAGGGGGTCGATCGAAAAACCGGAAAGACAGTGATCAGGATAGACCCCAAATACTTCCGTCCGGCTGAGGTCGATCTGCTGCTGGGCGACCCGTCCAAGGCCAGACGCGAACTGGGATGGGAGTTGAAGACCAGCTTTGCGCAACTCGTCACAATGATGGTTGATTCTGACCTTGATCTGGCACAACGGGAGCAGCGGGCCAATGGATAAGAACGCAAAAATATATGTCGCCGGCCACCGAGGGTTGGTCGGCTCAGCTATTGTCAGAGCGCTGCAGTCAGAGGGATATGCCAACCTCTCCTTGCGTACCAGTTCTGAAGTGGACCTGCGCAACCAGGCAGAGGTGGCTGATTTCTTCTCAAGTGAGCGTCCCGCCTATGTATTCCTGGCTGCCGCCAAAGTAGGCGGGATCATGGCCAACAACAGCTACCCTGCCGACTTCATCTATGACAACCTGATGATTCAGACAAATGTCATCCATCAGTCGTATCGGTATGGGGTCAAGAAACTCCTTTTCCTCGGCAGCACCTGCATCTATCCCAAGCTGGCCCTCCAGCCTATCAAGGAAGAATACCTGCTGAGCGGAGAGCTTGAGCCGACCAACGAGCCGTATGCCATTGCCAAGATCACCGGGCTGATAATGTGCAAATCGTACAATCGTCAACACGGCACCAGATTCATCGCGGCAATGCCGACCAATCTCTACGGTCCGAATGACAACTTCGACCTGGAGACATCGCACGTCTTGCCGGCGTTGCTCCGCAAGTTCCACGAGGCAAAAGAGTCCGCAGCGCCGGCCGTCACGGTCTGGGGGAGCGGCTCACCGTATCGGGAATTCGTTCATGTGGATGACGTGGCAGCCGCATCACTGTTCCTGATGGAGAATCACGAAGGGGATGAAATTGTTAATATCGGTACCGGGGAAGAGATTTCGATCAAGGAACTGGCGCTGCTGATCAAAGAGATTGTCGGCTACAGCGGCGAGGTGGTTTTCGACTCCAGCAAGCCGGACGGCACACTGCGCAAGCTGTCCGATGTGTCGCGTCTGAACGGACTCGGTTGGCGGCATAAATTAAGCCTGCGTGAAGGGGTTACGGATACGTACCAGTGGTATCTGGCACATCAGACAACGCGGCGTGCTGCTTGAAAGGTGGATAGTGATACCTTCTCCATTGGAAATCAGTGCAATACCATTGACTTAGGGTCACTTCATTCCCGTGTTGAAGATTAAATGAGGAAGGTTGAAATGAATTCTCTCGCATGTTTTAAGGCGTATGACATTCGCGGCAGGGTACCGGATGAGTTGAACGAAGATAGTGCCTACCGTATAGGCAGAGCCTTTGTGGGGTTGGAAAAGGCGTCACGGGTTGTCGTCGGTCATGACATCCGGCTCTCCAGTCCGTCCATTGTCTCGGCACTGATCAGTGGACTCACCGACAGTGGCGCGGACGTCTTCGACCTGGGTCTCTGCGGCACCGAGCAGATTTATCACGCCACCTTTTCTCAAAAGATGGATGGCGGGATCATGGTTACCGCCAGCCACAACCCCATCGATTACAACGGCATGAAACTGGTGCGGACAGATGCGCGTCCGGTAAGCGGTGACAGCGGATTGAAGGAGATGGCGACTCTAGTGGAGAATAACTCGTTCCGCGAGTCCCTTAAAACCGGTACGGTCTCTCCTCTCAACATAGAGGGGGAGTACGTGGCGCACCTCTTGGGGTATGTGAACCCTGACGGAATAAAGCCCCTGAAGGTTGTTGTTAATGCCGGCAACGGTTGCGCCGGGCCGATCATCGATCTGCTGGAGAAGCACCTTCCCGTTACCTTTATCAAGATCAATCATGAACCGGACGGCACGTTCCCCAACGGCATCCCCAATCCGCTTTTGACGGAAAACAGGGCAGCGACCATGAATGCGGTTCTGGAGCATGGCGCTGACCTGGGTGTCGCCTGGGACGGTGATTTCGACCGCTGCTTCCTCTTTGACGAGGAGGGGAGTTTTATCGAAGGCTACTATATTGTAGGGTTGCTGGCCGACTCTCTATTGAAGAAGAATAACGGCGCACGGATCATCCACGACCCGCGCCTCACCTGGAATACCGTTGATATCGTAACCACAGCTGGCGGTTTTCCGGTCATGAGCAAGACCGGTCACGCCTTCATCAAAGAGAGGATGCGGCTGGAGGATGCGGTGTACGGCGGCGAGATGAGCGCACACCACTATTTCCGCGATTTTGCCTATTGCGATAGCGGCATGATCCCGTGGCTTATGATCATCGAACTCATGGGGATAAGTGGAAAGCCTTTATCATCGCTCGTTGGCGAGCGGATCAGTCTCTACCCCGCCAGCGGCGAGATCAACCGCAAGGTTGCCGATGCGGATAGCGTCATCGCACGAATCAAGAAGGATTACCTTGGCAACGCCATAGCCGTTGACTATACCGACGGCCTCAGCATGGAATTTGGCAATTGGAGATTCAATCTCCGCAGTTCCAACACCGAACCGGTGCTGCGGCTTAATGTGGAGTCAAGAGGGGATGAGGGACTGATGAGGCTGAAAACTGCCGAGTTGCTTGGGATTATTGATTCTGTTTGAGGTGTTGAGTAATGGGAATGTAGCATAGTAAAGAGTTGAGATTTAACGCTCTGATATTCACTGGGATGGCCTCACCGCGCGTTTCTGAAGAATGGGGTGTCGGATTCATTTTGCTGGATTCAAACATATTGTTATGGAAAGGTTACATTAATGAAAATCTGTATTTTCGGCGCTGGATATGTCGGTTTGGTGGCAGCCGCCTGTTTTGCTGAAAGCGGCAACAGCGTGATCACCGTCGATATTGACGAAGCCAGAATCGATGGCCTCAAGCATGGCATTATCCCTATCTATGAGCCGGGACTCAAAGAAATGGTGCTTCGCAACCAGACTGAGGGACGCATCTTGTTCACCACTGATGCCGTTGCTGCAGCCCAGTCCTCCCTGGTCAACTTCATCGCCGTAGGGACCCCTCCCGGCGAAGATGGCTCTGCCGACCTGAAATACGTGCTGGGTGTGGCTCGCGAGATTGGACGTGCCATGACTGGTTATAAAATCATCGTTGATAAATCCACCGTCCCAGTCGGTACAGCTGACAAGGTACGGGCTGATGTTCAGGAAGAACTGGATTTGCGGGGGATGAACCTGGAGTTTGACGTGGTCTCCAACCCTGAATTCCTCAAGGAAGGGGCCGCCATCGACGACTTCATGAAACCAGACCGGGTCGTAATTGGCACCGATAACATTCGCACCGCCGAGATCATGAAAGAGCTCTACGACCCCTTCATGCGCAAGCAGAACCGCATGATCGTCATGGACATCCGCAGTGCCGAAATGACCAAATATGCAGCCAACGCCATGCTGGCCACCCGCATCTCCTTCATGAACCAGATCGCCGGCCTGTGCGAATGCATGGGGGCCGACGTAGCCGCAGTCCGCGAAGGCATCGGCTCCGACACTCGCATCGGCTACGACTTCCTCTTCCCCGGCCCCGGCTACGGCGGTTCTTGCTTCCCCAAGGACGTCAAGGCACTTATAAGGACCGGCGAAGAATGCAACTACGACTTTCTGCTGCTCAAAGCCGTCGAAGAGGTCAACGATCGCCAGAAGGAGGTTCTGGCCGACAAACTGATCATGGCCCTCGGCTCTCCGGACGATGAGCGACCGCTTACCGGACGTATGATCGCCTGTTGGGGGCTTTCCTTCAAGCCACGCACCGACGACATGCGCGAAGCCCCGGCCATCGTCATCATCGAGCGCCTGCTGGCTGCCGGTGCAACTGTCCGGGCCCATGATCCCGAGGCCATCAAAGAGGCCAAGCATATATTCGGTGATCGCATCGAGTACAGCCACAATCAGTATAACATCTTGGCTAATGCCGATGCCCTGGCCATCATCACCGACTGGAGCGAATACCGCAATCCCGACTTCGACCGCATCAAGAACGAATTGAAATCTCCGACCATCGTTGACGGTCGGAACCTTTACAAACCTGACCGTATGGCAGTAGCAGGATTCAACTATATCTCACTGGGACTCAGTTGCGGCTCTGCCTGCGGATTGAAATAGGATCATCTCCTCACAGTAGCCGGTAACTGGAAGTTGCGGGATTTTTCTGGAGACGTTGATGGAATTAGGTTGCCACGAATTTGATCAAAAATTCATAAGTAGACTGGCTTTGAATATTAAATCTTTCATCAATGGTGTCAGAGCTAAAATTGTCAACAATCGGCAAACGCTTCGTTCAGTTGTAGCTTTATTCAGCAGCAATATGACGTCGTCTTTACTTGGCGCTGTGGGTGGACTTCTGGTTGCACGTTTTCTTGGGCCGGCTGAAACCGGGTTGTTCCGCTCATTTACGATCCCCTTGACGTATCTTACGTTTTTGCACCTCGGAACCTTCGATGGGCTCTGGCGCCAGATCCCATTTTACGTTGGGAAAGAGATGCCGGATAAGGTTGACGAACTGGCTTCAGCCGCTGGCGCCTGGAATCTGTATATCTCCATAGTTGTTACTAGCGGGTTTATATTGTGCGCGGCTTACAGTTTATGGCGTCAAGACTTCTACGGTGTTATGGGGTGGCTTTCTCAGGCGCTCAGTTGCTGGTCGGTTTTTTACGGCGGTTATCTCGGAGCAACTTACCGCACTCTGCATCAATTTGTAGCTTTGGCAAGAATCCAGATGGCTCAGGCAATTCTGAACTTTGGCATGGTCTTTTTATTGCCGTATCTGAAGTTCTACGGGCTCTGTGCACGTTCTGTCGTTCCAGCCATTCTTGGCGTGTGGCTGTGTGAGCGAAACCGGCCTCTGAAAGTGTCTTATCGTTTTGATACCAAAGCCCTGGGTGAAGTAGTCAGGATAGGGTTACCCTTCAGTTTCTGGGGGAGCCTGTATACCTCCATCTGGATAGCAACCGAAAGCGCCTTGATGCTCTCCTTCGGCGGTGTAACCGCCCTGGGACTTTTTACGGTTGCAGTTGCCATGCGTGAAGGGATGAATGTTCTGCCTATGGCGGTTTATCAGGTCTTGACGCCACGAGTCGTTTCCTCATTTGCCCGTGATGGGAGCGTTCGCAAGGCAAATGCAAGAAGCTTTGGAATGACGTTATTACTCACTGGATTCATTATTGTGTGCATTTTCATTATTTCGTTTCTGCTCGATATACTTGTGCCGATTGGCATTCCAAAATACGTTGCCGGTCTTCCACTTATGAAGGTTTGCCTATGGTTTGCCGCTGTTCAGGCTGCATCGTTGCCACTGAACACACTTTTTGCTACAGGCAGGCCGTGGATTTACGGCCGCGGGGTTCTGGTAGGGCTGGCGGTTTTCCCTTTGGCGACCTATTTGTTGGTTCCCGCCCTTGGCGGGGTCCTAGCTGTAGCAGTGGGGTCGCTGCTGGGGCGCATCGCAAGAACAGTCGTAGCTTATCTGGAAATAGTTGTGCTGACGAGGCGTGAAATCTGATGGTGAATGAAATTAAAATATCTTTCGGCATGATCGTTCTCAACGGAGAACCATTTACGCGTTATAACCTCCGTGCGCTTTATCCTCACGCCCATCAGATTATCGTGGTCGAAGGCGCCTGTCCTTCCGCAGCAGCCGTCGCAACACCTGACGGTCATTCGACCGACGGAACGATTGAGGTCTTGCGGGCATTCAAGCGTGACGAGGACCCCGAGGATAAGGTTATTATCGTGACAGCTCAGGATGAAGGGCATTTGGATGGCTTCTGGCAGGAAAAAGACGAGATGTCCAAAGCCTACGCAACACGTGCTACTGGCAATTATCTCTGGCAGGTCGATTCTGACGAGTTTTATCATGAAGAGCAAGTAGCGAGGCTTGGTGAGATACTGGCAAAGGATCGACCGGATGCGGTTTCATTCCCCATGCTGACGTTCTGGGGGAGCACGAAATACATCACAGACAGCTTTTATCTAATTCGTGACAATGCCCGTGAATACCACCGTTTATTTGCCTGGGGGCCCGGCTATACTTACGCGACACATTTCCCACCGACAGTTGTTGACGAGCAAGGCATCGACGTACGGAGCAAGAAATGGCTCAGGGCTGATCAACTGGAAAAGAAGAGAATTTATCTTTACCACTATTCCCTGCTTTTCCCGCTCCAGGTTTACAATAAGGTGAGTTATTACAAGGCGCGCATAAATAACGCAATTGACACCTGGGAGGATATTGTTTACCGGCGGCTTGAAAAACCCTTCAGAGCCCACAACAAATATAATCACATCGGATGGCTGGAACGTTTTCTTGGTGAACATCCCCAGTCTGTCATTACCATGATGTCTGAAATAGATACCGGAAACATAGATGTTGAGACCAGAGATTGTGCTGATGTAGAAAAACTGCTATCCAATTCGAGATATGTCTTTGCCTGTCGGGTACTTTCGGTCAGTGCCCGAATAATGTCTCTCCCACCGATATATTTTATGTATAAAAATATTATGGGAATAAGAAATCGCGTTCGCAAACTGATTAAATTCATGCGCGGAAGGTAACCAAATGGAAATTGTTGGGAAAGTATTTCAGAAACTCACTGATCGAAATTATCTTCGGTTTGCCATCAGTTATTACCCAAAAAAATACGGCATGTTACGAAACTTGGACCGGCTTGAACGCTACCATCATGGGGAAATGCAGGACTTCACTATTGAACGGAACAGCTGCCTGATTGATATTGTCAAGTATGCAAACAAGTACTGCCCTTATTACAGCAAGGTATTTACCGGTCACAATGTAGACATGTCGGATATTGTCAATCAATTTGGAAAAATACCATTGCTTGACAAATACATAATCAGGAATAACTCAAAGACAATTGTTTCATCACAATTGCATAGATTGAAATACGGTACGGGAAATACTGGCGGCAGTACCGGCGAACCGTTGGTATTCTATAATACGGTCAATTTTGATACCGAACACCAGGCATTTCTCTACAGAATGATGGGCTTCAAGGATGGCGACAAAATTCTTGCCATGGATGGTTCATCTATCAGTGATGATCAGCTTGGGAAAAACATCTATTGGAAAAAAAAATCAGATAGAGACATCCCATATGGGAGGATGGCGCTTTCTTCCCTGTATTTGAACGAAGAAACAATGCCATGCTATGTTGATTTCATTAACACCTTCGAGCCAACCATAATAAGAGGCTATCCTGCATTTGTAAATGACGTCGCATCGTATATGCAGAAAAGCAATATCAAGCCGACTCATGAATTGAAAGGGATTGTACTGACTTCCGAGAGTTCGAATCAAGCTCAGATCAACACTATTGCCGCCTCCTTCAACACTAAAATATATCTTCAATATGGTCATTCGGAGGCTTCACTATTTGCCTACAGCATAGATGACTCTTACCTATATTATTGCTCGCCATTTTATGGCTATGTAGAAATTCTCAATGAATCAGGCAAACACGTCAAGCCTGGAGAGTTGGGCGAAGTCGTATGCACAGGTTTTTATAATTATGCCATGCCCTTTATTAGATACAGAACTGGAGATCTTGCTGTTTTCCAGGAAGACCGGGATGGTATCGTTCGTTTGCAGACCGTTCTTGGGCGAACGCAAGATTATGTCCATGATGCGGATAGCAACAAAACATTGCTTACGGCCCTTGTATTCGGTCTGCATTACAAGGCATTTGCACACATAAAAAAATGGCAAATCATTCAGGATGAACCTGGAAAAGTGACAATATTAATAATTAAGGATGAACAGTTCAATTTGCGTGATGAGGAGGAGATACGAACCAATTTCCTGAATATCGCGAAGGTAACGACTAAGTTTGAATATGTTGAAACAATACCGCTCACAAAAAGAGGTAAATCGAAATTCCTTGTGCAGAACATAGGACGTGGGCATGAATGAAATAGCTGGTATGCAATCAATGGATTACCGGAGTGAGGGCAATACCTTTGGCAAATATTTGGGAGCTGCATACGTAGGTATTGGCATCGTAATTATCTGCGCATCTCTGGTGTTAGGCAGCACCTATGCCGTATCTGCCTTTGTATTATTCATAGGGCTGTTTGTTACCGCAGCATTCCGAAAACACCCCATGCCGTGGATATTCCTTGTCTCTATATTGGCGGCAAACCCCATAAATTGGTCAGCCGCATTTCCCTGCAACCTGATTCTGGTTTTTTGCCTAGTCCTTTATAGACCGAAGTATTTGTTTGTATTGCCACGTTGGCTCTATATAGCAGCTGTTCTGGCATTTGCAGGTTTTGTCATCAGCTCTGGAAACTGGATGTCTGATCTCTTAAGCATTTTGCAGCAGACGAACTACATGATCAATTACCTGATGATGCCGATCATATTGTTGCCGGTTGTATTTTTCAGGATGTCTGAGGAAAAAGATAACCTGGTAAAACTGAAAGGGCTGCTATTCTATCTGATTATACCGACTACGTCATTACTTTTACTGGCGTATGTCTTTGGCACTCCGATAAAAAAAATAACAATTGAACATTATAATGTGATGGACATCAGGTTGTATAAATTTGCGAATACGGAAGTCAATTTTACCAGGACACATGTGGGTTTTATTTTGGCGTCCATGATTTGCGCTTCGTCAGCGATAATCATCATGCCTGTTAAAGCAGTTTATCGATTAGTTGCAGGGTTCTGCCTGAGCATAAACGCTCTTCTGCTTCTTACTGTTGGGAGCGTAGGGAGCAGTATTTCGAGCCTGTGTGGCATAGTCGCCATTTTCTTCTGCGCCTCGCTCAGAATCAACATACTGAGAACGGTCTTTTCTGTGGTTGCCGTGGTCTGTATGATGATTCTGGTATGGACTTTTGCTCCTCTAAAGGTGAAAGACTACGTAGAACTGCGCTACAAAGAACGATTTGTAACCAAGGGAATAAATACCGTTGACAGGACAATACTTTGGAAGCGAGCGTTCGATTACAGTATGGACCATCCTGAAGGTGTCGGCTGGTCCATATCCTATGGCGAAGGTAGCCGTAAACGCAATGCCCATAATGATTACCTGCTATATGCCATCAATTATGGCGTCATTGCCGGGATAGTCTATGCATGTCTAGTTATCAGCTTATTCGTCCATTTCTTTCGAAGAGCAATAACAATAATCAACGACCCCTCAGCAATTGCCATAAATTTTGCCGGGCTTGGCGTTGTCGTAATTATTCTCATAAACTCCATGTCGGATCATCTGACAGCCAATAAATGGTACTTCAACATAGTATGGTCGATCATCTGGTATGCCTACTTCAGTAGCAAAACTAATCCCCAAAAATTGGTGGTGGAATCAGTATGAGAGTCCTGTGGCTGACAAACCATCTTCTGCCGGAGCATGCTGTTGCATTGGGAAAAACATCACATCCGGTGGGTGGTTGGATGCCGGCCTTGGCAGACGCCCTGACGACATCAGGTCAGGTAGAATTGGGAATAGCGACCTATATTCCTGGAAAGTCTTGGTCACAGCAAAGAATCAACAACAAGATCTTTTACTCGATTCCGGAACCATCCAGCAAAATTGATCTCAGCAAGTTGCCGAGCGCCCTTGTTCAAAGTTATCAGCGTGTTGTGGATGAATTCAAGCCCGACGTAATTCATATCCACGGCACGGAGTATTTCCAAGGCCTGTTAACGGGACGAAAGCATATAGAGTGTCCGACAGTGATTTCCATCCAGGGGATATTGGACGTATGCAAGGATCATTATTGGGGGGGTATTCCGTTTTTTGAACTTGTCAAATCCCGCACACTACGTGACTGGATACGATTCGATGGGTTGATCGAACAAAAGCTGAAGATATCTAGACGTGCGCTATGGGAACAAGAGATTTTTGCAACGAATACCGCGTTTATCGGTCGAACGCTATGGGACAAAGCCCATGCCCGCAGGATGAACCCAACCGCGCGCTATTACCATTGCGAGGAAATGCTCAGGGTACCCTTCTACGAAACAAGCTGGAAACTTAGTGAAAGTATCAGGCATACCATCTATGTTTCGTCTGCAACCTACCCATTGAAAGGTTTTCACATCCTGCTCAAGGCAGTGTCACTCCTGAGTCGGGAATTTCCGGATATTCAGCTTCGGGTCCCATCGGCACATTTCTATCACACTCTCAGCGGAATGAAATATGCCTGGAAGCAGGTGAGGTCTGGTGGCTACGCACTTTATTTGACCGATTTTATCAGGAGGGAGGGTCTTGAAAAACATGTCATTTCTCTGGGAACTCTTGACGCCTCCGGTGTAGCTGATGAACTCAGGAAGGCCCACGTTTTTGTGTTACCGTCATTCATAGAGAACAGTTCCAACTCGCTAGCTGAAGCGATGCTTGTTGGCACGCCCTCGGTCGTATCATTTACTGGTGGAGTGCCAAGCATGGTAGATGATGGAACGTCTGCGCTCTGCTTTCCTCCGGGAGATGAGGTTTTGCTTGCAGAACAGATCCGATCTGTATTTTTGTACGACGGATTGGCTAATGCTCTTTCAGCGGGTGCGAGAGACACTGCGGTGACACGACAAACAAGAGAAAAAATAGTTGGCGACATGATCGATATTTATCGATCAGTGGCTAATGTGCAGGGTCAATAGGGGGGCTTGTGGGCAAGATTTCAGCCTATCGATTAAGAGATTTGATTCCATTTGCTGTAAACAGGTTAACTGAATCAGTAAGGACCATGATTAGTACACTCTGCAGTCACATGCTTGCCGTGTGGTGGAATATCAAGCTTGGCCGTGGTTGTGTATTTGCCGGAACTCCCTATTTTCGCAAACATCCCTCGGGAACAATTACAATTGGTGATGCCTGCAGCTTTCGTTCGGCAGAGTGGTCAAATTCCATTGGATTGAATCGCCGCTGTTATTTGGAAGCAGCGCTTGATGCGGAGATAGTAATAGGCAGCAATTCCGGTTTCAGCGGTGCAATTATCAGTGCATCTGCCTCGATTCGCATCGGAGATAATGTTCTTTGCGGCGGAAACTGTACCATTGTAGATAGCAACAGGCATCCTTTAGATGTTGATGGTCGCAGAACCAATGCGCCAGGGAAGTCAGATCCTATAGTTATAGGCAATGATGTGTTTCTGGGAATGAATGTGGTGGTACTGAAAGGCGTTACCATTGGTGCAGGAACAATTGTCGCTGCGAACAGCGTTGTTTCATCGTCACTACCCGAGAAGGTTTTAGCTGGAGGAAGTCCTGCTCGTGTCATTCGCGACATTACGTAAGGTGGATCAAATAATTACATGACTAATGGAGACATACAGATCGTATGATTCGGATCGCCGTTCTTTTGACATGTTTCAACAGGCGGGAAACCACCCTGAAATGCCTTGAATCTTTATTCTGCCAGGAATTGCACGACAATATTTCAATGGAAGTGTTCTTGGTCGATGACGGCTCAACCGATGGTACTGGCGATGCTGTAAGGCAGCAATTTTCTTCCGTGAAAATAATCGAAGGGAGTAGCAACCTTTACTGGTGTGGTGGGATGCGTTTGGCTTGGGACGCCGCCATGAATAAGGACTTTGATTTCTACCTATGGCTGAATGACGACACAATACTGTTGGCCGATGCGCTAAGCACTTTTATGGGCGCTGTTAACACTGCAACAGAAATCGGCGATTCATTCAGCGGAATCATCGTGGGATCAACCTCCAGTGCTGAGACAGGAGACCGGACGTATGGTGGGTGTATTCAGACCAAAGATAAATCACTCGATTTTAGGCCTGTTGTGCCAACAGGTTCGCTTGAGCCATGCGATACCTTTAATGGCAACTGTGTGCTGGTGTCCCGTGAAGCATTTCATGAACTCGGGAATCTGAGCCCGGAGTTCACTCATGCCATGGGGGATACCGACTACGGTTTGCGGGCAAAAGCAAAGAACATTCCCATGTGGGTGGCGCCCAAATATATTGGCACATGCAGCAATAATCCCAAAGATTCATGGATGGACAATGCAGTTTCCTTGCGAAAGAGAATAAAAAATCTAAATAATCCCAAAGGGTTGCCTCCAAAAGAATGGATGTTTTTTTGTAGGCGGCATGCGGGATGGAGATGGCCGTGTAATGTAATGAAAGTATATTTGCGCGTTCTTGCCCCTGATAAATGGGATAAGTTGAGAAAAATAATACGATAACACAAAACTGAACAGTCGATATTACCATGGGGCATCTTTGAATATTTTGGCAGTATTAAAGCGAATGTTAGCGAATCCGTTCGGGCGTTGGATTCTCGTTCCCTATAGAGCAAAGAACGCATTGTCGTCATGTCTGGCCCCATGTTACCGAATTATATCGTGGCTGGTTCAATCCAAAGAGCTTACCAACTTTACCTATAATTATTCGCCGCTTTCTTTGACGGCAGCAGTTCATCTGGTGGCTCTTATGACCCGAAAACCAGTGGAGTTGATATGGGACTATGTGGCTGAACTCAGGGATGATAAACAACTTCACCAACACGTAGTGAGCATGACATCGAAGTCTGACTTCAAGCATTTTTCAGATTCGGAATTTAAACCCGGCAGACGTATATTTTACTACTTACTTGTTCGTGCAGTTAAACCTGGAGTTGTAGTTGAAGCGGGTGTGGATAAGGGTTTAGGGGCTTGCATCATCGGAGCGGCACTTCTGAAGAACGCTTCTGAAGGCGCCACGGGAAAATACTACGGACTTACCTTATTGACAGCGAAAGACGCGTTTCTCTTTGACGCACCCTATAACTCACATGGCGAGCTCGTTATTGGCAATTCAGTCGATTTCCTTAGAAATGCTGAATCGGGTATCGACATATTTATTCATGACACAACCAATGACCTGGGACATGAACGTGATCAATTCGAAGCCTTGAAGCCCAGGCTAGGGGCTGAGTCTATTGTAGTAAGCACGTGGTTCACAGAAAAGTTTGTTGAATTTGCCCAGCAATCTGGTTTTTTTGTGCATACTTTTCATGAAACGCCTGTACGACATTGGTATCCTGGCGGAAATATTGCCTTTGCCTTTCATTAAGACTCCTGGATGGAAAATGACGATATCAGACCACTCGCTTTTGTTTGCCACCGCATTTTATCACGCTTCGGGAAGGGCCCCCAATGCCAGGACGGTTTTCGATCGTTCCAAGTTGAATCTGTACTATCGGTGCATGATCGTCTGTTATGCCTCTATCAGGAGATTGTATCCAGAAGCGCAGATAGTACTGTTTACCAATCGGCTACTGCCAGAGCCGTTCAACGGCCAACTTGAGTCTCTTCGGGTTGACACGGTAATGTGCGCCAGCCGTTACGTTGATGATGGTGCATTCAAGAATGATTTCCCAGGCTGCCTTTTTTCTCTTGATGTCATCGAACATCTGGCATGTTCTCGACCCGACGGTTTCAGCCACCTGATCCTGATGGATTCAGATTGTATTGTCCGAAACAGGTTGGATGCAATGGTTGACGAAATGACACGCAACGAGGTGACAATCTATGCCTATGAAATGGGATATCCGGTAAATACGGTCACCAATGGCCAGTCACGGGCCTCATTGACCCTTGCGCTAAGTTATTTTTCCGGGCAGATGGCAGCCTGTCCGGCTATATCTCATTACGGCGGGGAATTTTATGGTATCTCCGCCACTGTTTTGCCGCTTCTGGCCCAGCGCATCCGGGCCTTCTGGGAGTGGATGAAATTGGTAGGTGCCAATTATTTTGGTAACAGCCTCACTGAAGAGCATGTTATGAGTGTGGTTTTTGCGGAGCAAAGAGACACAATGCTTAACGCCAGAGGTTTGGTGAAAAGAATATGGACCTCATCGAATTATTCAAACGTAGAGGGTGACGAATCCGAAACCCCGGTCTGGCACTTGCCTTCCGAAAAAAAGAAGGGTTTTGTCAAGTTGTATCGTTATTGGGTCGATAACAATGGATTTGCCGGGCTAAGCGACGAGGATTTCCGGGATCTGGTTGATAAGACTGTTACGCTGCGAATAGGTGGTCAAAAATACCCATGGAAACCATTATATCTGAGGCTGCGCAATGCGGCAAAAGTTCTCATGACTGGAAACATGTAAAAAATCGATACGGCTTAATTCATAGGTTCTCTGGGGCGAAACATTGATTTTCGTAACTTCATGGGATGACGGTCACCCGCTGGATGAACGGCTCGGCGATCTTCTTGATAAATTTGGTCTGAAGGCAACTTTTTTTGTCCCGATTCGCAATTGCGAAAGGCGTCCCGTTATGTCAAACAGTGCTCTGCTTAGGCTCGACGGGAGGTTTGAGATAGGGAGCCATACCTTGGACCATATTCCACTTGCCACATTGCCGCGTGAAGAATGTACTCGTCAAATTGTGGAAGGCAAGGATGCTCTGGAACAGCAGCTTGGACATGGTGTTGATGGTTTTTGCTACCCGCGCGGCAAATGGAACAGTTCGGTACGCGGTACTGTAGTGGATGCTGGTTGTTCGTATGCGAGAACCGTGGAAAATTTCAGGCTGGATTCAGGGAGCGACTGTTTTTCTCTACCAACCACGATGCAGATGTTCCCCCATGGCAGGCAAGTCCTGTTACGCAATTTCATTCGATATGGTAACTATGATGCACGCTTAAAGACGTTTTCACTCGGATTGCAAAGTAACGACTGGATGGATTTATTCCTTAGATTGCTGGACACGGATCTCGATGATGCAAATGTTCTGCATATATGGGGGCATAGCTGGGAGATTGAAGAACAGGCATTATGGACCAAACTGGAGAGCCTTTTTTCAGTAGCGGCCTCCCGACAACCCCGGTTCTGCACAATCAGTGAATTAGTTACCGATGTCATGAAGTCTTAGGGGCTGAATAATTTATGGATCGAAAATATAGGATCACTATAATTCAAGCCACCATCAAGCGGTACCGTGAATCTTTTTATTTACAGCTTTGGGAACTGTTGGCCAGCTATGGAATCGAACTTACCGTCATCTATAGCAAGCCTGGACATATCGACGCCGGGAAAAAAGATAATATTGACTTGCCTTCCGCCATAGCGAACGTGGTTTCCAGAATCTATTTTCTGAATGACCGGATTTTACTGCAGTTTGTGCCGTTTTCTGAGGTGATTCGATCTGATCTTGTCATTATCGATCAGGCGACCGGCTGTGTGCACAATTATCCCCTCCTGTTGTTGTCCCGTCTGGGGCTGAAAAAAGTTGCCTTCTGGGGACACGGCTATAATCGTCAGGGGAGCGCGACAACTCTTTCGGAACGCTTCAAAAAACGTCTCTTGAACTGGAGCAGTTCATGGTTTGCCTATACTCCGGGAACTGCCAACTACCTGATCTCCGCTGGAGTACCACCCGAAAAAATAACTTCAGTAGATAATGCTGTCGATAGCCATGGATTCCAGGCACTTCTTGACTCAATAACGGATGAGGAACTAGTTGAAAAACGTTGTCAATTTGGCATTTCTGAAGGTGACAGAGTGGCTCTTTATTGCGGAGCACTCTATGCATGGAAAAGAATCCCCTATTTGTTGAAAGCTGCGAAGCTTATAGCACAGATTGAACCGCGTTTTCGTTTGTTGATAATTGGTAGTGGGGCTGAGTCTGACTTGGTGCTCAAAACGAGTGAATCCGATCGAAATATATTGTCCGCCGGACCCCTTTGGGGGAGAGACAAGGCAGTCTGCTTCAGGCTGGCGGATATATTTCTGCATCCTGGCGCAGTGGGGTTGGGTATTTTAGACAGTTTCGTTGCGAGCTTACCTTTTGTGACCACTTCTGAGGCTCTGCATGGCCCGGAAATTGATTATTTGGATCATGGCACTAATGGCCTGATGATATCCGGTAAAGAGGAAGTTTTTGTTGATGCTGTTGTCAACCTTATAAGAGACCCGGCCCGTTTTGCACTGATGCGGCAGGCTGCCAGGGAGACTGCTACGCATTATACAATTGAGAACATGGTTGAAAAGACATGCAATGGTATTCTCAAGAGCCTGGGTATCGGAAATCCACTCAGTATTGCCGACAATGAAAATTACTCTCCATGAAAATTCTCTGCGTCCATAATTATTACGGATCTTCAGCCCCATCAGGCGAGAACATGGTTTTTGAAGCCGAAATAGCTCTCCTGCAGCGACGTGGGGACGAGGTACTCGCGTTCACTCGTTCAAGCGACGAGATCCGCGCAAAAGGTGTGCTTGGTGCAGTACAGGGGGCACTTTCCACTCCCTGGAATCCTCGGAGCGCAGCCGCTATCCAAGATGAGGTGGAACGGTTCAATCCCGAGGTGGTCCATGTTCACAACACCTTTCCATTGATCTCTCCAGCTATCTTCCACAGCATCGGTCACCGCGCAGCTCGGGTAGTAACCCTGCACAACTATCGAATCTTCTGCCCAGCGGCTATACCCATGCGGAATGGCACGGTGTGCACCGAATGTCTGGACAACAGGTCGTCGTGGCCTTCACTCAAGCATGGCTGCTATCGCGGGAGTCGACTGGCCACGGTTCCGCTGGCGTTAAGCGTTATGTTGCACCGGCAACTCGGAACCTGGACTAATCAAGTAGACGCGTTTATTGCCCTTACCGAGTTTCAGAAAAACCTATTGGTTGAAGCCGGGTTGCCTGGCGACCGGGTACATGTCAAGCCCAATTTTTACGCCGGTAACCCGAAACAGGTTTCATGGGCTGATCGGGGCGATTACGCCATATTTGCTGGACGCTTGTCGCACGAAAAAGGAGTCGAGGACTTGGTTCGGGCCTGGCTAATATGGGGAGAATCCTCACCCGAATTACGGATTCTTGGCGATGGTCCTCTACGTGAATCTCTTCAAAGAATGGTTTTATCGACTCCAGGCGTGCGGATACGTTTTCTCGGGCAACTTGCGTCGACCGATGCTGAGCGGCAGATTGCAGAGGCGCGATTATTGGTTCTCCCTTCAGTCTGCTTTGAAGGGTTCCCTATGGTAATACGAGAGGCATTCGCATTTGGCACGCCGGTAGCTGTTTCAAATATCGGTCCCTTGCCCTCAATCGTCCGTGAGGGCGCAAGTGGCCTGATTTTTAAGCCTCATGATGCTGAGTCCCTTTGCAGTGCGGTAAGCTCTGCCTGGGCTACGACCGGTTTGTTGGAGAGCCTGGGCGTCGCTGGCCGGGCTGAGTTTACTGCCCTCTACAATGAAGATACAAATTACGCGATGTTGATGAATATTTATTCTGCGGCATCGGCACTGAGGCACAGGTGAATAGCATGACTCGGATAAAAGGTTTATTTCTGATAATGTTCTCTGTTTCATTGTTATTGATTTCAGATGTATTTGTGGTCTTTGGGGCCGACGCAACCACGAATGTGAAAGAAGTTGTTTTCTATGTCTCGTCCGATGGAAATGATCAATGGTCAGGGTCGGCGGCGGCTGTGAATGCCCTGGGAAATGATGGGCCTTTCGCAACGCTAAAGCGCGCAAGAGATGCCATAAGGGAGCAGAGAAACCGGGGTATAACTAAGCAATTCTCCATCCTGGTGCGAGGCGGCACATACCGGCTGAACGAAACATTTGTGCTCGGCCCGGAAGATTCAGGTTCAAAGTCTCAGCCATTGATAATACGCGCTTATGGCAATGAACGTCCGGTGCTTAGTGGTTCAAAGTTGGTTGGCGGTTTTACAGCACATACCAGCACGATATACAAAGCTGATTTAAAAGGTTCCGGTATTGAATCTCGTAGTCTCAGGCAGCTTTTTGCGGAAGGTAAAAGACAGATCCTTGCCCGCTTTCCGAATTTTGACCCACGTGATCCCATCGGGGGAGGTTTCCTGTATGTTGAGGATTCAGCAGACGGTGGGAGTAAGGTCAAATTTAAATATCGTGAGGGTGCAGTTCATAACTGGGCCAATCCGGAGAATCCGGAAATAGTACTATATCCGGGACCCAACTATTGGAACAACACCATCCCAGTTGCCGGAATCGACAGGAATAATCGTATCGTTGAACTGGCAGGAAAAGCGTCGTATCCGATCATTGAGGGCAACAGGTATTTTTTTCAAAATGTTCTTGATGAGCTTGATTCTCCTGGTGAGTGGTATTTAGATAAAAAGGATAAAGTTCTCTACTTCTGGCCTGAGAGAGTAAATTCACTAAACAGTGTAGCTGTGCCCATTATCAAGTCGATCGTGGAAATAAAGAGTAAAACATTATTGGGGAAGTATAAGGGTGTCCCGTCACACATAAGAATTGAAGGCTTTATCCTTGATGGTTGTGAAGGAACTGCTGTCATAATCAAAGATGCCGAGGATATTTCTATAGCCGCCAACACTGTCCGTAATGCCGGTGAAGCGGGTATTGTGATCGAAAATGGAAGGAATAATGCTGCGATCGGCAATGATATTTATGAGGTCGGAAAAGAAGGTGTCATTTTGTCGGGTGGGAACCCCCCCAAGACATTGGCCCCTGGAGCAAACCGGGCTGAGAACAATTACATCCATAATGTTGGGGTGTTTAGCAAAACCAGTAGTGGAATCGATTGTAGAGGAGTGGGAAATATTGTGTCGCACAACCTGATCCATTCAACGCCACGTATTGGTATCTGGTTCGATGGGAACGACCATCTCATTGAATATAACCACGTACATCATGTGAACCAAGAGACCCAGGACGGTGGAGCAATCTACAGCTGTGCCCGCGACTGGACAAAGCGGGGTACGATCCTGCGGTTTAATTATATTCATGACAGTGGAGGTTATGGACGCAAGAATGCTAAAGATCCTTGGCAGAGTCCGTTTTACACATGGGGCATCTATCTCGATGACTGGACATCAGGAACTGAGGTCTATGGAAATATTGTCGCTCGGACGTATAGCGGCGGAATTTTAGTTCATGGCGGCAGGGACAATAGTATCGAAAATAATATTATTATTGATGGCGGCAATGGGCAGATGGTGTATTCCTCTCTTCCGCCTACCGAAAAAGAGCTTCCAGGGATGTTTAAGAAGATATTCGAAATGGGGTATACGAAGTATCCTCTCTTGTCGACAATTACAAGCCCTCAGCAGGGGACAAACATGTCGGGCAATAAGTTCCTGCGCAATATCGTTTATTATTCCAATGGGAAATCCTCTTTATTCGATATCTATGGAACTTTTGATTTTTCGACCACAATTTCCGATTTCAATACCTTGTATGCTGCCGGGTTGACACTACTCATCCCATATACCAACGCGCCAGCTGTTCAACAATGGGAGTCTTGGCAGGGTAAGGGTATGGATAGGAACAGTATCCCAGCCGACCCGCATTTTTCCGATATCTCGAACAATAATTTTGCTCTTTCTCCGGATTCTCCAGCTCTGAAGATGGGATTCAAGCAAATCCCCTTCGAAAAAATAGGCCCATACAATGATCCACTCCGGGCAAGTTGGCCTATCAAAGAAAATAATTAGCACAGAAAAACCTCTAGTTTCTGAAATATTCACGCTCCTGCCTTACAGTTGTCACATTAACTCTGTAATGTAACTCTGGTTTCTCCTCTCCTGGAGACCGGCTCTGATCAAATTCTTTTTTAGAAAATTTCCCATACTAAGTTCTTAGCGTCTGCAGAAGGCAGAATAGTGAAATCATCTTTTAATGTTACAAATCTATTCGGCTACCAGATAAGTAACCTCGGCATTCAAGGCGATGTAGCGAAGACGCTTGACCTTATCGTTTCTGGCAGGAATGGGTGCTATATGGCATGCGCGAATCCTCATTCACTCGTTGTCGCATGCAGTGACACCATATTTTCCCTTGCCTTGAAAGATGCGGATCTGCTTATCCCGGATGGAGCAGGGATTCTTCTCGCCGCAAGGGCTTTGGACTTACCAATAGCGGATCGTGTCGCAGGATCGGAATTTTTTCGTGGTTTGACGAGTCAACTGGCAAGAAATGGGGGGGCGCGTTATTTTTTCCTAGGCTCCACGGACCTTGTCCTGAATCTAATTACTCAAAAGCTAAACAAGGAGTTTCCGGAAATTACTATTTGCGGAACTTTGTCTCCACCATTCAAGCAGGAATTCAACAATGAAGACAATGCTGCCATGGTTTCTGCAATCAATGCTGCCCGACCAGATGTTCTTTGGGTCGGGATGACTGCGCCAAAACAGGAAAAATGGATTTATGAAAACCGAGGCAAATTAAATGTGCCCTTCTGCGGAGCAATCGGAGCTGTGTTTGATTTTTACGCAGGCACCAAAAAGCGATCTTCTGTTATCTGGCAACGAATGGGTCTTGAATGGATGCCAAGGTTCTTCAAAGAGCCGAAGAGGCTCTGGGAAAGAAATATGAAGTCGACGCCGATTTTTCTTTGGTGGGTAGCAAGAGAAAAGGTCAGGAGGATGGTGCGAAGTTAATAGATGAATATATTCTCTGGCGTGTAAATAGTTTTTTATGTCACTTAAGGACCAAATTTTGAAACAACTAACCCTAACAATACTGTTTCTTTGCGCGTCTATTAATGGATGGGCTGCAACATACTATGTGGCCCCAGCAGGGACGCCAGGGGTAACCCCTGCACGGCCATACAGTACGCCTCAGACAGCAGCAGCTTTGCCTGCCACTCTTTTCGCTACCCATCCTTCAGGGGGGCCACATACGGTCTATATTGCGCCTGGTTCGTTTAACAGCTATCTGGATTTAACTCATCCCAATTGGTCAGGTAGTACGGTTATCGGAACTGCGGTTCATGGCTCAACACTACCGGCTGCAAAAGGGGCAGTAGTAATAAATACCACTACGAATACCCATAGCATCGAAAGCACCCAAAACATAACAGTCAAAAACATCTCGGCAACAAATGCCACTGCAGCCCGGCAGGGGATTTACGTTCATGGGGGCAGTTTTGTCGGAGATAATCTGTACATCTTCGACACTGCCGGACTTGGGATGAAACTATATGACGCCGGGACCAGCAGGATCAGCAACTCCCTGTTTGCCGGCACCAGTGGATCAAATCTTATTCTGAACCAGGATAATAGCGACCTCACACTCAATAATTGCATAATGATCAACAGTGCAAACAGCTATGCAGGTACGGCTGAAAACATATCCAACTCCGCGACGTTGACACTTAACAACAGCATTGTCGGCGGACAAAAAACCTATGGGATAAACTCTTCCGGCACCTTGACCATCAACAACAGTATAATTTACGGAGGATGGGCTGGTAATGGAGCTGACCCAATAACTACGAGCGGTGCTGGAACTGCAACGGTCAACAACTCACAGATAATCGAAACCTTTTATACGCAATCATTATACTCTGGGAATGTAACAATCGCTGGCAGCAAAACCGATACCAACATTGGTTTCAAAAGGCGTTCAAGAAGCGGGTTCATCGTGCCTTGCGTTGATGACACCGAGAATTATGATTATGCAAAAACTCTTGCCGACATACTTTCCATCCGTGGCTTGAAGGGTACTTTTTATGCTGAAGGTGTAACCATTCCAAGCAAACTCCCATATTTAAAGGACTTAGAGGCAACATATCCCGGAGTTATGGAAATTGGGTATCACACGTTCTCGCATACGGATATGGCTGCCACAGGGAATATCTGGACAGTCAGCAGACCTGGAAGTTCACTTACTATAGATCGGACTGGCGCAGGCACATTGACCTACAATGGAGGAACGCCAGCAATACCCAGTAATTCAAGTATCAGCAAAAATCTCAAGGCAGCCAGTTTGTATCAAATTAAATCCATGCTTCAGGCAGATGGGTGGACTGTAAAAGATGTCCTTTATAGCCTGACAGGCGGCGCCGGATTGGTATCTTCGCAATCCCTGGGTGAAGTGCTTGACAGTGTGACAGCTGGAACAATAGTCCCGCTCCGGATCGATGGCATTGCCAGCGGGTACTACAAAACCGAGATGGCTGACGGGAAGTCGCGAGCTGAGGTTCTTTTGGGAAAAACACTGTACAGTTTCTCAACACCCTACGGATCTTCGAACGCAAATGCTGAAGCTGCAGCACTAGACGCAGGGTTCTGGTCTGTGAGGTCAGGGTTGTCAAACTATGATGCAGACTGGTTGCTTGACAACATTAATCTTGCCCAGTTAAGTTATATGGGTTCTGCAGTAACAGGCAATAGAAGCGCCAGTGCCATAACTAACAATGGTTCCGGATTAATACGCATTACCGCTACTTCCCACGGCTATATCACTGGAGATATTGTTACGATCTCCGGAGTGGCAGGGACGACAGAAGCAAACGGGACATGGACAGTTACTCGTATATCTGCAAACAGTTTTGATTTGCAAGGCAGTATGTATATTAATGCCTACATTTCGGGCGGGATTCTAGCCAGTGACACGGCAACAAGACGACACATCCATTCCTTAAGTGAAATGTGTGCACAGTATGGCGCAATTATATTCATACTTGGCCACAATACTTCCCAGATAAGCTTTCACGATTGGCAGATCATTCTGGATGCAATTGCCGAATACCCTGAAATCACCGTAACAAGTCACTATGATGCGGTAAATACCATTAAGAATGGTGGTATCTGGTCGACGGTAAATAATCGTAATTATACTCGCACGTGGACGGATCAGTCTGACTTTCATTTACTCCCCGGTTCGCCTGCCAAATTTGCAGGTATCCCGGTCGATGGCGTCACCTTCAATAGAATAACAAATTCAGTGCTTACTGACTCTGATGGAAGACCCTGGAATCGTTTCACCCCATCTATTGGTGCATATTCTCAACTCGACCCATTAACGATCGCCGGTGGTACTACCGATACCCAGACGCTCACTGCTACAGGCGGCTCGGGATTATTTACCTGGTCGGTTCTTAATTCACCGACGTGGCTGACCGTGACTGGGAGCGGCATCGGCAATGCAATGGGCACCGTGACCTATTCCGGACAGCCGGTATCAGGTCCCGCTATTGTTCAAGTGACGGATGGCTTTACCACGGCAAGCAAGACTTATAACGGCACCACCGTTGTCACTGCTCCGGTCGCTCCGTCTATCGGCGTGGCCTCGGCCGGCAATACCCATGCCATGGTGAGCTTTTTGACTCCGACTTCAGATGGCGGCAGCCCGATCATCTACTATTCCGTTACCTCAAATCCCGATTCTATAACCTCGATCGGCACGGCCAGCCCGATCCTCGTCACCGGTCTCACCAACGGCAAAGCGTATAGCTTCACGGTAACTGCTACGAATTCAGTTGGCACTGGCCCGGCATCGCTATCCTCCAACAGTGTCACGCCTTTTCAGCCGATTAGTGCTCCCGGCGCACCGTCAGGGGTTTCAGCGTCCGCCGGTAATGGCCAGGCAACAGTTTATTTTACTGCCCCGGTCTCCGACGGCGGCAGTACGATAACCTCCTACACCGTTACTTCCAGTGTCGGAAACATCATTGTAACCGGCAGCAGCAGCCCGATAAACATTACCGGTCTCACCAACGGCACCGAATATACCTTTACGGTCACATCGGCAAATGGAGTCGGTACCGGTCCTGCATCGGCGCCATCGAACAGTGTCATCCCCTCTGATCCCACCTCTTCTACTTCTGTAACTCCAACACCAGTCCCAGCGCTTCTCCCTCTTCCACTCGCAGGTACAGGGCTGATACTTTTCTGGATGGTGCGGCGAAGGAAGACATCTTAATTTTGAAGGAATGCCGACAGACATCTAAATAAATCTCTGCATCCAATACGCTCATTCATCACCTTAAATATTCAATAAACATTCACATTCCTGTCCCCTGTTTGTAACATTCTTCTTGTATATTGCCCGAGTTATTCAAGCCTGATTTATACATATCTGTGACATTCCGGGTTGTTAAAGTCCACCAAGATCCTGATTGCAGATCAACGAAGGAGTGTTATGCGCAAGATGTTTTCTTTGCCGATGCTGGGTGGTTTTCTGATCTTTCTGGCGCTGGCATCGGTCATGTACAGCAGCACGACGACCTATCTCCTGGGTAAATGGGGGATGGATGACTTTACCTACAGCTATTTCATTCCTCTGGTGGTCGCCTATCTTATCTGGGAAAAGAGGGCGGAACTGGCTCGTGAGCCGGCAAAGCATACCTGGTTCGGGCTTCTGCCGGCGCTGCTGGGTATTCTTCTCTACTGGATGGGAGAGCTGGGTGGAGAGTTTACCGTCATGTTTATCTCCCTCTGGCTGCTGGCTATCGGGGTCATATGGTCTATCCTCGGCTGGCGCAAACTCCGCGTGATTGCCTTTCCGGTGTGTATGGCCCTGGCCATGGTTCCTCCACCCGGAGTTCTCTACAACAGCCTCACGTTGCAACTCAAACTGATCTCTTCGCGGATCGGCGTGCTCATGCTCCAGTTGTGCGGTCTGACTGCCTATCGAGAAGGCAATGTCATCGACCTCGGCTTCACGAAACTTCAAGTCGTTGATGCCTGCAGTGGCCTGCGCTATTTCTTTCCTCTGATTGTCCTTGCGATTCTTCTTGCCTATTTCTTCAAGGGTGCTCTGTGGAAAAAGATAGTTATAGTCGCATCAGCGATTCCCATCTCAATCATTACGAACAGCATGCGTATTGCTTCGGTCGGCATTCTCTATCAGTTTATGGGATCAGCTGCAGCCGAGGGGTTCTTCCACGATTTTTCCGGCTGGTTTATCTTCATGATCAGCCTGGGCATTTTGCTGCTGGAGATGGCCATCCTCAAGCGGATTTATCCCGATCGGCTCAGCAGCAACCAGCAGGATACGCATGTTGTTGCACCACAACCTTTCTGCCAGGAAGAGAATCGACACTCCGGGCTGTTTCGTTTAGTTTCGCCGCAGTTTCTGATCATACTGCTTCTGATGGGAGCTACAGCAGCAGGTATTCAAGGGGTTTCAAACAGGGATCGCACCCCCCTGAAAAAGCCGTTCAGCGAATTTCCTGATTCTGTAGCCGGGTGGACCGGCAAGAAGCAGAACCTGGAAAAGATTTTTCTGGATGCACTGGAACTTAACGATTATTTATTGGCCGACTTTCGTAACAGCCGGGGCGAGATGATTAACTGTTATGTTGCATTCAATGATTACCAGTCAAAAGGAAAGGCAAGCCATTCACCTGCATCGTGTCTTCCCGGTAGCGGCTGGGAACTGAATAAGCCGGACAAGATATCGGTGACCGATGCAACCGGTCGTTCGATCATCATAAATCGGGCAATGATGGTCATGGGCAATGATCGACGGCTCACCTACTACTGGTTTGACCAGCGTGGTCGCATCATGACCGACCTCTATCAGATCAAACTCTACAACTTCGTAGATTCAATTACCATGAACCGGACAGACGGCGCACTGATACGCCTCATTACTCAGCTTGGAGAAAACGAGTCACCGGCAACGGCCGATGCCCGTCTCAAAGAGTTTTTCAAGGATTTTAATCCGACACTTAAAGGCTTTCTCCCTAACAGCGCAAGGTCGTGACCTCACAAACAGGTCGATTCTGAATGTTTCTCTAAGAGAAAGGAAGAAACAGATGTCCGTACATGATTCGACGGTCTCATTCACGTATTTCTTCCACTACTGACCTATGATCTTTCTGTCAACGCTGCTACTGGCGGTTCTCATAACAATCGGCATGACTCCCATGCTCAGTTCGCTGGCGATCCGCCACAATGTGGTGGATTTACCGGGAGCTCGAAAGGTCCACACCAGGCCGATTCCTCGAATCGGCGGCATTGCCATGGCCTGCGGTGCCTTTGTGCCCCTTATCTTCTGGCATTATGCGGACCGCTTCGTCCTCGCATTTCTGGCTGGTGCTGCGATACTGATCTTCTTCGGCCTTCTTGACGACCTTCATGATCTGCCACCCAAGGTCAAGTTTTCCGGGCAGTTTCTGGCAGCGCTCATCGTCATTTTTGGCGGTGGTGTTCAGATTACTTCGTTAGGCACGCTTTTGCCTGATATGGTCCGTCTTCCGTCAGTTATCGCCGTTCCACTGACTCTGGTGGCCATAGTCGGTGTAACCAATGCCATTAACCTTTCCGACGGATTGGACGGCCTTGCCGGGGGGATTTGCCTGCTCATATTTTCGGCTTTAGGCTTCCTCTCCTATCTTGAGGGGAATTCGGTCATCGGCCTGATCGCCCTGGCACTGGTCGGGGTGCTCTTCGGTTTTCTCCGATTCAACACCCATCCTGCCACGATCTTCATGGGGGATGCCGGAAGTCAGTTCCTCGGGTTCTCTGCCGCAACCCTTGCAATTGACCTATCCCAGTCAAAGCCGACCCTGAGTCCGTTGCTCCCTCTGATCCTGCTCGGGTTTCCGATTCTCGATACCCTGACGGTCATGGTCACCCGTATTGCGCAGAAAAGGTCTCCATTCAGCGCCGACAAAAACCATTTTCACCACCATCTTCTCGGGTTGGGGCTTCATCAATCCGAATCGGTCGTGGTTATCTATCTGCTTCAGACACTTCTGATCGTAGCGGCAATACTGTTGCGCTACTACTCCGACTGGTTGCTGCTCCTTTCGTATCTGGGGTTTTCTGCCTTAGTACTCGGTATTTTCTCACGAGCGCGCCGGGAAGGGTGGCAGCCCGGCCGTTTCAGGTTTTTTAATAACAGGATCGCTGCTCGTCTGAGACTTGTGAAACGGGAAGGGTCCCTGATCAAAAGAACGTTCCCTCTGTTCGAATCAGGTATTCCGCTGTTGCTCCTGATTATCTGCATCCTTGCCGGTTCAGCTCCCACCTATGTGACGTTCGCCGCATTCTTCTTTGCGCTGGTAATCGCAGTCACCTGGTTTTGGGCGAGGAGATACACCAGCTTGCTCCTGAGGGTTATCCTGTATCTGATGATCCCTTTTGCGGTCTATCTGAGTGAAACAAGGCCGGTTTTGCAGCTTGAGGGGATGATGCACACCGGCTTTACCCTTCTCTTTGTCATTTTTACTCTCATGATTCTGCTTATTTCGAAGTTTTCAAGGCGACAAAGCGGGTTCAAAAGCTCACCCATGGACTTTCTGATCATTATTCTGGCGGTGGCGATACCCAATCTGCCTGATCAGCGTTTGCAGGAATATCAGATCGGATTGGTAGCTGCGAAAGTCATCATGCTGTATTTCAGTTTTGAGGTTCTGATGGCGGAACAGCGGGGAAACCTCCACCGTATCGCATTATCGACGGTGATTGCGCTTGTAGTACTTGCTGTTAAATAGGGAAACGGAAAATTTCTTACATATCTATTATATGGAGGTAGGTCAATGATGAATCATCGTCTGATCAAACTGGTACTGGCACTCTGCACCATACTGCTGTTGGTTTCCTGCAGCGGCCCGGATGCCAAAAAAGCTAAATTCTTCAACAAAGGCAAGGCGCTTTACGAAAAGGGTGAGTATGTAAAAGCAAAACTGGAGTTCAAGAACGCGGTTCAGATCGATCACAAGTTTGCAGGAGCAATTCATATGCTTGGGATGGTAGCGCTGAAAGAAAACGATCTCAAGGCTGCCTACGGCATGTTCACAAAGGCAGCGGAGCTTGATCCGGCCAACCGGGAAGCGCAGTACGAACTTGGCAAGATATATCTCACGGTACGCGAAACCGACAAGGCTATGGAAAAGGCTGAACTGCTTCTGAAGCAGGACCCCAGGAATGCAGATGCGCTGCAGTTGAAAGGCGCTGTCATGATCAGTCACAAGGAATTCGACAAGGCGCGGAGCTATCTTGAGGCTCTTGTAACCCAGGGGATCAAAACGCCTGATGTTTTCCTGTTGCTGGCCACTACCTATCTGCAGGCTAATGATGCCAAGGGTGGGGAAACTGTCATCAGGCGAGGTATAGAGGCAAATCCGAAATCCGTGGTTCTGTATCTGACACAGGCGGATCTTCTTGCACGACAGAACCGGGTCGATGAAGCGGTGGCTCTCCTTAAAAAGGTCTGTGAACTCGAACCGGCTAAGAGCGAACACAAGTTGAACCTGGCAAACCTTTACTGGGCGGCAGGGCGGGAGCCTCAGGCGATAGAAACTCTGAAACAGATTACTGCTTCGGCACCGGCCAACGACGAAACAAGGCTTAAAGTTGCAGCATTTTACATGTCGCACAACAAGTCAACCGAAGCGGAACGGGAACTGAAGGAAGCGATCACGCAGAACGGGAAGAGTTTCTCCCTTCGTTTTGCCCTGAGCGAGCTGTATTTGAATTCAAAACGCGTCGATCAGGGGATTGCAACCCTTAAGGAATGCATTCCGTTGGAAAAAGCCGGTAATCCTGACGTCATCAGAGCGAAAAACGCCTTGGCACGAGTGTATCTTGAACGAAAGGAGACCGAACAGGCGAGGAAATATCTTGACGAAGTGCTCAAGGAGAATCCTAAAAGCACGGATGCCCATTTTACAAAAGGGAATCTTCACCTGTTAAAGGGCGAAGGTGCCAATGCGGTGGCCGAGTTCAGGACCGTAGTTGCCGAGAATCCTCAATCCATCCCGGGCTTCCTCCGTATGGCAGAAGGGCACTTGATGAACAAAGAGGTCAATCTTGCGCTGGACAACCTGAAAAATGCCCAAAAGCTTGATCCTGAGTCGCGTGACGTCCAGTTTGCCTTTGCCCGTTATCATGCCTTCCAGAAAGATTTCAAGAGTGCCGAAGAGGCGGTGCGCAAGGTCATGACCAAAACTCCTGCCGACCTTGAGGCCCGGGTTCTGCTGGGTGACCTGCTGGTTATGGCCGGAGATGCCAAGCGAGCCGAAAGCGAGTATGGCCAGGTAAAGAAAATGGCGCCCCAACTTCCGATAGGGTATGTCAAGAGTGGCGAGCTCTACATTAAACAGGGGAAAATGGAACGAGCAGTAGTTGAATATGAGCAGGCGCTTAAGGCCAATCCACAGTCATGGAGAGTTGCTAATGACCTTGCCTTCCTACTGGGAGAGCTATCCAGAGATATAGACCGTGCCTTGGTGCTTGCAGAAAAAGCCCGGACTCTGAATCCAGAGGAATTGACCGTGCAGGATACGCTTGGGTGGCTATATTACAAAAAAGGGAATACCGACAAGGCGCTGGAGTTGCTGAAACCGGTTCAGTCCAAGGCTCCTGAGGCATCCGTCATAAACTATCACCTCGGCATGGTCCTTTTCAAGGCGGGCAGATTGCCGGAAGCCAAGGATTTTCTCAAAAAGTCACTAACACGGAACGACAGTTTCCAGGGGAGAGGAGAGGCCGAGCGAACGTTGGCGAAGATTTAACCTGTTAACAATATGTTCCACGGCTGTAATCCGCTTGTAACACTTGTGTGCTAATGTACCAAAATTGACCGTGATATCAGGTTATTATCGTTTCAACATGCCTATGGAGGCGCAATGTATATTAAGAATACGCTGTATGTTATGACTCTTCTGAGCGCTTTGAGCGTCATCCCCGTATGGGCGATTGGGGAACCGGCAGGTGAGGTCATTGATATGATCGAAAGTGATAAGCCGGTGCCTGCGAAGAATAATGCAGCTGAAAAGTCTGAGCGAATCGCTGCGGCCCGCCGTTCCGCTGCGCTAAAAAAGGCAGAAGAGAAGGCTGCAGCTGAAAAATTGGAAAAGGAACGCTTGACTGCGCAAAAGGTGGCAGAGGAACAGAAAAAGTCTGAAGAGAAGGCCGTAGCAGAACAGAAAGAGAAGGAACTTTTGGCTGCGCAAAAGGCTGCAGAAGAGCGTAAGGCAGCTGCTGTGACAGCAGCCAAAAATGTGCGCCCTCCTGGTAATACCGAGCAGAAACCGAGTGTCCCTGAACAGACTGCCGGCATACCGTCTGAAAACTCATGGTGGGGAAATCTTACCGATATGGTGGGGCTTACTGACTCAGACCCGGGAGTAACTGTCCACCCTGTATCAAGCAAGACAGCATCCAAGTCTTCCGAATATATTATCGGTCCCGGCGATTTGATTGGTATATCGGTCTGGAGGGACGAAAACCTGACGAAGACGGTAGTGGTATTGCCTGACGGTAAAATATCCTTTCCACTGGTGGGCGAACTGGTTGCAGAGGGTAAGACAGTAGCAAAGCTGAAGCTCGAACTTGATACCGCTCTCTCCCGCTATACTGCTGATTCCAATGTTGCCGTGGAGGTAAAACAGTCAAACAGCATGATCATCTACGTTACCGGCAGGGTGAACACCCCCGGCAGACAACTGATGGTTGCCAATACCAACGTATTGCAGGCACTCTCCATGGCCGGCGGGCCGAATCCTTTCGCCCAGAAAAGCAAAATCAAGATTTTCCGGCAGCAGGGGGGGGAAACAGTCATGTTTCCATTCAATTATAACGAAGTCATGGAAGGAAGACATCTTGAGACGAATATCGATCTCCAGAGAGGCGATGTAATCATTGTCCCCTGATCTTAAAAAGTCTTTTGCTCTCGCAATAATTATTGCTTTGGCTCTCCCCCTTCCGCTTCTGGGTGAAGAGCTGAAGCTGATTCCGGGCCTTTCTCTCAAAGAAGAGTTCAATGACAATATCTTTCTTGCTACCGGTTCTCCGCGGAAAGACTTTATCACGACTCTTACGCCGTCACTGGATCTTTCCAGCACAACTGAACGCCTGAGCGGATCCCTCTCTACCGGAGTCAACTTGCTTGATTATTCACGTAATTCCGCGCTCAACTCAGCAGACTACTTTGTTCAGAGTGGAGTTACCTATCGATACGATCCACGTATCTCAATTTCGGCCGGAGCAGGGTATCTCCGGAATTCACGTCCTGACAGGAGTGACGATAACGGGCTGGCTCTCAAAACAGGGAGTGACCGGCAAAACTATCAATTGTCAGCTAATTATGCCGTATCTGAAAAAAGCAGCTCAACCTTTTCGTATGCCTATTCACAAGAGCTCTTCGACAACCCGTCATATTTGACTACCGAGGTGCATACCGCCACAATCGCACTGGATTACGATCTTGATCGTATTCTGCGTCAGGCAAAACTGACGGGATCTTTCGGCTTTGCCCGAAATCTGACAGATGTCTCCCAGGTAGATAATTACACTGCGACTGTCGGTCTTTCGAAAAAATTTCATGAACTGTGGGGATTCTCGCTGAACGCTGGTGGTCGATACACCCTTTCCGAATTCGACATGACGACAGTTATAGCTCCGTCACAGGCAGTCACTTCAAAAACCACCAGTGATGAAGACGGTTTTATCGGTAATTTTGCAATAAACTACAACGATGAGAGCAGGTCCGGTGCACTTACTTTCAATCATGACATTACCGCCGCATCAGGTCGGAGCGGAGCAACTGAACGGACAGGGTTTTCTGCCAATCTGACCGAGAGATTCACCAGTGAATTGTCCGGCATCGTCGGGATGGGATACTACTGGAACAGATCAGATCAGAATCAATACTCGTCTCAGTCGATCGATGAAAAGAACCTGATCATCAACTGTGGTCTGCGTTATGACTTTTCGGAGCATCTGTACCTTGAAGGGCAGTACCGCTACAACTCTATTGATTACAGCCGGATCTCGTCACAGGCCGCTCAGAATGTCTTCATGCTGAGGCTTACGATGCGAAGGGATCTGCTTGACCTGTAGCACCACAGGCAGGGAAAACCAACAGCGAGGCAGATTATGGAAAAGGGTGTCACATCAATAAAGGATCTGGTCATTATTCTGAAGCGCCGCAGGTGGAGTATAGTTCTCCCGACCGCTGGAATATTTATAGCTGCTGTGGTATTGGCGTTCACCCTGCCGCCTGTGTACCGTTCGGAATCGACCATCCTCATCGAAGATCAGGAAGTACCCCGCGATTTTGTCAACACGACCGTGACCAGCTTTGCAGATCAGCGGCTGCAAACGATCAATCAGCGTATCATGGGATCGACAAAGCTGATTGAGATCATAAACCGCTTCGGGCTGTATCCTGAGCTCAAGAATAAATGGACGACAGATGAGATCATCGCCAAGTTGCGCAAGGATATCAAACTCAAGACCATAAGCGCGGATGTCATCGACCCCCGGACCGGGCAACCGCGGCCGGCGACCATTGCCTTCAGTCTTTCCTATGAAGGGAAGAATCCGCAGGTTGTGCAACGGGTGGCCAATGATCTCGCTTCGCTCTATCTTGAGGAGAACCTTTCGGTCAGGACGAGGCAGTCGCAGGGTACGACAGATTTTATGCAGGACGAAATGAAGGGTGTCCAGGCTCAATTGGCGGACGCCGACGCAAAAATTGCAGTCTATAAACGAAGAAATGTCAACACGCTCCCTGAACTGGCCCAGGTCAATCTGCAAAGCCTTGATTCGACAGACCGGGAGATAGTCGGTTTGAATTATCAGCTCAGAACGTTACAGGAGCGGGAAAGTTCCATTGAATCGCAACTTGCTGCCATACCCGCTGATGCAGCCAGTCAGGACAAGGCACGTCTCAGCGAGTTACGTGTCCGTCTGGTGGAACTCAAGTCGCGTTTGACCGACGAACATCCTGATGTCATCAAGACCAGAAGCGAACTGGCGGAATTGATCAAGCAACTGCGCGCTTCAGGTCAGGATACGGCGGACAACAAGCCGGATAACCCTGCGTATATCACCCTTGCTTCCCAACTCGCAAGCATTCGCTCGGAAATCGTTTCCGCGAAGCGTCAGATCGAAACCTTTGGCAAGAAGAGGGACGAACTTCGTCAGAGGCTTGCAGCGACACCCGGGGTTGAGGAAGGATACAAAAATATCCTGCTTCAGAGAAACAACTTTCAGCTGAAATTTGATGAACTTTCGAAAAAATATATGGAGGCCAAGGTCTCAAGTGGAATGGAGAAGGAACAGAAAGGGGAGCGTTTTACGCTGATCGATGCTGCCCGACTGCCAGAAAAGCCGATTAAACCGAATGTCCCGGCGATTATGTTGATCGGGCTGGTGCTGGGAATAGGTGCCGGAATCGGGCTTGCGGCAATTAAAGAGCAGAGCGACGATACCGTGAGAATACCGGAGATTTTGGCACGCGCGACCTCCTACCCGGTACTTGCCGGCATTCCTGAAATTGTAACCTGGCAGGAAATAGTCATGATGAAACAAAAGCGCAGAAAGATGTTGATCGGCACACTCTGCATTCTGCTGGTAAGCCCGTTGGTGTTTCATTTTCTTATAATGGACCTGGACATCTTCTGGGCAAAGGTTTTGCGTAAAGTGGCACGAATGTAATGCCGGGTTTCCCCCTGCTATGCGGGGTGAGTTTATCAGCTTCGCATCACTACATCTTATCGAAAAGGAGGACTGGAGATGGCTATTAAAAGAAATGCAGCAAACAGTCCGAAAAATAGTGTTACCGGGGAAGCCGATCAGATAAAGGCAGAGACTGAAGGTCTTCAGTCTGCATGGTTTCCCGAACTTGATTCCATACCGGCGGAAAACATCGAAGAGCATGCTGCTCCCTTAGCTGCATGCGAGCATTCGGCCTCGTCAAAGATCTCAATCATGGACAGATTGAAAAAGAGAGTGCCGGGGTTGAGGGCTTCAGAGAGTGTCAAACCGAAAAAGGCGACTTTGGTCCCGGCAGATCCTGTTAAGCGCCTGTCGAAGAGTAGTGATCTCTCATCATATAAAATTCCGCCCCAGAACGAATCAGCTTCAGTTGAACCGTTGGCGACTGATCGTCCGATAGATCATGAAAAAGGGGGGTGGATTTCCCCTGCCTATATGAACTCCCGTTCCGTAAAGCTGAATCCTCAAACCCTTGCCGATAACCGCTGTGTCGGCTATCAGCATGAATCGCCAGAGCTTGAGTTCTACCGGATGCTTCGTACCCATATCCTTCAGCAGACCGGAGGAAAAGGCAATACGGTTATGGTGACCAGCGCCGGGCCAGGAGAGGGGAAGACGCTCACTGCAATCAACCTGGCTTTTACCTTTGCACGGGAGTACAAACAAACGGCTCTTCTAGTGGATTGCGACCTGAGGCGTCAACAGATCTACGAAAGGCTCGGGTATCCCAGTGATAAAGGGCTTGCAGACTATCTTATCGACGATGTCCCTTTTTCTGACCTGGTAGTCTGGCCTGGTGTCGAAAAGCTGACCGTCATCTCCGGTGGGAAAACCGTTAGGGACAGCAGTGAACTGCTCGGTTCCCTCGGCATGAAGAATCTGGTGATGGATATGAAGACCCGCTATCCGGAACGCTATGTTATCTTCGATGTTCCACCGCTTTTGACCTGTGCTGATTCTCTCGCATTTGCACCGTTGGTCGATTATGTACTGGTCGTTGTCCAGGCCGGCAAGACGTCACTCCAGGAGGTAAATAAGGCCTTGAAGCTACTTCCCAGCGAAAAGGTTCTCGGCCTGGTCATGAACCGTCAACAGAACCTGATGTAGGCCAACTCCTGAAATCGACTGCAATAGCATATATGCTCATATCTCTTTTCGTGGCCGATGTTGCGGAGGTGATTCCTGCGACTGCAGCAGTTACTGTTCGTGAATCGCACTATCAGATCAACAGCCGTGGGTTTAAAGTAGGCGAGATGAAGAGCACTTCTCAGCCGCTGGTCCGTGATGGTCGGCGCTTGGTACGATTCAGCTCTACCACAGCGATTGATGCACAATTTCTCTTTGTCTCAAAGCAGAGCATGAGCCGGGATGAGGCGCTTGTCGGCGATAATGGCCCGGTCGAATACCGCCACAGCAGCCACGAGAATGGTCTGGAGCGCGAGGTCGAGGCGAGATTCACCGATTCACAGGTCAGGTTGGAGGTCAAAGAGGGGGGTAAGTCGCGATTGGTAACCTTCCTCAGGGATCGTTACGACTTTACCACCATGGATTGCGCGGAGATGTCTCTGTCCAAGGAAGGTGACAAGAGAGAGATTCGCCTGCTGGATCTTGAGAATGCCAAGGTTGTGACCAGAAAGTATGTCTGGAGAAAAAGCGAAGAGATCACCGTAGGCGGTAAGAGTATCCGCTGCCGGGTGATCGACTTCGAGGACCAGGACAATAACTGCCGTCGGTGGGTTACCCGGGACGAAACAGGTATCCTCATCGCTCGCCAGGAGGGGAAGGGGAAGTCTGGTTCCTATGTGTTGAAACTGACCGGTTTTGTTGAGGGTTGAGCAGTGTATATCACCTGCAGTCGCCGCGCCAGAGGCAGTCATCCTGGCCGCAGCAGTCAGCTTTCCAGGTCTCAAAGCACTGTTCGTTTCGTTCAGCGCTCTGGATGGCGCGGATAAGCTCCGCTTTTTTTGTTTTCCCTGTCTTTATTCCAAGCTGCTGAGCAATTCCTCTGATTTCGTCAAGTTTCATCTTTTATCTCCATTTTCCACTGGTCAGATACTGATTAGATGCCTGCGTATACCATGAGACTCTTCAGCATCTCTCCTTCAAGGGTCGGATCAATGTGCGGGATTTTGCTCTGACCTCCGAGTTTGCCGCGGATATCTCTTGACCAGTTGTAGATGAGCTCTTCATCTACGGTGATAACTTGAGGGGGCTTGATTCGCTCCTGTCTGCGGAAGGTGGCGTAATCGGCATTCTGCCGTATCAGGTTTAAATCCAAGAGAGATGCCAGGTGATCGGACCCGTGCTGTGATGCATTGCTTTTGAGGGCCAGTACCCAGATATGGCAGCGGGAGGCTATATCCGGTCCTACCATGAATTCGCGGATATCCACCCGGGTTTCGCGCGCTACATCAGCAACTGCCTGATCAACTTCCGACTGGGTGACCTTCTCTTCAAACCGATCGAGAAATTTGTCCCGGCCGGTGAATTCGATGGACATGGTTTCCCTGGATGTAATCCGGAGTGTGTCACCTATGTGGTAGCGCCAGAGTCCGGCACATGTTGAGAGTATGACGGCATACCGCGTCCCTTCCTCCACCGATTCCAGCGGAACTGCTTCGGCATTGGGAATCGGCCGACCCGATTCGCCAAGCTGGTCAAAGGGGATAAACTCGAAAAAAGTTCCATAGTACGGGGTAAGTCGCATGGTCTGTTCACCGGCAACCTGAAAGCCCATGAAGGCTTCTGAGGAAGGGAGTACCTCCAGAAAAACGGGGGGACGTTTACCGAACAGTTCGGTAAACTCCTGATGGTAGGGCTTGAGGCTCGTACCGCCGTGGATGATCAGTTCCAGCCGGGGGAGAAGCTTTGCCAGCGGTGCTTTGCCCAATTCCATACAGCGTTGGAGCAGGAGCAGAATCCATGGCGGCACCCCGGAGATGCCGGTGATGTCACGGTCGATGAGCAGAAGTCGCGCAAGAGCATCCAGCTTCTCCTCCCAGGGGAGAGCGGCAATTTTTGACGATGGTGCCACAAACGGTTTCAGATAGGACGGGGCGAAGCGCAATGTAATGGCACTCATATCGCCGCTCTGAATGCCGTCCCCCAGGGAGGAAAGGTTTGTGCTCCCTGACATGTAGAGAAATTTTCCGCCAAGGAGTCGGCTACCTGGATGATGATGAAGGTAGCACGCCATGAGGTCGAAGGCTGCACGTCGATTGGCGCGGAACATGTCAACCGAAAAGGGGATGTGTTTGGTCGGAGCGGTAGTGCCTGAAGTTTCACAAAAAAGGGTGATGAGTCCTGGCCAGGTTATGTCGCGCAGTTTGAGCTGTTTGCCTAAAGTGTCTTCATGGTAACAGGAGCTGAAATAATCGTTCCAGAAATCTGCATAGGATCTTATGGGAACGATCTGGCGATACCGTTCATACGCGGCAACAAAGGGTAGCCGGGCTATGTCGTCAAACCCGTAATCCTTGCCGAACCTGGTTGCGGATGCCTTGCGCAGCAGATAAAAGAACTGCTGTCGCTGTTCTGCCAGCGGGTCCCGCTTCAGAAAATGATCTGTTGCAACGGCAGCGCCCATGTTGATGAGAGGTGAAACCAGCGGGAACATCTTTGATGCTACGAGCTGTACGGTGCTCATGTTAGACGGCCATCCTTGAGATTTCCGGTTGCCGGTTAAACCAGTCGGCCAGTACGTGGTTGTACTGTTCGCAGTGAAAAATCAGCGATGCGTGGGGCACCGGGTCAGAGGGGTTTCCTGAGCGGATTTCCCGGCAGGTACCCAAGGGAAAGACTTTTGTCAATTCGCTCTGGATACTGAGTCGGGTCAAGGTTGGGGAATTGTTCACGAGGATGTTTCCCTCAGATTCGGCAAAAAGGAGCAGGGCAGGGCCGTGGAAGAGCTGATTTTCCGCTTCGGGCGCCTGAAATCCTTTCATGGCCAGCAATCGCTCGTAACCCCCCCGTACGGTCGTGTTTTCAATGACATCCATGATCTTTTGCCGGATTGACAGATGACGGCTGGTAAGCTGCCTGTTCTCGGCGCCCGCTTCGAACAGTGCCTGAAAGCAGCGCCTGGCACGCTCTACCTGGCGTTCAACATCGGACTTGCCATCCTCATGGGCCTTGATGATCCGTTTTATATTGCTCTCCAGCATCCGCACCCCGCCATCCCGGTCTTTTTCGCTCCGCACAAGATCTTGCAGGCTTAAGACCGGACTGACCAGTACAAGCTCCTTGATCTGAAGGTTGTTGATCACATTTCGTCGCAGGAAATCAACGACCAGGCCTGCGCCGAAGCTGATCCCCATGATGGTTGGTGATTCGCCGCGCGAAGTTATGTCGTCGATCAGGTCTGCAAGCTGAGCAGAGAACATCTGGCTATCGAATCCGGTTCGTGGATAGTTGATGTAGTATATTGAGCCGCGGCTTTTCAGGATCGGTCGCTGGAATTCGACCACTTCGGTTGCATCAGGAACAAAACCGGCCACGATGATGGTCGGGGAGGAGCCCTGCCCCTTTTCACGGAATATCCGGTTGCGACAGGCAAGCAGACTCGTCTCCATTCCGCTGCACATGGCATGTTCACGGAATCGTCGGCTCGGGAGGTACGGCTTGATATTCAGATTGCGGACCATGGCCGTTGCCTTGACGGTCACCTGTAGCAAAGTTGGATTGTTGCGGATTGTACGCCCCACCAACGGCATTAATGCCTGTCTCATGTATCCCTCCAGTGGTTTTAGTGAAGTATTGCAGAGTAGGGTTACATCCTTGTGGCACCAGTGAAAATTGTACGTAGCAATTTTGTTTCATTTCCCGGGTAAGGGAGATGGAATGAGATTCGCACAAAAATTGTTTCATTTTATATGCAAAGTCTTAACTGAATTGTAACAATAGGGTGATATTGTCCCGCTAACTTGATTTAAGAAAGTTTGTTTGGGTGAATGGCCGTGACAATACTCATCATAGAAGACGAACAGGATCTGGCCGAGCTACAGGCCTTTAATTTGAGCAAGGAAGGCTATGGTACGTTGATTGCCAATGAAGGCAAACAGGGGTACGAGATGGCGCTCAAAGAGTTGCCTGCCCTGATTATTCTTGATCTGATGCTCCCTGAACTGAACGGAATAGATGTATGCAAGCTGCTGAAGAAAAACCCGGAGACGGCCGGGATTCCAGTGATCATGGTGACCGCGCGGAGCGAGGAAATCGATCGCGTTGTCGGTTTTGAAGTGGGAGCTGATGATTATCTGATCAAACCTTTTTCGAACCGGGAACTGCTACTCAGGATCAAGGCTATTCTTCGTCGTTCATCAACAGGTGAGCAGGGTAGTGATACCACTAATATTCTCACTATCGGCTCGATTATCATTGACCTCGATCGGCACGTTGTAACGGTCAATGATGAAGCCATCATATTTACCACCACTGAGTTCAAATTGCTCATGGCTCTTGCGGAACGCAAGGAGCGTACATTGAGCAGGGAATTCCTTCTGCGTCATGTCTGGGGTTATAACCACACTTCCGATACCAGAACAGTTGATACCCACATTACACGACTCAGGAACAAGCTGGGCTCGGCAGGAGATCTCGTTAAGACGGTTCGTGGTTTCGGTTACAAGTTGGAACCGAAGTGAAGTTCTCTTTTCGAACCAAACTAGGACTATCCTACCTGTTGATTCTGATAGTTACCTGTGTATTTCTCTTCGCCTTTCTCAGCCCACGTCTGGGAAAGGTTGTTGAGGGGAAGATCCGTGAGAATCTCATTGTTCAGGCCAATGTTGCGGCACGGGTCGCAGCTTTGGAGATTTCCGATCTGCGCGTAGATGCTCAGGCTTTTGCCGATTCGCTGTCCAGAATAACCAGTGCACGTGTAACGATCATCCATGGTGATGGTACGGTGCTGGCTGATTCGGAAGTGATCAGGACAGAGCTGGAAAGTCTGGATAACCATGGCAATCGCCCTGAGATAAAGGATGCGTTCCGAACCGGGCAGGGAACAGCCGTCCGCTATTCGGCAACACTGCAGACGGATATGGTCTATGCTGCAGTACAGTTCCGGGACAAGCTCCAAGAGCGCGGCGTCGTCCGTTTGGCTCTCCCGTTGACCGCCGTTGGTATTGTCCGCTCTATCGTCAATACGACCATTGCTGAAAGTCTCTTTTTTGCCTTTACTCTCGCTTTTTTACTCAGCCTGTTCGTTTTCCGTCTCAATATGAGGCCATTGCAACGTATAGCAGCCGTTGTCAAGGAAATTGGCCACGGAAATTTTTCGCGCCGACTGCCGGTCGAAACCGGTGACGAGTTGAGTGGTATGTCTAAAAGCATCAATGAGATGGCCGAGCGGATCGAGGTGCAAATGGAAAAACTCAGCACCGAGACGGGACAACTGCAGGCTATCCTTAGCGGTATCGGAGAAGGTCTCATGGTGGGGGACGCCCAAGGGACAATTACTATGGTGAACGCTGCTTTTTGCGAGCTGTTCGATGTGACTGAAAATATCGTTGGGAGTTCGTTGATTAATATTTCTCGTCATCCTTCTCTCCATGATTCCTTCAAGAAGGTAATCATTAACAAATGTGAACATCAGGAAGAGGTAGTCATTACTTCCAATAGGGAGCGGGTTGTCCGTGTCAATTGGGTCCCTCTGCTCCTTGATGGCCGGTTACAGGGGATTGTTGCGGTCTTCCACGATATCAGCGATCTGAAGCGGCTAGAGAATATTCGCAAGGATTTTGTTGCCAATGTTTCTCACGAATTGCGCACCCCGGTAACGGTTATCAAGGGCTATGCCGAGACACTGCTCGGTGGAACCATAACTGAGAGTCCCGAAAATACCCTCCGATTTGTCGAGGTTATCTATAGCCATGCGGAGCGTCTGGCTAATCTGCTGCGGGATCTGTTGAGTCTCTCGGAAATGGAGTCTGATGCATTCGCACTGCAACTTCAGCCCATGCACTTGGGCGGAGTCATTCGGCAGGTGTGCCAACTTCTGGAAGACAGGGCAACGGCAAAGTCTATCACTATAAGTTGCGAAGGGATTGTTGATGCACCGTTGGTTTTGGCCGATGCCGGTCGCCTGGAACAGGTTTTTGTCAATCTTGTGGACAACGCCATCAAATACTCTCCGGTCGGAAGCAACGTCGTCATTCGGGTAGAAGATCAAGGTGGTTCGCTGAAAGTCGCTGTGGCGGACAATGGCCCCGGAATTCCTCCTAACAACTTGCCCCGGATTTTCGAGCGGTTCTATCGGGTAGATGGCGGCAGAAGTCGGACTGAAGGAGGCACCGGGCTCGGGCTGTCGATCGTCAAGCACATCATCAAGCTGCACGGTGGCAGCATAACGTGTGAAAGCACTATGGGGGAGGGGACATCGTTCTTCTTTACCCTGCAAAAAGCTTCGACTGAGAGATGAAATGTCTCGCAGACAGAGATGATCACAACAGCACTACACTGCAAACAGATTATAAACCGCTGCTGCTTCACTTTGCGTGAAGCAGGCAAACAAAGGAGAAAAGGAGATGAACATGATGAAAAGAGTAGCTGTCCTGATGGGAGCCTGTCTGATGACTACCGCAACTCTGGCCTCGGCGGAAGCGCTGAAGGTTGATGCCAAGCTTCCGAAATACAAGGCGACTGCCGGGGTTTCCGGAAACGTGAACAGCATCGGTTCCGACACGTTGAACAATCTCATGACGATGTGGGCGGAAGGATTTCGCAAGAAGTACCCAAATGTCAACATTCAGATAGAAGGGAAGGGTTCCAGTACCGCACCGCCTGCGCTTGTTGCCGGAACAGCCCAGTTCGGACCGATGTCGCGCGAGATGAAGAGTAGCGAAATAGATGCATTCGAGAAAAAGTATGGATTCAAGCCGACCAAGATAGGGGTTGCCCTGGATTCTCTGGCGGTCTTTGTCAATAAGGATAACCCGATAAAATCCCTCTCCCTGGAGAAAGTTGATGCGGCCTTTTCCAAAACCCGCAAGCGTGGCTATCAGTCTGACATCGTCACGTGGGGTCAACTTGGGGTAACCGGCAAACTCTCCAGCCAACCGATCAGTCTCTATGGACGAAATTCGGCATCGGGTACCTATGGTTACTTTAAGGAACATACCTTGAGCAAGGGTGACTACAAGGATACGGTCAAGGAGCAACCTGGTTCGGCTTCCGTGGTGCAGGGGGTAACAAAGGACAAGAACGGCATGGGATACTCCGGCATTGGTTACAAGACCTCCGGCGTGAAGGCTATTGGCTTGTCAGAAAAAGAGGGTGCCGAAGCGTTTGAGCCCAACTATGAGAATGTGCTTTCCGGCAAGTACCCGCTTGGCCGCATGCTTTACATCTACGTGACGAAGGAGCCGAATAAGCCCCTGCCGAAGCTTCAGGAAGAATTTTTAAAATTCATCCTCTCCAAGGAAGGCCAGGAAATTGTTGTCAAGGATGGCTTCCTCCCACTTCCGAAGAAGATCGTAGATCAGCAGATGAAAAGCCTGTAACCAGAGTACGGAGCTGAAAGAACCGAAACGGCCGGCCAAACCGGCCGTTTCGTGTTACCGGGTAGGTAGCTTATATGAGAAAAGGTCTGATCGAAAGAATCAAACGCCGTGACCGGTTGGCCGGGAAAGCCATTCAATTTGTGGGGTTTCTTGTCATTGCATGTGTTATCGGCATACTGGCCCTGATTGCAAATGTTGCGCTACCCCTGTTTTATCCTCCTTCGGCCAAGCTCGTCGCATCGTTTGCTGTACCTAGCGAGTCGTCAATACTTGCGGCCGGTCTGGATGACTATCTGGAGAGCGGCTTTTTGCTCGATGACCGGGGCATGTTGACGTTCATCGACCTCCGTTCAGGGAAAATACTCGATCAGGTGCCTGCGGAGCGTGTTGGTTCTCCTGGCAGCAGGGTGGGCTATCTCGATCGGGCTGGCCGCTTCGGGTATGGGCTTGCCTGGGACGATGGCGTTTTTACCGTCCTCCAGGTCAAATTCGCGCCTGGATATGATGATCAAGGGAAGCGCACCATTCAACATAAGGTGGTAACCACAGCGTTTGTCCCGCCAAATGGACTTGCTGCAGCTTCGAAGAAAATCATGGTGCGGCAGACAGAAAATGGGATGACCCGAGTGGACATTTCCGCTGATGACCGGATTACTGTTACCCGGCAGGAGATTCAAAAAGACCTTTTCGGTACTGAAATCAGCAAGAGCGTGAGTATCCCGCTGACCGACCAGATAACCGGTCGGATATCTGCAGCCGTACTTGACCAGAAAGGAACCTATCTCTATGTCGGTACAGATCGCGGTACACTGCTCCGATGGGATCTGACTGCTGCAGGGACACCACAGTTACTGGATTCATTTCCGGCATTCACTGACGGGCGCAAGATTGCGACCCTTGGATTCGTTATCGGCGATGCTTCACTGGCTGTTGCCGATGACCGGGGGGGCGTTTCCACCTGGTCGGCAGTCTCCAGTGAAGGTCTGAACAAAAAACAGCTTCACCTTATTCATAAGCTGTCACGTCATGAGCAGCAAGTTGATGAATTCATCCCGTCGTTGCGAGACAAGTCAATTCTGAGTATCGACGCTGCCGGGGTCATGCATCTGGATCACATGACATCCGAGCGGCACCTTTTGACTCTAAGAGCGTCGCATCCCATTGCCAGGGCAGGATTGTCTGCAAAGGGGAACGGTTTGATAGGAATCGATAAGTCCGGTACTGTTTCGGTGTGGCAGCTTGAAGTTCCTCATCCGGAGGTCAGCTTCTCTACCCTGTTCGGTAAGGTATGGTATGAGGGATACAACGAGCCGGCCTTTGTCTGGCAGTCATCAGCTGCCAACGATGATTTCGAGCCGAAACTTTCGCTGACCCCTTTGATTTTCGGCACCCTGAAGGGGACTTTTTATGCCATGATTTTTGCGGTCCCCCTGGCAATCCTGGGGGCTGTTTACACCAGCCAGTTCATGAATCAACGGATCAAGGCCATCATTAAACCATCCGTCGAGATCATGGCAGCCATTCCTTCAGTAGTGATCGGATTCCTGGGTGGTCTCTGGCTCGCCCCACTTCTGGACAAGACCATTGTCGGTTTTTTTCTGAGTATGGTAGTTCTCCCGGTCATTCTGCTTATCGTCATTCTCCTTTGGCAGAGGCTTAAACCTGCTTCCCTTCTTGACCGGGTGGGATATGGTCATGAATTTCTACTCCTTATCCCGGCAGTCCTGCTGGGCGGAGCTATTGCTTTCTATCTCGGAGGCATTACCGAGGTCGCGCTGTTTGGAAGTGATTTCAAGCTCTGGTTGTATGATCATTGGCGAATCCGTGCCGATCAGCGTAATTCAATGGTTATTTCTCTGGCGCTCGGATTTGCCGTTATCCCGATTATTTTCACCATTGCCGAGGATGCACTTTCCAATGTTCCCAAGAGCCTTTCCGCTGCTTCACTTGCACTTGGCGCCAGCCGCTGGCAGACAGCCTGGCGGGTGGTTCTCCCCTCAGCTGTTCCGGGCATATTCTCGGCAATAATGATCGGTTTTGGCCGGGCGGTTGGTGAAACCATGATTGTACTTATGGCCACTGGCAACACGCCGATCATGAATCTGAGCATGTTTGACGGGTTCCGTTCCCTTGCCGCGAATATCGCTGTAGAGATTCCGGAGGCACCACATTCCGGAACTCTCTACCGGGTGCTGTTTTTGTCGGCGGTATTGCTTTTTATCTTTACGTTCATTGTCAATACCGTGGCCGAGATTTACCGTCAACGGTTTCGCAAGAAATATGGACGCTACTGAGGGATAGACCATGAACAATTTCTGGAAAAAAGGTGAACCTCAGGTATTTGTCACGGCAGCCGCTCTATCGGTCACGCTGCTTATGACGATGATACTTGTCGGCGTTGTCATGGTGAACGGTTTGGGTTTTTTCTGGCCATCGAATGTTGCCAAGGGAGCATTGAAGGATGGATCAGCACTGCTTGGCGAGATTTCCGGCAAGGAGAAGGGGCAGATAGCGAGGTTGCAGTTCAAGGTTGGCAATCGCGATCTCTATGGACAGGATTTCCGCTGGGTCGACCGCAGCGAGATACAGACCTTGTCCTATCCCCCTGATGCAATCGTTTTGGAGCGTAGGGAGCATGGCAACTTTTTCGGCTTTCTCTCCAAATTCAGTATTGAAGGGTTGCAGTTACCGGAGGGTGGTGAATCGTGGTCGCGGTTCATCTCGGCACATGATCGTGTTCTTGAGATAGAGGAGGGAAACAGGGCTCTGAAGCAGGAGATGACCGCGCTGAACTATCAGTCCGAGCAGCTCCGCTTGAAAATAGACAGACTTTCCTATCGAGATAAAGTTACCAATGCAGCCGAAATCGCTCTGCTCACTGCCCAAAGACAGGCGATTCTTCAGTCATTCACCGGGCTTTCTGAAAAGCTGACCGCTCAGGTTACTGATCTGCAGCGTTTTACCGTTACCGTCACCGATGTAAGTGGTAGTGAAAAGGAGATACCTCTTGTACAGATTGTGCGTGGGTATCGTCCCAACACTATGTCGTTCTGGTCCAAGGCCTCCTATTACTCAGTCAAGCTATGGGAACTGCTTTTCGATGAGCCACGTGAGTCGAATACCGAAGGTGGGTTGTTTCCGGCAATTTTTGGCACGGTGCTGATGGTACTCCTTATGAGTCTTTTTTCTCTCCCATTCGGGGTCATAGCTGCGGTGTATCTCAGGGAGTATGCTCGAGAAGGGCTTTTAGTACGCTTGGTGCGGATCGCAGTCAACAACCTGGCAGGGGTTCCTTCCATAGTTTATGGAGTATTTGGTCTCGGTTTTTTTGTGTATGGCCTCGGATCAGGAATCGACGGCCTCTTCTTCCCCGAACGCCTACCGACTCCTACTTTTGGTACTGGAGGCATTCTCTGGGCCAGCCTGACTCTGGCTCTTTTGACTGTTCCTGTGGTGATTGTTGCTTCCGAGGAATCTCTGGCGGCCATCCCAAAAGGGATTCGTGAGGGTTCGCTTGCCATGGGCGCCACCAAGTTTCAAACCTTGACCCGGATACTTCTACCGATGGCAACGCCAGGCATTATGACTGGTATGATTCTTTCCATGGCCCGGGCTGCGGGGGAAGTTGCCCCGCTGATGCTGGTGGGGGTTGTCAAAATGGCTCCGACCTTGCCCATTGATGGTCTCTTCCCCTTCTTCCACGTAGATCGCAAGTTCATGCACCTTGGGTTCCATATATTCGACGTCGGTTTCCAGTCTCCAAACGTTGAAGCTGCCAAACCAATGGTCTTTGTGACCACACTTTTGCTGCTTGCCATAGTAGTAGTTGCGTCCAGTGCCGCCATTTATCTGCGAACGCAAATGAAGAAACGATACACCTCGCGTACCTTTTAACCATTATTTCTGGAGAAGTGAATTCATGGAAGAAACTACCATGCCGACAGGTACAGACCATGTGCTGAAAATCAGTAATCTGGATCTCTATTATGGTGATACGCAGGCCCTTAAGGGGATCAATCTCAATATTCTGCGTAAACAGGTAACGGCGTTTATCGGGCCTTCCGGTTGTGGGAAGTCGACGTTGTTAAGGTGTCTCAACCGGATGAATGACCTGATTGATTCAGTTCGCGTCGAAGGAAGCATAAAGATTGACGATGATGAGATCAACTCGTCGGAGATGGATGTCATCAATCTCAGACGCAGGGTCGGGATGGTATTCCAGCAGTCAAACCCCTTTCCGAAGTCAATCTATGAGAATATTATTTTTGGTTTACGTATTGCGGGGATCAGGGACAAGACCATACTTGACGAAACGGTTGAAAAAAGCCTGCGGGGGGCTGCCATCTGGGAGGAGGTAAAGGATCGGCTTCATGAATCGGCCCTGGGCCTTTCAGGTGGACAGGCGCAACGCGTTTGTATTGCACGGGCCATTGCCGTCAATCCAGAGGTGATCCTGATGGACGAACCATGTTCCGCCCTCGACCCCCTTGCCACAGCCAAGATAGAGGAGTTGATCAATCAGTTAAAGGAACGCTTCACAGTAGTCATTGTAACCCACAATATGCAGCAGGCTGCCCGGGTCTCCGACCATACCGCGTTTATGTATATGGGCGAACTGGTCGAGTTCAATACCACTCGGAGAATATTCACCAATCCGGACAAGAGCCATACAGAGGATTACATTACCGGTCGCTTTGGGTAAATCTACATTTGCAGTTGAAATCACTACAGCATTCGGCTGTGTACTGAAGGGGCCCACATGGACAGGCAACATCTGCACCGGCAATTCGATACTGATCTGAACGAAATCCGCTCCAAACTTCTTGAGATGGGAGGCAAGGTCGAAAAAATGCTCATTGATGCCGTCTCTGCCTTGCTGGAGCGTGATTCGTCCCTGGCTGATCGGGTGATAGCCTATGATCATGAGATTAATCGCATGGAGATGGAGATCGATGAAAAATGTCTCGAAGTTTTGGCTATGCGTCAACCTGCTGCCCGCGATCTTAGGTTCATTACGTTGGCCTTAAAGATTGTTACAGACCTGGAGCGGATTGGCGATCAGTGCTGCAATATCGGCAAAAGGACTAAAGAATTGAATGATGAACCTCCACTCAAACCGTATGTCGACATCCCCCGGATGGCGCGATGGGCCGGCGTGATGGTCAAGGAGGCGCTTGATGCCTTTGTTGAAGGGAATGCGGAACTGGCACTCAAGGTATGCAGAGATGATGAATATATCGATGCATTATTCGAGCAGATACAACGGGAACTTCTGACGTTTATGTTTGAGGATCCGAAAACCATATCGAGGTCAATTAACATTAGCAATATTGCTAAATGCCTAGAGCGGATTTCAGACCATGCCACCAACATTGCGGAAATGGTGATCTTCATGGTGAACGGCAAGGATATTCGCCATACTTCTGTCAGTTGACCGGCTTATCTACCAGATTTATAAACAAAAACAGACACTGTTGCCAGAAAGTATCTGGTGCCTATGCCTGCCCGCGAGTTGTTATTCAATTGTAGGAGCAGGTATTTAAACAGCCTGCAGCAGTAATTCGCAACTCTCTGAGTGATGAATGTGGCCGTCTGACTCGACGCTGAATTCACGTTGACATGCTGCACAAAAGAACTTACCTGTATCAATCTTTGTCCAAATTGTCAGGTTTTTGCTGTCACACCAGTCACAGTACCAGACATAGTAATCACCATTAGGCATCACTTTCATTGTGAGAACCTCCTTGTAGTAGCACTCTTGAAGTAAGACTACCTGATCAATATTGCAATCATGTGGCGGAATTAAAAAATGTATGCAAATTCTTCTTGTTGCGGAATCTGTTGTTATTGCGTTTCTCCCACGGGAGAAGTCGATGCAGCGGCAGGAGAGGTGACGACGTTGGCTTCCAGGATGAGATTGAGTTGAAATGCCTCCTGGAATAGATCTCCCTTTGCTTTGGCACCGAAGAGCTCCACCGAGAGATCGTCAGTCCCTGAAAGTCGTATGACGAATTTAGAGGGGGAGATAAGGCACTCAATCTCTGATACCAGCGAGTTGCGCCGTCTGTCAAGGCCGTCGGCCAGGCGCAGGATCCCGCCAAGGCGGGCAACAAGCAGCCGGTCATCTGGTGAGAGCCGGATGTACTGCTCATGTTTTTTCTTGGGGAGCGCCTTTCGGTGATAGCGTGCAATCTGGGCGACCAGTTCACGCTCCCTTGGGGTAAAGCCGATGAGGTCGGCATGGCGGATCAGGTGGTAGGAGTGTTTATGATGGCTGGAATAGTTGATGAAGTAACCAATATCATGCAGAACAGCTGCTGCTTCAAGCAGACGCAGTTCGGTCTCTCCCATCTTGATGACTGTCCCCAGTACTTTGCAGATTTCGATAGCCAACCGGGCAACATGGAGAGAGTGTTGTTCGTCATAATGGCATGATTTGGCGAACTCCATGACTGAAGACTGCCAGGATCGGGACGACTTCTGTACTCGCATCAATCCATGCTTTTTTATGGCCCTCAGGATCAACCCTTCACGGATTCCTCGCTCATTGACTCGTAACAGGTTTGCCTGAAAAAAATCCATAATCTCGTCGATCACGGTGATTCCTGCAATAATGATATCAGCCCGGTCAGGATTGAGCCCTGGAATTTCACGGCGCTCTTTCATCGATTTACGAACCAGCATGGCGTGGAGATGGACAACATCGGAGCGGAGGAGTTCATATCCGTGTACCGATTCGTAACCCTCCTTGCGAACAGCCATTGTCATGGCTGCGATGGCAGTCACGGTTCCACCGGACCCTATCAACCCCTGGATAATGGGGCGCTCTTCGGTGAACGCTGTTTTGAGCGTCTTGCGGATATATCTTCTCAGATCCTGGATCTCCTGGTTTGTGACTGGATCATTCCTGAGAAACAGATCTGTCAGGTAGACTGCGCCGAGGTCAAGGGAGACAACCTGTTCAGTATGATGGCCAACGGTTGAGACCAGTTCGAGACTGCCACCTCCGATATCGGCAAGGAGAAAGCGCAAGTTCTCCATTTCAAAATTGTTAAAGGCACTCAGCGCTGCCAGTTCAGCTTCCGCCTCTCCAGTAATGATTTGCACATTCAGGTCAACCGCTTCCTTGATCTTTCTGACAAATTCAGCACCATTCGCTGCTTTTCGGACTGCGCTTGTTGCTACAGCCTCGATAGCGAGAACTCCGTACCCGTCAATGATTTTCTTCAATCGTATCAGGGCGTCTATAGCTCTTTCCTGAGCGGCCGGGATGATCGAACCTAGTTCATTGAGTCCCTCTCCAAGACGCACTGCGACTTTTTCATCATCAAGAATACGAAATTCGCCATTCTGTTTAACTTCCACTACAATGCTGCGTATTGAGTTGGTTCCGATATCGATAGCGGCAAGACGATTTTTAGTCACAAGAGTTCCCGCGCGCGTTCGCCCAATTTGTCAATGGGATCTGCGTCATGTAAGATGAGGAAATCGGCAAACAAGGATCTGCGCCTTGAGGCAACCAGTTCTAACAGGATAATGGAACATTCCGGCTCAAATTTCTGCTCATGTATCTGTTCCATGAAGACATCCAGGTCATGGATCTTGCCGAGAGTCTCCTGGAATCCCTTGACGACGGAATAAAGAGCCTTGTAGCCATCAGCAATAAGGGGTGCGGAGAGTTCAAACGCATAGCGAAATCTTTTCAATGCAATGCGAAGTCGGTGCAGCGCGGCACTATTCTGCTCGCAGAGGGAGTCTGGAAGGAGCTGCTGAAGTAAGATCTCCCGCTCCATTAGTTTGACGCTGAAGAACTGGCTGATGGGCATGAATGGGTCATACGCTGAGGATTCAAAAAGGTACGGTCTTTTCAACGCCCGTTGTGTTTCGCGGCGGATGAAGCGTATATCCAGCTCTTTGAGGCGGTGCTCAAGGTACCGGTGTTCCTTGACGCGCTTATATTGCAACAAATCGAGATAATTGACAAGCGATGGGGCGAGCGTTTCTGGCAGTGAGGGGAGCAGGGGAGTGAAAAACAGTAGTGCTTCGTCGGTATTACGCATTGTCCCCAGGAGGTTAGTCAGATATTTTGCCTCTGCTTTAACATGAGAGAGGTTTTTTGTTGGGTAACAAGTTGCAAACAGGGCAATTGCTTCACGCAATCTTCGGGACGACACCCTCAGGTCGTGAATATCTCCTGCTGAGAAAGTCCTATTTGCCAACTTCCAATAAGAGATCAGTTCTTCGCACCGGGACCTGACCATGACCCTGGATACAATCCATAGTGGCGCATCTGCAGTGACCAACATCATGACGCATCTGCCCTGACGTCCGCAAGGTTGGTTTCGGGCGGCGGTCTCTTTTTACGGGGGGGCGGGGTAAGGGCCGATTGCTTTTCGATGATAATAGTGCTCAGTTCATCCAAAAGATTGTCTATTTTTTTCAGATCCTTGAATCGACCCTTTGCCGGCTTGAATGTTGTGCCGCGAACCTCTTTCAGCCAAGTACTGCTGATGTGACGACTCTCTTTCGGCGACATCCCTTTAAGGTAGCTGGAAAGGTTCTCAATTTGGCCCTCAGTACGCAATAGAAAGGCCTCGCCAGCCTCTCGGATGGTGGCTCGCAAAAATCTTAGTTCTGATAAAAGGGATTCCACGGCTTCAACATCTGGCTTTTTTTTCTTCTCCATGGCATTAGTCTCCGAGAACTTCAGTTACCTTGGTGCTGATTTCCCTGGCAACTGCGCGAATGGAAAGATTCCCGTTGATGGTAATGAATCCGTACTGTTTCTGGAGGAGAGAAAACTCTTTCTGGATGAGTTTTTGATAACGGATGAAACTGTCAAAGCCGTCCCGTGAAAGGCCGAGATCCATGCCAGATTCCCAATAGTCAAGGGTTGAGTTCTTGCGCAGATTCCGTTCGACCAGTTGTGAAGGGCTGACCTTCAGATAGATGACAAGATCGGGGACAAGGGCTATGCCGTAGAGGGAACGGACCCATTCTCGATCAGCACCGCGGACGATATCCCTTGCCATGAGGGTGTAGATGTATCGATCTGCAAGTACAATAAAACCCGCTTTCAGAGCCGGAATGATACGATTCTCAAGCTGGTCGGCAAAGTCGGTGGCATAAAACAGACTTCTGGTGATCTCTCCTAGGACATTCCCCTGCTTTGCCTGATTGAGCTCTTCGGAAACGAGCGATGAACGTCGTAAACCCATGTTGGCGGTTGCATGCCCCTTGTTTTCAAGGTAATCACGCAAAATGTCGATCTGGGTTGAGCGTCCGGAACCATCGGCACCTTCGATGACGATCAATCGTCCTGTCAAGGTTTGCGGGTCAACTCCGTCGATACCTTCTGCAAAAAACCTCATATATGATCCTATCCCAGTGTCCGACAACGATATCGCGGCAGATCGATTGCTGTGGAAATCAACTCGCGCACCTTGCTTTGCTGCTCTTCAATAGCCTGTGTGCCGTTGATCTCGATAAAATTGAAACGTGGCTTCATTGCCAGATACTCCTCGTAAATTTTCCCTTGAAAGAGCCGGAAACTTTCGTATGGGTCGCTGGAAAGCCCAAGGTCCATACCTGCCTCGTGATATTTGAGCTGTGGACGTCCACCGAGAATACGATTGAGGGCGACCGGTAAAGGTGTATTGAAGAAAAGGGTCATATCAGGATGGCAGGCGAAGCTGTATAGTTTGTGCAGCCAAGGTTTTGGGCATCCGCGTACTGCGTCACGAGCAAACGCAGTGTAGATGTACCGATCACAGAGGACGATAAAGCCGGCCTTGAGAAGTGGCAGGATCTGACGTTCGTATCGGTCGGCAAAATCTGCGCAATGTATGAGACTGAAGGTCGTGGGGGTCAACAGTTGGCGTTTCTTCCCTTTACTGGTGGCCTTCTTGATCAAAAGGGAGGAATTCCACTCGGTAAAGAAGACTTTGATCCCCTTCATTTCCAGCCATCGTTTGAGCAGGTATATCTGAGTTGATTTGCCCGAGCCGTCGAGACCTTCCACTGCGATGAGACGGCCCATATACTGTTCGTGATGAGGATGGACGATCATGCAAGTGCCCGTCTCAATGATTTCCGCGCTTTTAGGAGCCCTTTGCGCAACTCTTTATGACCGGCATCCGCCAGTTTCTCTATTCTCTGTTCAGCTTTGGTGATTGCTTTACCGGCGCGCTTGACACGTTTATGGGCAACTCCTTCAACTTTATCCAGGGTGTCAATAAGGCGGACAAGGGTACTTGTAAGTTTTTCCGCGGGTTTGCCTTTCAGGTTTTCAGTCAGTCGTTCTCGGGCAGATGAGGCAATGGTCTGTATGGAATTGCGTAGAGCCAGGCAGTTGCCTTTAACTTTTGCAACCCTTTCCGATTTACTCTCAGATGACTCTTTCTGGAGTTTAGAGGCCTGATCCAGGATTGACTGGAGTACTCGTGGAGTTATCCCTTTTATCGCCTTCAAACCAGGCTCACCAGCTTTGGTGATGGCTGCATATGAGTCGAGACCAGCATCACAGAGCCTTTTTGCCAGTATTTCACCAATCCCTTTGATCTGTTGCAGTTCTTTGAAAGGTGTCATCATTCGTTTTCCCCCTCAATGGATTTCAGGTTGTTCGTTTGAAGTCGAGCAATGGCTTTGCTCCTGGCGTTGATGACTTTCCCGCCACCGGTAATCAGTGAGGATATGCTGGCTGAAAGAGTCGATTGGTTCGCTGAAATATTCAGGGTCACAACACTCCCTTTTGTAATAACACAAGAAGAAAGTTTCAAAAGGTGTCCGACGACGTTACTGAAATCGGGATCATGACCAACCAGCACGATTTCTTTGGGCAGAGGGTAAAGTTGCAGGATTTTGTGTAATGACTGGACGTTAAAATCAGAGAGTAGGGGAGTTACTATCACCTCTCCGGAGAAGAGCAGTTTTTCAGCAAGGATATCTGCAGTCTGTACCGCCCTGATCTTTGGACTGGTGAAGATATATTCCGGATCTATGTCGAATTTCCTTAGAACACCTGAAATCATCCTGAATCGTTTGCGACCACGACAGGTAAGATATCTATGTTCATCCGGCACGGCTGAACAACGACTGATGGCTTGGGCATGTCGAATAAAATGGACTATCATGTACCGTTGACCTCTACTAAAGTATTAGCGTAAATGATCAGCAATGCAATCATATTTCAGCATTTTCTCCGGTGGAAAGAAAGTTTCACACAACTGTAACATAAGTGATTGATAGTCATTCCACGTTGATTGTGATCGGGGAGATGGAATATACATCTCTGCAAGCAGTACAAAGGGAGAGGGGGGCAATTCAAGCGTTTCGATATGAACTGGCTGGTATCAGGCGCAGCATGTCACTGACGTGACTGATTTGAGGGGGGATATTGAGGGTGTTGGCAATGTAAAATGTTCGGGGATGTTGGAACTTACGGGAAGTAATGATGCCCAGGTTTTTGGGCCGAGCCAAACAGATACAAGTGGTGGGCGCTACTGGGATTGAACCAGTGACCCCTGCCGTGTGAAGGCAGTGCTCTCCCGCTGAGCTAAGCGCCCTGAGTAGCACCTTCAATAGCAAAACTCCTATACTCTGTCAAGGCAGTATTGTGGGTTTACAGAAGGTAGGATGTGCGGGAGGCCGCTTCAGGCCTAATTCGCCTTGACCTTGGTACAGTCACCTGATATATTCCGCAGCATCATTTGTTGGAAAATACTGGCTTCAAGTACCTGAACATTATGACACATTTAGTGAAGAAGCGGACTTGCCGTTTAGCATAGATTGAGGTCTTGGGATGCTAGAACGCGGAATGATTCAGGTATACACCGGTAACGGCAAGGGGAAGACTACTGCTGCGTTGGGTTTGGCTCTGCGGGCGGCCGGCCGTAAATTGCGTGTCTGCATGGTGCAATTCATGAAGGGAGGTGGCCCTTATGGAGAGCATCTCGCAGCTGAACTGCTTGCCCCCTATCTCACCATTATTCCCTTTGGTAGAGAAGGGTGGGTCAATCGTGAAAATCCAGACCCGGAGGACAGGCTCATCGCGAAAAATGCTCTGCGCTACGGAGCTGATGCCTTACTGAGTGGCAATTACGACATGGTAATTCTGGACGAGGTCAATGGTGCACTAGGTTTTGACTTACTTACTGTCGAAGAGCTTCTGGCAGTGATCCGCACCAAGCCTGAAAGAGTTGAACTGGTTCTTACCGGTCGAAACGCGGATCAAAGGATAATTGAAATAGCCGATCTCGTGACAGAGATGCGCGAAATCAAGCATTACTACAAAGCTGGAGTTCCGGCCAGAGCCGGTATCGAGAAATAGTGTCTTTGCATTTTTTGCTGATAAAATTGTTCGACAAAAGGAGATGTCTAATGGCTGAAAGAACCTTGCGTGTGCTGGTTGGTAAACCTGGTCTGGATGGTCATGACAGGGGCGCGAAGATTATTGCCCGTGCCTTCAGGGATGCCGGTTTTGAGGTGATTTACACCGGCCTGCACCAGACGCCGGAACAGATCGTTTCTGCGGCGATACAGGAAGATGTCGACTGTGTAGGGCTTTCTATCCTTTCGGGTGCCCATAACACGCTGTTACCAAGGGTCTGTCAGCTATTCAAGGATAAAAAAGCCGACGACATAATAGTGTTCGGTGGTGGTGTAATCCCGGAGGATGACATTCTCGGTCTTAAGAATTCCGGTCTCAAGGAAGTATTTACGCCGGGTACCTCCACAGAGGAAATTGTCAAATGGGTTCAGGATAACGTGCATCCGCGTGCATGATGTTTTTCAAGATACATTTGTAGGATCTGCGATGGTTGCGTTAAGGCGAGGTGAAATGCCTCGCCTTTGCCATGCCTGTAATGGTAACGGTTGACAGCTGGACACTCGATTTTCAATCGATACGAAGGAAGGGTTATCTGATGTCACTGGCTGAGAGGATACTTGAAGGGGATTTGCGTTCAGCGGCTCGGCTCATGCGCGATATAGACGATGGATTCTCCTCTGCTCGGGATGAGTTGAAGATACTCTATCCACATACCGGAAGATCCTATCTGATCGGCATTACCGGTCCGCCGGGAGCCGGAAAGTCGACTCTTGTCGATCAGATTACCGCAACATACCGCAGTCGGGGCAAACGAGTGGGGATTGTGGCAATCGATCCGACAAGCCCTTTTACCGGTGGGGCGATTCTAGGCGACCGGATACGCATGAACCGACATGCCGACGATGAAGGAGTATTCATTCGCAGTCTGGCCACTCGCGGCTACCTGGGCGGGGTATCCAGATCTACCGGCGATGTCGTATCGGTCATGGATGCCATGGGGATGGACGTGGTGATTATCGAAACAGTCGGGGTAGGGCAGGATGAGGTGGATATCGTCAGAATGGCCCATACAACGGCAGTGGTCATGGTTCCCGGCCTGGGAGACGATATTCAGGCAATCAAGGCGGGTATCCTGGAGATAGGCGATATCTTTGTGGTAAATAAAGCTGATCGGGCGGATTCCGACAGGACCGTGCGTGACCTCGGCACAATGCTGGATATGAATGTGCAGCGTGATGGAGCGTGGCGACCGAAGGTTCTGAAGACCGAAGCAAATCGTGGAACAGGTATCGAAGAGTTGGTAAACGAGTTTGAGGCGCACAGGTCTCACCTGTTTGGAAGTTCGGCAATTGAACGTTTTCAGGTGGAAAAATGCGCCAGGACCTTTATGGATATGCTAAGGGATCGCCTCTTTGCAGAGGTGTTTGTCCCCATGCAGTCAGATGGACGGTTTAAGACGATTGTCGACGATCTGGTGGCGCGCCGTACCGACCCTTACACCCTGGTGGAGTCGCTCGTTAGCGAACGTTCTGCATCAGTAAAGCCTTAACGTGCACAATTTCTCTCTTTTGCTGCAGTCCTCAGTAAATTTGGACAATCAACAATGAGGCTTTTCGCAAAACTCATTTCGTTGCTGCTTGCCTTCTGGATTGTTGTGTATGGGCCTTCTGCCGTTTCCGAGCCAGGGGCCAACCCACAGGATCCTGCAAAAGAGGACCTTACCCGCATTATTTACCCGAGCCTCGCAAAGATCGAATGGCGCCCCCATTTCGTAAGACCGCATGATACACTTGAAACGCTTTTTGGTGAGGATTGGCCCTTGGTGGCACGATTCAACCGAGTTGACAGGAGGCACGTCTATCCGGGTATGACCATAAAGGTACCGGTACGGATGGATGACATCAGGGATTATACCCCTCTGCCACGCGTATACGAACCTGCGAAACGGCATGAAAAATATATTCTGATCAGTCTCACCGAGCAGTGGATAGGTGCGTATGCGTATGGTAAACTTGTATTATCCATGCCTGCTGCAACGGGCAAAAAAGGGTATGAGACGCCCACTGGTACCTTCAGGGTCGATGCGAGACACCGTAACCACACTTCTTCACTTTACAAGACCGAAGATCAGACTGAACAGTACCCGATGGATAACGCGATGCGTTTCTTTATTGGGGAAGATAACGTCTCGTACTGGATACATGCCCGCGATCTCCCTGGCAAACCTGCCTCTCACGGCTGTGTTGGGCTCTTTGACGAGTCTATGCAAAAACGTATGTACGACCATCCTTCTGACCCCATGTTGTTGGACTCTAGTGAACTATATGACTGGGCTGTCGGGGAGGACGTTTACGAGGATGACACGGGTGATCTGGATGAACTTGAGGATGGCCCAGTGGTGGAGATTGTTGGTGTGAATCCTGAGATTCTTACAAGATGAGGCTCAGATGGAAACAGGTGCCGTTCTACTAGAGCAATGAAAAAGGAGAGATACTTGAAAACATTATTGAGACTGTTAACGCTCTGCATATGCCTCATGACGGTTTTATCAGCGGGATTTACGTTTGCTGCTTCCGTTGTGGTAAAGCCTGAAACCGCATTGCGTACCGCTTTCCCTGACCTGCCTGTCGACAGTATCAAAGAGTCCGGGGTTTCAGGCATGTACGAAGTGCTCTCCGGTCAGAATGTATATTATTTTTTCCCGGAAAAAGATTATCTCTTTGTGGGAGAAATCTATAACAAGGAACGTCAGAGTCTGACCGCGATACGAAAACGGGAACTGTCCTCAACGATGGTCAAGTCTCTCCCCCTTGAAAAGGCAGTTAAAATTGGTGCCGGAAAACAAACGGTCATCGAATTTACCGATCCGGACTGTCCATATTGCAGAAAAGCGTCGGATTTTCTCAGAAACCGTCAGGATATTACGCGTTACGTATTCTTTGCCCCTTTTGCACATCCTGCTGCAATTACCAAGATTCATCACATTCTGAACTCTAGTAATAAGGAAGCCGCTTATGAGGAGATGATGAAGGGGGGGAGTCCTCCTGCTGGGTCCGTTTACAGCGATGCCGTAAAAACTCTTGCACAGGAGCACATTGCACTTGCCCGTAAGGCCGGTGTGCAGGGAACTCCGACATTTTTCATAAACGGTCAGGAGGTGGTGGGTGCGGATGAAAAGAAGATCGAGGAGTTGCTGAAACCCTCGAAGTAAACTGCCAACGGACTAAAATATAAGGCCCCGTAAGAAGTGTAGAAACTTCAGCGGGGCCTTTTTGGTGAATGGAGAGCACTATTACGGGTAGATAATTATGGTTGTGGAAGCCTCACCCTCGGCAAGGCATATCGCAAAATGCAAGGCTGTGTAACCAGCAGGGATTTCTATGCCGCCTGTGCTGTCCAGGATCTCTGGAGGCAAAATGTCGAGCATTTTTCCTAATTCAACGGATTTGGCGACTATGTTGCCGCAAATAACATTTATGAACTCCATAACCGTATCGTCCAGCAGCTCTTGAGGCTCATGCGATACGTTTTCCTGACTCAGCATTGCCTTAGCTATTTGTCGCTGAACCTCCTCGGAAGCTGATATGACATAGCGGCAACGAATGTCACCGGTGAAATCCAAAGCTGCCACAATATGGAGATGTTTGAGTCTATCTACTGCCTGGCAGGGGATAGGCCTGAATGTTAGCCGGGCCACGCGAGTGAACATTTTGTATGTCATGTCGGCCATCATCTCCCAGAGTTCGGGATTTTTGACCCCTGGGGGAAGTACGACATGATCGGTGACATATGGTGACTGATCGGCCTTGAACTCGTCCAGATATCGCTGCAGGTCGTTATCAGTGAGGCCTCCCACCTTGACGAGAGCCTTCCCAATGAAGATATGGGATTCCGATTGTTTAGCGAGGGCAAGTTGCATCTGTTCCTGCGAGAGTAGCCCCAACTTGACGGCCATATCGCCAAATCGCAGGTCTTCGGATCTTTGGGCAATATTTATTTTCTCGATATCGGTTTCGTTGAGATAACCCAATTCAATGACAATATCGCCTATACTTTTATTGACTGATTCCTGTAGCGCAATGGCTTGCAGCAGAGTATCGCGTGAGATTACCCCTTGCTCTACGAGAAATTGTCCGAAAAACTTAACAGCCATGAAGGTTCTCCTTGTACTCAGTAAATTGTTGCCGAACCATGATATCAGAGATCTCTCAGTATCTTCAGGACGTTATCGGTTTCGAACGGTTTGGATATAACATTTTTCGCGCCAAGCTTGATCGCTTCGTTGAACTTGTCACCAACTCCGCCCAGAGAGGTAATCATTACCACAGCAACATTTTTGTCAAGTGTCATGAGTGTCCGCAGCGCAGTGAGTCCATCCATGCCTGGCATGTTCATGTCCATGCATATAATGTCCGGATGCAGGGATTGAAATAATTTGATGGCTTCAAGTCCGTTCTTGCCATGGCCTACAACCTCGAACTCACCGCTTTCTAATAAAATCTTCTCCAGATGTCTTGCTACTGAAATGCTGTCATCCACAAGAAGGACCTTTTTCATATGTTACTCTCCTCATCCTGGTGTTAGGGAATAGATTTCCTATCGGCTTAAAGTCTCTTATCTTGAATGTCAATTCTTCCCATTACAGAAGTAAGAAGATAATGGCTAGGATTACCGCATTGATTCCTCCCCAAGTCATGTATTCCTTGGATCTGTCTTTTTGCGGTCCATCATGACCTGCAGGAACGGTCTGATTGCCGAGAAAGTATGCATCAACATCTGATGTAAGCTGATCTGGCGGTGATGAAACTGCCTTTTTATCTTTTGAATTCGGTGAAGTTGGAGTAGATACACGAATGGATTCTGGTATATCCGGATCGAGAGGGGGTAATACGGATTCCATTACTGGCACAATAATCTTGTCGGCAGGCCTGTTGACTTTTGCCAGAGGTGTCGGAGGAGCAGAGGGGATATCAACCCTTACCTTGACGGTCTTTTCTTTCTCACGGTTGCCGACCTTGTCTATGCTCCAATAGTGAATCTGATAGTCGCCGGATGTCATGATGCTGAACGGCTCAAAGCCCTTGCGCTCGCTCTTGCCGCTAATGCGATATTCGCTAGAAGCAACTCCGGATAAGGAATCATTGGCTGAAAGGGAGATCACCGTCTGGGCATTGATAATAATGATGTCCTGCTCGCTCTTCTTGGGATCTCCTATGACAAGAGAGGTTGTTGGTGGGGTGCGATCGAGTATGATTTTTGAGAATCGTGCGGGCTCGAGATTATCCAGTTTATCGATACTGCGGTATTCGATCAGATGATTCCCCTCAGTAGATATGGAGAAGCTCTGATAGGGTGTCCATGGACCTTCATCAAGTTTGTATTCAGTTGATTTTATGCCAGTTCCTCTGTCCGAAACCGATAGCGTAACCTTTACAGGCTCGGCTGAGGTGACAGTTGCACCCGATTCGTACTGTTTACCGTTAATACTTATGAGAGTAGATGGTGGCGTGGTGAATACATTCACCTTGATCAGATGTGAGGGCTCAATGTTACCTGACCTGTCAATGCTGCGAAATTCAATGGAATGGCTTCCGTCTTCCTGGATGGTAAAAGGAGAATACAGGAGCCAATCTCCCTGATCGATACGATATTCGGTCCGTTCAACCCCGGATTGTGAGTCATTGGCGCTGAGATGGAAAAACGTGCTGTCAGAAACCAGCGGTATCCCTTTTGATGATGTCAGTTGTGGAGAGCCAATGGCAATTTTGGTTATAGGTGCGGTCCTGTCAACGATCAGAGTAACAGTTTTGGTTTGTTCCTGGTTGTTTGCGTAGTCCTTGCTTCGGAATGATATCTCATGGTTTCCCTGATCATTGACAGAAAAAGGTTTTGTATATGGCTGCCAGCGGTCTTGATCGATGCGATACTCGGATGAACTCACCCCTGAAAGCATGTCAACGGCTTTTAGGGAGAGTGCTGTAGGCCCATGTATGAAGATTGCATTGGATGCATCGGGCGTGAGCCCATCATTGCTCAGTATGGTTGTGATTGGAGGAGTCGAATCAGTGATGATCTTCGCAGAACGGATGGGCTCCATATTGCCTATATTGTCTATTGCCCTGAACTCGAAACGATGTTCGCCTTCGTCAGGAACCTTTACCGGTTCTCCGTATGTTCGCCAGTCGCCCCCGTCAAGGCGATAATCGATCCGCGCGACGCCTGAAGCTTCATCCAGGGCAGACAGGGAGATGAGAGTTGAACCTGATACATAGGTGCCCCCTTCCTGGTTGTTGTGCTTAGGTGCTCCAATTTCCAGGCTGCTTAATGGGGTCTTCGCATCAATGAAAAAGGGAAAGGATCGTATCTGTTCACTGTTGCCTGCACGGTCCAATGACCGGTAGTAAAGGGTGTGCAGACCTTCACTGTAGGTGGAGAGGGGAAGTGGTGCCAGGTAAATCTTCCATTGTGGCGCATCGTCCAATCGGAATTCGATCCGGTCGATTCCAGCGGAAATCTTCCCTCCATCAGCTGCTGATAGTTCAATAGCGCTGGAGCGCCCAAGAAAAAGAGTCTTTGATGTTGAGTATCTGGGTTCTGAGGCAATAACGCTCGTAGAGGGGGGTGTCGTGTCGATAATAAACGAAACCGTACGGCTGGAACGTTTACCGTCCGGTTCAACTAATGTTGCCAGCAATGTGTAAGCGCCTTCAGTGGTGATTTCGGAGAGGTCGTACGGTTTGTTATTCAGAGTCAGCTCAATGTTGGCTTCAGCTATAGAAGCCCTTACAACCGGTTTCACTGGAGTTCGATAATTTCCGCCATTTTCGACCCCTTTGATCTCTATAGTGGCTGATGTGTCCGTTGATGGTTCGGGAATAGTTAACGTAATAACTGTATTGCAGGTAACAGAGGTGCCAGCTGCTGGGGTTTGCGATAGAACACTTCCGGGTTTTGAGGCAGGTTGAACTGCAGAAAAAACTGATATCGATTTAAGTTTGCTTTTTGACAGAACTTCGTTGGCGTCCCCAAGTTTGAGACCTACAACTGTAGGGACAGAAGTCGTGCAGGTTGAGATTGGTTCGGCAAAAACGGCAGTTGCAACCGTTAAGGTAACAGTCAATTGAAGCAGAATCAACAAGGGGCAACATTGTCGCATATACGTTTCCATTGAGCTTTCATGAATGAAAAAGTAATAATACTCGACGGGAAACTGCTACGCAAGCCCAAAGTAAAGGTTCTTGGAGATGGTGATAGGAGATTGTTCGTCGGGGGTCGCTAAATAATCGCAGTCACTCTACTGACGCCTGAAGCAGCGTGAGTCAGGCAGGGATAAAAAAAGAGGTTAGCTCTTAAAGCTAACCTCTTGATCTTTTTATGGTGGAGCTACGCGGGATCGAACCGCGGACCTCTTGACTGCCAGTCAAGCGCTCTCCCAGCTGAGCTACAGCCCCAAAACCGTTAGAGTATATATCAGAAGAGCTTGTATGATGTCAACGTCTTTTATGCCTTGACGCGCATACCTCAGCTCGTTATAATCCATCCACTTTTGCCAGAGTGGCGGAATGGTAGACGCAGTGGACTCAAAATCCACCAACTGCGAGGTTGTGCCGGTTCGAGTCCGGCCTCTGGTACCATAAACATTAAAGGCCTCAAGTCACGTTGCTTGTGGCCTTTTCTCGTTCAGCCGATGGAGCCACCTGCTGGGAGTTAATCAGTGATGAACTCTGACCCACAAGTATTGACGGCACTGTCACCTGCTCCAGGCTGCTCGCCTCGCCAGAGATGTCAGTGAATGTTCACCCCATTCATCCTGCGGGGTGGTAGCTCCCCTTGCTGGAAACCCACTAGGCTTGGTGATATTTTGGCCATCAATCAAACTGATCAATGCTGACGCATTTAGATTGAGATAGGTAACCAGTTCGTTTCATGATAACGCAATCCGCGTAATAGTATTGTTGACGATGGTACCGAACTGCTGGCTCGGATTCTGACCAGAGCTGCTGATGCACAGGTAAATAGCCATGGAGTGGTATGTTTACATTATTGTCTGTTCTGACAACTCTCTCTATACCGGAATTACGACGGATATTAAGAGGCGGTTCCGCCAACATGTTGAGGGGAAGGGAGCCAAGTATTTCAGGGGAAGGGAGGCGCTGCAGGTGCTCTATCTGGAAAATGGCCACAGTCGCTCTTCTGCTGCCAAGAGAGAATTCCACATCAAGGCGATGAATAGGAAAGACAAGGCCTCCGTGGTGTCACATCAATCAACCGTCCTGAATATTTGAGGTGATCTTGCAGGTCGGATTTTCAGAAAGCCATTTCAGACGCACCTATCTATTCGCTGTATGTTCCGGGGAGGGGGTACCCTAGCAACCGCATACATGGCTAAATAACAGAGAATACTTAACCCCTCAGATCTATTATCTCCATTTTGTTATTATTTTCAGGAAATTTTAATGATGGCCCTTCGGTGAGAATGGCAAAATCTCCATTCAATTCGTTTAAAGCGAGCCATTCAGTAACATATGACTTCCAGTTTTCAGGGTGATCTTTTTCAAGAACCGGATAAACTCCGTATGAGAACTGAAGTCCTTGGCACGTGCTTTCCAGAGAACTAATGGCTACTGTCCAGACTGGAAGCCGGTAACGGGTGAGGCTTCGCGCAGTCGCACCCGTGTGGGTTGGAACGAAAACAGCAGCAGGTACTACGTATTTAAGACATTCTTCAACAGCTATGGTAATTAAATTCGCAGGTCGTACATTCTTTCCGAGTTCAACACCGCGTATCATCTTTTGCGCTGAGATTGGACGACGATTAGGCTCAACAGTCACCGCTATCTTTCCAAGCATTTCTACCGCTTCAACAGGATAGCTTCCCATTGCCGATTCACCTGACAGCATAACGCAGTCAGTTCCATCAAGAATCGCATTAGCTACGTCAGTTGACTCCGCTCGGGTCGGGCGGCTGTTTCCGATCATGGATTCAAGCATCTGGGTTGCTGTTATGACAGGTTTTCCCTTCATGTTGGCAAGACTCATTATGGATTTCTGAACAGTGGCAATCATCTCAATGGGGACTTCGACGCCAAGGTCGCCACGGGCTATCATTACTCCGTCAGCAGCATCGATTATTTCATCCAGCCTGTCCAGCGCCCTTGTTCGTTCGATCTTTGCAATGATGAAAGGTACCCGGCCAAGTTTAGCCGATGCCTTGCGGACAGCTTCAATATCCTCAGCGCTCTCTACAAATGACTGACTTACGGCATCAACGCCATTCTCAATCGCAAATCTGAGGCATGCGTGGTCATGTTCGGTAAATGCTGTTATTCCTAAGTCTATACCTGGTATGTTGAGACCTTTACGCGAGCGTAATTCTCCACCAACTACAACGGTGCATATTACTTCATTTCCTTCTATCCTTGACGCCTTCATCTGAATAACTCCATCGTTCAGATAAAGTGTATCCCCAGGCTTTACAACCCGTGGCAGCGGTTCAAATGTCACTGATGCACGATGAACATCCCCAACTATGTCATCGGTAGTCAGGGAAAATTCAGCACCCGGCAGAAGCTGTACAGGCTCTTCTGCCAGTTTACCTATTCGCATCTTGGGTCCTGGGAGGTCAGCCATAATTGCCAATCGCTTCCCGGTTTTTTCAGATGCAGTCCGCAGATTTTTTATTACTGTCCCGTGCAGGTCAAATGCGCCATGGGAGAAATTGATTCTGGCAACATTCATTCCAGCCATCAGTAATTTCTCCATAACTTCCGGCGAATCTGATGCAGGTCCAATTGTGCAGACGAGTTTGGTTTTGTGCTCTGGAAGTGTCAAAGTTGTCTCCTTTGATAATCTATCAACAATAATAGATTCATATTTCCTGGGATGTTTACAGTTTATCGCCTAATTTGAATTTTCCAAGATACTTTGAAAAGATTTCGCAGGAGGGGGTGTGGCAGAGAATCTATAGTCCGATGTTGGGTAATTACATCGAGCAGGCAACACCGACCATCTCCGAGGTTTCAAAGAACCTCGGAGATGGTCGGTGTTGCTAGTTACACCCTATGGCATTTTTCGCAGTCACCTTTGACACTAAAGGCATCCTTGTTTTCGTTGTGGCAACCACCACATGAGGCTCCTTTTTCCATCTCGGACATTGTTGCCTTTTTCACTCCAGCCTTGAACGGGAACAGCTTGGTGTGGCAATTGGCGCATTTGTACATTCCCAGATGCAAGGCATGGTTGAAATTAACCTCTCCACCCTCATTTTTGAAAATTATCGGAGAAGGCTTGAAGCCGCCGTGGCAGCGTTCACATTCACCGCTGGACGAGAACGCATCCTTGCCGTTGTGACAGGCACCACAAGATTTACCCTGTTCCATTTCGCCCATTGTACGGTGCAATGCTGCGGCCTTGTACGGGAAAGTGGATGTATGGCAGTCACTGCACTGGTACATTCCAAGGTGGAATTTGTGGCTGAATACGGCGTTTGTTATACCCTTATGTGGGAATGTTATCTCTTTCGGTAGATACCCCTTGTGGCAGCGAGCGCAGTTGCCGGCTACTGTGAAGGCCCCCTTGCCGTTGTGGCAGGCTCCACAAGTTTTACCTTTTTCCATTTCATTCATGGTAACATTCTTGGCGTTACCGGTGATTACTTTCCCGTTATGGCAGTTTTTGCATTTGCCTTTAGTCTTGTCAATGTGCACTTCATGGCTGAAAACTACCTCAGTAGCACCTTTCATCCGGTAATTTACGTTGCGTGCCTTGCCTTTATGACAACGGATGCAATCCTTTTCGTCTGAAACACTGAAGGCTTTCACGCCGCTGTGGCAGCCGCCGCAAGACTTGCTTTTTTCCATATCAGCCATCGTGTAGTGTTTGCGGTTTTTTAAATTGAAGATGGCGTTGTGGCAAACTTTGCAGTTGTTGTTATATTTTGACAAATGCAGATCATGACTGAAAATGACAGAATCGGCATACTTGAATGAAAAGGTAAGGTCTTTAGTCTCTTTTGCGTATGAGAGTGTTGAAAGCAGCAAGCAAAATACCGATGCCAAAATGATCATGTAGCGTAACATGTAATGAAGTACTCCTTTGAAAGGGTTGGAAATATTGCGGATAATACACTATACATAAAACAGTACTTACAGGCAATTTTAAAAAAGTTTGGCGGGAGTCTAATATGAGGATGCTAGCTGCCGGATGTATTGTTACAGCCGGAATTTTGCTTGGGTCGTACGGTGTGTCCATTGCCGGCGTTTACCGCTGGGAGGATAGTGATGGTGTCGTTCATTTCACCGACAATACGGAAAAAATTCCTTCGAAATACAGAAATAAGATACGAGAGGTTGACCTGAAGAGTGACGTGCCGCCTGCTCCTTCAGTCAATGATCTTGCTCCTGCGGTACAACGTTCTGCGTCAGGTGACAGTAAGAGGGACGAGCAATTGTGGCGAAAGCGTTATGCAGCGCTGCACACAGAGATACAGTTGTTGAAAGATCGTCTACCAGCGAAGCGTGAAGAATTGGCCGGAATTAATCGCAGAAAGACTAAGTTCCAGAAAAGAAGCGATAGGATGGCTTTCAATGAACTGTCTGCTGAGATAACGCGGGATGAGGAGCGGATAAAAGAGCTTGAAACGCGGCTTAATGAGCTTGACATGGAGGCTGCACAGAGTGCAATCCCGCTGGAGTGGAGGAAATAATGCCTAATATCAGTTAACGTCGATTTTTCAGCTCAAGCTCCATATCCAGTGATTTAAGCTTTTCTATCCTTAGGCTCAGTTCGCGATTTTCTTTGGTGAGAGTCTGATTTGTCCCCTGCAGCTGCTGATTGGAGAGAACGAGTTCCTTGTTTTCCTTTGAGAGAGTGCTGTTGCGCTGTTTAATGGTACGGATTTCAGAGCTCGTCACCTCTTTTTCAGCCAGGTATTCTATCAATGGTAAAGCCTGATGTGTCCAGGTGCTCTCGGGGTATTCCGTACGAAGTCTTGCCAGGAGCTTCTGGACATGTTGCATCTCCTCCGGTTCGTCATGGCGCCGGATGCCGAGCAGGCTGAGGCGAAATAGAGCCTCATCCGTTACTCCCTCAGATTTCTCCTTGCTGTTGCATAATTCTTCAAAGAGTTTGGTGGCAGCCGGTTCATTGCCTTTTCCCAGGTAGTAGATGGCGTCAGACAGCTTTCCTGAGTATGTTGCTACAGTGATTGAAAATTTATCTTTAAGGGTGCTGCATCCACCCAATAAAACCAAAAATATCAGGGAAACAGTTAATCGACTCATCGGTTGACCTTTCGTCGGTTTACAAAGTAGTTGCTACCAGGTTGACCTTTCAGGTGGTCCTTGATATCTGCGGCGTTTCGGGCAATATCAACTGCTGAGTCGTAATCTCCCGCCTGGCAGACAAGGACGGCAATGGAGAGGGTCATGATAGGGAAGGATCGGTGTACCCCGTACCGGTCAACACCTTCGATGGCGCCGTGAGCGAGATCTTCCGGAGAGTAGTGGGCGGTGATTTCACGGTCGAATCTCTCGGTGACTGCACGACACACCACGTCGAATTTGTCGGCTGCCAGGATCATTACAAAATCATCTCCTCCAACATGGCCTATGAACTGGCCGTCGCCGCCGTATCGGATGGTTTCGTCGTAAATGATTTCCCCTGTTATCCTAATTAGTTCGCTTCCCTGTATATAGCCATAGCGGTCATTATAGGCCTTGAAATTGTCCAAGTCAGCATAACAGACTGCAAAAGGTTCTCCTCCGGTCATCCGCACATTTAGGGCACGCTCAATCGCAATATTTCCAGGAAGACGGGTAAGAGGGCTGGCATCGAGACTAATCTGTTCAAGTTCTTTCAGGCGCTCTGCCATGTGGATAAAGTCGCGAGCCAGATCGCCTATCTCATCACCGGCAGGTATCTGTGGGTCATAGTCAAATTCACCCTCTGCAATTCGGTGGGTGGCCTTTTTCAGTTTTCTGACGGCGGTAGAAATAGAGTAAGTGATATACACAGCCACTGCTGAGGCAAGTAGAAAACCGGTGAATGAGAGGATAAGAGTCAGACTGACCGTCGATTGTTCCCGTTTATCGGCATTCTCCAATTTGAGATTGAGACGCTTCTGCTCATTTACAAAAATAGTATCGATGGATGTCAGTACCTTAGCTCCTGCTGACTGAATAGCGCGTGAATCGTAGTTCTTTCGGGTAAATACCGCGTGAGCAGCATCGCGATACTGACCGTATAATGCGGTAAGGGGGACCAGTTCAGGGATATCTTTACTCCGACGCATATTTTCAAGAATGGAGCGAAACTCCTGTTCTCTAGCATAGAAAAGATCCCGGAACTCATCGCTTCCCAGGATCAGGAACTTTCCAGCGTAGCGTTCCTGTGCTACCAGAGATTCCCTCATCCGCTGAACGTTGTTTACGAAAACCAGATCTGTTCGGGCAATCTCCCTCGCAGTTTGGTGAAGTGAAACAAGCCCTTTGGTTGAAAAAGTAAGAGCCGCAATAGTGAAGAAGGCCATCGCCGCATATCCGACGATGATCTTCTGTACAATAGTTATCCGGGGTGGGCGCCAGCCCTGTCCACTATTTGGAGGCTTGAAAGGGAAAATCATACCAACACATTCTATTGCAGAGCATGCGATAAGTCAATCTGCAGGGGAGACGAATGCGAATACATTGTGGAAGCAGGGAGATGCCGCAACAACTGTTATGGCTTTTCAGTAACTTCATTAGCGGTTGCGGGTAGATTGAAGCTGTGTTATAAGGTGCCTACCTACAATCTTGGAGAATTCTTATGACCGGCCTTGACCGTATCATCGAAAACGCCCTATTGGAGGACATACACACAGGCGATATAACCACTCAGGCAGTCGTGCCAAACCTGCGGCAAGCAAAGGCACGCCTGGTTGCCAAAGAGCCTTTTGTTCTTGCAGGGATTCAAGTTGCGGAAAGAGTCTTTACTCTACTTGATCCTCAGGTGACATTTGACCGAAAATTCAATGATGGTGATCGTATTGCAAATGGAGATATCCTCACAGAATTTTCCGGAGACGCATCCTCCCTCCTGCAGGGGGAACGTGTTGCCCTCAACCTGCTTCAGCGGATGTGCGGGATTGCAACTCTCACGGCCTTATACGTTGATAAGGTTAAAGGCACAAAGGTCCGTATTGTCGACACGCGTAAAACAACTCCAGGACTCCGGGTATTGGAGAAATATGCGGTACGGATCGGAGGCGGCATCAATCATCGAACCGGTCTCTATGATGGCGTATTGATAAAGGAAAACCACATAACTGCAGCTGGAGGGATTACCGAGGCGATCAGGAGGGCGAGAGCTTACATACCTCACACCCTCAAGATCGAAATAGAGACCGAGACCCTTTCACAGGTTGATGAGGCGCTAGCTGCTGGGGCTGAGATAATAATGCTGGACAATATGGATACTCAGACTATGCGTCAGGCGGTGACACTGGTTGCAGGAAGGGCGCATCTTGAGGCTTCAGGAGGGGTTAACCTTGATACCGTCAGGGAAATTGCCGATGCCGGGGTGGATATAATTTCGGTCGGCGCACTGACACACTCAGCTCGGGCAATGGATATCTCAATGCTCTTGGAGGAGCATTGAAGGAACAGGTGGAACGTTCCCTGGACCGGCATATTCTGGAACTCTTCCGTGAGCGGGGAGGGGTTATTTCTGGTGCGGAACTGAGCGGGATACTCAATGTGTCGCGAACTGCGGTCTGGAAACATATCAGTGGTCTCCGCAGGCTTGGTTACCGTATTGAGGCCCGGCATGCAAGGGGTTACAGATTACTTGAGGTTCCGGACGTTCTGACTCCGGCTGCAATATCAGAAGGTCTTACATCGGAACTCATCGGCAGGCGAGTGGTCTGGCTTGCCGAAACCGGCTCCACCAATGTTGAGGCCAGTAGGCTGGCTGAGGAGGGTGCTGCAGAGGGGACCGTCGTTGTCGCTGAAACGCAGCACCAGGGCAAAGGCCGACTTGGCAGGAACTGGCATTCACCGCCAGGAGTCAATCTATACTGCTCTGTCGTGCTTCGACCCCAAATCCTTCCAGTTGCCGCGTTCCAGCTTACTTTCCTATCTGCGGTCGCAGTTGCAAGGGCCATCGAGGCCGAGTCATCTCTTCAACCCTTGATCAAATGGCCAAATGACATCCTTGTTAACGGCAAGAAGGTGGCAGGACTTCTGAATGAGATGAGTGCCGAGACCGAGCGGGTTAACCATGTCATCCTTGGGATAGGGGTTAACTTGAATATGCGCAAGGAACAATTTCCTTCCGACTTGCGCAATCCGGCAACCTCTCTTTTCATGGAAGCTGGTCATGAAGTTAACCGCCTTCTATTTCTGAGAAATCTACTTGAGGCACTGGACTCACTTTACGCTATCTATCTCAGGGAAGGTTATAAACCAGTCAGGGATGAATGGGTTACCCGATGTGGGATGATTGGCCGGCGAGTGGCGGTGGGTGGTTTAGCTGATCATCTGGAAGGGGTTGCCACGGGGATTGACGACAATGGTGCCCTTCTTGTAGTGCGGGCAGGTGGAGTTGTGGCCCGTGTTCTTGCAGGAGATGTGAGAATCCTGTGAACAGGAATGGGATTTTCGTGCAGGTATAACCAGTCGTTTGATTCAAAATGGTTAGTCGTGGGTGGAGGTTTTCTTGCTTCTAGTTATTGACGTGGGGAACAGCAATATTGTACTTGGTGTATATGATGGCTCAAATCTGATCCATGACTGGCGAATTGCCACAGACAAGTCCAGAACCCACGATGAATACGGTATTCTTATAAACCAGCTTTTCCGGTTATCAGGAATCGACCCAAATTTAGTGGACGGCGTCATTGTATCTTCAGTTGTGCCTCCACTCACTGGAGTCCTGGATCTTCTATCGCGAAATTATTTCAATATTATCCCTCTGATTGTGGGTCCAGGCATCAAGACCGGTATGCCTATACATTACGACAATCCCAAGGAGGTGGGAGCCGATCGTATTGTCAATGCTGTGGCTGGTTTTGAACAATACCGCTCATCACTGATCATCGTCGATTTCGGTACGGCAACTACATTTGATTACGTAAACACTAAAGGGGAGTATTGCGGAGGGGCCATTGCTCCCGGACTCATGATCTCCCTGGAAGCACTTTTCCAGCGTGCCAGCAAGCTTCCGAGGGTGGAGGTGGTCAAACCCCCTTCGGTTATTGCGAAAAATACTGTGAACTCCATGCAGGCCGGAATCGTCTACGGCTATGTTGGATTGGTAGACGGTATCGTTACACGGATGAAGAGTGAAGCAAAGGACAATCCCAGGGTAATCGCCACAGGAGGTCTCGCACGGCTGATTGCTCCGGAATCAAAGGTTATTGATCAAGTTGAGGAGTTCCTTACTCTGGAGGGTTTGCGAATCCTTTACCAGCGTAACAGGGAGGCATAATAACAGGTTGAAGTTCGGGTGGGTCCGGAGAGAGAATCAACATTTCTTATCCACATCCTGATCTCTGCCTGATCCATTATTCAAAGGGGGGTTTTATGGCTAAGTATGACACCGCTAAGATCAGGAACCTGGGAATTGTGGCACACGGAGGGGCCGGCAAGACTTCGCTGGCCGAGGCGATTCTCTTCGATACGGGGATGATCGACCGTCTGGGAAGGGTAGACGACGGTACCTCCACCATGGACTTTGAGCCTGAAGAGATCAAGAGAAAGATCTCTATCACCTCGTCCCTCGACCACTGTGAATGGAACGACCACTCCATCCATTTTGTTGACACCCCAGGCTATGGTGACTTTATTGCCGATACCAGGGCATGCATGAGGACTCTGGATTGTGCGGTGGTTATCCTGTCGGCGATTTCAGGTGTCAAGGTTCAAACCGAGGAGGTATGGAAATGGGCCAATGAGTTCGAGATTCCTCGTATAGCTTTTGTTAACAAGATGGATAGGGAGCGAGCCAGCTTTTTTCGCGCAATTGATGATATGGAAAAGGCACTGAAGGCCCGCGGTGTAGCAATTCAATTGCCACTGGGAGCCGAAGAGAGCTTTGAAGGTGTTATTGACCTTATAAGGATGAAGGCTTACAGATATGCCAAGGATCAGTCTGGGAAATACACAGAGGTCGAGATCCCATCTGAGTATCTGGATGAGGCTCAGAGGCTTCGAGAAAATATGGTTGAGGTTGTGGCCGAGGCCTACGATGCTCTTACTGAAAAATACCTTGAGTCTGGCGAGTTGACCGAGGAGGAGATACTTGACGGCCTCAGGGTCGGCACCATGCGCAATACCTTTACTGCGGTCCTATGCGGTTCAGCTACCCAGAATATCGGAATTAGTCAGCTCATGGACGGAATCTGCGACTATCTCCCTTCGCCACTTGACCGGACAAAGGCGGTTGGGATCAACCCCAAAACTAAAGCGACGGAGGAGCGGGGACCCGACGAGTCAGAACCGTTCTCTGCCTTGGTTTTCAAAACCACTTCTGACCCCTACACAGGCAAAATCACAATTTTCAGGGTCTACTCCGGCGTTCTCAATTCCGACTCCACCATATACAACTCAACCAAGGGAGTGGATGAACGTATCGGCCAGATTTATGAACTTGAGGGAAAGAAACAGAAAGCAATAAAACAGGCTGTGGCAGGCGATATCGTGGCTGTGGCCAAGCTGAAGGAGACCGTTACCGGAGATACCCTTTGCGACTCTTCAAAGCCGATAATTTTTGAGCCGGCGCCCCTTTTGAAGCCGGTCATATCCTATGCCATCGAGCCGAAGACCAAGCAGGACGAAGACAGGATCCACGGTGCGCTTCACAAGATGATCGAAGAGGAGCCTATGCTGGAATCGCACCGGGATACTCAGACCAAAGAGTTCATAATATCAGGGATGGGGCAGGTGCATCTTGACGTAATCGTGGAGAAGATGAAGCGTAAGTTCAATGTTGAAGTCCTCTTAAAAACTCCCAAGGTACCTTACCTGGAGACTATTCGGGGAACTGCAAAGGTTCAGGGCAAATACAAGAAACAGTCCGGTGGCAGGGGGCAGTACGGAGATTGCTGGATAGAGATGGGGCCTCAGCCACGTGGCGAAGGATACCTGTTCGAGGACAAGGTCGTAGGAGGTGTTATTCCTCGACAGTACATACCGGCCGTAGACAAAGGGATTCAGGAGGCGAGTATCGATGGGTTTTTGGCAGGATACCCTGTAATAGACTTCAGGGTTGCGCTTGTTGATGGCTCATTCCATACTGTCGACTCTTCAGAAATGGCGTTTAAGGTTGCAGGGTCCATGGCTTTCAAGAAGGCAATGGAGCTCTGCAAACCGGTTATTCTTGAACCGATCATGAATATGAAGGTTACGGTACCGGACGACAATATGGGGGACGTAATAGGTGACCTTAACTCCCGGCGAGGCAAGGTAGTTGGTGTCGAACCAAAGGCCAACTCGCAGATTATTCGTGCCGTGGTCCCGATGTCTGAGGTACTTGCCTATTCGAATGATCTGCGTTCCATGACCAGTGACAGGGGGCTGTTTTCAATGGAGTTCTCTCACTATGAGGAAGTGCCGACGCATCTGGCGCAGAAGGTTATCGCCGATGCAGAGGCAAATGGCTTTCGTTCCAAGAAAGCTGATTGATCACGTGCAGGGAAGTTTTTTTTTGGAGGAATGAAGATGGCTCGGAATGAGGCAGAGTACAATAATGAGTGTGGGGCCGGCAATAATCTTCTTTTTTGGGCACTGGCGGCTCTTCTTGCTCTGTTTGGCTATCTATATTTCTTCACCGGCATTATTATACAACGAGAAGTAGAGCCCGGCAAAGCGCCACTTGCGGCCCGACAGCTGAAGCAGCCGATTCCTCAGCGGCCGGATCTCCAGGTTAACAAGACGCCGGTTAACCCTCTACCGACTCAGTCATTGCCTGTAACCGCCAAATCGGTTGAGCCATCCAAGCCACCCGTTAAATCTGTTCAGACAACGCAACCGTCACCGGTTATTCCCTCTCAGGTACAAGGGGTTGCAAAAACTGCTTCCCCTTTGCCTAAACCCACTTCCGCTCCAGTGAAGCAGGCCAAGGCTCTGCCTGAAAAGGTTAAGTCAGCGAAACAGGCCGGTTCTCTTTACAGACTTGAAACGGCGGATATAGTATCAGCTACCAAAGCTGAAAAACTGATCGTCAGAATGAAGAGTTCCGGCATTACCGTAGTTGGCATTAATAAATTACAGCGCGACAGAACTATGAAGCGGCTTTTTGTTGCAGAGTTTTCTGATCAGACTACTGCTACTGCAGAGTTGGCGAAGCTTAAGAAGATTACTGACGGGGCATTCATCATTCGCACTGAAGGGAAATATGAACTGTATGCGGGGTCCTATGACCAGCCAAAACGTGCCGAGCTAGAAAAAATCCGCTTGGTGGGCCGGAATGTGAATGTTTCTCTCCGGGATGCCAGTGTCAAGCTTCCTGCCTATCGCGTGACTGCCCAGATAGAAGGGAAGAGCGCAGCTGAGGAGTGGGCTAATCTTTTGAGAAAACAGGCTGTTGATTCTCACGTATACCCTGCTGCTAAATAGAGGCGAGGTGAAATGGATAAGCCGCTTACCCTAGATGTTTCTCTTGAAGCCGCTCTGTGCGTTTCGCCTGATACCTCTCGCGATCTCAGGCAGCAGGCGGCAGCAGGCAAGATCCCTCTGGATGGTGGCGATCTTGGCTCAGTGCTCCTCTATCTCTGTCATGACGGTGATCCCGAAGTCAGCACTACGGCAATGCTAACATTACGTGAACTTTCCGGAGACAGGTTAACGACGATTCTCGAGGCTCCAGAGACGCATTCGTATCTTCTCGATATTCTCGGCAGGATCCATGCTGACGATACTGCGATCTGCGAAGCGATCGCTTCGCATCCTGCTGTCACTCTTGAGACACTAGAATTTCTCTCTCAGTGCGGAATTCAGGGTGCTGCGGAAGCATATGAAGCCTTGATCGCTATCACTGAAATTGATGCTGACGATCGTTTTGGGGATGGTCTTGACGAAGAGACCGAAGAGCCTGAGGCGATTGCTGAAGAAGAGTTCAGGTCCAAATACCAGCTTGCCCAAATAATGGGAGTGGGTGAAAAGATCAAGATGGCGTTGACAGGTGATAAGGAGTGGAGAACTATTCTTATTAAGGACTCCAATAAGCTGATATCCGGAAGTATTATGAAGAACCCCCGGATCACGGATGCAGAGATTCTCAACATTGCTAAGATGACTGGGCAGAACGAAGAGATTATCCGCGCCATCTGTACAAACAAGGAGTGGGTAAAACACTACAACATTCGCAAGGCACTGGTGGAGAACAATAAGACACCTCTCCCCTTTGCCCTTCGGTTTATGGGTACCCTAAGTGAGAAAGATGTGGCCTCTCTTGCCAAAAACAAGAACATATCTTCAGTGATTTCGACACAGGCACGGCGCCAGCTGATGAACAAAAAGAAATAGTACGAACCTTCATGGACCTGCCGTGACATGATCGTTATGGATATACATGAGATTCACACCGCAAATCGCCCCCGCAGTTGCTATGCAAAAGGCTCAGAGGAGTAACAAATGGCTCTCGTAAATCATGCCAAAAAGGAGATCAATGTAAAAATCGTCTTTTGTGGTCCATCAGAGGCAGGCAAGTCAACCCTTTTGAAGGCCATGTATGCCAAGTTGCCGACAGAGTGCCGTGGGCTGCTACGAAGCATGGGACTTCAACAAGACCGGATGCTTTTTTTTGATTTTACTCACCCAGAAGGGGGATATTCCGAAAAATACAGGGTACGGGTTCATGTCTACACCCTGACTGGTGCGGTTACACAGGAGCATGCATGGAAGATGGTCCTGAAAGGGGTGGATGGGATTGCGTTTGTGGCAGACTCTGCTCCGGTCCGGCAAGATGCGAACCGGAATATGTTTAACCAGGTCAAGGCAGCGCTAAACTCATACGGCAAGGTGCTGGAGGACGTGTCTATGGCAGTTCTCTGCTCGAAATGCGATATTCCTACAGCTTTGTCAACGGAAGAGATTCGCCAAAGCCTTTCAGTCGTATCACATCCCATTGTACCCGTTGTTGCCCCGACTGGTGAGGGTGTACTGGAATCGTTGGGGCTTCTTTTGGATGGAATACTGAAAAATCTTGAGGGGTTGGGCCTTACTCTCCAGCCTACGGTTCAAATGTTCCGCGAGCTTTCACCTGATCGATCAGCTTATGCGGGTTCTTCTGTACTGATTCAACCTCTGATTCAAGATAACATACCTGGTTCCAAAGAAGTTGAGGCTGCGGATGAAGGTCCACTGATTACCTTTGGAGGATCTCCTGAGATCTCCCCAGAGGGTGTGCTCAAGGTACCCCTAAGGGTAAACTGTTGCGAAAGGCAGTCCACAGTAGTTCTGAATATCTCGCTTCAGTCCAATGATTACAGTCTGAACGACGCCAGTGCTTAACTATTAAACTGCTGAGTACGATTGGAATGAGAGATTACTTGCAGGCAAGATTGATTGCCTCCGCACATTATCTTGAACAGTTGGGTATTCCGTGATAGCATCCCGAATATCCGCAAAGGAGGGGATCTCAGGATGGCTATTATTACCATCTCCCGAGAAATGGGGACTGGTGCCTTGCGTGTTGCCAAGGACGTCGCAAAAAAACTTCGATACACCCTGGTAGACGGCACAACAATTAAAGAAATGGCCCCAAAATACGGCCTGAGCCCGGAGGTATTGGAAAGGGTCGATGAAAAGCCTCCAGTTTACATGACAAGCGAGGACCGGCGTCTTGCTGCTCACCTGAGTACCATTGAACTCATGTTGCTGGATTTTGCGCGTAAGGGTAATGTTATACTCTATGGCAGGGGGGGACAGGACCTCCTTAAAGGGATGAAAAACGTTCTGCGCATACGTTTCATCGCCCCTTTTGAGGAGCGTGTCGAAATGCTAGCCGAGCGAGAATGGATGGATCCTGACCTAACCCGTCATCTAATCAGGAAGAGCGACCATCAGCGTGGTGGCTTCATCCATTTTTACTTCGACCGTGACTGGAATGACCCGCTGGGATACGACTTGGTATTCAATACATCACATCTTTCGGCTGCAGCAATTGTTGATAGCATCGTTGCCGCTGCAAAGGATCCGCGATTGAACAAGGCAGATGACAGCGCAAAGGATCTCCTGGAGAATATTATACTCAACAAGCGGGCTGAAGCCGCGCTTCTTGAAACAGATCTCGTCGAGTATTTTCATTTCAATATTTCGTCTGACAAAGGTGAGGTTACCCTCTCCGGTCATGTGCATTCTGATGAAGAGTTACAGACCGCTTTAAGTATTATTGGTAAGGTGAAAGGTGTTCGAAAGGTTGTCGATAATGTGCAGGTGGTAAATTATCCCAAGGTGAGCGAATAATTCAATTCTTAAATGTGTAAGGGCTCTGTGGAGCCCTTTTATTTTCTTGAGAGCAGCCGTTTCTTTAACCCTTCAACCAGTCGATAGTCAATGGGAAACCGGTTGCCTTCGATCCCCAAGCGAACCTCTCCCTCATTACCGTGAAAATCCGACCCGCCGGTGACAGCCAATTGATGCCTGCGTGCTAATGCCAGGAGAAATTCTGATTCGTCCTGACTCGCGAGGGTATTATAGACCTCCAGGCCATCAAGACCCTGATTCGTAAGCTCTCCTATGATTTCGCGTAATAGGGCCCGGTCCCTGCTTATGCTGGTTGGATGCGCTAGAATCGCCAGCCCTCCGATACGGTGAATTTCGCATATAGCCTCCTCCACCGGAAAGTATTGCTTAGGCACGTTACATGGCACAAGGTAGTTTTCAAATGCATCTTCCATCGACGCCACATAACCCTTGGTCATGAGAACCCGTGCAATATGCGGACGTCCCAGTGCACCGTCACTTTCGGCAACAACCTCCTGATAACGGATTTCTCCTTTTCCCATACTTGTCAGCTTCGCGTTGATCTTCCCGATTATTTCCTGCCCGCGACAGTCTCGCTTTACCCTGAACTGATTAAGGCGGGCATTGAAGGCAGTATCGGAATGGTCAATGAAATAACCCAGAATATGGACATCGTGGTAGTTGCGGATCTCAACTGAGAGTTCAACGGAAGGGATTATTTCAATTCCGAGCCTCTTGCCGGCATCCAAGGCTTCGTCTACGCCGCATGTTGAGTCATGGTCTGAAAGAGCTATTGCCTTAAAGCCTTGTGCATAAGCCATTTCTGCCAGTTCTTCCGGCGTGCGGGTCCCGTCAGAATAGCGGGAGTGAGTGTGAAGGTCGACAGGGCTGTACATGTGGAGAGTCCTTTGTAGTTCGGGTGACTGCCTAGATCAATAGCGTAAGTATGCATCAACGGAGGGAGTATGTCACGTTTTTGTGGTGTTATTCTGGTTGCGGCTTATGGGTAATTGGTTTAAAATGACGGCAGTTTCAAAGGAGGAGGCAGTATGCCAAAAAAACAGGGTATTGGGCTCGCTTTAGCAGCCTTTGCAGTGTATATCATTGGTGGAATCGGAGCATTTGGCGGCATGGCAATGATATTCTTTATGAAGGGGCAAGATCTGTTAGGCTGGGGAGAAGGGAGGACCATTGGCTACCTCTTCCTATGCGTAGGGGCTTGTTTTTCGGTTCTCGGTGTTTTTTTGATGAGAATCTTCCGTAATCGTGGTCTGGCATGACTGATACGGAAATGCGTGAGGTGATGCGTATTCTTCGCCAGGAGGTAAAGCGTTGGCGATCGCCTGCTGTTACGATCATTTCACAACGTGAGGGGAACCCATTTAAGGTTCTCATCTCGTGCATACTTTCACTTCGTACACAAGACCAGACTACCGGGCCTGCCTCGGAAAGGCTTTTTGCCCTCGCCGATTCTCCCGAGAAGATGCTTGCGCTTTCTCGGGAGACTATTGAAAAAACCATCTACCCTGTTGGCTTCTATCGTAACAAGGGACGCCAGATACATGATATATGCCGTGCGCTGATCGAACTGCATGGTGCGCTAGTTCCCGATGATATAGAGGTACTTCTCTCCTTGAAGGGAGTTGGTCGCAAAACCGCCAATCTCGTAGTAACTCTTGGGTTCGGAAAGCCCGGAATCTGTGTGGATACGCATGTTCACAGGATTACGAACCGTTGGGGATATGTGACCACCCGCACACCAGATGAAACGGAATTTGCACTGCGTGAGAAGCTGCCACAGGATTACTGGCTGGAGATCAACGACCTGCTGGTGACCTACGGCCAGAATCTATGCAGACCATTGTCGCCGTTTTGCTCAGTCTGTCAGATTGCTGCCTATTGCAAACGCAGAGGAGTGCTTCGTTCTCGTTAGTATTCTTATATTTCCCTATTTGCTGCTTGTGCTGATTTAGTTGAGAAGGTATATTTATAACTTGGTTTGCTTATTCATGAAAGATTCGGGAGGTCGGACATGCTGAAAAATATCGGTTTTCTGGGACTCGGTACGGTTGGTCGTTACATGGCTGCAAATCTTGCCAAGGGTCATTATGCGCTTACAGTATATGATACTGATCCTACTGTTGTTGCCGAGTTGGAGAAACTTGGAGCGATTGCTGCTACCTCCCCTAAAGAGGCAGCCAAGGGGAAAGATCTGGTCATCCTCATCCGGCCTGAGAAGGAGCGTCTCCGACCTGACATTTACGGTCCTGATGGTGTTTTTTCAGGAATAGACGCCGGAACGATTCTTGTTGATATGGGTACCCATTCCTTGGAGAGCACGCTGGAGATGGCCGAAGAGGCAGCCAAACACCGCGTTATGTTTCTTGATGCACCGGTTTGGGGGACGAAGGAGCATGCAGCCAACGGGCTTCTGACGATCCTGACAGGTGGGGATTCGGCTCTGGTCGGCCGCTGCCGAGAACTGTTTTCCTTCTTCGGGCTAAACATCATTCACGTCGGGAATGTTGGAGACGCCACCAAAATGAAATTCATCGTCAACCTGGTACAGGCCGAGTTAATGCAAGCCCTTTCTGAAGGTCTAGTCTTCGGTGAGAAGATGGGTTTTGCAGCTGATAAGATTCTGGAAGTGCTTGATTCCGGCGGTGTCGCCTCTCCACTCTTCCACTCCAAGGGGCGGAGTATCTCACGCGGAGATTTTTCGCGGAATCTGGCCCTTAAATACGTTCACGAACATCTAGATCTGGTAATGGAAGCTGCCAAAAAACTCGGTCTTACACTTCCTGGAGCTGAATCTGCCCACAAGCTTTATGAGCAGGGTGTTAAAGACGGGCGCGGCGAGGAAGACTTCTCAGCGGTCATCAAGGTATTGCGAAAATAGGAAATTTAAGGGGAAGAAGGTTCAATCGAACGGGCTCAACTTGTTTCTGAGCATTCAGGTAAAAGGGCGCACCAGGATTGGGCGCCCTTTGTTTTTTTGTCATGCTTTAACGAGAAGTGCGACATTCTCAATATGCTGGGTTTGGGGAAACATGTCAACTGGTTGAACCTCAAGGGTTGCATACCCAAGGCCTGAAAGGATGTTAAGATCGCGGGAAAGTGTCAAGGGTGAACACGAGACATATATCAGGCGGGGTGGCCCGAGCTGTGCCGCCTCTTCGAGGACCTGTCGATCACACCCCTTCCGAGGGGGGTTGAGAATGAGGAGGTCAACCTGTTTCTTCTCTTCCCTCAATTCTGCCAAAAGTTCCTTTGCATCGCCCGCTTCGAAAATGCAGTTTTTTATGCCGTTTGCCCTGGCATTGTGCACAGCATCGCTTACAGCTGTTTCCACCACCTCTATACCGTATACCTCTGCTGATTTACCAGCCAGAAACAGTGAAATGCTGCCTATTCCACAGTAAACATCAATGATACGCTGATTGCCGTTCAGGTGACCCCACTGTGCCACCAGTTCGTAGATGAGTCGAGCGGCTTCGCTGTTAATCTGAAAGAATGATCGAGGAGAAACTGAAAAGCGTATTGTACCGATGTGTGCTGTTATGCATTGCTTTTTGGTCAGGAAATGGAATTTTTCCCCGAGGATAACGTTCCCTTTGGTGCTGTTTTCGTTTTGAGCGATGACGGAAACCTGCGGAACAGCGGTCTTCAGGTATTTCCCCAAGTGGTGAATCTCGTTGAAACTGCGGTGGGCAGTTACGAAGACAACCATTGCCTGGTCACCGGTTTCCGATACGCGAATGACAAGATAACGAAGGATTCCGCTACCTGTTGATGGTGAGTATACTGGCACTTTCCCACGTTTGATCCCATCTTTGACCGCTGCAACGATGGTATTGACCAGTGGATGGTGCAAGGGACAGTCGGTGATATCTAAGACGTCATGACTATTGCGTCGATAGATGCCTATTCGAGGAGATTTGTAGGTTCCGGAGACAACAAGCTTAACCGTAGATCTGTAGTTGAGTTGTTTCGGCGAAGGGATTGTATCGTGCAAAACTGCCTGTTGTAGGGAAGGGTAAGAGGAAAGGCAGTTCTGTACCATGACCTTCTTGATAGCAAGTTGTGAGCTGTACGAGAGTTGAATAAGCGGGCAGCCGTCGCATTCTTTGCAAAGGTGAGATGGAGATGAAACTCGTTCGTAAGGAGATGGCTGCGTAAGATTCAGGCAACGTGCAGTAATGGTCTCTTTGGAGCAGTGTGTTATTCGCGCACGCACCAACTCCCCAGGGAAGGTGCCTGCAATTCGGACTGGTATGTCGTTTACTGAAGAGAGTCCACATCCATCTTCATCGAGTCTGGTTACCGTCAGGTCCAGTATGGTGCCCGTCTTAAGGTTTTCCGAGAGTTGCTGAGGTTTAGAGTTCGTTTTTCTTTGCATCATCCTACTAAACAGTAATTAACTCTGCTTGTCAATTGCCAGTTTGTGGGATCAGCAGCATATGGCGGTTAGTGTAATATTGTGAATTAGAATGTGTATAAAAACTAGTCGATCAATGCCTATGCAAGAGGCAAGTATGCCTTGTTTGTGCGCATAAAAGCCTTAAAAAACGCCGTGCTCTAGTCCGTATATCACAGGTGACTATTATTGGCGCATAAGATGCAAAACACGTGCACAATTATGTGGCATAGATTCGGAGGCGCTGGATGGCCACCTGATTATGCGCAAATATTTTTCACTGGAGGGAGTGGTATGGCAATGCATATCGACGAAAAACTGGAAGGAATCTATCAGGACGTATTAAAGCGTAACCCTGGTGAGGTTGAATTCCACCAAGCTGTCCGTGAGGTCATTGAATCCCTCGGAGCCGTTATGGTCAAGCATCCGGAGTACATGGAGCGTAAGATCATTCAAAGGATCTGTGAACCGGAACGACAGATCATTTTCAGGGTTCCCTGGCAGGACGATAAGGGTATCGTACACATCAACCGTGGTTTCCGCGTTGAGTTCAATAGCGCACTCGGACCATACAAGGGTGGACTCCGTTTCCACCCATCAGTGTATCTCGGTATCATCAAGTTTCTAGGTTTCGAGCAGATCTTTAAAAACTCTCTCACGGGAATGCCGATTGGCGGCGGAAAAGGTGGTTCAGACTTTGACCCGAAAGGTAAGTCTGATGATGAAGTGATGCGTTTCTGCCAGAGCTTTATGACAGAGCTTTACCGTCATCTTGGAGAGCACACCGACGTGCCGGCTGGCGACATAGGCGTTGGCGGTCGAGAAATTGGTTACATGTTCGGACAGTACAAACGGATCACAAATCGTTATGAGGCAGGCGTTCTCACGGGAAAGGGCCTGCATTGGGGCGGTTCGTTGGTTCGCCCTGAGGCAACTGGTTACGGAGCCACCTTTTTTATTAATGAGGCTCTCAAGTTTCGCAAGGATTCCTTCGAAGGGAAGACATGCCTGGTTTCCGGCTCTGGAAACGTAGCAATATATACCATTGAGAAGATCCACCAGCTTGGTGGTAAGTGTGTCGCCTGTTCTGATTCCAATGGAGTAATTTTCCATGAAAAAGGGCTTGATCTCGACCTGATTAAGAAACTTAAGGAGGTTGAGCGCCGTCGCATCCAGGATTACGTTAATTACCACAAGGATGCCAAGTTTATTGCCAATGGGAACATATGGGAGATCCCTTGCCAGGTTGCTATGCCTTCAGCTACCCAGAACGAGATAAATGGCAAGGATGCCAAGCTCCTCGTTAAGAACGGCTGTATTGCCGTGGGCGAGGGTGCAAACATGCCGACTACTCCTGAAGGGGTAAAAATATTCCTCGATGCTAAAATTGCGTATGGACCGGGTAAGGCTGCTAATGCTGGAGGAGTCGCCACTTCAGCACTGGAGATGCAGCAAAATGCCAGTCGTGATTCCTGGAGTTTTGAGTTCACGGAAAAGAAACTCGAAAACATAATGATAGGAATTCACAAAAGCTGCTATGAAACGGCAGAGGAGTACGGCGATCCCGGCAACTACGTGCTCGGAGCCAATATCTGTGGCTTCATAAAGGTTGCAGACGCGATGGTTGCCCACGGTTTGATCTAGGACAAATTGTAGATATTCAGTTGTTAAACAACGGGGGAATGCTGCTAGACAGGCACCCCCGTTGTTTTTATTACTGAATCCGCTGCTGTTGCTAGAAGCTTTTTTCTTGACATCAAACAGTGCTTCCAGTATAAAAACTTTTCGTTCCAACGTTGTATTTGGTCACCAACTGTCTCATTCATCAGCATCAAGTTATCAGTTTGGCAGTGTAGCTCAGTTGGCTAGAGCAAGCGACTCATATTCGCTAGGTCCGGGGTTCGAATCCCTGCACTGCCACCAATAACATGCAGATTCTTTATTTAAAATGAAGGCTCATTCAAATATCCACTGTGTCAAGTAATCAGTGAATAATTTGAATAAACCTTCATTTTTTGTTTAATACCAAGATGTCTTCAATAATCAAATGCTTATATTTCGCCTCTCACCTATTTCCTACGATCTCAATTCCTAAGATATCACGCTCTATATCAAATCTGTATTTTTATTTACTTAAGCTAAGAATATAATTATTTGTATTGTTCATATTATTATAGACATCCAGAGTTATTATTATCGAATTGTCATATACACGAAAGATTTACTGCTCACCTCCGTATTGTTCAAAAAGGTATCAATCCATGCTGTCTCAATAACTATATCCTCAGATATTATGAACTTTGATAAACTGTTGCTAGTTCATAATGCAACGTCATTGTTACCTTGAGCTACCATGCATCAGGATTTTTGACAGTATCATTGATTCCCATGCCGGTCGACACATCTGTCGTAAAAGAGCTGTGCCATTGGAATATTTCATCTTTGCCATCAAATACATAATATGTGATCATGAATTTAAGCATATCATTTTTTGAAGGGCTCACCTTTTTCAAGGTAACTTTAAACGGAGCATAATTGTCCATTTTTATTGTCTGTGGGAGCGGGAAAGTAGTTTCAGAAGCAAGTACAACATTTTCCTTATTGAGTAGTGATATCGATAATGTCACGCTTTCAACTTGTGCGTACCGCACATTTTTCATCAATCCTTCTACGCTGAGCCCCTGATCTGTCTGATCAGTTCTCCACGCAAACCTGTAGTCGAAATCGTTATGTCGGTACGGTAGATCAGCAACAGGGTTTTGCGGTATATAGTTATTCATGCTGCATCCGGACAGTGAAACAAGCATTGTGATAATCGCAAATATTTTAGGGAGTAATCGCATTATATTCTCCTTTCATTTTCTCGCGGAATTCCTTTTGCATCTTACGTATTTTCGGCTCTATAACAATGCGGCAGTAAGGTTGAAAGGAATTAAGTCGATGGTAGTCCTGGTGGTATAGCTCTGCAGGGTAGAAGACGGTAAGGGGGACGATCTCAGTCACAAGCGGGTCAGGCCAACGTTCTGCAGATTCGACCTCCTGCTTTGAGCGCTCGGCTGCTTCCTTCTGGTACTCATTATGAAAGAATACAGCAGAACGATACTGGGTTCCTGCGTCCGCTCCCTGACGGTTGAGAGTGGTAGGGTCATGAGTCTCCCAGAAGATTTCGAGAAGCTCGTAAAAGGAAATAACGTGCGGATCATAGGTGATCTGTACTGCCTCAGCATGTCCGGTTATGCCACTGCACACTGACTGATAGGAAGGGTTTTCGACTGTTCCACCGGTATATCCCGAAACAACCTTGATAACTCCTTTGAGTTGACTGAATACCGCTTCCACGCACCAGAAACATCCTGCCGCAAGAGTTGCAGTTTCTCGATCGTCCCGCATACATTCTCCCTCACATCTTTATGACATTATTTTAGCATAAAGATGCAGTTTTTGTAATTGATCTCAGGGAGCGACATCTTAATAATTGGTTTACCTGTTAGGTATAATGTGTTAGATATATTAACCAATAACTGTAATACCATACCGTATTGATAGGAGATTATCATGAGCGAAGAGACAACCTATCAGGCAGAAACCCTTGCCCTGCACGCCGGGCAGGTGCCTGACCCGACTACAAACAGTAGGGCAGTGCCGATTTATCAGACCACATCCTATGTCTTCAACGATGCTGACCATGCAGCGCGTCTCTTTGGCCTGCAGGAGTTCGGCAATATCTACACACGTTTGATGAACCCGACAAGTGATGTCTTCGAAAAGAGGGTTGCTGCTCTGGAAGGTGGTGTTGCGGCTCTTGCCGTTGCATCAGGCCAATCAGCAATAACTCTGTCGATTCTGACTCTTGCCCATTCAGGTGACGAGATTGTATCTGCCACCAGCCTCTACGGCGGTACCTATAACCTGTTTCATTACACCCTCCCGACGCTGGGGGTTACGGTGAAGTTCGTAGATCCTTCGGATCCTGAGAACTTCCGCAGGGCAATCACATCTAAGACCAGACTCGTCTTTGCCGAGACCCTGGGTAACCCCAAGCTTGACACCCTGGATATCGAGGCCGTGGCCAAGATCGCCCATGAAAATGATATTCCGCTTATTATCGATAACACCACGCCATCTCCCTATCTGGTGCAGCCCTTAAAACACGGTGCAGACATTGTTGTTCATTCCGCCACAAAATTCATTGGCGGCCATGGCACATCAATTGGTGGGATAATCGTTGACGGAGGTACCTTCAACTGGGGGAACGGCAAATTCCCGCAGATTGCGGAACCAGACCCAAGTTACCACGGCATAAACTTCTGGGAGGCACTGGGAAACATCGCCTATATCATAAAGGTCCGTGTCCAACTTCTGCGTGACATTGGGCCTGCTCTTTCGCCCTTCAATTCTTTCCTTTTTCTGCAAGGGCTGGAAACACTTCATCTGCGGATGGAGCGGCATAGCAATAATGCCATGAAGGTTGCCGAATTCCTAAAATCTCATCCTAAGGTCGGCTGGGTCAATTACCCTGGTATGCCAGACCATCCGGCATTTGCGTTAGCCAAAAAATACCATCGCAACGGGCTCTTCGGTGCCATGGTCGGTTTTGGAATCAAGGGTGGCGGCATTGAAGAAGGGAAGACTTTTATCAACAACCTTAAGCTATTCTCTCTGCTAGCAAACATCGGAGACTCCAAATCACTGGTAATCCACCCTGCATCCACCACGCACCAGCAGTTGACTGCCGAAGAGCAGCTGGTTACTGGGGTTACGCCTGATTTCATCCGTCTCTCCGTAGGGACTGAGCACATCAATGACATTATCGCCGACCTTGTGCAGGCGTTGGCAAAGGTATAGGGTATCAAACCGGACTTGTGAGACGATGCAGGCAGGTAGTGATGATCGCACTCCTGTATCGTCTCCCGATTTTTGCACCGCCCCCTGCTCACTCCTTACATCATTTCTCCTCACATCTAGCTAATTGCCAAACTTTCCTGCGTACCGCTTTCCGCATTCTTCTTGTAAGTTGCTTGGTTTGATTACCTCGTAATCCTGACGTGAATTATTTAAGTACACTCAATATTTCAGTTACATATATTTGCGATTGTGCCGACATGTATAACAACGGATTTAATAATTTGTTCGGGGGTGCCCATGTTCAAGAGTTTCGGTATCAGCACAAAGATCTTCGGGACTATAGTCTCAATACTGGTCATCATGTTATTGATCGGCATACTATCGATTATGAAGCTCTCCTCCGTTACCGCTGTTGCAGATGAGATGGGGCAAATTCAGATGCCCAGCGTAACCATTCTCGCAAATATCCGGAACAATGTTGACACGTACCGAAGATCCGAATTGCAGTTTTATCTGAAGAATTCTGATGAAGATTTCAAGCGATATTACGATCGAATGGGAAAGATGCAGGAAGAACTCAAGGCGTCACGTGATAAATATGCCAAGCTTAATCTGTCAGAGGAGGAAAAGAAACAAATTTCAGAATTCGAATCGGCATGGAACTCCTATGTGGCATCAACCCAAAAAGCGGTTGATCTGATAAAAGCCGGAAAGCTTGATGAAGCTCAGCAACAAACGCGGGGGGAAGGCAAAAAAAATTACGATCAATCAAACAAAATTGTGGGAGCGCTCCAAATCTCCAGCCAGAAAAAAGCAGATGAAGCTTTACTTCATGTACACGCAACAACAGCTACTGCCCGTAATTGGATTCTATGCCTGATTTCATCAGGTTTGATAATTGGTTTATTATTTGGATTATTGACGATTAAGGCCATACGTGCCCCTCTTCGTCGTCTGGCAAATGATGCGGAGCAGATAGCAACAGGCGATCTAAGTGTCGAAATTCATCTGGATACTGATGATGAAGTAGGAGAGCTTGCTCGCTCATTCGAAAAAATGGTAAACAGCCTGAGGGAATTGATAGGCAGACTTGCAGATTCATCATCAGAAGTAATGAAGTCATCGTGCGAAATGCAGGCAAACTCTGAACAGATGGCATCCGGTGCTGAAGAGGTGGCATCACAGGCAACCACAGTCGCCACTGCAAGTGAAGAGATGTCTGCAACTTCAGGGGATATTGCACAGAACTGCCTTCTAGCTGCAGAAAGCGCCAAACGCGCCAATGATGCGGCTGACCATGGAGCAACCGTTGTGGAGAGTTCCATCGTTGTTATGAAGCGTATCGCTGACAGTGTAAAATCATCGGCATCTACCGTTGTGGAACTTGGACAGAAGAGTGATCAGATCGGCGCCATAGTTGGCACGATCCAGGATATTGCCGATCAGACCAATCTTCTCGCACTCAATGCAGCCATCGAGGCAGCGCGAGCAGGAGAGCAGGGTAGAGGATTCGCAGTTGTTGCAGATGAAGTGCGAGCACTTGCAGAACGTACAACTAAGGCTACAAAAGAGATCAGCGAGATGATCATAGTAATTCAGAAGAATACACAAACGGCAGTGGCTGCCATGGAAGAGGGGGTAGCCGAGGTCCAGAACGGAACGGATGAAGCTGCTCGATCCGGTGAAGCTCTGAGGAAAATTCAGGATGAGATCAATGCCGTTAATCTTCAGGTTCAGCAGATTGCAACCGCTGCCGAAGAACAGACCGCAACTACCAGTGAAATCAGCGGCAATATGCACCAGATTACCGGCGTAGTTAACGTGACAGTCGATAAGGCACGTGAAACCTATAATGCTGCTCAGCATCTCTCGCGACTTTCGGAAGAGCTGCAACGTGTGGTCGGTGAGTTTAAAATTTCTGACTCAGGCAAGCTCATATCATGGAGCAGCAGTTATAGCGTTCTAGTTGGCAAGATGGATCAGGAACACCAGCGATTAATAGATATCATCAACAATCTGTATGCAGCAATGCGTGAAGGTCGCGGAAAAGATGCAATTGTCAGTTTAATGAGTGCATTGATCGACTACACAAAGACTCATTTTGCCCATGAAGAACAATTGATGAAGGAATCGGGATACGCAGATTACGAAAAACAAAAAAACGCCCATGAAAATCTGATCAGTCAGGTAATGGAATTACAGAATAAAATTAATGCCGGGACAGGATTGACCCAGGAGGTAATGAGTTTTCTCAAGAATTGGTTAGTCAACCACATTCAAGGGATGGATAAAAAATATGGCCCTCACTTTAACAAAAAGGGGATTAAGTAAATTATCATCGACTGAGTGGGGGCATCTGCCACTGGAGCAATTAATAAGAGAAGTAACAGTTGAAGACGAGGCCACCGATCAGGTGGTCTTTTCTTTGGGTTATTACGGAATCAATTGTAGTTGAAAAAATAAGGTTGCTTATGCTTTTGATCATCTTGTACGATTACGGGTCGGCACTTAGGTAAAACAGATTCAATGAAGACAGGAGAGGCTCAACGAATGGCAATCACGGCGATCAAAGGATTCAATGACATCCTTCCCGGAGAGGTTGAAAAATGGCAGTATATCGAGAAAACTGCCCGATCAGTCTTCGGCATGTATGGATTCAGGGAGATCCGCATTCCGATCATGGAGAAGACCGAGCTCTTTTCCCGCTCAATTGGGGATACAAGTGACATCGTAGAAAAAGAGATGTACTCCTTTATCGATAAGGGAGAGAATAAGGTAACCCTCCGACCGGAGGGGACTGCCAGCGTTATGCGCGCATTTATTGAGCACAAGTTTTATTCCCAGGACCCACTGAGCAAACTGTATTATATGGGACCGATGTTTCGCTACGAACGACCACAGAAGGGTCGTTACAGGCAGTTTCATCAAATCGGAGCCGAGCTTACCGGAGTGATTGACCCATTGGTCGATGCCCAGGTTTTGACCATGCTCTGTCATTTCTTTGCAGAATTGGGTCTTTCCGAGCCGAAATTGGAGATAAATTCTCTTGGCTGCCCAGATTGCCGCCCTGTGTATAGGGAGTTATTGAAGGGATTTCTCAGGGCTAAGCTGGGTACTCTCTGCGACGACTGTAAACGGAGATTCGAAACCAACCCGCTCAGGGCGCTTGACTGCAAGGCATCCGGTTGCAAGTTGGCGACACTTGATGCGCCTTCGGTTCTGGATAACCTCTGCACGGGATGTGAAGATCATTTTTCCGCTACACGACGGTACCTGGAAATGGTTGGTACCAAGTACACCATAAATTCGCGAATGGTGAGAGGCCTCGACTATTACACCCGAACCACCTTCGAACTGGTGACCAACCAGCTTGGCTCCCAGAGTGCGGTTGCAGCAGGCGGTCGCTATGATGGTCTTATTTCCGGGCTTGGTGGGCCTGACATCCCTGGCATCGGGTTCGCCATGGGTGTAGAGCGGGTAGCTCTTCTGCTTGATGCACGAGATTATTCCACCCGCCCTGACCTGTTTATCGCAGCACTGGGAGCCGAAGCCAGGGATCTGGCCTTTCGTTTGATGGGGGTATTGCAGCAGAGCAAAGGAGTTGCTGTTGAGATCGACTATGAAGGGAAAAGCCTTAAGAGCCAGCTAAGACGCGCTGACAAATCCAATGCTCGATTCACCCTTATAGTCGGTGAAGATGAGATCAGAAGGGATACAGGCGTGCTCAAGAATATGGATGCAGGGACCCAGATGGATGTAAAACTTTCAGCAGAGGATGTGGCCAAGCAGCTTCGGTAATAGCATACATTGCATATTCGCAAAAATGCCGGCATCGTCTTTAAACGATGCCGGCATTTTTTGTGAGCTGCTTGATGATCTATTTGCAAGGTAGATGTTATCTGTTCACTATGTCTAAGTTCTGCTATAGTTTTTCTTGTGGTTTAAACAGATCCCTTGCCTGGTGAATATGTCGTTATCGCAGCGAAGAAAAATCGCAATCTTCAGCCTCCTGCTTGTCGCATCAATTATCGGCACTTCCGCGAGAACCGTTACTGCTGCCGATCCATTTCTACTGAATGACTATGCGCTACTCCTTATCCAGAAAGGGGAGACAGAGAAGGCTCTGGAACAGCTGCAAAATGCAGTCACCCTTTTCCCCTACGATCAGACGTTACGAAGGAACCTTGCAGAGGTCTACACGGTTATCGGACAAAAACGTATGTCAATTGGCAGATACGAGGAGGCTGCAACCAGTTTCGATAATGCCAGAGAATTGTTTCCTGAAGTCCAGCGCTATGCTGTCCTTCGCGGAATAGCACTATATTCGGCAAAGCAGTATGATGCTGCAATTATTGAACTGGAGCGGGCAAGAGGTGTTGCTGCGGACACATCCGATCTGCTGTTTTTCCTTGGTCGATCTCAGTACGATAATGGAAACCTCCCTGCAGCGATAGAATCCTTCGTACGTGCTCTTGAGCTGGAACCTGGGCGTAAGGAGGCTGCTGCACTGCTTTCCAAAGCTCGTCGCGAGTTGCCTGTAGAAGGTCACATGGACCGGGGGTACAGTTCGCGATTTATTATCTCATTTGACGCCGGAGAAAGAACTCATTTAGCCGATCAGGTATTGGACGTACTTGAGACTGCATATAACCGCGTCGGCTCTGATTTGAACCATTTCCCCATTGCGAAGATACCTGTTCTTATCTATACCCGCACCGATTACCGGAGTGTGACCGAGAGCCCAGACTGGTCCGGGGCCCTCTACGACGGCAAAATACGACTTCCAATCGGTGGTGTGCACGAGATGAATGACCCCCTCCGTTCGATCCTCTTTCACGAGTATACACATGTCGTGGTACAGGAGCTTACTTCCGGAAACTGCCCCATCTGGCTAAATGAAGGATTGGCTGAACTTGAAGGCCGGCGTGAATTTTCGCATCCTCTGGAAGCGCTCGCCAAAGGGGTGAGGCAGGGTACACTGTTGCCACTCTCCGCGATGGAGCGTTCTTTTGTCTCACTGCAGGCTAGAGATGCGTCTCTTGCCTATCAGCAGAGCTTTTCACTGGTTCAGTACCTTGTTACAACATACGGCTGGCACAAGGTTAAGGATATTCTTGTTGCTCTTGGCTCTGGGAAAGGGATCGCAGCTGCCGTCGCTTCGGCCCTTTCAGACCTGAGTGTAGATTATCCAACTCTTTATCAGGAGTGGTTTGCATCGGTTCAGAAAGAGTACGGAGAATAGTAATTGCCAGTTCAGTCCTAGTCTTATAAAATGATGTGGAAAAACAGTCTTGACAGAGGCAAGGGATTCTAGTATAAAAAGACAAATTCGGTCTTAAAGGTTTTTTATGATGGAACTAACCCGCAAGGGAGAATATGCAATCCGTGGCATTATTTACCTGGCCGGACTTCAGCAGGGTGAGGTTGCGCTGATCAGCGAAATTGCCGAAGCTACAGGGGTTCCCCAGACCTTTCTCGCCAAGATTATGCAGAGTTTCGCAAAGATCGGATTGGTGAATTCTTTCCGAGGCACCGGTGGGGGATTCGTCTTAGGTCGTCCCGCATCGAGGATTACTCTCAGAGAGGTCGTCGAAGCTGTAGAAGGCCCGATCATGCCTAATCGCTGCCTGATGGACGATAGTGGTTGCGCCTTCAACCAAACTTGTCTGGTCCATCCCGTTTGGCGTACCGTTCAGTCAAAAGTTGTCGAAATCCTTGATGCTGTTACAATAGAAACGCTGGCTAAAAAAACAGGATAATTTTTTTTGCCTGAATAGAGGATAAAAAAGGTCCTATAGTAGCCATTAGAGTGTGATTATGAAAAACACTAAATATATGGTAGTCTTGACCTGAAGATAGCAGCGAAGAGTATTTGAGGCTGATAGTATTCAGTACAATTTTCGTGAAAGGAGTTGCGTATATGGACATAGTGACGCTGAGCAGGCTGCAATTTGCTGTTACAGGCATGTTTCATTTCATCTTTGTGCCGCTTACCCTGGGTATTTCCGTGCTGGTTGCCTACATGGAGACTCGTTATGTGGCAACTGGGGATGTAATGTACCTGAGGATGACGAAGTTCTGGGGGAAGCTCTTCCTAATAAACTTTGCGCTTGGGGTAGTCACCGGAATTACCATGGAGTTTCAGTTTGGGATGAACTGGGCGGAGTATTCCAGGTACGTAGGCGACATCTTTGGAGCACCACTTGCCATTGAGGCAACGGTGGCATTTTTCCTTGAATCCGTTTTCATAGGGGTATGGATTTTTGGCTGGAACAAAATATCAAAAAAACTTCATCTCATGGCAATATGGATTGTGGCATTTGCAACTAATCTCTCTGCACTCTGGATTCTACTTGCTAACGGTTGGATGCAGCATCCGGTAGGGTTTGTTCTCAGGAACAATCGTGCAGAGATGGTCGATTTCATCGCCTTGATTACCAACAAGTACGGCCTTATCAAATTCTTCCACCAGATCGTTTCAGGCTACACTGTTGCTGCATTCTTTATTATGGGGATCGCTGCCTGGCATCTTCTCAGGAAGAATGAGACCGATTTCTTCAAACGCTCCTTTTCAATTGCTGCCAAGTTCGGCCTTGCATCGGTACTGCTTGTGCTTCTGACTGGAGATTTTCATGCCGTAGAGATCGCAGCAGTGCAACCGACCAAGTTCGCTGCAATGGAATCCTTATGGGAGACGCGGCGTGGGGTAGGGATGAACCTTCTGCTCATGCCTGATGTGAAACGGGAGTGCAATGCTGTCGAGCAGTTCTGCGTTCCCAATATGGTCAGTCTTCTCGCATTCCATGATCCCAATGCGGAGGTTAAAGGTCTTAAGGATTTCCCTCCCGACATGAGGCCACCGGTTTTGCCGACTTTCTTCAGCTTTCGGGCAATGGCTGGCTTGGGGACACTTTTCATACTTCTTTCACTGGGTGCCGTATTCCTTTCCTTCAGGGATAAGCTGGAATCTTCACCAGTGTTTCTAAAGGTTATGGTTTTTGCAATTCCACTACCATACATAGCCAACCAGCTTGGTTGGATAGTTGCTGAAATGGGTCGCCAGCCCTGGATAGTCTACGGGGTACTAAAGACTTCGGATGCGGTTTCAAAGGCAATCAGCACCGGTCAGGTGATCGGCTCTCTTGCAGGGTTCACGCTTCTTTACGGATTCCTTGGTGCTGTTGATATCTTACTCCTGTTTAAATTTGCCAGAAAAGGGCCGGATAATGACCTGTCGGCTTTCATCAAGCCTACTGGAAGGGGGGCGAAATAATGGAACTTCAGATTATCTGGTTTGTGCTTTGGGGAGTGCTCTGGGCAGTATACTTCATGCTTGACGGCTTTGTATTTGGTACCGGTATTCTTCACAACTTATTAGGCAAGACCGACACTGAGCGCAGAATCATGATAAATGCCGTAGGCCCAGTATGGGACGGTAACGAGGTCTGGCTGGTCACTGCCGGTGGAGCCACATTTGCAGCGTTTCCAACAACCTATGCCCTAATGTTCAGTTATCTCTACACAGCACTGTTTCTGCTTCTTTGCGCACTCATCGTTCGCGGAGTCTCCTTTGAGTTCCGCGGAAAGATGGATAGCGCAGGATGGAAGCAAGGGTGGGATATTGCTATCGGGGTCAGTAGCTTTATACCTTCGCTGCTCTTTGGCGTAGCTTTCGGCAACATATTTGCCGGACTTCCCATAGATGCTTCCGGTTATCACGGCTCGCTCGTCACTTTGCTAAATCCTTATGGGCTTTTGACAGGTGTCCTGTTTGTAATGCTGTTTGTTGTGCATGGTGCCCTGTATCAGACGGTCAAGTCAACAGGTGCGCTCAGCCGACGTGCCAACGATTTGGCGGACAAGCTATGGCCCGGACTTCTTACGGTTGCAGTGGCCTTCCTTGTATACACCCATTTTGCGACCAAGCTGTACGCCAACTTCCTGGCAAACCCCATCTTTTTGGTAGTGCCGGTACTTGCTGTGCTGTCTCTGGTGGGGATACGGCTCTTTTCTGCCAGGGGGATGCCGCTTGCTGCCTTTGCCGCTTCGTGCGTTACCATACTAACAGTAGTTGGTACAGGGGTTATCGGCCTGTTCCCCAACCTGATACCGTCAAGCATCGATCCGAATTACAGCCTTACTATCTTCAATTCATCCTCAAGTCCCTATACATTGAAGATTATGACGTATGTAGCGTTTATTTTTGTTCCTATTGTCATTGCGTACAAGATATGGGTATACAGGATTTTCAGGGCACCTGTTACTCCAGAGGATGTCCTTGAAGACACCCATGCATATTGATATTGAACAACTTCGTGAAAGTTAGTGTAACACGAGGCTCCTGAACGGTTAGTGTTCAGGGGCCTTTTTTACGACTTCAAGATATATCAAAATCAGCCGATGAGATTGGCATGCACACATCGAACGGGAAAATCTGTGAGTATCCTATCCTGCTTGTGGATGATGAGCTATTCATGCGGAGAGTTCTGGAGGATGCACTTGTTGCCCAAGGTTACAGTGTGGTTACTGCCAGCAACGGCAAAGAGGCCCTTGAGCTGGTTGGAAATGGAGATTATCCGCTTATACTTTCAGATTGGGTGATGCCGGAGATGGACGGTCTTGAACTTTGCCGTGCAATTCGTATGAGTAAACAGGAGCAGTACACCTACATCATACTTCTAACAGCACAGGATACCAGTGACGGAATAATCCAGGGATTGGAGGCTGGGGCCGATGAATACCTTCTCAAACCTGTCAATGCGGCAGAATTGACTGTTCGGATACAAACTGCACGCAGGATTATAGATCTTGAGCGTTCTCTTCAGAAAACTCTTGAAGAGATCCGCACTCTATCACTAAAAGATCCGCTCACCGGGATATTCAATCGCCGTTACCTCGATGATCGTCTCCCCAAGGAACTCAAACGTGCATATCGATACGAAAGGCCGCTTTCAGTATTAATGATGGACATCGATCACTTTAAATAGGTTAATGACCGGTATGGCCACCATGCTGGCGATGCGGTGCTCAAGGCCTGTGCAAGGAGTATCTCTGACAGTATCAGGTCTGAAGTTGACTGGATTGCCCGATACGGAGGGGAAGAGTTTGTTGTTCTCCTGCCGGAGACTCCGTTTGATGGTATGCTTATTGTGGCTGAGCGCTTAAGGAGAGAGCTATCTGAGATTTGTGTCCGCGTAACTAATGAAGATATCCGTATTACTGCCAGTTTTGGAGCAGCGAGCCATATGCCGGTACAGCAGTCTGTGGCGTTCAGTGCTGATTATTTTCTCGACCAGGCTGATCGCTGTCTCTATCACGCAAAACGGAACGGCAGGAATCGGGTGACAGCCACTCGTGTCTGAATCCGAAATAAGGAATGGGTCACGGTCATGCGGCCCATTCAAACCCTCTGCTTACTGCCCGTAAAAACGGGCGTCTGCCCACCTCTTTTCAAGCCATGTTGGAATTGCAAATTTTCAGCTTTCCCCCAACGCCTCGTATCGGATCGAGCAGCAACAAAGTCAGCTACGTGATGATATCCAATAAGCTTTTGTTCATCTGATTATCGGTCTTCAATGTCTGCACATTAGCTCTGAAACCATTGACTGTTTCGAGCATCTCAACCGCCTCTCTGGAGATTTCAACCTGTTCGGTGACCTTTATTGCTGTCGCTTCTACACCTCCATTATCTCTTTCTGCCATGGTGACCCGCGCCTGCTGAACGTTGTCACTGTTAACATTCGCGATATTGTTTGCAGTTACATCCATTTTAGTCGCATAGGCCTCGATTCCGCTCTGAGCGATACTGCTCGCACTGTTCATGGAAATCTCCCTTTCCCTCCTATCGAATAAACTACAATCCAAAACTGATTTGATATGAGATGTGTAACAATCTCTTCAACCAAGTTTATTCACTGCTTCGCAGATACTGAATGCTGTTTATTCGTTTTAATACTCACCAGTCACGATCCCATCTCTCGGACAAGTATCTGATGTGCCCAGCAACCTCCTTTCTTACTCGTTCTTATCGGCAAAATTCATTAATAGTTGAGCTAAATCATCGATTAACTGATGAAGCTATACGCTGTATGTTTAACTGATTCTCTGAGGGTAGTTCAATATCAAATGGATAAAACATCATAAAAATAATTATACTGCTGCGTCTTTAGTGGCTACTGCATAAATTAATGTACACCAATAAAGGCGTGCAAATTGCAATGTAATGAGCGGGTAATAATATCCATTGGGCTCTGTTTGTCTATTTCCCTGAGTTGACAGGGTCTAGCGATATGATACTCATTTGTAGTGTCAATTTTTTTTCCGTGATTTCACGAAATTTGGAGGGTATATGACTATTAGTCGTGGTCGTTCATTTTTGTTGACAGCTATTACCGGCCTCATGCTTGTAACAATGGCAGTCTGGCCTGACCTTTCATCCGCTGCAATCTCAATCTCTCCTGCTTCTTACGATTTTGGGCCTGTATTTGCGAATATTACAACTTCTCGCCAGATTTTTACCATATCAAACAGTTCCGGCTCTTCGGTATCTGTAACGTCCATATCAGTCAACGCAGTAAACGGAGCAGACGCCACACAGTTCACTGTAGTGCCTCTGAGCTGTCCAAATCTTACCCCAACTCTGGCTGCTGGAAGCAGTTGTACGGTAGAGGCCTCATTTTCACCGTCACACGCAGGCACAATGAACGCTTCGTTGGATGTACGTTTCGATCCAGGTAACAACCTGCAAAGTTCTTTGCTTGATGGAACCGGCGTCATGCAAAATTACGCTCTGAGTCTTACGGTTCTTGGGAATGGCTCCGGTATGGTACATTCATCTCCAGGGACCGATATAGCTTGTAGTGCTGGAACTTGCGGGGCTGTCTATGCAAGTGGTACTACCCTGACACTTGCACCTTCAGCTTCTTCAGGTTCACTGCTTGCAGGTTGGAGCGGATGCGATAGTGTCGTAAACTCGGTTTGCTCAGTAACCTTAAAGAGCGCAAGAAGCGTAACAGCCACGTTTACGAGGGATACATCGCTTTATAATTACATGTGGAATGCTGCAGGGCCAGATGGCGGAAATGTTTCCGCTCTTGTGATTTCGCCAAACTTCCCAACTGACAATTTGGTCTTTGCCGGTACTTCTGGAGGGGTTTTCCGCTCCATAGACCGGGGAGCCAGCTGGACAGCTGTAAATTCAGGCCTTGGGTCACTTAAAATCTTGGCTCTGGCTCTTTCACCTGCGTATCCCAGTGATACGACACTTCTGGCTGTCACTGCAGCCGGGCTTTTCAAGAGTAGTAACAATGGTACCAGCTGGTCAAAGGTCGGAACAGACCTTGACGGTGTGGAACTGACCAGTGTTGCCTTTTCTCCGTCGTATTCCACCGATCTCACTATTTTTGCCGGTTCCACGAACGGTGTCTTCGGTTCTTCAGACTCCGGGGCTACATGGACAAACCTGTCAACAGGGCTTACCAACAGGAACATTCGCACCATTGCCGTATCTCCAACATTTGCATCCAGCAACATGCTGCTCGCAGCAACAGCCGACGGTTTATTCGTCACCTTTAACAGGGGGAGTAACTGGTACAGTTACGGTCTTCAAGGTAGCGACATATCTGCTCTTGCAATCTCGCCAAATTTCATCTCAGACAACAAAATATTTGTAGGTACAGCATCAGGTGGCATCTACCTCTATGATGAATTTTCAGGGTGGTATAAGATTTCTCCGTTACAGAGTACCCTGCCAGTGAATTCCATTGCCATTTCACCTGGCTATGCTTCCGACTTTACACTCTTTGCCGGAACAGGGTACGGAATCTATCGATCCACCAACGGAGGCAGTAATTGGACGTTTACGCAGGCAGTTAATCTCGGAAGTCATGTTATTTCAGCTTTGGCGATTTCACCAGTGTACTCTACGGATCAGACCCTTTATGCGGGAGGGCAGGGGAGCGGTGTATTGGTTTCCAATGACAGGGGAGGGCTTTGGTTTGCCAGTAATAACGGACTCTCAGCGGCAAAAATCTCTGCTATAGCCTATTCTCCAGAGTATGCAACGGATCATACTTCCTTTGCAGCAGCCTTTGGCGGCATCTACCGATCCATTGACCACGGTTTAACCTGGAGCAACATTATTGACGGGATTGAAGCGGTCGATATAAAGGCAGTTGCACTTTCACCGGCTTTTGCCTCGGATAAGACCATTTTTGTCGGAAGTAACGGCGGGGCATATCGCTCCATGGATGGCGGAGTGAACTGGTCATTGGTCATATCTGGGGATTCTATCAATTCAATTGCACTCTCCCCTTCGTTTATTGCAGACAGAACAGTGTACATCTCCTCACCTTCTGCAGTTGTCTATCGCTCCGTAGATGCAGGCAATACCTGGGAGTCCATCGGCTTAGGGCTGGAAGGTCGGGCGTTATATGCGATCTCGTTGTCGACAGATGGCTTATTTGCAGCCACTGATGCAGGTGTTTATCTGTTCAATGGAACATCGTGGCAATCAATGAGTCTGGGCAAGGTTGCCGGGGGTGGCGGGATTGTTCATTCAGTAGCTGTTTCCCCGTCATATGGTAACGACAGGACTGTATACGCCGGCACTCACGGCGACGGGATCATCTTCAGCACCAACGGCGGTGCTACATGGAATTCGGCAAATAACGGTCTCGACAACCTTGATGTACAGGCAATCGCCTTGACGCCAGGTTTCAGTTCAAGCCGCACTATGTTTGCCGCAACATCAGGTGGCGGCATTTTCCGGTCGACTACTGCAGGTTCTCAATGGGTATCATTCAACAATGGTCTCACGACGCACGATATTTCGGCGTTGGCCGTTTCCCCAGCGTATGCAAGCGATACCCAGTTACTTGCAGGTACCAACGGATCCGGCATTGCCCGCCTCGTCGTAACGGAGCCTGAGATTACGGTGACTCCGACATCAGTCGCTTTTGGTAACGTGGCTATATCGGGGACTTCGGGTCCACAGACCATTACAATCATCAACTCAGGGATCCTTGACCTGAGAGTATCGGATCTTGCTATCGATGGCCCTGATAAAGCCGACTTCAGCATTACCCTTGGTACATGTCCATCCTACTCACCACTACTGCTGTCCGGGGCAAACTGCAGCATCATGGTAACCTTCAATCCGACAATTGCGGGGAGCAAATCGGCATCTTTTGCCGTATCTTCAGATGCCACGTCAACACCGGTAAAGGTCATACCTCTTTCAGGGATAGCCTATGATCCACCGCCAGTCGGTAGCATTACAATAAATAATGGTAAAACGGTAACTACATCGGCTAACGTAACGTTAGGTCTCAGCGCATTTGACCCGAATGTCAACGGGTCTGTTACGGGTATGCGTTTCAGTAATGACAGTATAGCGTGGGGCAATTGGCAGATCTTCTCTTCATCGGTGGGATGGCTCCTAACTCCTCTGGGAGGAGATGGGATTAAAACAGTATACGTTCAGTTCATGGATGATGCTGGAAACGTCTCCGTCATTTACCAGGATAGCATTGAACTGAACTCAACCCTGCCGGTCACAACGATAACTGCCATGCCGACAGAACATTACAACCAGAGGAATGGCTTTTTCGAGTTCACGGCCAGCAAACCGTCAACATTTACCTGTAAGATCGACGGCGTTATTGAAACTGCCTGTACGAGTCCATTCACATTTACAGCGCTGGCTGATGCCAATTATATCTTTAGCGTTACAGCAGAAGATTCGGTCGGAAATCGGGGGGTTGCAGCTTCATATTCATGGACAGTTGACACAATTGCTCCGGATACCTCGATCACTACCAAACCGGATCTGTTGACAAATCTGACCACTGCCAACTTTACCTTCAGTAGCTCCGAAGCAGGGTCGATCTTTAAATGCGCGTTCGACAACGGTCCGTGGACAACCTGCTCATCCCCTCATACCCTTGAAGGTATAGCAAATGGAACTCATGTTTTTGCTGTACGCTCCATAGACCTGGCTGGAAATTCAGATCAGACACCTGCAAGTTTCACCTGGAGTATTGATACTGTTGCACCGGTCAGTTCAATTACTGGCAAGCCGGCAAGTTCAACTCAACTTCAGTCTGGTAGTATTACCTTCTCGGCAAACGAGGCAGTTGCATCTTTCGTCTGCACATTGGACGGATATTCGTACCCGTCTTGTACCAGTCCATTCAATTTTTCGCAGCTAACGGAAGGCACCCATATTTTCTCTGTTAGTGCGACAGACCTTATGGGAAATGTTGAATCCATGCCGATTTCCTACAGCTGGGTTGTCGATCTTACCCCTCCGCCGACCCCGATATTAGGTTCTTATCCTGCAAATCCAACCAACAGCGGAGCTGCAACCTTTGCATTCAGCTCTGAACCAGGCGCTACGTTCCAATGTACACTTGATGCGGAACCTGTATCTCCCTGCACAAGTCCTGTCAGTTATTCGGGATTGGCTGAGGTGCTACATACGTTCACGGTTCAGGCGTCAGATGCCGCGGGCAACACAAGTTCAACCTCATACAGTTGGACGGTCGATAGTACACCACCAGAGGCCCAGATCACCTCACAGCCGCCGAACCCTTCAAATTCTATACGTGCAACCTTCGAATTCACGTCGAACGAGGCTGGCAGTACCTTCCTGTGCAGCCTTAATGGCGGTGTCTGGAGTAATTGCCCCTCGCCCGTTACCTTCAGCGGCCTTGCAAACAAGGAACATACACTCCAGGTGAAAGCAGTTGATCTGGCAGGAAACATCTCGCCCATACCAGCAAGTTTCACATGGACTGTTGATGTGCCGCCGGTGTCTCAGGCAGTAAAACTGGCGGTCACTGGCCAGGCAGACAGTTACTACAGCGCTATCAGCGCATCACTTGCCGCATTCCAGGGCTTCCCGCAGACTCAGGGGAGAGCACTGCTTCAGCAAGTCAATTTTGTGGAGGATCTGAATCTGAACAGCTGCGGTAAGATACTATCCCTTGTCGGAGGCTACACTTCAGACTTCTCTTCAAGAACCGGTGAAACTTACGTGTATGGGGTCTTGACAGTCAGTTGCGGAACCCTGATCGTTGATGGGCTCGTGATCATGTAATCACTGCTCATATATCAGAAGACAAAGGCCGCCCCATTATGGAGCGGCCTTTGTCTTCTGGAGATGAAACATATTCTTTCAGCAGATTGCTTTGATTGATGCCTCAATGCCGTCCATCAGGATAGCAAGCTCTTCCAAAGATATAACCAGAGGCGGGAAGATAACTATGACGTTGCCGAGCGGTCTCAGGAAGAGGCCGCGGCTCATTGCCTCAATGCAGACCTTTACTCCGATACGCTCTTCCCACGCATAAGGCTCTCCCGTAGCCCTGTCGCTTACGAGTTCAATCCCGCCTATCATTCCTGACTGACGGACATTTCCCACATGTTCAAGTTCGAGCATTGCTTGAAGTCTCGTGGAAAGGTAGTCGATTTTGTTTGGCAATGAGTCAAGGAGGCGGTTGCTTTCGAACAGCGCAAGGCTTGCTAGTGCAGCGGCGCAGCAGATCGGGTTTCCGGTGAAGGTGTGGCCGTGAAAAAAAGTCTTAAGCTCCCGGTATTCCCCAAGAAAGGCGTTATACACCTCCTCTGTTGCCATGGTCGCGGCCAGCGGCAGATAGCCGCCGGTGATCCCCTTTGAGAGGGCCATGATGTCCGGTGTTACCCCTTCCTGCTGGCAGGCAAACATGGTGCCGGTCCTGCCGAAGCCGACCGCCACCTCGTCGGCGATCATGAGGACTCCGTACCGGTCGCAGAGTTCGCGTATTTTTTTAAGGTAACCGGGTGGCTGGACTATCATCCCGCCGGCTCCCTGCACCATCGGTTCGATTACCAGACCGGCAAGTTTCTCTGCATGAGCGGCCATCAGCTGTTCAAGTTCCTGCAGGCACTCCCGGTTGCAGCGGGTCTGATCATGCTCTCTGCTGAGTTCACAGCGGAAGCAGTAGGGGGAGGGGGCCTGGATGGTTCTGAAGAGGAGCGGTCTGAAGATCTCGTGGAAGATATCTATTCCACCCACGCTGACAGCCCCAAGCGTATCGCCGTGATAGGCGTTCTTGAACGAGATGAACCGCTGCTTTTGGGCTCTCCCCTTCTGCTGCCAGTACTGGAAGGCCATCTTGATACCGATCTCCACGGCAGTGGAGCCGTTGTCAGAATAAAAGACCTTGGTGAGACCTTCCGGGGCGATCTCCACCAGCCGTCTTGCCAGCAGCGCGGCACGGTCATTGGTAAGTCCGAGCAGAGTAGAGTGCTCTATCCGCTCCAGCTGCACCCTTATTGCCTCATTTATCTCCGGCACGGCATGGCCGTGGACATTGGTCCAGATCGAGCCGACGCCATCCAGATAGCGGTTGCCTTCACTGTCTATAAGCCAGCACCCCTCGCCACGGACAATAACCACCGGTTCGGATCTCTCCCACTCGCTCATCTGGGTAAATGGGTGCCAGACGTGGTTCCTGTCGAACTCCTGCAGGGTTTTCGTGTCGATTGTCTCAGGCAAGGCCAAGCTCCTTGAGCAGAAAATGTGTGAGCGGGTGCGCTGCCACCCTCTCTGTCAGCATCTCCACAAGGGTATGGATATCCGGTTGTTCGATTTTCGGGAATACGCCGAGAATAGGCGCACCGGCCAGCGAGCCGAGAAGGTGAGGGGCATAGGACTCCACATCGTCCGGCTCTTCAGGATAGTTGTTGATGATCACCCCGGAGAGCTGAATCCCCATCTGCTTTGCTGCGAAGGTAGTCAGCAGCGTATGGTTGATGGTCCCTAAGTTTGGTCTGGTCACCACCAGGGACGGGAGTCTGAGAGCGATTATAAGGTCGGCTATCAGCATTCCTCCTGCCAGCGGGACCATCAGCCCCCCTGCACCCTCGACTATCACGAAATCATGACGTTCGGACAGCCGTTGATATGCATCAAGAATCTTTCCAAAGTCGATCCTGACACCTTCACGTGAAGCTGCCTCTGATGGGGCCAGAGGTGCACGGAGAAGATAGGGGGCGTTGTCCGGCTCGACTTCAGTGAGGCCTGCTCCCCATGCCAGCAGATCCGCATCATCGGAAACCAGTCTGCCGTCCAGCACGGAACAGCCGCTGGTGACAGGTTTCATGATGCCGACAGTAACCCCGCGACTCTTTAACAAGCGGGCCAGGACCGCAGCTACAACCGTTTTCCCGACGCCGGTGTCTGTGCCGGTGACAAAAATGCCTTTAGCTGACATGGCACTCTTCCATCCCCAGCTCCAGATCCTTCAGCATCTGCCAGTCCTGTTCAGGCTGTCGACCGGCGGTGGTTAGGTAGTTCCCGATCATGGTACCGCTGGCGCCGGCGAAGAATATCCATGACTGCAGATCGCGAAGATTATGTTCCCGACCACCGCAGACCGGAATCTGCCGGTCAGGAAGGATCAGGCGGAAGAGGGCGATAGCCTTCAGGCACTCCATGGGCGTTATATTCGAGGCACCTTCGAGCCTGGTTCCCTGGATGGGGTTGAGGAAATTGAGAGGGACTGAATCCACATCCAGCCCTTGCAGGGTGAATGCCAGTTCAATCCGCTGGGAAACACTCTCGCCCAGTCCCAGTATCCCGCCGCAGCAGACCTTGAGTCCAGCCTCCTTGGCAACACGCACCGTAGCAATGTCCTCATCGTAGTCGTGAGTGGTGCAGACCTGCGGAAAGAAGCTGCGTGCAGTCTCCAGGTTGTGGTGGTAGGTTCCGGCGCCTGCTTCTTTGAGAATACGTGCAGTGGGAAGGTCGATGATCCCCAGGGAACAGGCAGGGGTGATGCCGGTCTCGGTGCTGATCCGACGGAGTGCGCGAAGAATCCGCTCCAGCTCTTCACCCGCTTTTATGCCGGTGCCGCTGGTGATGATGCCAAAGCAGCGCGAGCCTTCTTCGGCAGCGCGTACGGCAGCTGAAACCATGCTCTCCTCGTCAACCAGCGGAAAGACCGGGGCATTGGTTGTGTGGTGAGCCGATTGGGCGCAAAAGGAGCAGTTTTCCGGGCACCGACCTGATTTTGCGTTGATTATGGAGCAGAGGTGGACAGTCGTACCGATGAAATGGTCCCTGACGCGGGAGGCGGCAAGGAACAACTCAAACAGCTCCGTACCCTGCAGTTCTGCCAGATCAAGAGCCTCAGACTGGGTGATGGATCCGCCGTCAATGATCCGTTTGGTTATCTCTGAAAGGTCGTTTCGCATGGCTGTTCATCTAGCACGGCACGGTTTTTCTTGTCAACCTGTTTTGTGGATATGGTTTACCAGGTTGGCTCATGCAGGGCATATCTGTTTTGAAATCAAGGGTGATGATCTGTAGAGTCGGGCTGATGGAGACATATCGGATAATTCCCGCTAATAGCTCTCCAATCACTCTCCTATCGGACTAATCTGTTATGCCAAGATAATGCTTTTGATGAGTTTGTCGAAATGTTGTGCTTCAAGCAAAGATTAGCTATAGTGGCGCCACCGAACTCTGATTGAGTGTTTCTACGAAGAGTATAATTCAACTCCCTCAGGTTGAGAGCTTCCCAAAACAGGGAGGGACAGCGGTAACCTTCAGGGAATCCTCTGTTGATTCCCTCGAGAAACTGCAGATTTCATGGAAATAAGGTTTCAGTCGGTGGTGAACCCGTGAACAACAACTCCCATATTTCGATCTCTTATCGCCGTTACGCCCTTGGGCTCCTTCTGGCGGTGAACCTGCTTAACTACATCGACCGGCAGGTGCTCTTCGCGGTATTCCCCCTGATCAAGATTGATCTGAATCTCTCCGATACGGCGCTTGGAATTCTTGGGAGCGCCTTCATGCTCAGCTACATGCTCGTAGCGCCACTATTCGGGTGGCTCGGCGACCACTGGAGCAGGACCAGACTTGCTTCAGGAGGACTCCTTGTATGGAGTCTGGCCACGGTGCTGGCCGGCTTTGCCCCGGGTTACCGGACCCTCCTGGCCGCCCGTGCAACCGTGGGGATCGGTGAGGCGAGTTTTGGCACGGTATCGCCCGGGCTCATAGCCGATTTCTTTCCAAAGGAGCGCCGTGGCCGTATTCTCTCGTGGTTCTATGTCGCGATTCCGGTTGGCAGTGCGCTGGGGTATCTCCTTGGGGGGGTACTGGGACAGAAATACGGCTGGCATGCCGCTTTTCTGCTGGTCGGTCTTCCGGGTCTGCTCTTGGCCATACCCGTTGCACAGTTGCGAACTCCTCCTCGCGGAGGCGATGATGCCGTTTATCCGGGTTTTGGCCATTCTCTCCACAAAGTAGATGGGCAACGTGCGATCGCAGGATATGCAGAGTTGTTCAGCAACCGCTCGTTTGTTTGCAATACCCTCGCAATGGCGGCAATGACCTTTGCCATGGGGGGGCTTGCGCAGTGGATACCCTCGTTCCTGCACCGCTTCCATTCGCTTGATGTGGCAAGAGGAAATACGCTGTTCGGTGCGACCACGGTGCTGGCCGGAATATTGGGTACGCTGACAGGCGGCTGGTTCGGCGACCGCTGGCAAAAAAAGAGCGGTAAGGGGTATCTGCTCATCTCTGGCTGGGGGTTCCTGCTTGGCACCCCCTTTGCCGTCTGGGCCATACTCGCCCCCGGCTTGACCTCCTGCATGACTGCAATATTCATTGCCGAGTTTTTCCTCTTTCTCAATACCGGGCCGCTCAACACCGTTATAATCAACGTCACAAATCCTGCAGTCCGTGCCATGGCCTTTGCAGTCAACATATTCTTCATTCACGCCCTGGGGGATGCTGTATCTCCATCTATTCTCGGCTGGCTGTCTGATCGTTGGGACCTGCGCAGCGCCCTCCTGATCACCCCTGTTGCCATGCTGCTTGCCGGCATCTTCTGTTTCATCTGCGGCAGGTTCATACTTAAGGATATGGGACAGGCTGAGAGGTAGTCGATGCAGCTTGACACGTACGGGTTCCATTCAACAGAGGTTGTGGAAGGTTTTATGCTCCAAGCGGGGAAACGCCGTTTATTGTGACGGCTTTGTAGATATCTTTTCAATGATCCTGTGTATGCCGAAAGCCCGGGCAAGTTGACTTTCATTCAAGCTTCTGTTACAAAAAATGGGTTTTCAAGCTCAGGCAGCGTCCGGGGGATTATGGACCAGTTCTTTTTCAAGCTCTCCATCATGCTGGTACCGGCGCTTATGGCCATTACCTGCCATGAGGTCTCCCACGGTTTCGTTGCCAACCGTTTCGGTGATAGTACGGCCAAGGCCCAAGGGCGTCTTACCCTTAATCCTCTCAGCCATCTGGATATCTTCGGCACCCTGATGATCTTCATTGTCGGGATTGGGTGGGCAAAACCTGTTCCGGTCAATTTCAATAACCTCCGCAACCCCAAGAGGGATATGATCTGGGTGGCGGCAGCAGGTCCTCTCTCCAATTTTTCCATAGCGGCTCTGTCGGCTCTGCTTATGCGTGCAATGGTAGCCATCGGCGATAAGGTTTCCGATGCTTCGGTTCTTCAGTACTTTATCGACCCTACGGTTCTGATGCTCGCTTTTTCAGTCTATGTGAATCTGTTGCTTGCAATCTTCAACCTGATCCCAGTACCTCCTCTTGATGGCGGACGGGTGCTGGTTGGCCTGCTTCCGTATCGCCAGGCGGTGTTTTTGTCACGCATCGAACCCTACGGCATGATCATCATCATTATCCTCGTCTTTTTTACCAACATGTTCAGTTATATCATCTCTCCTGTCCTGCATTTGGGGATAAACCTCCTGGCAGGTCCGCAGAGCAAGCTTGTTTTTAGTGTCACAAGCCTTTTAATGAAATAGGGGACTTTTTGGTACGGTTACGTTGAAATTATGACCACTGCATCCTCGGCAGCTACTACCCTATTCGGAGACTCGACATTCTTCGGTTACACGGTCAGGATCGATGCATTTGAAGGGCCTCTCGACCTGCTACTCCATCTCATCAAGAAGAATGAGATGGATATCTGTGATATACCCATTGCAACCATCACGCGTCAGTATCTTGAATACCTGGAGTTGATGAAGGAACTCAACCTGGAGATTGCCGGTGAGTTTCTGGTAATGGCCTCCACCCTCCTTCATATCAAGTCGAGGATGCTGCTTCCAGCCCAGGAGGATGAAGCGGCGGGAGAGGAAGAGGAACTGGACCCGCGCGCCGAGCTGATCAGGCGGCTACTGGAGTACCAGAGATACAAGGATGCCTCTGCTGTTCTGGCGGCCCGTGAAATACTGGGGCGCGACGTGTTTTCCCGCAGAATGCCGCTTGCCGATCATACCGAATCGAAGGATGCAGAAGAACCTCTGGAGATTGAGCTCTTTGACTTGGTGGAGGCGTTCCGGCGTGTACTTGCAAAGGTACCTTTCGACAGCTTCCATGAGGTGATAAGCGAGACGATAAGTGTCGCGGAGAGGATAGGGCGAATACTGGATCTTCTGGATGAACGCGGGACGCTTCAGTTCGATCAGATCTTCACTGACGAACAGCTCACCCGAGAACTGGCCATAGCAACCTTCCTGGCGCTGCTCGAACTATGCAGATTGCAGACAGTCAAGGTTGCCCAGAGTTCTCCCTTCGGTACTATCTGGCTCGTGCGGGAAACCCAGGCAGCAGCGAGTGAAGGTGGACATGTCATTTCAGAGTTGTAAGGCACTTATCGAAGGACTCCTTTTCACGGCAGAAGGCCCACTCTCCCTGGATCGTCTTGCCGCGCTCTTGGAACCGTTCGAGCGAGCCGACATAACAGCAGGACTGAATGAGCTGAAACTGGATTGCGAACGCCCGGACAGGGGTATCTACCTTGCCGAAGTAGCTGGTGGCTTTCAATTCCGGAGCAGGCCGGAATATTCCGACATAATTAGGAGACTCCAGAGAAGCAGGGTCGTAAAATTCAGCCAGTCTGCCCTTGAGAGTCTGGCCATAATAGCTTACCGACAGCCGGTAACCCGTGCTGAAGTCGAGTACCTGCGAGGTGTTGACTGCGGCGGCGTCATAAAAACCCTGCTGGAAAAGAAGCTGATCCGGATACTCGGCAAGAAGGATCTGCCGGGCAGACCGATAGTCTACGGCACGACCCGGGAATTCCTCGAGACCTTCAATCTAAAGAGCCTCACCAGCCTTCCTACCCTCAAGGAGATCCAGGATCTTGCCGAACCTCCGGTCTATGAGGAACAGGCAGAGTTGCCTCTCATACCTGAACCCCCTCTTTCAGACCCTTCCCACAGCGAGTGATAGCGTTGCAATCCCACCACAATCGGGTAAGCTGACTCTGTCAGGTACTATGTCAGGTACTACTCCTTCCGGAGGCCTTTATGATACGCCAACCTGCTGTTGCCAACCAGTTCTACACCGGTGACCCGAACCGGCTAAGGGGAGAGCTGGCAGGATTCATCTCGAAAGCCACTGACCCCAAAAATGTCCTCGGCATCATTTCCCCACATGCCGGATACATATATTCCGGTGCTGTAGCAGGTGCCGTCTATGGCGCCATATCCATCCCTGAGACGGTCATTATCCTCGGTCCCAACCACCACGGAGACGGTGCTGCTGCAGCACTTTATCCATCAGGCGAATGGGTCACACCGTTGGGGAGTGTTCCCATAAACAGCCGACTGGCTCAACTGGTCAGTTTTCACGCTCCCTTCGTGGAAGAGGACGCGGCAGCTCATCTCTACGAGCACTCCCTTGAGGTCCAGGTCCCGTTTCTACAGTATTGCCGGCCGGAGGTTTCCATTGTTCCCCTCTGTCTGGGCTTCGGCGATTTTTCTTCCTGCAGGGAACTGGGGGAGGGGCTCGCAAAGGCGATTCGGGAATACGGTGAGGAAGTTCTGATCGTTGCCAGCTCGGACATGACCCACTATGAGTCAGTCGATGCAGCGAGGCAGAAGGATGAGCTTGCCCTGGATCGAGCAATGGCGCTTGATCCGGAAGGGCTCCTCGCTGTCTGCCGGGCGAAACGGATCACCATGTGCGGGGTGGTGCCTGCCACGGCGATGCTGGTCGCAGCCAAGGCGCTCGGCGCCACCCAAGGGTGCCTGATCCGCTATAGCACCAGCGGCGAGATAAGTGGTGATTTCATGCAGGTTGTCGGGTATGCAGGGGCGATTTTCTCTTGATGGACGTCATAACGACCCACCTGAATGCCGATTTCGACTGTCTGGGCGCAATGGTTGCCGCACGCAAGCTTTATCCCGATGCAGCTATGGTCTTTTCCGGTTCACAGGAAAAGTCGATGCGCGATTTCTTCATCAAATCATCCAGTTATGCTCTCAATTTCACGCGTCTCAAGGACCTCGATCTCGACAGTATTGAAAGGCTGATCCTGGTGGACTGTCAGCATACCTCGAGAATAGGACGTTTTGCCGAAGTGGCGCTTCGTCCCGATGTGGAGGTTCATATCTACGACCACCACCCTGAGACATCGGGCGACGTCAAGGCAGACGCCGGTCTGATCAGGGAATGCGGTTCATCAACGACCATCTTGTCACGAATTCTGGAAGAACGCGGTATCGCAGTTACCTCCATCGAGGCGACACTCATGATGCTCGGTATCTACGAGGATACCGGCAGGCTTACCTTTCTCTCTACCACCGTGGATGATTTTCTTGCCGCTGCCTGGCTACTAAAGCAGGGAGCAAACCTGAACACGGTCGGAGACTTCATGACCCAGGAGCTGACCTCTGAGCAGGTGTCGCTCTTAAACGATCTTCTCAAGTCACTTCAAACCACCACACTGAACGGGGTGGAGATTTCCATTGCCCAGGCGTCGGTTGATTTCTATGTGGGCGACATAGCGGTTCTCGCACATATGATGCGTGATATGGAAAATCTGGAGGCACTCTTTCTGGTTGTGGGAATGGGCAGCCGGGTCTATATCGTCGCGCGGAGCAGGATTCCCGAGGTGAATGTCGGCGAGGTCCTCCGCGAACTGGGGGGCGGAGGTCACGCAACGGCTGCGTCGGCCACCATAAAGGAGTTGACGCTTATCCAGGTCTTGAACAACCTGGAGGAGACACTCCGTTCTAAGGTCAATCCGAGGAGGGTGGCCAGGGACATCATGTCTGCGCCGGTAAAGAGCATGGAGGCCAGTACCTCTCTCGCTGAGGCACGGGAGCTGCTCACCCGCTACAATGTTAATGCCATGCCGGTCATGGTCGGCGGTACGATGGTCGGGATCATATCGCGTCGAATTGTGGAGAAGTCGCTCTACCACCACCTCGGGCACCTTCCGGTCAGCGAGTACATGCACACCGAGTTTCTCAGTGCAACCCCCGAGACTCCTGTCCAGGAGATTCAGGAGTATTTTGTCCGCCAGAATCGGCGTTTCTCGCCGGTCTTTGAGAATGGGGAACTGATGGGTGTGGTGACCCGCACTGACATGCTCCGATCGATGTATGCCGGTGAGGCACTTTACGACCTTGCACGGGAAGCAGTTCCGATGCGGAGTAAAGAGGTTGCTCGGCTGATGCAGGGCAAGCTTTCCCAAAAGGTTCTTAGGATTCTGCGTGATGTCGGGAAGATTGGAACGGATCTGGATCTGCCGGTCTATGCCGTAGGTGGTTTTGTGCGCGACCTCCTGCTGGGGAGTCAAAACCTCGATATCGACATAACCGTGGAAGGGGACGGCATCCTCTTTGCCGAGACCTTTGCCGAGCGTTTTGCCTGTCGCTGCAAGCCCCATATTAAATTCGGAACAGCGGTGATTGTATTTCCCGACGGTTTCAAGATCGATGTTGCCAGCACCCGGCTTGAGTACTATGAGACTCCTGCAGCACTGCCGGTGGTGGAGCGCTCTTCATTGAAGATGGATCTTTACCGTCGCGACTTTACCATCAATACGCTGGCTATCCAGCTAAACAGTAGGGACTTCGGTCTGCTGATCGATTATTTTGGTGGCCAGAGAGACCTTCAGGAGCGTACAATAAAGGTTCTGCACAACCTTTCATTTGTAGAGGACCCGACAAGGGTCTTTCGCGCCATTCGTTTCGAACAACGTCTCGGCTTTCACATTGCCAAACATACCGAAAACCTGATTAAGAATGCGGTAAAGATGGATTTTCTTCATAAGCTGGGGGGGAAGAGACTACTTACCGAACTGGTGATTATGTTTCGTGAGCGCGATGCATCTGCTGCAGTCGAGAGGATGGCAACGCTCGGACTTCTTCGTTTTATCCACCCAGGACTGACACTTACGGCAGAATCTAGACATTGCCTTGACGAAGCCAGGCATATCGTATCCTGGTTTGAACTCCTCTTTCTGGAGCGTCGCTACGAAAAGTGGGTAATTTATTTTCTGTCCGTTTGTGGATCTCTCGACAATGAAGAGTTTATCGAGGTATGTACCAGGCTTGCAGTAAGCGAGCATTACCGGGAGCGACTAGCCGACATGCGTCGTCGTGGAGGTGAGGTCATTGAGACTCTTTCCAGGCGGTGGCCGCGCAGCCGGGTGCTTCATCGGAGCGATATTTATCGCCTTTTCCGGGACTTCTCGGTAGAGGTCCTTCTTTACCTTATGGCACGCACCAGGGATGAGGAGGTCAAGAAGGCCATCTCACTCTATTTTACTCAACTGCAAAACGTTCACTGTCTCATTAATGGAAACGATATACTGAAGAGAGGTGTCCCGGAGGGGCCTCTCGTAGGTAAGCTACTGGAAAAGCTCCTGGAGGAGCGATTGAACGGTGGAGTGATGAGCAGGGAAGATGAGCTCTGTTTTGTCGAAAAGGCCTACAAGGAACTGTTGCAATAACGCAACATTGTTGCGAAATAACTTATTTGATGTAACGTCCTTGAATATAAACGGTAATTTTAATTTACTCTGCAGCTCCGTTGCAAATCGGCGAATTTCATGGTTCAGGTATATAGGTGAACAGTATGAAATCATGCGCTATAACAGGCGGTTGTGATGTTGGTCAATTTTTGCTGCTTTGGCATGGATACTGCTAAGTTTAATGAGTGTTTTACTACTTCAATAAGAGGTATTTTATTCATGAGGAAGATGAAAAAGACTCTGGCCATTATTATTGCCTTAAGCATGCTTACTTCGTGGAGTGCCTCATGTTACGCTTCAGAAAATGCCTTTAAAGATACCTTCGAAAGTGCCTTCTACGGTGGACTCGTCGGCACTCTGGTTGGAGGTGCACTCCTTGCCTTTACAAAGCATCCCAGTGACCATCTGGATTATCTCGCGTTCGGTGGGGCTGGTGGTGTTCTGGTTGGCACAGGTTTTGGGCTTATCCGCTCTGCCAAGTCTCTTGCGGAATATGAAAATGGCAAGGTCAAGTTTGCCATCCCGACCATACTACCTGAACTTCACGAAAGTGCATCCACCGGTCATAACACGCTTTCATTCAATACCCAGTTACTCCGCGGCAGATTCTAGGGTCACAAGCAGATAGTACGGAAAGGCGGTCTTCGGACCGCCTTTTTTTATGCAATGACAGTAATGCTGACTTGCTTCATGTCCTATTTCTGCGTAATATGCCCAATGTTTTGTCTCATAATGTCCGGCAAGGGAGAGCAATCGTATGGGGAGCAGTCAGAAACTGGATTACGGCACGTATGAGGCCACAGTGCAACGGAGCGCTGCACTGGAAAAAGAGCTTGAGGTCACCCCAAAGAAATTCCGTGTTCTCACAGGCGACCGACCGACTGGATCGCTCCATATCGGTCATCTGTTTGGATCTCTGCAGAACAGGGTCCGTCTCCAGAACCTCGGTGTGCCTATCTATATAGTCATCGCCGATTATCAGGTGCTGACGGACAGAGATGCTTTCGACAGTATCTCCCAGAACGTTCACCAGCTGACTATTGACTATCTGGCCGCAGGACTCGACCCTGAATCTGGTCATACTTTCATCTTCCCTCACAGTCATGTCCCTGAACTGAACCAGCTCCTGCTCCCTTTTTTGACCCTGGTGACCAATGCGGAACTGGACAGAAACCCCACGGTCAAAGAAGAAATTCTTGCAGCGGGGCAGAAGCGTATAAACGCAGGGATGTACACCTACCCGGTTCATCAGGCTGCAGACATCCTCTTCTGCAAGGCCAATCTGGTTCCTGTTGGGAAAGACCAGATTCCTCACCTGGAGTTGACCAGGGTGATTGCGCGTCGTTTCAATGAAAAATTTTCAGCCGATAACCCGGTATTTCCTGAGCCGCACCCTCTCCTCAGTGAGGCGCCAATGATTCTTGGGCTTGACGGTTCTCAGAAGATGAGTAAAAGCCGGAACAATGCCATCCTGTTGGGAGCTTCCGAGGATGAAACCGCGCAGCTAATCAAACGGGCCAAGACAGACGCCGACAGGCATATAACCTATGACCCGGCTAACCGGCCGGAGGTAGCCAACCTGCTCCTCCTCTGCTCGCTCTGCACCGGCAGGCCTGCAGGGGAGATTGCCGCAGAGATAGGCGACGGTGGCGGCGGCAAACTCAAGGGGTACCTCACCGACTCCCTTAACGAATATCTACGCCCCATTAGGGCACGCCGACGGGAGTTGGAGAGCAATCCCGACTACATCCGCAGCGTTCTCCGCAAAGGGATTGACGCCTCGCGCGAAGTGGCGCAGCAAACCCTTGCCGAGGTGCGCAAGGTCATGAACATGGAGATATGAACCGAGGTTCGGCAGTTGAAGGAGTCCTCGGTCGCTCCGATTCCCCTTCAGCTGTGGTTCTACGGCTTATTACGCTACAGCCGGAAACTCACCCTTTGGGTTCAGACAATCCGGCTGCTTAACGCTGCATTGCGCCTAGAACTACAACGCTTCGGAGAAAGTCGCTCTCTCCGGACCCCGTCAACTGCCGAATTAAGACGAATAGATGAAATCAACGGAGGATGAAGCATGAGCGTCGACGACAAGAAGATCATTTATTCCATGATGCGGGTATCCAGGCATTATGACAAGAAGCCGGTCATCAAGGACATATCGCTTTCCTATTTCTATGGGGCCAAGATCGGTGTGCTCGGTCTGAACGGTTCCGGCAAGTCTTCGTTGCTGAGGATAATGGCCGGCGTAGACAAGGAGTTCAATGGCCAGGCGGTCCTTTCTGCCGGCTATACGGTAGGTTTTCTGGAGCAGGAGCCAAGGCTCGACGAGAGCAAAACCGTCAGGCAGATAGTGGAGGAGGGGGTTAGCGAGACCGTTGCCCTCATGAACGAGTTCAATGAGATCACCGCTGCGTTTTCAGACCCGGACGCAGACATGGAGAAGCTGTGTGATCGCCAGGCAGCAGTGCAGGAGAAACTCGACCATCTTGACGCCTGGGATCTGGATTCACGTCTGGAGATGGCCATGGATGCCCTTCGCTGCCCTGATGGCGAAACATCCGTCAAGGTTCTTTCCGGTGGTGAGAAGCGCCGCGTAGCCCTTTGCAGGCTCCTTTTGCAGAAGCCGGACATCCTGCTCCTGGACGAGCCGACCAACCACCTGGACGCCGAGACTGTCGCATGGCTGGAGCATCATCTTCAGCAGTACGCAGGGACGATTATTGCTGTCACCCACGACCGTTATTTCCTGGACAACGTTGCCGGCTGGATACTGGAACTTGACCGTGGCGAGGGTATTCCATGGAAGGGAAACTACTCTTCCTGGCTTGAGCAGAAACAGAACCGCCTGGCACATGAGGAAAAGCAGGAGAGCGATCGCCAGAAAACCCTGCAACGGGAGCTTGAGTGGATCAGGATGTCGCCCAAGGGACGGCATGCTAAGTCGCAGGCCCGGATCACCGCGTATGAGCAGCTGGTGAATGAAGCCGGAGAGCGTCAGGCAAAGGATCTGGAAATTTTCATCCCTGCCGGTCCGCGTCTTGGGGATATTGTTATTGAAGCCGAGGATGTGGGAAAGGCCTTTGGTGACCGTCTGCTCTTCGAGGGGATGAATTTCAGGCTCCCGCGTGGTGGCATAGTCGGAGTTATCGGCCCGAACGGTGCCGGTAAGACAACGCTTTTCAGAATGATTGCCGGCCAGGAGGTTGCAGATTCCGGCTCGTTACGGATAGGTGAGACCGTAAAGCTAGCCCATGTTGACCAGAGCCGCGATTCGCTTAACTCGGAGAAAAGCATCTGGGAGGAGATCGCTGAGGGAGCCGACACCATTCAACTCGGCAAGCTGAGCGTCAACTCCCGCGCATATGTCTCCCGCTTCAACTTCTCCGGCAGCGACCAGCAGAAAAAAGTCGGAACGCTCTCCGGCGGAGAACGTAACAGGGTTCATCTTGCAAAGATGCTGAAGAGCGGCGCCAATCTCATACTTCTCGATGAACCGACCAACGACCTGGACGTGAACACAATGCGCGCACTGGAAGAGGCACTGGAGAACTTTGGCGGGTGCGCAGTGGTTATCTCCCACGACCGCTGGTTCCTCGATCGTATCGCTACGCACATCCTCGCCTTCGAAGGGGAGAGCAAGGTTGTCTGGTACGAGGGGAACTATTCGGAATACGAGGAAGACCGCAGGAAACGGCTCGGAGCTGCAGCGGATATCCCGCACCGGATACGATACAGGCAGTTGACGAGATAATATGCCTATCCATCTCCATCTTGTAACAATCCATGCCATGCCTTCACCGCAGGCGGTTCCACTTGCAGCTGCCTGCCTCAAGGCCTATCTCGACGCTCGTCCGGAGCCGGTTACACCGGTCCATGTCACCTGTTCGGAGTTTTATTCAGGCACCGCCATTGACGAGATCAGTGCTGCAATACTGGCGGTTCGACCGGATATCGTCGGCTTTCCGCTCTATCTCTGGAATCGTGTCGAGTGCTCTGCCCTGGCAGAGAAGCTCCGTCAGGTATCGCCAAACCTGACAATCATCGGTGGTGGGCCTGAGTCGACAGCTGATCCGGCCGGGGTTCTGGCAGAAGCCCCATTCGATTTTCTGGTGCTGGGAGAGGGTGAGGTGACCTTAGCCGAGGCTCTGGACCGCCTTGCAGCCGGTGGTCTGCCGGACGATTTTGAGGGGGTTGCCCGACCTCTGAATGGAGAGCTAGTTGTCTCTAAACGTTCACAGGTAAAGGATCTGGGGGTTTTACCGTCTCCCTGGCTGACCGGGATATTGGATGGCCATATACAGAACGGTGTTGTCTGGCAGCTCTCAAGGGGGTGTTCATTCGGTTGCGACTTCTGTTTCGACGGGATGGGTGACCGCAAAGTCCGCCGCTATCCCCTGGAACGGCTTGAGGCGGAACTGGAGTATGTGGTTCAGCGTGGGGTGAACCAGATCTTTGTGCTGGACTCAACCTTCAATCAGGATGTCAAGCGCGCCAAGGCCCTGCTCCGCCTGATCGGAGAGAAAGCTCCCCATGTCCATTGCCATTTCGAGGTGCGGCACGAGCTGCTTGATGCGGAACAGGCCCGATTATTCGCGGCTCTCACCTGCTCACTACAGATAGGTCTGCAGAGCGCTGACCCGGAGGTGGCGCGCAATGTGGGACGCAACTTCAACCGTGACGAATTTGTTAAAAAGATCGGGCTGCTCAATGAGGTAGGAGCTATCTTCGGTTTTGACCTGATCTACGGCCTCCCTGGCGACAGCCTGGCGAGTTTCAGGGAGGGGCTTGACTTTGCGCTCTCGCTTTATCCGAATCACCTGGATATCTTTCCCCTATCGGTTCTACCAGGCACTGCACTGCACTCCAGAGCTGAGGCAGCGGGGCTTCATCACCTGACACAGCCTCCCTACACCCTACTCCATACGCCGACCTTTCCGGCGAGCGACATGGCATTGGCACGCCGTTTGGGCGCTGCAAGCGACATCTTCTACAGCAGAGGAAAGGCGGTAGCCTGGTTCAACGGCATGCTGACGGCACTTGGATCGAGCCCGGTCAATTTTCTGGAAGAGTTCTCACGCTGGATTATGGATAAGACAGGGAGAGAACCGGAGGAGTCTGAGTATCGGGACGAGGAGATCTGGCTGTTGCAGCGCGAATTTCTTGCATCGATATTCGCCAGACAGAAGGCGAAAAAGCTGCTACCGCTTGCCCTTGATTTTGTCGATTATCATTACCACTACGCCGCCACGGTCATGGCAGTGCCGCCTCAGCTCCCGACCGACGACGTGCTGGAAGCGATTGACCTGCTTCAGTCACCGTTAGTCAGAGCAGAATCGGCACGAATGGCGATTTTCAGTTACGAGATCCTTGAGCTTCTTGAGGCAGGTGAGCCGAACCTGGTAGAGATCGCCACACAATTTCAGCCGAGCGGCTCCTTTGCTGCGATCTATCCGATAGCCGGGGTGGTTGCCACCGAGTCTCTTGCAGAGCCGTACTATCGTCTTCTTGAAAGGCTCGACGGTGTTACACCTGCATGCCGCATCGCAGCGGAACTAAAGATTCCGACTGACGAAGCCCTTGAGTTCCTCAATTTTGCTGCTGCTGAAGGGATTGTTGTCCTTGTCTGAACATCCTTTGCGGTGGTAACAACGCTATAGTGATACATGAATAAACAGCTGCAACACCTCTAATTGTCAAGGTTTGCAAGCCTTTCATCAATGATTCCTCGCAGCCCTTCCAGCTCCTTTCGTACCTTTGAACGTTCCCTTTCTGCAAGACCGGTCATGTCGATGGCGGTCAGTTGTCGTGAAAACGACCTGAAGAGGCGGGTGAACCCCTTTCTCTGCTGGTTTTCCCCCGGATCCTTTTTACGAAGAATGGCACGGGAAAGACCGTCACGGCGATATCGGATATAGAGGGAAAGCATCTCCTCTTCGGAAGGGCATTTGGCGATCTCAACCAGGATGCTCCGGGCAATACTGCTATCCCCACGGCACTCAGCGCGGATCAGTTCAGGCAGTCGGGTAAGTGAAATGATCTCGGACAGGGTTGATACCGACTTGCCGAGTATTTCGGATAGTTTCGCAAGGGTGTAGCCGTGCCTATCCTTGAGACGCTCTATCGCTTCTGCCTCTTCTATGGAGGTGAGATCCTTGCGTACAAGGTTCTCCACCAATGCGATTTCTGCTGCATCGCCGTCGCTGCAGATGGCTGGAATCGTCTTGAGACCGGCGAGCCGAGCTGCAGCCAACCTGCGCCCGCCTGCCATGATCTGCAGTCTGCCGTCGCTTTCCCTCTTGAATATCACCGGTTGCAGGATGCCGTGAACGAGTATGGATGCTGCGAGTTCCTGTAATGACTCTTCATCGAAGTATTGACGAGGCTGCGCATTGTCAGGGAAAAGCTCATCCGCGTCGAGGCGGTACAGGCGCCCTTTCTGGTATTTGGTCGCATTACCGGAGGGAATAAGTGGTATGTCAGGTGTTGGAGATGGCGGTTCAGAAAAGAACGACAGCTGATCAAGCTGAGTCTGTTTCAATGAACCTTTCGTTGGTTTTATTGCGCTCATTGTCTGCTCTCACGTTTTTTGGAATTCTTGAAATCACGATGATAATGGGATATGAGACGAAGTCAATGATAAAAGAGGTCAGTCCGGGCTCGGAATTCGATCGCTGTAGTTAACCAGGAAAAGCGAGCGGAGGTAGATGCCGGCAAGGGCTGACTCATCAGCGGAAAGAGATACCGCAGAGACAGGGGTTATGAATCTCCTGAGAAAGCGCCTGGCTTGTAGGTCGAGAATCGGGTTCTCATGTCCCAACCGGTCCATTACCTTAACCGGACGGAGCGTAAAACTAGATACAGCTTTCCGGAGCGAGGGATTGAGGACAATGAGTGACCCCTTGTCCGGTGGAGATTCTCCCTTGGTCTCTTTTCCAAGATAGCAGATGATGTTTGTCAAAGTGCTGCGGTCGTTGTCAAGTTTTCTCAACCGCTCTATTTCTTCCTCAGGATCAGCCGCTGCTCCGGTATGGGTAAAGAGGAGTGGTTTTAATTGGCTTTTGGCAATCAGCTCAAGGAATTCGTCGATCCGGTAAGTATGGACGCAGGGGTGGAGGAAAAGATCGGCAAGACCGGTATCTGAGCGAGCCTCCCATGAGTCGTCAAGATAGGAACGGATTCGGCTCCCCGGCTTGGCCCGGTTTAGAAGTCGTTTCAGGGTTGAAAGATCGCGTATCCCTAGAATACGGGCTGCGCGGCGGATGGATTCTGCTTCCTGTCGCGCATAGCGGCCGTAGACCATGACCCTTAGGATGCCGCCGGGGAGCAGACGGCGTTCCAGTGCCTTGAATCCTTCAGCAGGGTTGTCCAGGTGATGGAGCACCCCGAATGCCTCAATAAAATGGAAAGGTCCTGGCGTGACCTCCGATTCCAGAAAATCCCCCCTGAGAAAACTGACCTTCCTGCATCCATGCATGAGGCAGTGCAGCCGTGCGCGGCGGAGATTATTCTCCGCAAGATCAACGGCAATCAATTCGGCGCTGGGGTTTGCCAGGGACATGGGGTAGGGGGCAAAGGCGCCACACCCAGAAAGGAGTATACGGCGTCTGCCGGGAGGCGGATACTCTCCATTGAACCGCGCCCAGAGCGCATCAAGATTCATTGCATACGTGTCGTGGCGACGTACCGATGCAAGGAGCGGATAATAGGGGTATGGGTGGCGTTCGTAGTGGCCCCGAACCTCATCGAAGGGCATGATTCAGACTCCATTGGTACTTCACTCTGTACATACTATGCAAAACGGTAGTTGGTCAATATTTTGCGAAGTAAATGGAGAATAATAGTTATAATTAATAAAAATACTTAAATTTATATTGATTAATTTTATCAGTGCCTGTATTGCTTGAAGATGTCTTTCTACCCAGGCATGTCCGGGGCATACCATTGAGAGGGGGGTGAATGAATCAGGGTAAGGTGTCACCATACATTCCGTAGTTTGATTCATGCCAACAGGGAGGATACTAAATGGATATACAACAAGGACTCTTCATATTTGTAGGGGCTGTCATCATGATGATCATATGTCCTGCACTCATGCTCGCTATGACCATAGCACTTGATTCGATCAAGCCGAAACTTGGTTTTGACCTTGAGAAGCTTGTCTCACCTGCAGTAAATCTTTGTTTTATGCCGTTTCTCATCGGCGCAAGGGTATTCGATACAATGATCATCGGATTCAAAAGTCAATCCGAGAAAGATCAGGAAGCCTACTGGTTGGAAGCATACAAAAAAGGCGGATACTGACAGGGGACAGAGAGTCGAAACAAAACATATCTTTTGCAAACAGGCCGGGCTTATCCCCGGCCTGTTTTGCGTCCGGGCATAACTGTAAAGCACCAAAAGATAAGGCTCTACAGGTAAAAAATTTGGCAGCTGCTTGAATTTGGTATCTGTGCATGGTATAAAATCTATGGTTTGCATACTTTAAGATCGATAATTCGGTAAAGGGGAGAATGGACATGGCGTATAATGCAGAATTTGAAAAGGCCCTCCAGATTGGGAGGCCGCCGAACATCACGCAGCTCTTTCCCAATTCCAAGGCTCTCATTGTCAGCAGCAAGGTGATTGACCGTGCTATGATTGCCAAGGGTAAGGCAATTACCATGGCCTGCAACGGTCGAAACTCCTTCATCATCCGTGGAGCGCTTATGGCTGCCCAGCGCGCCAATGCACCTATCATCATAGAGATCGCCAAGTCGGAAGGGGGCCAGAAAGCATACTGCCCTGTTAACTACTGGAATATGGCCCGCATAGTCGATGCTCTCTGTAATGAACTCAAGATCACGGTGCCGGTAGCTATTCACGCCGACCATTATGGAATCAAGAACGACAAGGATCTTGAAGCGGCTAAGATAGAAGTTCCGACCATGTTTGATGCGGGGATCACCTCGATCGCCATCGACGCCTCCCACCTCCCGGATGACCAGAATCTATTGGCCAACCTGGCACTCAATCCGTTTATTCCGAAATGGGCAGGGTTGGAGACCGAGGTCGGTGAGATCAAGGGAAACCAGGGGCTCTCAACCGTTCCGGAGGCCAAGTTCCTGATCCAGGGTCTCAACGCCCATGAAATCTTCCCAGACTGGATCGCACTCAATAATGGTACCACCCATGGTCTTGAGGCGAGCGATGCTGGAATCCAGGTAGGTTTGACCGCAGAGATCCATCACGCTCTTGCTCCGTACAAAGTGAACGGAGCGCAGCACGGCACATCGGGCAACAGTTCCGAACGGCTGCGTGAAATATGCAACCAGACAGCCACCACCAAGGCCAACGTTGCCACAGCCCTGCAGATGATCTCCTGGGGACTAGAGGTAAATGACTACGGCAATGCCAAACTGGATGCCGATGGAAACTTCATCAAGGTAAAGGGTGAAGGGATGAGCGAGGAACTCTGGGCCGAGATGGTCGCCTATGCCACTGACAAGGGGTGGAAAAAGGGTGACTACAAGAGCCTTAATCTGCCGTTTGAGAACAAGCTCCTGGCCCAGCCCAAGGAGATACGTGACCGGATGGCCAAGAGAGTTGAGGAGTTCACTTTCAAGATGCTTGTCGATGTCTTTAACGCAAAGGATACGGCGCCGCTTGCCATAGACGCGATAATAAAGGCAAACTCCTACGATCTGGGGCCCAAGGGGAGCCAGATAGAAGACCCGGCTCATTGGACCAAGGAGCGAATAATTGAGCGCGCGAAGACCCTGGGAGGCGACAAAGGGCCAACAGGAAACTTTGACGATTAATCGACTTCATGCAGATCCATGGAAACAGAACAGGGGCCGATCGGCCCCTGTTCTGTTTCCATGGATCTGGTAACGGTACATTACTCTCAATCTCCCCGCAATCATTCGGAAAACTGACAACGTAGGTCAGATGTGCGAGCAACATCCTATATCCGTTAAGATATAATCTCTTCCCAGTCGTTTCTTTGTCTCATGCACTGAATTGGATACAAGATTCATCAACTCAGTGTCGATACCCTTGGCAAATTTTACTCTCGTAATGGGGAATACCTCCAATATCTCTAAACCTGTCACTGTCGGATACGATGACTGGATCGTGGTGTGCAGTAGATTTATAAACTCCTTTTCGGAAATGGGCTTCCTCATAAAGTTCACCTCTTCTTTCTGTATGTTATGGGATAAGCTTAATTTATGTTAACATTACCTGCGTCTCTGTCAATAATTCCATGCTGAAAAAGATCCGGCCAGTACTGAAAAATGCATGGAGCATGATATCTGGCTCTGTTAACGGTGGTGAGGGCGGCATCCATCACCGGCACCGGGTATCACGTGACAATTCGACAATTAAGATTCATAATTCCGTATAGAGGATATCAATGGACAAGGGGGATCCCATGAGATACCCGTTACTGATGCCAGTTGTACTACTGGTGCTACTGATTTCGGTACTGTCTGCACGTTCGTCAGGTATCGAGACGATACAGAAAAAAATATTACCACAGTCGGGGAGGCTGGAAAAGGCCACCTTTGCGGGGGGGTGCTTCTGGTGCATGGAACATCCGTTTGATGAACTGCCGGGGGTGGTCTCAGTTACATCCGGCTATACCGGGGGTCACAAGAAGAACCCGACGTACGAAGAGGTCTCGGCAGGTGGTACAGGGCATGCCGAGTCGGTGCAGGTTCTTTTCGATCCAGCGAAGATCGGCTATGAGAAACTCCTCTCGGTCTACTGGCGCAATGTTGACCCCACCGTAAAGGATCGTCAGTTCTGCGACTCCGGGAACCAGTACCGGAGTGCCATATTCTATCATTCAGAAGAGCAGCGAACTCTTGCGATACAATCAAAAGTAGCCATAGAAAAACAGAAGCCTTTCAGGGAGAGGATAGTAACCGAGATTACGCCGGCAACCGTTTTTTTTCCTGCAGAGGAGTACCATCAGCATTACTACAAGAAGAATCCGCTGAGATATTCCTACTACCGGAGCAGCTGCGGTCGTGACCGGAGACTCAAGGAGCTGTGGGGAAACGAGGCAGTTGAAGCAAAAACCGGGAAACTCCGGCTCTACTCCGTTACGATGAAAGGATACATCATGAGCGATAAGGTCGACAAAACCAAGGAAGAATGGCGTAAGCTACTCACCCCTGAGCAGTATCATGTCACCCGTGAGAAGGGGACGGAACGCCCCTATACGGGTGCGACCTGGAACAACCACGAGAAGGGGATCTACCGGTGTATCTGCTGCGGTAACGATCTTTTCAGTTCAGAGCACAAATACGAGTCGGGTACCGGCTGGCCCAGTTTCACACAACCTGTCGACCTGTTAAACGTGACAACAAAGCCGGATAACACTCTCTTCACACACCGCACAGAGGTGCTCTGCAGCCGCTGCAACGCCCACCTGGGGCACGTTTTCGATGATGGCCCCAAACCGGGTGGTCTTCGCTACTGCATGAACTCTGCGGCGATGAATTTTGTGAAGGGAGAAAAATGAACTGGAAAAAAACCGTTATTCTGCTGCTCGTTTCCATCGGCATCGGACTCTTTCTCTACCTCAGGCTGTGGCGTTTCCTTTCCCTTACAGCTCTGAAAAGTCACCATCAGGGATTAATGGACTATTATTGCGCCCATCCGGTGGCCATGGTGGGGGGATTCATGGCAGCCTACGTTCTCCAGACCGCGCTGTCGCTCCCTGGTGCCGCCGTATTCTCCCTTGCTGCCGGCGCAATCTTCGGCGCCGGAATGGGTACTGTCTATGCAAATAGTGCAGCCACCATCGGTGCTACCCTGGCCTTTCTGGTCACCCGCTACCTGCTCCACGACGCTGTGCAGCGTCGATTCGGAACAAAGCTTGCCAAACTCAACCTGGAGCTGGATTCGAGGGGGCTCAATTACCTCCTTTTCCTGCGACTTGTGCCGATCTTCCCCTTTTTTCTGATCAATCTTGGGGCAGGGCTGACCCGGCTGCCGCTTCGCACCTTCATTGTCGGCACCATGATCGGGATCATCCCGGGCGGCTTCGTGTACTGCAACGCCGGCGCAAGCCTTGCCACCATTAACTCTCTCGACGAGGTCGCATCACCTCGGGTTATCGGCTCGTTTGCCCTTTTGGGGCTCTTTGCCCTCATACCGGCTCTTTATGTGAAATTCAAGAAAAGGAGGTACGATGGAAACCTATTATGATCCTGCGGACCTGAACAGATTCGGGGACATCGGTAAGGATGCGCCGGAGCTGGCAAGGAAATTTTTCGATTACTATGGGGCTGTTTTTTCCGAAGGGGCGCTGTCCGAACGCGAGAAGGCGCTTATTGCACTCGCCGTTGCCCACACGGTTCAGTGTCCGTACTGCATTGACGCCTATACGCGCAGCTCTCTGGAGAAAGGGTCGAACCTGGAAGAGATGACCGAAGCGATTCATGTGGTGAATGCGATACGCGGAGGTGCATCGCTGATCCATGGAGTCCAGATGCGCAAGGTTGCTGAAAAGCTTTCACTGTAACATCGAGAGGATACGCATGACTTTTAAAGAAGCGCTTGAATTTAACGGGATCTCCTTGAGGAGAGGTACGACTACCACACTTCAGGTCAATGTCGGCCTTTCCTGCGATCTGGCTTGCCGCCATTGCCATCAGGATGCAGGGGTTTCGCGTACCGAGCAGATGAATGCCGAAACCATTGACGCTGTAATCGCCTGTGCCAGGCGTATACGTTTTGCGGCAGTAGATATTACCGGAGGAGCTCCGGAAATGATGCCGCACCTCCCTCGGCTGATTGCCGGTCTTGTAACTTTGACGGACCGACTGATCGTTCGGACAAACCTTGTGGCTTTAACCAGGCCTGAGATGGAGCAGCTGCCGGAGCTCTACCAAAAGCATGGGGTTTCTATCGTCGCCTCACTCCCTGCGACCAATGAACAACAGACGGATGCCCTGAGAGGTCAGGGGAGTTGGGAGAAGAGTATTTCCATGCTCAAGCTACTGAATGGGTTGGGTTATGGGAAAGAGGGTTCAGGACTGACTCTCGATCTGGTTTCAAACCCCGCCGGGGCCTTTCTTGCGCCAAAACAGTCAGAAGCGGAACGAAAATTTCGACAAGAGTTGCTCCGCAGATTCGGGATCACCTTTAACAATCTACTTGTGCTGACCAATGTCCCTTTGGGCAGATTTCGCTCGTGGCTCCAGCAGTCAGGAAACCTTGAAGCCTATATTGATAAACTGGAGGGGAGTTTCAACCCAGGCACGATCTCAGGGCTGATGTGCCGTACATACATTTCGGTTGACTGGAACGGGTTTCTTTACGACTGCGACTTCAATCTGACGACAGGGAAGCCCCATGGGGGGAGAAAAATCCATATCACTGAACTGCGCGAGTTGCCAAGACCCGGCACCCCCATCCCTGTGGGGGATTATTGTTATGCGTGTACAGCCGGGGCCGGCTTTTCATGCGGAGGAAGTATCTCCGCATAGGGGCGTACTTTTCCGCACCCTGCTGGATTATTCCTCCAACTGCTCCGCCAACAACTCCACGGTATGCCTCACTCTGATGGCGGCGCCATCCTGATCCATTCCGCCACGGATCTGCATGACGCAGCCTGGACAATCCATGGCGACGATCGGAGCGCCGGTCTCCTTGATGTTTTTGAGCTTTCTCTGGAGGATCGGGGCCGAGATCTCGGGAAGTTTGAGCGAATAGGAACCTCCCATGCCGCAGCAGATGTCGCACTCGAACATCTCTGCCAGATCAAAACCTGCCTTTTGCAGCAGCTCCCTCGGCTGTTCTGATACATGCAAGGTCCTCTTCAGGTGGCAGGAGTCATGGTAGGTGATCTTGCCCAGGTTGTGTCCTTCTTTCAGGGGCAAGCGTCTCTCATCCACCAGTCGCTTCACCAGCGTAGAAAAATCCACCGTCTTTTCGGACAGCTCCCTCGCGTGCTGCAGCCATTCGGTCTGACCCAGACTTTCGAAGGTAGTGATGAACTCGTGTTGCAGGGCAACCGTGCAGGTCGGACAGGCCGAAACGACGTACTTCACATCCGCGCGTAAGAGTGCCTTGATGTTGTCAACGGCGTTTTTGCCGGCAACCTCATATGCCCCATTGTAGCGGGCAGGGGCGCCGCAGCAGGTCTGTTCCTCCGGGAAGACGACCTCTATCCCCGCCTTGTTCAATACCTTTACCAGCGACTCCCCCATTTCCGGATAGGCGAAGTCGATCAGGCAGCCGGCATAGAAGGCCGCCTTTTCCGTGCATTTCGGCTGTTTGATTTTGTTGAAGCGGTCCCGGAAGGGCTCTTCCGCTATGGCCGGCAGGCTGCGACCATCGGTCAGCTCCGCAAGGAACAGGGGGAGGTGACGGATGAACTTTCCTGTGGTAAACGGCTTGCCGGTTAGGGAGGCGGCACGCAACATGCCGTGGAAAAGCTTGCGGTTGTTCACCACGGAGTAGATTGCCTTCTGCAGGAGCGGGAGACCCTGTTCCTGCACCAGGCGTCGCCTGATCTCCATGATCAGATCAGGGATGTCGATCTTGCCGGGACAGACCTCCTTGCAGTTGCCGCACTGGATGCAGAGACTCTGGATATCTTCCGTTTTTTTCAGTTCATCGAACCAGGCGGTAAGGATGGTGCCGATCCCTCCGGTATATACCTTGCCGAATACATGGCCCCCGACAAGTCGGAAGATCGGGCAGACGTTCAGGCAGGAGGCGCAGCGGATGCACTGCAAGGCCTGTTTGAACTTGGGATCATTCGCCATCTTGGTCCGTCGGTTGTCCATCAGGATGATGTGCAGATCCTTCATGGAGCTGTCGCTGTTGGGGGTCTGACCGGTGATGATCGTGACGTAGCTGGTCAGGAGCTGTGCCGTGGCGCTCCTCGGGAGTGCCTTAAGGATCGGGGCGATATCGGCGAAATTGGCCACCAGTTTTTCTATTCCTACCAGGGCGACATGGATTTTGGGAAGTGATGTGACCAGTCGTGCATTCCCCTCATTGGTCATCAGGACGATGCTGCCGCTCTCCGCAACGGCGATGTTAGCGCCGGAGATCCCCATGTCGGCCTCCAGAAACCTGGTTCGCAACTGCTCGCGGGCTACCTTTACCAGTCGGGGGATGTCGGAGGTCAGCCGTTCGTTGACCTCCTTGCTGAACAGGTCCGATACCTCCTCTTTTGTCATGTGGATGGCGGGCATTACCATGTGCGACGGGGTCTGTCCTGCCAGCTGGATGATCCATTCGCCAAGATCCGTCTCCCCGACCGCAATGCCGGCCTTTTCCAGATACGGGTTGAGATGTATCTCTTCCGTTGCCATGGATTTTGATTTGACAACCGTCTTGACGCCATTCTCCTGTGCGACCTTCAGGATGTATTCCCTGGCCTTGGCCGGGTCATCGGTCCTGAAGACCTTTGCACCGCGGGCCTCGGCGTTTTGGGTGAACAGATCCGAGAGGAGATCGAGGTGGGAGGCGGCATAGGATTTCAGTTCGGCGATCCGGCTTCTGAGCGCCTCGAAATCGATCCCCTCATACGCCTTGGCGCGGTTTACTTTATAGGCCTCGGAGAATTTTCCCAGAGCGCCGGTGAGATTGGCGTCATTCAACGCCCTCTGTATGGATTCCTTGAATTCACTGTTCATTCGGGTGCTCTCCCAGCTCGTCGCAAAAGACGATGATCAGCCTTTCCGGGCCGTGTACGCCGATGGTGAGAACGCGCTCAATGTCCGCGGTTCGGCTCGCTCCGGTGATCATGGCGATATATCCGCTCTGCACTGGATGTATCCTGGTCAGCAGTGTCGGCATGTCAGGGAGGATGCCGGATGTCGGGACAAGGGCGATGTGGATGGTGGAGAGTGACGACACCATCCGCTGTTCAATGGCTGTCGAGTCCTGCACAAGCGTACCTGTATCTGCCAGGGCCCATTCCATCTGACTGATTCCAAACCTGGCGTGAGTGGCAAGGTCGCGGGTGACCTCAAACTTCAGCCCGGCAATTTGCTCCAGCGGTTTCCGGTCAATTTCGTTCAGGAAACGACAACCGGCCCAGAGTGCATAGGATTGGGGAAGATCTGTCATACCCTCCCGTTGCAGGAAATTCAGGACAAAATCGAGTGATTCGGTCCTGGTGCCAAAACGATATACCTCTGCACTGACACCTTCAGCCCTGGCTTTAAATTGTTCGTACATTATCAATTCCCCTTCTGCATGATCGGTATGTTGTTCATTGATTGCGGAAAAACCGCTTTATCTGCCGTTTTTGCCATGGGGTTGATTATTGAGTCTGAACAATAAGTCCAAACAATAAAAATTTGTAAAGCCAACTTACATATCACGTTATTTACGATGTAACTCCTTGTCAATAGGCTTTACTCTGTTGCAAAAAATATATTCACAGGATATTTTACAAAATAGTATTGTAGTACCAATGGATAAGGAGAATGTATGAAGATTGTCATTCTTGACGGGTACACCATCAATCCCGGTGACAACCCCTGGAGCCCGGTGGAAGCATTGGGTGACTGCACGGTGTATGATCGGACACCGGCAGAACTGGTGCTGGAGCGGGCTCAGGAGGCCGACATCATTCTCGTCAGCAAGGTGAAACTGACCGAGACGGTCATCAATGCGCTGCCGAAGCTCCGCTATATTTCGCTCCTTGCCACCGGCTACAACAACGTGGATGTGGCGGCAGCCGCGAAAAGAGGCATACCGGTCTCCAACGTGCCGGCATACTCCACCGAATCGGTGGTACAGACCGCCTTTGCCTTGCTGCTTGAGCTGGCCACCAGGGTCGGTCTGCACGATGCCGCCGTCAAGGCGGGTGAGTGGGTCCGATCCCCTGACCACTCCTTCTGGAAGAGCTCCATTGTTGAGCTGGACGGACTTACCCTGGGGATCGTCGGCTACGGCACCATCGGTCGGGGAGTGGGCCGTGTAGCCTCCTCCTTCGGAATGAAGGTGATTGCCCATACACCGCGTATCCCGTCTGAACCAGGCCCTCTGCCGGTCCGATTCGTCCCCCTGGAAGAGCTGTTCGCAACGTCAGACGTGGTATCGCTCAACTGCCCACAGACAGCTGAAAACACCGGTTTCGTCAATGCCGGACTCCTCTCCCTGATGAAGCCTACCTCGTTCCTGCTGAATGTAGCCCGCGGCGGCCTGGTAAACGAGGCCGATCTGGCCGATGCCCTCAACCGGGGGGTATTGGCCGGTGCCGGCCTCGACGTGGTGGCTGTTGAGCCGATGCAGGCCGACAACCCGCTGCTGACGGCTGCCAACTGTATCTTCACCCCCCACCTGGCTTGGGCCTCCCTGGCGGCGAGGAAAAGGCTGATGGCGATTGTTGCCGGAAACATTGCCGGATTCCAGGCCGGTGCACCGCTGAACCTGGTTAACTCACCCTGACAGCAAGGCTCCTGTACAGCGAGTTGATCCGAAAAGGGTAATTTTCAGCAATACTGAGGCGGCTGAGGGTTCTTTGTGTGCCTCGTTTGATATTGTATTTCGTGAGAATCTGTTGTATTTCTGAGCCTCGCCAATCTCTAGCTGTCAGGAAATTCAATGGCTTTCAAGCCCACAAGTACTAAAAAATCTCGTCACAGATAGCTGAACAGATTCACTCTTCGATCCTGGCGGGGGAATTTTCTCCGGGGGACAAGCTTCATCTGGAACATCCCCTGTCTGAGCCGGCTGTCTGAGTATCTTATCATCGTCAGCCTCTGGCCATCCATGACTCCCGTCCGCTCCCCATTGTCAACGCCTGGTTACTATGGGATCAACCCCTTGGTTGAGCCGTAAAGAATTGGTGACGAAACTTTACAATCTTCACTCCACTGTTATTATTTCATTAATCACATCCACACGAGGGGGTACGCACATGTATTCCATGGACAATGTCGGCAGAAACACGATCGCAATGGTGCTTGCCGGAGGGAAGGGGGAGCGGTTGAGCCCGCTGACCCAGCGTCGGGCCAAGCCAAGCGTTGCCTTCGGAGGAAAGTACAAAATCATAGACTTTGTGCTGAGCAATATGTTCAATTCGGGAATAAAAAAGGTCTACATCCTCACCCAGTATCGGGCCTACTCCCTGAACAAGCATATCCGCGAATCATGGGGAAAATGGACCGGCCTGGGCGAATTTTACGTGGCCATATCGCCAGAGACCAGCAGTGAGAGTGAAGAGTGGTTTAAAGGGACTGCTGACGCCATTCTCCAGTATCTTCGTTTCGTTGAGTCATCTGATGCCGATTATGTGGCGATCTTCGGCGGTGATCACATCTACAAGATGGATATCACCCAGATGATAACCTATCATCGGATGAACCGAGCAGACATTACCATTGCAGCTCTCGAGGTTCCGAAAGAAGAAGCAAGCCGGTTTGGCGTCTTTTCAGTTGACGACGATTCAAGGGTGACTGCGTTCAATGAGAAGCCTGATCTGCCGGTAACGATTCCGGGGCGTGAGACCTGTTTTGTATCCATGGGAAACTACATTTTTTCCATCAAGAAGTTGATTGACGTGCTGCTGGAGGGAAAGAAGAAGTATGAAGACCTCGATTTCGGCAAACATGTAATTCCTATGATGCTTGAAGATGGAGACCGGGTTTTCGCATATAACTTCAATGACAACGTAATTCCGGGGATGAAATCCGAAGAGCGGGGCTACTGGAAGGATGTTGGGACCATCGAATCATATTATGAGGCCAACATGGACCTCATTCACGTATCGCCGCAGCTCAATCTCTACAACTACAAGTGGCCGATCTTGACGAACCAGGGGAACTATCCTCCGGCAAAAACCGTTTTCGACGATGACGAGCGTCGTGGACAGAACATCGACTCGTATGTGTGCGCAGGGTGCATTACCAGTGGCAGCACGGTCCTGAGGTCAATCATCGGTCCGCTCTCCAAGATCAACAGCTACAGCCTGGTGGAGGACTCGATCCTCTTTGAAAATGTCAACATTGGACGTCATGCGAAGATAAGGAAGGCAATCATCGACAAGAACGTTGTTATCCCCGATGGGATGATCATCGGTTATGACCATGAGGAAGACCGTCGCAAAGGATTTACCGTAACCGAAACAGGCATTGTCGTTGTGCCACGAAAAGATAAATGATTTGCTGCCTAACGCATCTGTCTCCGATGGAGGGGATCAGTACACAAAAGGGATGAACTTGCGTGCTCGCCGTCGATACTCAGAGTATTCGGGAAATTTCTCCATCAACCACCGCTCTTCGCGGTTGGACTTGATTTCGAAAAACAAGAGCAAGAGAGCTGCATAACAGATGGTCAGGATGCTGTGGATCCATAGACTCCATCCGAATGCCGATACAATGATCCCTCCATAGATGGGGTGGCGGACAAGTCGATATACCCCGGTCTGTATCATAGTGGCATTTTCCTTTGGACGAGGAAGTGGTGTGAGGTTCATACCAAGATGCAACAGACCTGCAACTGCCAGGGATAAACCTGCCATCAGTAGCAAGCCACCCCCCAAAGAGCCGAGCAGTGCATATACTGCAGTCCATTGCGTCATTCCATGACTTGCCCGAGGTCCAAAGAGCAGCAGGAGGATCAGGGTGAACTGAATCAACACGTACCATTCGCCTCGTGAGCCTTTCCACCAGTGGTCTCGAAACGGATTCATACTTCACTCATCTGTAAACCTTACGTCCTTTTCCCGTAGGGTGAAAAAGAAGGTCGCTCCATGCCCCGGTTCCGACTCTGCCCATATACGTCCAGAGTGTTTTTCGATTATCCGGTAGACGGTAGCCAGTCCGATACCTGTACCTTCAAACTCGGATTGAGTGTGAAGACGGCAAAACGGCACAAAGAGGTTTTTAGCGCATTCCATATCAAAACCAACACCGTTGTCCCTGACGTAATAGATAGGGGTAGCTTCACTGCAGAATTGTCCGAACTCAATGGACGCCTCTAAGGTATTGGATGTGTACTTTACTGCGTTACCCAGAAGATTTCGCATGCATATCTCAAGTAAATAACGATCTCCCTGTACGACTATGTCCGGAGCAATTCTGGTTTCCAAGACCCTGTTGCCTATGTTTTCCCGCAATTCTGCAACAACTTGCATGGAGATCTCGGATAGATTCACAGGGGAGAGAAGTAAATCGGCCCTTGATAAGCGGTTCATTGTCAGAAGGCTGTCAATTACTGTTCTGAGACGGGCGCCGGCAGCGACTATACGCTCTGCACAATGTTTTGTCTGATCATCAGCATTCTGTCCTGCTATCTCTAGCAACACGCTGCCGAAACCTTCCAATCGTGCGATGGGTGCTCTGAATTCGTGTGAAATTGCATAGCAGAATCCCTCCAGCTCAAAGTTCATACGCTCGAGTTCGGCAGTCCGCTCTCTGACCCTGTTTTCAAGATCTTCATTGAGGTATTTGACCTCTTCTTCCGATTTTTTGCGATCGGTGATGTCAATGGTGAAACCTGCCAAAAGTGTCTTCTCTCTCTGCTTAATGGGAAACTTGATGGAGGTATAGCAGCGGCAATCAAGCTCTTCTTCAAGTTTGAGCACTTGCCCGCTGGAGACTACGCTAATGTCGTCGGAGGTAATCTTTGCTGCCATTGTTGCCGGGAACAACTCAGCCATGCTCTTGCCAACCATTTCTGAACCAGGGATGCCGATCATCTGCTGGTAATTCTCGCTGGCGTATAACACCCGGCTCTCCGTGGAAGTCACCTCCTTGATGAATGCGTAAAACGGCGAATGATGAATGAACTGCTTGAATAGCAGGTTGATGTCATTCAGTGAATCGTTTGCCTCCTTCAACTCCTGTGTCCGTTCCACCACACGCTGCTCCAGCGATTCGTTGACCTTTTTCACCTCATGGAATAGCTCTGTCAGTGAACCAGACATCTGTTTGAAATTGTCGATAAGATGTGTCGCCTCATCTATGCTGCTTTCCGGCCAGTCGATCACGGTGTTTTCCTTTGCCAGCCTGGTCGGAAGGTCGCGGGTGATCTGGCGGAGTTTTTCAAGTGTGACAATAGACTGACGGGACAAGAGTTCCGCCAGCGCCAATGATCCGAGCAAAATCAGGAACAGAAGGGTCAGCTTGCCGGTATAGTTGTCGTAGAGGGCTTTCTGGAAGGGCGCCACCGGCTGCTCCAGGATCAGTTTCCACTCTGCCAGATTGCCGATGGAGGATTCCGCGACATAGAACGATTTCTTCCATTGTTCCGCGGCAGGGGTATTCTTAGGCAAAAATGGTATCCACTGGCTGATCCCTGCTTCAAGCCGGTTGAGCATCCCATTGCTTCTCACGAAGGGTTTCATGACTGTCTGATCCGTGCGGTTGGTCATGATGATGTTGCCGTTTTTATCGATCAATGTGTAGAAAGAGGCATGTCCATCCACGCTCTTTTCCATGTATCTCTTAACCTGATCCAGGCTCAGAATCCCTGCCACATAGCCGCCGTACTCTCCGCGAATCACTACCGGCGCAAGCATCGCGACCATCGGCTTGGGAGGGCCAACCCGCGCCATGACCACTTCCGAGAGCATCGGTTTTAGTGTCCGCCTGAGTTGTGGAATGAAAGGGCGATCGGCATAGTTTTTACCTATGTTCTCCTGTCCCAGTTCGTCGACCAGTGGGAAGTAGGCGGTTACGATTGCTTCTCTGTCCAGCAATCCGACACGCAGAAAATTGACATCGGAGAGTTTAGCCACCTCCAGATACGGTTGCATCTGCTGAGGGGATCTCGATGCAGCCATACTTGCAAGGTTGAGAATGGGGGCCTCCCGGTTGAAAGCCCAGGTGTCGAAAAAGTGATCTATGCGCTGACTGTCCAAAGTGAGAGAGGTGCGGATGGTACGGTCGGTTTCCGCAAAATCGGTTCTGCTTTCAATCGCCAGCATGATCAGCGCAGGACACAAAACGAAAAAGGTGAGCAGGTTGTATATGATCTCGCTGAATGAGGATCGTGATGAGCGCGACTTGAGGGTGTAAGCGGTAAAGATCAGTCTGGCGACCAGGGTGTTGGCAATGCCGTTCACGGCCTGTTTGGCCATGGTGATATAGGCAGTGCTGAAATGGACATGCATGACGACGTGATAGAAAAGGTAGACCAACGGCATGCCGATGATGAGCCAGTAGAGGGTGTCGGCAAGCACCATCCCCATCTTGCGCCGCCCCATAAGCAAGCCGACAAACGCCACCTCGGCGGTCATTATGACGATGGCATAGGGATGATTCCAGAGGACGTACGTGTAGCCTGCAATGGCAGCGGCCGCAATGATTCCCCGGCCAAGCCCCAAGAACTGAAGTGCGAGCATGGCAAAGATGCTGCCGAAGAGGAAGTCGATATTGAGGAAGATCGGGAACTTGAAATGGTTTCCTGCCAGCCCTGCGGCGATCAGGATCAGGAGGAGCGGAATGCTGTATCTGTCGGGTGATGAAGTGGAGCAGGCCATTTTTTCTCCTGAATACTTGACATAAAATTATTCATTTCAGAACAGGTTAAGATTCAATACTGCGTTTTCGTTCAAAGGCTTGGAGAAAAATGCCGGCACGCCAAGTTCATTGCAGAGCTCTCTGTCATGCGGGTCTTCGGATGAGGTCAACGCAAACACCCTGATATCTTTTGTCCGCTCATCAGAACGGATTCTCCGCAATACATCGATACCGTCGACCTTCGGAAGCCTCAGATCCAGAATGATTATGTCAGGGCGGCAGCTGGCCGCACCCCCCGATTCCTCGTCTCCATGCAGCATGGTAATGGCCTCCTGGCCATCCCTTGCGATGGAAATGAATTCCAGGCCGATTTTTTTGAGCACCCAGATGGTGAGCTCCAGATCGTCGTCGTTGTCCTCAATCAACATCACGGAAGGTTTATTCATATCTCAGCTCCAGTCACAGGCAGTGTGAAGTAGAAGGTTGCGCCCTGCCCAGGGATTGCCTCTGCCCAAATACGCCCATTGTGTTTTTCGATAATCCGGAAGACGGTCGCCAGTCCAATCCCCGTACCCTCGAACTCTTGTTCTGCATGCAGTCTGCAAAACGGCTGAAAAATGCCATCTGCATACTCCATATCGAATCCAACGCCATTGTCCTTTACAAAATAGACGCTATTACCGCCAATCTCTTTCTCTCCGAACTCGACCAATGGATCAGGGATTTTTGAACTGTATTTGACAGCGTTCATCAGAAGGTTACTCAGGCATATTTCCAGCATGTACCGGTCGCCCGTTGCGAGTATACCCGGAGCGATTGATATGCACTTCGAGGATTGACCGATGTTATCAAATAGCTCCGCAACGATCTGCATCGCCATCTCGGACAGGTTCAGCTTCTGCATATGTATATCGGCACGGGAAAGTCTGTTCAAGGTAAGAAGTGAATCGATTACCGTCCTCAGCCGTGTGCTGGCGGCAACTATGCGCCGGGCAGCGTGGATAATCGGCTCTTCACCGCTCTTACCTGCAATTTCGAGAATCATACTCCCGAAACCTTCCAGGCGGGCAATCGGTGCTCTGAACTCATGCGAAATCGCATAGCAGAACCCTTCCAGCTCCTTGTTAAGACGCTCCAGCTCTGCGGTCCGCTCTGTTACCCTTTTTTCAAGCTCCTTGTTCAGCTTGATAATCTCATTTTCTGCACTTTTCCGGTCGGTAACGTCTCTGGCAGCGGCAAAAACCCCCAGTACATTCCCCTGTTCATCTCTGTAGATACTTGCATTGTAGAGAACTTCGGTGATCAAGCCTGAAACATGCCTGATGGAAAGTGGATAGTCATGAACGATACCTTCTGAAAAGACCCGAAGGTACCCCTCTTGCGCCTTTTCCGGGTCAGTAAAATAGGCGGAGAAATCCGTTCCGATCAGCTCTTCTCTCGGTGTACCGGTAACTCTTACAGAAGCCTCGTTTACATCGGTGATCTTCCCTTCCGCATTTATGGTTACCAGCGGGTCAAGGCTCGCCTCTATGAGCGTGCGGGTATAGATGGAAGTTTAACGGAGCACACTCTCGGCCTTTTTCAACTCGGAGAAATCTATGTCGATGCAGAACAACTCGGGTTCACAACCCGCTCTCATGACCACCGCATGGCTTGAAAAGACCGGCACCCGTGAACCGTCCTTCCGCATGAGCAAAAGTTCGGCAGCCGGCGGCATATCCCCGGTCTCTGCACCCGTTCGTATGGCCTGTCTGACATCATCCCGCATTTCAGGCGGAATAATCAGATCAAGGATATTCCTGCCAAGGGCCTCCTCTTCGGTGTAGCCGTATATTTTTTCGTTTGCCCTGTTCCAGTAGTGGACCGTGCCGTCCGGGCCATACCCTTGCACTGCGATGTTAGGAAGGCACTGCAGGAGGTTCCGGAACCTTGCCTCGCTTTCTTTCAAAAGTATCTCGGATGTTTTCTGGTCGGTTATGTCGTGTAGGGTAACGAAAACCTGGTACGGGATTCTCTCCTCCTCCATGAACATCGGTATCGCATTGACTTCCAGCCAGACAATCTGATCGATCATGGGATTATTGACACCAACAACCATACCCCTTACCGGCACCCCTGTTCTGAGGGCAATCATGGAGGGGTGCTGATCAGGCGGAATCACGGTTCCATCTTCACGGACCACGTGCCATTCGGGGTCATACGAGGTCCGTCCCATGAACTGGTTATAGGTAAGTCCAAACATCTTCAACGCAGCAGGGTTTACATCTGACAAGGTACCATCGGCAAGCTGGTAGAACACTCCCTGAACCATATTCTCAAACATGATCCGATATTTCTGGTGGAGTTCGACCATGCAGTGCTCCAGAATAACTGTCGGGTTGGAGGCAAAAGCAAAGGAGTGGTATCCTGCATATCTTAAGATATTATAATTTTATCGTCTGGCGCAAGATTGGCAACTGTAAATATATAAATATTGGCTTATACATACAATAAGGGGTGTCGGAGTGCAACCGCCGGAAGTGAATGTGCAGAAAGTGAATGTGTGGAGGGTAGTTGTACGATATCCGGCTGTCTGCAAACAATAAAGTGATTACAACTGCAGGCAAAAAAGTCTTTAAATTATGTAACTATCTATGGTTATAGTTTTTTTAACCGGTGTTAACAAGTTTATGCGCGATACCAACTTCTACGTGAATGTTGGGTTTGTAAACCATCTCGCCAGGCTGTTTAGAATGCCTGCCAGATAAACCAGCCTCCTGCGGCTGCGACTATCCCGCCACTTACTCGTTTGGCCCATGTGGAAAAATTGACTATACCGCGTGCCTTGACGAAGGATTCGACAAAGCCGGTGAACGTGCCGGCAACCAGCATGAGTAGGCAGTGTCCGATGGCATAGGTGAAGAGCAGGGCCGTGCCGTAAAGAACCTGTCCCTTCGTGGCGACAAAAGTTAGAATCACGACCAATGCTGGCGTAGCACACGGTGACGACACCACCCCAAAGAACATTCCGAGCAGGAATGATCCTACGATGCCACCCTGCTTAGACCTGAATTCGCGCTTAACCTGCAGATGAATTTCGTACAAGCCCATCAACTGACACCCCATCACAATGGCTACAACTCCGGCGATCAGATACCACCAACCTCCCAGAGTCCCGAACATGGTCCCCAAAAGGCCCGCAGCGGCACCAAATGCGGTGAACGTAAGCGACAGTCCGAGGATGAATGCCATCGAGTACCGGAATGCCTTCCATCGATCGCCGTCAACATAGCCACCTACAAAACCGACGACCAGCGGGATAGTGGCCAGTACGCACGGTGATGCCGACGACAGCACACCGGCAAGGAAAACTGCGCCGAAAGCCAGCAACGGGTAGGCAGCAACGATATGCTCGATGTTGTCGATGAGGGTCACTTAAGCCCTGCTGTTGTGAGTTCCTTGAGGATGTCAGCTTTGTCCATGAAGCCGATATGGCGTTTAACCTCTTTCCCCTTGGCATCGAAGAATATCTGGGTCGGGATCATCTGCACTTTGAACCGCTTTGCTGCAGCCTGATCCTCATGCACATCGATGAACAGGACGCTCGCTTTCCCGCGATATTCGTTCGACATCGATTCAAGGATCGGAGCCATCTTCTTGCAGGGGATGCAGGTGCGTGCGCCCAGGTCGATAACGGTCGGCCTGCCTGACGTAAGGGCCTGGTTGATGAGAGCAGGAGTGGCAGACGGCAGTTCGGCATATGCGGTCCCGGCCCAAAGCAGGAACGGCAGTAACTGGAGCCGCCGCATTACAGTAACCCTCTCAGTTCTGCTACCCCAGGCGCCTTGCCGGAAAAGGCAACCTTCCCATTGATCACCAGGGCCGGTGTGCTCATAACGCCGTACTTCATGATGGACGCAATGTCCTGCACCTTAACCACTTCTGCTTCTTTTCCAACTTCTTTGAGTGCGGTCATCACGTTGTCATATAGCGTAGTGCACTTGGCGCAGCCGGTGCCAAGCACTTCGATTTTCATGGGTTCTCTCCTTTGATTGTTTTCTCAGTCTTGTTTTATACTTCAAGTGCATCCATAAAGTCTTTCGCCCGTTCGCCTCGCAAAAGTTCGTCCAACCCCAGCAGGCCGTCGGTGAGATATTTTGCGTCATACCCTTTGCTGCAAAGATAGGCCATGGCTATGGCGTTTCTCCCCGGCTGCGACTACAACTGCATGAGCAGTTCATCCCTTTTGCCTTGGCAAATGATTCCTTCCCTTCTTTGAACGTCAGCCATGCAATCAATACTGCCCCGATTGCGTCCAGACTGCCGATTCCAGTCAACTCGTAGCCAACGCTTGCTGCCATCAACACGAGTGACAGGTAGAGGCATGCGCGCGAACAGGCGGCATCTGCCAGAATGGCGGGTGAGTTGAGTGCCTTGCCAACGGTGGTTTTCTGCCGGATAAGAACCCACATGAACGAGATGGAGACCACCGAGACAAAGATGCCCCAGAGTGTTGTCTCCGGCCTGTGGCTTTGATAAAGGTTGACTGCCGCCGTCAGAATCAAACCGATTGTCAGGACGTAGAAGGCCGAACCGGTTATCCGAAGTGCGCGCTGCTCGAATTCGTCCCTTGTCTCATTGCCGTTGGCCCGAATTCTACGCAGCATATGCCAGACACCGATTGCAGAAATCACCTCAATGAATGAATCCACGCCGAAACCGAACAGTGCCAGGGTTTCATCTGCAACCCCAAACCAAATGGAAATAAGCCCTTCTGCAAGATTATAGAAAATCGTAAACAGTGCCAGCAGACTGGCAAATCTATAGTTTCGCTCTTTCATGCCTGCTTGTATCCCTTACAGAATCGCATTGAACAGATATCCGACAATGACGATTGCCGTAGCCACGATGCCGAAGAAGGTCGCCAGCAGCGGCTTCTTTAACACATTGCTGAGTATGACAGCCTCAGGCAGTGACAGTGCAGTTACCGCCATCATAAATGCCAGCACAGTGCCGATCGCCATCCCCTTAGCAGTCAGTGCCTGGACAATAGGTATCACACCGGCAGCATTACTGTAGAGCGGCACGCCAAGAGCTACTGCCACTGGCACGGCGAACGGGTTGTCGCGTCCGGCCCATTTGGCAAGGAAGTCCTGCGGCACATAGCCGTGAATGAAGGCACCGATACCGACGCCCACCACCACATACGGCCAGATTTTTTTCAGGAGATCTCGCGTGTAGTCGCGCGCGTAATCGAACTTTTCGCGCCAAGCCATGACCTGGATTTCGCTGCTGCCGACCTGCATCTCCCAGACGTAATCCTGGACGTACTTTTCCATCTTCAGTTTGCCGATGACAATACCGGCGACGATGGCAACCAGCAGGCCAGTGCCTATGTAGATCAGGGCTATCTTCCAGCCGAACAGACCCCAGAGCATGATCAGGGCGACCTCGTTCACCATGGGGGAAGAAATCAGAAAGGAGAATGTGACGCCGAGCGGCACACCGGACTCAACGAAACCGATGAACAGCGGCACAGCCGAACAGGAACAGAATGGCGTGACAATGCCGAGTAGGGCAGCCATAACGTTCCCCACGTACTCGCGCTTGTGTGAGAGGATTCGTTTGGTCCGCTCCGGTGGGAAGGAGGTCCGGATGATGGCAACCACATAAATAATCGTGGTGAGTAGCAGGAATATCTTCAAGGTATCGTAGATAAAGAAGTCGAGCGCCTCACCTGAACGTGTACCGGGGATGAGACCAAAAAGGTTAAATGCAATGTAATCGGCAAAACTTTTCAGCATCTAAACTCCATGAGCACTTGATTATTTACTCACCTAAAGAAGCAAAAAAAAGGTGCTACACCGCCTTCAACACTTCATGGCGCCCGGAGATCTCCTGCTTTACGATCAGGGTTACCATGTCAACCACGTCAAGAATTTCCGGATGCTTGATGGCGTAGTAGATTTTGAGGCCATCCTTACGACGCGATAGGACTCCTGCAGCGAGCATCATGCTCAGATGTCTGGAGGTGTTGGACTGTTCTTCGCCAATGGCTGGGAAGATCTCGCAGACGCAACGCTCGCCGTCGCGCAGAAATTCAATAATCTTCAACCGGGTAGGCTGCGCCAGCGCTTTCAGGATGTCGGCACGAAAGGTGGAAATGTCGCTCATGTACATGCACCTCATATATGATTGATTAATCATATAGTAATACTTATGCCAGTTGTCAAGCAGTTATATTGTCCTTATCGAACTCATCCTCACCAATACCAGCCAAAATTGACTCAATCTCTTCGATGATCTCCTCTTGCGAGGCCAGTTTCTGTTTCCACTGCAACTCGTCGGTGCGGCGCTCGATGCGGTGCGATGCCTCCTCACTGTGATTGAGCAGGTAACGGCATTCGGAGATGAGGGGACAGTGAAACAGTTCGGTCATCGCTGCCAGCAGATGCTGTTCCATAAGTTGGGCGAAGAATGCTGTCGGCGAAATATTCAGATGTGGCGCAAAGTTGTCAAATGGTTAGAGCCTGCAAGCAGGCCCGACCAGGCTAAACTTTATTGCCTATGGAAGAAGTTTACTGTCTGCGGAAAACCGGCAGTGATCAGCGCTGCATGCCGAGCCGGCGCATCTTTTCTACGAGCGTGGTCCGGTTCATGTTCAGCAGGGAGGCTGCCTGCGCCTTTACGCCGTTGGTGAGGGACAGGGCCTCGTCGATCATCTTCATCTCGATCTGGTTGACCGTCTTCATCAGGTCGATTCCTGAGGTGGGGACACGGATGGAGTATTCGTCAGGCTCATACAGGGCACCGCTGATATTCGTCGGAAGATCCGCCGGGGTTACCTGATTTCCTTCGGTAAGCGCCGCAACCCGTTCTATGACGTTTTCCAGTTCACGTACATTACCCGGCCAGTGATAGGATTCGAGTAACTCGAGCGATTCCTTGCCCAAGCTCATCAGAGGTCTGTTCATCTCCTGGCAGTATTTTGCAAGGAAGTGACGGGCAAGGGGGAGGATATCATGAGTCCGGTCCCTGAGAGGCGGTAGATTTATCGGGATTACGTTGAGCCTCCAGTAGAGGTCTTCGCGGAATCTCCCCTGTTTTACCTCCTCTTCGAGCTGATGGTTTGTGGCGGAAATGACCCGGACATCGAGCTTGATGGTCCGGTGAGAGCCGACCCTTTCTACCTCGTGTTCCTGAAGAACCCTCAGCAGCTTGGTCTGGAGCTGGAGCGGCATGGTACCGATCTCGTCCAGAAATATCGTGCCGCCGTTGGCTGCCTCGAATTTGCCGATCTTGTCCCTGTTTGCACCGGTAAAAGCCCCGCGCACGTAGCCGAACAGCTCACTCTCCAGCAGGTTTTCCGGAATTGCTCCGCAGTGTACAGCCACGAAAGGCATTGTCTTGCGGGAGCTGTTGAAATGAATCGCCTTGGCAACCACCTCTTTGCCGGTACCTGACTCTCCCAGGATCAGGACCGTTGAGTCGGTCTTAACCACCCGCTTCATCAGGTTGAAGATCTGCTGCATTGCCGGTGAATTGCCTATGATGTTCGAAAACTCGTATTTGTCACGGAGCTGTTTCTTCAGGTAGACGTTCTCATTGACAAGCTGGTGTTTTTCCACCGCCTTGCCAAGTATTATCGTCAGTTCCTCGATATTGAGCGGTTTGGTGATGTAATCAAATGCCCCTTCCTTCATCGCCCGGACTGCGGTTTCAGCGGAGGCGTGACCGGTAATGAGGATTACCTCCATGGTCGAGGAGAGTTGCTTGACCTCCTTGAGGATGTCAATGCCGTTGGAGTCGGGAAGAAAGAGGTCGGTAATGACGATGTTGAACGGCTCGGAACCAAGTAGCTGCAGGGCTTCGTGGCCCGTACCTGCGCCCTTGACCAGATACCCGCTTCTCTTCAACAGCAGGGAGAGCGGGTCACGGCTTGATTCCTCGTCATCCACCAGAAGGATTTTGACCTGATCTTTCATATGCACACCACCGAAGCGATACATAGCACGTTTTGGAGGCGCTTGACAAGGCTCTCACGCAGATAAACAGTGGCACGGTGCATAAAATCATGGTATGAAACAGTATCGTCCGGCAGGAGCCGGGCAGGCGAGGTTTCGGATTGGATCAGCAGCAAAGCTCAATAACAGGGATCTTCTGGCATCGCCTGAGTCGCAACCGCTTTGCCATGGCAGGCGGAGCAGTGGTCTGCCTCCTCTTCATCCTGTCACTATCGGCCCCTTTCCTTACCCCCTATGAGCCGGATGCCATAGACGCCTATCATGTACTGACTTCCCCGTCTGCCGCACATTGGTTCGGTACGGATGAACTTGGTCGAGATGTCCTGACGCGGGTGATCTTCGGTGCCCGAATTTCCCTGAAGGTCGGTTTCGTTGCGGTGGGGATAGCCGTAATCATCGGCACGGTTGTCGGCCTGTTGGCCGGCTACTATGGCGGCTGGACCGATAGCCTGCTGATGCGGCTGGTGGACATCATGCTCTGCTTCCCTACATTTTTCCTGATCCTCGCTGTTATCGCCATGCTGGAGCCCTCCATCTGGTACATCATGATCGTGATCGGTCTGACCGGCTGGATGGGGGTCGCACGGCTGGTTCGCGCAGAAGTGCTGACGCTGCGTGAGCGCGAGTTCGTCATGGCTGCCAGGGCCATCGGTGCATCAGACCTGAGGATCATCTTTCGTCACATACTTCCCAATGCCCTTTCACCGGTACTTGTCTCTGCCACGCTTGGCGTTGCAGGTGCAATCCTCACGGAATCCGCCCTCTCTTTTCTCGGCATCGGCGTACAGCCCCCTGTTCCGAGCTGGGGCAACATACTTACCTCGGGAAAGGACTATATAGAGTTTGCCTGGTGGCTCTCGCTCTTTCCCGGGCTGGCGATCCTATTGACGGTGCTTTCGTATAATCTGGTCGGTGAGGGGATCAGGGATGCCCTCGATCCGAGGTTAAACAGGTAAAACGTGCCTTTTGCGCGATATCTGCGTAACTCTTCCCGACCCCTTGATCTTACGCAAAAATCACGTTTCACTCGTACCTGTAGGTAAAGGAACTATTATGCAGATAAACAAGGCCGATTTCGATGTTTCTACGCTGGACGACGAGATTCGAGTGGACGAGCTCTGCAAGGGGCTGCTGATGGCTTACTACGAGTCGCTCAAGGAAGCCGGCATTGATCCGGCCCAGGCCACGATTTTTGCCAATGGAGCCGATTATTTCGTCCGCGATTTCGTGATTGCGGTGAAACAGCGAAACCTTTTCTCGGAGCGGCCGGGACTGGTCCGGCAGTTTGCCGGTAACTGGTACATCATGAATACCCTTGACCCTGCCGTTGAATATCTTGCCGGCTCTCTGCAGGGTGTGGCAGGATTCTACCGGTTTCTGGCGGCGCAGGGGCTTGTGTCAGGAGAGTTCTGTCAACAGATGGAAGAGGAGTGCGCTGACCTTCCGTACTATGAATCCAGGATCGAATCCTTCTGGGCGATAACCGAAGACGGTTACCTGGCATGGGAAAAGGGGTGTTCGTTGAAGGAGAGTAAGACTGATTTGAAATAATGCTAAAGTTTCACCCTTAATTGTCGGATGTATACTTATATCTCTATGCGGGGAGGGCCTATAAATGCCTCCCCGCTTGCTTATCGCAGGTTTTAGGGTATACAGATAACTCACATCAGACAGATGAAAGGGGATTATTGCCATGAAAAAGAGCGTACTGCTGATTGCCGTTGCCTTGTTTGCCGCAGCCACTGCCCAGGCCGAGACCATCAAGATCGGTGGATCGGGGAGTATGATCACTCTTCTGACCGACCTCGGCAACGCCTACATGAAGAAGAACCCGAAAGATAGCATCGAGGTCAACCAGAAGTCCATGGGGATGCCAGGGGGGATTGCCGGTCTCAACGCCGGGGTCATAGACATAGCCATGGCTGCCGCTGATCCGTCGGCAGAGCAGCTTAAGTCAGGGTTACTGCCGCTGGAGTTCGCACATGTCGCAGGGGTTGTTGCGGTCAGCAGCAACGTTACGGTCAAGGGGATCACCTCGCAGCAGCTATGCGACATCTATTCCGGGAAGATCACGAACTGGAAACAGTTGGGAGGAGCGGATGCAAAGATAGTAGCCATGACACGACCGGAGAGCGACTCCACTAAAATGGCTTTCCGGGGAGGGTTTACCTGCTTGAAGAACCTGGTTGAGGCTCCGGAGATCCTCAACCTTCCCAAATCGCAGGATATGCATAAGGCCCTTGAGACAAAAAACGATGTCATCGGACCGGTTGAAATGGTGGCACTCAGCAACTCCGGCGGTAAATTCAAATCGATCAAAATCGACGGCATCGGGCCTGAGGATGTCTCGTCAGGGAAGTGGAAATTCATCCTGAAGAATCACCTTGTACTCGGCAAGAACCGGGGCGACGCAGTCAAGCGCTTTCTCGGTTTTGTAAAGAGCCCTGAAGGCCAGGCGATCATCAAGAAGGAAAAGGCAACGCCGCAAAATTTCACGTTTTAGCAGGTTACTGCTAGGTAATTACGGCATGCGAGCAGTGGACGATCGTTTTAACGCGCATTTCTTCCATCAGGACCTGGTATACTACAGACAATGAAATCGTCACCATCCTATCATACCGATAAAAGAACAACACATCGCAAGAAACTATCTCGCAAGTTTCTGTTGCGACTGGTTATTATCATTTTCTTCGGCCAGGCTCTGGCCACTGGCTGGTCTCTGTACGAAAACAAGAGGGTGCAGGAGAGGGATATCAGTGAGAAGCTTGCATTGTGCGGAAAACAACTGGGGGCACTTGCGGTCGTATCGCGAGAAAGCTACGATTTCACCTATCTCGGCCAGCTGATCGATGAACTGGCAAAAGACCCAGATATCCTCAGGATAACCTATGTCGATAAAGGTATGGTGATAATCGACAGGAAACATGCAACTTACCCGGATACCTATGCAAAACTGGATATACCAGTAATGTCGGGAGCCGAGACGGTAGGGAAGATTGCCTTCGAATACTCCAATGCGAGAGTCGCAAAGAACCTTTCCCAACTGGCTCTAACCACCTCTATTCTTCAAGGTACTCTACTGCTTTGCCTCATTTTTTTCGTCTATTATTTCTTCAACCGCGACATCGGTTCCAAGGTTTCAGCCATCAATGCCAGCATCAGCCAGGTAAAAAGCGGCGATCTCTCCAGCCGCAACTTCATGGATACTGATGACGAATTCGGGTCGATATCCAATGGCCTGAAACTCCTCATCGAATGGCTTGCCACTACCGTAGGGAAATTCAAGGACATTTCCGGCAACGTATCCGCTGCCACCGATCATCTGAACAAGACCTTCAAGGATGTCATCAACGGAGTGAATCGTCAGCAGCTCTCGACGGACAATGCTCTCATCTCGGTTCAGAATACCATTGATTCCCTTCAGCACGTAATAGCAGCTACGGACGACCTGCAGGAGCTTTCTGCTGAGAGTACATCTGCGCTGAACGAGATACTGACCGCTTCTCGCGGTGTGGTTTCAAAGATGGAACGCCTGAGCGGGGATGTCAATTCCAGCTATGAATCGGTCCTTATTATCTCGAAATCTTCCCGGGATGTTGCTGCAGTTGCAGCCAAGGCAACCAATTCCATGGAATTTGCTGATCAGGCGGTATCCAGCATCAATCTCTCTGTTTCCAGAATCGGGAGCATAGTGAAAGAGACGACCGACCTTTCGGTGAAGACCAACAGCATCATTGCCGAGCGAGGTATCGTTTCCGTGCGCGATGCCATAGAAAGTATGCAGCGGATAGACCAGCTGGTTGCCTCGCTGTCTGCAACCGTCGCAAACCTTGGCGCCCGTTCCAAGGATATTGCCAAGGTTCTGGATGTCATCAAGGAGGTGACGGAACAGACCAAGCTCCTCTCCTTGAACGCTCAGATCCTTTCCGGCCAGGCAGGTGAGCATGGCAGGCCTTTTGCCGTTGTTGCTGCAGAAATGAAGACCCTCTCTGACAAGACCGCAACATCCACCAAGGAGATCGAAACCATAATCTCCACCATCCAGCAGGAGATCCGCATTGCGGTCGACTCTGCAAGCGCTACCTCCGGCATGGTGACGGAGGGTAAGACGGTGGCTGCACGGGCAAACGACGCACTGCATACTATTCAGGAGGCCTCCCATCGCTCCTCGGAAATGGTCAAGAACATTGAGGAGGTAGCCTTCGAACAGAATGAAGATCTTGGGAAGATTGTACATGCCTTCGATGAAATCAGGAACCTGATCCAGGAGGTAAATCGAGCTACGAGTGAAGAGGGTGAAAGCATGGCCGGGCTCCTCGATGGATTCGGTACCATTCGCGATGCCACTGAGGTCACTCGTCTTGCGTCGGAGAAGCAGGCCAAATCCATACAGCTCATATCTGAAAACCTTGCTCTGGCCAATGACAAGACAGTGGTTATTGCCGACGCATCAAAGCAGCAGCAGGCCGTGGGCGACGAGATGGTCAAGGCCATGAAGCGGGTCATCCAGATCGGTGCAGAGACGGTCAACGGTGTACGCGATGTCTCGCACAGGATTGTAGCCATCGGAAACGAGGTGGATGCACTCCATCGCGAAATCAAGGCTTTCAAGATAGAAGAGGAGCCCCCTCACTGATTCGACGTGCATCTCATTTGCAGGCCATCTTTTTCTGAACCTCAATTACCAGGCCCTGCCGCAATCCCTTACGGTTCGGTTCATCCGTACAGTAAATCCGACCGCCATCTGAGCGGAAATTTTCACATACTATTCATATCCATCTCCTTCCGGTCACTCCTTCTCCTTATCTCCTCCAGTTGGCAAAGACATTGCATTTTCTTTTCAGGTGCTGTTCGCAAAAGCGCCTCATTCTGGCGCATTACGGTACTTCTGGCTTGTGTTCCCACTATTTACCGGCCTTTACAGGTTTAAGGGCGGTGCAGCCCATAATGACGGTATTTTGACAGACCGGTAGTCATACGTCGTATATTTGAAAGATACTGCAGGGGGAATTGATGCGTGTTCGTCTTTTGGTAATCGCAATCTCATTGTTCATTGGCGGATGTGCCTCGCAGCTCCCGATTCCCGCCAATCATCCCATATCCACACAGAAGAAGGCCCGTGCGGCCCATCACTGGGATGTACTTGCAGACGATGTGGCGGTACAGACCCAGATTGTTGCCTATGGCAAGGAGAGCGCAATCAAGGACAAATCTCTCTTCATACGCATGCCGCGTGAAGGGACCACCTTTAACATCGCGTTCCGTAACTTTCTCATAACACGTCTTGTAAACCGCGGTATGCAGGTCAATGATCAGCCTGTGGCAGGTGCGGTAGAGATCTCCTACGACACGCAACTGGTACGCCACGGCAGCAACCGCTACACACATGTGCCCGGTACGTTAACCGCTCTGACAGCCGGCCTCTGGGTCATACACGGGATGATCGGCTCCGGCGTCGACGCATTGCCCGGCGCACTGGGTGTCTCTGCACTTGCAGACTGGGGATTGGGCCATTATGCAGGTGCTGCCACCCATACCGAGCTGATTGTCACTACCTCTATCGTGACCGACAACCAGTACCGGCTCCGTAAGAGCTCTGTCTATTACATCGAGGAAGAGGATTCGGACCTCTTTGTCGAGGCCTTGGAGCGCCCCATTAAAAGGATGGAGGTAGTCGGACGATGACAGGATTCGCTCGTCGGGGGGGCAAGGTTTTTCTGGCGGTAGTACTTACGTTTATTCTTACCGGATGTTCCTATTTCCGCACCTGTACCACTGAGACATGCTGCTCTGACGAAGGGGACTGCCTGATGGCGGCAAGTTACCAGGCTGTGGACCAGATGCTGGCTTCAATCCCTGCATCGAAACGTCTTCCGAGGGAACGGGCCGTGCTTGTTGCCACTCTCGTAGATATCGACAAGCTTTCCGGCTCACGGCTGGGTAGGACTCTGTCAGAGCATCTCTCAACGCGACTTACAAAAAACGGATACAAGGTAGTTGAACTTAAACTGCGCGATACGATCTTTGTCAAACAGTCAGAGGGTGAGCTGATGCTTTCGCGCGAGATTCGCGAGATCGGCAAAAATCATGAGGCCCAGGCTCTCCTTGTCGGCACCTACTCCGAGTCTCGCGGAAGGGTATATGTCACTATCAGGCTAGTCAGCGCAGCAGATGGAATCGTTATCTCGGCTCAGGATTACCTGCTTCCGATAGATGCAAATGTGAGGGCCCTATTGTGGGGGAACGGCAAGTCGTAAGTGAGTAAAACCTTAAAATAAGGAGGGTTGCGTGAATAAAAGATCTCTATGGGGAGTGTCACTGATGATTGTTGCGCTTTCTGCCGGGAGCGCCCTGGCAGCTGACCAGACCTATCTGGCGGCCAGGGCGGGCATATTTCTGCCAAACGGCAGGGATGGCGGCAATTACAAGGGGTTCAAGTATTTTGATACCGGCTACAATGTTGATATTGCAGCCGGCTATCGACCCGCTTCGTATGCAGCTTTGGAGCTGGGATCCGGGTTTTACACAGCCTCAGGAAAGGTTTCCATTCCAGGCCCTATCACCATTGACCGAACCGCCTACGGGGTTCCGATCACCCTTACGGTCAAAGGGGTTCAGGAATTCGACAGGCTGAGGTTGTCTGCAGGTGGCGGGGTCGGCCTGTATCAGGGGTTCATCAATAACAAGATAACAGGTATCACCCCTTCGGTAGAGGAATCTGCCCATGGTATGGCTGTGGGCTATCAGGCAGTTGCAGACGTCGATTTCAAACTATCCGACAGCTGGTCGGCAGGTGCATATTTCAAGTGGTTTTCAGCCAGGCCAGAGATCGAGATGCAGAATATCAGCACTGATCGAACCAGGACAGAAACGACAAAGGACAAGTGGGAGATCGGCGGTACCGTGGTAAATATCGGGGTTACGTATTCCTACTGATTGAACTGATTCATAGCTCTTCACTGCTAGGGGCCTTTTGGGGCCCCTTTTTATTGCCCGATCAGAAGGCTGCGTTAATGCTCCAGTCTACTGTTGTCGTGCTCTGCACGTCCTTGGCGGCGAACGGTATCAGGGTATTCTCCACGTTGTTCTGGTACACATGCTTTACCACGATACTCGTAGGGGATGGGTTGAAGTTCGGGTTGGTCCTGATCCGGATGGTTGCAAGGTTCTCGTTGGGTCTCAGTCCGGTTAGCGTATTTATGATATTCACGTTAAGAACCTTTTTGCCAGTCGCAGTATCATCGACCAGTTGCGCATCCCACTGCGTGTTTCCCGTATCAGCAAGGATTGTGATCACGTTATCGCTGAGAGTCCCACCGCTGTTTTCCACGGTGAGGTTGTTATCCAGTTGCAGGCCAAACTGGATAATGTTTGCGATACTGTCGGCAGTCGGCGAATTCTGGGTAGCCGTTATGGTCACGATCGTGGAGTAGAAGCCGACCTGCGAGAAGAGCGGTATCTGTTGAGCCATTGTTGAGGTGTAACCGGTATTGTTGTTCGAGTTGGTGTCAAGAAAGCTGGTTATTGAATTATTCAGTGCTGTTATGTTGGCGCCTGATATCCTGTTCGGAGGCGCTGAAAGATCGCTGCTATAGGTAGTGAGCAGTGAGTGTATCTGTGAAGGTGTCGGAGCGAGATTTGAAATGCCTGCAAGGATCATCGTGTAGCGTTTCTGTGCTGGTGACGCGCTGACAAGGGCTGTTGCGCTCGGTTGAACCGGTAACGTGGTCTGGATGTCGAAGGTGTAGATATCCGACACAAGGGCATTCGCCGCTTCAACGTTTTCCTGGGTCAGTGCCGTGCTTCTGCTGTAGGCGTTGCGAACGGCGAGTTCTGTCAGCGGGGTTATGGCTGCAACCTTTGCACCGCTCGGTCCGGCAATATAGATGACCGACCTCTGAGGGGGGTTAACGTTTTTGGTAATCGTACGAACTGCATTGGTGGATTCGTCTATGTAGCTGCCATAGGCTTCAAGGAGTACGATACCCGAATTGGTGCCGATATCGAGGGTATATCCGCCGTTGCTGTTGATTGTTGCTGATGTGAAAAGCGGACCTTTGGTCGCTCCGTTGACGAAATAGCACTCAACGACTCCACTGGTGAAAATCCCTTTTCCAACGGTTCCGGTTATGGTTGTGGTTGCCGGAGGAGTTGTGCCGCCAGTCGTGCTACCGCCACCGCCGCAGCCGGCAACGGAAATGGCAAGCCCGAGGATTGCAAGAAGGCTGACTGTTTTGATCGATCGAAATGCATGTCTCATCGGTTTCCTCACCAGTTGTGCTTTCCTATGCTCTTGCCCAGGATTATCATCGCATCGCGTCCGTCGAGTATGCCGTCCGGCTGCGGGCTCCCCGAAACAAGCGGTCCCACGTCTCCATGTCTGAAGGCCGTTGCGGAGATGGTCACTCTTCCAACTGAAACCTTCAGAGCAAGGATGGCATCAGCGATGTCCACTCGTCCGTCCAGGTTGATATCTCCATCCGGGTCTGTGCTGAAACTCCATGTTCGTCCCGCAGAAAGCGTATTGCCAGCAGGGTCACGGATCCCAGAGGTCACTGCAGCGGTGTAGTCGCTTGCATAAGAAAGAAGGGCAGTTGGGGTAAATGTTGCAACAGTGTTGGCTGTGTTCATCGAGATGCTTCCGATTACCGGCGCACCACCGGTTGTCAGCGAGAAAGTAGCCGTAGTCACGGTCGCCGGGTTTACCGCTTTGTCGAAGGTTACTGTGATGGCCGGGGTTGATATGCTCACGCGGGATGCGCCGTTGACTGGCGTAACAGCAGTGATCGTAGGTGGAACAAGATCGATGAACCAGGAGTAGATCTGAGGTGTAGGTTCCTGATTGCCTGCCAGGTCGGTTGCCTGGACAGTGAAGGTGTGAGTCCCGGTTGTTTGGCCGGTATAGCTTTTCGGGCTGCTGCATGCCGTAGCAACCCCGTCAAGTGTGCAGACAAAGGTTGAAGTGTGGTCTGCGGTAAACGTGAAGGAGGGTGACGATGAACTAGAAGGGTCAACCGGAGTGCTGTTGATGGTGGTATGCGGCTGTACGTTGTCCAGCGTTATGGTTGTTGTGCCAGGTACTGTCTGCTGGTTCCCGGCGATGTCGGTACTGCGAGAGCTCACCAGATAGGCTCCGTCAGGGAGTGGTACGTTGATGTTGCTGGTGTATGTCCATCTCTTGTTAATAGTGTCCAGCTGGGCCTGGCCTGAAGAGACTGTCTGGTTGCTTGCGTTGGTTATGGTCATATCTACCGTGCTGACCCCTGAAAGGTTGTCGTTGAATGCTCCTGAGACCTGTATGACATGACCTTGCATATACGGGTTCGCAGGCTGGTCTATGGTTGAGGTCGGAGGTGTGACATCCACGGTAACCGACCGGCTGTTCGTACTGTCGATTGCAGATATGTTCCCGACGCTGTCAAGGGAGCGGGCCAGTATGGTATATGCGCCGTCAACAGGCAACGTCCAGCTGTAGCTCCAGCTTGTTGTCCCTGTTGCATCGACCCAGGTCGGTGAGCCAGGGGGTGTGGCGGATGGGTAGACAGTTACCTGTACCTTTTGAAGCGGTAGACCGCTTGCTGCCTGTGCAGCTGTTCCAGTAATGACCCTTGAACTGGCGCTCCCTATGTTGGCGTTGACTGCCGGATAGCCTATGGCTGCTGTCGGAAGGGGATTGGCTACGACAATGTTGGCGCTGGCGGGACTCTGCTGGATATTGCCTGCCCTGTCCGTAGAACGGGACTGTATCGTGTATGAGCCGTTGGCCGGCAGAGTCCAGAGATAGCTCCAGGATGACCATGGCAGGGCTGGATTTACAGCCGTGTCAGTGGCAGGGAACCAGGTTGTGCCATTGAACGAAACCTCTACCAGGCTGACTCCTGAAGAGACCACTGAGAGCGGATCGCTCGACACCCCGGTAAAATTATAGTTGGTGCCGGTGAGTGGCGCAGCAAAGGCATCAATGTTCGATGTGGGCTTTGTCACGTCTATCATCCAGGTGTAGGAGATCGGAGTAAGCTCCTGATTGGTTGCCTGGTCTGTTGCCTGTACGGTAAAGGTGTGGTTCCCTTCGGTCAGGGTCGATCTGTTGTAGGGGCTGGTGCAAAGTGCAGGGCCAACGCCGTCAAAGGTGCAGATGTAGGTGCAGTTTGCTTCGTTAGCAGCAAACACGAACTGTGCGGCTGTTGAGTTGACGAACAGTGCCGGTTTGGAACTGATACTCGTGATAGGGGGGGTGGTATCGATGACCCATGTCAATGAGGCGGGGGAGAGATCGACGTTCCCCGGAAGCGGAAGGGCTCCATCTGCGGCACGGACGGTGAAGGTGTGCGAGCCGTCAATTTGGTTGATGTAGGATACAGGTGAAGTGCAGGAACTGTAGGTGCCGCTGTCAAGCTTGCACTCAAAGAGCGCACCAGGGAGTGCGGCACCGTACTTGCTCGCTGAAAAGGTAAAGGTTGCGTTATTATGGTGTTCAAGGGGGGATGGTCCTGTGTCTATGGCGGTATCCGGGGCAGTGTTGGTGAGAGTTACGGCAACAGCGGCCAGGGACGTCTGAATGTATCCGTTATTGTCTTTTGCCCGTGCCTTAACGGAGTAGCTGCCGTCTCCGGTTCCCGGTGCAGTTGCCCACACGTATTCCCAGGTGGAGAGGGTTGGTTTGGGGGTCGCAGTGTGCCATGTCGCTCCGCTGTCCAGTGAAACCTCTACCTTTTCCAGGCCAGAACCGCTGTAATCGATGGCAGTGCCGGTGAAGGTGATCGGGTTTCTTACGGTTGAGCCTCCAGCGGGTGAGGTGAATGCTGCAGCCGGGGGTTTTCCTCCGGCCCAGTCAATCACCAGGCTCTTCGAAGGGGTCGCAGTGTCGTTGGATGCAAAGGAGAGGGTTGCACTGTTGGTAACAGGGGTGCCGGGGGTGAAACTGAACAAGAGGGTACAGCTCCCTCCAGGGATTATCGTGGGAGTGGTGCTGGGGCAGGGTGTTGTCCCTCCAATGGCAATACCGTTGCCCGCTGGTGAGAAGGTGCTGCCGTCAGCGGCGAAGAGGGAGGCAGTGATGGAGGAGATGGTAAGATCAAGCGTGCCGCTGTTGCCTACGGTTATCTGTTGGACAGAGGGGGGGCCGACAGTGTTTGCTATTCCGAAACTGTGAGGCGATACGGGGGTGACGGTTATGGTGGGGCTCATGGTAAGGGTCGAGACCCCGCCGGTAGCGCTCCCCGCATGTATGTTCGTGGGCGTTGCCCCGTCAATGGCAAGAGCGTTGATCAACAGGCTGGTGAGGCCGGTGTTTACAGAGGTCCAGTTGGAACCGTTGCTGGTGCTGAGAAATACACCACCTCCGTTTGTTCCGGCAGCGATATATGAAGGGTTTGCAGGGCTCGCAGCTATCGATAGCGTATCCAGGTTGGTAAGGCCGTTGTTGACAGCGCTCCACTGGGTGCCACCAGGGATTCCAAGGGAATGCACGCCGGCTGCGGTGGAGGCATACAGCTTTGCAGGGGTGATAGCAAGAGCTCTGATGATAGTGCTGTTAAGACCGCTGTTTCCTGCTGTTGCAAGCGACCACGCAGTTCCTCCGTTCGTGCTTTTGAAAACGCCGCCACCATCGGTACCCGCATAGACAGTCGGCGGAACGGTATTCATATCAATGGCGAGGGATGTGACGTTCTGGTCCGACAATGCCGTGGTTGCGGCCCAATCAACTCCACTGTTTACTGACTTGAATACTCCACCACCGTAGCTCCCGGCATAGAGTGTGGATGCAGGAGTGGCGCTGCTGTCTAGTGCTATTCCCCTTACATCGGCGGTGGTGGGTTGGGTTGTCGCTGCACTCCAGGTGGTTCCGCTGTTGATGCTTCGGTAAACACCTCCCAAAGTCGCTGCATACACCCTGGCCGTGGTATTTGGATCTATAGAGATGCCCTGAACGAAGCTGTTCAGGATGCCGCTGTTGCGAGAGGCCCAACTGGCCGCCGTATCATTGCTGAAAAAGATACCGCCTCCGTTGGTTCCGGTAAATAACTGCGAAGTGGCAGCGGGGTTGATTGCGAGTGCAACGGCATCGGTTCCGGTAATTCCTGTGCTGAGAGCGGTCCAGGAGGCACCGCTGTCGGTACTCTCGAAAACACCCCCTCCGGTGCCTGCAAAAAGGCTTGCAGAAGAGTTGGGGTTAATTGCGACAGCAGCGACATACGGGTTCGACGGGGGAGAGGTCGCCGGAGCTGCCCATGCTCCACCTCCGTTTGTCGTACTGAACAAGCCCAGGCTCGTTCCTGCGTGCAGCGTGGTTGGGGTGTTTGGATCGATTGCAAGGGTAAGGATGGATCCCCCTGCGGTGATCCCACTGTTCACAGACGCCCAGGTTGTGCCAGCTGAAGTGCTTTTGAATACCCCGTCGGTTGTGGTTCCCGCATAGATGGTTGTATCGACAGTATAGTTGGGGGAGATGGCAAGAGAGACGATCTTCAGGTCGGTGATGTTGGTGTTGATTGCTGTCCAGGTGTCGCCACGGTCCGTGCTTTTGAATATGCCCCCTCCAGAAGAGCCTGCATATACGATGCTGTCGGATGCAAAATTGGGTGAAAGTACGATTGAGGTGATATTGAGGTTTGAAATGCCGGTATTAATCTGTGTCCAGGCAGTCCCTCCGTTTGCACTGCGGTAAACGCCCCCTGTGCTGGTTGCCGCATACAGTGCTCCTGAGGCGACAGCGATGTCGTTGACCGTATCGGTTGTCAATCCTGTTGTCGACCAGGTCCCTCCATTGTTAATGGTCTTGAAGACCCCTGCCCCTGCAGTGCCTGCGTAGACCGTTGAGAGAGAGATGGAGTCTACGGCGAGTGCGGTTATTGTCCTGTTTGTTAGCCCTGTGGAGACAGCCGTCCACGAAGCGCTGCCAACGCTGGTTTTGTATATTCCGCTGCCATTGGTACCTGAATATATGGTTGGGGTTGCCGTCGGAGAGATGACCAGAGATCTGACATAAGCGCCTGCCGGTCCTGAGCTGCTCCAGATATTTGATACTGCGTCTGCTGATCGGGTATCCGAGATAACAGATGACAAGAGGAGTAGAACAAGAAAGATTCGCTTCAAAGTAGTGCTGTATAAGGCATTGCGCATGATGATAACTGTAAACCCTTGCCTGATGCTGGTTTAGAAAGTATTTTCTGTGAACTCAGGGTAAATCAGCAATTTTCATGCCTTTGAAATTGAATCATCTGAAGAGAAGGAGTGGAGGGGGATATGAGGGGCTGAGAGCGCGGTGTTAAAGGATGTATATGCTGATTGATTTTAGAATCGTGGTTGATTTGACTGTATTTACAGAGGGAAAAGTCAAGGAATTGACTGATGGGTGCCAAGATGACCCAGCTTTATCTTGTCACCCTCTAAAATCAGGCCAGCCCTCCGATGTTTTCATGTAGTGGGTACTACCTCGGAGGGGTAACGGTCATTGCGCTTTAACAAGCACTTTCAGCTCTTCAAGAAGTTCTCCCAGCATGTCATACCCCTTCTGCCAGAAGCCTGGGTCGGTAATATCTATAGCTGCAAGACTGGCTGTGTCACCCGGGGAGCGTGAGCCTCCGCTGGCCAGGATCGCGTCAAAAGCAGGGACAAAGGATGGTCCGGTCTCTTTGTATTGCGCGTAGAGTGACAGGACCAGCAGCTCGGCGAATGTATAGGCGTAGCAGTAGAAACGGCTGTGTATGAAGTGGGATATGTAGCTCCATCCCCAGCGATACGGCTCTATCATATCAACCGCATCGCCGAACAGCTTCGCGTTCTCTTCCCACCAGATCGTGCAGAGATGGTCGGAGGTCAGAAGCCCATTCTTCCGCTCAAGATGCATCCTTTGTTCAAAGCGTGTAAGCACCACCTGCCGGAAGGTAGTGGCTATGATGTCCTCTATGGTTGCGCAGAGAAGGGAGATCTTCACCTCACGGTCCTTCTCCCGGGCCAGCAGTCGGGTGGTCAGCAGCATCTCTCCAAATACCGACGCAGTCTCGGCCAGGGGGAGTGGAGCGTGGTAATTGAGCATGGACTGACCCTGTGAGCGAAGGTAATGCAGTCCATGACCGGCTTCGTGGGCAAGGGTTGAAACATCCCTCAAGTTGCCGGTAAAGTTGAGCAGAAGGTAAGGGGATAGCTTGGGAGTCAGCCCCATGCAGAATGCGCCGCCTGATTTGCCGGGTCTCGGTTCGACATCGATACGTCTTTCGGAGAAAAAACCGTCGATCAACTTGCCATACTCGGGGTTGAAAGAGCTGTATGAGTCGAGGACTAGTTCCTTAGCTTCGTCGAAGCTGTATTTTTTGTTGCACTCCCCGACAGGGGCATACACATCGGTATTTTTGAGTCTCTTCATCCCGAGAAGTTGCGCTTTAAGCAGGAAATACTCCTGCGCCAGGGGGAAGTTCGATTCGGTTACCTGCATCAGGTGCTCTATAGCATCATCCGACAACTCGTTCCCAAGGTTTGTCGGCTGCATCGGATGGCCGTAACCCCTGATCTCCATCTCCTGACCATGGTCGAGAGCTACCGTATTGAATACGGTGGAGAGGACGATCCCCTGTTCTTTATGTCCGTTGAGAAAAACGGTGAGCGCCTGTTCGCGGACCTCAGAAACAGGATGGTGGAGGAGCGATATCAGCTCCTCGCCGGTGAAGTCACGTTCCTCGCCATCCAGTTCCATCCGGTAGGAGAGGGAGGCAGTCAGCTCGTCAAACAGTTTGGAGAATGCCTGAATCCCTGAAAGGTTTTTCTGGGTAAGAAGCTGTTCTTCACGCTCCGGCAAGGAGTATGGTTGGAATTTGCGGATGCTGGAGAGATAATGTCGATAGTTTGCGAGACGTTCGTCCGATGCGAGGAGATTAAACCTCTCAGCTGGAATTGCCATAACCTCAAGATCGAAGAACAATATCTCTCGGGCGACCTCATTGCCGAACTCCATAGACCGCTGCATCAGCGTCTTGTGACAGTCCGATTCGCTGTCAGAGGCAAACAGGAGATGCGAGTAAAGCTGAGGGATCAGGGCCTTCTCCTGGAGCTGCTCGTATCCGATAAGCGCCTCCCGAACGCCTTCTGCATCGAGGGTGGCCATCTTCCCAAAATATCTTTCTCGAAAGGCACTGGCTTGCGTTGCGGCGCATGTGAAATCGCTCTGCAGTTCCTGACTGTCGGGTGAAGGATAGAGCCGGGTGGTGTCCCAGCGAAGTTGGTCGGTCATAATATTCCTCCTCGATTGATTCCGGACAAGGGTAAACGAGTAAAAGTAGGACGTCAAGGCATGTCTGAATCCGGGGATCAGCTCCATGTTATTCTCTTGCCAGCCATTGCCTGCTCATGACCTTTTTCATGATGCTTCTCTGTTCAAGAATTCTTGCGTATCACCGATATCTTTGTTAATGTAAAAATATTTAATTAAATGTAATGAATCATAGTGTGCAGCAGCTGTTCTTCACAAGGGTGGAATCAAGCGATCTATCGAGGTTTGTTACAGGTATGAACAGATGAATGGCACCCTGCTGACAATTATGATGTCTTCCGTCGCTTTCCAGTTCGTTGCGGCGTTTATGGCAATCCGGATGATACGGCTCAGCGGTGCGTTCGCTGCATGGATCTTTCTGGCATGCGGATTTGTGTTCCAGGGGGTGCGTCGGATCGTTGCCCTGTTCCACCTGCTCGATGGTACCTATCAGGGGGATCTAACGGTAGAGCTGCTTGGACTCCTCATTTCCATGCTTATTACCGTAGGTATCTGGAAATTCAAGCCTCTGTTTGAAGATATCAACCGGAACCATCAGGCACTGGTCAACTATCAGTCGGAGATTATGGAGGTTAACCGGAATCTTGAGGAAGAGGTCGCAGAGCGGAGCAGGTTCGAAAAACAGCTGCAGGATAGTGAGAATCTGTTTCGTACCGTTGCGGATTTTACCTATGACTGGGAGTACTGGATTGCTCCTGACGGGAGTTTCCGCTACATATCCCCATCATGCCTGGAGATTACCGGCTATTCAGCTGAAGAGTTTCGCGTTGATCCTGGGCTGCTTTTCAGGATCGTTCATCCTGACGACTCCGCTCTCTTTGGCAGCCACCGTGAACAGATTGACGCCAACGGTCATCCAGTACCGATCGATTTCCGGATAATCAGCCTCGATGGTCAGGTGCACTGGATCGCTCATCGTTGCCGGCATGTCTTCGACAGACGCGGTTCCTTTTTGGGTTGGCGCGCCAGCAACCGGGAGATAAATGACCGGAAAAATATCGAGAAAGAATTACATAACACTATAAAGCTTCTGCAGAAGACCTTTGAAAGTTTGAACGAATCTATTTTCATAGTGCAGACAGGATCCCGGATAATACTTGATTGTAATAGGGCCGTAGAGAAGATGTTCGGATATACCAGAGATGAGATGGTTGGTGCCTCTACATCCTGTCTCCATGAGTCGGAACAGAAGTCGCAACAGTTTGGACGCGAGATGCTTGCAGCGTACGATGAAAAAGGTTGGTTTGAGACCTTTTTCAGAATGAGACGGAAGGATGGTTCGATATTTCACTCCGAACATTTCGTTTCCCCGATACGCAATGAGTCCGGAGAGGTTGTCAGTCATGTCTGTGTTGTCCGCGATATATCCGTGCGGATTGAGGCTGAAGAGCAACAGAAAGCATTCAATGCCGAGCTGGAGTTGCGGGTCAGGCAGCGAACCGAAGAGCTTGAACGTCTCAACAGGGAGCTCGAAAGCTTCTGTTATTCGATATCTCACGAACTGAGGGCCCCGATTGCTCGACTGGAAGGGTTTAGCAGGGCGATCTCGGAAGCTGCTGCCGGTTGCGGTTCGGATGAGCTGCCGCATTTAGCTGAGAGGGTCGAAGTCTCCAGCCGTCGCCTCAGGGGGGTAATTGATGCTCTACTCCGCATGAACCGCCTCTCTCGCGATACGATGCAGATTGAGGCGGTTGATATGTCGGAGTTGTGCCGAAAATGTATCACTACAATCTTTGAGGGTGCAGGAGAACCGAGACCGGTTGTGACCATAGCCGCGGATGTCGTCGTGCAGGGGGATCGGCGTATGCTCGGAATCTGCATGCACAACCTGTTGGATAATGCAGTGAAATACAGCTCAAGGACTTCTGACGCCAGAATCGAGTTCGGACAGGAGCTCCGTCCCGACGGTACCGTGTATTATGTGAGGGACAACGGGGCGGGTTTCGAGATGGCATACGCTGAGAAACTGTTTGAACCGTTTTGTCGCCTCCACAGCCAGAGCGAGTTTATCGGCGACGGGATTGGCCTGGCAACCGTGCATCGGGTTATCGAGCGGCATGGGGGAAAGATCTGGGCAGAGTCTGAACCCGATAGGGGGGCAACATTCTTTTTCACCTTGGGGAGTGGTGGAGGTTGATGACAATGTATTCGATGAGTATGTGCCTGAAACACCACCCTGTCTCTCCAATCAGGGTGGTGTTTCAGGTTGCAGGTTATCGGATGTGGTCTTCCGGATAGGCACCAATAGAGTGGATTGCTATGTCAGCTCCCTTGAACTCATCTTCTTGTGACAGCCGGATTCCGATGGTCTTCTTGAGGATGCCATAGGTCGCAAAACCGGTGATAAGGGCGAATGCTATGGCACTCAGACTTCCGAGAAGCTGTGAAACTAAGCTGACTCCGCCTGCTCCTCCCAGGAGCGGTTGGCCGAATATCCCTGCGGCAATCCCACCCCAGCTTCCTATGACGCCATGGAGAGGCCAGACGCCAAGGACGTCATCTATCTTCAGTTTCTCCTGTTCAAAATGGAAGCCATACACGAAGATCACCGAAGCGATCGCACCAACAACAAAGGATGCAAGCGGATGCATGATGTCGCTACCGGCGCAGACTGCTATCAGTCCGGCAAGTGCTCCGTTGTGAATGAAACCTGGATCGTTTTTCCCCGCCACAAGTGCGCCAAGTACCCCACCAACCATTGCAAGGAGAGAGTTGACAGCCACCAGCCCGGAAATCTTCTCAAGATTGCCCGCGCTCATTACGTTGAAGCCGAACCAGCCGACCGCCAGAATCCATGAGCCAAGCGCCAGAAACGGAATGTTGCTGATCGGGATGGGATGCGATCTGCCGCGCATGTACCGCCCCATACGAGGGCCCAGCAACAGTACTGCCGGTAGCGCCAGCCAGCCGCCGATGGAATGTACCACCACCGAACCGGCGTAGTCGTGAAACTCGGCGCCTCCGATACTCTTGAAAATGCCCTGTAGCAGGGAGTTGTTCTGACCCCAGATAAGCGACTCGAAGAGTGGATAGGCGAGCCCGGCAAAGATCGCGCCGGCGATCACCTGCGGCCAGAACTTTGCCCGTTCCGCAATGCCTCCTGAAATGATGGCAGGGATGCAGGCTGCGAAGCAGAGCAGGAAGAAGTAGTGGACCAGGTCGTAACCCTGATTAGCTGACATTAACGCTGGTACTGGCTTTAGAAAGGAGATGCCGTAGGCAATGGGGAACCCTATGACAAAGTAGGCGATGGTCGAAACCGACCAATCGGTGAGTATCTTGACAAAGGCGTTGACCTGGTTCTTCTTCCTGACTGTACCCACCTCCAGGAAGGCAAATCCTGCATGCATGGCAAACACCATGACTGCGCCAAGCATCAGGAATAGTACATCGGCACTCTGTTTGATTGTTGTGGTCGCTGACACTGCGTCCATGGTTCTACCTCCGTTGGCAGATTCGGCACCACGTCGTAGTGGTGCCGCGTACCCATCAGCAACCTCTTTGCCAATTAATGTAACTGCTTTAAATCATGTAAATAAATGTTGAGATATCAACCGGGCCTGTATAAATTTGAGACCACTATGCCTAAAAAACGGGCGCTTCATGCAGTTTTTGCGAGATCCTCCTTTTAGTTGGTAATTTACCCGTTACTCTGCTAAAGTGCGCAAGCGCAGGCGAAATCTCACCGTAAGGGTTCAATCCCGGATCCTTCTGCAACGAAAGGACGTTATAGAATGGCACAGGCTAAGCAGGGGGACAAAGTCAGGGTTCACTACACCGGGCGACTCGATGACGGTGATGTATTTGATTCATCAGAATGTTCGGATGACGGATGCGGCTGCGAAACAGGTCCGCTTGAATTCGTCATCGGCGAGGGTCAGGTCATCCCCGGTTTTGAGTCTGCGGTTGTCGGTATGAAGATCGGTGAAAAAAAGGATGTGAAGATTCCAGTGGATGAGGCATACGGTCCGCGTCTTGAAGAGATGGTTGGAGTCGTGGAGAAGAGCCGGCTGCCTGACGGTTTCGAGCCTGAGCTGGGAGGGCAGCTTGAGGTGACCCGCGAGGATGGCGAGACTTTTACTGTTCTTGTTGTTGATATGACAGAGACAGAGGTGACACTCGATGCCAATCATCCTCTTGCAGGTCGAGATCTCAATTTCGAGATCAAGCTTGTAGAGATCCTCTGATATAACAAATTCAACGCGATTTTTACAAGGCAGCCTCCATCAGGGGGCTGCCTTGTTGCTTTCTCCTTCTTGTGTGACCGTTACTTTTTCCGCTGTAAAGAGTTTCGCTTCTGACGCAGGACTATTTTTCATATTCACTCTGTGGCGATTCTGTACGATCTCTGGCTTCTATCAGCGAGACGAATACCTCTTCCATTGACGGAATCATCTCCAGGTTCTCATTCTGCATGTGACCTGTTTTCAGGGTCTCAGGCGAGCCTTCGGCTATCAGTTCACCCCGATATATGAGGCCGAGCCGGTCGCAGTATTCCGCCTCGTCCATATAATGCGTTGTTACGAATACCGTGACTCCGTCATCCGCCAGGTGGTTTATCAGATCCCAGAAGCTGCGCCGGCTTATCGGGTCAACACCTGATGTAGGCTCGTCGAGAAAAATGATGGGCGGTTCGTGAAGGATGGCACACCCGAGCGCCAGTCGCTGCTTCCATCCGATGGAGAGGTTGGCGGTCCTGGAGCTGCGGTGTTCGGTCAGTCCGGCCATCATTAGTACCCACTCCTTCCTCGCTTTTTTCTTCTCCGGTGCTATTCGGTAAATGCCGCTGTAGAAATCTATATTCTCTTCAACGGTGAGGTCGTCGTACAGGGAAAATTTCTGGCTCATGTAGCCGATATGCTCCTTGATCTTCTCTGCCTCGGAAATGATGTCGAATCCTGCCACCGTACCACTCCCGCCGGTTGGCTGGAGGATTCCACAGAGCATCCTGATTGTCGTCGATTTCCCAGCTCCGTTGGGGCCGAGAAAACCGAAAATCTCTCCCTTTCTGACGTCAAGGCTTAGCTTGTCAACGGCAATGAACGCTCCGAACTGTTTTTCAAGATTTCTCAGTGTTACGGAAAAGAGGTCACTGGTAACTGCGTTGGAACTGATACTCTCTCTTTTTGCGGAGGTGAATTTTGGGGTAACGCTCGTCTCCTCAGAATAATGGCTCGGATCATGACCTGTTCCAGTATCACTCAGCATTGCAACGAAAACATCTTCCAGATTAGGCCCGATCTCTCGAAGATCCATCAGATCGACGCCACCGTTGCGTAGAAGCTCGATAGCTCTATCCTTGACCTCTGATGGGTTGTCTGAGACGAGGTGTACGCGGTCTCCAAAGAGTCCTACCGATCGGACGGAGAAGTGGTTCCTGAGCAGTCGGGCAGATTCTCGCGCTTGGTTGGTACGGATCTCCAGTATGTTACCTTTCATCAGCCCGCGCAGGTGCTCAGGGGTGTCGCAGGCGAGGAGCCGTCCCTGGTGAATAAGCCCGACCCGGTTGCATCGGTCAGCCTCATCAAGATAGGCGGTTGCGACAAAAATGGTGACTCCATCCTCAAGGAGTTGATACAGGATGCGCCAGAAGTCTCGCCGACTCACAGGATCGACACCATTGGTCGGTTCGTCGAGGAAAAGTACTCTTGGAGTATGGATGAGTGCGCATGCAAGACCGAGTTTCTGTTTCATGCCACCTGAAAGGTTGCCTGCTTGACGACGTTTGAACGGGGTAAGATTGCTGAAGGCGAGAAGTTTCTCAATCCGCTCATCGCGCTCTTTTCCTGGGATTCCATAGATGTCCGCATAGAAATGGATATTCTCAAGAACCGTCAAATCGGGATAAAGCCCGAAGCGCTGGCTCATGTAGCCGATCTGCTCCTTGAGTTCCTCTGACTCTCTCACGGTATGGTGACCCATTACCCATGCATCTCCATCGTCAGGGTCCATGATTCCGGATAACATACGCATGATGGTTGTCTTGCCTGCACCGTCCGAACCGACAAGTCCGAACAGCTCACCCTGCGCCACAGAGAGGTTGAGACTATGAACGGCAGTAAGGGTGCCGAAGGTTTTAGAAATATTTTCAACCCGTATGATGGTAGTCCCCTCTACGGCATGTTTATCTGGAGATCAATACTGCGTCAACCGGCATGCCGGGCTTGAGTTCCCGCTTCATGTTTTCAACCTTGATTTTTATGCGGAAAACGAGTTTGACCCTCTCTTTTTGGGTCTGTACGCTTTTAGGGGTAAACTCTGCCTCTGGCGAGATGAAACTTACGATACCTTTGTAGGACCTGCCCGGGAAGGTGTCGCTGCTGATGATTGCCTCCTCTCCCAGCCTGATCTTTCCGATCTCTGTTTCTGGAATATAGGCGCGCACCCAGACTGAATCGAGTGCGCCGATGGTCACCACCGGCGTGGTTGTATTTACCAGCTCACCAGGCTCCAGATGTTTGGCCAGCACGGTCCCGGTCGTGGGTGAAAGCAGGGTTGCATCACTGAGTCTATGTCGGGAGAGCTCCAGCGCAGAGGTGAGACTGTCGACCTTTGCCCGGGCCTGTCGGATAGTTTCTGGGCGAGGGCCGTTCCGTACCAGTTTAAGTCGTTCATTCGCCTCTCTGGACAGTGCATTAATCGACTGTAGCGCTGCTCGCGAGTTTTCTACGTCACGACTAGCTATGACCTCGCGTCTGAACAACTCCTCCTGGCGGGCATAATCCGTCGTAATCCTTTTTTCTTCAGCTTTGATCCGTTCAAGGGCCGCCTCTGCCTGCGCAACCTCCTCATGACGACTGCCGGCCTCAAGCTCTTTGAGTAATTCCGTGGCTGCGCGCAGATCGGCCTGGCGCAGTGCAACTTCCTGCTCAAGATCATCGGTCTCGAGCCTTGCCAGGACCTGTCCGAACTTTACCTCGTCACCTTCATCCACAAGGCGTTCTCTGAGCCGACCGTTTACCTTGAATCCCGGTGTCACTGTCGTGCTCTCGATAGTGCCGGATAGATTGACTGATGCAACCGTTTCTCTCGATGTTTTATTTGAGAGAAACCATGTTGTTGTACAGATAACCGCTAAGCTAATTGCGATGGCAACGTTACGTGCAGGTGACACAGAGGCTCCTACAAAAGGAGAAGAAGGGGATAGTTTGTATCTAAATATATACCATCTCTTTAGCATAATGCACAATTCTTGTCACATATCCCCCTGCGATTGAACCTCTCTCTGCATCCTTTGAAACCGGCCTTTTATGTGTTGTTTTATGTTGTTGGAGCAAGGCAAACGCGCTACAATCAAATCCAATTATCGACATCCATCTTCTTGAGAGGTCTGGAATGAAAAGCGTACTAGTGTGCATCATACTGCTGGCAGCATTGCAGGTAAAAGCCGACTTCAATACCGCGCAACAGGCATATAATGAAGGTGATTATGCAACAGCCATACGGGAGTTCAAAATGGATGGCAGTGCCAGAGCTGTTTACCAGGTCGGTCAGATGTATTCAGCGGGCAAAGGTGTTAAGCAGGATCGTCGTGAGGCGGCAAAGTGGTATAGAAAGGCTGCTGAACAGGGTTTTGCCAAGGCCCAGATCACCATGGGACTCATGTATGCTATCGGGGAAGAGGTCAGGCAGGACAAGAAGGAATCGGCAAAGTGGTATAGAAAGGCTGCTGAACAGGGGCTGGCAGATGCCCAGTTTACCATTGGCCAGCTATTGGACAAAGGTGACGGGGTAAAGCAGGACAAGGCTGAGGCCGCCAGGTGGTATCACAAGGCTGCCGAACAGGGGCATGCCAATGCGCAGCTCAATCTGAGCCTCAAGTACGACATCGGAGATGGTGTGGAGCAGAGCAAGGAGACTGCTGCCAAATGGTATCATAAGGCTGCCGATCAGGGAGTGGCTCGTGCTCAGTATCAACTTGGAGTTCTGTACGACAAAGGAGAAGGGGTCGGTCAGGACAAGAAAGAGGCATTCAAGTGGTACCGGAAAGCAGCGGAACAGGGGTTTGCCAAGGCTCAATACAGCCTCGGCCTTATCTATGATCACGGGGAAGTCGTCACGAAGGATAACCGGGAGGCCCTCAAATGGTACCGTAAGGCTGCCGATCGCGGTAATGCCGATGCCCAGTACGTGGTTGGCCTTGCCTATGTTAAGGGTGCGGTACTGACTCAAGACCGCAAACAAGCGATCAAATGGTTCAGAATGGCTGCCGATCAGGGTTCTGCCGAAGCACAGTTTATCCTTGGTCAGATGTATGACAAAGGTGAAGGGGTAAAGCAGGATCGGAAGGAGGCCTTTAAATGGTATAGGAAGGCTGCCGAGCTGGGTCTTGACCAGTCCCAGTTCCATCTGGGGCTTATGTACTACAACGGTTACGGTGTCAAGCAGAACAAGATCGAAGCACTGGGATGGTTCCAAAAGGCTGCCGAGCAGGGGCTCGATCAGGCCCAGAAGACCTTGGAATTCCTAGGTTCCCGCACGGTCCCTCATCTCTGACCCCTGATTTGTTTGACAGAGAATTTGCAGTATCTATACTTAGTCATGATAGGTAGATATATGATGAACGAGGTGTCTCCATGTATATCCAGATACTTGACAGCATGGGAACGGAACGGTTCATCGAAGAAGATCACCTTGAAGCCTGTATATCCTCAGGCGAGGTTGTGGCCTTCAGGCGTAGCGACGGCTGGATCAAGATCCCGGAAGTGGCAGTGCGTGGCGAGTGTACTGCAAGGAAATACCTCTACAGGGGGCAGGAGCGACGTCGGTCTCTTCTGGGTAAACACAAGGTCATTCCATTGGATGCTGAAGAGTAGATTCAACACATACCGTTGTTATGACAGCGTATTGCCGGTTCTTATGCGAGGGTCGGCAATTGCGTAGCAAATGTCTGCCAGCAGGTTTCCCACAAGTGTAAGCCCTGCCCCGATAACCAGTATACCCATCACAAGCGGGTAGTCCCTGGCCATCACCCCCATATAGAACAGCTGACCCATACCTGGTATGGCGAAGATGGTTTCAAAAATCACACTCCCTCCGATCAGACCGGGCAACGAAAAACCAAGCAGGGTTATAACCGGAAGAAGGGCATTGCGCAGGGCATGTCCGAAGATGACGGTTCGCTCGGGGAGCCCCTTGGCACGGGCAGTGGTTATGTAGTCCTGCCTAATCACTTCAAGCATTGTTGAGCGCATGAATCGAGACAGCCCTGCCAGACTTCCGAAGGATGCAACTGCAATAGGAAGCATGAGGTGCTTTGCCAGATCCCAGGTACGCTGCATAAACCCCCACTGGTCACTTCCCAGAGAATGAAGCCCTGATATGGGCAGCCATCCCAGCTTCACTCCGAAAAGCTGCATCAGCAGAAGTGCCAGCCAGAAGGTCGGAACGGCAAAACCGAGAAAGACGAAGACGGTTATCCCCTTATCCAGCAGTGAATTGCGGTGAACCGCGGCAAGGATGCCTATCGGTATTGCCAGGCCGAACTCGATGACAAGGGCGATCATGTTAAGTGAAATGGTCACCGGAAGCCGTTCTTTAATCTTGTCAAGCACAGGCCGATTATCCGGAGAAAATGAACGACCGAAATCGAGTTGTGCCATTCTTCCGAGCCAGTTCACATACTGGATATGGAGCGGTTGGTCCAGGCCGTAGAATTTCCTGAGCCGCTCTCTGCTCTCCGCAGACATCTTTGGGCTCATGTCGAGCTGCATATCCACAGGAGCGCCCGGGGCTAGATGGATCACGGTAAAGGTGATGAGAGTTATCCCAATGAGAAGCGGGATGAGTGTCAGGAGGCGCTTGATGAGGTATTTTAGCATCAGTACACCTGCTCCGTCTTTGGCACGTACCACTTGATGAAATTATGCATGAGACCGAGCGGCGCCGGCTCTATGGCGCGGAATCGTGCACTTACCGCCGGCAGGGCATCGGGAACATACAGAAACGTATATGGCTGGTCCTCAGCCAGGATCTCCTGGATTCGCCAGTAGCAGCGCTTTCGCTCCTCATGATCGAAGGTGCCCCGTCCTTTTTCGATGAGACGGTCAACCTCTTCATTTTTGTAGCCGATGAAATTGAGCTCTTTTTTACCCGTCTTGCTGGAATGCCAGACGTCGAAGATGTCCGGATCCTGACCAAGGGTCCAACCGAGTAGTACCACTTCAAAGTCACGTTTATCGATGAAGTTGTTAATGAACGAAGCCCATTCGATGACCCTGATCTTGACATCCACCCCGATCCGCTTCAACCGCTGCTGTATGATCTGTGCAGCTTTGAGCCGCTGCTCGTTTCCCTGGTTGGTAAGAATGGTGAAGCTAAGGGGCCTGCCGTCTTTTTCGAGTATTCCGTCGCCATTCTTTTTTGCCCAACCTGCAGAGGCCAGAAGCTCTACTGCCCGCTTGGGATTGTAATCGCAATCCTTTATGTTCGGATTCCAGGCCCAGGTTCCCGGTTTGTATGGCCCTTTGGCAACCTGACCCATGCCGAGAAGTACCCCTTGGATGATTTCATCCTTGTTGATTGCCGAGGTAATGGCCTGTCTGACACGCCTGTCTGCGAAGAGTTGATTTCTCAGGTTATAGCCGAGATAGGTGTATGCCGAAGCAGGATATCGATACCTGTTGAAGCGCGCTCGAAATTTAGCGGTATCGGTCTGTCGTGCATACTGAACCGGTGATAGCCCCATCATGTCAACGCCGCCTGCCTTAAGCTCCATGTACATGGTAGAACTGTCCGGTATTATGCGATAGACGACACGGGAGATGTACGGTTGCCCCTCATAATAATCCTTGAACGATTCGAGCACCACTTTCTGGCCTGCAATCCATTCCTTGAAGGTATAGGGACCGGTGCCGACCGGCCTGCGTGAGAGATCGCTCTTGGTGATATCCTTACCTTCAAGCAGGTGAGAGGGGAGTATCGATGTACCCCAGGATGCCAGAGCAGGGGCAAACGGTTTGCCGTAAGTGACCCGGACAGTATGGGAATCAGGTGCTTCGACTGCCTTGACCTGCTTGAAATCTTCTGCATACGGGGTAGGGGTTTTCGGATCAATGGTAACGCGATAGGTGTAGAGGACATCGCGTGAGGTGAAGTCGGCGCCGTCATGCCATTTCACCCCCTTGTGCAGGTGGAAGGTTATGACAAGACCATCGGCAGAGATCTCCCATGATTGGGCAAGATCGCCGACAAGTTTCAGGTCCTTGTCATACTTTACCAGCCCGTTATAGACATATCCTGCCACGTCATGGGATGAACTGTCCGAGGATAGTATCGGAATCAGGTTTGACGGTTCACCGATGGAACCGAGGACGAAAGTATCACCGTAGGCGGGAGTGCCTGGCGGTCGGAGGGGTGCCGCGCTCTGGATTGACTCCTCGGCGCAACCTGCAGTAAAAAACAGTACCAGCAGGCAGAGGCAGCACCACCTGTTCATCGCTCTCCGCTTTCCGCTTTGAGCTTTTTGATCTTGTCTGCTGCCTCGCGGTTTTCCGGATCGAGTTCAAGTACCCTGCGATACAGGCCCATGGCGCTCTTGTGGTCATGCTTTGCGTCGAATACCTCGGCCAGATGCGAGATTATGGTTGTGTCGTCATCCACTATCTCGTAGGCCTTTTCCAAATATCTGATGGCGTCATCATACCGTTTCAGCTTGAAATAGATCCAGCCCAGACTGTCCAGTATGAACCCGTCATCTGGCCGCAAGGAATTGGCCCTTTTCAGAAGAGTTAGTCCTTCTTCAAGGTTTTCCCCCATTTCTGCGTAGGTATAACCAAGGTAGTTCAATGCTTGAGGATCGTCAGGGGTCAGTTCCAGAACCCTCTTTATCCTGAGAATGGACTCATCCTTCTTCCCGAGCTTTTCGTAAAGGACACCCACTCTGAACTGTATCGTCGGATCGGCAGGGAATTTACCCTCAATACCGGTCAGGAGTTTGAGCCCATCTTCGAACCGGTTGAGAGAGTCGTATATGCCCGCAAGAATGAGATACGGTTCCAGGCGTGCGGGATGTCGGACCACTACTTCCTGCAGAAAGGCGATTGCCAGTTCAGGTTCTCCCTTCTCCTTGTAGAGGAATGCAATGTGTCCCACAGCCTCATAGTAGTTGAAGGCGGTGGAGGGAATTTTCTTGTACTCGTTTATTGCTCTCTCCAGCTCCTTCTTTTCTTCGTAGGCGTTGCCGAGATAATACCGTATCTGGTTTGCCTCCGGTTCCTGAACGAGTATGGTTTCAAAGACCTCAATCGCCTCGTCGTACCGCTCAAGTTCAAGATAAATAAGGCCGATCTTCCGTTTGGTTTCAAGTCCCCCCTGGTTGCCTGCATCCATTTTCAGCAGCAGCACCAGTGCTTCGTCGAGTCGTTGCTGCTGGATGAGAAGCTGGACAAGGTGCTGTGTCACGGAAAGGTTTTGGGGGTTATCCTCCAGGAGGTTGCGATAGGTAGCTATGGCATCGGCAGTAAGGCCCTGTGTTTCAAGTGAAATTGCAAGGTCAACCATGGCCTGATCGAAATCAGGCTTGAGTTCCAATGCCTTGCGATAATACTGGATAGCCTCGCGGTTTAGCTTCATCTGGTCATAGGTCTTCCCGAGGTAGTAATGTCCGAAGGCATTCTCCGGGGCAATCTTGATAAGTTTTTTAAGGATATTTATCGCTTCTTCGTATTCGAAATACTTGACATAGGAGACAGCCAGGTGGATGTAAACCTCTTCCCTGGTGCTGTCAATTTCAATGGCTCGCTTGAAGTGATCGGCTGATTCCTTGTCCCGTTTGAGGCTGGCAAGGATGCTGCCTGCAAGGAGGTGGGCCTTAAAACTTTCAGGGTTTATCTCAATGGCAGTTTCACAGGAGTTGAGTGCCTCCAACGGCTTGTTCATCTTGAGATAGATCCCTGCAATTGCAACATGTATCTGCGCTGATGTCGGATCGCTTTCAGCTGCGGCGCGAAGAAGTGCCAATGCTCCTTCCTGATCTCCATCAAGTGAGCTGATGCGAGACCTCGAGAAGAGATACATTGCTCGCGATTCTGCAATGTCAAGGCGGGGCGCTTCGGCAGGAGTCAGTGTAATGGTCGGCCGGGAATCATTCAGCTGATTGATTGCGCAGGCCGGGCAAAGGGAAATGAGTGCAATACATGCGAAAATTCGGAGTTGTTTCATCCTGGATGCCTGATAAAGTCACCAACAGGGCCGCAGAAAAATACACGTGCCCCATGGAGTCATGTTCTTATGGTGGAATAATGCAAAGGAGAGAAGCGGAACAGCCCGGAAAACCGTTCTTTTTCACAATGCAAGCAACCTAGCACAATTACCATGACGCGTCAAATCAAATAACTCCCCACCAAGCTTGCCTTTATGTAGTGGTGTGCTAAAGTTCCACAAGTAATTTCTGCTTGTTAAAGACACCCTAAGGTAACGTCATGGAACAACACCTCTTGATGTCGCTGCTTCGCCCGGAGGCCTATGATGATGCCCCACGAACAGTTGAACTCAAGCAGACCCATATCTCGTACCTTTTCATAACTGATTCCTTTGTCTACAAGGTTAAGAAGCCTCTTGACCTGGGGTTCCTTGATTTTACGACCATCGATCTTCGCCGCTTCTTCTGTTTTGAGGAGGTTAGGCTAAACCGGCGCCTTTCGCCTGATATCTACCTTGGTGTTGTGGAAGTTCGACGTATAGGGGATGGCGCGGCCTTTACCGGGGATGGTGCGGTCATGGACTATGCAGTCAAGATGCGGCGTCTCCCCGAGGAGCAGATGCTCGATCGACTCCTGGCTTCTGGGAAGCTGGACGGCGAGGCGATTCGCAGGATAGCCAGACGAGTGGCTGAATTCCACAAAAATGCTGAGAGGAACAGTGAAATCGATCAGTACGGGAGCCTTGATAACATCAGGTCCAACTGGGAAGAAAACTTTGCACAGGTGTTTCCCTATGCCGGTGAGACCATTGATTTGCACGACATACAATTTATACAGAGCAGGGTAGACAGGTTCATGGCAGAACATGCCGAGCTCTTTCTCCAGCGTTTGTCACAGGGGTTTATCCGAGACTGTGACGGTGACCTGCATCTGGAGAACATCTGCCTGGGTGAAGAGGTATGGATTTTTGACTGCATCGAATTTAACAGCCGCTTCCGGAATATCGACACAGCTTCAGATATCGCCTTTCTCCTCATGGATCTCGAATACCATGACAGAAGTGACCTGGCCTCGTACTTTCTCGATGAATATTGCGCAGTATCTGGAGACGAAGGCTGCCGTCAGCTTCTTGAATTTTACAAGGCTCATCGTGCGTTTGTGCGTGGTAAGGTGGCGAGCATTCAGCTGCGGGATACGGCAATACCTCCTCCTCTGCGAGAGGTTGCCCGAGAACGGAGCAGGGGTTATTTCCGACTGGCGCGGGGATATCTACTGCGAATGCTGCTCCCCCCCACGCTCTTGGTGGTAGGAGGACTGATGGGGAGCGGCAAGAGCATGCTTGCCCGCCTTCTCGGTCGGGAGCTTGGGATTTTAGTCCTCTCCTCGGACAGAATACGAAAGGAGCTGTTCACCGGCTCTCCAGTAAACAATGACGGCTATTCCTGTGGTATCTACACCGCTGAGGCAGACAGTGCAACCTATGCAGAATTGCTTGGCAGGGCAGTAATTCAATTGCGTGCAGGAAAGAGCGTTATTGTAGATGCAACATTTCGACGAGCTGCTGACAGACTGCGCTTTAGAGAGGCTGCCGTGGTAGAAGGTGTCGGATTTTGCTTGATTATGACTGATGCCCCGGAAGACGTTATCTGCAAGCGGCTTGCCGCAAGAAAGGATACCCCCGATGAGTACTCTGATGGCAGACTTGAGCTGTTTGAACTCCACAGAGATACGTTCGAGTATCCGGATCCGTCCGTTGAGAAGCCGATTATAGCTTCTACAGCCGGATCTTCATGGGACGGGGTAGAATCTGTTATTTCAGGGTTGGGGATCATGCCATGATCTGGCCGCAAATCAAGAGTGTACTGCTGCAGCGTCTTCGGCTGAAGGAGTCGTGGGTTATCTTCTTTATACTGGGGATCATCATGATGAACTATCCGTTCATCAGCATATTCAATAAGCAGCTATCCCTGTTCGGGTTTCCTCTCCTCTATCTGTATCTCATGATCGGGTGGTTCATATCGATTATCGTCTTACTCCTCTTTACCAAATCCATCGACCATCGCGACGATGATGAGAACAGGTAGAGTTTCACCATGCTCAGCATAGAACTGATCATAGGTGTTATCTTTCTCTACATTCTGATCCTGTTTACCGTGGGCTATTTTGCCAACGTCTGGCAGGAACAGGGGCGCAGCATTATCTCCAACCCGTTCATTTACTCGCTCTCCATAGCCATATATGCCACATCCTGGACTTTCTACGGCAGTGTTGGCAAGGCTGCAACAACGGGTCTCGATTTTCTGCTGGTCTACTTAGGCCCTTCGCTGGCGGCTCTCTCATGGTGGTTTCTTCTTCGAAAGATCGTCCGTATTGCCAAAGAGAACAACATAACCTCCATTGCAGACTTTATAAGCAGCCGCTACGGAAAGTCCCAGACGCTCGGGGCACTTGTCACCGTGATCGCCCTTATGGGGATCATACCGTACATAGCCTTGCAGCTCAAGGCAGTCTCAACGACCTTTGACATCCTTACAACCTACATACACAAGCAATATCCGGTTTTTACGACTCAGGTCCCGACTCAGCAGCATTCCGGTCTTATGGCTGCGATCATACTCGGCATGTTCGGTGTGATCTTCGGTGCCCGCCGTCTCGTCTCATCGGAGCGCCATGAAGGGCTTGTGGCGGCAATTGCCGTTGAGTCGATAGTGAAGCTGATCGCATTTCTCGTCGTTGGGTTTTTTGTCTGCTATTCGATGTTTGACGGAATCGCCGATATCTTTGCGAAGATGGAGAGCCAAAACCCAACCCTCTTTGACCACTTGACCACCTTCGGAGAACCTACCGAGACCTCTCCCTTGACATGGTTTACCATGCTGTATCTGTCGCTGGGGGCTATCATGCTTCTGCCGCGGCAGTTCCATGTAATGGTTATCGAGAACTCATCTGAAGAGCATATAAAAAAGGCTATGTGGTTGTTCCCTGCATACATGCTTCTGATTAACATTTTTGTCTTTCCCATTGCCCTGGCAGGAATTCTCACCACCGGTGGATCTTCCGGTGCAGATTATTTCATGCTTACTCTCCCCCTGAGCAATGACTATCCCTGGATCGCGCTTGTCGCCTTTCTGGGTGGGTTCTCGGCAGCTGCAGGGATGGTTATGCTTGAGTCGGTGGCTATTTCAACCATGCTGCTCAACCACCTCATAATGCCGATAATTGTCAGGCTTAAGCCCCGCAGGTGGTTCCCTTTTCTACTGATAAATCTGAAACGATGCGGCATCTTTCTGGTGGTGCTGCTTGGTTACGCATACCAGCAGATCCTGGGTGAGACCTACATGCTGGTGAATATGGGGATGATCTCCTTTGCTGCAGTGGCACAATTCGCGCCACCACTGATAGGAGGGCTCTACTGGCATCGAGGTAACAAGGCAGGGGCCATCACCGGCATTTTACTCGGTTCATTGACCTGGTTTTACACCCTGTTCCTCCCCTCACTAATAAAGTCGGGATGGTTGAAGACCGAAATCCTTGACCTCGGTCCCTTTGGGATCTCATTGCTAAAGCCTACAGCTCTCTTTGGGCTCTCCGGGTTTGACATCTGGACCCACTCGGTTTTCTGGAGCATCCTTTTCAACATCGGAGGATATCTGGCCTGTTCCATACTGCTCGGGCAGAGTGAGAAAGAGGTGGAACAGGTCGTGAAATTCATCGATGTCTTTAAAAAAGAATCTGCCGGGGAGGAGAGAGAGACCAAGCGTCTCTCAAAGCCTATAACCATCATGCAGTTCGTTTCACTGCTCTCTAAATTTATCGGTGAGGAGCAGGCCCACTACGCAATATCAGAATACCTGGGTGACAGGGAGATTGACGAGAAGGGCGGGGTATCGGAATTCGAGCTACCCAACCTGAAACGCTTCATCGAGAGGACACTGGCCGGGTCGGTGGGGGCTGCCGCAGCCGGTGCCATTGTGGAAAGCTATCTTTCGGATGTCGGTTCAAAGATGGAATCAGTGTACGATGCCTTCAGTACGGTTCGCTCATCTCTTGAGGAGAGCCGTGAGGCGCTCTACGTCCGGCTGAGTGCATCCGAGATCATGAACCGAACACTCGACCTCCGGATCATCATGGATGACCTTCTCCAGCTTATTCAGCACGAATTCAAGTTTGAACTGGTGGTCATACGCCTCACAAACCAGGATGGTGTCTTGACCGTCCGCGGCTATAGGGGGCTTACAGGCAGCAGCATAGTGGAGAGGGACTGGAGACCTGAGATAGATACCTATATAGGTGAGGCATTTCTGGCAAACAAGCCGCAGTTCATCAACGACACATTGAACATTACCAAGCCCAAATCCCGTGAAATCATGGAACGGGAAGGAATACGATCCTTCGCCCATATCCCCATCGCTACGCACGGGGACCAGCCAATGGGTATCCTCTCGGTCTTTTCATTCTCCATTGTCGGCATGTTCACCCCTCCGTTTCTTCGACTCCTCTCCAGTCTTGCCGGTCAGCTTGCTCAGGCTGTAAAAATCGAACGGGAACGTGAAGAGAAGGAGCGTGAACGGAAGGAAAAGGATCAGGCGTTGCTGGAAAACACTCGGGTTACGAGAGACATGGAGTTGGCCAAGCAGATCCAGCTTTCCCTTCTCCCTGCCGCTCCCCCGGAGATTCCCCTAATTCGGGTTGCCAGCCGTTGTCTCCCTGCCACGCATGTGGGTGGGGATTATTTCGATTTCTTCCGAAGAAGTGAAAATCTTCTCGATCTGGTAATAGCGGATGTGTCAGGACACAGCGTGGGGGCTGCACTGATAATGGTGGAGACTCGAAGTGTGCTTCGTGCTCAGGCCCAGACAGCAGGAAGTGCCAGCGAAATACTGACAGTTGTCAACACTCTGCTGTACGAAGACCTGACCCGGGCAGAACTATTCATATCCATGTTTTACATAACCATCGATCTGTCAACTCGTAGACTTACCTATGCCAGCGCCGGTCACAACAAACCGCTTCTCATCCGTGGATCCAACGGAATCACTGAAGAGCTTGATGCCGATGGGATGATACTCGGGGTCAAAGATCAGGTGGTGTTCGAGGAGAACTGCCTGCAGCTGGAACAGGGCGATGTCCTTGTAATGTACACAGACGGAGTTACGGAAGCTGCCAATGATTATGATGAGCTCTTTGGCGTGGAGCGTCTCGCAGAAGCCGTTTCTGCTTTAAGGGGAGAGGAGCCGGAGGTAATACTTGACGGGATAATTGAAGCAGCTCGAAGCTTCAACAGGGGTGATACCTTTGTCGACGACATCTCTCTTATCGTAGTGAAAGTGACCTGATGACAGCCACTTTCGGTAAAACGCTGAAATCCGATTGAACCATGCTCAATCTCTGTTATGATTGGACTGATTACTACAATTTCATGGAACAGGAGCGCCGCATGAATCTATACTCAGAAAAGAAAGACGACGTGACGATCCTTTATGCCCGGGAAGAGCGGCTTGATGCCCACAACTCAGGCGACTTGAAGGCTGAGCTTGCCAGCCTGTTCGAGGCGAAGGAGAAGAATATTCTGGTGGACCTGAAAGATGTGCGTTTTATTGACAGTTCCGGTCTGGGGGCACTTGTATCCGGTTTCAAGAATGCCATTTCACATCAGGGGAGCCTCAAACTGTCGAGTCTGCAGCCTCAGGTAAAGTCCATGTTTGAGCTAACCAGGCTGCATCGGGTCTTCGAGATTTTCGGCTCCACTGATGAGGCGCTGGACTCTTACTGAAACATGGGGAAGAGATGGACGGGAAAAAGATCCAGGTTGACATAAAGGTTCCCAATCAGACCCGCTACCTGAGCCTGATCGGCAAGATTGGCGAGGATATTGCCAATGAACTGTACAGGTACTCCGGTGATCGTGAGACTCTAGCGTATCACATCAATCTGGTGTTGACCGAGGCAATGGTCAATGCCATCAGGCATGCCAATATCAATGACCCCGACAAGATGGTCCGTATCGTGATCTTCTTTTCAGAGGATGAACTGGTTATCCAGGTGCATGACAGCGGGCAGGGTTTTGACATCAATAACATCCCTGCCCCTGACAATGAAATTCTGGAGGACCGGGGGCGGGGGATTTTTCTGATAAAATCGCTGATGGATTCCGTATGTTACCGGAATCTTGTAGGTGGCAATGTCCTGGAGATGATAAAGAAGTTGCGGTAGATTTATGTGGATTTCTGCCGGTTCAGATGCAATATCATGCCTGTACCTATCAGGATCATCGGAATGCTCAGGATTTGCCCCATGGAGAGAACGCCTCCGATGAAGCCTATCTGTTGATCGGGTTCCCTAAAGAACTCGACAGATGAACGGAAAAGACCGTAGACGACAAAGAAACTCCAGAGAACCGTGCCTGACGGGCGTTTCATCCGCCAAACAAGGAAGATTATACACAGAGCGACAGGCCCTTCCAGAAATGCCTCGTACAGTTGCGACGGATGCCGTGGAAGTGGTCCTCCTCCTGGAAAGATTACGCCCCATGGGACAGCCGTAACCCTGCCGTAAAGTTCGCCGTTGATAAAGTTGCCGATCCGGCCAAACAAAAGCCCGATAGGCACGGTAAGGGTCACCAGGTCAGCGATGGCGAGGAAATCAAGTTTCCGCTTCCTGCTGAACAGGAAGCCCGCCACGATCGAGCCCAGAAAACCGCCATGGAACGCCATCCCCCCTTCCCATACCGCAAAGATCCTGAGAGGATTGGCCAAATAGAAGGGGAGGTTGTAGAAGAGTATGTAGCCGCATCTCCCCCCCAGGATGATTCCAAGGGCAATAGTAAACACAAGGTCTGCAACGTCGTCCTTTGACAGCGGGAGATTGCGCTGATTGACTGCCCACTTTATCACGTGATAGCCGGCCATGAAGGCGATTATATACATCAAACCGTACCAGCGGAATTCAAGTGGGCCGATGCGGAGAAACACCGGGTCTATGGCGGGGAAGGGCATGGATTCCTCTCTTAAAACTTCTGATGACCGGATACAGTAACAGCAAACCTTACGTCAGTCAATCCGCTCGGAGTACCTTTCTGCGCAGTGCAATGTTTAAGGAGTGCGCTAATGCCGCTTGAACGCTGTGAAATGGCTCTTCGACAGACGCAGGACCTGCTTCGCTTCACCGAGAGCACACTGCAGCGGATCTGCTGCCACAGTTTCAGCAATGGAGAGCTTTACACCGAATCAATCGGCAAGGTTCTCGGCGGTAAGGGCAAGCGCGGGCCGGCATGTATCCTTATAGCCTTTGAAGAGAAAACCGGTGCTCCTTCACGGGGACGCGTCTTTCATCTGATGCCTGACCAATTGATAGAGGGTTCGGAAGAGCTGCACATCGATCCTGCTTCAGGATACGGGATCGGACTGGCGCTGGCCGAGGCAAAGAGCGATCTGACAGCAGTCAACTGGTCTGAACGCTGCGCAAGTGTGGATGCCTTTCAGGGGGAGTTTCCCGAGGCCGTACGTCGCTTCGTCGGAGGGGCGATACACAACTTCGTTACCTGTCGGATCAGCGGAGAACCTGTAGGGAGTATCACCGGTTTCAACTATCCCGGTAGTGCCACTGAGTACGATGCTACGGTACTGCATGGCCTTGCAGTTCTGATAGCCTCTCTGGTGGCCCTTTCGAGCGAGGTACGGGAGACCGAACAGGCCTTCAAATACACCATCGAGGCACTGGCAAGGGCCTGCGAGGCGGCCGAGGAGTATACGGGGGCCCACATCCTCAGGGTAAACCGCTATGCTGCCGCACTGGCAGCCAACATGGGGTTATCGACCGATTTGGTGGATGCAATCTCCTATTCTGCGCAGATGCACGATGTGGGAAAGATGAAGATCCCGGCCTCTATCCTTCTGAAGAAGGGGCCACTTGACGACACCGAGATGGATTTGATGAAGATGCACCCGGTATTCGGCGAGCAGATTCTCGGTGAATCGCCGAGGCTTCAGGTGGCACGGGAGATCGCCATTGCCCATCACGAAAACTGGGATGGCAGCGGGTATCCATTTGGTCTGAAAGGGGAGTTGATACCCATTGCCGGACGTATCGTCAAGATTGCCGACGTCTATGACGCACTCCGCTCCCGGCGGAGTTACAAGGAGGCGTACAGCCACGCAGAGGTTATCCGCGTCTTTCACGAGGGGGACCAGAGGATACGGCCGACAATGCATTTCGATCCGGTCATGCTTTCCACGTTTTTCAATATCGAACATATCTTTGCCTCCATCTACGAGAGCATGCAGTCATGATGATACTCCTCCAGCTTCAGAGTCTTTGACATGCGAGTACGGTATCCAATGACATCAAGAATCGGTTTCCTACTTATTTCCATACTCGTACTCCTGCAGAGCGCAGCCTTCAGCCTTGATCTTCCGCAGCTACAGGGACGAGTGAACGACTATGCCGGTATCCTGTCGCTTTCTGCACTGCAGGAACTCGACAGCCGTCTCGCCGAACTTGAGAGAAAAGACTCCACACAGGTGGTGGTGCTTACGGTTCCGACGCTTGCAGGTGAGCCGATTGAACAGTTCTCCATCCGCGTGGCAGAGGCCTGGAAGGTCGGACAGAAGGGGTTTGACAACGGTGCGATCCTGCTCATCGCCAAACAGGAAAAAAAGGTGAGGATAGAGGTGGGGAGGGGGTTGGAGGGGACGCTTACCGACCTTGTCTCCGGTCGGATAATCCGCGACGAGATGGTCCCCCTGATGAAGAAGGGGGAGTATGACAAAGGCGTGATTGCCGGTGTGGAGGCCATTGCGTCGACAGTTACGGGGGAGTACAAGGCGCAGAAGAAGAGCGGCGACATCCGCCAGGGGAAGAGGGGGTTCCACCCATCGTTCACCCTGATGCTCTTTTTCCTGGTTGTGGTCGTCTTTCTCGGCTCGATCTCCCGCTTCCTCGGCGGCATTGCCGGCGCTGTCGGGCTTCCGCTTGTGGGGTTCCTGAGTTTCCCCGGTCTTGGGATTGCGGTACTGGCTGGCCTTGCAGTGGCCGGGTTCCTGATAGGTCTCATTATCGTCTTTCTCTTTGGCAGCGGCGGTGGCGGAGGGTGGGGCGGCCCTTATATCGGCGGCATGTTCGGTGGCGGCGGAGGTTTCAGTGGAGGTGGCGACTTCGGTGGAGGGGGCGGTGACTTTGGCGGCGGCGGAGCATCAGGTGACTGGTGATCTCCTTGAAATATGAGGGGTAAGGGGTGAAACGAGTAAAGTCCGAGAAATATTTCAGCGAGGCGGAGCAGGAGCTGATCAGGCAGGCGGTTCAGGCTGCAGAGGCCGATACCTCCGGTGAGATCGCCACCATGGTTGTGGATGAGAGCGATCGCTACCCTGAAGCCGAGCTCTCTGCAGCCCTGTTTATCGCCACCATGGTCTCTCTGGTGCTGGCAGTGCTGACTGAGCATGTCACGATCTGGTCATATATACCTATGGCCATGCTGTTTTTTATCCCGGGCAGGTTTCTGGTCCAAAGATTCCCGCGTCTCAAGCTCCCCTTTGCAGGAAGACGGCGAATCGCCGAGGAGGTGCATCAGCGTGCGGTTCGTGCCTTCTTTGAAAAGGGACTCTACCGTACCAGACATGAAACCGGGGTATTGATATTTATGTCGATGCTTGAGAGAAAGGTCTGGATACTGGGCGACCGGGGGATAAACGAACGGATCGACCCGACATCCTGGCAGGTGATGGCAGGCGAGCTTGCCGAAGGCCTGGCAACGGGCAAGGGGTGCGACGCCCTCTGCAGCGTGATCGCTAAGTGCGGAACAGAACTGTCGCGCCATTTCCCCCATCATCAGGGCGACGCCAACGAACTGCCCGACCAGCTCCTCACCGACACCCCCCGTTGATCTCCTGCTGACGCAACGTCATTGAATGTGTGCTAAATGATTAAAGTGTGAGACAGACAGGTAATGGGATGTTTCCCATTGATATAAGCATGTTGCCAAAGCATGATGTTTTAGTAATGAATTTTTGATAATTATGTTGCGCCAGGAAAGTCATTTCGATATACACAATCCATTGCCTCTCACGAACTGTCATGCTCTCATGTCACTCTCATCATCTAAATATCAGTTCAGCATGCTTTATAGGAGTATATCGATGAAGATCTTTCGCTATGTGCTATGTATGACTCTCCTGCTTCTGCCGGCCCTTGCCTTCTCCGCTGATCTGAAACGGATGTCGGCCTCCTCCCGCATTACCGCTGTAACCGTGTATCCCGACCGGGCCCTGACCTCCCGATCTGCCTCTCTCACTCTCAAACCAGGCAATTATCTGATCACCTTCGACAACCTCCCCACACTGATTCAGGATGATTCGGTTCGGGTTCAAGGAAAAGGGGGGGACGGGATTACTATCGTGGGTCTGGAGGTCAAACGGGCCTTTCTGGAGCAGAGTGGCGAGAAACGCGTTAATGCGCTAGACGAGGAAATCAGAGGTCTGGAGTATCGATCCGAACTGCTGGACGCCAAGAAGGGGGGACTCTCCTCACAAAAAACGTTTCTTGAATCGATCCGTGTAGCCTGGGGGGAGCGCATTTCCAAGGAACTGGCAATAGGTCGCCCCACTTCGGCAGAGCTGCAGGATGCAGCCGGATTTATCGGCACAGGAGTGACCAGGGTTGAAGAACAGATCCTCGACATCGAGAGAGAGAAGAGGGGTATCAAGGAGAAGATCGATTCGCTGCGCCGTCAAAAGGAAGAATCGACCGGTTCGAGCCGCAAAGAGACAAAAACCGTTGAGGTGATGATAGATGTCACGCGTGAAGGGAGTCTGACGCTCGAACTTTCTTCGGTAATTCCACGGGCTGGCTGGGCCCCTTCCTATGATGTCCGTATGGCAGCTGATGCCAAAACTGCCGAGTTGACCTTCCGGGCAATGGTGCGTCAGCAGACAGGCGAGGACTGGAATAATGTCGATTTGACCCTTTCCACTGCCCGGCCTGCTTCCGGCGGCGCTCCACCGGAACTGTATCCTTGGCAGATAGCATTTCCCCGTCCGCAGCATCGAATGGCGTCGCCAATGGTGTATGAAGCCGCCGGCGCAGGTTCTGACGGATTCGCCTTGGTCGGGAAGAAGATGGTCGGGCGGGCACTCGACAAAGAAGTGATTACGACTTTTGAGACAGCCCAGATCAGTGATGAGCAATCCTCAGTTGCCTTTCACATCCCCCGTCCGCTCGATATACCCTCCGACGGCACCCAGCATGCCTCTGTAGTGGCCATCGAACAGCTCCCGGTAAGCATGGAGTTCGTGGCGATTCCTAAACTCTCGCCGCTCGTTTTCCGCAAGTCGGAGATCGTCAACCGGGCCGCTTATCCGCTCCTGCCGGGCAAGGTCAGCACGTTTGCCGGAAATACTTTCACCGGAAGTTCTCAGTTGAGGAAGGTTGCCGTTGGAGAGAAGTTTGATCTTTACTTTGGCTCGGACGATCAGGTGACGGTCAAACGCGAAGAGCTAAAGCAGCACAAAGAGGCGGGGGTATTCGGCAAGAACCGCGTCAGTTACCGTTATCGAATTGAACTGACCAACTTCCGAAAGGAGCCACTGACGCTCACCCTGCATGACCAGTTACCGGTGGCCGGTGATGAGGAGATCAAAGTCTCCCTGGAAGATCCGTCTATCAAACCGGAAGAGTTCGGGAGTGACGGCAGAGTAACCTGGAGATCGTTGCTCAAGGCGGGAGAGAAGAAAGAGCTTACCTTCGGCATCCAGGTAGAGTACCCAAAGGATCGTGAGATAATTGGGTTATAGTATATAACCTATGATTGACGGATTCATGCAGGTTCCAAAGGGAAAAGGGTAGGCACCTAGAATATACTGTCGATCATATCGAAATCTATGTCGTGTTCGGCGTTAGACTGTATCCAGGCGAGCTTTTCCTGGTCTTCGGCGGTGATCTTGGAGACATCCTCGGTGAGGGCGGTGAAGACATTGGCAGTGGTTTCCAACACCCTGATATAGGGGATGGAACTCCCGTCAAGGATCTCCTGGCTGATCATGGAGACCGGCGCATGCCCGGCAATGACGATGCCTGCTATCTTCTCCTTCCAGCTCGGTATATTGTAGAGCGAAGAGAGGGTCACTATCAGTTCGTCCCGTGAACTGGTGACGATCAGCAGCGTCGACTCCATCAATCCGTCCACAACCTTCTGCGATGAGGCAGCTCCCAGCTGGATGTGATGGATGATCCGGTTGCGCGCATTCGGGTCCCCGTTAATCGTGAGCTTGAGGAGTTTGGAGATGTGGGCGAGGGTAGGGTTTGCAAGTATGGGGGAGTAGTTGAACCCACCTGAAACCTCAACGGAATAATTAAAGGCTCTCTTTAAATACTTTAGTGTAACATCACGTTTTTCAGATAATAATTTGTTTGTCATTATCATTCTGACATCAGCCTGCTCCCGCTGGTGAAGGGCAAGGTTCAGGTGAACGGCATCGATGACGTTCCCTATGCCGCTGCCGGTAACTATCATTACAGGGGCTTCCACGAGGTTGGCAACGTAGGCATTGTTGAGGCCGACTACCGATCCGACCCCTCCATGTCCGGCACCTTCAATGATCAGGAGGTCATTCTTCCTGTCCAGCAGTTCCACCGCTTTGATTATCCTCTCAGCGAGCAATCTCCCGTCGATCTTTCCGTCTAGAAACTCCTTGGTAAAGCCGCGGTGAAGCGGGACCGGATTCATCAGCGCTAAATCATCCTCAAGTCCGTAGGTCCTTGCCATGAGAACCGCGTCCATATCAAGCATCATATTGTTGTAGGCTTCAATCTTCGGCCCGATCGGCTTTATGAATCCTATCCGGTCGTATTTCTTGCGCGCAAGATGCATGAGCGAGACGCTCACGGTGGTCTTTCCGCAATTCTGACCGGTTGCAGCAATGAAGATCTTCTTGGCCATGGTCCCCTCCTGACGTGTAGAAGATATGCCAGTAACGATACCCGGTCAATGAAGAAATGCAAATATCAGTGGTGTGATTACGGAATGCTTCTTACGGTTTCGCGGGCAAGGGAATTTTCGTGCCTTTTAGGGGAAGGTTATACAGCTGTGCGTAGATGGCGGTAGAGGCGAGTACCTGTTTCACATACTCTCTGGTCTCACCATAGGGGATCTGCTCGATGAATTCTGCTGATGGGAAGGTGCCGAAGTCCCGCCGCCAGCGGTTTACCGCGCCGGCTCCGGCATTGTAGGATGCGATTACAGAAATAAGATCGGCATTATACATGAGTATGAGGTCTTTCATATGTTTTGTGCCGTAGCTTATGTTCTTTTCAGGGAGAGTCAATCTGTCGGTTAAATTCCCCTCCTTGCCGGCTCCTTCAATCTGCGCTGCAGTGGCCGGCATGAGTTGCATAAGTCCTACCGCTCCGACTGGTGAGACCGCAACTGGAGAAAAACTGCTCTCCGCACGAATTACTGCATAGACCAGGGGCAGAGGGAGGCCATGTGCATCTGCATACCTGTTTGCTGTCTCGAAAAATGGGAGTTGAAACTGGAGTGCGAGGGTCTGGCGACCCTCTTTAAGGGATAATCTGGTGGGCTCTCGCCTGACCAGATTGTATGCACCGTTGAAGTCGTCCATCTCAAGATAGAGACGGGCAGCTCCCAGAAGCTTTGCTGTATCAGTTGATTTTCCCTTGAAAGCGGCCAGCTCTTTACGTGCCTCATCGTTGAGCCCGCAACTTATCAAGGCTTTGACGCGTAGGAAGTTTGGCGGAAGAGGGAGGGTGCCGATTGTTTCATTCCCGAGCCTGGGGAGCCCGTTTTGGGGGTCAAAGGAGGGGGATCCCTCTTCCCCCTTCTGTTCCTGCCGGGATATTAGGGAGTAATAGCTGAGAGGGAATTCTCTGACCAGGGATGCGTAGATCGACTCTGCATCAACCCTGTTTCCGGATGCAGCCTCTGATCTGGAAAGCCAGTAAAGCGCTTTGTCCCGATATTCATTGTTCTCCGCGAGTTTTCTTAAATAGTAGCTGGCTGTCTGCCAGTCGCCTGACTGATAGGCACTCCAGCCACCTTCCCACCAGGCGAGCGGTTTCAGAGTCGTCTCTGGGTAACTGGAGAGAAGGCGCTGGATATTAATCCTTACCTCTCCCCACCGCTTTTGGGATTTCCTTATATATGCTGCTTCCAGTAGGGCGTTGTCCGATTCATCGGCTTTCGGCCAGCGATCGGCTACCTGAAGGAATTTTGAGACAGCCTCATCATGCTGGTCGTTTCTGTCTTTGCAGCGGGCCAGCCAATAGGTCGCTTCAGCGGCTATGGTTGAGGCAGACTCGATTGATGAGATCCGGCTGAAAATCTGTTCCGCTTCTTTGTAATGTCGTGAGCGATAGAGAGCCTGACCGTTTTTAAGGTCAAGACGGGTCACGAATTCACGGCTCTGTCCTTCCCGTGGAACAGCCTTGAATGCTGTTACGGCTGCAGAGAACTTCTTCAGCTCTAAGAGGGTAACTCCACGGTGATAGAGTTCATCGGCAGTGTAAGATGCGGCTGGTACTCCGGTTGAGGCAATGCGCTTGAGCTCTTCTTCTGTCTTTGATGCCAAGGGAGAGGCAGGGCTGGTAAGCCAGAGATTTCGCAGAATCTTTACAGCGGAAGTGGCATCTCCCATGGCTTCGCGACAGAGTGCAAGCCTCTGCTGTGCGAAAAGTGAGTCCCTGCCTGATGGATAGGATTCGATGAACTTCTGGTAGGCTACCAGGGCAGCCGGATAATCCTTGCGAGCGTACTGGATTTCTGCAATGAGAAGTACTGCCGGTCGGTGAGTCGGACTCTCCCTGTGGTTCTTCTGGATTACCTGGAGAGGTATCAAGGCGTCGTCTGGCCGATTCAGGTTATTAAGGGCTTGAGCCTGAAAATAGAGAGAATAGTCTGCCAGCATGCTAAAGGATTTAGTGGAAGAGGAAAGATAACGGGCCGCATCCTGCCACTCGTTCGCCCTGAATGCTGCAACTCCGGCGATAAAGTCTCTTGCTCCGCTTGCGGGGGCTGTCTCTGCGAGATTGAAGGCAACCTTGTACTCTCTCCCCCGCAATTTTGCGGCTGCAAAAGAGAGGGTATCGTTGGGAAGTGGGTACAGCTCTGCCTTCATGCCGGCGGCAGGCAGGGATGTCAGAGTCAGAGTAACTATGCTGGCGAGGACAAAGGAGCGAAGCACGTATTGATGGTATCCATGGGGATTAGAAGTTTGGCAGAGTGCGGTCTGTAACAATGCCACTGTTTTGGATACTAGCCACAACCGTCGTCAAAAGCAAAAGGTTTTTTTGTTGGTGGTTTGACAGGCATGGGTTTGTGATGCATATTCGGCATGCCGGAATCAACTGCATATAGAGGTCTTGCCATGTCTGTACAACTTACGAGAGAAGTTTTGTTGAAGGCCATCCGTGAGCATGGAGGAACAGTGTCATTTAGGGATCTTTCCCGCGTGATCGGGATCGACCGTCTGCACCGGAAAGGGTTTGCGTCACTCTTGAGCAGAATGGTATCTGCAGGAGATCTGGTGCTGTTACGGGGAGAGCGTTATGCACTTGCCGGAGAGGGTGGTCTTATTACCGGCAGGCTCTCCATGCACCGCGACGGATACGGATTTGTCGCACCCGAGGGAGGAGGTTCGGATATCTTTATTCCTGCCCGCGGTCTCCGCGAAAACCTGCATGGTGACCTGGTGGAGGTCAGCATGACCGGAATTCCTGTCGGAGACAGGCGTGAAGGACATATTGTAAAGACTCTGGAGCAGGGGCAGAAACGTGTTGTTGGCCGGTACGAGGCGTTTCGCTCCTTTGGCCGTGTCATTGCTGATGACCTGAGGATATCTCAGGAGCTTGTTATCCCTGCCCAGGCATCAGGAAAGGCGCAGAGTGGTCAGGTAGTGGTGGTGGAACTGACCTCCTATCCCTCTGAACGTAAGCCGGCCATGGGTCGTGTCGTAGAGGTACTTGGCTGGCCTGAAGACCCCAATGTGGAGATAATGACGGTAATCCGCAAGTACGAACTCCCCTCTGAGTTTCCTTCAGCCGTCCTTGCCGAGGCCCGGAGTGTTGCACGGCTAAGCGATGCAGAGCTGCCAGGGCGTACCGATCTGCGAGGGCTTACGGTCGTCACCATCGACGGCGAGACAGCGCGAGACTTTGATGACGCCGTCTCTGTTCGCCGTGAGGCGAACGGAGACATCCGACTCTGGGTCTCCATTGCCGATGTCTCCCACTATGTGAAACCCGGATCTGCGCTGGATCGCGAGGCATACCTACGGGGAACATCCGTCTATTTCCCCGACCGCTGCCTACCCATGCTTCCGGAAGCGCTTTCCAACGGTATCTGTTCGCTGAATCCTGACGAAGATCGTCTGACGCTGACTGCGGAGATGTTGTTCGACAAAAATGGGGAGCGTCGCAAGGCAGACTTCTACCCCAGCGTCATAAGAAGTGCTGCCAGGCTCACCTATTCTCAGGTGGCTGAGGTTCTGGAGGAGCGGAAACCGGAGACTCTCCATCCCCTCAACAATCTTCTGGATGACCTTGGACTGATGGAGGAACTTGCCCGGCGATTAATGAAACTACGAAGTGATCGGGGCAGCCTGGATTTCGATCTTCCAGAACCGGAGATAATCATTGATCTCACCACCGGTAACACCGTTGCAATAGGCCGCTCGCAACGCAATATCGCCCATCGGCTGATCGAGGAGTTCATGCTGGCTGCAAACGAGGCGGTCGCAGGCCATCTGGAGGATCACCAGATCCCTTCACTCTACAGGATTCACGAGCGACCAGCAGCTGAAAAGATCCTGGCTTTTGCCGAACTGGCAGCAGGTTTCGGCCATCATCTTGACTCAACTGATGGTGAGGTGACGGGCACCGAGTTGCAGAGGCTTCTGGATGGTGCGCTTGGAAAGCCTGAGGAACTGATGCTGAACAGGGTCCTCTTAAGGAGCATGAAACAGGCACGCTATGCAGCCGAAAACCTTGGGCACTTCGGGCTCGCAGCCGGCACCTATACCCACTTCACCTCGCCGATCCGCCGTTATCCCGATCTTGTGGTTCATCGTATCCTCAAGAGTTTTCTTTCTGGGAAGCTTTCGGAAAAGGAGAGGGAGAGACTTGCTGAGACCCTGCCTGAAACCGGCACGCATACCAGCAAGCGTGAACGTGTGGCAATGGAGGCGGAGCGAGAGCTGGTAGAGCTGAAACGCCTTCAGTTCATGCTGGAACGGATCGGCGATGAATTTGAAGGGTTCATAATAGGGATAGTCAACAGCGGCTTCTTTGTGGAACTTACCGAGTTCTTTGTCGAAGGGATGATGCCGGTAACGACTCTTTCTGACGACTTTTATGTCATGTTAGAAAAACAGCATGCCTTGATCGGGACCAATACGCGCAGGATGTTCCGGATCGGCGACCGGGTAAGGGTAACGGTAGTCGCAGTCAGCATGGAGCGTCGGCAGATCGAGTTCGGCCTGCTGGAGCACATACCTCTGCAGCAGACCGATGCCGGATGGGATATAGTTCTGCCAAAGCCAAGGAGGAGCCAGGGGAAGCGTCCTGAAAGGAAACGGAGCGATGATCAGGGGCCTCGCACCGGAGGCCGTCCAAAGAAAAAGGGAGCTGGTGGGCGTAAAGGACGAGGGAAAAAGCACTGAATCAGTGAGTCAGGTGAGACGTATTACCTTCGCCGGTTGATTTCCCTCATCTGGACAAAGATGCGCATCTTCGAACTGGTGAGGAAAACAGATGTAGTGCTAAATCCGGGTTGCGTCTAACTCTTCTGCTGTGCTATTTTGCATTGGTTTTGGTAATTTTACTGAGCTGGCGGGGATGAATGGAAAACGAAAGAGTTCTGCCTTTGATAGAGCACCTGGTGGAGTTACGCAAGCGACTGATTGTCATTGTTGTTGCGGTAGTAATCGGGATGGGGGTTGCATGGAACTTTTCCGGTCCTATCCTCGGATTCATCGAGCGCCCTCTCACCGGCAAGACCTATCTTACAGAGATAAAGAAAGCAGTATACTTACAGGTAAAGGACCGCATTCCTTACCTGTACAAACGTTACCAACTTGACAAGGAGCTTGTAACCACGGTCAAGAACAGGCAACTCAACTATAGTGCTCCGCTGGAGCCGTTTTTTGTCCAATGCAAGATCGCCGGGATTGCCGGTTTTATTCTGGTGCTGCCGGTCGTTTTCTATCAGATATGGCTCTTTGTAGCCCCTGGTCTCACCAGCAGCGAGAAACGGCTGGTTCTTCCGTTCATAACTGTAAGCACCGTGAGTTTCTGCGTCGGTGCGCTCTTTTTCCTAGTCATCATATGGCCTGTAATCATCAACTTCTCACTCTCCTATGAGGTTGAAGGGCTCCAGAGCTGGTTCAACTTGAGCGCATACGTCAACTTCTGCCTCAGGCTGATACTTATGTTTGGTCTTATCTTCGAACTGCCTATTATACTCCTTTTGTTATCGCGCTTCCGGATCGTGACCTATTCGTTTTTAGCCGGGAACAGGAAATATGCCCTTTTGGCCAGTGCAATAATAGCCGCCTTTCATGCAGACCTGATTACCATGTTTGTCATCATGGTTCCACTTTACCTTATGTATGAGGCAAGTATCTGGGTTGTCCGGTTCTTTGGACCAAAACCCAGACAGACAGAAACGGCAGCTATGCCCGTAGAACAAGGCTGATTGCACATGGAAATTCTTCGTTCGATTGATGATATCCCACCAACTTTGCACCGCACGGTTGTAACTATCGGTAACTTTGATGGGGTCCACCTGGGGCACCGCGAGATATTTCGCAAAGTGCGCCAGAGTGCCGGGGTTCTTCATGCGACGTCAGTGGTGATAACCTTCGTGCCTCACCCGTTAAAGGTGATCCCCAATCCCAAGAAACAGATCGCCCTTATTAATACTTATACAGAAAAAGAGACCCTTATTGAGGCATCAGGGATCGACTGTCTGCTGGAGATACCCTTTACCGCTGAGTTTGCAGCTCTCTCGGCATGGGAGTTCGTATCCGAAATACTGGTAAAACGTCTCGGAGTTATACAACTTGTCATTGGGTATGATTACTCATTTGGACGCAACAGGCAGGGGAGTGTGAAGACTCTGCACGAACTTGGGAAAGAGTTTGGTTTTGATCTGGATGTCCTTCAACCGATCGGTCACCAAGGTCTTATCTACAGCAGCACCGAGGTTAGAAGACTGCTGCTGGCCGGCGATGTAGAGGGGGTAGTGCCGCTTATCGGCCGTCATTTCTCACTCGGCGGTAAAGTGGTGCCAGGCCATAATCGAGGTGCAGGGATCGGATTCCCTACTGCCAATATCCTTACTGACAAGGAACTCATTCCTGCAAGCGGTGTCTATGCCGTAAAGGTAAAGGTGGGGGATACGCTTCTTGATGGGGCCTGCAATATAGGCAACAATCCGACCTTCGGCAACATAGAGTCTTCGATAGAGGTTTTTCTCTTTGATTTCAAAGGCAATCTGTATGGCAGCGACCTGAGGATCTACTTTATTGCAAGGATTCGTGATGAGGAGCGTTTCTCGAATGTTGAGGGACTCAAGCTGGCAATCGCAGCGGATGTTTCCCGTTGTAAAGAGATTCTGAAGAGCACCGCAGTTGTGGAATACCGAGAGTACCTTGATGGAGTATAAAAAGCTTGTCAAATAAAAAAATAGATCTGAAATTCTGGATAGGCATCGGAATAAGCCTTCTCTGTCTAGGGCTTCTTCTGCGCAAGATAGATCCAGCGAAAGTTGTGACCGCCTTTCGGGAGATGGACTGGCGTTTCCTTGTGCCGGCTGTTCTGTCGACCTTTGCCAGTTTTTACTTTCGAGCGGTCCGTTGGCACTTTCTCGTACTCCCCCTAAAAAAAGTTTCGCTTCGCTCCCTCTACCCAGCTACCATTATCGGTTACATGGCCAATAATCTTCTTCCTGCCAGGCTTGGCGAGTTTGTGAGGGCCTACGCCCTGGCAAGAAAGGAAGGGCTGGATGTGAGCGCGGTCTTTGCCACTCTGGTCATGGATCGCCTATGTGACGGTTTCACCGTACTATTGATGCTCCTGTTCACTTTTTTTACCATAAATCTGCCACAGGGGATGGAGCATGTGCAGCAGAGCATGGTGACCGGAGGGTACGTCACCCTTGCGCTCTACTGTTGCGTAATAGCGTTTCTGGTCCTCCTGAAACGCCGGACTGTCTGGACACTCCATCTGGTCGGACAGATTCTTCGTCCATTTCCGACAGTAGTGGGCGAAAGAATCATTCCGCTCCTGGGCTCCTTTATCGGAGGCATACGACTGGCAACAGCTCCAAAGGATATTCTGGCAATTATCGTGAGTTCTCTGGTTATCTGGGCTTTTGCTGCCTGGCCTGTGGATCTCCTTCTCCGTTCATTCGGGATCATGCTGCCGTTAACCGGCAGTCTCTTCATTCTGATCTTTCTTGTCTTTGCGGTCATGGTTCCAGCGTCTCCAGGGTATGTCGGCACCTATCATTATGCCTGCGTTACCGCTCTACAGGCATTCAACATACCTTCTGAGAAGGCGCTTTCCGTGGCACTTGTAATTCACGGAGTAAGTTTCTTTCCGGTCATCGTGGCCGGTTTTTATCACATGTGGCGAGAAAAACTCTCTTTTGCGACCATTCGTGAAACATCATTACCACAGGAGCAAGCACGTGAATGTTGATCGCCTGATGGCGCGCCTCGATCCATGTGCGCTCCTCTCCTTCCTGCTCCCTTTCTCTATTTACATGCTCACCCTGGCTCCGTCGGTCACGTTTTTCGATAGTGGTGAGTTTTTGACCGCTATCTACTCTCTTGGTTCGGCACATTCTCCGGGGTATCCGTTCTTCATAAACTATGCAAAGCCGTTCACCTACCTGCCGTTCGGAAGCATCGCATTTCGAGTGAATGTTGCAACTGCAGTTTCTGCTGCCGCTGCCTGCTATGCGGTCTACCTTCTGGTGACCTATCTGCTGAGGAATGACGCACTTGGCGACGACAAGCGATTTTCAGGCTGGTATGTTCGTGGTATCGGCCTCGCTTCTGCCTGCACCTTTGCGTTCACACCACGTCTCTGGCTCCAGTCCAATCACGACAAGCCATACCCCTTGATTGCCTTCATGGCTGCCATGATCTTTTTTCTTGTGCTCAGATGGCGCGAAACCTATCGATCAGGTGAAGAGCGGCCAGCGTACATCTATCTGGGGGCATTCCTCTGTGGCCTTGCCTTTGGTGCCCATCAGACCATGATCCTCATGGTCCCTGTCTATGCATTTCTGATCATTGTCACTGACTGGCGGGTCATGATGCGGGTCAAGGAGATCATCCTGGCTGTCGCTTTTGCCATTTTAGGTTTTGCGGTGCATCTTCATATCCCGGTCAGGGCTGCACAGAATCCGCTGCTCAACTGGGGCGATGCCAAAACACTCTCCCAGTTTCTCTGGCATTTCCTCCGTAAGGGATACCCGGTTGAAAAGCCGGCCAGAGATCTTGCGTTACTGCACCAACAGATCAATGCCTTTAATATCCCTTTCGAATTTACCATGGTTGGGCTTTTTCTGCTGCTACTCGGATGTGTGGCGTTCTTTCGAAGGCTTAACCAGGAAATCCTTGCCTATGGTGTCGGCATACTCTCATTTCTGGCGGTTATTGCCGGCTACTTCAACACACCGTATGAGCTTATCTTTCTGACAGAAGAGTTCTTTACTCCTCTCTATCTCCTATCGGCGGTCCTGATCGGACTTGGTCTCTTTGCCCTTATGAAACTGCTCCTGAGAATAGTTCCCCCACTTCGTCGCTCTGCACTCCCTCCCGCTCTCTGCATCGGCGGTCTGCTCCTTCTTCTTCCTGTGAGCATATGTTCCCTCAATTATGTTGAAAATGACCAGCATCTTAACTACATAGCCTACGATTATGCCGGTAATACACTTCGGACCCTGCCTCAGGGAGCCATACTGTACACATGGGGCGACAGTGGTGCCTTCCCGCTGTGGTATCTGCAGGGAGTTGAACGTCTGCGTGATGACACAGCCATACTGCACACCCCCCACCTCGTTTTTACCTGGTACCTGGATGCCTTCCCGCAAATTTTCAAGCAGAGTATTCTGAGGTCACTACCTCTGGATTCGATTTCACCTGAGATGGCTCTTAGGTACGCCATTGCCGAACAGATAGATCGTCATCCTGTCTATATAGATTTTTCTACTAGATATTCCGTACCTTTTGACTCCTTTGCCATAGCCCAGCGAGGAATCTGCTACAAACTCTCCCGCAGTGAGGGGGGTGGTGTCAATCCTCCGGATCCCTCTGTTTGGGACCTCTACAGTCTGAGGGGTATGAGCGGTGACATGTTCTTCCGAGACCTGGACACCAGCAAGGCAATCCTCATCTACGGGAACAGCCATATCGAGGCAGGAGAGGCACTGATACGTTTCGGAAGATTTGATGATGCGCAAATCCAGTTCAGAATGGCCGAGCAGATAGCGCCTGAAATGAAGAATCAGATCATGCAGATCCGCGCCGGTTACGGTCTCAGGTAGCTTCCATCCGGAAGATTTTCTCCCTGCCGCTCGGTCTACACCTGCGAGCTTTCTTGTGCGGTGTAATATAGTGAGTTTGCCGATAATCCACTGATATTCTTACCAAATAGTAAATACCCCCCTTTTTGGTCCGAAAACTAAATAGATTCTCATGCAGTTTTTTTGTATATTTGTAAAGATTTTCCTTCCCAAACCGATGCTATTCCATGTGCCTGTGTCTACGATTTAGGCTGCATCGGCGCCAGAGTCTTGACATTGCGGTACCTTCATTTACTATTTTATTAACCATCCTGAAGCAATTCTGAGGTTACCATGCAGGCAAGCAGGCTGGGAGATCTCCTGGTCAGAAACAACCTTATAACCAAGGAGCAGTTGGCCAGTGCCCTTGAAGAGCAGAAACAGGGCGGTAGCCATGTTCGTTTGGGAACAGTCCTGATCCGAAATAATGTCATTTCCGAAGATGACCTTGTCTCATTTCTCTCTAAGCAGTATGGCGTTCCGGCAATAAACCTGTCAGAGCAGGAGATCGATCCTGCGGTGATCAAGGTTGTTCCGGTTGATATTGCCCAGAAATACCAGGTTATTCCGGTGAACAGGGCAGGGGGTTCGCTCATTGTAGCCATGAGTGACCCCTCAAATATCTTTGCCATAGACGATATCCGTTTCATGACCGGATTCAACATTGAGGTTGTGGTTTCTCCTGAATCCGCCATAAAGAGTGCAATCGATAAGTACTATGATCAGTCTGCTTCACTGGCAGACGTGATGAGCGACATCGAGGGATTCGATGATCTGGAGGTAATCGGCGACGAAGAGGAGGTAGACATCTCTTCTCTGGAGCGGGCCACCGAGGACGCTCCGGTTGTAAAGCTTGTAAACCTCATTCTGACGGACGCTATCAAGAAAAAGGCGAGCGATATACATATTGAACCTTATGAACGGGTATTCCGGGTCAGATACCGGATAGATGGCGTGCTTTACGAGGCGATGAAACCTCCAATGAAGCTGAAGAACGCCATTACCTCCCGAGTCAAGATTATGGCGGAGCTGGACATAGCAGAGCGTCGGCTGCCTCAGGACGGTCGTATAAAGATAAAACTCGGGGGTGGCAAGGACATGGATTTCCGTGTCTCTGTCCTGCCTACCCTTTTTGGTGAAAAAATAGTTCTTCGCCTCCTGGACAAGTCCAATCTGCAACTCGACATGACTAAACTGGGGTATGAACCTGAGGCGCTGGTTCGCTTTCAGGATGCCATTCATAAGCCTTTCGGCATGGTTCTCGTGACTGGGCCGACTGGTAGCGGTAAGACCGTCTCCCTCTACTCAGCACTTTCCGAACTGAACAAGGTGACAGAGAACATCTCCACTGCCGAGGATCCTGTTGAATTCAACTTCGCAGGCATCAATCAGGTGCAGATGCACGAAGATATAGGACTCACCTTTGCTGCTGCCCTTCGCTCCTTCCTTCGTCAGGATCCCGATATCATTATGATAGGTGAGATCCGTGATTTCGAGACCGCTGAAATAGGTGTAAAAGCCGCATTGACCGGGCACATGGTTCTGTCAACCCTTCATACAAACGATGCGCCATCCACCATAAACCGACTGCTGAACATGGGGATTGAACCGTTCCTGGTTGCTTCGGCAGTTAACCTGATCACAGCCCAGCGCCTTGCCCGCCGTGTCTGTTCTGAATGCAAAGAGGTCGAGGAGATTCCGGTTCAAGCCCTTCTCACTGCAGGTGTACCAAAGGAAGAGGCTGCCGAGTTTATCTGCTATCGCGGTAAAGGGTGTCCCAAATGCAATGGAACCGGCTATAAGGGGCGGGTTGGATTCTATCAAGTGATGCCATTACTGGAGGAAATACGCGAACTGATCCTGAATGGGGCCAATACCGCTGAAATCAAGCGCGAGTCTATGCGTCTCGGGATCAAGACCATGCGACAATCAGGGCTAACCAAGCTGAAAGAGGGTGTGACCTCCTTTGAAGAGGTGCTTCGAGTAACCGTAGCCGATGATTAGTAAGGTGGAGATGAGTATCTGCGTTGTTTAGCAGATTTTTGTTTCGTTAACTAGCAAGTATCCTGTCAAATTGTTTTAGGGGAAAATTACCATGGCAAATCTTCACCAGCTCCTTAAGGATCTTGTGGAACGGGGAGGTTCTGACCTTCACATAACAACCAACACCCCTCCGCAGATTCGTGTAGACGGCAAGCTGATCCAGCTTGATTTGCCGATGCTTACTCCGGTGGATACAAAGCAGCTCTGTTACAGCGTCCTTACCGAAGCTCAGAAGCACAAGTTCGAAGAGGAGAATGAGCTTGACCTCTCCTTCGGTGTCAAAGGGTTATCCCGCTTTCGTGGCAACATTCTCGTCCAGAGAGGTGCAGTTGCTGGGGTCTTCAGGGTAATTCCCTACAAGATTCTCACTTTTGAGGAGCTGGGACTTCCTCCTGTGGTCAGGGAACTCGCGGCGAAACCGCGCGGTTTGGTACTGGTTACTGGACCTACCGGGAGCGGCAAATCAACGACACTTGCTTCCATAATAGACAAAATCAACACCGACAGGAAAGAACATATAGTAACAATCGAGGATCCGATTGAGTACCTCCATCCGCACAAGGGATGCCTGGTGAACCAGCGTGAGGTCGGAGCCGATACAAAGAGTTTCAAAAACGCCCTGAAGTATGTCCTCAGACAGGACCCGGACGTCGTACTGATCGGGGAGTTGCGCGACCTGGAGACCATCGAGGCGGCGCTGACACTCGCAGAGACAGGGCACCTCTGCTTTGCAACACTCCACACCAACTCATGCGCACAGACCATTAACAGGATCATAGACGTCTTTCCACCGTATCAGCAGACCCAGGTCCGAACTCAGCTTTCATTTGTGCTTGAGGGGGTTCTTTCGCAGACACTTATTCCCAAGCTTGATGGTCATGGTCGCGCGCTTTCCCTTGAGGTCATGGTTCCCAATCCGGCAATACGGAACCTGATACGGGAGGACAAGGTCCACCAGATATATTCTCAGATGCAGGTCGGGCAGGACAAATTCGGCATGCAGACCATGAACCAGTCTCTCTACAGTCTCTACATGCGCCGTCTGATATCTGTTGACGATGCGCTTGGCCGATCGCCGGAACCTGATGAACTGAAACAGATGCTTTCTACCGGCGGAACAATGGGAACCCATCAGCGAAGACCGCAACATTAGTCAGGAGGAACAATGCCCAAGTTCAATTGGGAAGCTAGAAATAAATCAGGACAGATTCAAAAAGGGGTCATGGAGGCAGACAGCGTGACTCTTGCTGAGACTCAGTTGAGGCGATTCGGTTTTACCGGCATCTCCATCAAGCAAGAGAGTAAAGGTACAGCCATAAAAATACCGGGATTTGGTGGCGCAAAAAAGGTTGATACCAAGGATCTCGTTGTCTTCACCCGCCAGTTTGCCACCATGATTGATTCCGGGCTTCCACTGGTTCAGTGTCTCGAAATACTCTCATCACAGCAGGAAAACAAAACCTTCAAAGATGCCCTCTGTAAGGTTAAAGAGAGCGTAGAGAGTGGCTCAACCTTTGCCGATGCTCTTGCAAAACATCCCAAGATATTTGATCAGCTATTCGTGAACCTGGTAGCTGCCGGCGAGATTGGCGGCATTCTTGATACCATCCTGAACCGGCTTGCAGCCTACATTGAAAAGGCAATGAAGCTGAAAAAGCAGGTAAAGGGCGCGATGGTTTATCCGTTAACAATTCTTTCCATTGCAGTGATAGTCGTTGGCGTTATCCTGATATTTGTCATTCCGACCTTTGCAAAGATGTTCGCCGAATTCGGTGGAGAACTGCCAGCGCCTACAAGGATGGTCATTTCCCTGAGCAAGTTTATCCAGAAGTATATACTAGTAATGATTGCTGCCTTTTTCGGGCTCAAGTATCTGATACAAAAATACTATAATACCCCTGCCGGTCGTAAACAGATTGACCAGCTTGCACTGAAGGCGCCAATTGCCGGACCGCTGATCAGGAAGGTTTCCGTTGCCAAGTTCACCAGGACTCTGGGAACCATGGTCAGCAGCGGGGTGCCGATAATGGATGGTCTTGAAATCGTTGCCAAGACGGCCGGCAACAAAATTGTAGAAGAGGCGATTTACTCTGTACGGCAGGCAATTTCCGAAGGAAAGACTATGGCCGAGCCGTTGGCGGCATGCGGCGTTTTTCCGCCTATGGTGGTGCAGATGATTGCTGTCGGAGAAGCTACCGGTGCAATGGATACCATGCTGAACAAAATTGCCGATTTCTACGATGACGAGGTTGATGACGCAGTATCCGCACTCACGGCGATGATGGAACCGTTGCTCATGGTTATCCTTGGTACGACTGTCGGCGGGCTTGTTGTGGCGATGTACCTCCCGATATTCAAGATGGCAGGAGCCGTCGGCGGTTAAACAATGAGCGAAAGGAGGAGGCTTAACTGGTTTATTGTCGCCAGGATGATTGTGGTGACGCTCTTCTACGCCTCTACGGTTTTTCTATACCAGAGACGCCCGGATAGCTTTGATATCCTTAATCTTGCGGCGCTTGGCAAGCTGGTTGGGGCAACCTATCTCTTCTCGTTAGTATCTCTGGCAGTCCTTCGGTTTACGGACCGATGGCGATCACTGCTCACGTATACCCAGATCATCTGGGACCTGCTCCTGGTCACGACACTGATTCTTCTAACCGGGGGGATCTCCTCCCCATATTCCTTCATCTACATGCTTGCGATCATCTCCGCGTCGGTGCTTCTTGCCAGGCGGCAGGCATTCTATGCAGCTTCCCTCTGTGCAATTCTCTACGGTGGGATCATCGATCTCCAGTATTACGGCAAACTGATTCCATTGGGGTTAAGCGCATATCCTGCCCAGCAGTATGGCTCCGCGTATCTTCTGTACACCATATTCGTCAATATCGTCGCTTTCTACCTTACGGCGCTGTTAACCGGATATCTCGCTGAAAGGGCCAAAAGCAGTGAAAGCGCCCTGCTTGAAAAGGTAATTGATTATGAAGAGCTCGAAAGGCTCAACAGCTCCATAGTCAAAAACCTGACAAGTGGTTTGCTGACCGTAACTCCGGAAGGGCGTGTCAGGGTTTTCAACCGCTATGCAGAGGAACTGACCGGCATCTCGCAACAGCAGGCGTATGATCGACCAATCGATGAACTGATCCCGGGTATAATGAGGTTTTTTGAACGGTCAGATACCGTATTTTCCGGCGAGTTTGATTATTCAGATATATGCGGAAACGAAATGATATTTGGCTACAATGCGATCCGATTTTTCGATAAGCATGGGATGAATAACGGAATTATTCTCAATTTTAAGGATCTTACACAGATACGTCAGATGGAGGAAGAGCTGAAGCGTACCGACCGATTGGCTGCTGTTGGCGAACTGGCAGCAAGGATTGCCCATGAGATAAGAAATCCGCTTGCCTCCATAAGCGGTTCTGTCCAGTTGATTGCACAGGGTAATGGGGTTCCAGTTGCGGACCGACGTTTGCTGGAGATCGTAGTGCGTGAAACGGATCGCCTTAACTCATTAATCAGCGATTTTCTTGTGTATGCCCGACCGGTCTCCATTATGCATGAGGCTATACGGCCCAAAGATCTCTATGTCCAACTGAAGGCGCTCCTTTCAGTCGATCCAAGATTTGCCATCATTAACCTGGTTTTTGAGAGTGATGATCAAATATCCATATATGCGGACAGCTATCAACTGGAGCAGGTCTACTGGAACCTGCTTGTAAATGCTGCAGAGGCGATGCCGGGCGGGGGAACCATTACGGTAACCGCGACCCCTGTCCATCTGCAAGGTAAAATAATCGATCGTAAAGACTTTATCCGGATAGATGTGAGCGACACAGGGCATGGGATGCAGGAAACCGAGATCAGGCATCTCTTCGAGCCGTTTTTTACTACCAAACCAGGTGGCACCGGGCTTGGACTGGCCACCGTGTATCGTATAATCGAGGCTCATGGCGGCAGAATATTCGTCGACAGCAAACCAGGTATTGGGACCACATTCAGCATTCTTCTTCCAGCAGGGTGACAAGGGGATCGTTGACTGTTAAAGTCATTTGCCGGCAGACCCCGTTAAGATTGGTGAGATCCATGGAGACAAACATACTCGTCGTTGACGACGAACTGAGCATGCGGGAATTTCTCTCCATACTTCTGGAGCGTGAAGGGTATGGAACGGAAAAGGCAGAGGATGCCGAACAGGCACTTATGCTTCTGGAGACAGGTGTATATGACCTGGTTATCTCCGACGTAAACATGCCGGGGCTTTCGGGGCTGGAACTTCTTGAACGGATTAAGCTGGTTACGCCAGACACGGCAGTGCTCCTGATAACAGCCTACACCACTGCTGAACAGGCTGTCGAGGCTATGAAGCTCGGTGCCTATGATTATATCCCCAAGCCGTTCAAGGTAGAGGAGATCAAGGTTCTTGTCCGAAATGCCCTGGAAAAGCGCCGACTGGTAAACGAGAACCTGTTGCTTCGCCGTCAGATGGAAGAACGATTCGGTTTTGGCGGGATTATTGGCAAAAGTGCCAGAATGCGAGAGGTTTACACACTCATTGAGAAAGTTGCAAACAGCACCGCAACAGTCCTGATCCTGGGCGAGAGCGGTACTGGTAAAGAACTGGCTGCTAAAGCCATACATTACAACGGTCCTCGACGTGAAAAACGCTTTGTGGCTGTCAATTGCGGCGCCATACCTGAGACTCTCATGGAAAGCGAGCTGTTCGGACATCACAAAGGGGCCTTTACCGGAGCTGTAGCAGACAGGCCGGGGCTCTTCGAGCAGGCGGAAGGGGGGACTCTTTTTCTCGACGAGATCGGCGAGATACCTCTGCAACTCCAGGCAAAACTGCTCAGGGTACTCCAAGAGCGGGAGTTCAGAAGGATTGGGGAGAGCATCGACAGAAAGGCTGACGTACGGATCATAGCCGCTTCAAATCGTGACCTCGAAGAGCAGGTCAAGGAGGGGTCATTCAGGGAAGACCTCTACTATCGCCTCGATGTTGTGCAGGTAAAAATGCCGGCTTTGCGTGAACGGCCAGAAGATATCCCCCTGCTAATTGAGCATTTCTATCGCAAATTCGCCGGTGATACCGAAGGAAGTCAGATGGTTACGGGTGATGCCATAAAGTTGCTCATGGGTTATCCTTTCCCTGGGAACGTCCGTGAATTAGAAAATATCGTTGAGAGATGCCTGGTTATCGGGGACCGGATACTATCGCGGGAGTCGCTTCCCAAACAGGTGACAAGATTTCAGAAGGCGCCTGAACCTGATGAGACATTTGTCATAGCAGCAGAGGGGATGAACCTGGAGGCTTATCTGGATGGAATAGAGAAGCGGTATCTCCTGCAGGCACTTGAGCAGAGTCGAGGGGTTAAAAAGAAGGCAGCTCAGATCCTCGGGATGAGTTTTCGTTCGTTTCGCTACAGACTGGCAAAATTCGGGATGGATGATGAGTCGTCTTGATCGTGATATATCAAAGTGACATTTATTGTCACATCGGGTGACAATAAGTCGTGTTTATTTGACCAATTTCCTGCCAGCAGAGCATCAGTTGGGTTTAACATGCTGAAATCATGGCTATTGCTTGGTGGGTGCCCTGTTGGCACGTCTTTGGCTTATATACCTAATAATAATTCCGCTAAAGTTCGTAAACCCGTTTCCGATAACACTGTAAACCTCTTTAGCACAAAACACTCAGAAAGGAGAATCAAGCATGTTGAAAAAATTCAGAAACAACAAAGGTTTCACCCTTATCGAGCTTTTGATCGTTGTCGCGATCATAGGCATCCTGGCGGCTATCGCTATTCCTCAGTTTTCTGCCTACAGAGAGAAAGCATATCACAGTGCCTCAACAAGCGATCTGAAGAACATTAAAACCGGTATGGAAGCCTTCATGGCTGATAATCAGGCATATCCTGCTAACTTAACCTTTAATTAATACATAAGAGGAGATACATTATGAAAAGCATTCTCATTGCTAGCCTGTTGGTTGCCCTGGCAGCTACTTCTTCCTTTGGCGGATCAGCCGCAAGCAGCCTGACTGATGCAGGCAAGACGGTAATGTCCGGAACTGCAACCATCGGGAAACTGTCCACTGGGGTTCATATGGCGCATGCAGAATCCACTGCTGGTTATGCAATCATTACCCAGCATATCAATGGCGTTAAAAAATTCGGCACCGCATATGACAGCACAGCGGTAACCTGGATGACAGCAACAAAAAATACAGCCGTCGCAGTTCCTGGTGCTTCCAATTCGACAGCAGTTACCGGAGCCGGTTGGAGCGTAATGTAACATTTCTGCTTTGATAAAACCATCTACGGGGTGTCTCGGCATCCCGTTTTTTTTTGTGGACTCGAAATGCTCGGATATCAAAAAACGAATACATATCTTCTTTGCCTCGTATTTGTTGTACTCGGTATCTATTATCCAACTCTGTTCTCACCCTTTAATTCCGTTGATGACATTGGGCTGTATCACTATCTCTTAAATACCGAAAACTTTAACCTTAAGAGTATCTTTTTCCCTGCGGGCACCGGAAATTATTATCGTCCCGTACTCTGGTTGTCCTTTATAATGGATAAATTCATCTGGGGGCTTGAAGAAAGCTTCATGCACCTTGAGAATATTATCTTCCACCTAGCCAATACATTGCTCGTCTATGCTGTTGCCCGTCGTGCAACACAGTTTTTGCCCGAACCCTCTCAGGTTTCACCGTTTGTAGCAGCACTCATTTTCGCCATTCATCCACTCAATACCGAGGCTGTAAACTGGATCTCCGGAAGAACCGACCTGCTGGCCGGTTTTTTTCTTATTCTGGCAATGTATCTGATGTTGAATCGCCCATTGGGCTGGGTCCAGTCAGTCATGGCGGCAATCTGCATGTTGTTGGCCTGTCTGGTTAAGGAAACTGCGATTTTCTTTTTACCAGCTGCGGTTCTTTTTCCGTTTTTTATCCCTGCAAGCGGAGCAGAGGCCGTTCCGCTTAACTCCGTATTCCGCAAGTACTGGCTTCATCTTATGGTCTTTTCTGCTTCCGGAGCCGTCTATTTTCTCTTCCGAATGCTCGCATTCTCAAAAGGAGACAAGGGTGTTGCTCGCGTACTCTCCAAAGTTGCCGTTTCTGAGAGTTCCAGTCTGCTGATGAATGTGAGGTTGGTATCGAAGGCTGCAGGCTTCTATGCAAAAAAGCTTCTGATCCCTTTTCCTCTTAACTTCTGTATCGTCCATGTTTCCGATCTTTATCTGCCGGTTGGCGTGTTGGTTTTTATAGGTATTCTCTGGCTCTTCTACCGCCGGACGTTACCGGCCTTTTTTGTAATTTGTGCGGGTGCTGTCGGCACTTCGGCGTTGATGGTACCATTGCTCTTCTACACCTGGACACCTCTTGCCGAGCGTTACATGTATATCCCTTCAGCATTTTTTCTGGTTGGCGCTACACTGGCGGTCCAGGGTTGGAGACAATGCTCAAACTATCGTCTGCATCTGACCCTTGCCGTCGCGTGCATCACTGCCATTGCCCTTTACGGAACTGCCACACGCAATATCCTCTGGCAGGATAATCTTGCCCTGTTTCAGGATACAGCGCGGAAATCACCCGATTTTAGGCCTGCACAGAATGAACTTGCATATGCATTAGAGGCAATCGGCAAAAGGAAGGAAGCAGCCGTCATTTTAAAATCATACAACGAACCGAGTGGCATTAATGCCCAGTTAGGGCTTCAAAACAAGGCCGTTGCTTTGATAAACGAAGGCAAATATGCCGAGGCCGGCGTTATATTGCGTCAAATACTGGCTAATCCCGGCAGACATGAAGTTTCTATCCTGTTGAGGATTCTTGAGTTGAATAAGTTTATGGTAGTAGCGAATAAGGCGACACTCAGGGATGTATATGCTGAATCAGTCAAGACCTTGAACCGCCTTATAGAATTGACTGGAGACTCATTTTACTCATACCGCCTAGGAGTTATTAATATGCAGGTTGGAGAGAAAGAGAAAGCGATTGAGGCATTTAAGGTGGTTGTAAAAACAGCGCCTCCTGCAATCTATTATCGAAAGCCTGCTGAAAAACTGGTAATAGAGCTTGCGAAGTGATATTTTACGCTAATTAAAATATAATAAGGGCTCAGTATGACCTCAATTATTTATATTACCCTTAAAGGTATCTTTCGCGACCGGGTATTTCAGGGGATTATGGTAACTGCATGTGCGTTTCTCTTGATCCCTGGCATTGCTTCTCTTTCCATGCGACAAGTGACGGAACTCTCTCTGACACTGTCACTCTCCCTGATTTCATTCATACTATTGCTGCTGGCGGTTTTTCTTGGCGGAACTTCCCTCTGGAAGGATATCGAAAGGCGCTATACCTTCAGTGTCCTTGGATTGCCGCTCTCTCGACAGAGTTATCTGCTGGGGCGTTTTGGCGGCACGGCTCTGTTTCTGTTGCTGGCGGCGTTTGTTCTGGGTATTGCAGCTTGTGCGGTAGTTGGCTACACCTCTGCCATCCGTCCCCCTGAAAGACCGGTCGTATGGGAAACGATGGCGCTCTGTATCCTGTTTGACGCCCTGAAATATATCCTGCTGATAGCAGTTGCCTTCCTGTTTTCCACTGTAAGCACCTCCTTCTTCCTGCCGGTTTTCGGCACGATAGCCACATTCATTGCCGGTGGAGTTACACAGCAAGTCTATGAATATGTCAATTCCCCTTCTTCAATATCCCTGTCGCCCGTCGTAAAGCATATTGCCACTGGTTTATATTACCTGCTGCCAAATTTCAGTGCCTTTAATCTGAAGGTCAATGCAATATACGGTCTTCCGGTCCCTGCCAACGGACTCCTTCTGACCGTGGCTTATTTTATTGTCTATGTGGTAATTCTCCTCTCTCTCGCCGCCGCTATTTTCATGCGTCGCGAAATGAGGTAAGTGATGATCAAAATCTTATCTACTACCCTGTTTTCTCTACTTTTATACGGCATCCTGATAATTCCGTTCACAACATATTTGCGGAACAAACCGTTTGTGGAAAAGCTTGGATATGTCCCTTCTATTACAGCGCTTAAAACCGTAGCAGCCGACCATAAGGAGATGGTAGCGGCATCACTGGTGCTGAAGGTTTTGATGTACTACGGCGGGATTTTGGCGAAAGCTGACAACCGGCTTCCAATTCCACCTGATTACCTATCTATGTCCCGTTTGCTGCATGGCGCAGTCAAGCTTGATCCCTACAACATGGACGCTTATTATTTTGCCCAGGGTTTTTTATCATGGGATGTAAAACAGTATAAGCTGGCCAATGATCTTCTCGATTACGGTATGAAATATCGTACCTGGGATTGGTATCTCCCTTTTTTCGCCGGGTTCAACAGTGCATTCTTCCTCAAAGACTATGCAGCGGCAGCCAGATATTATCAGCTTGCAGGTGAACTTTCCGGGTCTGATCTTTCGCGGCTTCTGGCCGGACGCTATATGCAGGAATCGGGGCAGACCGAGCTGGCAATAAGCTACCTGTCCGCTATGTTGAAAGGTGAGAATAATCCAGCGCTAAAAAAGAGTTACCAGTTACGGTTGACTGCTTTTCGTGAGGCCCGCCGTATAGAAGTGGCCAGTGAGAAGTATCGGGAGGTACGGAGAGCTGCTCCAACAACGGTTGAGCAGCTTGTATCAGATGGATTCCTTTCTCCCCCACCCAGAGATCCTTATGGCGGACAGTTTTACCTTGAAGCGGATGGGAAAGTCGCAACCACCAGCAAGTATGCTTTTGCCGGAACGAAGAATCGTAGCAAGCAAAAAGCAGGGGAATACGATGAACGCAATTGAGATTAAGGGCCTGATCAAACTGTTTACCGGAAAGCGAATGACAAAGGTCGAAGCACTCAAGGGGCTTGATCTTGAAATTGCTGCAGGAGAGGTGTTCGGTTTTCTCGGACCGAACGGTGCCGGTAAAAGTACGACTATAAAACTGGTAATGGGACTATTGCATCCTACCTCAGGTACGGCACAGATCATGGGTATGGATGCAAGTCTGTCTGAATCCCGGCGCCATGTCGGTTATCTGCCTGAAAATCCGGCTTTCTACGACTATCTGAGCGCCGAGGAGTATATCACTTTTGTAGGATCGCATTTCGCAATGGAAACAGGATTGTTGCGTCGCCGCACGGAAGAGGTGCTCCAGCGACTTGATTTGTGGGATGCACGCAAACGACCAATGCGAGGTTACAGCAAAGGGATGGTGCAGCGGGTCGGTATAGCGCAGACCCTTGTACATGATCCGGACGTCTATATCCTTGACGAACCGATGAGCGGCCTGGACCCGATCGGAAGAGCACTGGTAAAGGATATCATTATCGATCTTAAAAAGCGTGGCAAGTGTGTCTTCTTCAGTACACATATTACAGATGATGTGGAGAAGATCTGTGACAGGGTAGGGGTGATCGTCAAGGGGAGCCTGGTGGCGCTTGATCAAGTTGAACATATCATGCGAAGCGGCGTGGAAGGGTATCTCATTCATTTGCAGACCCCCAATGCAGAATCACTCACTTTTGCCGGAATTGAAGCGCTACGTCGAACAAACTCGGTTACCGAATATTACGTTCCTTGCAGAGCTTTCAACGGTTTTATGGGTGAAGTCAACAGAACCGGCACGGACGTGGTTTTAGTGGAAACTAAACGGAGAGATCTGGAAGATTTCTTTCTGGAACTGGTTAAGGGCAACCATGGTATTTGACCGATGTTAAAGACTATTTGGGATCTTTGCAGAATTCGGCAATGGCTCAAGAACCTGATGCTGTTCTTTCCGCCGTTTCTTGGTGGAGCTATGATCAACATCAGCATTATCAATAAAGGGGTTGTACCGTTTTTTTCCTTCTGTCTTGCTGCAAGCGCTGTGTATATATCCAACGATATATTTGACAGAGAGAGTGATGCAAGGCATCCCTTGAAACAACACCGTCCGTTCGCTTCTGGCAGAGTTCCAGTAGCCACTGGATGGATTATTTTTATCTGTTTGTTGCTTGCTTCACTCGGTTTGTCCCTGACGGTGTCGATGCGGTTTACACTGTTCACTCTATGCTATGTACTGATTGCATTTTCCTATACGTTGTATTTCAGAGATATGGCTGTCATTGATCTGTTCTGTATCTCAACACTATTTATCGTCAGGTTGATGGCAGGAGGAGTAGCTTTCGGAATAGTAGTATCAGATTGGCTTTTTCTTACCGTTTTTCTGCTTGCGGTCTTTCTCAGCACCGGCAAGAGACTGAGCGAAAAGATCTCTCTTGGGGATGCTGCGGGAGGGCATAGAAAGTCGCTCGGAGCCTATCCGGCTGGATTTCTCGATGGTACCATGTACATGACAGGGGGAGCTGTGCTGGTGACTTACACCATGTATGTAATTGTCCGAAGTGCAATGGTCTACACAGTCCCGCTCTGCTGTTTCGGCCTGCTCCGCTACATATACCGAGTCAAGATGGGACGGGGTGGTGACCCGACTGATTCACTGCTGCATGATCTTCCTCTTTTGACTATCAGTATTGCCTGGGCGCTTATGGTTGGGTGGGGGATATATGGCCGGTAATTCAGGTTTCTGCCAAAGGAAATCGTATTATATATCTGTGGTATGCGAGGATATTGAGTAATTCATGAATGATCAAACTGAACTATTGATAGAACCCGGTCGTACAACTGGTCAATACTGGAGGGATATCTATGTATATCGGGAGCTCTTTTTTTTTCTTGCCTGGCGGGATATTCTCGTGCGTTACAAGCAGACCGCCATTGGGATTCTCTGGAGCCTGATCCGCCCATTGCTGACGATGATCGTATTTACGGTCGTATTCAGCAAACTCGCTAAGCTTCCATCCGATGGCATCCCCTATCCGGTAATGGTCTACTGCGCCATGATTCCGTGGCAGTTCTTCTCCAACTCGCTGTCTGAATCGTCCAACTCTCTTGTTGGCAATTCTAATCTTCTCACCAAGGTTTATTTCCCGAGAATCATTGTTCCAGCCAGTGCGGTAGTAGTGAGTCTGGTTGACTTCTTGATTTCTTTGCTCGTTCTTGCCGGGCTTATGCTCTGGTACGGCATGCTGCCAGATTGGCACATCTGCCTGCTGCCGCTTTTTCTAGTGCAGTCCATTGTTTTTGCATTTGGATGTGGACTCTGGTTATCTGCGTTAAATGTGCAGTACCGTGATTTTCGGTATGTTATACCTTTTCTGGTGCAGTTCGGACTGTATGTATCACCTGTCGGATTCTCCAGCAGCATAGTTCCTTCAGAATGGAGGTTGCTTTACTCTTTGAACCCGATGGTTGGAGTTATCGAAGGTTTCAGATGGGCCATTGCCGGCAAGGAAAGTATCATTTACTGGCCTGGATACCTCCTTTCCAATCTGCTTATTATTGCAATATTCGCATCCGGATTCTGGTGGTTTCGTCGAATGGAACGCACCTTTGCCGATGTGGTTTAGTGATGACACCAGTCATAAAAGTTGAAAATCTCGGCAAAAAATACATCCTGTCTCATAATCAGAAGGAATCGTACACTGCTTTGCGCGATGTAATTTCAAACGGTTTCTTGGGTCTGGCAAAAAAACTGTATTCCCCAGCCGCGAGTAAATCACTGACTAAAGGTTCTGAAGAGTTCTGGGCGTTGAAAGATGTCTCCTTTGAAGTGAATCAGGGAGACCGCATCGGGATTATCGGCAGAAACGGAGCCGGGAAATCGACTCTTCTCAAGATACTCAGCAGAATTACTGAACCGACAACCGGCAGTGTACGGATAAAGGGGAGAGTGGCGAGTCTCCTTGAGGTCGGCACCGGTTTTCACCCTGAACTCACCGGAAGGGAAAATATTTTTCTCAACGGCGCCATACTCGGGATGAGTCGGATAGAGATTAAAAAGAAATTTGACGAAATTGTTGATTTTGCCGAGATCGAGAAATTTCTGGATACTCCTGTCAAACGCTACTCATCCGGGATGTACGTAAGATTGGCCTTTGCTGTAGCTGCGCATCTTGAGCCGGAAATATTGATTGTCGATGAAGTGCTCGCGGTCGGGGATGCACAGTTTCAGAAGAAGTGTCTTGGGAAGATGGAGAATGTGTCGGCCAGGGAAGGGCGGACGGTGTTGTTTGTTAGTCATAATATGGCTGCCATTACACAGTTGTGCTCTCATTCATTATGGCTGGATAGCGGATGTACCCAAATGATGGCAGATACTTCAGAGGTTATTAAGGGCTATCTGTCTGGCGGTTATGTTGAATCAAATGGAGAGAGGCTCTGGGAGGCAAATTTATCTCCAGGCGACGCTCGAATCAGGTTACTTGCGGTTAGGACCATGAATGATCTTGGCGAAATATCTGCCAGTTTTGATATGAATCGAACATTTCAGGTTGAGCTTGAATATGAAATCTTGCAGAGTCAAGCTGGATTGAGAACAGGATTCTGGGTTTATACAATCGAGGGTATATTAGTATTTGTTGCTGGTGATAACGAGGATAGGAACTGGATGGGGTGTAGACGGCCTGTGGGGCGATATCGAAGCCGTTGTAATATTCCAGCTGGCTTATTGAACTCCGGCAAGTATTCAGTGACCGCTGCGGCGGATATCCAGGGCAGTGAAATGATTTTCTGTGAGGCGGCAGTAGTACAGTTTAATCTTGAACATACTGCCGTAAGTACGCTTGATGGTGCGGGCCGCTCCCCAGGCATTATCTGCCCGTCGCTCGAATGGAAAATTCATTGTATTAATTCTACCGGGAATTAACATGGCACCTATACTTCTCATTGATCTATGTGGGTGGCAAGGAGGTGTCAATAGCGATAATGTCTTTCCCAATATCGGTATTGCCTATCTGACGGCGGCGCTAAGTGCCACTGGCCATGTGGTGCATGTCGCGGACATGAACAACGAATCGGTGAGCGAAGATGACATCGCTCGGCTGATGCGCGCTGAAAACATACGTATTGTTGGTATATCTATAAAGACAGCAACTATGGGTGCTGCGCGCCGTCTGGGTTCTTCGCTGAAGCGGCAACTTGGTTGTACCATCATCGCCGGCGGAGCTCACGCGAGTATGGTTGGCGACCAACTTTTTCAGGAAGACTGGATTGATTTTGTCTTCCTTGGAGAGGCAGAAGAACACCTCCCCAATCTCTGTAAAAACCTAGCCGGTACAGCTCAGCAAACCATTGCAGGTGTTTTGCAGCGTTGCGGACCTACAGCCAAACCTGTTTATATCAGCGATCTAGACGGATTGCCGTTCCCCGACTACTCCCTGTTCCCGGAAAGGGTAAAGACTGCGGTAAAGCTCAATTACCCCTTGATAACGAGCAGAGGATGCGTATTTGACTGCACGTATTGTAGCGTGCCTATCGTATCAGGGAAAATATTCAGGAAGAGGTCGCCGGAAAACATCATTGCTGAGCTTAAAACGGCGGTAGCACGTTTAGGCATCAAGGAGTTCAGCATAATCGATGACGCATTTAATTTAGATCTGGCTCGATCTAAGGAATTCTGCCGCCTTCTGTTATACCATGACATACGACTTCGCTGGTCTTGTCCCAATGGACTTAGAGCGGACCGAGTCGATTCAGAACTCGCTGAATTGATGTTCCGCTCGGGTTGTCATAGTGTGATGCTCGGAGTTGAGTCGGGCGATCCGAATGTATTTGCCGGTATTTGTAAGGGTGAAACTCTTGAAGAAGTCAGCAAAGGCATAATGACGTTTAAAAAGGCAGGAATTCAGGTGGGCGGATATTTTTTGATCGGACTGCCAGGAGACTCTATGCAGTCCCAACGTCGTTCGGTAGAATTTGCCATGCATCATGAAATTATTGCGCATTTCAACATGCTTATCCCTTATCCCGGCACTCCCTTGTGGGATTGGGTCAGGTCAAACGGCAGGATGTTGCGTGACATTGAGCAGGGGCTGCACTTCGCTGATTCGGGAGGCAAGGTGCTGCCGGTCTTTGAGGCCGTCGATTTCAGAGAATCGGAGCGCCGACAGGCTTATGAGATGGTTCATACGTGTGTATCACGCTTCGAAATGCTGGTGCCAAAGTCTTGCAGCAGTTGGAAACGCCACTTGGCTATACTAATGCTGGTTCTGAGATATGATCGTATGCGTATTTTTAGAGCATTGAAAAGGTCTATCCTAAAGATTATTACGGTGAAATAGTATGATGCTATTGGTTAATCCACCGAGCCCGCCGGGAACTCTTTCCAATAAGGACACCATGGGAGGTTTGGGACAGCTTTATCCTTTAGAGTCGCAGTCGAAGATGCCGCCCTTGGACATCCTCTATTGCGCAGCCGTTCTCCGGCAACGTGGTATCCCGTTTGAAGTCGTTGAATGCCTTGGATTGTCGCTGGACACAGATCAGTTCCTACGTCGGATCAGAACCTATGTGGCTGATATTGTTGCCATTCGAACGTCGCTGCCGACCTTTGATTGGGACCTCGAAATAGCAGGTCTCGTCAAGAGGAATACTGATGCCCGCATTATTCTTTTCGGACCTTGCACCACTTATCTATACCAGGAGGCATTACAGCATTATGCCATCGACGGCATCCTTTTTGGGGAACCGGAGTTGGCACTTGCTGAAATAGCAGCCGCTGGTTTTGCCACTCAACATCCCTACCTGCTGAAAAAAAATCATCTAAGTAACATACCACCTCAGGCAACGTTTGTCGAAGACCTCGACGATCTTCCGATTCCGGCATGGGATATAATGCCATACACTGCTTATTCCGGTACGGAATTGATGAGAAACATAACTCCTTTTGTGACTATGTTGGCAAGCAGGGGATGCGTTCATGGGTGTCTTTACTGCCCTTACCCGATTACTCAAGGTAGGAAGCTCCGCTATCATTCAGTTAAGCGCGTTGTAGAACAAATGAAGTGGCTTCAGAATAGTTTGGGTGTTCGTGCAGTTCTTTTCCGTGACCCGGAATTTGCTATTGATAGAAATCGGACCTCAACACTGTGCGAAGAGATGATTGCTCATAACATCAAAATTGCTTGGAGATGTGAAACCCGCATAGAGAATCTCGACCCTGAGCTTGTTAGGATAATGTCCCGGGCTGGTTGCATCGGACTCAATATGGGCATAGAGAGTTTCGATGAAGGTGCGTTGAGCTTTCTGGGGCGTAAGCCAGTTTCAGCCGCTCATGCAGAAATGGTGATTTCTGAGGCACGCAAGGCAGGAATATCGACGTTCTGTTTTTTCATTCTTGGGCTACCTGGAGAGACCATCCGGAGCTCGCTTGACACAGTTTCATCAGCTGTTGCACTAGGGTGCGACCATATACAGTTCACGGCTGCCACGCCTTACCCTGGCACGCGTCTCTACGATTGGGCAATTGAGAAAGGTTACATCGAGAATCAATCTCGATCTCTTTTGACAGGCTATGACGCCGTCATGCAAAACGGTCATCTAAGCTCACTGGACATAAACGATTTGCGGAGCTTTGCCGGATCCAAGTGGGCATTCACACTCATGCAAAAAAACAGAAAGAGTTTTGATCTAATGGAATTTTGGCGCATCTGGAAATTCGGACTGTCCATTCGTCTGCAACACCGCAGATTCTTGGATAAGTCGCAGAATTTGGGGGAATAAGGAGTGAACAACGGCAAGGTCGCTTTGGTTACGGGTGGTGGCAGTGGCATCGGACGTGCAGTTGCGCTTCGTTTTGCTGCTGAAGGTTACTTGGTTGCCATCTGCGGGAGAAATCCCGACAGTCTTGAGGCGACGAGGTACGCAGCGCAAAAGTGCCCAGGGTTGGTCGAGCCATTCTGTCTTGATATAACCGACAGTTTGGCAGTTGCAGAAATGGTTGAGGCCATCACGCGCAAGTACGCCAAGATCAATGTCCTAGTGAACAGCGCAGGACAGGCGTTCGCCAAACCTGTGCTCGACACCTCTCAGGAGGAGTGGAAAAATATTCTTGACGTGAACCTTCACGGCACGGTGAATTGCAGCAAAGCGGTGTTACCTTACATGGTGGAGGAGAGAGAAGGGGTAATTATTAATATTTCGTCGACGCTTGGCAGAAAAGCGATTGGCTCCATGGCGGCGTATTGTGCGTCAAAATTTGCCATTATCGGATATACGCAGGCGCTTGCTGCGGAAATTGAAGCACTAGGAGTCGGAGTCTATGCAGTTTGTCCCGGCGCAACTGATACTCCTCTTCATAGAAACATCGTGGGAGACGCACTTGCTAAACAGGCTATGCATCCTGAGCAGGTTGCGGATCTGATCTATTCGATCGCTGCAGGAACAGAAAATATTCCGTCCGGTTCTGACATTGTAATCGACCACAGTCCGGCATCTCCTCGTTTGGGGCTTGTACGCAGGCTCGTGCAGTCGTTGAAAAAGTATGTTTTATTGCAACGATTGTTGCTGGTGGCCGGTCGACGGTGATTCTTGCAGTTAGCAACTACAGGAGGGGTCTGATTGGAATGAACCCAGATCCATGTTAGGCAACCTCTTCGCCTATCATCAATCGTTGATTCGTGGAGAACGTATGCATATTCTGGTTTTGTCAAATCTGTACCCACCTTTTTTTGTGGGGGGGTACGAAATTGGCTGTAAGCAGGCAGTTGATGCGCTTAAGGGCAAAGGTCATGAAGTGTTGGTTCTTACCAGCAACTACGGAATCGGTGAGCCTTTAGAGGAGGATGGTGTTCTTCGGCTTCTTCAATTTAGCTCTGATCCGTATCTTTTACAGAGGAAGATACTATACAAAGAAATTGCAAACCAGTTCACGTTTAAGAAGATATGTCGGTATTTTAAACCTGATATTCTCTTCGTCTGGAACCTGAGCCATGTATCTGTTACCCTGCTTAACGTTGCGCAGAAGATGAAAATTCCCGTATGTTATTATGTTTTTGATGGTTGGCTATCCGAATGGGTGTCTGATCAATGGTCCGGAATGCAAAATAAAACTTCAATTTGTGCACAATCGATAAGGGCAGCAGGATTTCTGTTGGGGCTTGAATCGCCGACAGAACTTCCTGCGTTGCATAACGCAATATTTGCAAGCAATTATCTGAAGAAAATGGCGCTAAAGCAAAACATGGCTTTTAGTGAAAATGCTGTCGTTTGGTGGGGGATCGATACTGGCAGGTTTATGTCTCGAGAAAGGGATTATAAAGCAACTGTTAAGCTCCTTTATGTAGGGCAGATCATCAGCCACAAGGGTGTCCATACAATTGTAGACGCTCTCGATATCGCGAGGAAAAGAATCGGTTTGTCGCAGGAGATTACTCTTACAATTGTTGGTGATACACTACAGGTACCTGAATACGTGGCAGAGTTGCAGAAAACAATCGCCTTGAAGGGGTTGGAGCCATTTGTCCAGTTTACTGGCAAACTAGATAATGAACAATTGCCCTCGATTTATGCAAACCATGATGTTTTTGTATTCGCTTCGATATGGGATGAGCCATTCGGGATTACACTTCTAGAGGCCATGGCAAGTGGTCTTGCCGTGTTGGGCACAGCTACTGGAGGAAGTTCCGAGATTCTTCGGGATTCCATAAATGCATTAGTCTTCGAAAAGGATGATCCTGCCAGTTGTGCGTCAAAAATCATATGTCTGATAGAAAATCCGAGTTTGCACGGCTACATAAGCATGGGAGGGAGAAGGACTGTTGAGCAGGATTTCCGGTTTGACAAAACTATTGAATCTATTGAGGAACATTTACATAACATAACCACATTACCTACGTAATTTCAGGTTTATGAATATATTTAAACAAGAGAGTCTTTAATGCATATGGTTAATAGTAGAACTATATACGTCGATTGTACAAACACTATATTTACCGGGTTAAACACCGGAATACAGAGGGTTGTAAGAAATATTATACAGCGTCTGCCGAATGATTTGCAAATTAACAGGCAGAAATTTGTGCCAGTTGTTGCTGTTATGGGCAGTTTTTATAGGTATAATGCAGATATATCAAAACAAATTTATTGGACTAAATTATTGTCTTTTGTTTTATCAACATGTAGAAACATTATTAACAACATATTTGATAACAAGCATAGCAAAGGTAACTGGCCTGTAGATATTATAAATACAAAACCTGATGCCAATGATATTCATGGGAATATTGTATATTTCATTAGAAAATTAATACCTTTCGCTTTCAAATGTACTTATCGTCTAGATGGAATAATAACTGGTAAAAAAATAATAATCAAACAAAATGATGTCTTGTTCTTATCTGATGCATTTTGGGATGATAGTTTGATGAAGGCAATATCTAATATAAATAATAGTGACTATAAACTGATTATGCTTATTTACGATCTTTTTGCCATATCTCATTCCCATTGTGTTGATACCGTTATCATGAATAATTACGTAAATTGCTTGAATGCATTGATGTACAAAATTGATGGAGTAATATCTATTTCTAAGTCAAGCTTGAATGATATTCAAACACACATATCAAATAAAAAGGGCGGAGTTCTTTTTGACTATTTTTATCTAGGGGCTAACTTTTCGTTCAAAGGCAAAATCTCAGGTAATGTCAGGCCTGATCTGATCTCCTTGTATGCTTCCGGTAGTACCTATCTCGCTGTTGGTACAATTGAGCCCAGAAAGAATTACGGTTATCTGATTGATTCTTTTCAACAGTTGTGGCATCAGGGAATTCGTATCAATTTGTGCATAGTCGGTCGTGTGGGGTGGAAATGTGAGGAGTTAATGGAGAGAATTGGGAAAGCACAAGCAGTCGGTGAAAGACTATTTCATTTTATAGACCTGAACGATGACGAACTAGAATACTGCTATAACAAATCCAGAGCGGTCATATTCCCATCAATAGCAGAGGGATTTGGTCTGCCTTTGGTAGAGGCAATGCACTATGGAAGGCCGGTATTTGCCAGTGATATTCCAGTGTTCAGAGAAATTGGCAATAACTACCCCATATATTGTGATTTACGTGATAGTCGATCACTTGCCTCTTTGATTCAAAAATTCGATTCTGGCCAACTTTCAAAACAGTTTGAACCTCAAGAATGTCTCTCCTGGGATGAATCTGTCGATGATTTAATAATGAAGGTGGTTGACATGGCAGGAAAAATCACTTGATGACTGTTTTCTTGTGGGAGTGTAAATAAATGGGTCGAAAAGCTCTTATATGTGGTGTTTCCGGTCAGGATGGGGCGTACTTGGCGAAATTACTCATTGAAAAAGGGTATGAGGTCTTTGGTGCAGCCCGAGATGCTCAGATATCTACATTTGCGAACCTGGCAACCCTCGGAATAAGAGAAGCAGTTACTACCTGTTCTATGGCACTCAATGACTTCAGAAGTGTTATTCAAACAGTATCAAAAATCAAGCCGGATGAAATCTACAACTTGGCCGGGCAAAGCTCAGTTGCTCTTTCGTTTGACCAACCAGTGGAGACACTGGAAAGTATAAGCGTTGGAACGCTAAACTTACTTGAGGCAATACGATTCATTAATCTTCCTGTAAGATTCTATAATGCGGGATCGAGTGAATGCTTTGGTAATACAAATGGTACAGCTGCAAGCGAAGCAGTACTGTTTCAGCCACGCAGTCCCTATGCTGTTGCCAAATCTGCCGCTTACTGGGAAGTTGCCAACTACCGGGAAGCGTATAATCTCTATGCTTGCACTGGAATGCTATTTAATCATGAATCGCCATTGAGGCCAGAGCGCTTTGTCACCAGGAAAATCATAAATGCAGCATGCCGAATAGCTAATGGCAGCAAAGAAAAACTCCAACTCGGCAATATTTCAATATCCCGGGACTGGGGATGGGCACCTGAGTACGTAGATGCGATGTGGAGAATGCTTCAGCAGGAGAAACCGGATGATTACGTGATTGCTACCGGCATCACGCATACTTTAGAGGAGTTTGTGGCCCATGCTTTTGCATGTCTTGACCTTGAATGGCGTGAAAGTGTCATAATTGATCCGACGTTGCTCAGGCCGTCGGAAATCATGATTAGCCGTGCGAACCCTGCGAAGGCTCTCCATGTCCTTGGATGGAGGGCACAGCATTCGATGAAGGACGTGGTAAAAATGATGATTGATACAGAATATGCAAAATCCAGCGTGCTGCTATAACATGCGTTGAGAGGACACCAACTACTCTATTTGTCGTGGATGCCAACTATTGTCAACGACATCTTAGTGGATTCACCAACTCCTACATGGAAACTATGGTTCAGCAGCGAAATGGGGAAAAATATTGCATAATATCATCTTTGATTGAGAGTATTGCATGAAGGTTTTACTCAATAATTGGCCTTTACTGTCTCCTAAAAAAGCCGGAATTGCATATTATATTGAAAACATCTTAAGCGAGCTTAATAAAAAGAATATAGAAATTGTGTTAGCCCATTCATCTGATGGTAGCGCACGAGCAGTAAAAATAGAAAAGTTATCTTCCCTATTAAAGAAAAAGGCAGGCAAATACTACCCTCTTTCACTGGCTGCCAAAACATACAATTTTCTTATGAAAGATTACATCAATGTGCCAAGATTTGGAGATAAACAAAATATTGATGTTTACCATGAAATGTCACACTGCATATTACCGAATATATCTTCCAAGTATAACATAAATAAGTTTATTGCTGACATTCACGATCTCTCTCCCTTTTGCATGCCTGAATATCATTCTTCAGAAATGATGATAAAAGTGAGGGAAAGCTTGGAGCAGTTGCTTGCGGCAGATTTATTTATTGTTAAAACACAATATATTTTAAACGAGGCATCGCAATTTTTTAATATCGATCCTGTTAAATTCCGTGTAGTCCCAAACGCACCGGCCTATCCTTATAAGAATATTGATACAGATAAATTTGCGTTGAAAGAGTGTTTGAAGGCGATTCTTCCTGGCATTAGTAACAAAAAATTTATCCTTTACTCTGGTACTATAGAGCCTAGAAAAAATATAAAAACACTTATCAAGGCATTTAGTGAATTCAGATACAGAAGCGATTTTAACCTTGTTCTGGCAGGTGGACTTGGGTGGAAGTTTTCGGATATTGTTAATTATCCGCAACGTCTGGGAATATCAGATAAAGTTCATTTTATAGGATACCAACCATTTGATGTTTTCGAACTGCTTTATAATTCGGCAGAGATATTTGTTTATCCTTCCTTTTATGAAGGATTCGGCATGCCAACTATTGAAGCGATGGCCTGTGGTCTGCCGGTGATTACTTCCAATTCATCATGCCTCCCGGAAGTCGTTTCTGATGCTGCAATCTTGTTTGACCCGCATGATTCCAATGAATTAACACTAAAGATGGAATTACTGATTGATAATAGAGAGTTAGCTGAAACACTTAGACAGAAAGGGTTTCAGCGTGCGAAGCAGTTTACCTGGGAGGAAGCCGGGCAAAAAATTTATGAAATTTATGAGGAGTTACTACAATGACTTGCGCCCCGGCTATTAATTCCTGCACTGGTTATGCTTCTTCCTCCTTACCGATTGTCAAAGCTGTTATTCTAGCTTCCGGAACCGGCGAGCGGTTTGGCGATCGTCGTCCCAAGCAGTTCATGAAACTTGCCGGTTTGCCTGTTCTTGTCCATACGCTTAAAACCTTTCAAAGTGCACCAGGTATTTCGGGAATTATTGTGGTGTGTCACGAGGATTATGTCGATCAGGTCTGGGATCTTGTCGGTCGTTATGATTTGAGTAAGATTGAGAAGGTTGCAGTCGGCGGTCGAACGCGACAGGAGTCGTCAATGATTGGTGTCGAATGTTGCTCGAACGAATGTAATTATGTGCTGATTCATGACAGTGTTCGACCATTTCTTACCCATCGGGTCATTGACAATTTGATAGTTGCCGTGAAGCTGTATGATGCAGTTGATACGGTCATACCTTCTGCAGATACACTTGTCGAGGTTGACCTTAATGGGTTTATTGAAAATATTCCCGACCGTTCGAGGTTGCGCCGAGGGCAGACGCCTCAGGCTTTTGCCCTTGAATTGATTCGCGAGGCCCATAGTAAGGCTTCTTGTGACGGTATTGACAATGCTACTGACGACTGTGCGCTAGTTCTGCGCCTTGGCCATCAAGTTTTTACCATCGATGGTGATGAGCAGAACATAAAGATAACTTATCCTTTGGATCTGCACCTGGCTGACAAACTGTTTCAACTCAAAATGCAGACCTTGCCCGCTGTCTGTGGTGATTTAAGCTACCTTCAAGACAAGGTTTTCATGGTTATTGGCGGAACTTCGGGTATCGGTGCAGCGCTTTGTGAGGAACTTAGCAATCTTACATCAAGGGTATATCGGTTCAGTCGTTCAACCGAGTTGCCTGTTGATGTAATGCATCCAGACACCATACAGCAGTCGGTTGATAAGGTTCTTGCAAACGAAGGTCGTATTGATTTTGTTGTTAACTGTGCCGGTGACTTGATTCGCAAAAATATAGAATATATGTCTCCAGAAGAGTGGCAGCATGTATATGATACAAACATCAATGGAAATTTTCATTTGGCTCGCGTTATCATACCACTCTTCAAGCGGCAGCATGCCGGGAGCCTTATGTTTGTCGGCTCCAGTTCTTACACCAGAGGACGAGGAGGCTATGCTGCGTATAGCAGTTCCAAGGCAGCATTGGTTAATTTTTGTCAGGCACTTTCAGAAGAGCTTGAGGGGGATAATATTCGGGTTAACCTTGTCAGCCCCGGCAGAGTTCAGACACCTTTGCGCTTTCGTAATTTCGGCCATGAAGACCCTGCAACACTACTTACTCCGCAACGTGTGTCACGCCAGATTATTCAGTCTCTTACTATGCAGACGACCGGCAGCGTGTTCGAGGTCAACTGAGTTATGACAGAGACAGTAAGAGAAAAGATTACCTTGGATGATGTTGAGAAGGTTTTGCCGCTCAAGAGCTGGTGGGCCTTAATGTTTGTTTTGCCTCTGGTTCGACCTCTTACGTATGTTGTTGTCAATCGTACTTCATTCACTCCCAATGCTATTACCATTACTTCGATTCTGTTCCGCATTGTTACGGCATTGACTTTTTTAACGTCAACAAGGGAAGGCTACATCATTGGTGCAATTGCGTATTATTTCGCATATCTTCTTGACTGCATGGATGGGGCTGTGGCTCGCCTGCGTAAAATGTCGTCAGAATTCGGGAGGTACTTGGACCACTTCGGAGATTTGGGAGGAGATCTCATGATTCTATCGGTCCTGGCCTTTAGCCACGGCTTGCTGGCTACGCCGATGATCATGGGGATGCTCTATATGCACTTAACTGAATGTTACATCAGTTTTCTATCCGGGAATATTTTGCTAAACACAACAGCAAGCCAATCTTCATTTATTCTGTTCCGATTATTCAATAACTATCGCGACTGGTGGTTCAAGAGAAATATCAAATCGTTTTTCTCGTTCCCTGATTATACTGCACTTGTTTTCGTGGTGTTCCCTCTGTTTAATCGAACGAATGAAGGATTGAAAATTGGCTTCTTTGTCCTTTTGTTGATTTGTCTTTATACTATTTTATCGTCATTTGTTTCAATAATCACTGGCAGAAAGCAGTTCCCATGATCATAAGTATTTGGTATCCGGAGTTTTGACTTGAGTAAGTTCCTGAAAATTGACCAACTTTCAGATTCACCACGGACCTGCCCCGCATGTTTCTCTCCAGTTTCTGAAATTAAATATATATTTGAGGGTGTTGCAGAGAATGAAGCAGACAAGTCTTTTTTTTACCGATGTCAGGAATGTTCTTTTATCTTTGCCCGGCCGGTTCTTATTCCGGAGTTAACTCAACGGCAGATGGATGGTGTTGAGAATGCTGAAATGTTTAACAGCAAGTTGATGAAGTGGCTTTATATCAAACTGTTTATCCAGCAGGAGATTAGCCAAATCAGAAAAGTATTCAAGGCTGGCGCCATTCGTTTGCTGGATGTGGGGTGCGGCACAGGATGGACATCAAAAATTTATCAAGACCACGGATTTGTTGTCACAGGTCTTGAGCCTTCACAACTTAGAGCTCAGATAGCTCGTGAACGTTATGGTATCGAAGTAATAAATGATTATCTGGAAAACCTCTCCGATGAAGTCGGGTGCTATGATGTAATTGTCCTTCGCCATATAATTGAGCATTTGGCAGAACCTGACGAAATCATGGAGAAAGTTCGTGCATTGCTAACCAATAATGGAATAGCAGTCGTTATAGTGCCCAACATCAACTGTCTTGGTCGTTACATTTTCGATACAAATTGGACATGGGTACTTCCATGGCATTGCAACTTCTTTACGCCAAAATCTGCAAGAGTTTTTATGGAGCGTTTTGGTTTTAAGGTTCTATCACAGTATCAAACACCTTCACCTTTGTACTTACCGGACAGCTTGTTGCGAACAGTATCTAATGCCGCTCTGACAAAGTTCATAGGCAGGTACAAGGTTATAGCGATGATTGCATCTGCTCCTTTTGCCGTACTTGGTGCCATGTTTGGCTTAGGTGATAATTTGAATGTATTTGCTCGCAAAATCGATTGATGTTTTTTTTGGCAGCGACGCCCTTCTTCATTCAAAGGGCGGAAGAGATTCTGGATTTGGTCGGTATTGCAAGAACACGCGTTTTTCACAGTGAGCCATTGAAAATATTAATTCTCAAATACATAGACCGATTTATCGGACGCTTGTTTGCTGGAGTGCTCACCTCTCCCACAGCTGAATCTGTACCTCCTGACCATATAACTTCCCTTCTCCTCATCCGTCCCGGTGGAATTGGAGACGCCGTGCATCTGATCCCTGCGTTATATGCGATAAGAGAGAAATTCCCGGGCATCTCCATCGACATCCTTGCCGAGAAACGCAACAGTGCCATCTTCAGTCTTTATCCTCATGTCCGAAATCTTTTCCACTATGATAACCCAGGCGACTTCCTCAGTGTACTCCGGCGTGACTACGACGTTGTCATCGACACCGAGCAGTGGCATCGTCTATCGGCAGTGACTGCCAGACTCATCGGAGCCAGGCAGAGAATAGGATTCGGAACCAACGAGCGAAGTCGGCTATTCAATTATCCTGTTTCATATTCCCATGATAAGTATGAGGTCTTCAGCTTCTTAAAGTTGCTTGCACCTCTTGGAATTGATGCCCCAGAAGCCATTGTTTCTCCATGGCTGAAGGTCCCTGACGGAGTTGCGAAAAGGGCGAAGGAACTTCTGGCCGGGTTGGATGGTGAGAGTATCGTGGTAATCTTCCCTGGCGCCAGTATTTCGGAGCGGAGATGGGGAGTTGAACGGTTCAGGTCAGTGGCAACAATGCTCAGTGACGCAAATATTGCGACAGTAGTGGTTGGAGGAGAAGAAGATAGATCTGAAGGCCAAGAGATAGTACGGGGTCTGAAAGGGAAAAATCTTGCAGGTGCGACATCTCTACTTGAGAGTACTGCAATTATAGATCATTGTGCGGTGCTGGTATCCGGTGATTCCGGAATCCTTCATGTCGGAGTGGGCCTTGGCAGGTCAACTGTGTCTCTGTTTGGACCTGGGGTCGCAGCAAAATGGGCGCCGACAGGTGTCAACAATATTGTGTTGAACAAACATTTAAGCTGCTCACCCTGTACGAGATTCGGATATACGCCTTCGTGCAAAATAGGGGCAAGATGCATTGCTGACATCACTCCGGAAGAGGTTTATTCCGCGGTTCTTTCATTATTGAATCCCAAGACGCCCTGACTGTCTAACAATTTGCTTGACATCAGGGACAACCATTGTTAATAATCACCCTGTTTTGCTTACAGGCGCGTAGCTCAGGGGTAGAGCACTAGCTCGACACGCTAGGGGTCGGCGGTTCGAAACCGCCCGCGCCTACCATGCATTCATGTCGTAGTACGAGACAGGGGCATCGGATTCGATGCCTCTTTCTGTTAAGGGGCTGTTGATGGAAATGACTGTAACGCTACCAGACGGTTCAAGTCGGACACTCCCCGCTGGCTCTACTGTGCGCGATCTTGCCACTTCAATCGGTGCCGGACTGGCTAAGGCTGCCATCGCCGGCAAGATTAACGGCGAACTGGTTGACGTATATGCTCCGCTCATCGATGGCGCACAGGTTGCGATAGTAACCGAAAAGAGCCCTGAAGCTCTTGAGATCATCAGGCATTCCACTTCCCATCTTATGGCTCAGGCGGTAAAAAACCTGTTCCCTGCGGCAAAAGTGACAATCGGTCCGGCGATCGAAACCGGTTTTTACTACGATTTCGATGTTGAACACCCTTTCACTCCTGATGACCTTGAAAAGATCGAGAAGAAGATGGGGGAGCTGGCCAAAGCCAATATCTCTATCTACCGGGAAGAACTCTCCAAGGCCGATGCGGTAAAACTTTTCAGCGATATGGGAGAAGGTTACAAGGTCGAGATAATCAATGCTCTTGACGCCGATACTGTCTCACTTTATCGCCAGAATGATTTCGTGGATCTCTGTCGGGGTCCTCATCTGCCGTCGACATCCTGGTGCAAGGCTTTCAAGATTACCTCCATTGCTGGGGCCTACTGGCGTGGCGATGAAAAAAACCGGATGCTGCAACGGGTTTACGGCACCGCGTTTGCCGACAAGAAGGAACTGGATGCTTATCTTGAGCGCCTAGAAGAGGCAAAGCGTCGTGATCATCGAAAACTTGGTAGAGAGCTGGATCTGTTCTCTTTTTCGGAAGAGGTTGGCGCAGGCCTGGTTATCTGGCACCCTAAGGGTGCAATGCTCAGGACTATTATTGAGGATTTCGAGCGCAAGGAGCATCTGAAGAGGGACTACGACATTGTTGTTGGTCCGCAGATTCTGAAGACAGAGCTCTGGCAACGTTCCGGACATTACGAAAATTATCGCGAGAATATGTATTTCACAGAGGTGGAAGGGCAGGGGTTCGGCATTAAGCCGATGAACTGTCTGGCCCACATGATGATATACAAATCACAGCTCAGGAGCTATCGCGATTTGCCGTTACGCTTTTTCGAACTGGGAACCGTTCACCGTCACGAACGCGCAGGAGTCCTACACGGCCTGCTGCGAGTACGCTGTTTTACCCAGGATGATGCACATATACTCTGTACCCCTGAACAGCTGGACGACGAGATAAAAGAGGTTATAGCTTTCGTTAATGATGTAATGGGGATGTTTGGTTTTGAGTACGAGATGGAACTCTCCACTCGCCCAGAGAAGTCAATCGGGTCGGATGAGGACTGGGAGCGAGCAACCAATGCTCTTCTCGGGGCACTTAAGGACAGTGGGCGAAATTTCGAGATCAATGAGGGCGACGGCGCCTTCTACGGGCCCAAGATCGATATTAAGCTGCGTGATTCGCTTGACAGGAGGTGGCAGTGTGCTACAATCCAGTGCGATTTTACGCTACCAGAGCGGTTTGACCTGACCTACGTTGATGCAAACGGTGAGCGTAAGCGACCTGTAATGGTTCACAGGGTTATTCTTGGGTCGATCGAACGATTCATCGGAGTGCTCATTGAACACTTTGCCGGCAATTTTCCTGTCTGGCTATCCCCTGTACAGGCAGTTGTCATGACAGTAACCGACAAACAGCAGCCTTACGCAGAAAAGGTTTATGACACACTTCGTGCTGCAGGTGTCCGTACACAAAAGGATTTCCGAAACGAAAAGCTTGGGTTCAAGATCAGGGAAGCGCAGTTACAGAAGGCCCCTTACATGCTGATCATCGGTGATCGTGAGGTCGAGACCTGTACAGTAACTCCGCGTTTTCGCGATGGCAACAACCTTGATGCCATGAGCCCTGTAGAATTTGCAGATCATATTGCCGATGAATCGGCAAGATTTAATTAGGAGGTGGCACCATAGCTAAACCTACCGTAAACATCAATCAGGCCATCAGAGCTCGTGAAGTAAGGGTTATCGGCCCGGAAAGCGAGCAGATCGGTGTGCTTTCTCTGAGCGAAGCCATGGCAATGGCGGCAGAAAAAGAGTTGGATCTTGTTGAAGTCTCTCCAACCGCCGTTCCTCCAGTCTGTCGCATCATGGATTTTGGCAAGTTTAAATATCAACAGAGTAAAAAGCTTCAGGAGGCCAAGAAGAAACAGGTCCAGGTGCAGCTTAAAGAGGTGAAGCTTCGACCCAAAACTGATGACCATGATCTCGATTTTAAAATCAAACATGTAAAGCGTTTTCTGGAAGAGGGAAACAAGGCTAAGATTACCATGGTTTTCCGTGGAAGGGAGATAACGCATACCAATCTTGGCTTGGCTATACTTGATAAGATTGCTGAAGAGTTACAGGAAGTTGCAGTAATTGAAGTAAGGCCTAAAATGGAAGGGCGCAGTATGTATATGATTGTCGCCCCTAAGAAATAGATTATTTTATTAAAGGAGATTTGTTATGCCAAAAATGAAGACCAACCGTGGTGCAGCGAAGCGCTTCAAGAAGACCGGCACTGGAAAGATCAAGAGAAGCCATGCTTTCACCAGTCATATCCTGACCTCAAAGACTGCCAAGAATAAGCGCAATCTCCGTAAGGGTGCTATTGTTGCGGCGGTAGACCATAAAAACATCGCTAGATTAATTCCGTACATGTAATCAAATGTGTAGGGTGCAGAGGAAAAGGTGAAGGGTTATATAACCTTTCACCTTTATTCATTCACCTTGTACGTTTCACCAAGTTGTTGTGAACCGTGAGGAAACGTCTCCCCTTGCGGATCCAGCTAAATACGACATAAAAGGAGAAGCAGATGCCACGCGTAAAAAGAGGATTTAAAGCGAGACAAAGAAGAAATAAGGTTTTAAAGCTCGCCAAGGGGTACCGCGGCGCAAGGAGTAAATTGTTCAGGAGCGCTACCGAGGCAGTAGACCGCGCCCTTAACTATGCATTCCGTGACCGACGCGTCAAGAAGCGCGATTTCCGTGTACTATGGATTGCGCGAATTAATGCTGCCTCGCGCATTAATGGACTTACATATAGTAAGCTTATCCATGGTTTGAAATTGGCAAATATCGCAATAGATCGAAAGATCATGGCTGAACTTGCAGTTTCTGACCCTAAGGGGTTTACTGCTATAACTGCCATGGCTAAAGCAAATATTTAGCAGATGAACACGGATAAAAGGGAAATGAGATCTGCTCTCATTTCCCTTTTTTTGTAAAAAGGCTTATAAAATGTCCATCAACGAACAACTGGAAAAACTCCGCTCACAGGCTCTTGATGAAATTGCCTCAGTTGGCAGCGAAGATGAACTTCAGAATTTCCGGATTAAGTATCTAGGGAAGAAAGGCGAACTGACCTCAGTACTGAAAGGGATCGGCTCACTCCCTCCTGAAGAGCGCCCACTCCTTGGTCAAGTTGTTAACAGCATTAGAGACCTCCTTGAAGAGCGGATTTGTTCGGTCTCTGAGGAGACTCGCAACAGGGCCAAGTCTGATAAGCTCAAGAGTGAGCGGCTGGATGTCACCCTTCCAGGGCGAAGGCTTGCAAAAGGTTCCAAGCATCCGGTTACCCTTGTGATCGAAGAGGTCAGCGAGATTTTTGCCGGCCTCGGCTTTCAGGTTGCTGAAGGCCCGGAGATCGAACAGGACTACTACAACTTCGAGGCGCTTAATTTCCCCAAGGACCATCCTGCACGTGACATGCAGGACACCTTTTTTGTCGAAAACAATCTCCTTTTGAGAACTCACACCTCTCCGGTGCAGATCCGTACCATGCTCAAGCATGCGCCGCCGGTTCGGGTTATTTCACCTGGAACTGTCTATCGGTGTGACTCAGACGCTACCCATTCACCCATGTTTCACCAGATTGAGGGTTTCATGGTGGACAAAGGGATAACCTTTGCTGACTTGAAAGGTATACTGACCATTTTCGTAACACAGTATTTCGGTAAGGGGGTTGGAGTCCGTCTCCGGCCGAGTTTCTTCCCATTTACCGAACCCTCAGCAGAGGTTGATATCGCCTGTGTGATTTGCAAGGGGAAGGGTTGCAGGGTCTGCAAGCAGTCAGGCTGGCTGGAGATTCTTGGAGCAGGGATGGTTGATCCAGAAGTTTTCAGGCATGTCGAGTACGACCCGGAATCGGTAACCGGCTTTGCTTTCGGAATGGGTATCGAACGCATAGCAATGCTGAGGTACGGGATCAGTGACATGCGGTTGTTGTTTGAGAACGATCTTCGCTTCTTGAGGCAATTCTGAAATACTAGGTACTTTTTTATTGATTCTTGAACTACTACTTGAAGGCAAACGCCAATGATCATAAGCTATAACTGGTTGAAGGAATTCGTCGAGGTTGACCTCGTACCTGCAGAGCTTGCCCACATGTTGACCATGCTTGGCCTTGAGGTGGAGCGAATCGAAGAATGCTTCGCAGGCATGGACAGTGTCGTGGTTGCAGAGGTGGTGGAGAAAGCTCAGCACCCGAATGCCGACAAACTCTCTCTTTGCAAGGTCAACAACGGCAGCGAGATTCTGGATGTAGTCTGTGGTGCCCAGAATTTCAGGGCTGGGGATAGGGTTGCACTTGCCCAGATCGGGACGGTACTCCCCGGTGACTTTAAGATTAAACGCTCGAAAATTCGTGGTGAGGAATCGTGCGGCATGCTCTGTTCGGAAAAGGAGCTGGGACTTGCCGATGATTCAGCCGGCATTATGGTGCTGCACCCTGATCTCCCTCTTGGAACTCCCCTTTTTGACGCTCTTGGAATGAAGGATGTGATATTCGAGATTGGTCTGACTCCTAACCGTTCTGACTGCCTGAGCGTGCTTGGTATCGCCCGCGAGGTTGCAGCAAAGCTCGGCAAGGAGGTCAAGCACCCGAAAGTTGCAATAACCGACAGTGCAGGGGACATAACGAAATTTGCGTCGGTAAAAATAGATTCACCTGATCTTTGCCCGCGCTACGCTGCACGTTATATCTCCGACTGCACCATTGGTCCGTCGCCGACATGGCTTGTGGAGCGGCTCAAGGCCGTTGGAATGCGCTCCATAAATAATGTGGTGGATGTTACAAACTATGTACTGATGGAGTATGGTCACCCGCTCCATGCATTTGATCATGACCAACTGCTCGAAGGGCGGATTGTGGTTAAACGATCTGCCGACAACGAAGTATTTACAACTCTGGACGGGCAGGATCGGATTCTGACCTCAAACGATCTCACCATATGTGACGCCGGAAGAGCAGTAGCCCTGGCAGGCATTATGGGGGGGGAGAACTCAGAGATCTCCGATGCAACCAGAAACATCCTTCTTGAAAGTGCCTATTTTGACCCGTCAGCCATACGGCGGACAAGCAAACGGTTGGGCATTCACTCAGAATCGTCTCATCGTTTTGAGCGGGGTGCAGACATAGATGCTGTTCCAACGGCCCTTGACAGGGCAGCCGCACTCATTGCCGAGTTATCAGGAGGAACCATTGCAAGGGGGTCCATTGATGTTTACCCGAGCCCTTTTTCACCGAGAATTATCCCATTACGTACTGCCAGAGTTGCTGAGCTGCTCGGAGTTATGCTGTTGCCTGCAACGATCAAAGACATTTTAGTAAGCCTTGAGTGTACGATAGAGGAGGCAGAAAACGACACCCTCATGGTAACGGTACCATCCTACCGCGTCGATCTCGATCGGGAGATCGATCTCATTGAAGAAATAGCAAGGATGCACGGTTATGACAATATTCCCGTTACCATGCCGATGGCCAGGGTTTTGCCTGACTGGCCTCAACATCATCTGCGGTTGGAACGGAGTGTCCGCAACCTTCTGGTAAGCTATGGTTTCAACGAGGTGGTCAATTTTAGCTTCAGTTCAACTTCAGCATCAGAGAAACTGCTTCTATCCCATGACGATCACCGCTCTACGCAGGTCAAGCTTCTCAACCCCTTGATTGATGAACACGCGGTAATGCGTACTACACTTCTCCCAGGTCTATTGGAGACCGCTGCCCGGAATTCAAGCTTCAGGATCTTCAACCAGAGGATCTTTGAACTTAGACGTGTTTACCTGGTAACTCCCGAACATGATTCTCCTGTTGAGCCCCTGATTCTTGGTGGCCTACTTTCAGGGCTCAGATACTGCGAGGGGTGGAACCAGGAAAAGACTCAGGTAGATTTTTTCGATGCCAAGGGTGTGGTCGAGAATATTCTAGACGCTCTTAAGGTAGAAAAGGTGACATTTGAGTCCCGTGATATCGAGTCGTATTACCATCCGGGCAAGGCCTGCTCGGTTTACTGTGGAGGAGATAGGATAGGTTCTCTTGGAGAGATTCACCCGACGGTTCAGGAGAATTTTTCCCTTGATAAGCATGCTCTATATTTTGAGCTGGATTTAGAGCGGCTTTTGCATCAAACACCCGAGAGCATAACCGTTGCAGCACCATCCAAATATCCGGAAATGGCCCGTGACATTGCCATGCTACTTGCTGATGATTTGCCGGTAGTGAATGTTATCGATTGCATCAGTGCCTTACGGATCAAAGAAATTGAGGATATTCAGCTCTTTGATCTCTATAAAGGTGAACATGTACCGAGTGGGCAAAAAAGCATTGCTATCCGGATCCGTTATCGCCTTAACGATCGGACATTGACCGATGATGAAGTGACTGCTCTCCATCAAAGGGTTATTACTGCCCTGATTAACAAATTGGGAGCATCTATCAGGTAAAAAGGGGTTGATTATAATATTCCCCTGTGCTATATACCATCCCGGCTAGTTTACGGAATGATTCAAGATCCTTAGATAATTTAGAGGTAGATATGACCAAAGCTGACATCGTTGAAAAAATTTACGAGAAGGTGGGCTTTTCAAAGAAGGAGTCTGCCGAATTAGTTGAACTGGTCTTTGATATTATCAAGGGAACTCTGGAGACCGGGGATAAAATCAAGATAGCCGGATTCGGTAACTTTGTTGTCAAAAATAAGGCTGACCGGCGTGGGAGAAACCCCCAGACTGGCGAAGAAATAACGATTATAGCAAGAAAGATTCTTACCTTTAAACCTAGCCAGGTTCTCAAGGCTTCTTTAAACAACGGTTGATCAATTGCAGATGGCTGACCGTCTCTGCGATAAGATGTATTACAAAATAGGTGAGGTAGCGCAGATGGCCTCTTTAAGACCATCTGTCCTTCGATTTTGGGAAACCGAATTTCGTCAGCTAAAGCCAAAGAAGAGCACTTCAGGCCAGCGGCTCTATTCAATTAAAGACCTTGAACTTGTTAATACAATTAAAGAGCTCCTGTATACTGACAAATTGACGATTGAAGGGGCTCGCAGGAAAATTGTAATGGGTGCGGGAGATCAACCTCTCGAACCCGATCTTATATCTGCAGATAATGAGTTTAAAGTAAGCTCCCTCCTCCAGGAGATTAAGAATGATCTGCTCATCTGCAAGCAGATATTGGAAGGATAGATTGATTATCGGTGCGTAGCGCAGCCTGGTAGCGCACTAGACTGGGGGTCTAGTGGTCG
>CAZGQM010000005.1:0-241134 GCA_964528055.1 uncultured Geoanaerobacter sp. | reverse complement strand
AACCCGCGACTTCGACCTTGGCAAGGTCGCACTCTACCACTGAGTTATTCCCGCTCAATGAAGATGGTTATTTAGCAAATGCTGGATCGGTAGTCAACTGTTTTTTCACTTTCCATACGTTATTTTATCCTTGATTCAGAAGCTGTAGGGAGCTTTGTTCGCTGCAGTTCCGCTTCAGCTGAAGCTCTACAGCTCATTGGGTGTTGCTGGCAGGCTCTGATCTCCGGCATACGCTCCGTCGGATTATTTTGTCCACTTCTCCTGCAACAAGTACTAATCCGGTTGCGGCAAGGACCATCGCGAACTCGGCTACAGTGAGGGAGCTTGTTCGGAATATCGCCTGAAGTGACGGAAGATTGATAACCGCCATCTGGAGCATTACGGTCAGGAGCACGGCTCCAACAAGCGGCCTGTTGGAAAACAGCCCTATCTGGAGGATAGAGGCTCTTGCCGAGCGGACCTGCATAACGAGCGACATGCGGGAAAGGATCAGAAAGGTAAAGATCATGCTCTGCCAATGAAGCCCGGCAGTGAGCCCCCACCATTGCAGTGCAAGAGCGCTACCACCCAGGAACAGGCCGTAACCCAGAATGTACCACCCTCTTCCTTCGCTGAAGATCCCCTCTGCCAGCGGAATCGGCTTGGTGCGCATCAGAGAGTCATCCCCAGGTTCTGCGGTCAGGGCCAGACCGGGAAGGCTGTCACAGAGAAGATTGAGCCAAAGAATCTGGATCGGAAGGAGGGGAAGCGGCAGCCCGAGGAATGGAGCAAGAAAGACCAGCCATAACGTACCGGCATTGGCTGTGAGCGAATAGGTAATGAATCGGATGATATTACGGTAGATCCGCCTCCCCTCTCGAACAGCACCGACAATGGTGGCAAAATTATCATCAAGAAGTATGAGTGAAGAGGCTCCTTTGGCCACGTCCGTCCCGGTGATCCCCATGGCAATGCCTATATCCGCCCGTCTGAGCGCCGGTGCGTCGTTCACTCCATCACCGGTCATGGCTACGCATTCTCCCCTGTTCTGCAGGGCCGTTACTATATCCAGCTTCTGTGCAGGGGCAACTCGCGCGTAGACTCGAACCTTGCCGACCAGTTCCTCAAGCTGCCCGCTATCCAGCTTCGTCAGCTCTGCACCTGACACCACCTGACCCGCATCATCAAGTATCCCGAGTTCACGGGCAATGGCAGTAGCCGTGAGGAGGTGGTCTCCGGTGATCATTACAGGAGTGATACCGGCCTGCCGACAGAGTGCCACTGCGTCGAAAACCTCGGGCCGAGGCGGGTCCTTTATTCCCGCTATCCCCAATATGACCAGGTCACGCTCAACATTCTCCGTATCGACCCTATCCGGAAGCGCATCCCATCGGCGCATGGCAATGCAGATGGTACGAAGGCCACGGGCGGCCATCTTCTCACCATTTTCCAGTAAGTGAAAAGCCTCCTCGCCTCCCTCTAGAAGATCACCGGCAATGACCTCCACCGCACCCTTAGTGAAAGAGACCAACCCTGTGGCGGATTGATGGAAGGTGGTCATGAGCTTTCGCTCCGAATCGAAGGGGAGCTCTGCAACCCTTGGAAAGTTCCGATCGAGGGTCTCCCGCGAGAACCCGTGTCTTGCCGAGATATCCGCAAGTGCTACCTCTGTCGGGTCGCCGGAGAGTGTCCCGTCGGCTTTTCGGAGGATATCGCTGTTCAGGGACGCTGCCATGAAAAAGATCGCTTCTGTGGTTGCCGGAAGAGTGCTGTCATTGGCAGGAGCTGGGACAGTCAAGCCGGCCAACGCCAAGACCCTCCCCTCGATATACAGCTCGACAACCTCCATCCGGTTCATGGTCAGGGTGCCGGTCTTGTCCGTGCAGATGCAGGTTACCGAGCCGAGTGTCTCCACCGCAGGGAGGCGACGGATCAAGGCATTCTGCTTAACCATCTTCCGCGCTCCGAAGGCCAGCGCTATGGTCACCACTGCCGGCAGCGCCTCCGGTATGGCGGCAACTGCAAGCGAAATGGCTGTCATCAGCATCAGAACCAGTGCCTCTCCGCGCAGCATCCCTGCCACAAACACCACCGCACAGATGATCAGAATGACCAGTGAAAGCTTTTTGCCAAAAAGTGCCAGACGTCGCTGAAGCGGCGTTTTCTGCTCCTCACCGGTTGAGAGAAGGGTGGCAACAGCTCCGAGTTCCGTAGACATGCCGGTGGCCACCACAATGCCGGCACCTCTGCCATAGACCGCTACCGTTCCCATATAGGCCATATTCAGGCGGTCCCCCAGAGGGAGATCCGTCTGCTCCAGAGGCGGGACAAGCTTCTCCACCGGCACCGATTCGCCGGTCAGTGCTGATTCATCCACCTGAAGCCGCACTGCCTCCACCAGCCTGAGATCGGCAGGAACTATGGTACCAGCCTCAATGAGGATAAAATCGCCCGAAACCAGTGTGCGAGCCTCAACCTCGGCCATCTGCCCGTCGCGGATGACCCGTGCCTTCTGGCTCGCCATCTTCTTGAGGGCCTTTAGTGATTTTTCCGCTCTATATTCCTGGGAAAATCCGATTATCGCGTTGATGATGACGATGGCAATAATCGGAAGAGCGTCGCGAACGTCACCTATCAGGGCAGCTACAACCGCTGCAATGATAAGTATGACTATCAGGAGGTCGGTAAACTGGGTGACGAGCATAACCAGAGGTGACCGCTGCCGCTTCTCACGAAGCTCGTTAGGTCCTGATTCGGACAGGCGGCGCTCTGCCTCGTTTGCCGGAAGCCCGGCCTGCGAGCTGTTCAGTTCGGCAAAGACATGATCAATAGACTTCTGGTGCCACATCATTGCTCCTCAAACATCTGTCGCGACTTTTCAACTATCTCTGCCTGGGTATCCAGACCGAAAATGTGCGGCCGCCCGAAGGTGACTATCACCTTCCCCCGCTTCGGCCATACAGCCCCTCTGGGGAAGACCCGCTCCAGACCCTCTATCTTGACCGGGACAACCGGAATATCCAGTTCCTTGACCATTACCCCGAGACCCTGCTGAAACGGGAGCAGACGACCGGTCATGGAGCGCTCACCCTCTGGAAAGACCAGGAGGTTAACCCCCCGGTCAACAAGTCGCCCCATGTACTCAAGCGAACTGCGGAACCCCTGCGACTGGGGGAGCGGAAAGAGGTTAAGCGCCACGGTGCCATATTCATACGCGCATATCTTCCAGGCCCGTTGAACAACATTCCTGAAGTTCTTGAAGAAAAATTCCGCCCAGACTGCAGTGGCGGTGTTGTAGCGCCAAGACGGGTAAAGCGCCTTCATGATAACCGGCTGATCGAGATAGCTCATGTGGTTGGCGATGAAAAGAACCGGCGCTTCAAGTCCATCCAGGTTCTCCCTTCCCCGTACCTTGAGAACCACAAAAGCATGTAACAGAGGGAAATGTATAAGGAGGTCGCAAAACCTTCTGAATCCTCGAATGCTACCAGTATTGACCCAGGGGCGGAACCTCTGCCGCACTGAACTCCTTTCCCGTCGGGCAAGCATGTCGCGCAGATCCGAGACCCGTGTCCGCTGATCGATGAGTGCGTCATCCAGATCGATACGGAACTCCTGCTCCAGGGTATTGACCAGCTCAAGCCGGGCGATGGAGGTGAGCCCCAGGTTGGCAACGAGAAAGGACGATTCGGTGACCTCTTCCGGGCGTGAACCGGTTATCTGTACAAGTATGGATATAAGCCGGTCTGCGGCAATTTCTCCCGCTATAGCACCCCTCCCCTCCTGAAGGCGTTTGCGGACAAGAAACTTCTGAACCTTCATGGTGGTGGTTTTGGGAAAATCGGCGTCATTCCAGATGAAGAATCCGGTTATCCTCTGTAACTCGTCGAGCCGCTCATTGGCATCCTGGATGATTTCTGCAGGGGGGCGACCGCTACCGTCCGGGATGAGCACCGCATGCACCTCTTCCCCCTCTCCTCGATCAAACCCGACGACACAGGCCTCATGAACGCCTGGAAGCTGATTCAACAGTTCTTCTATCTCATCCGGATAGACATTGATCCCTGCGCCGGTTACGATAAGCTCCTTGCGTCTCCCCTTCAGGTGCAGAAAACCATCCGTATCCAACTCCCCAAGATCCCCGGTCCTGAACCAGCCGTCAGCAGTAAACGCCGCTTTTGTTGCCTCCTCGTTTTCGTAATAACCTGGAAAGAGATTCTCCCCGCGAGCAAGGAGCTCTCCCTGGTCAAACCTGATCTCAATCCCCTGCAGAGGCAACCCTACCGAGCCTGGCACCCGCTTATCGAAGCTGTTTGCGGCAAGGACGGGAGAGCACTCGGTCAGGCCATACCCCTCAACCACCCGGAAACCCATACCTTCCCAGAAACGGAACAGCTCTGGCGAAAGCGCTGCACCTCCGGAAACGAACAGCTGTAAATTTCTGCCGAACTTCCTCGACACCGGAGTAAAGAGGATGCGACGACCTGCTGCAGATAGATGCTCAGCGACCTTTGCGAGCCCTCTGAATAAGCTCTCCATACCCTTGGCAGCAAGCTCCCGTTCTACGGAATTTCTGAGCAGCTGCAGCAGTCGTGGAACCACTATCATCGCGTAAATATCCTCCTCATCAAAGGCAGCCATGAGAGCAGAAGGCTTGAGGGTTCGCAGATACACGATGGATGAACCGTTCAACAGCGGAGTGAAAAACCCTCCCATCTGCTCGAACATATGCGATAAGGGGAGGCAGGAGAGGAAACGGTATTCGTTCGTCACCTGTGGGATATGCAGATTAACCTGCATCAGGTTGGCAATCAGGTTTGCATGGGTCAGGATGACCCCCTTGGGGGCTCCAGTCGTGCCGGAGGTGTAGATCAGCTCGGCAATAGCAGCAGGGTTTGGGCTGACAGGCTTGTCAGCAGCCTGTCTGTCGGCCAGGACACAAGGCAGCTCTTCCATATACGCCGAGCCGATATCACCGAGCGGCTCCCCCTTCACCCGGCTTTGGAGTAGAAACCGCGCTGAGGTAAGCCTCAGAATTGTTGCAACACGCTCTCTTCCTGAAAGAAAATCGACCGGCACCACAATGGCACCACAGGCAACGCACCCCCAGAAAGAAACAGCCCACCAGGGGGAGTTTGGAGCCCAGAGCAGAACCCTATCACCGGGCAAAACACCTTGAGAGAGTAGCCACCCGGACATCCTCAGAGAGAACGAATGGAACTCGGCATACGACATAACCCGCCGCCGAACTCCGGTCCGATGGATAAACGCAGTCTGATTCCCATGAGAAGGAAAGGTATTGAAGAGATCCACAAGGGTTTGCATATTACAGAGTGTACCGCAGTTGGAGAGGTTTCTCCAGGCAGTCTGGAGAAGGAAATCCGGGTAAATCGAGGAAGGAGCTACTTCACTATGACCTTCATGAACCTGGCAACATAATCCACGCCTGACCATATGGTGAGGACTGTGGCGATCCAGAGGTAGAATATGCCGACATTGTGCATATTAACAGTGAGAAGGAAATGATCGATCCCGAAGAACCAGTGGTAATCGTAATGCAGAAGAAGGCCGATTATTGCAACAAGTTGAAAGATTGTCTTGAATTTGCCCAGATCGCTGGCCTGGATGATGATCCCCTCAGTGGATGCTATCCCCCTCAAGCCAGTGATGATTATCTCTCGACCGAGGATCACCAAAACCATCCAGGCAGGGACCCTGTTGAAGGGGAGTATCATGATGAGAGCAGCCATAACGATCAGCTTGTCCGCGATCGGATCAAGAAATTTTCCAAAGACTGTTTCAATCCCCATACGTCGCGCAAGGTAGCCGTCGAGCCAGTCGGTGACTGATGCCGCTGAGAAAAGCGCTGCAGCCCAGAAGCCGGAGTCCTTCGAAGGGGACATAAGGAGCCATGCCAGCAGAGGAATGGCTGCAATCCTGAGCAATGTCAGGATGTTTGGAATATTCCATATGGGATTTGCAGTACTGCTTGGCATGCGATGGGTCAGTTTCCTTTGTAGGATTTTCGGTAACTGAGAACTTTGTCTACATAGTTGCGGGTCTCGGCAATAGGTGGGACTCCGCCATACTGTGAGACCCTGGTGAGCCCTGCATTATAGGCTGCCAGGGCAAGCGTCTCGTCACCCTTGCAGGTATCAAGAAGAAAGCGGAGATATTTGACTCCACCCTTAATATTCTGGGCTGGATCAAAGGAGTCGGCAACCTTAAGATGCTGGGCAGTCTTTGGCATCAACTGCATAAGCCCCTGCGCCCCTTTTCGTGACACAGCATTGGGATTGTAGCCTGATTCTGCCTGTATCACCGCTTTAACAAGCGACCTGTCAACGGCGTATTCTAGCGCATACCGGTTTATCAACGACTCGTATTCCTCCGGGTTGCCGGTCAGCCGGAAAGAGGTGCGTAGTTTAAGTTCCTTTCTGATATCTCGCAGAAATATCTTAAATCGACCGTCCGTCGGCGAATCAGTGAAGTGTACAACCCCGTCGTTATCCTCATACCTATATATGTCGGCTGCTACCGGCAGTGCCCATGATACAACAGTGAGAAGCAGCCATGGCACGATACGAAGCACGGATCTGTTCATCATCACATTGCTCCCTGCGCAGCTTCAAATAACTGGGCTGGCTGTGTCATTCTAGACTCCGGAGTTCAGGTATTCAAGTAAGAATTCGCGCAACTCCACTCCGAGCGGCACTATCCCTTGACAAATATCTCCCACGGGAGAATAATCCGGCTCGAAGTGGCATCAATACATATCGGCCAAACAGGTGAAATATGAAACTTCAAAGCGATTTTCTTGTCATCGGAAGCGGCATCGCCGGCCTCTCTTTTGCCCTCAAGGCTGCCAGGCACGGCAGCGTTGCCATAGTCACCAAGAGAGAGGTGTCAGAATCCGCAACAAACTACGCTCAGGGTGGGATTGCTTCGGTCTTTTCACAGGAAGACACCTTCTCAGCGCACATCGAAGATACTCTCGTTGCTGGTGCCGGAATATGCCACGAGGATGTGGTGAAACTGGTGGTGGAGGAAGGACCGCACGTAATTCGAGAACTGATCGACTGGGGTGTTAATTTCACTACCAGCGGCGACTCCTACGATCTGACCCGCGAAGGCGGCCACAGCCAACGACGTATCCTCCATGCCGAAGATGTGACCGGTCGTGAGATCGAACGTGCCTTGGTAGCAGAGGCGCTCAAGAATCCAAATATCAAGATATTGGAACACCATATAGCCATTGACCTTATCACCGACTCAAAGGTGACGCGAAAACGGACCAAACCAAACCGTTGCCTGGGAGCACATGTATTGGAGATCGAAACTGGAATTGTGAAGACATTTTCAGCCAAGGTCACACTCCTTGCTGCAGGTGGGGCTGGCAAGGTCTATCTCTACACCTGCAATCCGGATGTTGCTACCGGCGATGGGGTTGCCATGGCCTACCGGGCTGGGGCTACCATTTCCAACATGGAATTCATGCAGTTCCACCCCACGACTCTTTTCCACCCGCATGCCAAATCGTTTTTGATCTCCGAGGCGGTGCGTGGCGAGGGAGCGATCCTGCGCCGCAGAGATGGGACAGCATTCATGGAAAAGTATCATCATTTGAAGGACCTGGCGCCACGCGATATCGTTGCACGTGCTATCGACAATGAGATGAAGGTTCACGGCGACGACTGCGTCTATCTGGATATTACTCATAAGGAACCGGAATACGTCAGGACGCGATTTCCCAATATCTACCAGACATGCCTGGAATACGGCCTGGACATGACCGTCCAGCCGCTCCCGGTTGTCCCTGCAGCCCACTATCTCTGCGGTGGAGTGGCAGTCAATCAGGATGCCGAGACCGATATCCGGCACCTTTATGCAATCGGTGAAGTGGCCTTCACAGGCCTACATGGGGCAAACCGGCTTGCGAGCAACTCGTTGCTTGAGGCTGCAGTCTACGCCGGTCGCGCTTACCGACATGCCAGCGAAGCGCTTGAGGATATAAGCCACTCTGACCTCGTTATCCCTGAATGGGACTATGGGACCGCAACAGACAGTGACGAAATGGTTGTCGTATCTCAGAACTGGGATGAAATCCGGCGAAGCATGTGGAACTTTGTTGGGATTGTCCGTTCAGACAAACGACTGGCCAGAGCTCTCAACAGAATCAGGCTGATTCAGGAAGAAATCGACGACTACTACTGGGACTTCAAGGTCACTTCCGACCTTATCGAACTACGGAATATAGCAACCGTCGGCGAGTTGATCATACTCTGCGCCCAGCAGCGCAAGGAATCCCGCGGCCTTCACTATACCATTGACTATTCGGAACGTGACGACATCCGCTGGAAAAAAGATACTTTTATACGAAAACAGTTTTAAGACGAGACCCTTGAGAGAAGATTCCATGACTATCGATGAAATACGCCAGGAAATTGACCGACTAGACAGCGAACTACTAAGCATCTTCAACCAACGGGCGTCACTGGCCCTGCTGATCGGCGAAATCAAGAAAGAAAGGTCCTTGCCGGTTTACGACCCCACACGCGAAAAGAAGATATTCGAACGGATGAAACAGGATAATCAAGGTCCATTGGACGACCAGGCCATAGTTAGGCTGTTCGAAAGGGTGATTGACGAATCCAGAAGGCTGGAAAGAATCATGACACGTGATACGGAGAATACATAATGCTCATAATCATGAAAAAGAGTGCTTCAGAAGAAGAACTGGTGACAATTAAGGAACAACTGATTAACCAGAATTTCGACATCCATCAGTCAACCGGTGCAAATAGAACAATTATAGGGGTCATTGGTAATACAGAGGATCTGGATGCTTCTTCTTTGGAAAGGATGTCAGGGGTGCTTCAGGTAATACGGATCGCAAAGGAAGAATAAGTCGGATACTGATACATTTACTATCTTATAGTGCACCCGCTATCCGCGACAATCCCCGCTGTTTTCCCTACAGCAAAGTCTTCTCATACGCTGCTTCAACTTCTCCCTAAATTTCATATTCGTTGCCATCTCGCAACAGCTCCATTTGAGGAATGTTCAAACGATCTAATTCCGTTTGAATCTGCCGATAATACTGAGGTTTGGGATGGGTCACAAGAATAAGTGGTGGCAATGATTGCAGCTTGCAAAACTCACGAGCAAGAAGAGAAGGTGTCAGATGTCCAGTAAGAAGGGCCAATTCCTCCATGCAATTGGGGAAGGAAACTTCCACTATTATGGCTGAAAGCCCTGTCGCACATTGCCAGATTGAATCTGTGGGACCGGTATCGCCGGTATACAGAAGTGATGCATTACCTTTGCGAAGTATGTATCCAACGGCAGGCACAGAATGATTGACGGTTATCGGTACAATCGAACATTCGTCGATACTGTATTCGTGCCCAACTTTTACTTCAGAGTACTCCACTACAGGATGGTCCACTGATGGAATCCTGGAAAAGTCAGGCCAAATTACATTATTAAAGATGTGCTGACGAATTCCATCAAGAATTTCAGTTGTTCCCACCAACCTGACCGACCGATCAAATCCACTAATAATTAGATTGTCTGCAAGTAACGGTATCCCCTTTATATGGTCAAGATGACTGTGAGAAAGCAAAATAGTTCGGATCAAGCTTTGCTCATCTTCCGCCAGGACAGAACCAATGGTGCCTGCATCAAGAAGCAGCGTCCTGTCAATAAGGAAACCAGGAGAGTGGTGATCAGGAAACTCTGAACCGGCACACCCCAGCACTCTTAGATGCATGTACGCTCCTCATAATGCTCACAATATCGACTGCTAAAGAGTATCGTACCGTCCAGCCCTCGTCAACCGTTTGAGGAGCGCCGAAATAGCCGATATTTGCACAGCTCTCACCTTTAGAAGTGAACACTTTTGAATGCCTTAATCCTGGCATTATCTTTCGAATCTTACGCAACTTCATGTAAATTAAGATGTATTTTAACCAGTGAGTAATCTTGCATTTCGGGTACCACTATTGCATATATATAATCAAGGTTTCGTTTTTATTACGTTTTTGGCAACATGAAACCTAACGAGGCCACATATGAAAGTCACAGGTCGATCAGAGATGTGTTCAGTCCTCTACGTAGAAAACTCCCCATCGGTTTTTGCACGCACCGCAAAGATGCTCAGCAAGCTCGGCTATTTTCTTTATGTTGCTGAAAACGGGCAAGAAGGGCTGAGAATATACAACGAGGTAAAGCCGGACATCATCATCACCGACCTATCTATGCCCATACTAAATGGTCTTGAGTTAATTAAAGCGATTCGAACCTCTGATGCACATATAGAAATAATTGTCACCATCGAAAAGTGCGATGCTGAACTTTTGTTTAGCACTTTCGACCTCTCCATTAATCATTACCTGGCGAAACCAGTCGAAATAGATCAACTTTCTGCAGCCCTTTGCAGATGTATGGATAGGCTGAACAAAGCAAAATCTGTCTTGATGCAGCAGGAAAATCATTCTCTCCTGAAAAAGGCGCTTGATCACTGTCCAAGCATGATAACCATTACCGACAGCAACGGAACCATTAAATACATCAATTCTCAGGTCAAAGCGGTTACAGGCATACCGTTAAACGAACTTGTAGGAAAACATGTTACACGATTGTTCAACGGCTCTTCCGAGGCTGGCAAGAGTATTCATGATGCATTGTCGCAGGAGCAGGTGTGGAAAGGCGAACTAGTTTTGAAGGATGGAAGCGGATCTGAACTGGTAGAGCAGGCAATTGTTTCGCCAGTATATTCTGAGTCCGGTGAACTGAAACACTTCATACTCTATTCCGAAGACGTCACAAGGCGTAAGGCAGCGGAAGAAGAGATTCGCAAATTAAACGCTGAACTGGAATACCGGGTACTGAAAAGAACCGCTCTTCTGGATGCGACCAATCGTGAGTTGGATGAATTCTGTGACGCGATCTCGCATGAACTTTGTGGACCTCTTTCGAGACTCCAGGGGTTGAGTAAGGCCTTATTCGAAGATCTGAATGATACGCTTAGCGAGAACGGCAGAGAATACCTGCAGAGGATCAACCAGACAAGTTTTCAACTTAAGCATATCATTGACGCGATGCTAAACCTGAGCCAATTGACACGTCGCGGCATCTCAGTGCAAAATGTTAACCTGAGTGCCATCGCAACATCCATTGCCCAAGGGCTTTCATCATCAGATCCGGGACGAAAGGCCAAGTTCTATGTGGCCCCTGATATTATTGTTAAAGGAGACCATGTATTACTAAAACTGGTTATGGAAAACCTTTTGTCATATGCATGGAAAAGTACTGAAGGGCATATCCCTGCTCAGATAGAATTTGGTATCGCTCGATCCAACGGCAAGGCTGTCTATTTCGTAAGAGACAACGGTTGTGGATTCGACATGAAGTATTCAAATAAACTGTTCAAACTATTTAACAGAATACAGAGCAATCATAATAAATCCACAGTATCAAGCGGTACTGAATTAGCAACGGCACAAAGGATTATCCAGCGGCACGGAGGCAGGATTTGGGCCGAAGGTGAACAGGAAAAGGGCTCGACATTCTATTTCACACTTTAAATACAGTGAAATACCTATCTACTGTTACTACATGAAAAGCCCTGATCACTCAGGGCTTTTCATGTAGTAACAGTCACTGTTTTATGATCGGGTTGCACGCCATCCACAATCGTTCGTGTATAAACTGACCTACTTCTTTTTCACGGCTGCCTTAGCCTTCGGAGCAGCTTTGGCAGGTTTCGCCGTTAAATCCTTGAGAGCCTTGCCTGGTGTAAATTTGCCATTTGTTTTGGCAGTAATCTTGATTTCCTTACCGGTAGCCGGATTGCGGCCAGTTCGAGCTGCACGCGTGACCGCACCAAAAGTTCCGAATCCTATCAGAGTGACCTTTTCACCAGCCTTTATAGCTGCCGTTGTTTCCAAGATAAAGCTGTTGAGTGCCTTCTCCGCTTGGACTTTAGTGAGTCCTGCCCCTTTTGCGATTCTGTCTACAAGTTCTGATTTATTCATAAGTCCTCCAATATTGAGATGAATCCCTTTATATCGCATAATTATTGAATGTCCAGAACGTCAGGGCATTTTTCATCGTGGTCTACTCAAATCCAACCTACCTCCATACCAAAGTCTCTCCAACTTTCATCTGCATGAAGAGCGATGCGAGTCCCAGTTTGGTAAGTTCTATCCTGAACTGCTCTGGAGTCCCGGTAAGAATAGGATACGTTGCGTAATGCATAGGGACTACCATCCTGGGCTTTATCATGCTTACGGATTTTGCAGCCATTACAGGCCCCATGGTGAACTTGTCCCCGATGCAAACAAGCAGCAAATCAACATTACCGGTAAGTAGCGGCATATCGCTGAAGATGTCGGTATCCCCAGTGTGATAGATCTGGGGACCATTTTTCACAGAGATCAGAAACCCTCCCGGCTGTCCTGCATATATCGGCCCCATCTGGGTATCCATGCTACCGCCGTGCATCGCAGGAATGAACTTGACGACAACCTCTCCTTCAAGAAGCTTTATCTCCCCGCCAAAACTGCCGGTGGTTGTCCGCTCCGCCTGTTTTTCAGGGAAACCCTTATAACTTACCATTGCCTTCATAAGGTCGAATGTCCCTACAAGATTGGCTTTGGTCCTCTTGGCGATCTCAACACTGTCGCCAATATGATCGGTATGACCATGGGTCAGAAGTATCAAGTCAGCCTTCGTAAGGGCTTCGAGATCCTTGCTACCGTTTTTGTTGGCAGGGTTGGTAATCCAGGGATCTACAAGCAGAACTTTCCCGTTTGGCGTAACCACCTTGAAGGCAGCATGTCCGTACCATGTAATTTCAGCAGGTGCAGCGTATACACGCATGGTAAAGAGTGTGACAAAGGCGAACATCAGGACTGAAATTGTCAAACGTTTCATAATTGTTCCTCCTTTTCTGTACAATTGTCATCTGTTGTTCAATTTGCCGGTTACCAGGTTTTTCAATTCTTCGATCGTTTTGCATTCATTTATTTCTTTGGAGGTTATCCATAATTCGAGTTGTTGTCCGGTCTTTAGGAGAGCAGCAGGGAGTTCTACACCGGTCAGCCCGTACTGCTCTTCCAGTTCGTTCCGGTGGAGGAACTCCATGTTCGCATCCAGAGTTTCCAGAAACGTTTTCCACTCTTCACGGATGGAGAATTTCCCGTATGTGATCGCGCAAAGGTTGCAGGAGTAGGTTTCCGGTGAGAAAATCTTGTGCGCAATATCGGTCATGGTATTGAAGATGCCGCTATCAGCGTTGTAGACAAATACTATGACAGGTTTCATATACCCACCCATTAATTACGTCAACTCTTCACTGCCTATTCTGCTTCACCGTAGCTACTTTTCGCCGTTTCCTTCCAAACTCCTTTCTTAGAACCGCATAGAGTCCATCCGGGGAACTCTCCGCTACAGCAACCTTTACCCCTAGCTCCCGTTGAAGATCAGCGATATTCATATCATCCAGAAAAAGCCCCTCCCCCTCCTTCAACATCACGTCGGGTAGTATCAGCAAATCTCCCAGTTCCAGTCCTTTCAAGGCATATATAATGTCTCTGCCGGGAACCAGTCCGGTAACGGTTACACTCGGCCCGAAAAGACGGTTCTCTACACCGATGGGAGTCAGACGCAGACGACTCTTTTCAGAAAGTATTGCAAGAAACTCTTCCATGACCGGCAGCATCGAGAGGCCAGAAACAATGGTCGCGCTCCCACCGACCAGGGGTTTTACCTTCAGCAGAAGCTGCTCCGCCTCGTCCCTGAAAAGGGGGACCATGCCGACACCGTTCTCAAGTTGCGGCAGCTCGCCATAGGTCGCAATCGGAGGGAAAGGGATCCCGGCCTTGAGATAGAATTCATCGGCTAAGAAAAGAAACGGCTCTCCCAGATCATCTGCCAGCTTATCGCTGCGCGGTTGCCACTCCTCAATGAACGCTCTGGAATAGTCTGAACTGACAGGGGTTAATTCGGGAAGCCCTTTCCGGTGGCTTGTTAAACCTAGAGGCACAATAGCCAGAGAGGCGACCTGGGGGTAAAGTGCTGCCAGATCGGCAACAGTCTGATCCAGAGCCGCACCGTCATTCAGACCTGGGCAGAGGACTATCTGGGTATGCATGGTGATACGTGCAGATGCAAGCTTCTGCATCACCTGAAGGATCGGAACGATGCCGGTTCTTCCAAGCAGTCGCTCGCGAAGTGCAGGATCTGTTGCATGGACAGAGATGTAGAGTGGTGAAAGACCGAGCCGGATGATCCTCGCAAGATCTGCCTTTGTGGCGTTTGCCAAAGTGACATAATTGCCGCAGAGGAATGAAAGCCGGTAGTCCTCATCTTTGACGTAAAGCGGCTTACGTAAGCCCTTGGGTAGCTGATGAACAAAACAGAAGAGACAGGCATTGCGGCACCTGGCCGGCTGCGGAGCCTGGAAAATCAACCCGAGAGGCTCTTCGTCCGCACCGACAACTTCGCACTCCCAGTGCGATCCGTCCTGCTTTTCCACCTCCAGGAGTAGCTCGCCTGCATCACTCCAGTAGTGGTAGTCGATGAGGTCTCGCACTCGATGACCGTCTATGGCGATCAGCCTGTCTCCCGGAGTTATCCCCTGTTCGCCTCCAAGACTCCCCGGTACGACATCTTCAATCAATAGCCCTTTCACTCACGCTCCCCCTCTCTGAAGAAACGCGATTCTCGGTATCGGGAAAGCAGAGCACGGCCAAAGACATTGAGGACTGCGGTCATCGGAACGGCCAGAAGCATCCCGAAGATTCCACCGACCTGCCCACCGACAAGCAGCGCCAGCATGATAATCAGAGGGTGGAGGCCAACGGTCTCACCGACTATTTTCGGCGTGATCACCCCTCCCTCAACCGCCTGCACCAGGGCAAACCAGCCAAGACAGAGGAGCGGATGGAGGATATCCTGAAACTTGAGGAGCGCCATCAGCATGGAAAGAACGATACCGATCAGGGTCCCCAGATAGGGGATTATGAAGGCAAGTCCGGCAAGGGAACCTATCAGCAGCGCCAGATCGATCCCTATACACCAGAGTCCGATGCTGTAAAGTACCGCAAGTACCAGACAGACCAGAAGCTGGCCCCGGATGAAGGCCCCGAGGGTACCATGAATCTCGCCGAACAACGCATTGATCCCCTCTCGCCGTCGGATCGGCACCAGTTCCAGAATACCGGGACGCATCTTAGGAAGATCCTTGAGAAAATAATAAAGATATACCGGGATAATGAAATAACCAAGAAGAGTAATGACCAGAGACAAGGTGCTGGCAAAGGCCTTCTGTACAACGAGGAATGTATCGCGGTAGACCCCCATCGGCAAGGCGCGCAGGGTGGCTATGGCTCCGTTGATGCGGCTATAGACCTTTTCCGGAGTCTCTATGTCGAAATAAACCTTAGCCTGGTGTGGGATAAGGGCATAGAGGCGTCCTGCATAGTCAGGGAGCAGCCCTTGCATTGTCTGCAGCTCCCGACGAAGTGCCTCTGTGAAAAAATAGCCGACAGTGACGACAATCAGTATGATAAGCATAAGTACCAGCGCGATAGCCAGCGGTCGCGAGAGGCCTCTCTGCTCGACGTAACTTACGGCCGGGTCAAGGATATAGGCTATGATAAACGCCAGGAAGAGGGGCAGAAGAATGGCCGAGAGCCAGGAGCAGAGAAAAGCTGCTGAAATGACAGTCGAAATAATGACTGCAGAAACTATCAGTTGACGGTTATGCATGAGTATCCCTAAACGCGAAGGGCGACCATAAGGCCGCCCTTCGCGTACTACGTTAGTGGCGACACCATTGTTACTGGTGCAGCCTGAAGTTGCCGTCCACCGAGGTGATGGTGGCAATGGAATGCTTGTAGATCAGGATGTCACCTTGGACCTCCATCAGGACAGAAAAATTGTCAAAGGATTTTATATAACCCTCCATGGAATCACCGGTCATAAGTCTGACAATGATCTTAACCCGCTCCTTCCGGGACTGGTTCAGATACTGATCCTGAATATTGAATGGTGCCTTGGCCATAAAAACGCTCCTTTAATCAAAAAATACATTTACATGGTTTATGATAATATCAAATGTTTCCGGATATTCAACCCATGAAATTTCGGGGTCTCTTCTGAACCAGGTCTCCTGACGCTTGGCATAGTGACGGGTATTACGTTTGATCAACCTGACAGCCTCCTCAAGGGGGAACTCACCCTTGACAAATGAGCAAATCTCGCTATAACCTATTGATTTCATGGCCTTATTATCTGTCGAATACCCTAACAACAAAAGCCTTCTGACTTCGTCTATAAATCCGTCAGCCATCATACGGTCCACACGGCAATCGATTCTTCGATAAAGTTCATGCCTCTCTACATGTATCCCCATTTTAAGAGTGAGGTAATCATCCAGGCTGAAACCGTGACTCTCTCTCATCTCGGAAACCGGCCTGCCGCAGTGGCGGTGCACCTCCAGAGCCCTTACGATCCTGACGTGATCATTGGGATGGAGAATAGATGCTGTGACTGGATCAACTGCTGCAAGTCTATAGAGGATCGCCTCGCCACCTTCCCTGGCGGCAATTTCCTGAAGTTCCGCGCGGTAGGCCTCATCAGCAGCAGGGGCATCGACCAGACCCTTTATGAGCGCTCTGATATAGAGGCCTGTACCTCCGACAACAATCGGTTTTCTACCGCGACTCACAATGTCGTCAATGGCTCGTTTCGCCTCTTGGCGAAAGTGGTTTGCCGTAAAGTTCAGATCCGGATCGACTATATCGACAAGATGATGAGGAATTCTCAGTCGCTGCTCATCAGAAGGTTTGGCAGTACCGATGTCCATCCCGCGGTAAACCTGCATGGAATCTGCATTTATGATCTCCCCGCCGATCTCTTCAGCAATACGCAGCGCCAGTTCGGTCTTACCTGAAGCGGTCGGTCCCTGAATCACCAGAAGCCGAATCCTGCCTGCTGAAAGGGATGTCATCGCTCAGGCCCCGGTAACGCTCTTTGGGCGTTTGAACATCTTCTCGATTTCACCCAGAGTAATCTTTCCGAGGACCGGTCTGCCGTGAGGGCAAGTCGCGGCAAAATCGGTCTGATCCATCTGGAGCAACAGGCTCCTGATCTCCTGTGATGAAAGGGGGTGGCTACCACGAACCACGCTATGGCAGGCAATCCTGGCCAGAAGCTCGTCTGCACTCTCGTCTGCGGCTGAACTCCGTGAAAGCTGCACCAGTTCGGAAAGTATGTCGAGGAGTGCCCTGCGATAATCGGTATGGGCAAGAAGCCGGGGAACTCCTTTTAACGCGTGGGTCATGCCGCCGAAATTTTCAAGATCGAAACCGAGTTTCATGATATCCGGGCCATGCTCCCGGACAGCAGCAGTATCAACAAAAGAAAGATCGATTGTCTCAGGAAAAAGCAGGCCCTGACTTTCCACACCGCATTGCTTGTGCTGCAAACGGAGGTTCTGGAAGGCAATCCGCTCATGAGCGGCGTGCTGATCAATCAGTATGAGATCGTGACCGTCCTGACAGAGAATGTACATGGCATTGAACTGTCCGAGTACCGTAAGAGATGAAAAATATCCGCTCGTCGTTATTCCCTCAGCTGTCTCTTCATATCCGGAGCCCTCAGAGAGCTGCTGAAAAGCATGGGGTGATGCCGTTGTCTGCGGTGCAAAAACCAGCGTCTGCTTCTGGCAGGGGAGAGAGCCATAACGGGTAAGGGCCTCACTAACAGTAACTATACGCTCGCCCGCTGGAGTATCCGACATATCGGACTTTCCGGAGTTCCTTCTTACCCAGGGGGCAGAACTGAGAAGTTTTCCCACTGCAGCCTGTATTGAATCATGCACCCTCCCCTGCTCTCGAAACCTTACTTCATGTTTTGTCGGATGTACATTGACATCAAGATCGCTTACGGGAAGTTCTATGAAGAGTGCAGTTACCGGATAGCGGCCCTTTTCCAGCACCCCCCGGTAGGCCTGAAGGATGGCATGCTGCACCACTCGGTCACGGATGAACCGCCCATTTATGTAGGTATAAATGCCAGTGGCTGTGGAACGGCTCAATGCAGGCTCACTGACAAGACCTTTCAGAGAGAATGAGCCGTCACCCTGTTCCAGAGGCCAGAGATTGCCCATGGCCGACAACCCGAAGAAAGTACTCACGCGGGAGGAGAGATCACCTTCCAAGCCACGGAACTGGGTTTTACCGTCGCAGAGGTATGTGAATCGGATATCAGGACGCGAGATCGCCAACCTGGTGAGGATTTCCCCCACATGACCTGCCTCTGTCTCGGCACTTCGCATGAATTTGAGACGCGCAGGTGTATTGAAGAAGAGGTTTCGTACCTCTATGACTGTCCCACAGGCCATCCCACATGCCTTTACCGAAACGATCCTTCCACCCTCAACATAAATTTCTGTACCCTCCACATTTTCACGTTCACGAGTCGACAGAGTGAAGCGAGCCACTGAAGCTATAGAAGGGATTGCCTCACCACGGAATCCAAGTGTTTGAATGGCCTCCAGATCCTTTTCAGTGACCAGTTTACTGGTTGCGTGACGTTCCAGGGCGAGCAAGGCGTCCTCATGCGACATCCCGCAACCATCATCGCTCACACGTATGAGCCGCTTTCCGCCACCCCTTATTTCAACAACGATATCACGCGCACCGGCATCGATTGAGTTCTCTACCAGTTCCTTTACCACAGCCGCAGGACGTTCTACCACTTCACCGGCTGCTATCTTGTTCGCAAGATTTTCAGACAGAATTTTTATTCGGTTTGCCATGTATCACCTCATCTGCAAATAACCGGTACATAATAGCACACGTGTCATCCATTGAACCAGACCATGGGAAAATATATTTGGACAAACAAAAAATGAAAGCCTCGATTTCTCAAGGCTTTTTCACTACGTTAGATTACATTATATGTATTCTCACTGTTGGATTTTCACGTTTGGATTCAGGTTGTACATAAACGGGAATGAAACCTGATTAGGTATTAGCTTGTTAATGTACTGATCTACGTAAAGGTTGACCTCCGCAATGCCAGTTTTCGGGACTACAATAACATCATTAGGTAAAAGCACCCTGTTTTCCGCACCTGGAATACCCTTGATGTAGGCTGCGAGGTTTACCACTTCACCCTTTACGACGTTGTCGATACCCCGACGTATCAGTATGACCGAATCGAGATTGGCAGTGCTCTTGGAACCACCTACCGTTAGAATGGCCTGTAGTAGGTCTGTTTTGCCTGTAAGAGGAATTGCCTGCGGCCTTTCGACTTCGCCCCCTACAAAAGCTCTCATATTAGCGAATTCTCTGACAAATACCGTAACTTCCGGATTCACTACCTTTTCCCTCAGACGATCCGTTAATGTCTTTTCGAATTCTGGCAGTGTCATTCCAGCAGCTTCAATATTACCAATGAGCCTGATACTTACACTGCCGTCAGGGTAAACCCGTACCGCTTCATTCAGTTCCGGCACATTGAATATCTTGACTTCCAACAGATCGCCCGGCTGGATTGTGTAACGAGGAATTTTTTCCTCCTTGATTACTACCGGCTGGCCAGCGGAATCTTTGTTCCAAACACTCACCGTGGTACAGCCGCAGGTAAGCAACAAAAGAAGAAGGAACGGAATTCGCACACTTGAAATCATTGGTACCACCCTCCAAAAAACGATTACACGAGATTTTCGATCTCACGGTATGCTGTGAGTGTCTGAGTCGCTGTTTTTTCCCATGAAAAATATTTTGCCCGGTGGAGTCCCCGTGATCGAAGGGTCTCAGTCAGGCTTCCGTCATCATACAGTCTCTGCATCTCATGAGCAATCGCGCTTACATCATACGGATCAACCAGCAGTGCAGCACCTGCAGTGACTTCCGGTAATGAGGAGCAGTTCGAGGTGATTACGGGAGTTCCACATGCCATTGCCTCAATTACCGGAATACCGAATCCTTCACAAATTGATGGGAATATGAATCCTCTTGCCTCTCCATAGAGCGCCGGTAGATCTTCATTGGCAATGTACCCGAGCTGAATGACCTGTTCTGAAAGCCCATTCCGACGGATGATTGAATCAAGGTCATCCATAAGGCGCGTCCGCTTACCGACAAGGAGTAGTTTCCAGTCACTACCGGTCTCCTGCCTGAAGATGGAAAAAGCCTCTACAATTCGACCAATGTTCTTGCGAGGGTCGAGTTTTCCGATGTACAGAAAATACGGGAAATCGATATTGTAGCGCTCCTTCAGAACTCTCGTTCTGAGTAGTTCATCTAGAGGGCGGAAACAATTGCTAATGCCGTTGTAGACTACTTTAAACCTCTCTTTGGGCAATTCGAATTTATCGAGAGTCTTTTGCATGACAAACTCGGAAACACAGACACAGGCGCAGCTTTTTTCGAGGCCGGTCTTGATCAGCCTGTTCAGCCGCAGCAGTGTGGACGAGTCGTAGAACTCAGGATGGCTAAAGGTGCTGAAGCAGTGATGGGTGAACAGGTATTCCTTCGACGCCAAAGGAGGAGGAGTAAAAGTCGCATGGAAGAAATCAACCCCGAAACGTGCCAGCCCAATCGGCAGTGACACTGGGATACTGATCCACCTGTTGGCCGGTTTCAGCACATGAAAGATGAAATTCTCCTGTATCACACCTATGGCATTGCGTGCAGCCTCACTAAGGCAGAAGATATGATATTCATTTTCATGGTCGATGAGGGCAAGATGCCGCAGTAAATTGACCTCGTAAACCTCTGGACCTCCGGCATTGGTACCGGCCATCACGACAAACATGCCTATCTTCATGACATCATTTCTTCGTAAGTCTTTTCCACTGCTGCAACAGCTTTAGAGAGCGAATAGTCTTCATTGATGAATCGTTTGGCAGAATCTCCAAGCCTGCGGCGTAAAGGCAAATCCCTCACAAGGCGAACCGTTTCCCGGACAAAGGCTTTCCGATCATTGCGAGGGATAAGGCTTCCCGTTTCGCCGTCGATGATTACTTCCTTTATCCCCCCGACATCAGAGGCAACAATCGGGAGTCCAGCCGCCATACCAGAGCAAACCGCCAAAGGCACCCCCTCCATGTATGAGGGGTGTAACTGAACATCGCCGATGCTTAATACATGGCCAAGATCAGATACAAATCCTTTAAAAACCACATAATCATCCATACCGAGCTTATGGCATAGGTCCTTGAGCTCGGCTTCCAGAGGTCCCACCCCATAGATCAGCAACCTGGCTTCAGTGGTCTCCTTAACAACCTCCTGGAAACATTCCAAGAGCATGTCGTGTGCCTTTTCCGGGTAAAGACGGGCAATATTTATTAGTACAGGTGTGTTGGGAGAGAGGTTTTCTGCTATCCGGGCAGCCTTGCGCGACTCTTCAGTAATGACGAAAGCGTTTCCCTCGAATCCGCAGATCAAGAGTTTAAGCTTCCGGGAATCAATGAAGGATTTCGTTTGCTCGTAAGTTTCCCGGCAATGGGCGCTGATGCAGTCAAATCGCCGCACGACGATTTTGTTTATAAACTGGATCAAATTCCGCTTCCACCCTAGATCGGCCCAGACATAGACAGTGGTGATGATCTTTGTATGGACAATCCACCGAGTAACCAGACCCACCAGATCCGCATAACAGTTATGGGTGTGAATAATGTCGACACCGTGTTTTCTGCTGATTCCGGCCGCTGCTTTGGCTGCCTTGATAACCGGCTTTCCATTACCCCAAGGGATCTTTTCCACAGAGAAGCCCAAAGCTTGAGCAGCCGATACAAAAGGATCTTCGGTTCCGCCAGGATTTGCAAAACAGACAAGTACAATATTGAAGCGCTTCCTATCCATGCACTTCAACCAGTTAAGGACTACGGTTTCGATCCCTCCGTACGCCATGGTATGGATAAGGTGCATTACTGTGATTTTTCCCGAGATAGTATCTTTCATTATCTTCCGCGAATACAGCCTGCTACTCTGTCTGTCCGAGAATAAACTGCCATGTCCTGAGAATGCCTTTATCAAGAGTGGTCATTGGCTTCCACCCCAATTCACTCCCTGCCCGCGTAATATCGAGATAGATCGCTGGAACATCAAATACGCGTTTTTCCGTATAGCGGACTGTGAAGTCCTGATCCACAACCCTGCGAATCGATGCCACTATCTCTTTCAACGACAACCCCACTCCACTGCCAAGGTTGTAAATACTAGACGGTGCAGAATGCACTGCAGCCCGATATATGCCGTCAACCAAGTCATCAACATACACGTAATCACGTATCACGCTACCGTCACCCCAAACCTCAATGGCCTCGTTATGCACAATCTTGCTCAGGAAAACTGGTATAGCTCCCTGAATCGAAGTCGGATTTTGACGTGGTCCGAAAGCATTGGATGGCCTGACTACGACATACTCAAGGCGTTTCAGTAACTTATAAAGTGCCAGATACTTCTCGGTGGTCAGCTTACTGATCCCGTAAGAGCACATCGGTTCGGTTGAATGGGTTTCTGGAACCGGGAGCGTTGAAGGGGAGCCATAGACCGTACCACCGCTCGAGACATACACCATCTTCTTCGTGCCAATCTCGACGCATTTTTCCAGCAGAAATAGTGAATCGACAACATTCGACTGAACATCGAACACGGGGTCATCATTGGATGTGCCGGGATTTGAAGTACTAATGAGATGAAATACAACTTCTATACCTTTAAGTGCATCCGCCAGTAGTCCTCTATTTCCAAACTCACCAAACCGATAATCAACTCCTGGCAGAGGTTTCCTGAAATACTCCTCATACTTGTCATAGACACGCACATTATGTCCCTCGGCGATCAACCTGTCAACTAGATGGGAGCCTATAAAGCCATTACCTCCGAGGACAAGCGCGTTCATGGTGATACATCTCCCCTTTTCCTGAATTTGGTACACCCGTTACACACGGTCGCGCATCCAGAGCCGGTTTCTGACAAAAAAAGTCGACGCGCCGATCGGTAACGATTGTTGTTCCAGATGCTTTCAAAGTCATCACTCAAAAGGTTTCCGAAGTCGTGCCGAGAGTCCGGGACCATGCAACAGGGAGAGATTCCGCCGTCAGGATTTATCGTGACCGAGCGATAGAGGTAAAAGCAGGTCGTATTGATAGGTGCCTGTACCGGCATGGAATCCGGAGCCCACTCGCTACGCAGCGCATCCAGATCGGCAACGCCAAAGGGGAACCCAACCGGAATCAACCGGAAATTGTCGACACCGATCTCTCGCGCAAGGGTTCGCGCCTGCTCAGCTTCATGGATATTATGTTTCATTACTATGAATTGCCACTCCACTTGGGGTGTCTTTGAGCCGCTCGCATTGCGAATGGCGATGAGTTCACGAAGATTGGACATCACCAACTCAAAATCGCCTCCACGCCGATATTGACGATACACATCGGGTGAAACTGCATCAAGCGATACCACCAGGTATTCCAACCCCGACCTGACTATCGCTTTCATTAGCCCGTCACGCGCAATGCTCAGGTTAGAGCTCATGTTACTGGCGATATTTTGCTGTGCCGCGAAGGAGATCATTCTAAAGATCTCCGGGTTCAATAATGACTCCCCCCAATTGTGAAACGAGATCTCATATGCATATGGGATAAATGGTCGGATTATCTCCGTAAATTGCTGATATGTCATGACGGCACGTTCGCGGTTCAGTTCATCGGTACCCGAAGGGCAAAGTGGACATCTGAGATTGCATCGGTTTATCGGATCGACAATGATTATGAACGGCTTACCCGAAACGGTTTCGCTCCTGGTAGCCATGGCGTATTCCGTACGGATCAGATTCAGAAGCTTCCGTGGAGTACTGTGCTGGAGCAAGCTCTTGAGATGCCTTGCATTTCGCGTGAATTGCGGAACCTTTGAGAGCAGAGTGGAAAGATTCGAAGTCAATGGCATCCCTTCTTATTTGTCATTTCCTTGAAGTTAGCACTGCACCTATTACGGGCACGTTTAGTGCTTCGAAAGTCCGTTGGATCTCAATGACATCGGTCTTTCGAGCTCTGCCGCTCCCCACTACTAGAACAGCCCCATCTGCCTGCGAGGCAATAAGAGCGGTATCTGCATTCAATAACAACGGAGGGCACTGCATCATGACAATAAATTCATCCTTTGTCTTTTTCATGAGATCAGCGAATTTCGAAGAGAGAAAAAGAGAGCTATAATTAACCGCTGGATTCCCTGCAGGCATCACGAACAGCGAATTCAAACCGGTGGAGTATACTGCTTCCCAAAGGGGAATCGATCCCTCCAGTACATCACTTAATCCCGGAAGAGGCTCCTTTATCCCATCAGACGGATATTCTGCCATGCGATGAAGTGTTGGTGTCTTGAAGTCGAGATCCAGTAGGAGCACCTTCCCCTGATCCATCATAGCAATGGCATATCCGACCTCCTGCATCAGCTGTGAAACACCGTCACCCTCTCCTATGCCGGTGAAAAGAATCACTCTCATCCCCATAGTCGCGGTCCGAATCTTTACGGCAAGCCTCATGGCGTCATCTGAAATCAGGGTATGCCGGCGATTGTAGTTCTCTACCACTGTCAGTAACTGGTCTGTTGAAATGATACCTTTTTGCACCAGCAACAGTCCCAGCTTGACATGGTCTTTACCGTCGGTTTTTTGCGCCTTTTGTTCCTCAATCGCTTCCAGGATCTGTTCCTGCGTGGCAAAACCATGCTTAACCACCAGTGATCCGATCGGCTCCTTTGCATTTGCTTTCATAACTGGATATCCTGTGATAATTTTCTAAATTCTATGGTCTTCATCAATCCTTCTGTAAGTGAAACAGACGGTTTCCAACCGAGAAGCTCCAAAGGCTCCTTGTTGTCACTGTAGCACCTGCTGATCTCTGTTGGTCGCCGCAGATTGAATCTCGAGAGAATACGGATGTCACTCTTCATTAGTGTAGCTATTATCTGAGCTATTTGCGATACAGAAAGTTCATTACCCCCGCCGATGTTGATTACCTCACCGCCCACCTTTTCTGGTGCCTGCATTCCAGCTAGCAGAAAAGCTTCCACGCAGTCATCCAGATAGAGCAGGTCCCTTGTCTGATCCCCCCCAGAAAGTGCGATTTCTTTTTCACCCCTCAATATTGAATCTATAACAAACCCAACGAGATTAAGTTTCTGCATAGGTCCATACGTAATGGTTGGCCTAATCGACACTGAAGGAAGCTCATGAACTAGATGGAACAGCTTGCAGTACTCCCATCCCGATGCCTTAGCGATAGCGTACGAGCATAGCGGACTGTCGGGGAGATCCTTGCGATAAGGTGGAACGCAGTTGCCGTACACCTTGGTTGAATCTCCATACACAAGCATGCGTCGGTCAGGACAGAGAGCGAATGACTCAAGCACATTGAGAGTCAGCAGGAGGTTTCCGTATACCGACGCACGAATCTGAGAAAAAGTATCGGCTGCATCCGAATTAGACGCCAAATGGAAAACCACCTCGGGAGAGAACTCAAGAAACACCTTCCTGGCCTCATCCTGATCTGAAAGGTCGCAACGCATATATAGCGGATGGTCACCTCGCGGCTCTGGAAGATCGTTTCGCCCAAGGCCGAGAACGACAGCACCAGCTTCGGCCAGTCTTCTGGCTAGCGCTCCGCCAATGAACCCACCAGCACCGGTCACAATGACCCGCTTCCCATACATGTCCATCATACCGGTCTTCACCTATTGTCCCGTGGGGAGGTAAGCCATGCGCTCATCAGGAGCATCGATGCCCTAGCATAGAGGGCAATGGCAACGGCAGCCCTTATTGGGCTCAAGGGACCAAGATCATGTTGTTCACCAAAAAATCTTAGCGCCCCTTTATGAAAATCAAGAATGTGAAACTTCTTCCTTGCAAAGGGGCGAGGTCCGCTTCCCATCCCTTCATAATGTATAATTCTCGATTTAGGATGAAGATAGGTCTTCTTTCCCTGCTTCAGCAGCCGATGGGAAAAGACCGCTTCGTGCCAGTAGTAGTAATCCTCTGCCAGCCCCCCTACCAGATGGTAATCAGATTTGCGCACCAACATGGCTGCAGCGGAAACCCAATCCACTCCAAACGCTTCGGAAGAGCCGAACACCTCATCCTTGCAAAGATATTTCCTGACAACCGCCGAATTCGGAAACCGCCTGGTCAGCCAGGAATTTCGCCCCAGCAAACCATTCAAAGGGGAAGGGAATTTCCTCCCCGACCACTGCTCAGTACCATCAGGATACACGAGCCTGCTCCCTACGACGCCTGCATCAGGGACCTTCTCCATGAAATCGACCAGCAGAGGTAGAGCGTCGTCTATGAGTAGCGTATCGTCATTCTGAAACATATAGTACGCGCCTGAGGAGATTGCCACCCCCTGGTTCGCCGCCTTGCAGTAGCCAAGATTTCGGTCATTGACAATCAGCTTCGTCTCAGGGTACGTCGTTTGCACCGCATCAACGGAATTATCGGTTGACCCATTATCTACATAGATGATTTCGTAGCTGTAATTTCTCCACTCGGCCTTATGAATTGACTCAATGCACTCGATAATATACCGGCATGCATTAAGACCGACGAGGATGATCGATACATCAGGTGATTTCTTCTGCATATGACCTCCAGTTATCCCTCTACCAGGGAGTTCGTCGCACCTTCCCGGACATTTGCCTTTTGCATGCCGTAAACCGCCACCGTAATCCCAGCTACCAGCCACCACCCCTTCAACGGAAACCGGAAAAGGTCGCATTGAAGAGCATAAACAAGACACGCCGTCATACAGACCATACATGCCTGCATGAGCATCATTCCCTCAGTATAGCCTGCAACCCTGAAGATATTCGTTGCCTTGAATGCATAGGCCAGCAACGTACCGACAAAGGCAAAAAAAACGATCCAACCAATAATCCCTACCTCCATCAGCGTCTGAAGATACTCGTTATGTACCGTAGTCTGATCAGGAACATCCCCCTTCACATGCCTTGGAACCTCGTTCTTGTTGCCGACACCGATGCCGATCAAAAAATTCTCGCGGACGATTTCTAAACCGGCCTGCCAGTACTCGAACCGGATCTGCGCCGTCCTTGACTGAGAAAATGAGTAATTTTGCAGATTAAGCACCCGCTGAAATATTTTGGGGTTGAAATAGACGATGACACCTGCGGCCAACACTGCAATGACAACAGCATAGCGAATCCTGAGCTTAACAAGCCCAACCAACCAACAGAGAACAAAGGTGAATCCTGCAACGAGCATTACCGACCGAGTATTCGTCAACACAATATTGTAAGCCACAACAATCGCCGCAGCCCCAATTAGTATGCGGGGGGCCAGTTTCCTGCTGCTACGGAAGAAGTACGCAAAAAAAGGCAATGTCATAATGAGGTTGATGCCATAAACGGCGGCGTGAGAAGTGGTTCCCATGGCCCGCTTGATTCCGGAAAGCTTATTTTCCCACTCTGTATTATCAATCCAGACAGTGACGAAACGATCATCGGTGTTTCCAATGTCAAATTCTGTCGAAACGGTATGAGTGCCGTAGTGCCAGTCATACGTCGTGTACAACCCTACGAGCACTGTAGCCAATAACCAGGCTGCTAGGGCAATCTTGATCGTCTCCATATCCTTCACCATATTGATGACCAGTACAAAAAAAACCAAATTTACTACAATCTGGCCGAGCGCTCGTACCGTTCCGGTAAAATCGGTGGAAACAAATAAGGTCACTGCACAGATGGCAATATAAATTATGTAGAGTTGAATGGTTAAGTCCATTTTCCACGATTTTCTCTTGAGTATCATGTGGAGTAGCAAACTTGTAACCGTTACCGCACCTATAACCCTCATGAGTGATATGGTAAATATGCTGGAATCGCCGGTGAGTCTGCCAATCCTCTCTAGAGGAATCACGGCAGAAGTGAGGAAAAACCCTAGGGTTGGCATATATATGATGGCAATCACTACCGAAATCCCTACAATTGCCAGAATTGCCTTTAACGGTGAACCATTAACCGAGAGAAAAATGAGCAGAACCCCCAGTACGGTTCCGACCAACGCTGCGAAACGTGCATCTCGCCATGTAGGAGATAAGGTAGCAAGCATAGTTACAACTCTGATTTCTGTCTGATTCTGTAGGTTCCCAGAACCGACAGCCCAGGAATATCAGCCATCGCTGAGGGGGCATGAATAATGTCACTGGTGTATTCCCTAAGGAACCCGAACCATGCCCCGGCAAAGAGACCAACCCCTACAGATGACAGCATGATCAGCATTTTTTTTGGGGAGACCGGCGTGATCGGAAAGCTCGGCTTTGAGAGAATGCTGATATTAGTCATTCTCTTTTCGTCAAGTTGTTCCGAAAGGATTGCCTCCTGAGACCTCTTGGTTGAGCTCGTGAGGTTACCCTCCGAGAGGGTAATAGCCCTATCTAAACGCTGAAGCTCCCTTTCGGCATCATTAGTTTTCTCCAACTCTTTTTCCACCTGTTGCGCCTCTTTCATAAGCTGACTAACCCTGCCGTCCAGGTTGCCTACGAGTAGATTGGTGGTGCGTGCAATCTCCTTTTCGAGAGAGCGGACGGTTTCTGTTTGGTTAGTAAATTTCCCCGTGAGCGCGATGTGCTTTATCTTAAGTTCAGAAATCCTGTCCTTTAGGGATTGCACTGAAAGATTGGGAAGAAGCCCGTCGCTGGGAGTTGGTAAAAGCTCCGAGTTCCGATCCCTGATTGCAAGGATTTGCCTGTCATCAAAAATAAGCTTCCGCTCATACTGAGAAGAATCTATGTTAGTCTTCAGCTCCTGGAGACGATTGAGTAGAATCTTGCGTTGATCGCTAAGCGCACTAACTGAATACCTCGTTCTGACGGCGTTTTTCTTGGTTTCGAGATTTTGCAGGTCTGCTTCATAGGAGGCCGTCTGAGCAAGGAAAAGATTCTTCACCGGAGGGCTTTTACGAATTGCTGCCCTCCGCTCGAAATAGAGAGCAATCATTTCGTTCGCCACGGCAACGGTCAAAGGCGGAGACGGCAGCTTTACATCCACTCCGATAACATCAGAATCTTTCTCGCGTGTTACGGTTACTCTCTTCTCCAATAAGAGGATAACCTTTTCTTTTGGAGAGAGGGCTTTCTTTAAGCCAAGGTAAATGAGACACTCTTCGATCTGCCCCTTCAGACTTCGATAGGCAACCTTGAGATGATATTTAAGTGCCCCGAAAAACGACTCAGGCTTGACCGGGATTTCGTTAAACTTCTCTATTCCGATCCGATCTACCACCCCTTCAATAATCTCACGAGATTTCAGAAGTTGAATCTCTGAATTGATATCCTCTTGCCTCACTCCAGTGGTGTAAACCCCTCCCCGTTCAACCGTCAGCGGCACTTCGGCATTTTCTCTCCCCAGCTTCACCAAAAGTTTTGCGGAAGTCGTATACTGCTCAGAGACAAACTGCAAGCCGACATAAGCTGTCATAACCGTCGTCAGCGCTGTGACCAGCACCAAGATGATATTTCTTCGCAAAGCTCGCAGACCCTCTCGAAAAAGAAGCTTTTGTTCTAATGCCTCATATTTCAGGTGCATCCCTTTTACCCTCCTACTGTGGGAACGGGTGCGGAAACTGTCGCACCCTCATGGAACCGAATGTACTTCCAAGCGACAAAGTGACTCAATAAGCACTTGCCAATCTTGTACGTCGAGGTAACCACGGCCGCTCCAATAGCTCCGTAGTGAGTAATTGCCAACCAGTATGCAGCCAGCAGAAATGGAAGACAGACTCCTTCCATCTTAACCCAAAAAGTAGGATACACAAACAGCAGGAGCGGAAGAGTCAGCGGAAAAGTCATCATCGACGCCAAGGCACCAGGGGCAAGGATCAGCAGCAGCATTTTACCCGCGCCGTAAGAATCAGAAACAAATCGACTCATAACAAAAATGCCTGTAACCACAGTCGCAATAGTGGTTGGAATGGCAACGGCAAGGTTCTGTCTCGTTGATATCTTGAGAAAGGAGGCCAAGGTTCCCGATTCTAAATTGCGAATTATCTTTGGCTGAAAAACTACTGCCAAATAGCTTGCCACTAGTTCCGGAACCATTGCGTATATCGAGGCTGCCGAGAAGATTCCCACCTCATTGAGGCCTCTGAAGAGCGAAAGAAGGTAGACATCGCTCCTCGCAAGTATCGCCCCAAGACAGAAGCTTAACAGGTACCATTTCACAGCTCCAAAAAGTTCTTTCCGAGCATCTGGAAGACCAAGGCTTTCACAGAGCACACTACGGCGATAGCTCCGAGCGGAAGAAATAAGAATCAGCATTGGTGCTATTGCAAAGGCGAGAATCACAGTCTGAGGTACTGTTTCGAAAAATACCAGCGCAACGGCAATAAGCCCATATCTGAGGATATTGTGTCCAAGGTCGATGAGGCCGTATATTTTGAACCTTTGTCGAATCTGAAAATGGACTTGAAGGGAGCGAAGCATTATCAGCCCGGCACCTGCAAGACTGCTGATGGGAATAAGCCAAGCGGAGTAATCATCGTGAAAAAGTGCGCGCCCGATGACCGTTCCAAAAACCGTTGAAGCGAGAACAACCGGTACGAAAAGGGTTACCTTTGCCCTGAAAGCCGCACGTTCAAGTATACCAACGCCGGAACCGTCGGATCGAGTGAATTGGGGAACCAGCTTCATGGTGGCATAATCCACTGCTGACCCTATAATACTATCAAAGAGCAGGATGTAATAAAGACAGAGTGAAAACTTTCCAAAGTCAGGAGGATTGAAACACCGCATCAATAAGACATTGAGTATGAGGGCAGCGCCGCCGCCTACGACTTTAGGAACAACCACATAAAATATTTCGGAAGCGTTGGCTTTGTTCTTCAATCGCATTTCTCTGCCTGCTTCCGGCAACGGAAGAGGCTATATGCTGAATTTACATGCATGACTGTCTTAAAATAAACCATATATATGAGAATTTAACAAGGTATCACACTCTTCATATTAAATCGTGACTACTGAATTAGCTCATTGTCAACTTCACGCCATGCAAAAGAGGTTCACTCGGGAAGCATTAATAACACAGTACGTAACCTGACATAACTGTGAGGAGGTATATGCACGAACAGCAGAGACCTGAAAATACTTCGACTCCCTCTAACTGTTGCATTAAGACTCTAATGTCGATATTATTTACACAATTCTTCATAATGTTTCCCCATGTAGAACGATAAGCAAATTAAGTGCCTTATATATCACATTGAATGCATTAACACAAAGCAGCTCAACAGATTCTCTATAAATCAGCGAGTTAGACATTCAAGAGTACCGCCATTTCGATAAAGTCATTATAATTCACTAAGTTAAACAAACAATAGAACTCGGTTTTGTAAACAATGTCGACAGATTGTCGACTATCTTTACACTAATATGCTCAGTCTCAAAGCGCAAACCACGCTATTTCAAGCGCTTTCATTAATGGCACTTTTATTGCTAATTACTCGTAACCAAATAATATAGGGGGGATCATAAATGAAAAGTTCTAACTTAACCAGGGGGACATCAATGAAAACGACTATCTTCTGCGCCTTCTTACTGTCATTTTTATCCATTGCCGCGGTTGCCCAGGCAATCAGTATTCCCAATCCCTCCCCAGCAGTCTTTGGGAATGCAATTCAGGAGAACGGGTATTTTTACCCAACATCCAATGTAGCGGTATTCAAAGCCTATGATTTAAGCGAACAGGTGAGCAATCAAGGTTTCGAGTTTGGGATTTTCTACTGGGCGCAGTCCTCCATTCAACAGGTTCAAGTATTTAGGCCCACCGATATCGGAGCCGGTCATACTAGCGGAATTTTCTTTAATACCGGCACAATCGTTGATTTCACATCCAACAGTCTCGTCGGCAACTTCTCGTATAATAATCAGCCGGTAGGTTTTTATCTCAACATTGGCAGCAGCACTCTGTTCTCCGATCCGACTCTCAATGCCGGCGAGGACCTTTTTGCGGCTTTTCCTTGGTTAAATGGACCGTCCGCCTCATTGATAGGCACTGGGAACCCGCTACTCCTTGCTTTCGGCTACCCTAACAGTGACGGAAGCGTCACTACGTTGGCCTTGGATTTCACCGATGGCATTCCAACCACAGCAGTTCCAGAACCGGGAACGCTTATGATGGTCGGCACGGGAATTATTTACTTCGCGGCCAGGATGCTCAGAAGAAAACCTGAATAAAAAATCTGGAGCTCATACCATGGAACCTACTACTTATTTACCCCCACTGAACAAAGAAATCGACAGTCAGTGCGAAATTGTACGTGAACACCGGGAAAACTCCTTAATTAGAGCCTTTTACCGGATATTCAATGTACTCTTCGCTACTGCAGGATTAGTAGTGAGTCTGCCTGTCATGATTATCATAGCAATCATGATCAAGTTAGACTCTCCCGGGCCAGTACTCTTTCGGCAGATACGAGTAGGAATCAATAGAAGAGGCAGCAGGGATCGGAGGAGATATGCGTCATCAGGGCAACCTTCCGAAAGAAGGGAGAACGATCGACGTGAAGAAGATTACCTTGGAGCTCCGTTTCACTTTTACAAATTCAGAACAATGAAGGTAAATGCCCGCGAACTGTATCCCGAACTTTACTCTTATGCATATTCGAACGAGGAAATTAAGCAACTGTTTTTCAAAATTCAGGACGATCCCCGCCTCACTAGAGTTGGTAGATGGTTGAGGAAGACCTCTCTGGATGAGTTGCCGAATTTTCTGAACGTACTGAAAGGAGATATTGAACTTGTCGGCCCGAGACCAGAGATCCCGCAAATGTCAAAGTATTACCATGGCGTTTACAAAAACAAGTTCAGCGTAAAACCGGGGGTAACTGGTCTGGCCCAGGTAGTGGGACGGGGATCGCTTAAATTTTTGGAAACGGCACAATGCGACATCGAATACGTTCAAAACAGATCGATTACTTACGACATTAAAATCCTGGCAAAAACTATTTCTTCGATAATCGTCAGACGAGGGGCGTTCTAAATATGATTCGGCGCATTTTGATCTCTTTGGTTACATCTTGCGCCATGCTTCTCGTTTCTTACGGGCTCACCGCAGCTGAGCAAACCGGCGTATGGAGCCCTATTGGTCCTAAAACTGCTACGATTTTCTCCATGGCCCGAGATACCTACAATCCGGGCAACCTGCTGGCGGGTACTTATTTTGGAGGGATCTATCGCAGTACTGACTGGGGGTTTTCCTGGAAACACATTGAAAGCGATTTTTCAGCGCAGACCGTACTCTCCATATCGTTTGACCCCAGCATTAGAGATGTTGGTTACGCAGGGACTTTCCAGAACGGTATCTACAAAACCACAGACGGCGGACTAATCTGGAAGGCAGTCGGTTCAGGACTTGCCGGATCGACGATACAATCAATCGGCGTGGATCCGCACAACAGCAACCGCATCCTCATTGCCACCGAATCCGCGCTCATGCTGAGCCTAGACGCTGGCACAACATGGAATCCTTACCCGGTAAACGGCGTAAACCATGTACGAGTAATATCCTTCGACCCGTTGCGTTCCGGAGTGATCTACCTGGGAACCATCGGTTCCGGTCTCTATTGTAGCGAAGACGACGGTATAACCTGGTCCTCCTTCAATAACAATTTCAATGGACAAAACGTTATTACCCTTGAATTCGGCCCCAAACCTAAATCACATCTCTATACAGTAACCGACAACGGTCTCTATAAACTTCCAAGGGATTCCAACTCCTGGCAGGATATCACCTACAACCTTCCCCGCTATACGCTTCAACACCTGCTGCCTCATCCGGCAAAAGATGGATTTCTGCTGGCTGCCACTGAAGATGGCGTTTATGGTATCGGAAATGACGCTGTTGATTCGAACTGGACAAAGTGGAACGATTATCCTACCAGGATAATTAACGCCGACCCATGGGGCAACGTATATCATCTCGCATTGCTCCAGGGGGGACTCAAAGAAACCACCAATTTCGGAACCAACTGGTTCGATGCGGATAACGGTATGCAGAACGCTTTTATAGGAGCTCTCGCAACCATTCCCAACAGCAATTCTTCGACCATCTACGCAGGCTCGGATCTTGGCATCTGGAAGTTTGACTGGGGACAGGTGGGTTGGCAGCTGCCGCAACGACTGCAAGAAGGGGTCTTCGACCTTCAGCCGGTGCCGTTGAATTCTTCCAGGCTGTTAGCCGGCACTGAACGTTCGGGAATACTGAAGACCATCAACGGCGGCGACAACTGGAGTCCAAGCGCTAAGGGGATATTGCCGAGCAATATTTATTCTCTGTCACGATCTTCCGCCGATTCGTCTTTCGTAATAGCAGGTACATCTTCAGGCCCCTACATAAGTCTTAACGGTGGCGACACCTGGATGCACGTAAATAATACGATGGAACTGCCAGTTGCGCTTGCCGTCTCTACTGATCCGGTCAGATCAGCAATTGCGTGGGTAGGGGGGATACAGGGGAAGGTATACAGAACTATCGACCAGGGGAAAACCTTCTTCAGGGCCGACACGGGATTGCCTAACGAGACAATTCTCTCTCTAGTAACAGCACGGTGGGAGAAGACATACGCAATTACCAGCTCCGGAGCTCTATATGCTACTCCTGATGACAATAACTGGTATTTGTGGAACAACGGCGTAAAAGAACCTGCTCTTTCATTGGCGTATGATCCGCAAAGTTCGTGGGTTCTATACCTTGGCACTTCTGGCGGCGGCGTTTACAAAAGCTCTGCGTCGGGGCTTGACTGGCAAGCATCCAACACAGGCCTGACGGTGCCTTATGTCTTCTCCATTGCTGTAAACCCTTCCGCCCCGAAAACGGTTTATGCCGGCACAGTTGGACAAGTTTTCAAATCCACCGATGCCGCTCTCAGTTGGGTTTCAAAAAGTGCAGGGTTGCCATCCGCTGGCATCATTGGTGGACTCGTACTCAGCCCAGCTGACCCAAATACCGTGTATGCATCAGTGAGAGATTATGGCGTTTACCGTAGCACTGACCAAGGTGAAACGTGGATACAGATTGCAACTTCGCTCGATTCTCAGGGGAATCTCCCGATTGCATTACTTAGTTCCGACAGCAAACGGGTTCTCCTGGGCACTGCTCGTCACGGTGTATATGCTAGCAGTGACGCCGGGGTATCCTGGAGCGAGACAAGCATAGGGATGACCCAATTCGTACGTAGTCTCGCAATTGATCCACGAGATGCAAACAAGGCGTATGCGGCAACTCTAAAATCTGGATTATTCAAAACTGTCGACGGTGGCGCAAATTGGGACTATACCGGTTTGGACGGTCGTTATCTTTTCAAGATCCTCATAGATCCCTCAAACAGCGACATACTCTATGCAGCTACCCATCTTGGTGTTGCCCAAAGTACAGACGGTGGCATCTCTTGGAGCGATCTGCACCAACCTGCCGCGTTTGTCTTTGACCTTGTGAGTTGTTCGCAAAACCCGTCGATTGTTTACGCAAGTAGCTCAGGCATCGTCACAAAAAGCGTTGATGCCGGAAAACACTGGCAGGAAACCGGCAAAGGCCTCCCGGAAGCCAATATCCTTGCAGTAGCTGTCGATAATTCTGATAGTTTCGTCTATGCAGCCGCTGAACGCGTTGGGATATATCGAAGCGAAGATAGCGGCAATTCTTGGAAAAAAATCAGTGAGGGGGCAATCAACGGGGAGCAGGTAATCAAGTTGATGCTATCACGCCAGTCCGGAATTTTTTATGCCGGCACCAACGGCGGAGGTGTCTATGCCAGTTTGGACAAAGGACGTAACTGGTTCCAGATGAATACCGGCCTTGCAGGGAAGATAGTTTCGTCAATAATCGAAAGCCGTACCACTTCTTGGCTCCTTTTTGCAGCAACCGCCGATGCCGGGATTTTCCGGTCGACGGATGCCGGTTTGAACTGGCAACCTCTTAATGATGGACTGAATTCACTGCGTGTCAATCAGCTTGGCAGTACTGCCAACGGGAAGCTCTTTGCCGCTACTGAATCGGGTGTTTTCAGCATCATGGAATCCTCATCTTCCTGGATTAACGCCGGGCTCACGTCAACTGCTGTCTCTACACTGACGGTGGACAGTGCCAATAATAACCATGTGATTGTCGGCACTCGCAACAATGAGGTGTTCAACTCGTCAGACGGAGGCACGTCCTGGTCAATAGCAAGCCTCAGCTACCCGCAAGCAACCACTTCAGCCTTTGCAGTCACTTCAGGGGCAATCCTCGCCAGCACACTATCAAATGGGATAATGATATCTACCGATGGCGGCCAGAGCTGGACAGGTGGCACCAAGCCGGAGATGACAAGGCCGGTAATTACTGCCCTTGCCTTAGACCAACATAACCCCGGCCGTCTTTACGCAACAGCTGCGGGACTTGGGGTAATAAGAACTGACAATTCCGGACTCGACTGGGCAATATTGAACAACGGGATTTCATTGAAAAAGATGCTGGCACTGCTGGTACACCCAACCCAGCCAGGGCTCATATTCGTAGGAACGACTGGTGCCGGTGTTTTTCAAAGCAAAGATAGCGGCTTAACATGGGAAGCAATCAACTCGGGATTGTTCAACCGCAACATCACCTCACTGGTGGTCGATTCTGTCAATCCGCGTATTCTTTTTGCTGGGACAGAAGGTGGAGGAGTTTTCAGTTATCTGCGCCCATAGCTCAACAGTATCGCTACTCTTGCACCAGCTGGAAGAAATGATTTGTTCGTAGATTCAACTACGGAATTCCTGAAATGACATTTGAACGTACAAGAGAGAATTTATATAATGTGCATACAGAACTCCTCTATTCCCAGCACGCACCATACCTGTAGCAGCAACTACCCGGTAAATGTTGTTTGTCCCTTATGTCATCGAAATCTCGATTTCTCTCAGCAGGTTATTGCCTGCAGTCACTGTGGAAATCATTTTGGCTGGGAGCAAGGCTACCCCGATTTAATCGTGGGTGGTCGTTTCGATGATCCTAGCGACGAATCGCTACTGAATTATGAAGAGCAGTCAAATCTTGATCTTACCAACAACTACTGGCTCCCAACTTTCGGACGTTTTTTTCAACACGCAACCCATAAACCCCGAGCTTTGTCGGTAGGGTGTGGCACTGGCATGGATGTCGACCTTCTCGCCGATAACGGCTATGAAAGTGTCGGCATAGATTGCGGCAATCGTTGTACCGTATGGCCGCGCAGAAACCATCAAGAACGTTTTTTTCTCGCCAACGGGAAACATCTCCCTTTTGAAGATGAAACCTTTGACCTTGTCTATTGCGGCTGCGTGTTTCCTCATGTCGGGGTTATCGGAGACAGCTCACGTGTCGCTCCGGATTATCGTGAACAACGCCTTTCCCTGGCTCGCGAAATGACGCGAGTTCTCAAGCCTGGTGGGCATATCGTGGTGAGCAGTCCAAACCGTCTCTTTCCCTTTGATATTTTTCATGGACGACAACCGGGAAGCTACCAACCTCGATTTAATCCGCCGAGCAGCCCTTTTCTTCTTTCATGCACCGATTATGCAGACCTGTTTCGCGACGCTGGATGCAATACGGCAAATGCTTTACCTGTCAAGGGCTACTGGGGCTTCATCAGAAGCCGTAATTCTCTGAAAGGAAACCTTCTCAGCCTTCCCGTGAGAGCATCATTCTCTCTATGCTCCCACCCGTTGCTCCCATTTTTACGAAGCGCACCAATAAATCCCTGGCTTGTCGTCCATATCGAAAAGAGAGGAACCTGATCAGAGATGAAAACTGCATTCGCCATAGTGCTCTTGGTACTAACCACGCTAAATGCGAATGCCGCTTTCAGATTTGCCGGTAACGTTGAATCCGTCACAGTTGCAACCAATGGCGCAGATTTCCGACTTGCATCAGGTGAGCAGGCGCGAGTCGAAATCTTCCGTCCTGGCATTGCAAGAGTACGGTTTGCCCCTTCCGGAACCTTTACGGAAAAGAAAACCGGAGCAATCACTGCAGGAGCGTTTACCCCTCCCGCTGTAACAGTTTATGACTATACGTCGGTTACATACATAGTTTCAGACGACATCTACGCAATTATCCTTAAGAATCCCCTGCAAATAATTCTCATTCGAAATGACGGAACCCTGCTCAGCGCTGACCAAAGCGCCGGCATCGGCTGGGACACCTCAACTGGACTAGTTTTGGTGCGAAAATATGCCCCAGCCAGCGAACACTATTTCGGTCTTGGGGAACGTGGTGGACCAGTCGACCGCAGATCACGCTCTTTTTATCTCCTTAACGTCGATAATGCCGGATACACCCAACTCGATGACCCTCTCTATTCATCTCATTCTTTTTTCTACACGCTGGCCAATGGAAAAGCCCACGGCGTTTACCTTGACAATGCAGCTGCACCGTTCTTCGATTTTGCCGCCACTGACAGCGGAACCCTTACTTTCGGCGCCATGAGCGGAGAGCTTGATTATTACGTCATGTCCGGACCGCAGACAATCAAAGTTTCTCAAGCATTCACCACCCTCACTGGCAAGGCCCCCCCTCCACCGCTCTGGTCTCTTGGCTACTTGCAGTCACGCTACTCTTACCGATCATCCAGCGAACTCGAAACAATCGCCGCCAAACTACGAGAATTGAAAATTCCGTGCGATGCTCTGTTTCTTGATATCGACTACATGGACAGATACGGCTACCTCTCCTGGAATCAACAAACCTTTCCCGACCCGTTGGCCATGAACGCACGACTGACAGACAAGGGCTTCAGGGTCGTAAATATCCTGGAACCACTTCTTTTACGGACAGACCCGCTCTGGCCTTACTTTTCAGGGATGGAATATCTGGTGGGCGACCGGAATCGCGTCCCTCTGGTCAATGAGATATTTCTCGGTCAGGTAAGCTGGATCGATTTTACGAAACTGCCAGCCAGGGAGTTCGTGAAGACGCAACTGAAGACCTTTCTGGCTACAGGGATTTCAGGGATCTGGAATGACCTGAACGAGCCGGCTCAAAACTACATGCCTGAAGCCATTTATTCCTTCGACGGTGAAAATAGAACCGACCTAGAAGCGCGCAACCTTTACGCACTGAACGAAACCTCACTTTCATGGGAAGCACTGAGTGAATTGCGTCCCAATGAACGCCCATGGATACTCTCCCGATCAGGATTTGCGGGAATCCATCGCTATGCCGCCATGTGGGGTGGTGATACAAAGAGTGATTTCGCCTCCCTTCAGACGGCTGTCAGCATGAGCGCCAGCATGGGATTGAGCGGCGTGACGCAATTCGGGCACGACATCGGCGGCTTCCTCGGCTCCCCCACCCCAGAGCTGTTCATACGATGGCTTCAGTTCGCCTCCTATACTCCCCTGTTCCGCAATCACGCCTCGTCGCTATCGGCGCCGCGTGAGCCGTGGCAGTTCGGAGAACCCTACACGTCGCTAGCCCGTAACACTATCAACGAACGCTACCGCATGCTCCCACATATTTACTCGATTATCGCCCTTGCCTCTCTCAATGGAGAACCTCCTCTGACTCCCCTAATGTACCACTTCGCCGCTGATCAGAGTACGTATGCAGTTAATGATGAATTCATGCTCGGCGAACATCTGCTCATCGCTCCGGTGACTATTGAAGGGGCTGTCTCCCGAGACGTCTACTTTCCGGCGGGATGCAAATGGGTTGACATTACATCAAACCAGACGTATCTGGGTGGACAGACTGTGTCCTTTTCCGTTCCACTTGACAAGATTCCGGTATTCGCCCGTGCCGGCTCTCTTCTGCTGCGGGGGCCGCTAAAGCAGCACTCGACCGACCCCGTAAACGGACCGCTGGAAGTCGATATCTTTCCAGGAGGATCAGGCGTTTTAACGCTCTACGAAGACGACGGAATCAGCCTGGGCTATAAAAATGGTCTCTTTTTAAGGACTGATCTTATCAACGACACTGCCGGAACTGAGCGTACATTCACGATACGCAGAATTGACGGTCAATGGGCTCCTGGCCCTCGTATATGGCGTCTTAACTTCAAAGACGCTACTCAGCCGGTCATCATCGAGCGAAATGGGACACTTCTACCCAATGCTCAGTCTCTTGCGACATTCGAATCCGTTTCTGAAGCCTGGTTTTACAATCCGACCGACCGCCAACTGCTTGTCAGGGTCAGTGACACATCTACTGCAATTCAGCTCGTTATTCGTTAATCGAGGACCATATGAGAACCCTGCTGAAATCCTTGTATAAGTCGTTCCCTTTGCCTCTGGCCGCCTTGTTGCTGGCGAGCACAGTTGCCTGGGGCTCTTCTGCGTCGCCATATTTCGGGTTCACCCCATTCCCGTACGACTTCACATCAGAAGCTCAGGAAAAAGTCTACGACCTGATGGCGAACAATTCGAATTTGTTCGCACTGCATCTTGATAATGGGATTCCTTGGCAGGAGTCGATTGATAAACGCCCGTATCCTGAAAAAATCCAGAGCGAGTGGAATCAGTGGAGAAACCGTATTCCAAAGGGTCATCAGGTGTACCTCGGATTGGCTCCATTAGGCAAAGATCGTAAAACTCTTGCCCCGGCGCGAGGCGACCGCGACGGACTACAACTGCCCGCTACTCTGTCGAAAGCTCATCTTGATGACCTGAAAGTCAAAGAGGCCTATCTGAATTATGCTCGACGGGCTGTCCAATTTTTCAAGCCCAACTATCTCAATCTGGGGATAGAGGCAGGAGAACTCGCTTCACGAGATCCAGCCCGCTGGTCGCAGTTCGAGGGGTTGTACGACTACGTATCTTCAGCGCTTCGCAAAGAATTTCCCGAAATGAAGATCGGAATTTCTTTCGGTTTGCAGTCACTTCGAAAACCATCAGTCGCGGAACGGGTCAGCAAGTTATTGAAAGGCTGCGATTACCTCGGCTTGAGCTTCTATCCTCACATGTCCGGATTCGGTGAGAAATTTGGTGACCCCCCCTTGGGACCGGGAGAAAATGCATGGCGAGAGCCCCTGGAATGGGCAAAGAAGTTTGCCGGGAGCAAACCTGTTGCCATTGCGGAAACAGGTTATTCAACTCAGGACGTAAAAATCCCACGTTTCAAGCTCGACCTCAAAGGGGACCGCAACCTTCAGGCTGCATATGTAAAAGAGCTGCTCGATTATGCAAAACGTGACCATTATCTGTTTGTGGTCTGGTTTCTCGCCGTTGATTACGATCTTCTTTACAAAAAACTGCCTAAGGATGAAGTCAATCTTCTCTGGCGCAATATCGGTCTTTTTGATGGCGATCAAAAACCAAAACCGGCGTGGCAGGAATGGTCCCGATGGAGGAAACCGGGGAAAACCAGCCAGTTATCAGCCTCCTCCGTAAAGCAAAGCACGTCATCCAGTTCTGGCAATAGCCTGTCCATAGGATTTTCGCAAGCAAGTGAACTATTCACTTGCGCACCAGGGGCTCAGATCAATCTCTCCCGAAACGGACCAAACGACGGACCGGCAATGCTCTGGCAGTACAGTTACAAAACCGATGAATGGGCCTGGTGCGTCAAAAACATCCCTGAGGGCACTTTGGCTCACACAACCAGTATGGAGTTTTCCATACGCAGCGACAGGTCCGGCCAGCTTTTCTTTCAGTTGGAAGAAGGTGACGGCGAAGCGTTTTATGCCGTTATTGATGTCAGCACTCAATGGAAAAAGATTACTCTTCCGATCGGTTCTCTCAGCCTGGACAAAGCAAAAAAGAGAAACGGACGACTTGAAATGGATCATGTAACAAAAATCACCATTGCAGATGCCGGAGGTCGCGCATCCAATAAAGGGAACAAAACAGTACTTATTTCTGATTGGAATTTCAGAAAATAGTAATTACAACGCAACAAAATAAGATTGACAAATCCAAGAATGAGTAACCAGGATACCGAGCCATGAAAGTGACTTTTATATACGCTGACTTCCCACTGGGCTTAAAAATTCACTGGCGAGGATATTACCACTATGGAATTGCCAGCCTGTCGGCCTCGTTGAAAAAGGCCGGGCATCAGACCTCGCTCATTCATCTTTATGAACCGTCAAACCAAGAGGCTTTCGTCGCAAGGGTATCTCTCGAAAAACCTGATCTTCTGGCTTTTTCCGTAACAACCAATTCATACCAGGTATCCCTTCAACTTCTGCATTGGTTGAGAGAAGCAGGAGTTTCAATTCCGGTAATCTTTGGTGGCGTTCACGTAATACTGGCCCCAGATGAAGTGATCGACAATACCGACATAGATTTTGCCTGCATTGGCGAAGGTGAATTGCCGATGGTAGAACTCTGCGATTGCCTGGAATCGGGACGTTCTCCGCACAGCATCTTGAATATCTGGTCGAAGGAAGGTGAAAGAATTCACCGTAACCCTGTTCGCCCTTTGCTTCAGGATCTTGACGCACTCCCATTTGGCGACCGCTCCCTTTTCGATTATCCGATGCTTGCACTGGAAAAGCTGGGGATTGCATCCATGATGGCATCTCGCGGTTGCCCATTTGATTGCAGCTACTGCTGTAATCACGCAATACGCTCACACTACCCTAACCAGAAATATGTCCGATTTCGAAGCGTTGACAGTGTCTTGGCTGAAATAAATTCTATCCGGCAAAACTATACACATATAAATGCCATTCATTTTGATGACGATATTCTATTTCTTCGGGAAGACTGGGCGAAGGAGTTCACAGAAAAATACAAAAAAGAGATTGGATTGCCATTTTCAAGCAACCTTCGTCCAAGCAATGTCAACAGGCCTGTTATTGAGTCCCTCGCCGATGCCGGATGCAAGCACCTGCAGATTGGGCTTGAAAGCGGTAATGATTCCATACGAAAGGAAGTTCTTGGGCGACACATATCAGCTGAAAACATGGAAGAAGTCGTTCGTTTGGGGCACGAACATGACATGAAAGTTGAGGTTAACTCAATGGTCGGCATTCCCGGAGAGACAATCAGCATGATGCTCGATACGGTAAAGCTGAATGCACGAATTAACCCGGACAGCACTAATGCGGCGATATTTTACCCCTATCCTAAAACGCGCCTTCATGATATTTGTTCCGACAAAGGCTATATTACAAAACGTAATGTCAGTTGCTACTATTTTGACAGCGTGCTTCATCTCGACACCGTTTCAAGATCACATACCGTAATGGTTGCACGTTACTTCAGGCCATTGATCAGTATGTATAAGGTTCTATACGCTCTGCGCCCCCACCTCCTGAGCCGTGCAGGAGAAGTGATGCTTGACTTTCTTCTGTCACGATGGATTGTTGCGAGAGTCGCTGTCGCTGTTTATGAACCTTTTTTGTGGTTACGTCGAAAACTCACGAGGGAAAGACGTAATGTTCTTTCTGATTTCCTTCCACCAGCAAGCGAACCGAAATAAATGGGATTTCTAGCATTATGCATGGAGCGTATTTGTGTATCGTTATTTTCTGTTCTGCTTGATATTTTTTATGTATGCATGCGGGTCTGCAACCCAACCGGTTAACAGTGGCCCTCCGCGCCCCTTCAGGATGGCCGTCACACCCTTTGCCCAAGACGCAAGTTCACCGGCCAAAGACAGGGCAAGAATTTTCGCCAAGGATCACGGAGATATGGTCGCCCTTCACCTGGATGATGTCGGCGGTCTACCGTGGGTAAGCCTATACAATAACACTGCTCTCCCTCCGAATTTCCTTGCTCAGTTTGCCATTGGGTACCCCATTGGCCCATCCGATGTCGTCTATGCAGCAATCACACCGCTGAATGCTTCCAGATCCGGTGTTGTCGACAACTACGGTGGCGGATCGTTTCCTTCATCACTGGGGCCGGCCGATTTTTCCAACCCAAAATTAACTCAGGCGTTCATTACCTATGCCAGGTTTATTGTGGATAATTTGAAGGTCAATTATCTGGCAGTCGGCATTGAAGTCAACCTCTACGCATTGGCGAATCCGGCAGATTTTGCCAATTTTGTGGCATTCTACATCGCTGTCTACGATGACCTGAAGAGATCCTACCCTTCACTGATCATCTTTCCCACGTTCCAGAACGAATACCTGCATGCAAATAACCAGTGGAGCCTGCTGCAACCGTTTATGCCGAAGATGGACCGGGCTGCCATTGCGCTGTATCCGTCAGGTGTGGGGCATCTCCCCAGCAACATTCCGCTCGACTGGATCAGCAGGATTGGCACGGTAACCCAAAAGCGCCTGATCATCGCAGAAACGGGATACGGCAGCGTGCCATTCAGCGGCACAAATTTTAATGCCCCGGGGTCAGAGCAACTGCAACTCGAATATCTTCAATGGCTGCTAAATAATGCAGAGCAGAACACGGATTTCATAGTCTGGTTTTTACCCAGCGACCTGCCGGACAGCATGCCGACGACTTCACCTGATAACCGGTTTTTTTACAAGATGGGGCTAGAACGTGAGAATTTGTCCGCTAAACCGGCCCTCTCCACCTGGGACCAAAACCTTCGCAGACCTTTCAGGCAATGAGATGAATTGCCCTCACCATTGAAAGGAGGCATTATGAACATCTGGAAAAACTTTCGGACAGCGTTGCTGCATTCAGTCCTGGTCTGCATGCTCGGGATACTGCCTGCAGTATCGCAGGCGGCAACTGATATAAACACTTACTATCTTGATCTGGATCAGGATTCATTCGGCAGCAAGGCTGTCTCCATACAAAGCAATTCCCCTGTGCCTCCCAATCGTTTATGGACTTCCTGGGGAAACGACCCCGAAGATCACGACCCCTACAAATTTCCTGTACCGTCACCGAAGGGTGACCGAATACTCGGGCTGGATTTCGCAGATGGAGCGGAAACCGGAGAATGGCGTGCTGACCTTGCCAGTGAACTCGGTGTTGAGGCTGTGCCTCTCCATCTATTGTGGAATCTGCTGGAGAGTGCCCCCAATACATTTGAAGGCCTGCAACATGCTGCGCTTGATATCGCCAATGCCAGCTATGTTGCCCAAGGGCTAAAACTGAGCCTCACCATAAGCCCGATCAGCGGCGCTTTTCTGACCGTGCCGACAGATCTGCGTTTGCGTCTCAATAACGGACAAATTCGTTTCAACGATCCCGAATTTATTAACAGGTTTAATGCCCTGCTCACCTTCGCGCATGCACAATTGCCCAACGCGCAGCTAACCTCGCTGCAAATCGGAAACGATGTGGATGAATTTTTTGCCACAAAGAATGATCTGCAATTCTGGATCGATTTTTACGAGTTTTTTCAGGCAGCGTCGGCTCATGCGAAAAGCCTGTGGGGCAATACCTTGAAAGTAGGGATCACAGCCACCTTCTCAGGGCTGGTCAACGAGCCGACACGTTCATTGATGAGCAACATAAATGGTTCAAGCGACATGCTGAGCGTGACATATCTACCGCGTAGCAGCACTTTCAATGTTATCGAACCAATAAACGTCGAAAACGATATTTGGCAGTTGATCTCAGTGTACGGCGCTAAACCTATCTATTTTCAGTCAGTGGGATTTCCCTCGACTCCGCAGTCATCAAGTTCTCAGGTAAAGCAAAGTCAGTTCATAAAATCGTTTTTCGATGCCTGGGACAGATTCCGCGAAATGGTTCCATTCGCCTCATTCTCTTCCCTGCATGATCTCTCCCCGACACGCGCAAGCATCGATGCAAGCAGTTACAACTCACCGGGAGTTCCGGTACCAGTTATATCCTCATACTTAGAAACACTCGGTTTGCGCACATACGCTGGGAGCGGCACGAACAAGGCTGCTTACAACACTCTTCGAAACATGGCCTTTGAGCGAGGCTGGTGGCGTATCGCACCAGCAAAAACGCGCTCGTTTTACCTCGGCTTTACCCCTTCCCCGTACGATCTGCCTTCCGACATGCAGGGGAAGATGGACGTAGCCTCTTACATCGACAACAAGATATCCACAGAAGCCGACATTACTGCAATTCATATGGACGGCGGTGTCCCATGGGTCGAGGCATACACCGACACGTTTCAATCATCCGAACTGCCATACAGCGGTTCATTGAAAGCAGCATGGCTGAATTACAAAAACCGAATTCCCAAAACCCATAAAGTGCTTGTATCGATAAGTCCACTCGGCATTCCGCGTAATTTGCTCGCCCCTTATTGGGGATACGGTGAATCGTTTGATTACACGGCGGATTACAATCGAGTCGGTACCGGCGTCTACGCCGACGACGAGAATAGGCTTCCGCCGCCGCCATGGAACAGCTACAATTTCGACGACATGCAGGTGAAGGTTGCTTTCCTGAACTATGCAAAGCGCGCACTACAGTACTTCCATCCCGATTATCTATGTATCGCCATAGAGGTGAGCGCAAATCAGGTGTCCGACTACACCCGGTATCCGAAATTCCTGGAACTGCACAAATATGTATATCAACAGCTCAAACTGATCCCGGAATACAGTCATGTGAAGATTCTCGTTTCATTCTCCGCCACCTCTTACATGACCGACGAATATGGACCGCTCGTTGCCGACTGGAATGTCGAAAACGGGGTAACCTGGAAATACGACGAAATGGCGGCGGGAATCCGCCCGCGGCTGATCCAGGGGTTCAAGGACATACTCCCCTACACCGATATGATCGGTCTGTCTCTCTATCCGCATTTCGGCAAATACAATGCTTACACCCTCCCCGCTTCGATGTACGACGGACTCTACGATATGCTGGCTCAAGCGGGCATCGGTAATAAACCGATCGCAATCACTGAAAGCGGCTATGCTGCCGAACAGTATAATATATTCACCCTGCTCTTTACCGGCGATCATGAGAAGCAAGACCGTTACTACAAGCTGTTATTCTATGAACTTGAAAAGCACGACACACCTGTAGAGTTCGTCATCAGTTTCAAAGTGCGCGACAGTGACCAAGTCTGGCAGCGACAAAAGGATGCGGGAATTAATCCGACATTCCTGGAGTTCTACAAATATTTTCGCAATATTGGACTTTATACCAGTGACGGACTCCCCCGCCCTGCCGCTGCTACCTGGAACAGCGAGTTTGCGTTGCCTCGTCTCAAGAAGGGTACTGAGAATCGCAGTTTCAATATGGGATTCAGTTCACATACGCCCGCGGAAACTCCAGAAGGCTACAGTGCCGCATATAACATATTGCGTGATCACGCTGACCTAACCAGCCATGTTTTCAACGAGGGGGTCCCGTGGATCGAAGCGCTAAATAGCGACAACTATACTTCTTATCCGGCTAATCTGCAGGAAACATGGAACAAACGACAACAGTATTTTGATTTGGCACTTCCGGACCACAAGCGTTATCTGCTGCTAAATCCTATAGTGACGACCTACGATGGCCTTGCCCCGTACTGGGGAGAACGACCAAACTTGCCACTGCCGGCACCTTGGAACAACTATCAATTCGACCATCCAGACGTAAAAAGGTCATTTGCCAACTACGTCTGCGCGGCAATTAGTTTCTTTCAACCCAGTTACGTAGCTATTAACATTGAAGCCAATATCCTACTGGCAAATAAACCGACTGCTTGGAGCTCTTTCAAAGAACTCAATCAATATGTCTACAATGTGGTCAAAACGCGCTTCCCCGGAATAAAGGTACTATCAACGATACAGTATGAACACATGCTCGGTTTGCACTCTGCCTCGGCACAACTCAAAGCGCTGACCCTGGAAACATATCCGAATGTCCTCCAAAATGAAGTCAAATCACTCATGGAGTTCAGCGACCTGTTTGCCGTGAGTACCTATCCCTATATGGTGACCGGCAACCTGGTTCGCGACGACTACTACGACGTAGCTTTTCAGCTTGCAGCAGAGATCAACAAACCGATTGCTGTTGATCAAACGGGTTACACTACAACGGACCTCATAAACATTGACAAAGGTTATTATCTTCCAGGTTCGTTCAGCCTTCAGAATAATTATCTCTCTTTCTTCCTCCAAAAATTGCAACAGCATAACGCGCAATTCATCATTAATTTTGTGGGGGTCGATTACGGAGCAAACTACGGTCTCGACTTTACCATGTTAAACTGGGCTTTCACTGGACTGCGCAATCTTGACGGGAGCGATAAACCTGCGCTTACCATTTGGGATTCGTACTTTCGATTGCCTTATACTACAGTGCCATGACTTGGGTGTATCACACTGTAGCGTAATAATCCGTAGAGCCAAACAGAAGAGGAACCGGTTCGATCGAGGCCTCCTTCTACTTTCGCATCAAGATGAACTCCCATTCAACGGGGATCACCATGAAGATACTGGTTGCCGACGATAATGCTTCCGTAAGACGCATACTCGAAGCCTTGCTCACTGCTTGGGGATTCAAGGTGACCTCTGCACATGATGGTCGAGAGGCATGGGAAATACTGAAGAAACCCGATGCTCCTCCCCTCGTTATACTTGACTGGATGATGCCCGAAATGGACGGCATCGACATCTGCCGCAGCCTGCGGGAACTCCCGTTACCTTTCCCTGCCTATGTGATACTCCTTACCTGTCGCGACCAGAAGGAAGATATAGTGGCAGGACTAGAGGCTGGAGCCGACGACTATATAACCAAACCGTTTGAAGCTGAAGAACTCAGGGCTCGCGTTCAGGTAGGAAGACGCTATGTAGAACTGCAAAGTGCCTTGAGGGAGCGTATGACAGACCTACGCCGCCAGGGTGAGGAACTGCGTCGTTCCAACAGGGCTCTGAAGCTCCTCAATGAAAGCAACCGTATACTTGCCAGATCCATTTCCGAGATCGAACTCATAGAACGTACCTGCATGGATATGGTTGATAATGCTGGGTACCGTCTTGCTTGGATAGGATTTGCCGAATACGCCCCTGGATTGCGATTGCGTCCCGTTGCACAGGCAGGACTCGAAGAGGGTTCGCTGGACGCGATCCGGCTTGCCTGGAGCGAGCTGGACCCATTCAAGAGCCCGGCCAGCAAAGCATTACAAACTGGTCGTCCGGCCATTGTCCGAGACCTTTTCAATAACAGGCAGAATCTTCACAGAAGTGTTGAGACAACCACCCGGGGGTTCTCATCGCTGATCGTAATCCCCTTCACCACCGCACCCAGTGAAAAAGGAACGCTGAGCATATATGCACGTGAGCCGGACTCATTTGACGGCGATGAGGTGAGGCTTCTGGTCAAGTTGGCAGATAGCCTGGCTTACGGAATCAATGCCTTGAGAACAGCCGCTGAGCGGCGCAGGATCGAAGAGGAACTCCAGCGGGAGCGAGATCAAGCACAACTCTATCTGGATGTTGCAGGAGTTCTGATGATAGCCCTCGATCAGGAGGGAAACATCACACTGACAAATGCCAAGGGGTGCTCAATTCTGGGCCATTCTCAGGAGTATCTGCTGGGGAAGAACTGGTTTACCGATTTTACACCTCAGGATGTCCAGAGCGGACTTACACTAAATTACAAAGAACTTATGACAAGCGGAATCGGTTTTCAGGAGTATTTCGAGAGAACTGTCGTCACAAAGGGTGGTGCAGAAAGAACGCTGGCAGTTCATGCATCGCTTCTGCACGACAAGCAGGGTAAGACAACGGGGATGCTCTTTTCTGGTGAGGATGTTACGGAAAGGAAGCAGGCTGAAAAGGCACTCCGAACCAGCGAGGAAAACTACCGTTCGCTTTTCGACCGGATGGTAAGCAGTTCAGGCGCCATTGCCGCATACCGTTCTGTGGCCGAAGAAAGCTGATGGCTTCTCAGACCAGTCTCTGTAGTTCATCAAGTATATTCAGGGCCTCCAGGGGAGTAAGTCGTGCAACCTCAACCCCCTTGAGACGCTTGCGAAGTTCGTCGTCCGGGTAGGAGAACAGAGAGAGCTGCGGGGAGGCCGGTTCCGGTTTTTTCCCTTTTCTGCCCGCAATGCGCGGCTCGCCACCTTCAGTAAACTCGCCCTGTTCAAGGTTCTTCAGAATCTCTTTTGCGCGGTTGACCACTTCAGACGGAATGCCTGCCAGCCGAGCCACCTGGATGCCGTAGGAGTGGGATGAGCCGCCGGGGAGGATCTTGCGCAGAAATATGATCTGGTCGTTCCACTCCCGAACTGCGATGTTGAAGTTCTTTATCCCTGGTCGAGTCACCGACAGTTCGGTCAACTCATGGTAATGGGTCGCAAATAGTGTCCGGCTGGCATGATCCCTGGCATCGTGCAGAAACTCGGCAACAGCCCAGGCAATGGAGACCCCGTCAAAGGTTGATGTCCCCCGGCCGATCTCGTCCATAATCACAAGACTCTTGGGAGTGGCATGCCTGAGGATGGAAGCGGTCTCCGCCATCTCAACCATAAAGGTAGACTGGCCGCCGGCAAGATTGTCCGATGCCCCGATCCTGGTGAAGATCCGGTCTGCAATGCCGATGCTCGCTGTTGCCGCCGGCACAAAACTCCCTACCTGCGCCATGAGTACAATCAGCGCTACCTGGCGCATATACGTGGACTTTCCGGCCATATTGGGACCGGTAATCATCAGGAGCTGGTTTTCTCCATTATCCAAGAGCGTATCGTTAGGGACGAATCGTTCCGAGAGGTGCATAGCCTCCACCACCGGATGCCGCCCCTCACTGATGGCTATTACGTCGCTGCAGTCCACTTCCGGCCGACAGTACCCCCTGTCATGAGCCAGTTCGGCTAAAGAGGTCAGTAGATCGAGAACTGCCAGGCTGTCTGCGGTGATCGCAATCCGCTCCGCCTGGGTGGCAACCTCTTCTCTGATCCCCTGGAAAAGGGAGTATTCCAGTTCTGCAATCCTCTCTTCTGCTCCAAGGACTTTCTCTTCGTACTCCTTCAGCTCAGGGGTTATGAATCGCTCCGCATTGACCAGGGTCTGTTTGCGTAGGTAGTCATCCGGGATTCCGGCAAGGTTAGCCTTGGTAATCTCTATGTAATAGCCAAAAACCCTGTTGTAACGGACCTTGAGCGACGTGATGCCGGTTCGTACCTTTTCCCGTGCCTCCAGCTGGGCGATGAACCCCTTTCCTTCCCGGCTTATCATCCGTATTTCGTCCAGTTCGGCATTGAACCCGCCGGCAATGATCCCGCCTTCTCGCAGGACAAATGGAGGGTTCTCCACTATACCACGACCCACAAGGCCGACGACATCGTCCAGAGGATCTATTGCGGCAATCGTCGCCTTAAGTAAAGGAGCCTCAACCGTTTCCAAAAGTCGCAGCAGAGACGGGATTCGGGAAAGCGAATCTTTGAGGGCCACCAGATCCTTGGCGGAAGCCGAAGCGAGACTGATCCGACCATTCAGGCGCTCCAGGTCAGCTACGCCGTCCAGCTGAACGGCAATCTCTCTGCGCAGGAGTTGTTTCTCAATGAACTCATGGACTGAATCAAGTCGCTCATATATCTTGTCTACAGAGACCAGAGGGTAGTTTATCCACGTTTTGAGCTTTCGCCCGCCCATTGCCGTGACGGTGCGATCCATAAGCCAGAGCAGCGACCCTTTTCGTTTCCCATCCTGCAGAGTGGCTGTCAGCTCCAGATTGCGCCGAGTCCGATCATCCAGAACAAGGTGGCTGCTTGCCGAGTACGGAGAAACAGGGCGGAGGTGAATAGAGCTACCCTTCTGTGTTTCGCGGAGATAGTGCAGGATCGAGCCGATTGCCGACCCTCCCTCGCGAAGTGACTCTCCGTCAGGCCCGCAGGGGAGCGGTGAGCCGAAAACCGACCCGTGAAGCCTCTGGGCATAGTCATTCTCGAAAACCCAGTCATCCAGAAACGTAACCAGCCGTTCACTCAGCGCCTCTTTGAGGCCTGACGCAAGGTTACCCTCGCGCAATGAGGCGGGGAGGAGAACCTCCCGCGGATTCACGCAGAGCAGTTCTGCAGCTGTAGCAGACAGGTCCGGAAGGTCTGCAGCACGGAACTCTCCGGTGGAGATATCCAGACAGGAGAAGCCCCAGCCGCCGTTACCTTCAGGGACGATGGCAGCAAGATAATTGTTCTCCTTGGGCTGAAGGGAATCAGCATCCACCACAAGACCGGGGGTTACCACCTTGACTACCTCACGCCTGACTATCCCTTTGACGCTTTTGGGGTCCTCAACCTGCTCGCAGATAGCCACCTTTTCGCCTGCCGCAACGAGTTTCGCAACGTAAGGAGCTGCAGAGTGAAACGGCACGCCACAGAGTGGCATGTCAGTACCGTCGTTGTTCCTGCCGCGTGAGGTAAGGGTGATATCAAGGATGCGAGACGCCTTGACGGCGTCGTCAAGAAACATCTCATAGAAATCGCCAAGTCGGAAAAAGAGGATCGAGTCCGGGTACTGGGACTTGATCTCCAGATACTGGCGCATCATGGGGGTATGTTCGGCTTGATGGGTCATGGAGAGCGCAATCCTAGCAAAATGGGGGAAAGCTGTAAAACAAAACCTGCCTGGAATTTCTTCGGGGAAGGGGTACTACCGTTAACAAACAGAGACAGAGATGAGGAAATTGCAGATAAACAGTACCTCAGCAGTTATTGCCGGGTTTTTGCAACAGAGAAAACCACGTTCCTTCCGCTTGCCTTGCCCCGGTACATGGCCTGGTCGGCAAGCTCGATCAACTCAACCTTTGACTTGGTATCCTCAGGGTAGCAGGCGTATCCGAGACTTGCGGTCAGGCGTATGTTCATACCATCGCTGGCAAGGAAGCGGTGGCGTTCAATTGAACGCCGGATACGTTCTGCCACACCGGCAGCAGTTTCCAGACCTGTCTCAGCGAGGAGAAGGGTGTACTCGTCTCCGCCGTAGCGTATCACGGTATCAATCTCGCGAACCGATTTTTTTAGAAGTTTTCCAACCTCCTTCAGGACCTTGCTGCCGATAAGGTGGCCATGGGTATCGTTAATCTCCTTGAACTGATCAATGTCCAGAAATATCACCGAAAGATTGGTGCCGTATCGCTCTGCCCTTTTCACTTCACGCTCCATGGCCACTTCGAGAAATCGGTAGTTGAAGAGGCCGGTCAACTCGTCAACATTGAGGAGATTGCGGGCAGAGGTATATCGTGCAGCATTCTCAAAGGCAAGGGACGACTGATCGAGAAGGAAGGTGAGATTCTTGTGGTTAACAGTCTCAGGGAAACGCTCCCCTGGCTCATTAAAGAGGATGATCACACCCTGAACAAGCGATTTGTAGCGAATCAGGAGAAGCATCGCGTCGCTTATGTCGGTCATGTCATCAAGCGAGGCCGGTCGTTCAGCCAAAAAATCGGGCAGGCGTATCACATGCAGCGACTTTTCGTCTGCAGGGTGAAACCGTCCCATCATCCATTCACCGAGACGTGTGGCTCCCTCCTCGGTGAACCCTCTAAGCTCTCGAATCGAAAATAGGCACTCCTCGAAGAAGTAGCCTATAGCCCTGCTCACGCCAACCTCTTTTGAAAGTGAGTCAACCACCATCGTATACAGACGGTCCTGATCCAGACAATTGGCTATGGTCTGACTCACCTGGTACAGATTTACCAGTCCTTTCAGTTCCTGATTCTCATCCAGTAGACGTCGCTGTTCTATACAGAGCCCAACCGCATGCCTGAACTCGTCATGGTTGATCGGTTTGACCAGGTAGTCGCGTGCACCATGCTTCAAGGCATATATGGCGGTTTCCATGTTTGCGTGGCCGGTGACAATGATCACCTCTATCGCAGGATCGAGTTGCTTGACTTTTTCAAGTACATCCAGTCCGCTTGCATCCTGCAGCACCAGATCAACAACAACCAGATGATACTCAAATCGGTTCAAAAAATCGAACGCCTCATCTGCCGAGGATGCTGCATCTACCTCGTAACTGTCCTCCCTGAGAAGATCTGAAAATACTTCACGAAAAAACAGATCGTCTTCAACAATCAATATCCGTTCCATCAGATCCCTCAAAGACATGCAGTACGCGAAGGCTGAAAAGTATTTTTACATTATCGGACAATTTGCAGGAGTGTCAATGAATTGATCCAGATATTTTCCGTGCTGCCGTGGCGCCACTGGCCGGATTTACCGTCAATTCGATGCTGCCGTCCCTATCGGTTCGGTAGATTTTAGCGCCCATCCGCTCCAGATCTGCTACAGTTTCATCGGCTGGAAGATGAAAATTATTCCGATATCCAGCAGAAATCAGGGCAATTCGAGGCGATACTGCACGGAGAAAGGGGATGGAGCTGGAATGGCGGCTGCCGTGGTGAGCAACCTTCAGAACCGAACTTGTGATTCGCCCCGGATCTCTGAGTAGACGTGCCTCGCCAGCAAAGCCAATGTCTCCGGTAAAGAGCATTGAAAAGCGGCCCATGGAAAGCCGGAATACGAGGGACTCGTCGTTCATATCCCATTCCTGGGGAAGGAGTGCTGCAGCTGCAGAGTCTGACTTAGGTGGTGCCAAAGGCTCTATGACTGCACCACCGACCCGGATGGGTCGAGTAGTTTCATCCAGTATGCGGGCAGGTATGCCGCGGGTTGCAAGAACACTTTTAAGTTCAAGATAGACAGGAGCGTCAGATTTGTAGCCACTTTCCCAAAACTCCCCCACGGGAAAAGCTGACAAAATAAAGAGCAATCCTTTCAGATGATCTGGGTGCGGATGAGTCAAGACCATCCAGTCAATCCTGTCGATACCCATACTCCAGAGCGCAGGTGCAAGGAGCCTTTCACCTGTATCCATTCCCCCCTCAAATAGTGAACCGCCACCATCGACCAGCATGCAGGTTTTGTCGGGAAAGCGGATAAGGGTGCTCTCTGCCTGACCCACGCTCAGGAGTGTCACGCGCAACTTCCCGATTCCGGGATCATCCGTTGCAAAATGATCCCAACAGAACACGCCAGCTAATAGCATTAACGAGAAGAGGCGTTTCCGGGGAGTGCGAATGAGCGTCAGCACCGCCAGCAACGCAACGGCGAGCAGCAGATCCGATAACGATGGGGTAAAGCGCGGGAGCTGCGGTAGCTTATCAAGCCAGAAAAGCGCCTGATTTGACCAGCGTACAAACAGGGCAGCACCCATGATGAGAAGCTTTGCAGGAAAGGGAAACCAGGCTGCGCAGACAAGTCCGGTGAATCCAGCAACCACTGCCCCATACCCCATAAGAGGGACCACTATGAAGTTGCTCACCAGGCCTATAACGGAAAACCTGTGGAAATGATAGGCAACCGGAAGCATGGTAGCAGCTATCGCCGCAACGGATACGGCACAGAATTGAATAAATCGGTAAAGAATCCCTTTGCGCATACCGGCAAAGGGGTGGATTAACAGGGGGTAGAGTACAAGAATACCCCAAAAAGCCAGGAAGGAGAGCTGGAAAGAGAGATCAAAAAGGGCCTGAGGGGAAATCGCAAGGATCACAAGTGCTGCCAGTGCAAGTAGGTTCACCGGATCACCCTCTCTTTCCACGAGGAGGCCAAGGAAGCATGCGGCGACCATCAACACCGAACGAGTGGTAGCCGGCGCGGCGCCGGTGATTAAGAGATAGGAGATAAGGACGGGGAGAGTGGCCAGTAGAAGCACTCTTCGCAGATTGTACCTGAGAAGGAATTCGCTGCATCGTGAAAGACGAGCCAGCAACTGGTAGAGTACGAGGGCTATAATGCTTACATGAAACCCTGAGATTGAGAGGATGTGGTTAACCCCTGTCCTTGCATAAAGCCCTTCCATATCTTGTGGGACGGAGCCGCGTTCACCTACAAGGAGAGCCTTGAGAATGCCCGCTTCTGTTGATGAAGAGGTACAATTGTCGATAAACCTGCCGAGCCAGAGAGCCACTGAGTCAATTCTCCGCTGCATCGGATATGCTGCTGCCTCCTGAAGGAGTTCCAGATGGGTGGCATCGGCAACAAATCCCGTGATAAATACGTTTCGCAGAGCCAACGAGCGACGATAGTCAATTTCTCCGGGGAGTCCAAAATTGCGGGGCTCGCGGAGTCGGGTGACAAATCGGATTCGGTCTCCGGTGAGAAAGGCTGCTCTCCCCTCACCAACGTACATCAGGAGACGGCCAACAATAGGTCGCCTTGTTCCGCCACTCTCGACAGACTCAATGGCTACATATAGACGTGTGCCACGCGCTCTGGCCTCAGGCCGGCAGTCCAGTATGCCAGTAACCGTTACAGGATGTTCTGATGTCGATAATGCGCTCAGTTGAGGAGGAGGCGAGAGTCGGTAAAAATGGGTTACTGAATGATTACCCCAAAGAAGGAAAAGGATCGACAGGCCAGAGATCAATAGAAGGGATTGATTACGTATCCAACCAATCAAGAGTAGAAAGGTCGCGGGGAAAAGTGGCCAGAGAGGGATGAAGCTTTCATACAAGACCGCTGCGCCGATCCCAAGCATCAGCGCAGCGAGCAATGCGATCAGCGGCCGTTCCATTGCAGCGGCTGCTGATTTACTTCCGTGTTGTGAAACGTTCCACGAGTTGAGTCAAGATCTTATCCTTCTCGGCATTCGTTACAATAGCCATAGGGTCACCTTTTATGCCGACCAGATTCATGTAAGCCTCGGGCGTCGATTTCCGTGGTTCTATGATCAAGGCATCAATACCACCATAAGGCGGAAGCGTCACCTGGAGTGTATGGGTGCCGTCTACCAGGCGGTGGAGCCCAAGATCTACCCAGTCAAGATAGGGTTTTGCTGGGATCACGAGAGGCATACCATCAAGATTTGCCTTGAAAGACTCTCCCATGACACGGAGTTTCAGGCCGTACACGCCAGTTACCGGCAATGAGATCGGAATCTCAATATCTGCTGTCTGTGAACTTGCTCTAATCCACTGTTTACCAGTGAATTGGCCATAAAATCCAGCATCAGTCGAATGTAGAGAAGCAGGGAGATCTGGCAGGTCAGCTGCTACGACAGTCGTAACGCCAATTTTCTCATTCAGAGGAAGTTGATCCTCCCAGCCAAGAAGGGTTGCGGAGATCTGTGCAAGTTCGGCATTGCTTAGAGGTTCTCTGAATCGCCAACCTCCGAGCGGTTCTATTGAGGTAAAATCGCGGTCGGATAAAACAAGATAATCTATCCCCCCATCGGGAGGCATGACCATTTCAAATTCAAACTCGCCGGCCTTTAGCGTCACAGTAGCCACCTGAGTTACTGCCAGCCGATCACCTGAGTTGACTATATACTCCTTGCCTGCGAGCTTCCAGAGCTGTCCATTCCCCTTGGCTGCTGCAAAGAGCCGGTAGTTGCCATCCATAGGTATAAAAACTTTAAAATGCACTATGACAGGAGTCGTGACCCCTCCCAGCCAAGACTCGCCGCTGAAAGGACCGATCAGGTCGAACTTACGCACTGAAACGCCATCGGTCTTAGGATTGAATATTTTTTCAGCCTCGAATTTGAACGTTCTCTTGCCCTGAAGTATCACCAGATAATCCCGCTCCTTCGACTCCTCAGGGATCCCCCCTTCCCATCCGAACACTTTGATCAATTCACGCGCAAACTCACCTTGTATTACAGGTGCTGAAGGAGATGGCTTCAGTGATTTGACTTGAGCCTTCTTTCCGGAGTTCTTGGGGCTGTCAGCCTTCTTTTCCGCAGCAACAGCACTGGAGGTTAACATAAGAACGAGTATCATTAATATTGTAGTGATGCGCATTGTACCTCCAGAAAATTGCGAGTAGATGCAGTTGTATGCCTGTCGTTATAACACAACGCCGGGTGACACGCAATTACAGGCAAAAAATGCGGCGGCAAGAGAGCTGCCGCCGCATTGACTCAAGTTTCCTTTGTGAACATTTATCTGCTATGTCACGGTCATTCGGGACTTCCGAACTTGTATCGCTCCAGACGGTCTCGTAGCGTATTGCGACTTATTCCCAGAAGCTTGGATGCAACAACCTGATTGTTGCTGCTCTTCTGCATTGCCATATGGATAAGGGCCTTCTCCAAGCCCATATTGATATTCTCGTAAATGGCCCCCTTGTTTTTGACGCAAAGACCTTCAAAGACAGGCTCCAGCATACTCCAGAAGACCGCATAATAATCGTCCCCTGCAAGATCAAGGTCGATCTCCTTCATTCCGGTCTTCGCCTGAAGAAGAGATTCGAAGTCCTGCGGCAGAAGCACATCTCCTTTGCAGAGGACTGTTGCAGAATTGATAACATTCTTCAACTCACGAATGTTTCCTTCCCATGGATGATTGACCAACATATCCTGGGCCTCGGGAGCAATACCCTTTATGCTCTTGGCATACTTTTGGGAAAAACGACGAACGAAAAGGTCAATCAATAGAGGAATATCCTCCATCCTGTCCCTAAGCGTCGGAATATAGAATGAGATAACCCTGAGACGATAAAACAGGTCTAGGCGAAATGCCTTTTCCTTCACCTGCTGAAGAAGCGATTTATTTGTGGCAGCTATGACGCGAACATCCACCTTGATAGTCTCATTCCCTCCAACCCGTTCAAACTCCTGATTTTCAAGCACCCGTAGGAGTTTCCCCTGGTTTGCGATGCTCATTTCACCGATCTCATCGAGAAAAATAGTCCCGCCGTTGCACTGCTCAAACTTTCCGATACGTCGCATGTGTGCATCGGTAAAGGCACCCTTTTCGTGGCCGAATAACTCGCTCTCAAGAAGAGTTTCAGGGAGTGCTGCACAGTTGACCGCAAGAAAGGGTCTGTTCTTGCGTTTGGAGTTATTGTAGACTGCGCGGGCCAGAAGCTCCTTACCGGTCCCACTTTCTCCCTGGATCAACACTGTTGCGTCTGAATCAGCTATCTTCCCTACCATTTTCCAAATCTCGATCATCTCTGGAGCAGAGCCAATCATAATATTATCGTCAAGCTCTTCCTTGTTGAACTGCTCCCGCTCCTTGGTAAATCGCACCTTCCGGTTGAGCAGATTGCACTCCAGTGCTTTCTGAACGGTAGCTTTCAGCTTCCTGAAGTCGAAGGGTTTTGTAACATAATCATATGCCCCGTGTTTCATGGCCTCGATGGCGTTCTGCGTGGTATTGTGAGCAGTTGCCATGATAACCGACAGCCCCGGATCGATTTTCTTGATCTTTTGAAGAACCTCAAATCCTGACTTGTTAGGGAGATTGATATCAATGATGGCAACACTTGGGTGTTCCGTAAGTACGCACTTGATAGCCGTCTCACTATCGCTTTCAAGAAAAACGTGCATATCCTCACTAGCTAAATTGGTCTTTAGCATCTGTAATATCGACACATCGTCGTCAAGAATCAGCATGCTATGTTTCATTTTCCCCTCCATACACGCATAGTACCATATGTTCCCTAGTATCGGCGGAGTGGTGTTCAACTTTAGAACAAAAAAAACTGGCCGCCCAGAAAAGTGAGCGGCCAGTTTGAAAGACTTAGCAACAGGGATTTACAGATCGTCATCATCGTCTTCACCGTACTCGTCCACACCGTAGGCTTCGTCGTAACCTAGATCCCCTGCACCTTCAACTTCGTCTAATTCTTCTGCAAAAAACTGCTCAGGAGATCTGTCATCGGCCTCATGGATTGCCTCGAAACGTGCCAGGATTTCTCCCTTTGTGCAGTAACGACCATCCCTGTGACCGCAAACATCCAGATCACAGATATCGAAAAGCTGTATCTCGCTACAAAGACGTTGTGGTTTAGACTGCAGCTCCATGATCACCTCATCATCAAAAAGTTACTAAACTCCTAAATGCCGCTAAGAAATTCCTTGGCTTTCTCCACGTCCTCCCTGCAACCGATATAGACCGGCGCACGATGGTCCAGACTCTCTGGTGGAATATCAAGGATTTCGACCAGGCCATTACTTGCAGCACCACCAGCCTGTTCGATAAGATATGCCATGGAGTTCAGTTCGAAGAGTAGACGCAGCTTTCCATTCGGCGCGCCTTGCAAGGCCGGGTACATGAAAATTCCCTTACCCTTCATGAGAATCTGATTAATGTCAGGCACAAAACCGCCAGAATAGCGGAGTTTGCTCCCCTTCTCCTCTAGATAGCGGATAAACTTTTCATTCTCGGGTGAGTACTTTTTACGAAGCCCCCCTGGCGAATAGATGTCTCCGGCAGGCTTCATGGTCACGTTTTCGCGGGTAAGTGTGAATTCCATCAACTGGTTAAGTGTAAACTCATAAACACCTTGACCTACCGAATAGACGAGAGAAACTCTGGGGCCGTAGAGTATATACATGGCCGCCACCTGGTTGCGACCGGTTTGAAGAAGGTCGTGCCCCTTGTAAATGGAGACAATTGTACCCACGGCAAGATTCACATCAACAAGAGAAGAACCATCCAAGGGATCGTAAGCAACTGAATAGAGGCCATCTGAGGCTGCCTGGGCCTGAAATATCTCATCCATCTCCTCGGAGGCGATATTGCAGACCAGGCCGGTGTGAATCAAGCGTTTCCTGATGATCCGGTCGGAGAGAACGTCCAGAGCAAGCTGCTCCTCACCATAGAGATTTGAGGTACCGGCCACACCAAGGTCACCAGTGCGGACCGCATTGATGACATATTTGCTTGCCTCGGCAATCTCACAGATCACATGAATCAGGTTCTCACAGATACCCTGTTCACGCAGGTGACGCCGAAGGTCTATCTGAAACTTGGTCTTGCCCGGTTCGCTGTACATCTCTTGATGCCTCCAAAAAGGATTCATGAAACGACAGAAGATTAAAGCAATTCATGCGGCAAGGCAAGAGAAATGTGTTATAAACTGGCGAATTGACTTGACGTATCACCGAAAGCTTGACAATAAAGCCCCAACAGCTGCTACAATGTTGAGATTGTTTTAGGAGGCACTACAGTTTTATGAAAAACAAGTCCTTTCGCATCATTCTCGGCCTGATACTGATGGCTATAATCTCTGCAACAATTGTTGGGGTGTTGCTCAGGCAAGACAGGCATGCCTTCGGAAATAGAGACAGTATCCGACTTTTTTCCGAAGTCATCGAAATAATCAAAAAGCAGTATGTAGAGGAAGTAGACAGCAAAAAGCTGATGCAGAGCGCAATAACCGGTATGCTCTCATCTTTGGATCCACACAGTTCATTCATGCCGGCCGAATCCTTCAAGGAAATGAAAGTCCAGATGTCCGGCTCTTTTGGAGGAATCGGAATTGAAATCTCCATGAAGGACAACAAATTGATGATCATTGCGCCGATAGAAGACACACCCGGCTACAGGGTTGGACTGAAAGCTAATGATCACATATGGAAGATTGACGACAAACCTACCAGAGGAATGTCCATAAGTGAAGCCGTTAGCAAGATGCGAGGCGAAAAGAAGACGCGGGTTACCCTGTCAATTCTGAGGGAAGGTAATGGCGCACCTCTCGTCTTTCCGATAATAAGGGACATAATCCAGACAAAAAGCCTCAAATCTAGAACCATTGAACCTGGTTACGGCTATATCAGAATAAGCCACTTTCAAGAAACTACCGGACCTGAATTCACGAAAGCTCTTTCAGCCCTCAAAGCGCGGAACAACGGAGATATCAAGGGTCTGGTAATCGACCTGCGAAATAATCCGGGCGGCCTCCTCAATCAGGCAGTAGAAGTGGCGAACAACTTTGTCGGGGAGGGACTAAACGACGGCCTCGTTGTGTATACAGAAGGGCGTGACCCCACATCCAAGATGAAACTCTCTACAAAAATCGGAGACAAGGAACCGCACTATCCCATCGTGGTACTGGTTAATGGTGGAAGTGCCAGTGCTTCTGAGATTTTAGCCGGCGCTTTGCAGGACCACAAACGAGCCATCATCATGGGAACTCAAACCTTCGGCAAGGGATCGGTGCAATCCGTAATTCCGATGCGTGATAATGCAGGACTGAAGCTGACTACAGCCAGATACTACACTCCGAGCGGTCGTTCAATTCAGGCCAAGGGGATCACTCCAGACATTATAGTGAACCCAGTTATCTTCCCTGATCTGCCAGTAAAGACAGCGGATAGCCATGTCAAGGAAAAGGATCTTGACGGAAGCCTGAAACCAATCGAGGCCATTGAAGTCACGGAAAAGGAAACTCACCCAGAGAAAACGCACTCAAAAATCGTCGATGAGGATAGTAAACGTGATTTCCAGCTTTCGAGGGCACTGGAACTCTTGAGAGGACTTGAAATCATGGGAAAGGTTGGAACCGGGAACAAATAACACCGCTCCTCCGTCTGCTTGCGATATCCGTCTGTTGCCCCAATAATATCACTTTATAACCTTGATAAATCAGAGGGTTTATGAAATAGTAATAAATTATTGACCTCCACCTGTGCTGAACGGACGAGCAATCCATATGTACTGCGATTACTTCGGATTCAAGGAATTCCCATTCGCACTAACACCCAATCCACGTTTTATTTTTCTTAGCAAATTCCACCGCGAAGCCTTTGCCCATCTTCTTTATGGCATAGACAGCCACGCAGGTTTTATTGAATTGACAGGCGAGGTCGGCTCAGGTAAAACCACCATCCTTCGTGCGTTACTTGGTCAATTGGACGATGCCAAGCACCGAACGGCACTAATCTTCAATCCTCGTCTTTCGGCTGATGAACTGTTACGAACCATAAACAGGGAGTTCGGAATTTCCCACTCCGGCAGCATTGATGAGTTGATACATGCTCTCAACCAATTCCTCCTACAGGAAAATGCTGCCAACCGTACCGTGGTTCTTGTTATAGATGAAGCCCAGAATCTTGACCCGGTTGTCCTTGAGCAGATAAGAATGCTTTCAAACCTTGAGACCGACACCATCAAGCTGATCCAGATTGTTCTGGCCGGTCAGCCTGAGCTATGCAAGATGCTCGAAAGCGATAACCTCCGTCAGTTGAGCCAAAGGATTACGGTCAGGTTTCATCTCCACCCTCTCGACTTTGAAGATATGAGATCATATATAGACCATCGGCTGGAAATTGCTGGCGGGTGGCGTGCAGTAACCTTCACTCCTTCCGCATTTAAGAAAATATTCCGTCATACTAAGGGTTTACCCAGACTGATCAATGTAATCTGTGATCGTGCGCTCCTTATCGGCTTCACGGAAGAGACTCGCGAAATTACGCCAAAAATGGTGGCTCAAGCCGTACATGAACTTAAGAGACCCTCCCTCACTGCTTCTGAGATTCGCAATCGAAAAATTTACGGCATCCTGCTGCTCGCCACATCACTTACCGCAACAATTACAATACTTGCTTCAGCCTTGTTAGACAAACAGATCTCTCCCTCCAACAAGCCCTCCTCACCTGCTGCCTCGGCTCAATTACTTATTACCAATGAAAGAACACCTATTGAAAATCTTAGTCTTGAGCTGGGTAAACAGAAAGAAATCGCCACTGCTCTTCAAGGATTCAACGAACTGGCAAAACTCTGGAACGTAAGACCGGTTGTTGGATATGCTGGCAAAACCGTACAAGCTGGATTGGAGCGAATATCTGCGCGACGTGGGTTGCGGCTGCTCACTTTTACAGGCAGCATCACCGAACTGCTTCAAGCAGACGCTCCCTGCATCTTGGAACTATGGCTTCCAGGTATCTCCGGAAATCGTTATCTGGCGCTGACCGGACATAGAGCTGGGTCTTTCTTTATTGAGCCTGTTTCTCAGGCAAACCGCACTCTCAATGAAACCGACCTTAAATCCATTTGGACCGGACGCGCATTTATTCCCTGGCGCAATACCCATAACCTTCCTGAGAGCGTAGAGCTTGGCAGTAAATCTCAGGAAATCAGCCGCATGCAACTTATGCTTGCAGAGGCTGGTACTTTTATCGGGAAACCAACCGGTACATTTGATCAAGTTACCCAGGATGCGATAAAAAAATTCCAGCTTAACCAGCGGCTCTCTGTTGACGGCATCCCTGGCCCCAGAACACTTCTCATGCTCTACCATGCAAGCGGGACAGAAAATGATCCTAAACTGACAGGTCATGGAAGGTCGGATAACCGATGAGTTCAATTCTAAAAGCTCTCCAGAAACTCGAAAAAGACAAGGCGTCTCGGCAGACAAGAGAACCGGATATCTCAAATGCAATCATCAGCGAAAATAAGAAGCGTACAACAAGCACTCACTGGATCCTTCCGATCGTAGTTACAATTGTCGCAGCGACTTCCGTCATTCTTACTTATACTTTAATGGGAGGTTTTTCTGCTGATCGAAAGGCCGCGAAACAGCTTATCCTTGAAAGTCCTCCTTCACTACCTCCAATAGCCGCACAGAGACCTTCCTCCCATCTCCCCCCCCCCCTCTCAGCCCCTGTCGTAGCACCGACTCTGAAGCGCTCTGCCATCCGGAACATCACTGAACAGACTTCAAAGCAGGCCGGAACCTTAAGCAGTATATCGCCTCCCACCGGTATACCTGCAGCAGAACTCAGTCCTCTTGAATCTGTTGCACCACACTCGCAGCCATCAACTGCCCCCAAGGATCGCCTCAAGGAAAAACCTTTGTCAGATCCGAGCTTTAAGATCAACGGGATCGCCTGGCAAAAAGACAGCGCATCCAGGCTCGCTGTGATCAATGGGGTACCTGTTGGCGAAGGGGGCATGGTTGATGGGGCAAAGATCGAACAGATATTTCAGGATCGAGTCATCTTTTCTCTGGGGGGAAGACCATTTGAAGTGACTTTGGAACGTGAAGGCCACAATTAGCCTCATTTCTGTCCTACAATTACAGTGAACCTCCAAACAAACTCCACCAGACTAAACTATGAATTTATTAAGTTGTGACCTGGCAGCCCTTGTGGTAACTGATTCAGCTCGCAACTTTTCATAAGACGGAGACATAATGATTCACCTCTCTAACATCACAAAACAACACGGATCTCAGGTACTCTTCAGAGAAGCATGTTTCCAGATACTACCCGGAACAATGACTGGTCTCGTTGGACCAAACGGGGCAGGCAAGACCACCATCTTTCGCATAATCACGGGAGAGGAAGAAGTGGATGCTGGAGAGATCTCCTGTTCAAAGAAGACAACTATCGGCTACTTCTCACAAGATATTGGGGACATGTCAGGGAAGACCGCACTGGAGGAGGTAATGACAGGCTCTTCTGCAACGGTGCTCCTTGCTGAAGAGCTTAAAGCAATGGAGACAGCCATGTGCGAGCCTATGGGCAACGACGAGATGGCCGCTCTATTGGAGCGCTATGGAGCCGCAATGGAGGAGTTTGAGCATCGTGGTGGCTATGACTTGGACACTCGCGCACAGACAGTTCTGACAGGGCTTGGTATAGGCCCTGACCGTTTCAACCATCCTGTGGAATCGTTCAGCGGCGGCTGGAAGATGCGTATTGGACTCGCGAAGATACTTACTCTCCACCCTGACTTACTCCTACTTGATGAGCCTACCAACCATCTCGATGTGGAATCGATTGTCTGGCTTGAAGATTGGCTTGCCTCGGAGTTTAAAGGTGCCCTGTTAATGACTAGCCATGACCGCGACTTTATGAATCGTATCGTCTCAAGAATCGTGGAGGTTGCGAACAGGACAGTTACCACTTATGCTGGAAATTATGACTTCTATGAGCGAGAACGGGATATGCGGTTCAAACAGTTGCTGGCCAGCCACAAACGCCAGCAGGAGATGCTTGCAAAGGAAGAGGAGTTCATATCCCGCTTTGCTGCTCGCGCCTCCCATGCGGCCCAGGTCCAGTCAAGAATAAAAAAACTGGATAAGATTGACCGGATCGAAATTCCTCCCGAGGATAGGATTATTCGCTTCGATTTCAATGATCCCCCACGTAGCGGCGATGATGTGGTAGTAATGGAAGGCTTGGCAAAAAGCTGGAAGACCCCAGACGGTTTAGAAAAGCCTGTATTCAGTGGCATATCTGGAATAATCAGGAGACAGGACAAGATCGCGGTTGTTGGAATCAACGGAGCTGGCAAATCAACTTTTTTAAAGATGCTTGCCGGGCAGACAGACCCAACAAGCGGAAGCATAGCCCTAGGTGCCAATGTTGATGTCGGATACTTTAGCCAACATGCGATGGAAATTCTGGATCCTAAGAAGACAATATTCGAAACTCTTCAGGAAGTAATGCCACTTGCCAACATAGGAGTCGTTAGAAACCTTCTTGGCGCCTTCCTCTTTTCTGGAGATGCAGTCGATAAGAGGGTCGATAAACTATCTGGTGGGGAGAAAAGCCGACTGGTGCTGGCTACGCTCCTTGCCAGACCAATTAACTTTCTGGTACTTGATGAGCCTACCAACCATCTCGACATAAAATCACGTGAAATACTGTTGGAGACACTCAAAAACTTCAATGGCACGGTGATTCTTGTCAGCCATGACCGTCATTTCCTCCGCTCAATGGTTGACCGGGTCTTTGAAATCGACCATGGTGAAATGAGGGTCTATGAAGGGAACTACTCCTATTACCTACAAAAGACTGCGAGATAAACGTTCTTTAACATTAAAACTACCTCTAATACTCATATATCAAGCAGCATGGCGTTCACGACCAATTCCACAGAGAGCCATTTCGCCATCCAGTTTGTCTTGACTTATGCCTAGCGCTTTGCAGACTGAATCTTTGTTGCTATTATAGCGATCCATAGCCATCAGAATTAATGCTTTTTTCAGTGAAATTGATAGTTTATCCAATATGTTTCCGTGAGTCTTTTCTGTCATAACTGAAAAGAGTGGGTCCAAGTTTTTTTCAAATAGCTTGGCGCTTTCATCCACCTTCTTATTTTTCCGATCCATATTATTTATCCCTATAATATTGTTTATGATTTCATCCATGCTTTCCTGGACAAAGTTAAGAGTTTCAAGCTGGTTATCAACCAAAATCAGATGGGTTGTTGAACTTTCTTTCCCTCCTTTGACACGCTTCAACATTACTAGTTCCATGACCCTATAATTGGCTTGTCGTTCATTTTTCGATGGCAAATTGCAGCGGTGTCCCATTTCAGTGCCCTCCAGTTGTTACGATGGTTTCGATAACTATTACATTACAATGGAGATACCAAAAATAGTGCATACGGGGAATTTACTTGCAATCCACTGTAATAATTAGAGAAAAAAATAAATTTGTTGCTTATTTAATAAAATATCAGGTTTTACCTCTGCATTAACTCTGCGCAGAGAAATCACGGGCTACAAATAATTACCTTCAATATCGATATGTTACACGAATACCAACAGATTCAATTATGTAATATCTTTGAACATTGATACACCTTGAATGGAATATGTCTCATGATGGCCTGAGGAGATACAATTTTCTTAAGGTTTGCTGTAGCAATCCGAAGAGTATTTTAAATGGTATTGTTTCCGACGAGAGGATTCATTTTATGCAAAATGCAAATACTGCAGTACTGTTGGAAAGTGATACTAATGAATTGGAAATCGTCGAATTTCGTATCGATGAATACAATGATGAAGGGAAGATTGTCCCCTGTTACTATGGTGTCAATGTAGCAAAGGTTAGAGAGATCATCCGCCTACCCCACCTCTGGAAAGTTCTCAACAGTCACCCTGCCCTACCTGGGATGATCAAGCTTCGGGACAAGGTAATCACTGTCGTTGATCTCGCTGTTACGCTTAATAAACCTGTCGGAGAGCTTAAAGCCGACCGTATCATTGTCCTTGAGTTTAACCGGCTGGTTGTAGCCATTCTGGTTCACTCCGTATCACGCATTTATCGCATATCCTGGGAGCAGGTTGAACCACCGGTTAAGACCGCTAGCAGCAATCAAGTGACCGGTCTAGTTAAAATGGATAATCGTATCATTCTCGTACTCGATTTTGAAAAGATCGTTGGGGAACTCTATCGAGAATATGCTTTAAGTGACGATATCGCTTTACTACCCGAAACCACTCATCCTCGTGATCGCAGTAAGTATAATGTATTGGTAGCTGACGATTCACCGTTTATAAGAAACACCATGTGTGCATCGTTACGTGCTGCTGGATATAATGTTCTAGAGGCGGAAAATGGTGAGGAAGCTCTGAATGTCGTTTTGGAGAGATATGAACACGCAGTGCAACAAGGAGTACCCTTAAGTGATACGCTTTCTCTGCTTATAACCGACATTGAAATGCCAAAAATGGACGGCCTCCACCTTACATCCCGTTTAAAGAAAGATGAAACCCTCAAAGAATTACCGATAATCATATTTTCATCACTTGCCAGCGATGACAATATCCGCAAGTGGCAGGCACTTGGTGCTGCGGGAATTCTTACGAAACCAGACCTTCCGAAACTTGTTGCACTGACTGACAGTTTGATTCTGACTTAGCATGACTCAAAAATCTCTGAAGCTTCAAAATAGTCCTTATGATATACCCAGTATACCAATTTTGTGTAACGAGGATTGCTCATTGAGTTCCAATCTTCTGATAGTAGATGACGAACAGATGATACGCGATCTTCTGACTATGACTCTGTCCCGTCAGGAGTATACCTGTTTCCAGTCCAGTAATGCTGAAGAAGGCTTGGCAATTCTCAAAGAGCACGACATTGACCTGGCGTTGCTCGATGTTATGATGCCCGGTACTTCGGGGCTTGAACTCCTACGTGATCTAAAAGCTGTAAGCCCTGATACTGCAGTACTGATGATCACCGCCCTTAGCGACATGGAAACTGCCCTGAACTGCATCCATCTTGGTGCTGACGATTACATTACAAAACCTTTCAGTATTGACAATATCGTGCTCAAGGCAAATAACGCCCTGCAAAAGCGGCGGCTTATCCAGGAAAACCGAAAATACCAGAATGAACTTGAATTAAAGGTTCTTGAACAGACACGTCTTATCCGCGCAGCCATGGAAGAGATAAATATCTCTTATGAGAGCACACTTACCGCATTAGTCCGCTCCCTGGATGCACGAGAGAGTGAGGTTGGGTCACATTCAGAACGAGTGATGAATTATACGCTAGTGTTGGCAAGGCATCTTGGAATTGTGGAGCCTGAGTTGTCGATCATCGGAAAAGGAGCTTTACTGCATGATATCGGCAAAATTGGCGTTTCCGATAATATACTGCTGAAACCTGGCAAGCTGACTCAGGAAGAATGGATTGAAATGAAGAAGCACCCGAAGGTAGGGTACGATATACTTTCAGATATAAAGTTTTTGAGGGGAGCATCTGATTTTATACTTACCCACCATGAACGTTATGACGGAACAGGCTATCCAAACGGCTTGAAGGGGAACGAAATTCCACTATCTGCCCGGATTTTTTCTCTTGCAGATACTCTTGATGCGATGACCTCAGATCGAAGCTACCGTAAAGCTCTCCCTTTCCAGACCATGATAGATGAAGTGATAAAGTGCAAAGATACCCAATTCGACCCGGTTATTGTAGATCAGTTTCTTAAAATTCCCCGTGAGAGTTGGGAAGAGGTCGCTGGTCACAAGTTGCTCTGATCTAATGAACAGGGGCCAGCAAATACTAGCGATTCACAACTCTGGAGACATTTCTTTAAAGATTCCTTCCCCTCGCTATACAATAAACTTCCTCGTCCAGACAGCATCCAAATTGACCATATAAGCAACTATGGGCTGCAAGTAATGCTTGACGATTTGTTGACAATATCAAGGTCATGCTCATTTTGGAAATCCTATTGGGCCGGAATTCGATGAATTGCGCCGAGATCAAAATGTCCCACTGCCCACTGCAGAATTTCCGAGGGAGGAGCAGAGAAAAGTTGGCATGGTGGGTTTTGATCGAGAAACTCAAGAGCGGCAATCAAGAGTTTACTACTACGCATTTGAAGGTTGCCACCTTCGGACAGCGAGACGGAATTGTCCCGCTTTGAAAGCTTGCAGCCTCCTGGACCTGTAACGAGCGGAAGGTGGAAATATTCAGGAGTTGCATAGTTGAGGAGCCGCTGAAGATGGATTTGACGGGGGGTTGAAGAGAGCAGGTCACAGCCACGAACCACCTGATTAACTCCCTGTTCTGCATCGTCTACCACCACTGCCAGTTGATAGGCAAATAGGCCGTCTGCCCGTTTTACAACGAAATCACCGCAAACTTTTGCCAGATCGTAGAACTGTTCACCCATTACCATATCGACAAATGTTACTGACTGATCCCTTACAACCACCCGATAGGCTTTGGGCTTCTTTCCGTGACTGAGACCACTGCGACAGGTACCAGGGTAGGCCGTTTCACCCTCACCATCATGGGGAGCAGTGGCAGAATGAGCAATCTCTTTTCTGGAGCAACCGCAGAGATAAACATTCCCGTCCATCAACAGCCGATCAAGGGCAGATTGATAAGCCTCATTCCGTTGACTCTGGAACATCACAACTCCGTCCCATTCTAATCCTAGCAATTCAAGCGACTTAAGAATTTCAGAGGCATGGCTTTGCTTAACCCGGAAGGTGTCAAGATCCTCCATTCTGAGAAGCCATCGGCCCCCTCCCCGCTTTGCGATGACATAACTCGCAACGGCAGCCACGAGAGATCCCATATGCAAAGGACCGGTTGGAGAAGGGGCAAAGCGACCGACAGGAATTACCTGATTCATCCAAGGAAGGAACAGCAGTAGTCTGTGATAGTCATTACTCGCATGGTAAACGACGAATTGCCGGGGATCTGGAAGGATTCGCCACTATTGACCTGCTTCCACTCCCCGAGTTCACCGATCCTATATTGTAGGTCACCCGCAAGTATCTCCATGATCTCAGCTACTCCGGTGTTAAAGGTGTATTCGCCAGGCTGCATCATTCCAAGGGTTTTCTTGGTCCCATCGCCAAAAATTAATGTGCGGCTGGAGACAGTGCCTTCGAAGTAAATGTTGGCCTTCTTAATAACCGTGACGTTTTTGAATTCGGACATTAAGCTCCTCCTCTTGAATTGTCTAGAGAGCAATAATCGCCTTATTGGAAGTGCAATGTCAAGTCTGTGCTACAAGGCGCTACTCTTGCCGAATAGAACTTGCCTTTAGCGACGATCCCCCCCAAGTCGAAGCAGCATCAGGAACAGGTTTATGAAATCAAGGTAGAGGGTAAGTGCGCCGAGAATAGCCGGCTTCCTCCCCCCCACGCCTGAAGCTGCCATAGCCTTGATCTTCCAGGTATCGTATGCGGTTAGGCCGGTGAATACGATAACACCGCAGCAGGAGATTATCCATGAAACGGCGCTGCTGCCTACAAAGATATTAACCAGAGAAGCGATAACCACACCTATGAGCCCCATGAAGAGGAAACTCCCCCACGAGGTAAGGTCTTTCCTCGTGAAATACCCATATCCACTCATGACCCCGAACATGCTGGCGGTAACCAGAAAAGTTGAACCAATGGAGTCAGCAGTGTAGACAAGGAATATTACGGAAAAAGTAACGCCGTTCAACGCTGAGTAGAGGATAAACAACGACGTGGCCATGGCCTCGCTGAGCCGGTTTATAGCACCTGAAATTGCGATGACCAGCCCTAGTTCACCGAGCATAAGCCCGTAAAAAACTAGCTTGTTGCCGACAATGGTCTGGAGGATTGCCGGTGAGGCAAGAGTGATAAAGGCAATCAGTGCAGTGACAAGGAGCCCAATACCCATCCACGCATAAACCTGCCTGACGAGAGTGTTCTGTGCAATGACGATCTGATCCTGAGTGCGAGAATAATTGATATCAAACTGGTTCATTGAATTGTCCTTTCAAGTCATACTAAGTTACAGTGATATTATACCTTGTAAATGGTGACACTGTACAGAATTATAGGGGATTGACATTGCACCGAGTTTGTCTTAACTCACTGAGCCTAATGTCTAAGCAGTATTACAAGGAGAGCCAATGACAAGAATGCAGAGCCCGACGTTATCATCATACAAAGCACCAATCTTGCCTGGAAAGTTTTCATTTTAACCTCAAGTAGCAGGATGTTGTTGTTCTGCAACTCGATCATCTCTTTCTGATGTATAAGCGCAGCTTCCAATACCTGAATGCTCTCGGAAAGCTCTCCCACGTTCACTGCAGTATTCGTCTCAGCTGATTGTATCTTTTCCTTGAATTTTTTGATGATATCAGGGCCATACTGCATCGCGATCGTGGTGACCTGATCCATGGGAATGTGCTTCAGTGCTGCGGACAAAATTGATGTGATCCCCATATATCCAAACTCCTATGATTTTTTGTGCACACTCTTTATGGATTATTCATGAGTAACGGTATTATCTGGCAGGGTGCGGCGCAAGCACCCGTTTGATCCTTTCCGAGGTTACCGGGTGAGTGGAGAGGAGATCCATGGGTGACCATGAGTGGGAAGCGCCTTTCTCTCCGCTCTTTTTGTCGTGCTCTGCCTGAAGCCGGGCAAGCGTATCAGCGTAGACCCTTGGTTGAATCCCTGCCTTGAGAAGATAGGCTACTGCAGCATCATCGGCCTCGTTTTCAAACTCGCGGGAATAGCCAGCATTTATTAGTGCAGTGGGGATAGTTGCCGAAAGTGATGTTATGGAGGTGATATCACCTGTGACGGCAGCAATGAGAAGACCTGTGCCGGTACTTTGCAGGACATGGCGAAGGGCATGTCTTGAATGGACGTGTCCAGCCTCATGTGCAATCACTCCTGTCAGTTCCTCGTCGCTCTTTACAAGCTCAACCATTGCATCGGTAAGAATGATCGTCCCGCCTGGGAGGGCAAAGGCATTGGCTCCTGCCTGCTCACTGTTACGAAACTCGATCTGGTAACCCTTTGAATCGGGCAGGGACTCCTTCATCCTTACAAACAAAACTGTTAAACTGCGGCGCCTGGCTTCCGGAAGCTTGGACGGCTTCATCACATACCTGTCGAGAATCGCAAGCGACTCCTTGCCAAGAGAAACTTCCGAGGCTGAAGGGACTGCGTATGCTACATACCGTGCAATTGCTGGCACCGCATATCTTATGAAACCCATGATAACCACTAAAGTAAGCAGAAGAGCCAGCAGAGTCAAGGGAACGCTTCGCTCCCATTGTTGTAGCAGGCGCTGGAGACGTCCGGAACCATCCCCATCAAGTAGCTGGTCAAACGAAGAGTCGTTGATAATCTCGCAAAGGGACGCATCAGGGAAGCGAATGGATCGCCGAACATCACCTACCCTCGGTGAGATGCGAACTGACGCAACAGGGAAGCTTCTCTCCAATCCCTCACCGTGAAGCCTCAGATTTGAGCCAACGCGCTCAATTTCAACTTTGATCCGGGCAGAGCTTCTTCCATCGTAATAGTACCCACGAATAGAGCTCATAGACCTATATCTACCCCAAACATGTCGCCAATCTCTTCACCTGCTGGGCCAACCCCCGAATGACCCCAGCCGCGGAACCCTTCCATATCGTCACACAGATTAAGTGTCAGGTTTTCAAATCGATAGCGAGTGATCCTGATAGATGCCCAGGGGATCAGAAGTCCAAATGAACAGAGAATTGCTACTGCACTAGAGATATAGAGCCAGGCCATATCTCGAACCCTTAGGGTACTCACAAAGCGGCTGTTTTTGATCCGGGTTGCATTCCATGTGAGATTTGCCAAGGCTGTCTGAACGTAGACCGCAAAATACAGATAGATAAAATTAAGCCCAACCAGAGTAATAATCACCATGACAACAACCCCCTTTTGGATCGTCTTCATGTCTGTTGAACTCCCGCTCAGCAAGAGAGGTGAGAACTCGCGGGCAGTTGCCGAGAGAAAATAGGTCGCCACGAGGAACCCTACAAGAAGAATAACAAACCAGCCTGCCGCCTTCAGGAAAATCAGGTAAAATTCTTTTATTTTTGCGTCAAATGTGCAGCGTGTTCTACCGTAGCCACTATTCTCTGCGAAAAATTTCTTCTGACGATAGATGATATAAGGAAATATTAGGCCAAATGTGAACGGCAGAAGGAATGGAAGCCCGGCAAACACCACGTATGCCTCGCGATAATCAGCGTTGAAGGTGAAGCGAATGTTACGGTGCTCGGAGTTTTTCAGGTTGAATACACGGGAGCGGACGATCAGCCACGGCATGCCAATGAAAAAGAGAACTCCGAGCATGCTGCTAAGTAAAGGACTTACCTTACTGCCAATCGAATAGAGGAGAAAGAATGCAGCAGCGATGATCCACCCCCTGAACAGAATCTTTGGCTCGGCTAGATAGTCGAAGGCAGCGTTATTGAGAAAGGTGTTCCCATAAAAATAGCGACGCTTCCGAACTTTGGCCCAGGCTGAATAAACACCTAAGGTGAGAATCTTCAGGAGGGTATTTACGATCCAGATACCGAAGTAGTCTCGTCCTGTACCGGTGAAGGAAAACTCGAGGTTGCGCGGACGGGGCTTTTCTGAAGCATTAACCTTCGGATGAATCTCCGATGGATCAAGAGGTGGTGGGTGTTTTAGTGAGGCAATGGGATCAGACTCAGCCTGCGTGAGCTTTACATCCGGAACCAAGGGTTTTATAGCCTCGCGCAGCGTGAACCTCTGCCGACATTTAGGGCAGGTTCCACCGGTTACCCCTTGGGGGATTTCCAACTCATCAATTTCTCGGGAAAAGTTGCACAGCGGGCAGGCAATGGTTATTCGAGACATCGATATTCCTCTGGTAGGGAATCGGGGTTTGCAGTATCTAGCGGCAAAGCAAAATTTTAACAGATTATACGGGATTGGATAGAGCCTTACGCCACCCCCGCCAGTTCCAGCCTGCCGCCCCAGCGCCTTAGAAGTTCTCCCTTAAGCCCTGTGTGCACAGGCAACTTCAGGTCGGGATCCTGCTCAACCAGGGCGAAAGCCTCTTTGCGGGCCTCTTCCAGAATCCGGACATCACGCAGGATGTTGGCAACTCGGAATTCGGGAAGACCTGTCTGACGGGTGCCGAGAAAATCGCCAGGCCCTCGGATCTCAAGATCAGCCTCGGCAATTCGGAAACCGTCGGTGGTCGATTCCATTACACGAAGCCTTTTTTCTCCATCTTCCGATAATTTTCCTGTGGAGAGAAGGAAGCAGCGCGATTTTTCGCTCCCCCGCCCGACCCTTCCGCGCAACTGGTGCAATTGTGAAAGCCCGAAACGCTCGGCGTGCTCGATCACCATCACCGTGGCATTGGGTACGTCTATGCCTACCTCAATGACTGTTGTTGCAACCAGGATATCGGTGTCACACGACTTGAAGGAACGCATGACCTCCTCCTTCTCCTCCGGTTTCATCCTGCCATGCAGCAATCCTACCCGGAACTCGGGGAAAATATCCCTCTGAAGGTGCTCTGCCATCTGCGCAGCAGCCTTCAACTCAGACTTCTCGGATTCCTCAACAAGCGGATAGATGAGATAGGCCTGTCTTCCTTTACGGATATCATCACGGATTGCACCGTAGACCTGAAGACGTCTGGACTCGAAGCAGACGCGGGTTTCCACCGGAGTTCGCCCTGGAGGGAGTTCATCTATCACGGATAGTGAAAGGTCGCCAAATACCGTCATGGCTAGGGTTCGAGGGATCGGAGTTGCTGTCATGACCAGAATATCCGGGCTAACACCCTTCTTCTTCAGTATGCCTCGCTGCAGTACGCCGAAACGGTGCTGTTCATCTATAATTCCAAGGCCAAGGCGGCTGAACTCTATCTTTTCCTGTATAACCGAGTGGGTTCCGATAACTATCTGCGCCGACCCGTCTGCAATGGCGGCAAGTGCTGCAGTACGGGCTTTTCCCTTGAACGAGGAGGTAAGGAGCAGTACCGACACGCCAAGCTCTTCGCACCAGCGGTGGATGTTCAGAAAATGCTGCTCGGCAAGTATCTCGGTCGGTGCCATTATCGCCACCTGATAACCGTTCTCAACGGCTACCAGCGCTGCCATCAGAGCAACCAGTGTCTTGCCGCTCCCTACGTCACCCTGCACCAGCCTGTGCATCGGGTGCGGCGCAATCATATCCGCTTTTATCTCCGTCAGGACACGACGCTGGGCAACGGTCAACTGGAATGGCAGCATATGGAGGAGAGGCCTGGTATACCTGTGGGTGACGGAGAACGGTATCCCTTCTTCAAGAGCTACCCCGCGTTTTTTCAGGGCCATGCCGAGCTCAAGGAAGAAGAGCTCGTCAAAGACAAGTGTCTGGTGAGCCTGGAAATCCCCTTTATTGAGGTGCTCAATATCTGTGCAGCTCTCAGGAAAATGAACCTCGCGGAGAGCTTGAGCGATTGGGAGCAGGGAGTGGCGTTGCCTGATCCGCTCCGGAAGGTGATCCGCAACGGATCCTGCAAAGCGCTCAACCGTCTCTTTAAGCACCTTGCGCATGACCTTCTGGGAAAGCCCTTCCGTCAGAGGGTAGATCGGCACGATACGGCCGTAGCTCGCAGGATCGCGGTGCAGGGCATCCTCGACACCCTCCCCTGTGGCCATCCATTCAACCTCAGGGTGATGAACCTCCAGCTGCACACCATACTGCCCAACCTGGCCGGTGAATATGCCGTGACGCCCTGTCCGCCAGCTCCGTTTCATGAATACCGGATTAAAATTGAACCACTTAAGGGAGATGATGCCGCTAGTGTCCTTGACCAACGCCTCGAAGTAGCGACGCCCACCCTTGGTGGTCATGGCCTCTGCGGTGACAACCTCGCCATGAAAGACTTGGGTAGATCCAATTGCCAGTCGCGCAATTGGGGTAACATGACTTCTGTCCTCGTATCGATTGGGGAGAAGGTAAAGGGCGTCCTCGACCGTGGCAACACCCTTCTTGGCCAGGGTTTCGGCAAGCTTTGGGCCAACCCCTTTTATGAACTGCATCGGAGTGGCCAGGTTTTTGAGATTGATGGCAGATATTAAGGATTCGGCAGCAGAAGGAGTCTTCACTAACCTTCGGACAAAGAGCCCTTCACTGGTCGCTTCAAGAAGAAGGGGATCACCGGGCTTAATCCCAAGCGACTCTCTGATTTCCGAAGGAACCGGGATCTGACTGTCATCTGAAAGCTTGACTACTGGCATATTGATTGAAAAAAAGGCGCCGTTTCCGGCGCCGTTAATTCATTCTTCGATTGCGTTCAGGTCTTTTAGGATCTCGTTAACATCCAGGCCGTGCGCCTGGCACCCCTGCTCAATAGACTCGTTTTGGGCACCCATGCAGCCAATACATCCCAGATTGTACTTTCGCAGCACCAACGCAACCTGTGGGCTAGTCTGCATTGCCTGTGCAAAAGTCATATCTTTGTTGAAGCGCTCACTCATTGTCTACTCCTTTAGTGGAATTTGGAAAAGTTCACAGTAAAGAGTGAATGATGATAATTCACCTTTACCCTTCACCGTTTTTACTCGTACCTTATTTCTATTATTTCGTACTCCTTAATGCCCGAAGGGACCTTCGCCTTTACGGTATCATCAAGTTTGTGACCAATGAGAGCCTTGCCGACCGGCGACGTGCAAGACATCTTGCCAAGTTTTATGTCTGCCTCGTCCTCACCGACGATCCTGTATGTCACCTCTTCTTCTGTAGCAGTATCATACAGGGTCACCGTGGCACCAAACACCACCTTGTCAGGCTTCAGGTTTGAAAGGTCAACGACATAGGCCCTGGCCAGTTTATCAGACAGTTCCTGTATGCGTCCTTCAATGAAACTCTGACGGTTTTTGGCTGCATCATACTCGGCATTCTCAGAGAGATCTCCATGGGCTCTTGCCTCTGCAATATCCTGAATTACTTTTGGCCGCTCCTCGCGTATCAAACGCTTGTGCTCATCCTGAAGTGCCTCGTAACTCTCCTTGGTCATCGGTACGGAATGTGACATGTGACTACTGCTCCTTATAAAACTGCCGGGGCAGCCTAACGGCCGCCCCGGTGCGTGTTTTTACTTTTTGGGCCCGACTATCTCAGGAAATCCTGGAGAGGCTTCACGCTGAGTTCTTCCTGCCGCATTGCCATGATACCATCTACAGCCGCTTTTGCACCGGCAACAGTTGTAAAATATGTTACATTGTGCATCAGAGCGTTGCGACGAATCGAGAAAGAATCGGCAACGGCCTGAGCCCCCTGTGTGGTGTTTATCACCAATGCTATTTCACTGTTCTTGATAGCATCGACGATATGGGGGCGTCCTTCAAGCACCTTGTTGATCACTCTTACTATCAGCCCTTTCTCCTTGAGAAAGGATGCAGTGCCGCGGGTAGCAATCAACTCGAATCCAGAATCATACAGCTTTTGAGCGGCTGAGACAATATGTTTTTTGTCTGCATCCCGGACGCTTATGAAGACTTTACCACTGATCGGCAGCTTGACTCCAGCACCGAGTTGGGCTTTGGCAAAGGCCTTGGCAAAGTTCTCGTCTATTCCCATCACCTCTCCGGTCGATTTCATCTCGGGCCCGAGAATGGTGTCAACGCCGGGAAACTTGGCAAAGGGGAAGACAGACTCCTTTACCGCCACATGGGCCGGCTCGATGTCACCACTGATCCCCTGTTCCTTGAGGCTACTGCCGGCCATGATACGGGCGGCTATCTTGGCCAAAGGCCTTCCTGTCGCCTTTGAAACAAAAGGGGCGGTCCGCGAAGCCCTCGGGTTTACCTCTAGGATGTAGATATCACCGCCCTTCACAGCATACTGAACATTCATCAGACCCTTTACATCCAGTTCCAGGGCCATGAGACTGGTCTGGCGCTTGATCTCAGCAATAAGCTTGCTAGAGATGGAGTATGGGGGGAGGGAGCAGGCAGAGTCTCCTGAGTGAATGCCGGCCTCCTCGATATGCTCCATTATCCCGCCGATAACCACTTCTGTGCCGTCACAAAGCGCGTCCACATCGATTTCGATTGCCTCGTCAAGAAACCTGTCGATGAGAATCGGATGCTCGGGAGAGGCCTGCACGGCAGTGGTCATGTAACGTCGCAGATCTTCGACGTCATAGACGATCTCCATGGCTCGTCCGCCAAGCACGTACGATGGGCGGACCACCACTGGATAGTCTATCCTGTCGGCTATGACTTCGGCCTCAAGTATGGAACGGGCAATGCCATTCTCGGGCTGGCGAAGGTTCAGCTTGTGGAGCATCTGCTGGAAACGCTCCCGGTCTTCAGCCCGGTCTATGGCATCGGGCGAGGTGCCGATAATGGGAACGCCTGCCTTCTCCAGCGCTACTGCCAGCTTGAGAGGTGTCTGACCTCCAAACTGAACAATAACTCCGTACGGCTTTTCAATATCGACTATTGACAACACATCCTCAAAGGTCAGCGGTTCAAAGTAGAGGCGATCTGAGGTATCGTAGTCAGTGGAAACCGTCTCGGGGTTGCAGTTGACCATGATGGTCTCAAAGCCGTCCTCGGCAAGAGCAAATACTCCATGGACGCAACAGTAGTCGAATTCAATCCCCTGGCCGATCCGATTCGGACCACCGCCCAGGATGATGATCTTTTTGCGGTCCGTAACCTCTGCCTCACACTCCTCTTCATAGGTTGAGTAGAGATATGGGGTGTATGCCACAAACTCGGCAGCGCAGGTGTCCACCCTCTTGAAAACCGGTTTTATCCCGAGGGACAAGCGGAGTTTACGGATCTCCTCTTCGTTCTTTCCCCACAGCTTGCCAAGAAATTTATCCGAGAAACCGTACTGCTTGGCTTCGCGGATGATTCCTTTGAGGTCACCAGTAACATCCTGATCCACCCGAACCCCTTTCAGTAACTCTTCCATCTCGATAATCTGTCGGATATTATGGAGAAACCAAGGATCGATGGCGGTTTTCTCAAAGATCTCGTCAACGCTCATTCCGTTACGCAGGGCGTCACCCAAATACCAGAGCCGCTCCCAGTTAGGTGTTCGAAGCTTTTCATTGAGGAGGTTCTGTTCTTTAGGGGTAAGAGCACGTCGGGTCTCAGATTGGAGATCGAACAGCCTGGACTCGAAACCGCAGGAACCTATCTCCAGCGAACGGAGCGCCTTCTGGAGAGACTCCTTAAAAGTTCGGCCTATTGCCATCACCTCCCCCACCGACTTCATCTGGGTGGTAAGGGTAGCATCGGCTGCAGGAAACTTTTCAAAGGTGAAGCGAGGGATCTTCGTCACCACATAGTCGATGGTTGGTTCAAAACAGGCAGGGGTCTCCCTGGTGATATCGTTCACAATCTCATCCAGACGGTAACCTACTGCCAGTTTGGCAGCGATCTTTGCAATGGGAAAGCCTGTAGCTTTTGAAGCAAGGGCAGAAGAGCGGGAGACCCTCGGGTTCATCTCGATTACAACCAGCCTGCCGTCACGCGGATTAATGCCGAACTGGATGTTGGAGCCGCCGGTGTCAACCCCGATCTCACGAATGATCTTCAGTGAAGCGTCCCGAAGTATCTGATACTCTTTGTCGGTCAGGGTCTGGGCCGGAGCCACGGTAATGGAGTCGCCGGTATGCACACCCATCGGGTCGAAGTTTTCGATGGAGCAGACGATTACCACGTTGTCAGCGGTGTCGCGCATCACCTCCAGTTCGTACTCCTTCCAGCCGATTACCGACTCCTCCACCAGAATTTCATCCGTTGGCGAGGCATCGATGCCGGCAATGGCCATCCGCTCGTACTCTTCCATGTTGTATGCTATGCCGCCGCCGGTGCCGCCAAGGGTAAATGAGGGACGAATGATGGCAGGAAAGCCGATTGCCTTGATCACTTCCATCGCTTCCATGTAGTTATGCGCTAGCCCTGAGCTTGGAACGGCCAGATTGATCTTCTCCATGGCAGCCTTGAACAGTGTCCTGTCCTCGGCCTTCTTGATCGCCGGCAACTTGGCGCCTATCAGTTCGACTCCGAATTTTTCCAGCACCCCCATCTCAGCCACTGCCACGGCAGTATTAAGCGCCGTCTGGCCGCCAAGGGTCGGCAGAATAGCGTCGGGGCGCTCCTTTTCGATGATCTTGGCGAGTATCTCAGGCGTTACCGGTTCGATGTAGGTCCTGTCGGCAAAGTCGGGGTCGGTCATTATCGTCGCAGGGTTGCTGTTCAGCAACACGACTTCGTATCCCTCCTCCTTAAGCGCTTTACAGGCCTGGGTGCCTGAATAGTCGAACTCGCACGCCTGGCCGATGACGATCGGACCTGCGCCGATGATCAAAATCTTTTTAATATCAGTTCTTTTAGGCATATATCCGTAACTCCTTGTGTCATTATCTAAAGATGAAAATACTGCTGCGGCAAGACAGCACCCAGCCCAGAAATAGTCCAGGTTCAGTAACCTCTCTGTGCGTCAAGCTCCTGAACCCATCCGTGCTGCAAACCGAACTCCTCAAGCGCATCAACTGCTCTGTCATACTCTTCATGTGTCAGTGAGCGATTGATGACAGGTGTGTCAGGTGCCATGTGGGCCGGGAAATACTGACTCATCAGGGCAATATGGGTCTCTTCCCCAAGGCTTTCGGCTATCCAACGTAGAGTGTCACGGCTTCCGGCTTTCCCCCCGGGGAGAACCAGATGGCGGATGATCAGCCCCTTTTCAGCAACTAGATCATCATCCAGCAGCAGGTGCCCTACCTGGCGCAGCATCTCGATAATCGCCGCCCGGTTAAGGTCCCGATATTCGACTGCGGATGAGATTGCAATTGCCGGTTCATCCTCGGAATACTTCATGTCAGGCAGATAGATATTCACCACCCCATCAAGCAGTACAAGTGAATCGACCTTTTCGTAGCCGCTGGAGTTCCAGACGATTGGAAGCACGAACCCCTTTGGGATGGCCAGCCAGAGGGCAGCAAGAATCTGCGGCAGGAAATGGGTAGGCGTAACAAAATTGATATTATGAACCCGCTGCCGCTGAAGCTTCAGCATCCGCCCAGCCAGTTCCTGGGTGGTAATCTCTTGGCCATTGCCCAACTGGCTGATGGGAAAGTTCTGGCAAAAGCGGCATGAAAGGCTGCAGCCGGAGAAAAAGATGGTTCCGGAACCTCGCGTGCCTGATATCGGCGGCTCTTCCCCCTTGTGGATGTTCGCCGAGGCAATTTTCGGCAGCAAACCTGCACCACAGACGCCGCGCTGGCCCTTGAGACGGTTTATTCCGCAATCATGGGGGCAGAGGTCACAAGATTCCAGCCTTTTGTATGCCAGCTGTATGCGTTTCAGCAGCTCGCCAGATGTGTAAAGATCGATGAAATTCATGGTTATGTAGGGGCGCTGCTTGCCGCGCCCTGTCGGGTTGCAATCAAAGGCGAGCGCCAACGCCCTACGATTTATATTTCTCCATCATCTCTACGAATCTGCCAAACAGATACTGCGAATCATGCGGCCCTGGCGACGCCTCGGGATGGTGCTGCACCGAAAAGATCGGCAGAGTCCTGTGCCTGATCCCCTCCACGGTCTGGTCGTTCAGGTTCTGATGCCCCAGTTCACAGATGTCTGCCACAGAATCAAGATCCACACAAAAGCCGTGGTTCTGGGCCGTGATCTCGACCCTTCCGGTGGCACTGTCCACCACAGGAAGGTTTGAGCCGTGATTGCCGAACTTGAGCTTCATTGTCCGACCGCCGAGGGCAAGCCCCATGAGCTGGTGTCCAAGGCAGATTCCAAAGATCGGCTTCTTTCCGATGAATTTGCGGATATTCTCCTGAATAGCTATAAGGGGCTCCGGGTCGCCCGGTCCGTTGGAAAGGAATATGCCGTCCGGGTTCATGGCCAGCGCTTCCTCAGCCGGGAAGCAAGCCGGCACGACGGTGACATCGCATCCGGCATCCACCAGGCAGCGGAGGATGTTGAACTTGATACCGAAATCATAGGCAACTACCTTGTATTTCAGCGTACCAGGATCCACAACCGGGTATCCTTCTGCCAAGTCCCATACTCCCTCAGTCCAGCGATACGGCGAGGAGCAGCTCACACCGCTTGCAAGGTCGAGACCGGTCATGCTCGGCACGGCCTGTGCCTTCTTTACGAGGCGAGCAACATCGAAATCCACCGTGGAGATGACACCGTTCTGCGCTCCCCTGTCACGCAGGTGGCGGGTTAACGCCCGGGTATCCAGCCCCTGAATGCCGACCACACCATTTTCCTTCAGGTAGGCGTCCAGGCTCATCGTCGCACGCCAGTTAGAGTAGTGCTCGAAGTACTCCTTGACTATAAATCCGGAAAGGTAAAGCTGCTTGCTCTCGATGTCCTCCGGATTAATACCGGTATTTCCTATCTGGGTGTAGGTCATGGTAACCATCTGCCCTTTATAGGAGGGGTCGGTCAAGACCTCCTGATATCCGGTCATGGCTGTGTTGAAGACCACCTCGCCTGTGGCTTCGCCTGTGGACCCGAATGATTTACCCTCAAATAACCGCCCGTCAGCCAGGGCGAGAACTGCTCTCATGCATTGCTCCCTATACGAAATTAGCGTTTAAAAACGACTTTGCCGGCAACTATTGTGTAGATTGCCCTTCCTTTAAGCTGCCAGCCGAGAAAGGGTGAGTTCTTTGACTTGCTCTCCATCTTATCAGCTTCAACCGTCCACTCGACCTTCGGGTCGATAACCGTTATGTCCGCAATTGAACCTGACTTCAGTGTTCCCCGGTCAATACCAAGAATGGCAGAAGGATTGAGAGACATTTTCTCCACCATAGAATTAATGGTAAGAACCTTCTCATCAACCAGTCGCAGGGTTAGAGGAAGGGAGGTCTCCAGGCCTGTAATGCCGTTCATTGCCAGGTTGAACTCGATATCCTTGTCGTCCAGATGGTGCGGTGCATGATCAGTGGCAACAACATCAATGCTCCCATCCTTCAGTCCTTCCTTGATGGCGGCAACGTCAGCGTTTGATCGGAGCGGCGGGTTCATCTTGGCGTTCGTCTCATAGCCGCGCACCGCATCGTCAGTCAGGGTGAAGTAATGCGGAGCCGTCTCGCAGGTGACCCTTACCCCTCGTGACTTAGCGTTTCGAATGATCCTTACCGCCCCCTGTGTGGAGACGTGTGCTATATGGATCGGCGAATTGGTGAATTCGGCAAGATAGACATCACGGGCCGTGGCAACATCCTCCGCCGCCCAGGGAATCCCCTTGAGTCCAAGCTCTGTCGCCACAAACCCCTCGTTCATTACCCCTTCGCCGACCAGTGACTTCTCTTCGGCGTGTGAGATCACCATAATCCCCATCCCTTTGGCATACTCAAGCGCCCGTCGCATAACCTCAGGGTTGGCTACCGGGTTTCCATCATCAGAGACCGCAACACAGCCAGCCTCTTTCAGCTCACCCATCTCAGCCATGCTCTCGCCTTTGCTCCCTTTGGTAATGGCCCCCACCGGGAAGACGTTTACCAGACCCTCCTTTTTTGCCTTGGTAGTAATGTAGGAGGTTATAGCCTTGTTGTCGTTGACCGGAGAGGTATTCGGCATACAGGCAATCGATGTGAAACCGCCAGCCGCGGCCGCACGGGTACCTGTCACAATGTCCTCTTTGTATTCTAGACCCGGGTCACGAAGATGAACATGCATGTCAACAAGCCCAGGAATCACGTAGCACCCCTTGGCATCAATAATCTCGGCCACATCCTGCACCTTGATCCCCTTGCCTATCTCCTTAACCTTCCCGTTCACCACCAGCAGGTCTAGGGTATCGTCGATATTCTGAGACGGGTCGATTACCCTACCGTTTTTGATCAAAAGGGTCATATGTATCACCTCGATTTGGAAATGTAGGGGCGAACAACGTTCGCCCAGGGGGGCATTCAATGCACCCCCACAAGAAACTATTCTGCGGTCAATTCTCCGCCACTGACGTGGTACAGCATGGCCATTCTTACCGCAACGCCGTTCTCCACCTGCTTGAGGATATGAGACTGATCGCAGTCGGCAACGTAGGATGAGAGTTCAACCCCTCTATTGATCGGACCGGGGTGCATCACCATAGCATCCTTTTTGGCCAGTTTTAGATTTTCGGGATTCAGGCCGTAGTAACGGGAGTACTCCTTCATGGTCGGCAGTAGGGTCTTACCCTGTCGTTCCAGCTGAATCCGGAGCATCATCACTACATCTGCAGCGTCTATAGCTTCGCGCATATCCTTGCAGACGGTTACATTACCCAACTGCTCTACACCAGTAGGCATCATAGTGGGGGGGCCTGCCAGAAACACGTGAGACCCCATTCTGGTCAATCCCTGGATATTTGACCGTGCCACTCGGCTGTGGGTTATATCGCCGACAATAGCAACCTTGAGACCCTCAAGTGTACCAAACCTGTCGCGCATGGTCAGCATGTCCAAAAGTCCCTGTGAAGGGTGCTCATGTGCACCGTCGCCTGCGTTGATGATTGAACAGGAGAGGCGTTTGGCAAGGAAATAGTGTGCTCCGGATATGGCATGTCGCATGACGATAATGTCCGGCTTCATGGCCATAAGGTTGTTAGCCGTGTCAAGCAGAGTCTCCCCCTTGGTTGCGGAACTGGTCGAAGGGGTGATGTTGACCGCATCCGCCGAGAGGCGTTTGGCAGCAATCTCAAAGGAGGTTCGAGTACGCGTTGAGGCCTCATAGAAGAGGTTGATGATGGTCTTGCCTCGCAGCGTCGGAACCTTCTTGATATCCCTGCTGTTGATCTCCCGCATGTTCTCGGCAGTATCCAGCAGAAGCTGGATCTCTTCCCTGGTCAGGTCACGCAGGGCGATAATGTCCTTGTGCTTGAATCCCATGATGTCCCCCCTCTCCTATTTCCGCAAGACCACGTCGGTTGGCCTGTTGTCGGCGTCAAACTGCACCTGGATGCTCTCTTTAATGCTCGTTGGAACGTTTCGTCCCACAAAATCAGCGCGGATCGGTAGCTCACGATGCCCCCTGTCGATCAATACCGCCAGCTGAATATTCGTCGGCCTGCCATAATCCATGAGAGCATCCATGGCAGCCCTGATGGTTCTCCCGGTGAAAAGGACGTCGTCAACCAGAATCACCCGCTTTCCTTCCATGGTAAAGGGAATATCGGTTTTACCAACGGGGAGATGTTCTGAATGCCCTTTAATGTCGTCGCGGTAAAGGGTAATGTCAACCTCACCGACAGGAACCGCCTCCCCTTCAATCTCTTCCAGTCGTCGGCCCAGCTCGCGAGCAATGTGAACCCCGCCTGTCCGGATACCGACCAGAACCAGCTCACTCACCCCTTTGTTCCGCTCCAGAATTTCGTGTGCAATGCGCGTCAATGCACGCCTTGTCCCGGTGTCGTCCAGTATGACCGTCGTTTCATTTGCCACAGTGCGTCCTCCTTTCCATGGTAGTTCGCAACATAAAAAAGCCTCTCCACGCAGCGGCGGAAAGGCTTCTCAAAATCAGTTGTTTGAGTTTCTTTGCGTCACCTTTGCTAACCTCACGGGGTTAAATTAAAAGGTTGTCATATATCGTGAAAGTTTTTTGTGACTATAGCATCGGGTCAGGAGATCGTCAAGGGGAAAGAGATCGATTCTCGGGTGCAATCATGGCATAGATGTGGAGATATATACGCCCGACAATTCATTGCTAAATAAATGTTTGCGCCGATCGGGGCCACTGTAATTTGTCTGTTTAACCCGTATACGATCATAGATTACCGTAACCCATCCATCAGAACGACGAAAAGCAAAAATCTCACCGGAATCGATCATCTCTTGCAGGCAGGACTCTTCCACATATTCGGTAGAAAATTTTTCAGACATTCGTGCTGACTTGCGGACTCTTACGACCCTGATGTCCATAGGGCACCCCCACGAAATTAGCACTTCAAATTATACAACCTTAATATTAACATTCAAGGCGCACAACGTATTTCCAGGAAGATTGAAGCCAAGGAGCAGATGGTTATCAGGGGTTCAAAGGGCTTTACTCCCCTCAGAGTCCGGAGAGCAGAGAGTGACCATACTTCATCGTCGCGTTTAAACTCTCTTCCCGCATTTATTCCAAGTAAGTAAAACTAAAGGCGGGATAGCTCCCGCCTTTAGTTTTTCAGCAATTATCAGTAGTATCCGATCATACGTCGTAGTAAAGAGCGAATTCGAGCGGTACCGGACGCATCCGGACCGGGTTAACTTCAGCTTCGGTCTTGTACTCGATCCACTTCTCGATGACGTCCGGAGTGAAGACATCTCCCTTAAGAAGAAACTCATGATCTTCCTGGAGGCATTTGAGCGCTTCTTCGAGGGTACCCGGTGCAGACGGAATGTCTTTGAGTTCCTCAGGTGAGAGTCCGTAAATATCCTTGTCCAGAGGTTGACCCGGATCAATCTTGTTCTCGATCCCGTCGAGACCAGCCATCAGCATTGCAGCAAAAGCGAGGTAGCCGTTGGCTGAAGGATCCGGAGTACGGTACTCGATCCGCTTGGCTTTCGGGTTGGTGGAGACCATCGGAATACGGATTGAGGCAGAGCGGTTCCGGCTGGAGTATGCCATGTTGACCGGGGCTTCGAAGCCGGGCACCAATCGCTTGTAAGAGTTGGTGGTCGGGTTGGTGAAGGCGCAGAGAGCCTTGGCGTGCTTGATGATGCCGCCGATGTACCAGAGTGCCATCTGTGAAAGCCCGCCGTACTTGTCACCTGCGAACAGGTTGGTGCCGTTCTTCCATATGGACATGTGGCAGTGCATACCAGAGCCGTTGTCGCCGTAGAGAGGTTTCGGCATGAAGGTGACGGTCTTGCCGTTTCGGCAGGCCACGTTCTTGACAACATATTTGAACCACTGGAGATCATCTGCCATGGCAACGAGAGAATTGAAGCGCATGTCGATCTCTGCCTGGCCGCCGGTTGCAACTTCATGGTGCTGGCACTCGACGCGAATTCCTACCTTCTGCAGTTCCATCACCATCTCGTTACGAAGGTCATTCTGGGAATCTGTGGGAGAGACGGGGAAATACCCTTCCTTGTGGCGCGGTTTGTAGCCCAGGTTGGGGAACTCCTCTCGACCGGTGTTCCATGTCCCTTCGACCGAGTCTAGCGCGTAGAATGACTGGTTTGCAGTGGAGTCGTAACGGACGTCATCAAAGATGAAGAACTCGGCCTCAGGGCCGAAATAACCGGTGTCGCCAATTCCGGTGGACTTGAGGTATGCCTCAGCCTTGCGAGCGATGTTGCGTGGATCTCGGCTGTAGTCTTCCTTGGTGATCGGGTCAAAGATGTTGCAGATCAAAGAGAGGGTCGGAATAGCGGTAAACGGATCCATCTTTGCTGTAGCAGGATCGGGAAGGATGATCATGTCAGAGGCATGAATTGGCTGCCAACCGCGGATCGATGAGCCGTCGAAGCCCTGTCCCTCATCGAAAGTGTCCTCGCCAAACTCTGACATCGGTACTGAAAAGTGCTGCCAGATACCTACGAAATCCATAAACTTGAAATCAACCATCAATGCGCCATTTTCTTTGGCAAAATCTACTACCTGTTTCGGTGTCATCAATTATCTCCTTTCGCTGTGATAAACTGTTTGAAATTTAAGCCTATTGCAAAAAAACATTGTTCGATCTGCAATAGTACCGCTAGCATCCCGATTGCGTATCTACCTCATCATAACATTTTACATAAACCCCGGTTACAGCGCGTCTTCGCCTCGCTCTCCAGTGCGTATCCGGACAACTTCCTCGACAGACGTAACGAAAATCTTGCCATCGCCTATGCGGCCTGTCTTTGCAGATTGCTCGATGGTCTCTACCACCTTTGCAACAATGTCATCTGAAACAATGATCTCCATCTTGATCTTCGGTATGAAGTCAACAACGTACTCAGCGCCTCGATAGAGCTCAGTGTGCCCCTTCTGCCTCCCGAACCCTTTGATCTCGCTGACAGTAATACCCTGGATGCCGATTTCGTTGAGTGCATCCTTAACTTCGTCGAGTTTGAAAGGCTTTATGATCGCTTCCACTTTTTTCAAGGACAGTCACCCCCTCGCAGAATTTTATAAATGGTTAGTCAGTGTACAGCACAACTCTTGTTGCGTCAAAAGGCAGTTGTAACTCAACCTGAATGAGCAAAATATTTGCCAATCGTAAAAATAAAAATAAAATCACACAATTTAAGACAGTTACAATATTATTATTTTTCACACCGTAAATTGCTCTGCAAACAGCATAAAAATAATGCACACCAGACTTACTCACTGCCTAACAATTCGGCATCTCTATTGGAGTGATCGATAAAATTGAGAGGAAAATGGATGGTTGAGCTCTTTGGCAAGCAAAATCCCTTCAGATTTGGCAAATGTCTTGAGCCCGTCAAGCAGATGCTCCACTGGTCCGATCTCTTCAGGAGTGCGGGTAGCAAAAACCTGCACCAGGCGATAATCGCCGTTCACCGATCTGGCGCCTAGACCACCTCATAATCGCATGCATGAAGACCGAGAGACAGTTCCTGCACGCTACGGCATAGCGCCATAAATGATGCCAAGCGCCACCGCAATGCGCATTGCGTTACTCTCCTTAAGCTGGTACCATTAGTGCAGAAGTATATAACAACAATTGGATTTATTCCATTATGATCATGCGAAAACAATTATTCTGCATAATGTTATTGAGCGCTCAGTGCGTGGCCGTCACTGTATGGGGTGATATCTACCGTTTTGACGACGGCGACAGTGACGGCGTGATCTCATACACGGATGCTCCTAAAGAAGCGCGTTACACACTTTTTATGAAGGAGAGACAGAGCACACGAACTCAAATCCGTCAGACCCGGTCACCTCTTTCTGAACCATCGCATGCATCCCCTGAATCCACGACCTTGCAGACTGCTTCGATCAGTGGCTTTCTCCCGGTCAAAGGGGTGATTACCTCTCCAACCGGAAACCGCAACGACCCATTCGACGGAAGATTGCGTCATCACAAGGGGATGGATATTGCCGCCCCATCCGGAACACCGGTAAAACCGGTTGCACCAGGCACGGTCATTTTCAGCGGTTGGCGGAACGGCTACGGCAACTCGGTTATCATCGAACATCCCGATGGTAGAGTGACCGTATATGCCCACCACGAAAGAAATATCGCAAACGAAGGATCAGTTGTGGATCGGACCACGACAATCGCCCTCTCAGGGTCAACCGGTCGCTCGACAGGCCCTCATCTCCACTTCGAGGCCTGGAAATCCGGAGAAAACATCACCTCATCATTCATGCCCGCAGGGACCACGTTTCAACATCCCCAGTCCCTAGCTGCTGCCCCCATTCGTCGATTCCTGCAGAGTGACGGTACGATTCTCTTTACGAATCTTCGATAACAATTCGCCATTACGAACTTCCCCGCTTTTTCGTCCATCGTGTCGGCACCGCGCTCCAAGGATCGTCCGGCCAGGGATGTTTTGGATAGCGACCCTTCAGTTCCTTCCTGACCACAGGATACGTATTTTCCCAGAAACTGAGCAGATCACTTGTTACCTGTATCGGCCGACGTGCAGGCGACAGCAGATGGAGAAGTACCGGCACCCGACCCCAGGCAACCGTCGGCGTCTCTGAAAGACCGAACATCTCCTGGAGCTTTACCGAAAGGGTTGGTTCCCCATCGGAGTACTCAAGCTGGACCCTTGAACCGCTCGGCACCACCAGATGCGTCGGCGCTCCTTGTTCGATCAGACGCAACTGCTCCCAGGAACAGAGTCCCTTTAGAAGCGCAAGCATATCCAGACGCCGCAAATCTGCCAGGGATTTCATCCCATACAGGGCAGGAGCCAGCCAACCGGAGAGGGTCTCTGAAAGGTTGGCGGTTGAGAGATCCGGCCACTCCCGCTCAAGGCAAGCGGCCTTCAGAAACTTCAAACGGCCCTGGAACTGGCGAGCTGCAATAGTCCAGGGGAGATCCGCCAAATCATAGTTCGCGGCGATGGCTGTAATGAGCGCTGTTGACGCTTCTGTACCGACGGGCTGAACAGGGCGACTTGAAAGCACCAGTTCACCCAGGTTCTCTTCCAGAAAAGCAGATACCCTGCCATCTTCCTTATTCCATACCGATTTCCGCTGTTGCAGAATATCATCGATGAATTCACGTCGAAGCGTTTCAAGTGAAATTGCAGTGGAACCATGAATAGTCCCTTCTTTCCCTGGATGCCCAATTACTTCAACTGCAACGATAAACGGCTGGTCATGCAGTGCGCTGTGCCTGCCAAGTTCGGCACCAGTGCCATTGGCAAGCAGGTATCGGGACGAACCCTTTTCCCGCTGCCTGGCGATCCGGTCCGGAAAGGCCTTGGCCAGGAGGATACCTAGCTCGTCAGCCATGGAAGCAGGCATTCCAGACTGGGGCTTAATCATCCCTCGCAGTCGCTTGGAAACCTGCTCAACGACTTGACAGGCGTGCATGTCAAGCGTGCGCGGGGACCGCTCATTTCGCTTGGATCTCCATTCTTCAAGCGCCTCCAGGCGATCAACATAGTCACAGCTGCTAACCTGCCGTTGTCCGGCATGATCGCGCCGGAAGATGTCTCGTTCTCCAAGAAGCGCAGCCAGATCGCATGCAAGTGCGGAACTCCCTCGCTCTTCGCCTGCAAGGACCATTCTTGACAGCCTCGGATGCAAAGGAAGATCGGCCATCCTCCGACCACGGTAAGTAATCAACCCCTGGTTGTCCAGCGCTCCAAGGGTCACCAGGAGCTGTCGCGCCTCACTCAAAGGCCCAAGAGCAGGAGGATCCAGCCAGGAGAGTGTTTTCTCGTCAATAATCCCCCAGTTTGCCAGTTCAAGTGCAAAGGGAGCAAGATCAACCACCTTGATTTCAGGCGGATTATAGGGGAGGAGAGTAGCCTGTACCCCTTTGCTCCAGAGCCGGTAGGAGACCCCGGGACCTTGTCGGCCTGCCCGGCCTGTGCGCTGTGTTGCCGATGCGTCGGAGACCCTCACCGTCTGCATGCGATTAAGACCCGAGCCTGGATCGTACTGCACTCGGCGGGCTAGGCCAGTATCGATGACCACCCCCACCCCCTCAATTGTGAGACTTGTTTCGGCGATATTGGTAGCAAGGACCACTTTGCGCCGGTTAGTCGGCTGTATTGCCTGTTCCTGCTCGGCAAACGGCAGATCGCCATAAAGCTGACAGATCAGCAGTTCGTCTGATCCCCCTTCGCGCAACAGATCGTGACATCGGCGAATCTCTCCGGCACCGGGGAGAAAAACCAGTATATCACCGGAGGTTTCACGTACCGCCCGCTGTACGGCATTACAGGCGCCGCGGACGATTCCGCGGTCTGGTTCGCCTAGATAGTGAATCTCTACCGGATGACTCTCACCTCCACAGGTGATGACTCGAACCCCTCCCAGCAGACCGGCAATCCGTGCGCTATCAATAGTGGCCGACATTATGACAATTTTCAGGTCAGGTCGGATGGTCCGTTGCACGTCGAGACAGAAGGCAAGGGCTGTATCCGCGTGGAGGCTTCGCTCGTGGAACTCATCGAAGATCACGACCGATACCCCTGTAAGTGCTGGATCGGACTGTAGCCTGCGCGTTAGGAGCCCCTCGGTGACAACTTCCAGAAGGGTCTCCCGCGAAACCTTCGTGTTGAAGCGGATTGAATATCCCACTCTCCGCCCAACCTCTTCGCCGAAGCTTTTGGCAAGCCACGAGGCGGCATTCACCGCTGCCAGACGTCGCGGTTCCAGCATGACAACTGTGCCTTCCGCGAGTAACGGCGAGTCAAGAAGTGCGAGAGGGACCCGGCTGGTCTTTCCGGAGCCGGGTGGTGCCTGAAGAACGACCCCATTACCTTCGGCAAGGGCCTGGAGCAGTTCCGGCATTACCTGATCTACCGGCAGTTTTTGCATTATCCGGATGGAATCAGGGCTTTGAGGTCGGCTAGGGAGATATCTGCAAGAGATCTGACAATAGAGGATGCTCCAACCAGCTGGGCCTCTGGATAACTGTTTGTAACGGCAAGGACCGAAATTCCGGCCCTGCTGGCCGAGGAAATGCCTGCCGGGGTGTCCTCAATGGCAACGCAGCTCGAAGGGGCGATCCCGCGACCGGGAAAGGCCATTGAGAGCCTTTGAACGGCAAGCGTGTAGCATGCCGGATCGGGCTTGCTGGCAGGAACCTCTTCAGCCGTAACCTTTACCGAAAAGGCTTTATCCAGGGATAGAAGGGAAAGTATCGGATCGACATCGCTGCGAAGGGCGCCACTACAGATAGCTACCGGAAGCTCAACTGCAAGAGAAGTGACCAGTTCGACCACACCAGGATAAGGGGTTACCCCTTCGGCCACAACATCCTGGAACAGCTTGGCCTTAAGGGCTATAAGTTCTTCAAGGGCATCTCCATCAAGCTCTCTGCAACCTGAACGAAACGCTTCCTTAAAGGCGTCCCGGTCATCGTACCCCATATAGCGTTCAGTGTACTCTTCCCAGGAATAACCAAGCCCCAGCGGTTCAAGGAGCACCTGGAAAGACCGGTAATGAATCGGTTCGGTATCTACTATTATGCCGTCAAAATCAAAGATCACCGCTGCGAGCATGGTTGCCTCCCTAACACTCTCCCAACATGTGAGAAAGGATAGTATTGAATATCAGAATCTTCCCACAAGGGCGAGCAATGCACTTGAATCTGTGAGTTGCGGCACCACTGACATCCTGGACCTGCCCGACGCATGGTAGCCTGTGACTATACGCCCACACAGTTCTCCCATGGCAGCACCGAGGAGAACATCGCTCGCCCAGTGTTTATCCTGGTATATCCGCGAAAAGCCGACAAAGGCGGCGGCGGCATAGGCGCCAATGGTAACGATTCGACTCTCACTCGTTGCAGAAAGGACAGATGCCATGGCAAAGGAACTTGCAGTGTGCATGGATGGAATTGAATCGTAATCCGTCCTGAACTGGAATGGTCGAAAACTGCCTGAACCTCTTCCTGCTGAAGGCCGGCCACGACCAATGGACTCTTTCAGGAGCAGGGTTGCGGCATCGGCAAGAATAGCTGCCTCGCCGAACATCTCCCCTAATTCCCTGTATTTGGGGGATTCGGAAAGAACCCCGCCTCCGTAGATTGCAGCCGCTATCCCAAGGTGAATGTACGGATCTCCCACCAAGCTTCCTGCATCAGTAGCACGGTCAAGCTTTCTCCCCTTTTTCTCGGCAAGCTTACCGCGAATATCTTCATCATAGATGCTCGTGAGAGCAACGGAACCAGCTACCACCAGGGTACCTAACAACCCTCCGTCCTTCAGGTCTACAGGGGTCTTGACAAGCTCGGCTGACTCATCTCCAATACGTTCAAATGACCTCCGTATCTCTGTAGCGCTGGTAAAGACATTCTCTCCTGCCTGCACTCTCTGCGGTACTATAAGAATCCCGACCAGTAGAGATGTTGCCAATATGCGCATTGCAGAATGGTTCTCAAGCGAGCGCTGCCGGATCATATACATGATCATCGAGACAAGAAATGCACCTGTCAGATTGGCAAGAGCATCGAGCGGGTCGGCTGAACGATTCTTAGTTAGGACCCCTTGCGCAACCTCCATCAATGCGCCGAAGACGACTACTGCCGAGAAAACACGCAGGATAATTCCTTTTCTTTCGAGATTCAAGGCTGTGCAGGCGTTCAGAGAGAGAAATGTAAGGAGTCCATAGGAGGCTGCGTGCTGAAACTTGTCCCATCCCAGGAGGGGATTACTGATTTTTGGCGGCGATGGGACGAGTGAGAGGCAGACAATGGCCAGAGCCCATGCTACGCAAAGCAATATGGATAGTCGGCATATGAGCCGATTCATCGACTACACCGGAAGGAAAGCATGGAAAAGATCCCCTGTGGCTGACTGTCGTTTGGCACCGAGTTCATCAACGCAATCCAATCAGAACGGTACCTGCAGTCAGAGCAATGTTAGCAAGGATCTGGGTTATATCTTTGATATCCCTTATCCAGGCAGTTCTCTCAAGCTTTTGCGGTATGACCAGCGTATCTCCCGGCTGGAGAGGAGTCGCCATGAAGCCACCGAAATTCCAGCTTTCGGCACTTTCATCCCATTTGATGCCGAATGACGACTGTTGGCGGCTGAAGACAGAACCATCAGCACTGATGATATACATATCGCTCTTTTCAGCGTCGCCGGTTACCCCCCCTGCACGTGCAAGATAATACGAAAGACTCTTTCCCGGCTTATATATGAATGATGTCTGATTATATACCTGTCCAAGGACATTTACGACACTGGAGCGCGGGGGGATGTTAAGGACATCGCCGCCTTGCACCTCAATATCGTTTGGGCTGTTAATGAATTTATCGATCTGAGCAAGGCTTATGACCACCCGCCCCTCGGCTTTGAGGGTTTTTAGCCTTTCAAGGTTCTTCTGGAGCCCTTCGAGAGCAGATTTGGTGGCCTCCAGCTCCTCTCTTGAAGCAGCGACCGACGACAGCTCCCCCTGCTTCTTCATGATGTCCTGTTCCGCACGCTGGATGAACTCCTCCATCCGTTTCTGCTGATCACGCTGAACCGACTTTCTGAAGAAACGAGCTCCGTTCATATAGGCCTTGTCGCTGAATCCGCCTGCACGCATGATGACAGAACTCAATTTCTCACCCTTTGAGATGGAGTAGGTGCCGGGAAACCTTACTTCTCCCTGGATGGTGATGAAACGGTCAGTGGATTCCAGCCACTCTTGAATCCCTCTGACTATCAGGACATCATCTGGTTTTATCGTAAGGTTGTGCTCCGGATCGCCGGCCAGCGCCTTTCCAAGGTCTATATCGAAACGCACCGTCTTGGCTACACCATTCTCTAGATGAATGCGGGTCAGTTCGGCCCTGTCAAGATAGGCGTTTCGCTTCAGGCTCCCACCTGCAGACACCATATCACGGATGGTCATATTCGGGAAATAGTCGTATGTCCCTGGATTCACCACCATCCCGTTAATTGCAATAGTCGGTTTATCGACCATATCCAGACGCGAGAAGACCTTGACGGTATCCTGCTCCTGCAGCGCGATGTTCTCTTGCGGATCGCCGGCAAGTACCTTGCCGAGATTTATGGAAATGGTTTCGCGGTGGAAGTCCGGAGGAAGCAGACGGATGATTTGGGCAGCCTCTAAATATGCATCCGGAAGGATTGCGGTAAAGGAGGGAAGTATATCAGACACTCTCATCCCTTTTCTGTACTGATATTCGCCCGGCCGAACCACATTCCCCTGCAGCGTGACCACCTGGCGCAGTGCCTGCATGACCGGAAAAACCTTGATCATATCACGGTCCATAACCTGCACGCCGACCAAAGCAGGATCATCCTTGCCGAGTTGCAGATCCAAGTCGGTAACTACCCGACCAGATTTGGGCTCGAAACGTTCGATCTGCACCCGGCCCATGTCACCCACAGCCGTTGTTCCCCCTGCCATTGAGAGGAGCTGCCAGAGAGTGGTCTTTCCCTTTAGCTCATAGATAGCCGGACGCTTCACTTCACCGGCCACAGCCGCCACCGGGCCTACCACAGGCACAAATACCGTATCGCCGTTCTCAAGCCTGAAGTCTCTGGAACGATCACCGGAGAGGAACATATCATACAGGTCGATCTCCTGAACAAGCTTCCCACCTCTGGTGAGACGGATATCGCGCAGGCTTCCGGTCTTGGTTGGTCCTCCTGCCAGTGCAAGGGCATTAAGAACGGTTGCAGTTGATGCAACAGAATACGCGCCTGCGGATTCAACCTGCCCTACAATGAATACCTGTATCGTTCGGAGACGACCAAGGGATATGTTAAGCTCGAACCCCTTGTAGTAGCGCGATATTGCCTTGGCCACTATTTCTTTGGCCTGACCGAAGTTAACCCCCCAGACCCTCACATTGCCGACTCGGGGAATGGTGATTTCACCGTTTCGATCAATCTCCAGCTCGTATCTCCCCTGCACAGACCCCCAAATATCGATTCGGAGGGAGTCGCCATAGCCAAGCACATAATCGGATCCGACCGGTGCATTGTCAAAGGGAGTTACTGCCAATCTGCTGTTTTTGAAGAAATCGTACCCGAACTGTTTAAGATCACGACTGAAAGGCTCAGAATCTACCTTGTCATGCAACGTGAAAGTCTTGGTGGCAAAGGATCTTTCCAGGAGCGAACCACGTTCTTCCTGAGGGACTGGAATCACCTTCTCCTCATTGGAAAAAAACGTCTGGTCCTCTGCTACTACTTCATCATCCTGCTGCAATCCATGGTTCTTCTGAGTTACAGTCCCCTGTACCTTGAAATAATAGATCTGGTTGTTCCGCAGAAAACGGAGTTTATGGTCGGTAACTGAGCCAACATCTAATTTCTTGTCGTAGCGTCCGGACTCTATCCCGAAAAACACCGTAAACCGGGGCATTGCATTTCCCGGGCGAAGATTGAGCCCATTGACTATCCAGGAAAGCGAGGCCATGCTGTCACCAGCCTCAACCTTGAGTATGATTTTCGGTTTTTTTACCGGGAGGTTCTGAATCTGTTCAGTCCCTATGGTAGGCTTCTCCTGCTTGGGAGAGTAGCGGGCGTCGCTTTTGATAACCTGCCGGTCTCCCTGCGTCACAGTATTCTGCTCATCGCCCGACAATGCCTTAATCATCGGTTCACCGAGAGGGATCTCCTTTTTCAGATCACCGATATACACACCCATATCCTCAGGGGTCGCATTTTCCTGAAGTGAAGCAGCAAGAAGCGGTGTCGATAAGCAGATGGTTATAAGCAATCCCAATACAATAGCGCGATAATTATGCATATTTATGTGTCCCTTCGCCTAGTGAACCTGCCGGTTTCGACTGAATGTTTGGATGAGGTTCCAGAAACGGGCAGATAAAAAAAAACAGCAACCCTTATCAAAAGAATTACTGTTTATAAAATGGTGATCCCAAGGGGACTTGAACCCCTGTTACCGACGTGAAAGGCCGGTGTCCTAACCACTAGACGATGGGACCTGAAGAATTCATCGATTACTAGATCAGATGCTCTGACTCACGAGTAATTATGCTGACTCTGTTGCCACTAAAGGTAAAACCTCTTGTCAAGTATTCATCGGAGCGCATATTATGGTTTTTTGATCGACGTGTCAAGCACCTTTTATCAAACATTTCGCTCTCATCACCTCACAGATTCGCCTTACTTCAATTGTTGCAGGATATCCCCTTGCATGAGATCGCTTATTTGAAGCCTCATGATCATATCGAGATCTTAAATACCCCCTAGCGAATTGGAAGGTTTTATATTTCGCAGCACCCCTGTTCATCGTCTCCAGTGGAGTGGCAGCTTAAAGAGTCGTATGGGCTGACAAGGCTGCGATGCTCAGGAAGTATGATGTCTTTCAACCTGCACCATGAGTGCATGGATGCACAAATTGGATTGCATGACAATCAGCAAAAATGGGCTGTGCATGAATATGCACAGCCCATATAGATATATTGGCTGGGGTACCTGGATTCGAACCAAGAGATGACGGCGTCAGAGGCCGTTGCCTTACCGTTTGGCTATACCCCAATAAAGAAGTGAATTTTTACCAGAAATAGCAGCGAGCGTCAAGAAAAAAGCCCCGTGTTGCTACGGGGCTTTTTTACTTGGATACATTAATTTTGAAACTGGGAACTGCCTCCGCCGCCAGTGCCGGAACCGGATCCGGTGGATGCTGTGGTAGGCGTGGCAGTGGTAGCAGGTGCTGCGGTAGGAACAGTTGCACCTGCTATGGTTGTGTTAGCTATAGCGGTAAGTGCAGTACTGTTAATGGCTACACCGGTAGGTGCAGTAACCGAAGTAAGCGCCGTGACCAGAGTGGCAGAAACCGCTGCAGTAGTCGGATTCAGGTTGCCTACGGCTGTTGCAACATCAGCTAGATAAGTTCCAGAAGGTGTTCCGCCTTGCTCAGATATCTGGGTAAGCAGTTCGCCTATGGACTCGTTAAGTTTTGCCATGAGCGCATTTGTTGAAGAAATTGTCCCGGTTACAGCGGTATCTATGCTGAGTGTGCCAATCAAATTCTGAAGATTTATCCGATCTGCAGGGCTGGCATTGGCATACAGAGTCGTAAACGGTGTCACGTTCCTCATGCCAGCAGGCGTTTCAAGGGGAGGGGCACTTCTGACAGCGCCATTCATGTCAGTGTAGACGCCGCCTGTGGTGGTCACCCTTCCACCAGTGTAAGGAATAGTGCCACTGGCATTTGAGCGTGCCGAGTAATTTGCAAAAACGCCGGCTGCCGTGAAAAACCTCGCCTTCGCTCCATTTACCGGCCCCTTGGACACAGTTCCAGTCTGAGTTGATGAGCTATTGTCACCACAACCTGCAATTACCATGACCGCTACAATCAAACACGCATACTTCAAACGTTGCATTATCATGTGACATTCTCCTAACTATATATGATTTCGGTATATTAAAACATAATTAGGATATGTCAATGCAACGCTTACGAATTAAAGCATTAAAGACTATTGCGGTACGTTAGCCATGACTCGCGCATTCTTGGAAGATGCGACTTTACATACGATTCGCTGAGTCGGTCCCTATTCAGGAACTGGTTATGGAGAGACCCGGTAAACCGCGGAGTGACTGCAAGCGGCACAGGTGTCAGGTAGTTGCGATTGTCATGCAGAGAATTGGAAATCACTGTCTCGCGGCCATAATACCATTCGTCAGTTCCGCGGGCCTGTATCTTGAAATAAGGCTTCATATCCCGACGAAGGGTTAGTGGAAATGAAAACTCCACGCCGGCTGCTTCGAAATGCATGCTATTCCACTCCCGTATGGTTGTGTTCTTGTAATAGACCGAAAAAGCGGTATCGCCGAAAAAGCGCTTCAATTCGAGCACAAACCCCTTGTCCTGCGCCCAGAACCTCCCGACTCTCCCTTCCAGTGAGAGGTCCAGCGGAGCAAAATAATAGCGGTAAGAGCCTATATAAACCTCTTTTTTCTGGTGTGTTTTCTCATCCTTTCCCCACGTCTGTACCAGCCGGATAAGATGGCTCCCGTCGCCCGGTTGCCAGACAAGTTCGTTCAGGGTTCCATACAGGTCATGGACCAGCATACCTGCACCCAAATTTGCCATTAAACCGGGGATCAGCCTGATCCCCTGAAACAGCATCAACCGCTCCATCCTAGATGGAGTACGGCTATCCCGGAAGGGCCTGCCATCGTCCATGTTGTCGCTCCAGGAAAGGGGAATATCCCACCGTGCACCTGCCATCGCACCCTTCCAGAGATTGACGTACAGCTCTGGTTTCAGAGAGAGCACGTAATCGAAAGCCCCCTCGTCGGTCCCGACCATTGTAGTCAACCCCGGCCAAAGAAGAAACGAGGTGGCGAATATTGTGGAGTTTTCGCCACCTCCGGCATAGGTAACATCACGGTCATCAAATACCCGGCTTGTAATGGAAATATCCGACTTAAGTTCGGAGAGGCGCTGTTCATCCTCCATAAAGGAAGCAACGGTTGAAAGCGACATAAGAACTTGCAGCATCCGTATGTTCTTCTTTTTTATTACAACACGAATCCATTCATAATCGTTTTTCAATGAATCTGCTGCCATGCCGGATACCACGCCAAGTGCGTCGAGTTCGTTGTGGTTGAAGGTGACGTTCTCGTATTCGACAACAAGGTTTTTGCCATCCTCCTTCCCTACCCGCACATTCATGAAGCCCGCCTCGACCAGGCGGTCACGAAGAGTCGAAAGTTTGGCCATACCAGGGTCATCGGAATTTGATAGCAGTAGTTGATTTCTTGCAGACATTGGGACTGATGCGGAAGGTTGTTTGTCAGCGGGAGAGCCGGTGTTGGGAGAGATCGATTTCTGAAAAACCTCTTTGGGCAAATCCTGTTTCTCTGAATCACTGAATGTTTGTACTCTGAAATCAAGCGGAACCGAGAATCCCACCGCTATGTCGATGTTGCCGGGCCTATGTGTCAGCGACGTCTTGGCTGTGGCGGTAAAGCTGACCGGAACCTTCCAGAACTGCGGAGTTACAATCCGTAAACCGAGGTTGGATTCGCTGGTATCATACTCCCCCAGCAGATAGACCCACTCATGGGCCTTTAACTCTGCCCCTCCGAAGAAACCTTTCATCCGGTCCGGTCCATTACCGTAACCTGCAGAAAACCTGAAGCGCCAAAGATCTTCCGAGGCAACAACGTACTTTGTCTGCAGGTATTTCGCGCCTCCGCCAACATCCTCCATCCCGAAAGCAAGAACAGGAAGGTATGGATACTTGCTGAAAAACGGTGCGGAGGAAATCTTGAAATTCGCCGACAGGTCTGTTGCTCCAACTCCGGGAGCATGCATCAACTTCCCGCCAATCTCGGCAATACTGAAGAAACCTACCGAAAAGAAAAAGTTGTCCTGGTATGAGGTCCTTTCACGCCACTTACTCTCCTTCTGGTTTGAATACATTCCGTAGAACGATCCCTCGCATGTCAGGTGGGCGCTGGGAGTATTCAAGATACCTGTGTATCCCTGCAGGGAGAGTCCACTGTGGGACCTCTCGCGAGGGGGAAATTCAAAGGCAGTGCTTGGCAGAGGGAACATACAGACAACCAGGGTAAGCACAATAAAACCTAAGCATAGCTTCATCGAGTATCTCCTGGTATATGTCTTGTATTAACGGGATATACGTGCGGCTCCGGCTTCTATTGCCTTTATATTGGACGGGATAACGTGATGATTACGCTCCGGGAGTGCATCCTTCAATGCCTCGCAGAGGGACTGAAGTGATAAAGCCTTTGTCTTTGCCGCGTAGGCTCCGGCTGCAACCATGTTCACCATTCTCAAGTCACCAAGTTCGATGGCGATATCATTCATAGGAATGAGGAGGAGATCAACATCAGCCCTTTTGAGTTCTGAAGAGTCTATTACAGATGAATTGACAATGGCTATCCCACCTGCAGCGACCTTGCCGGCATATTTATCAAAGGATATCTGGTTAAGAAGGATGGATACTGAAGGGTTCCCTACTACAGGAGAGCCGACCTCGCCGTCAGCTATGATAACCGTGCACATGGCTGCACCACCGCGTTTTTCAACGCCGTAGGCAGGAAAAAAAGAGACGTTATACCCTTCTCTTATGGCTGCGTATGAAAGCAGGTTGCCGGCAAGAAGGACCCCCTGTCCGCCGAAACCGGCAATAAACAGATCGTGACGCATTGTGAACCTCGCATTTCAGATTTCTGCAGAATTCTTAAAAACTCCCAGCGGGAAATAAGGGATTATCTCGTTTGCGACCCTCTCATTGGCCTGCAGAGGATTCATACCCCAGTTTGTCGGGCAGGCGGAAAGAGCCTCTATGAACGAAAACCCGAGCCCTTCTGCCTGATACCGAAATGCCTTGTTGATCTGTTTCTTTGCGTCAATGAGGTTCTTCGGACTGTTCACCGCTACCCGGGCGCTAAAGGCAACACCTTCAAGATTGGAAAGCAGTTCCGCCATCTTAAGTGGAGCACCATCCTTTTTCTCGTTTCGCCCGTAAGGTGAGGTGGAAGTCCGCTGACCAACCAGAGTCGTGGGTGCCATCTGACCGCCGGTCATCCCGTATGTGGTGTTATTGACGAAGATGACGGTAATATCCTCGCCACGATTGGCTGCGTGGATAATCTCGGATGTCCCTATGGCTGCCAAGTCCCCGTCGCCCTGGTAGGTGAATACGATAGAATCCGGACGGGCACGTTTGACACCGGTAGCTACAGCAGTGGCCCTTCCATGGGGTGATTCGACAACGTCAATATCGAAATATTCGTAGAGGAATACCGAGCAGCCGACCGATGCACAGCCAATGGTCCGTGACCTCAGGTCGTAAGAGTCCAGGGCCTCAGCCACCATCCGGTGAATGGTACCGTGCTGGCAGCCGGGGCAAAAGTGTGTCTGCAAATCCTTGAGACTTGCAGGTCTCGTGAAAACCTGTTGCATACAATGACCTCGTGAAAGGTGAAATGTGAATCAGTAGTGAACCTTTATCTGTTCAAAAAGCTCCTCGGGGGTCGGCAGAGAACCTGCTCCCGGAGGGCGTCCGTAAAAGACGGTCTGAGTCCCCTCTTGAACTGAAAGACGGACGTCCTCAATCATCTGGCCGGTATTCAATTCGATGTCGAGGATTTTTCTGCATCGCCTTGTAAGTTCTGCATAGGCCTTGGCTGGAAAAGGAAACAATGTGATGGGGCGCAACAGTCCCACCTTCATCCCGGACTCGCGGGCCATCATGACTGCAGACTTTGCGATGCGTGCAGCTGAGCCAAAAGCCGTAACAACAAGAGTGGCATCATAGGTCTCAAATTCCTCCCAACGGCTCTCTCTATCGCCCAGTTCCCGATACCGAGCATGGAGGCGCCAATGAAAAGCCTCCATCTCACCGTCGCCAAGATAAAGAGACTTGACAACCCGTTGCGCCTCTCCTTCCACCCGGCCACGAACAGCCCAATCTTTGGCCGGCAACTCTTTATCAGCTCTTGCATGAGGGTATATGGCCTCCTTCATCTGCCCTATTACAGCATCTGCCAGGATCATTGCCGGCATGCGATATATATCGGCCAGATCAAATGCTAGCAGGGTCAGATCGTACATCTCCTGTACCGAAGCCGGGGCCAGGACGATGATATGATAACCTCCATGACCTCCACCCTTTACAGCCTGGAAGTAATCGGCCTGGGACGCATCGATTCCTCCAAGACCTGGGCCTGAGCGACAGATATCGATAATAACCCCCGGCAATTCGGAGCCTGCCATGTAGGATATCCCCTCTTGCTTGAGAGATATGCCAGGACCGGAGGAGGAGGTCATCGCCCGCACACCGGTTGCAGAAGCACCGAGCAGCATATTGATGGCAGCGATCTCGCTTTCTGCCTGAATGAACTCACCACCAAGCTTGGGGAGTTCCCGTGACAGATACTCTGGAATGTCACTCTGAGGGGTTATCGGATACCCGAAATAACATCGACATCCTGCTTCTATAGCTGCCATTGCCACAGCTTCATTACCTTTTACGAACAAACGGGATTGCACAACCAGCCTCCATATTCAAGCATTGTAACAACTGAACTATTTCCGGGATAAGCAATATCATTACGGCTCAATACTCTGCCGTTATTTGAAAACAGATATTGCCACGTCAGGGCATATCTCTGCACAAAGAGCGCAACCGGTGCACTTATTCTGGTCCGGGGCTGAAGCAGGATGATGCCCTAACGCATTGACCTGGTCGCTCATCACCACAATCTTGTGGGAACATACTATTGTGCAGAGTCCGCATCCTTTGCATCTCGACAGATCAATTTCTATTCTTGGCATATTGCTCTTCCTCTACGTTGTTAATGTCTTAAAAATACCTGCATGTAACAATCACAAGAAACTTCACACTGAATAACCTGTTACATAAAATAGTTTATAGCTTGATTTTATAAAAATATGCCGTTAAATAGAAAATATATTACTAACAAACGGAGGGATCATGGCACAGACACTGTTGGAACTTACTGCAAGCATTGTATCGGCGCACGCATCCATGAACGAAATGACAGGTGATGAACTTCTTCAACAGATCCAGAAGATTTACAAATCACTGCAGCAGCTCGATACCGGTATCCAGTCAGGAGAAGTGGCAACAGAGTCAAAAGCCCCCACAATATCCCTTAAAAAGGCGTTTCAGGCAGATCAGGTTATCTGCATGATCTGCGGCAAGTCAGGAATGAAGGCACTTACCCGCCACCTTTCAACCGTTCATGAAATGAAACCGCGTGACTATCGCAAGCAATTCGGCATACCCAGCAGCCAGTCCCTCACAGCTAAAAACTTCTCTGAAGCCCGGCGTAAAATGGCCAATGAGCGCGGGCTAGCTGATAACCTTGCTAAAGCGCGGGCAGTACGCGCAGGCAAATCGACAAAACCACCCAAGGATTCAGCTGTAAAAGTAGCTCCTAAGGCAGTTCCCAAAGCAACTAACGCAAAGAGTCCAAAAGCAAAAAAAGCCTGAATGCTCCGTCGACCAGAAAAGATGTATCCGTTCATCCCGGCAACAGCTTAACTCTGTATAAACATAGGGATAGCATCGCCGCCATGCTATCCCTATTTCCTTGCCTGCAAACTCTATCCACCCTACCCTAGATGATTTTATTGAGAGGATACTCAACAATCCCCTGAGCACCTAGCTTGAGAAGCTCCGGGACTATCCGGCGAACATCCTTCTCAGGCAGGATGCTCTCGATAGAGACCCAGTCGGAATTATAGAGATGAGCCACGGTGGGGTTGTTCAGGCTCGGCAGAACCTTGATTATGGAGTCTGCTCGGTCTCCAGGGGCATTCATCTTAAGGCCAACCATTCCTTCGGCAGCAAGGGCAGATTTAAGAAGAGTAGCGATAGTCTCGATTTTTCCCCTCTTCCATGGGTCGGCCCATGCAGCCTTGTTGACCACCAGGACCGGTACCGATTCCATCATGTCGCAGACTATCCGCAGGCCGTTGGCTTTTATGGTTGAACCGGTCTCCGTCACTTCGACAATTGCGTCACAAAGTCCATCAACAACCTTGGCCTCAGTTGCGCCCCAGGAAAACTCGACACTGACCGGGATGTTGCGTTCGGCAAAATAGCGCTTGGTGAACTCCACCAACTCGGTGGAGATGGTTGCGCCATGCAGATCTTCAGGCTTCTGAACCTTTGACTCCTTGGTCACCACGAGCACCCAGCGGGCCGGTCTGCGTGAAACCTTTGAGTATACCATCTCGCAGACTTCAACAACGTCGGAATCATTCTCCCGAACCCAATCTCGACCGGCAATACCGGCATCTATTGTGCCGCGCTCCACATACTTTCCCATCTCCTGCGGGCGGATTAGTTTGCAGTTCATTTCGTTGTCGTCAACAGCAGGAAAGTAGCTACGCGACGAAATAGTGATCTGCCAGCCGGCCTTCCTGAACAGATCTACCGTTGCATTTTCAAGGCTCCCCTTGGGGATACCTAACTGAAGGATAGTGCTCACTTCTTATAAACCTCCTTGGGGTCAAAGAGTGGATTTGAATGCTCCACCCATTGTCCGTTCTCCCATTTTACGTAAAAACAGCTCCGATTGCCGGTATGGCAGGCGGCCGGACCATTCTGCCTTACCCGGATCACCACAGAGTCTGCATCACAATCCGTGTAGGCCTCAACTACATCCTGAGTATTTCCGGACTCCTCCCCCTTCATCCAGTACTTATTCCTGGTCCGACTGAAAAACCATGTCTTACCGGTTTCAAGTGTCAGATTCAGCGTCTTTTCATCCATGAAAGCGACCATCAACACTTCTCCGGTCTCATGATCCTGGATGATGGCTGGAATCAGGCCGTTCATCTTTGTGAAATCGATGGATATCATCGCCAATTCTCCTTTTCAAAATCAAAATCAAGGCGCTACCCGCGTTCACCCCAACTTCGGTTCTCTAGGTACTACCTGTACGCCGTCATCGCCTCAATCCTTGATATTAAATTGGAATTTATTCGTCATCCTGGACGCCCCAGTTGTCCACCATCTTAATACGGTGGAGGACATTCTGGCCGCTTACTTCGTCAAGTATCTGATCAGCCTCCTCAGAGGTAAAGCCAACCTTTGGACGAATGCCCATCCAGTGGGTGGCTTCACCAACCGGCGTCTCCATTGCTCTGGGGAGAGGAGGACCAGGCTTGTACTTGTCATTGATAAACAGAGCAGCTTCGTACTGCCGAGGCCTTTTCACCAGCTTAACCTCAACCACGAAACCGCTTTTAAGTGTCTTGGACAAGATGGCGTCGATGACTTCCATATCTCTGGGGATGTCGTTCGACTCAATCATAAGGCACCTCCTGTGACTAAAAAACCTTGTAATGCTAATACAATCATTAATGTTTTGCAAGCAGTCACTTGAATTTCGACGGCAATTATCATTTCTGAAGACGTTGTCGAACCGCCTCAAAGATGGCTATACTCCCTGCAGTTGCGGCATTCAGAGAGCCGACCCCCCCGAGGAGAGGAATGGTGAGAAGAAGATCGCAGCTTTTTTGCACAAGCGGCCTGATTCCGTCCCCCTCGTTTCCAACCACCAGCGCAACTTTTCCGCAAAGGTCCTGTTGATAGATGCTTGTTGAGGAGTCTTGCACCAGGCCATATGTCCAGAATCCCGCTCCCTTAATCTGATCAATTGCCTGGACGAGGTTGGTAACCTGCGCAATGGGAACGGTCTCCACAGCACCGGCTGAGACCCTCTCCACGGCGGGGGTGACGCCGACCGAACGGTCCTTAGTGATGACGACTCCGATGGCACCGCCACAGGCCGCGCTTCTTACCAACGCTCCGAGATTGGCTGGGTCCTGCACGGAATCAAGCAGAAGCAGGAGCCCTTGCCCTGTATCGGCCATAGCAGCCAGCATGTCGTCCAGTTCCGCATAAGGAAAAGGCTCAACCCGAAGCGCCACACCCTGATGGTGATCAGTTCCGGCAAGCCTTGAAATATCCTGTTTCTGTCGGTGACGTACCGGCACTCCCTGTTCAGCAGCCAGCTCAACGAGCTTTGCCAGACGTCTGTCGTTCACCAGCCCTGCCACAAAAAGTTCAGAGGCCTTTCGCTTGCCGCGAAGCGCCTCCTTAACAGGATTCATTCCATACACAATATCGTCAGACACTTCTCACCACCCTCTGAAATACTTTTACCATCAAGCTTTACCAACTATCTCGTCAATGATCAGCTCACAAGCCTGTACCGGATCCGGAGCAGCAGTGATAGGTCTGCCGATCACCAGATAGTCGGCCCCTGCTGCCACTGCCTCGCGTGGTGTCATGATCCGCTTCTGATCGTCTACAGAAGCAAACGGAGGTCGAACCCCAGGTGTAACAACGAGAAAATCGCTGCCGCACGCCTCTCTGATAAGAGTGACCTCGCGAGGGGATGCTACCACACCGTCCACACCTGCACGCTTGGCCAGAAGGGCAAGCTTCAGCACCTGCTCTTCAACGGAAGCATCGATGCCGATCTCCAAAAGCGTCTCGCGGGTGGATGAGGTCAATACCGTAACTGCCAGCACCTTGGCTCGTGGCCGTCCACTGAATTCGCGCCCAAGCGTATCCATGGTAGTTGCCATCATCTCATAGCCACCAAGTGCATGGAGGTTGAAAAGTTTGACCCCCATACGCGCCGCTTCCAACGACGCCATTGCCACCGTGTTCGGGATATCATGATACTTGAGATCGAGAAAGACCTCTCCCCCCGACTCCCGTATGGCGTGCACCGCTTCGGGTCCGGTGGCTGTGAAGAGCTGCTTTCCGATCTTGAACATCCCGACATGCGGAGAGAGCAGCCTGGCCCAGTGATGCACCTCCGTCATTCCGGGTACATCAAGGGCAAAAATTATCTTGTTTCGAGCTTGCTCTCTAGTCATGCCAACGCCTCCGCAACAAGCATCTGCACCTTTGTTACAGCCTCATCGATGGTAATCAGTTCCACTTCGCCGCTTCGGCGATGCTTCAACTCAACCTTCCCTTCGACAAGATGTTTCGCACCGACCACGATCCTTAGAGGGATACCTATCAGGTCGGCATCCTTGAACTTGAACCCGGGGCGCTCGTCACGGTCGTCTAGGATGACTTCCACACCTTTAGACGCGAGCCTTGAATAGATATCCTCTGCAGCCTTTACCACCGGCTCATCCTTTACGCTGAGCGCGGAAACAATGCAGTGGAACGGTGCAATGGGAAGCGGGAAGATGATCCCGTTTTCATCGTGGTTCTGTTCGATGCAGGCAGCTACGGTTCGACTGACACCGATACCGTAACATCCCATGAACATGGTCTGCTCCTTGCCATCGGCATCCAGGTAGGTGGACTTCAGTGATTTTGAATATTTGGTGCCGAGTTTGAATACATGCCCTACCTCTATGCCACGCCAGACCTCCATCGTGCCGTCGCTGCAGCGAGGACAGGCATCCCCCTGGACTATGGTCCGTATATCTGCGAAGGAGCTCACCGTGAAGTCACGCCCAAGGTTCACATTGCGCAGATGAAGATCCTTTGCATTACCGCCCGTCACAAAATTACTGATCCCCTTCAGCGACTGGTCGGCAATGATCCAGGCTTTTATGCCGACAGGCCCTGCAAAACCTACAGGGCCTCCGCTTACCTTCTCATAAACGTCGTCGCATGCCATCTCAAGGTCGGTAGCACCCAGGAAGTTCTTCAGCTTGATCTCGTTCAGCTCGTGGTCGCCTCGAACCAGTGCCATCAGGGGTTTGCCGTCTGCCACCAGCACCAGGGCCTTGACCGTTTCGGACGACGGTATTCCAAGGAAACCAGCCACCTCTTCGATGGTCCGCTGTTCAGGGGTTGACACCTTTTCGAGATCCTTCTGACAACACTCGACTGCGGCAACCGGGCGGGACTCTGCCTTTTCCACATTTGCGGCATAGTCACAGGCACTGCAGGAGAGAATGGCATCCTCGCCAGAATCGGCCAAAACCATGAACTCATGAGAGAATGATCCGCCGATGCTCCCCGTGTCTGCCTCGACAGCACGGAAATTGAGTCCGCAGCGCTCGAAAATACGGCGATAGGCCTGGTACATCTTGTCGTACGAGAGGTCTGCTGCTTCGCTGTCCAGATCAAATGAGTAGGCATCCTTCATGATAAACTCGCGACCTCGCATCAAGCCGAAGCGGGGGCGAATCTCGTCACGGAACTTGGTCTGGATCTGGTAGAGGTTTATGGGGAGCTGACGGTAGCTTCGTATCTCGCGACGGACGATGTCGGTCACCACCTCTTCATGGGTCGGTCCGAGGCAGAACTCGCCATCTTTTCGATCCTTGAAACGGAGCAGCTCCTTGCCGTAAAACTCCCAGCGGCCGGACTCCTGCCATAATTCCGAGGGGGTCACCATCGGCATCAGGATCTCTATGGCACCGGCCCGGTTCATCTCCTCGCGAACAATCTGCTCGACCTTTCTGATGGAGCGTAGCCCCAGCGGCAGGTAGTTGTAGATACCTGCTGCCAGCTTCCTGATCATCCCGGCCCGCAGCATCAGCTGGTGGGAGATCACCTCCGCATCAGCAGGGGTTTCTTTAACCGTTGGTATAAAGTATTGAGAATATCGCATAGAAAACCTCATGTTTTAAGATACATAGATAACGTCGGCCACAAACCGGTTGACTGAACGGTCAAAGCAACTTTTTGCTGAGTCCATAAAAACGAGCTACAAGTTTGGGGATACTAGGTGAAAGGTGCTGAAAAGTCAAGGGAGGTGCGACAATAAGAGCCGACTCTTGGCCTACTATTGATATGTAAACTTTTCCGACAAAAAATGGGGGAGCACAGGCATGCTCCCCCATTCTAGAAAATTGTTGACGAAGTGCTACTGCTACTTCTTCGCACGTCTCCTGGAAATCACGAGACCGGCGATCCCTACGCCAATAAGAGCAAGAGTTGAGGGCTCAGGAACTGCAGGAGCCCCTGTAGCATATGTCAAATTGTCAAACACTATGTAATTTTGATCAGCATTGAGCGTCATTGTGTTGAATGGGGTGTCGGTGATGATCCCGAAAAAGGAAAAAGCATTCTGTTGAGTAGTACCAGTAGCCGCATCGCCATTGCCCAACGTTACTGAAAGATTGATACCGGCATTACCGTAGAATCCGCCGAAATTGAATGCACCGGCAGTAACCGGGTTAGTCCAGCTAATCAGCATTTGATTTGGACTGGTTTGCCACTCAAGATACGAATTACCTAAAAGATACGAAGCGGAATAATTCAGATTAGGGCCAACTCCAAATAATTGATCAGGGAAAGAGTATGTAATGCCCCCAAGCGTGATGCTTCCATTGTTGACCAGCTGATCGCCTCCGGGATTTGACCACCCGTAGGATTCGTAATTTTCAACAACTGACGGGCCGGAAACAGCCGCATTCCATGCGGCCTGATTGGTATAAAATACCGTTGCAGCTGAAGCACTGCCTGCAATTGATACTGCCAAACCAACCAGTACTATGATTTTCTTTAACATGAATTTCTCCTCAAATTGGTTATTGAACTTAATTATGACATTTTTGCAATTTAAGCGCCAAAACTGAAAGCCACTAAAATATCTACGTAATCATACACATTCTAAAGAGGAAGCCCTCATAATGTAAAGTTTTTCGACAAATTACGCAGTAGAGATAAAATGGACAGGCGCATTATCTTCACATACTACCCTTCGCTGCCTTCATCACTTCCGCCACCAGTGCATCGGCCAGCTCATTTTCCGGCACCTTCCTGACGATCTCGCCGTGACTGAACAGGAGCCCCTCTCCTCTGCCGCCTGCAATGCCGTAATCTGCCTCGCGTGCCTCGCCCGGTCCGTTTACCACGCAACCCATCACCGCAACGGTTATCGGGGCATCCACCCCTGCCAGTCGCTGTTCCACCTCTTCGGCCACCCGGATCAGGTTGATCTGGCAGCGGCCGCAGGTGGGGCAGGAGACGAAGTTTACCCCCTTCTGCCGGAGTCCGAGAGCCTTGAGTATCTCGAACCCTACACGGACCTCGTCAACCGGATCGCCGGTAAGAGAAACCCGCAGGGTGTCGCCGATGCCATCGGCTAGAAGGATGCCGAGTCCCACTGCAGACTTGATCGTGCCGGAGAAGGTCGTGCCTGCCTCGGTGATCCCGATATGCAGGGGGTAATCGACTTTGGTGGAGAGAAGCCGGTAGGCCTCGACGGTCTTGGGGACATCCGAGGCCTTCAGGGATATCTTTATCTGATCATATCCTATCTCTTCGAGGATCCTGACATGGCCGAGTGCGGATTCCACCATCGCCGCAGCCGTAGGGTGGCCGTACTTGATCAGGAGTTCCTTCTCAAGGGAACCTGCGTTGACCCCTATCCTGATAGGGACCCTGCGTTCGGCAGCAGACTTCACCACCTCGGCCACCTTCCACTGCTCGCCGATGTTGCCGGGGTTGAGACGAAGGCCGTCGATGCCACCTTCAAGGACCTTGAGTGCCAGTTTGTAATCGAAATGGATGTCGGCAATTACCGGGAGCGGACTTGCTGCCTTTACTCGGCCGAGAGACTCGGCTGCATCCATGTCCGGAACCGCACAGCGAACCAGCTCGCATCCAGCCGCAGCAAGACGCCCGATCTGTTCAAGGGTGGAAGCCTCGTCGCGGGTGTCGGTGCTGCACATCGACTGGACGGAGCATGGCGCACCCCCTCCGATGGCAATACCGCCGATGGAAATCTGTCTGGTTGGCCGTTTCATAAGGGCGCATCGTAGGTTATCGGCAGGAAAAAGTCAAGGGAGGAGCAGCGCTCTAAAGAAGAGCGGCGATGCGGAGGAAATTGCCGAACAGCTTCTGGGCTGCCGCATAACAGGCTGTTTGATGGGTAGCAAAGTCTGCCATCAGAGTGCTGCTTTCGGCTGCCGAGAGTGGTGGGTTGCCGTTGATCGTCCGGCACCAGGTAGCGACGATGTCGGCAGTTGCTTCAGGGTGAAACTGCAGGCCATAGGCGGAACCAGAGCGGAATGCCTGGTGCGGACATATCGCTGAATAGGCCAGAGTGGATTTTCCTGGTGGCGGAGTAAAACTGTCGTTGTGCCACTGAAGCGCTAAAAAGGTTGAGGGAATCCCCTCAAACAGCTGTTCAGTTCTGCCTGCTTCGGTAAGAGATATCGGGATGACACCACGCTCGGCATGGCTGACTGAAGCCACCTTGCCACCCAGCACTTCCGCAAGAAGCTGCCCCCCGAGACAGATCCCCAGTAAAGGAACGTCTGCAGATGTGCAAGCGGCAATATACCCCTTCACCTCACGAAGGAAAGGGTGTATCCCGTCGTCATGCACCCCCATGGCACCACCCAGAACCACTGCGGCATCTCCAGGTGACGGTGGATGAATGCTCTCACCTGCGTAAGGCCTGAGCAATCGATAGGCGACGGAATTGAGCTCCAGACAATCTAACAGCGACCCCATGGGGACGTCGGGATCGTTCTGAATAACGGTCAAAACCTGTCGGCATCCAATCACTGCGACATCCTCAACCCTTCTGAAACAATCTCGGCAAGATCCATTACCCGAATGTGCTTTGCCTGTCTGTCCTTGATTCCATCCTCGAACATAGTAAGACAGTAGGGGCAGGCAACGCAGACCGTGTCAGCATGTTTAGCAAGGCCCTCTTCCACTCGTTCGATATTTATCCGCTTGCCACTCTGTTCCTCCTGCCACATCCGGCCACCACCACCACCGCAACATAAAGCATTTTCATGAGACCTGGGAAACTCCTCCGGTCTGTTGCCCGTAACTGTATTCAACACATTGCGTGGTTCGTCATAGACGTTGTTATGACGTCCAAGATAGCAGGAGTCGTGAAAGAGAACCTTGCCGACCCAATCTATTTTCTGCGTGAACTTAATCCGGCCTTCACGTATAAATTTGTCAATCAGCTGCGACTGGTGCATCACCTCAATATCGAGTCCATACTGCCGGTAGTCGTTCTTCAGGGTTGAGTAGCAATGCGGGCACTGGGTAATGATCTTCTTCACCCCGCGCTCCTTGAAAAGTGCAACGTTATCACGGGCCATTTTGTCAAAGACATACTCGTTGCCGAGTCGGCGGAGACTGTCCCCACAGCAGAGCTCATCCTTTCCGAGAATCCCCCAGGTGACACCTGCCGAATCGAGAATAGTTCCCAGGGCAACGGTCACCTGTTTCTGACGGGAGTCGAAAGATCCCGAGCAGCCGACATAATAAAGATACTCGGTCCTTCCTGATTCAAACGCCTTGCCGCCAATGGGCGCAGCCCACTTGCCGCGCTCAGAAGGAGCAATACCCCATGGGTTGCTACGCCCTTCCATATTCTCAAAGAGGTTGAGAAGCTCTTCCGGGAAACGTGCCTCCATCTCTACCAGATGTCGGCGCATGGCGACGATCTTCGGAAGATGCTCAATAAACACCGGACACGCCTCCATGCAGGCACCACAGGAGGTACAACTCCAGATAGCCTCCTCGGCGATGCTTCCGTACCCCGCGCCAATAAGGGGAAGCGTCGGTTTCCCCCCCTTTTTGAGCAGAGGGCCGTTTGTCTCAAGGTTGGCAAGTATATCCGCAATAATCTGCCGCGGGTTGAGCGACTTGCCGGTAATGCTTGCCGGGCAAACGTTCTGGCAACGGCCGCACTTGGTGCAGGCAAAGGAGTCCAACAGATCCTTCCAGCTGAATCGGTCGACCTGCCCGGCGCCATACGTCGCGCCCTTTTCGAATATTTCACATGGTTGCACATTGGGCAGATCATTGCGCCGCAGGAAGCAGTTTGCTATGGCAGTTAAAACATGCAGATGCTTGGTATAGGGTATCAGGACCGTGACAAAAACAAACAGCGCAACTGCATGGAGCCACCAGGAAGTGTTGAAGAAAGTTTCGGCATACAGCGGGCCCTTGCTTTCGATCATCCGGGCAATGACTGCCGACACCGGCATGAAGGCGGCTCCGCGTTCCTTGCCCAGGACAATCTCACCGGCGCCTACTCCGAGATACGCCACCATGTGGATGGCAATCATAGCAAGGATTGCATATGCTATGAAGTTTCGCGCTTCGGGGTACGGAGGTATGAAGGTCCTCCTGACCAGAGCCACTGCTACCGCCACCAGTGTCAGAAATGCCATGATGTCCGAAATGTAGCGAATCGGCGCATACAGCAGATCAGGCAGGAGCGACAGGCGAATTGCCGGAAATACTCCGTTGATCATGAACTCGATATTCACCAGAACAAGTACGATGAAGCCCCAGAAGATGATCAGGTGGTTGAACCCGAACGGCATGCGAAGCACGCGCAGCTGGCCGAAGGCAAATCGAACCATGAATTGGAGGCGTCGGGGCACATTGTCGCAGCGATCCTCGGGTTTGCCGAGAGCTACCAGCGAAAGCCTCCTGAAGAGGCTCCAGAAAAAGAACGCAAAGCTGGCAATGAGGAGTGGGGTGAAGATGGTCGGGTTTGGCTGCATATAAATCCTCTGGTAGATGATAATCTGTCTGGTTCACTGACGACAGATTGAGATCCACAATGTATTCAATGTATATCCATGCCGAAAGGCAGAATACTGAAAAAGGCAATTAGACAGCCCGCATGAACCCACCACGACCAGGTTGCAAACAAAAAGAGCTGGTCTGCAAACAGTGAGTTTACGAGAGCTGTTGCGGCAAGAGAAGAAACCGGCATATAGACGTGGCTCTGCCCCATAACCGCAAGCAGTGCACCGTGCTCTCCGAAGTAGGTGAGTATGAGCAGCACAAAGCAGCAGAGAATAAAGAAACTACTGAAACTTCTCGGCTTTCTGCATGTTCTGTCAAGAGAGTCCGGCTTGGCTTTATCCCTGTGCAAGAAGGAAAAAAGAGTGGCAACGAGGGCAATCAGTGAAACAATGTCGAACATGAAGAGTAAGGCAATGTAGATCTTCTCCGGCAAGGCCTCAAGATTGAAACCGGGGATAAGTCCCTCCAGAATGAATGCACCATTGCATATGAGAAGTACCATGAATGAAAAAAGGAGGATGAAGTGGTTTGTCCCGTGAGGCTTTGCGTCCTCCCGTTTCTGACCGATGGCGAAAAGCAGCAACACATGGATACAAACTGCTGTAATTTGTAAATTACCCTTCTGTCCCTCCAGACAGAGTAGAGAACGACGCCGGAAAAGGCTGAAACAGAAGAACAGCAGCGAAGGTATGAGAAGTGCTGCAAATAGTATGGGGTTTGGAGTCATTAAACTCTCTCAGACAAGTAGTCGAACAGGTATCGATTGCATAAAAAAATATTTCTACTCCATAGGCTTTCCACGTAAAGCTGACATTTCATACAATGTTTCACGTTCTGCGAATTATCAAGCAACTTTCCTGGAGTGATGTTCTTTTAGTTCACGGATTTTTCGAGTCAATGCAGGAATGATCTGAAACAGATCTCCAACTATACCGTACGTTGCAACCTCGAATATCGGTGCGTTACGATCACGATTAATGGCGATGACAACATCGGAATCCTGCATTCCGACCAGGTGCTGGATCGCGCCACTGATACCGCAGGCAATGTAAATTTTGGGTCTTACAGTCTTTCCAGTCTGTCCGACCTGCCGATCATGCGGCATCCAACCGGCATCTACGGCCCGTCGTGAGGCACCTACAACACCTCCGAGTTCGTCGGCAAGTTCCTGAAGGATGGCGAAATTGTCTGGGCCCATCATGCCGTGGCCGCCTGATACAATATAATCAGCACCTGCAATGTCCACATGATCCTTGTTGCTGTCAGTAATAATCTCAAGGACCTTTACCAGCATATCCTCTTCCAGGACAGGGCAGTCACTGCGAAGTATGGAGCCTGTCCTGGTTGCGGATATTTCGGGCATAGGCATGACATTGGGACGCACTGTTGCCATTTGTGGCCGAAATTTGTCGCACATGATGGTCGCCATGATGTTGCCGCCAAACGCAGGTCGGGTCTGCATAAGGTTTCTCTTGTCATCCACAGCAAGCCCTGTACAGTCTGCGGTGAGTCCGGTTTTTACAACAGTAGCGACAGCACCGGCAAGATCGCGACCCAACCCGGTAGCACCCATAAGGATGATTTCAGGCTTGTACTGGAAAATGAGGTGGCAGACACCGCGCAGGTAGGACTCCGTACGAAAATGCTTCAGCACCGGCGCATCCATCAGATAGCTAGTATCAGCTCCGTACGCGAACGCTTCATGGCAGAGATGCTCAACATTTTCACCCAGAACAACGGCAGAAAGTGGTACTCCTATGGCGTCAGCCAGCTCTCTACCCTTTCCGATAAGCTCCCAGGATACCTTTGCAGCTTCCCCTTCGGTCTGTTCCACAAAGACCCAGACACCACGATATGTGGAAAGTGTTTCAGCAAGCTTCTTTGCTTCCTCATCCAGCTCTTCCTCTTCTGGAACTCCCGCCTGTAACCTGGCCAGCTCCTCAAGGATTTTCTGCTCCTCAGGTGTAAAGAACATCACCAGTGCGTCAGCTGGACAGACCTTCAGGCACTTGAGACAACCGATGCACTTATCGGTCAGGATTATCGGCTCTCCGGAATCGGTCATCTCAATGCAGTTGACCGGGCAGGCGCTCTGGCAGCGGGCACCGCAGGCGATGCACTTCCCTTCGATCAGTTGGGCCTTACCCCGGGGCTTTTTAAGCTTCTTTGGTTCAGACATGTGAACACCTTTATGCGAAAAGTGAAACGCTGGAGGTGAAACTGTATTGGCATGCAACTTCCAGCGTCTGGCGTTATTACGTTCTTAAACTGACAACAGATCTTTACTCAGCAATTTGTCAATAAGAAGCTGCGCAGTCCCTTCCGGGTCTCCCATCCCTTCGCCGATGATTTCACCCTTGTCGCGCTGAGGCGAGAATATCTTGGCGACCCAGGTGGGAGAACCTTTGAGACCTATGCTGTTTACATCAAGCTTTAAGACTTCGTTGTTCCAGATCTCTATCCGGGCATCGCAGGATGCAAGGCGCATGGGTACAGTGGGATAGCGTGGACGGTTGAGTTCGCGGACTACAGTCAACATTGCGGGAAACGGGGCTTCAACGATTTCATGCCGTCCTTCGAGTTTTCGGCTGACCCGTATCCGACGACTACGGAGATCTAGGTCAAGTATCTTGTCAACCAGGGTAAGCTGGACAGAGCCGAGGCGGGTGGCTATCCCTGGTCCAACCTGAGCGGTATCGCCGTCAATGGTCTGCTTCCCGCAGAGCACCAGGGCTACCTCGTCCTCTTCATTCAATTTGCGGATCGCCTCAGTGAGGACATTGCTGGTGGCAAGGGTGTCGGCTCCGCCGAAACAGCGGTCAGAAAGAAGCACTACACGGTCCGCTCCAAGAGAAAGTGCCTTCTTGAGGGTTGCCTCGGCATTGGGAGGCCCCATGGAGATGGCGGTAACCTTGAACCCATGGCAGTCCTTTAAGCGGAGCGCCTCTTCAAGTGCATGGGTATCATAGGGGTTCATAATGAACGGAATCCCTTCACGGATCAGGGTGTTCGTCACCGGATCTATCTGAACCTGGGTAGTGTCGGGTACCTGCTTGATACAAACAACTATCTGCATCGAGAATCCTCGCGGAGGCAAGTGCGGCAGAACTCTACCGCTGTTGATATTATTTTGGGCGTCGGCAATCCTAGCAAAGCGAAGCGACGTTGACAAGTCAGATCTTGCATAAATTTTAATCAAACAATATTCAGTATGACTAAAATTATATCACATTCTTCGGATAAATTTAGCGTTAACGTGAACGTTAACCTAAACTCCCGAATGTTGCAAGTGCAAAAACCATCTCCGGACTGTAATTAGGGGGTGAATGGCCATGATACATGAGAACCGCTTCACTGCAATGGATGAACCCCTTTTTTACAAGCATGGCTACTGCGCCTGCATTCCCTGATGGTACGTCGAGCATCGTCTTTCCAGGTTGCGCTACTCCTGAAAAGAGGCAATCCAAAGAGCGCTCTGCAGCGACAATTGAATCGCTTGCCCAGGGACCGATCTGGGTGACGGACGCATTCTGGTGAACGACAAGGCAGCTCCCGTTATCGCATTTAAGGGTTCCGAGCCTGGACTTCTCCTGACAAAGATCTGTCCGATCATCACCCCATCCGGCCTTGTCCAGTCTGATCAATTCATGAATTTCAGACAATGAAGCTAGTGCTGGGGAATCGAGATTAACTGTTCGCTCGATCATCCAGCGCCCTATCCTGTCAACATCTCTGAACCCCATGCGGGCATACAGGGGGGCTCCCTCGGAAGAAGCGGTCAGCCATATCGTCCTTGCACCGGCAATAAAAAGGGCATCCATGGCCTTCCCCATCAGAAACGATCCCAAACCCTTCCTTCGTGCTTCTTCACGCACGATAAGGTTTCCGATCCATCCACTGGAGGAGTGGGTTATAGCCGTTACAAAGGCAAGCGGTGCACCTCCTGACTGTCGGATAACGAAACAGCCATGGGGAAAGCGTTGCAACAGAAATTCGAATTCCCACCGGTCGCTGAGCCACCCCTCACTCCCGGCCATTGCAAGAAAAGGATCGATCTCCTCATGCCTGAACAGGTCGAATTTCATATCAGGAACCGGTACAAGATGGCTTAGCAAAAACGGCATCCTGTCCGATCAATCCCACCGCATCGGCCCGGCACTGACGGCAGTGCTTGAACTGGCCTATTATCTGCTCATTGGCAACTCGGACAACGTCAAGCTCTTCAGGCGTAGGTGGGACAACATCGGCGAAATCCGACTGCGGAATCAGAGGCATGACATTCATGACAAACGCCCCCATCTCCTTAACTTTTTTTCCTATAAGAGGAACCTGCTCTTCGTTGATACCGGGTATGTAGACCGTATTCACCTTGATCGTCATGCCGTACTCGGCAGCCTGCCTCAGTCCCTCTAACTGATTTGCTATGAGGATGTGCGCCGCCTCGACACCGGTGTAACGCCTGCCATGGTAGTTGATATAGCTATAGATCCTAGCCCCTACGAGAGGGTCAAGGGCATTTATGGTCACGGTCAGGCTGTGAAGCCCAAGGTCATTGAGACGATCGATACTCTCGGGAAGAAGGAGTCCGTTTGTACTCATGCACTTGATCAGATGAGGAAACTCCTCGCCGATCATCCTGAAGGTATCGAATGTCTCCTCGTTGGCAAGCGGATCCCCTGGCCCTGCTATGCCGATTACCTTGATGATCGGACCGAGCAGCTCGCTTGCCATAACTTCACGAACTTTCTCCAACCCCTCTGCAGGGGTAAGGATCCTACTTGTAACACCTGGACGAGATTCGTTGGCACAGTCATGTCGGCGACTGCAGTAGCCGCACTTTATGTTGCATTTTGGAGCCACAGCCAGATGCATCCTGCCGTTCTTGTGATGGTTGCCGCCGAAACAGGGATGCCCCTGAATGTTCTTCCGCTCTGTACATGACGTTGCCATTGTAGACTCCTTTCCTTTCGGCTCACCGTGAGAGTGAAACGAAAAAAGGACGCATGACCATAGTGGTCAGCGTCCTTGCCGAAGAAAGTAAACCTGCGGGTCTCCGACAGGATTACTTGCTGTTGTATCGATACGTCGTCGTATCAGCCAGTGTACTTTCCCCTTAAAGCACGCACCGTGCCATCAATTCATTAAATTCAGTACAACACCATACTATCGGCATGTTACATAGCCATTAACTGGAATGCGCCGAAAACTCTGCTTCAAATCAGGCAGCAGTGGCTACTGCTTATGCATTTATCAGGATGGCAGAAAGGTAGATCCCCTTCAGGCGCTGCTTTGATTGCTGGCATGATCCATGTAACGATCACTACCATGCGCAGGGGCACTTCTTGCCATGCCAACATACACAGAATTCCGGAGGGAGCAATGGAACGAATGATTGATGGCGTTAGTTGCATTTCATCAGAGGAAGCGGCTTCAGAACTGAACACCACACAGCTGAAGATCATGATGATGATCAAGCAGAAAGCGTTGATAGGGATGGAATTGGACAACGAGTGGTTTGTGACCAGGGAGTCTCTAGAGTGCTGCAGATCCCACGGACGCGACATGAAGATTGAGATGGGATGCAAAACCTACTGTTCATCCGGCGGCTGCGGCTGCAAAGGATGATGCCATGAAGATCCGGATTAAGCCCTCGGATTTCAAATACAGATATCCGAAGAATATTAAAGAGCGGGATAAACCGAAATTCAGAGGCAAACCTGACAGAGAACCGTTTGACCGGGACGATATCTACGACATTCTTCCGATGATGGAAGCAGTCATGGATGAGCTTGGCAGGGATGATGCCCGTACTCTCAATATCCTGGAGGATATCATGAACCGTGACCTCCCGCGTTTCGTTACAGCCCGGGAGGATGTCTTTGATTTTCTGGTCGGTTGTATGCGTGAGATCATTGAAGGATCATGAACCACCCTCTCGTATGCGACTCCGATGAAATGACCTCCCGCAGTCGTGCTGCACTGCTGGGTGTAGCCCTGGGAGATGCCCTCGGCGCACCGGTGGAGTTCATGACCCCGGGAGAGATCAAGACCAAATACGGCATACTGCGTGATATGGTCGGAGGAGGATGGCTGCGGTTGAAACCGGGGCAGATCACCGATGATACCGAGATGTCGCTCTGCATCGCAGGCTCCATTTCAGCTTCAGGACGATGGGACCTCAAGGGGATCGCCGAACAGTTTGCAGCATGGCTCAAGACCAAACCGATCGACATTGGGGACACCTGCCGCCGAGGGATACGAAACTTCATTCTCAGGGGCCAGCTGGAAACTCCATGCAACGAGTGGGACGCAGGCAATGGAGCGCTGATGCGGATGGTCCCGGTGGCACTTTTCACACTCGGAAGCGATGACAATCTTCAACGGTGTACCGTTGAACAGGCTCACCTGACACACAACAACCCGGTTTCGGATGCCGCCTGCATCTGTTACGGCAGACTCCTCCATCTGGCCATTCTAGGCGCTTCAAAATCGCGTCTTCGACGCGAGGTTGAGGATCTCATCGACCGCTTCCCGACCTTCCGCTTCGATCCTTACAAAGGGCTTGCCACTGGATACGTTGTCGATACCTTCCAGACGGTCTGCCATCACTTTTTCCGGGGGAGAAACTTCGAGGAATGCGTGGTGGGAGCCGTGAATCAGGGTGGTGACGCGGACACGACCGGGGCAATATTGGGTGGCCTGGCAGGCGCCTACTATGGAGTCGAGAGCATCCCTGGCCGGTGGCTAAAAAAACTAGACAGCTCTCTTGTGACTGATATCAACAGACACGCAGAGCGCCTGGTGGCCCTGGCACCTTTGGGAACCCCTAAACGTGAGTTTGAGAACAGGCTGGCTTGAAATCAGACCGTGCAGAGTATCTGCCGCACCAGGTACTCGCCGCCGATTACCATGTACTCTCCTTCGCCTTTCAGAATGCTGTTTGGGAGGAGGTCGCTGAAGAAAAAGATCTTTGACCGCGGCACCTTTACCTCCCATACCGTGGAACCGAACTCCCAGGCCCGCTCTTCGTCAGAGGTGAACGAGACCAGGTTGTTGAGCCTGACGATCTGTTCGCGCCTGGTTATCTGCTCCAGAACCTCATGTTCGGAGGCGTCGTATGTACCCCGATAGAGAGGGATTGTGAGACAATCGGGAAATTTCAGGGAGAGTTCGTACTGGCAGTATTCATAGAGGAGGTCAAGCTGCGCATTGATGGCGTTTGTCCGGGCGCTCCCTCTGGTACGGTCTGTTGCAAAAAGCATGTACTCTTCGGCATGAATGGAGGGAATCCGAATTCTGTGGAAGGTCGGTGGGATACCGATCCGGCTCTCCACCCATCCCTTGAGAACCGCCCCTTCAATGGAATTGGAGTCCATCATCCAGCCCCGGAGAAAGCGGAGATAGCTGTTCTTGAGGCTCCGCTGCGCCGTGTCGGTCTGGCTCTGCCAGTGGTGGAGCTGGTACTTTACCGACATGTAGTCATTGAAGACCGTAGCCCGATTCTCCGCAGAGTCGATGGTGGCGAGCTTCTGAAAAAAAAATCGATTGGCCTGGCGTACCCCCTGGATCTCCAGCTGCTGCGGAGTTTCATTGAAATGGCGCGAGGCGATGACCCAGGGAGGAAGATTGCAGAGATTGAATGCTGACGTGGACACGGGTCATCACCTCGTTGTGATTCGGAAACCTGCGGGTCGCGGCAGGCAGCTCCGCTACAGGACTTTCGCCAGTTCCGTCAGCGCCGGTTTGATCGGCCCGCTTACCACGAACGTCTCCACCCCCAGGCGTGCCATCTCCTGCTGAGGGCACTCACCTATCTGCGCGCAGACAACGGCGCGGCATCCATGCAGTGCTTCGGTGATAGCCCTCAGCAGATGTCCGCGCAACGGATGCTCCGGGTCGTATGAACAGTACCGCTCTACCTTCTTCTCGTCAACCAGCTTGGCATCAGACCCTTCCACGTCAAAGATCAGGAAACGCTCGGCATGGCCGAAGTGCTGGTTGATCTCTTTGCCATCCTTTGATGCAACGGCGATGAGCATGGGAACCCCCATAACAGACGAATATTTCCGTAATCTGAAATTTTTCGCCCGAATTGTTTGCGTTAGCCTGTTTCCTCAATCAAAGGAGAACCGGTTCAAAGCTGAAGCACTTCTTCGGGCAGGTACGCCCGCACGCCTGGCAGCCGACACAGTTGCCCGGACTGCCGACAGTCATGAAGGCCTTGGCCGAATCGTCCTCATCCACCTCTTCATAGGCAAGCACATCCATGGCGCAGACCTTGTAGCAGCGTCCGCACCCGATGCAGAGCTCCTTGTCGATCTCCTTGACAAACTCCGGGGTCCATTCCTTTTTGTCTCGTGTGAGACCGGTGATATAAGCCATTTTCCCTTCCTCCTTTTTGGTGTCTGGTGAGTCTGTTACTCTTCGAGAAACGAGGTTGCCTGCTCCTTGTTCTGGGCTTTTCTGAGCCATGGCGGAGGGTTCCCTCTCAGGACCTCCTGCAGCTTGCCGACGATTTCAGCCACAGGGACCTCGGTAGTGGTCTTCATCGGATGAATCTTTCTGGCGACCAGCTTGGCCGCTGCAGGTCCACCGATCTGCATGGTGTAGACGATTGCACAATCGGCCAGTGCTGTTGCACGCGCCGCAATCCGGTCCTCTTCATCACCGGAGGTTGTAATGTCATTGATAGTGGAGCTGTACATCGCCTCGTCCGGACCTATCTCCCAGATCTGGAAGCTGGTACATTGACCAAAGTGCTGGTCTATCATCTCGCCGGTGGAACTCGTGAATGCAACTTTCATCGTATTCTCCTTCAGTTATGGGCCAGTTTCTGTGCCTCTTTCGCATTGGCCTGGAACAGATTCGCCACCTCGAATACCAGGTTCATGGTCCCCTGATACCCAACCCACATCTTCTGGTGGGCACCGAGCCGGTCAAAGACCGGCAGTCCGGACCGTAAATGTGCGCCAATCTTCAGCTTGGCTGCGGCCTGGCGGCCGTTGGAGTTTGCAACCAGCAGGTCCGCCCCCACAGCAGCCGATTCCAGCTCTTCCAGATCACCGACAAAGACGTTCGCGCTCGGCAGGGAATCCAGCCCGCGGGTCCTGGTGGCAGCAATCGCCGCCTGGATCTCGCATCCCATACCTGCCAGAAAGTTAGAGATCCCCTTCAAATTGTCCGCTTCCAGGGCAAGGGCAACCTTTTTTGTGCCGAACTGATAGTGGCTGTCCACCATCGCATCCATCAGTCGGCTTCGCCACTTCCGGTGCCTTTCGGGAATAGGTCTGCTGCTGATAGCCGAGAGGGTCTCCATCAGCAAGTCTGTCTCGGCTATGCCGGTAATCGAGGTGAACCCGTAGGCAGGTATGCCGAATCTCTCTTTCAGAAGAGCTGCGGACTTGTGGAGCGAATCGCCCACAAACAGGGTTGCTGCGCTCTGCCCTGCCCTTCGGATTGCCTCAACCGGAATACCGCCGGTTGAGAGCGGAGAGACCTCGTCGTCGATGTGGCCATCCAGGGCATTGGCTATATCAGGGATGGTAAGGACGGTCAGTCCGAAAGACTCGATAATCTCCTGCAACTCCTCCACGTCTGCCGGGGTCAGGTGGGAACCGGGAATCAGGTTGACCTGATCCCCAATCGTCTCTCCCGCCTCAGGCAGTGTGGAGACGAGAGCCTCTACCGCTGCCGCGTACCCTTCCTGCATCGAGCCGCTGTAATCAGGGGTAGAGGCCCAGACAACCGGGATCGACTCATACTCCGGGTTTTCCTGCCGAAAGTGAACGATGGCGCTCCTGACGTCATCCCCCATGGTCTCCGTAAGACCGGAGGTCATCACCCCGACAACAGCCGGGTGGAACTTGTCGATGACCCGCTTTATCCCCTGCTTCAGGTTTTCCCACCCGCCAAAGATAGCCGTATCCTCGCTCATGGCCGTGGAATTTAGCGCAATGGACTCCTTGAAATGACGCGACAGCTGCAGCCGGATGAAGGTGGAACACCCCTGGGCGCCATGCAGAAGGCCAAGCATGCCGTCGATGCCGAGATATGCCAGGGTTGCCCCAAGGGCAGGAGAGTTTTTCTGCGGATTTACGGTAGCATTTTTTGTCGGCACCTTCACCCGCGAGGAGCTGATATCCTCCGCCAGAAATGACTCTCCATGTCTGGCGGCTTCAGCCAGTTCCAATGCCAACTCGTCTGAACTCTTCTCCCATGGCGCCTTGGCGTTCAATACCTTCCAGATTGGGTTATTTGCGGTCATTGCGAGCTGTTTCGCAAAGGTGACCATCCCCTCATAACCAGCGTAGGGATGGGAGCGGCCATGATTGATGTCCAGGAATGGGGTTCTGGTCTTGAGCGCCAGGAACTTGGTCTTCCCACCCGCAACGATAAGGTCGGGCATCTTCTCACGCATAACATCAAGCAGACCGGCGGTGGATGTATCCTCGATAATCCTGGCGTCCTTGTGCATCAGCCCTTTCATCCGGTAGAAGTCTTCCAGCGTAGAGTTTTGAGTGCCCGCGGCAAGTATCTCGACACCGAGTTCACGCAGTGCATTGACCATGGACCAGGTCTTGACTCCGCCGGTAAAGAGGACTGCCCGCTTACCCTCAAGTGTCGCACGGTAGGGGGCGATCCGCTGTCGGCAGAGCTCCTCCTCCTCTGCGATAAGCCCCTCCACACGCTCCTGCATGATGCGCTTTTCCAGCCCCCCGACAATATCATCAAGCTCTCTGGCAATATTGCGCAGTGCCTTGGCCGTATCGGTCATTCCGTAGAACGACTCCTCAAGGTACGGCATGCCATAGCTCTTCTGCATCTTCTTGGCAAGGTTTGTGAGCGATTTCGAGCAGATGATGATGTTAAGCTTTGCCCGGTGAGCATAGCGGAGATTCTCGAACCTCGCGTCGCCGCTGAAGCACGAGAGGACCTGTATCCCCAGACGGTCGAAAAGCGGGAGCATACCCCAGAGGTCGCCTGCAATATTGTATTCGCCGATCAGGTTGATCGCATACTCTCCCACTACCGGGGGCTCTGCGGTGCCAATCACGTATTTGAACAGGATCTCGCCGGCCAGACGGTTGCCGATATTCTTGTCGCCAATGAAACCCGGGGTATTGACCGGGATTACCGGAATGGAAACCTTCTCCGAGGCTGCCTTGCAGACCGCTTCGACATCGTCGCCGGTCATGGCGGTTACACAGGTTGCATAGACAAAAATCGCCTTTGCCTCAGGATAGCGACCGGCAAGCTCCTGGATTGCCTTGTAGAGCTTCTTCTCGCCGCCGAAGATCACGTCGTTCTGCAGCATTTCCGTGGTAAAACCCCGCCGGTAGAGCTGCGACCCGCTCGAACGTGCACCGCGATTGTCCCAGGAGTTACCGGCACAGGCAATGGGGCCGTGGACCAGGTGTATCACGTCGGTGATCGGCATCAGGACAACGCGTGCCCCGTCATACGCACAGCTTCGCTCGGTCCCCTCCCCCGGTTCTGACTTTTTGCAGAACTTGGGTGCACCCTTGTCGTGCGTTTCACATTCGGTAGTGTCATACCAGTCGGGCTTGGCCATACTCTCCCCTACCAATCTCCGGATGAGTTGCATTGGGAAAAAAAGGCGCCATCCAATGCAAGAATTGGATGGCGCCTTTGCCACTGTTTTCTGTCGGGTACTGCCTGTTTCACATAACTTAGCACGACACGTGCCAATCACTAACGCGCTTATATTACGACATAATTACTCGCAGAGCCTGCCTGCAGCATACACATAATTGGTTTAATGCCTAATATATAAGCAGCACCAGGGTCATCGAAGGTTCTCGGTAAACGTGCATCACCCTATGACAGCTACGAAGGTGCATTGTTCGTCACATAACCAGTCGTATTCGTTCAACGAGAGCTTCTGCGGTAAACGGTTTCTGCAGGTAGCTCACCTCTTCCTCAAGCGTGCCATTGCGGATACTGGGGTTCATCGGATAGCCGGAAATATAGACCACCTTCAGTAGCGGGATCTTCACCACCAATTGTTCGTACAATTCCGGCCCGCCCATGCCGGGCATTACCACATCAGAAACCAGGAGATCTATATGCCGATTACCTTCAAAGGCAATTTCCATGGCCTGATCGGCACTTGCAGCTACCAGAACCTTGTAGCCGTATCCTTCCAACATCTCCCTGACCATTTCAAGCACCATTTCGTTGTCTTCGACGACAAGGATAGTCCGGCCTTTGTCTGCCAGGTCGTGCTCGAAAGTGACTCCTTTCGGATCTTTTGAGGGCACTTCGAGACTGCTGGGGAGGTAGATGCGGAATGTGGTCCCTTCATTTTTCCGGCTGGAGACGCTGATGTAACCGTTATGTTGTTTAACGATGCCGTAAACTGTGGCTAGCCCAAGGCCAGTGCCATGACCGACAGGTTTCGTGGTAAAGAAGGGTTCAAAGATATGGGCAAGTACCTCGTCGCACATGCCGCATCCATTGTCGCGAAACGAGAAAAGGGTGTAATTCCCCGTAACCATGCCAGGATGAAGTCTTGCATTCTCCCCTTCCATGAAGACAGTGCAGGTCTCGATGAAAATCTCTCCATTGGCGCTGAGAGCATCCTGGGCATTGACCGTCATATTGAGGATTATCTGCTCCATCTGTGAACGATCGGCAGAGACAAAGGCGCCTGCCGGGTCCAGTACCAGATGTATGGTAATGCTTTCGCGGATTGTACGCCGCAATACCAGGTAAAAGGATTCTATGACATCGTTCAGGTCGAATACGCAGGTTGATATCGGATTCCGACGACCGAAGCTGAGGAGCTGATGGGTCAGATCCTTGGCCTTGTGAGCGGCAGCAGATATTCCTGCGATCTTGGTCGAAAGCGGATCGCCAGCAGGCAACCGTGCTGCAACCATTTCGGCATACCCCAAGATCGGTGTCAACATATTATTGAAATCATGGGCTATTCCGCCTGCAAGGTGACCAATGGCCTCCATTTTCTGGGATTGACGCAGTTGCATTTCCAGCTGAGTATGCTCGGTAACATCAGAGACGATATGTACAGCTCCGGTTATCTTTCCAGCATCATTCTTGACTGGGTCGACAGAAACCTCATACCACCGCTCTCCCATAACGAGCTGCATGGTGGCACGATGACCGGAATCAAGCATCTTCTGAAACGGACAATCGGGGAGAGCTATTGAGCCATTGTGAACAACTTCACAGCAGAGATGACCGATCACCTTATCCCGTTGAGTATCGAAAATCCGCTCGGTTGCTCTGTTGGCGCGTAGCAGATGGCGATCAAGATCCATGACCCAGATTGCATCCTCCACGGCATCAAACGTTGATTGCCATTCTTCGGCAGATTTAGCTATTTCAATCTGTTGCTTCATTTGAATCTGGTGCGCCTCTTCAATTCGCTTGATCTGACGCAGCAACACGAGAGCCAGCAGCCAGAGCGCCAAAGAAACTGCCGCGACAAGGGCTGCCTGTATAGAAGTATTCTGTCTCCACTGCGCCAGCACCTCATCCTTGTCCATGTTTGAAACGGCTGCAACCGGAAAACGTTCCATCGAATCATAGGAAAGGATGCGGGCGTTAGGCTCCAGCAGAGCCGTGCCGCCTGCTATGTGGTACGTCCCTTTGGGCGAACGTGGCAAGTAGGTGCGGATCAGATGCGACTTTTTGAAGTCGGTTGCGTAGTCAGACTCCCTGAATGGTTCCGCCAGCAGCAGTACCCCATCACGCCTGACCATAACAATCTTGCCGTTTCTCCCCAGGTCGAGTGATGAGTAGAACCTGCGGAAATACTCCATCTCAAGGGCGACTGCAACCAATCCTACAAACTCCCCGTTGTTGGATCGTATGGGTCGGGAAAGAGTAATGCGCCATTTGCCGTTAATCCGGCTCTTGAAGGGCTTTGAGATAAAAGGGGTGTCAACGGCTGGGTTGTCGCGGTGATGGATGAAATAATCGCGGTCTGCCACATTGGCTTGTTTCAGTGGCGTATCCAGTGAATGGGCGAACAACAAGCCTTCCCTGTTTACCAGAATGATTGAGGCGATTTGTGGAACAGTGCGGGGATGACCCGTTAAAAAGGTACGAAGATGTTCATCGGTCTTGCTTTCTATGCCTCCATGGGCCTGCATATATTCAATAACATCCAGGAGCATGTTGTCGGCCTCGCTGAGAGCCCGTTCGGCATGTTCCTTCAAAGCACTGGCGTATCCGCGGGTTTGCAGTTCTGCTCCCCGTATCGTTAGACGATATACAGTGATCGATTTCCAGAGAGTAAAACCGATTATCAGCAGAATTAGTGCCGCTACTGCAATTTTAACCAGACGTTTGAACTGACTGTAATCAGTCAACGGCTCAATTTTGATAGGTTTCATGACAGGTCCGGTCAGATGAGCATAACGGCAACATCCACTACAAGGTAATGATCTTAATTAATAGTATCGCCCATACCTAGATAGCATGTAGATAAAAAATATTGAATATACGATTTCGTACGCTCATGTGTGGAGCTTTATCAAATTTTGAGAGATTATGCGACCAATTTCCATGAAGGGTAGTTGGCCGGTAGCTATTCTGAAAAAGTTTGAACAGATTTTTCGGCAGAACTGCAGGCTGTTGTTGCTTCCAAATCCAGCTGGCTTTTCAATACCCTTCTCAAGTATTAACGCAATCCAAGCAGCTGGTCCGTGGGACAGAGCTTACCCAACCTATCCTCCACTCATTTGGCTTACCTCTGCAGCGTTACCTGCAAAGTCGCCGAACGGCGAAATGGAGAAACACCCCTCATTCAAAATATCAGCAGATGCAGTACACCACGAATCAGCACTCCCACTACGACTCCTGCAATAACCGGTCTCACCACAGAGGCGCATCTCTGGCCCGCCGAAATAAGGACAGCAACACCTACCAGGTCACAAGGGTTGGTCATAAAGCCAGCCATCCTGTTCAGTTCATGGGGAGTAATGGCCCCCTCCTTGAGAAGGTTGAGGGTAACACCCATCATTGCGGTGCCGCCTGCCAGATATTTGGTAGCAAGCGGTAACACCGCAACCGCCGGAAAACTGATCAGGTGGAACAGCGGAGTCAGTAATGTCTCCAGTAGGGCTATGGCGCCGGTGGCCTTGAGAACGTTGACCAGAAAGATCGCTAGAATCAGCATCGGAATAGTATCGAGAATGACTCTTACCGCTTCCTGACCACCAACAATCATAAGATTCAGTATTGTTGTTTTGCGAACCGTTTCCTGCATTGGCTCGAAGGCTGCCTCAGTATGTCCCGTATCATCAACTGAACGGGCGAACAGATAGTACGTCGATGCTGCCGCTGCCAAGCCCCCAATAATGGAGGTCAGCATAATAACCCCGAGATTCAGCCCCACAGCAACCATTGGGAATACGACATTTGCCTGGGAGAGGGTCAGGACCATGGCCAAGGTAGCCGCAATCTGCCGTTTCGAGGTACCGTCTTTCTCCATTATCGTCAGTGTTGCAAGCGGTGCGGCAAAGCTGACCAGGAGCATCTGCATAATTGCAAAGGCACCGGCGCCAGGAATACCGAATAGCCGTAGCAAAGGTTGTACATTCCGGGCGACAAGTGCCAAAACTCCTCGAGCCTCGACTACTTTCATGATCGCCATCATAATGACCAGTACCGGCAATAGCACAAAAAAAGCCAGATCCAGACCAGCCTTGCCGGATATCAGCATAATTTTTACCAGTTCTTCCACTAATGATGCCCCTTGTAAGGAAACACGTTTTGATCAGAGAGAGGATCGGTCATGGTAGCATCTTGAGGAGAACCATGCCTGAATCAGGATCAAGTTCCCGCACAGCCTTTACATCAAGTATTTCCGTTATAACGACCTCCAGAACCAGAAAGATCTCACCCCCTTCACGCAGACACCCCGTTTTCACGCTGTCGCCTTTAGCGTATGAACCGTGGAAGTGCACTTTGGGTTGATCATCGTGCCAGAAAATGGTGCCAAACCCCAATGCTTCGTGACTTTCAGACAGCTCTCGCCACACCGGCACCGGCGGCATTTCTTCCGACGCTGGTCCGACAACGTAACGTCCCCGTCTCATTCCACCGACTATGCTGAAGGATGCCGCTCGTATGTTTTCTGTACGGCAGATCTCTGCCAACCCCTCGAGGAGATCGTCTCCGTCTGTGAAGCGTGCGACGACAATTCTACCCGGTTTTCCAAGCTGATACTGCATGGTAGTCACCCTTCTTTAGATTGACAATTTTGAGGCAAGATTGGTCAAGCAGTTGATTAAGATTCTGTTTGTCTCAGCAAGGCATTCACTTAATAGTGATACCAGATTCGCCTTGAACCGTAACTTGAAGAGACAAACGATCAGTTGCGACAACCGCTTCACCAAGCCTCAATGATTTCACCGTACCTGAGAGTTCTACATGGTCCGCGAGTTTTATTTTCGTTAACGCTGCAGACGCTTTAAGACGAGCACTTTCAAGCTGGTCTACGATTGTCGTATTGAGTTTTTCTTTAATGGCATTGCGTATCGTACTGTTGAACAACCAACTGCCAACCCCAACCAGTAAGCTGGTATTTCTGGTATCAAAATCAATATCGTCAAAAGTAAGTGAATTGTTCTGAGGATTGTAGACTGGCTTAGCAAGCAGTGTCAGTTCTCCGTCAAAGTCGCCGGTAGCGGCTAATTCGATAACGAGTCTTCCATCATCGCTTTTCATGTTGAAGCTGCGAATTGTTATTTTCTTGTCATCTCCAAAGGTTTTGTTAATCAGAATCGGATGCAGCGCGGTTACAAGATCCGCGAAGAAGATATTTGTTCCGAGCTGAATATGGAACTGGTTGTCGAAGTTTGCGAGTTGTTGCAGTTGCGGCAACGGCCTGACCGGTGGCGAAACCGGTTTCGGTCCAACAACTATTTCAGCAGAGGTAATGAGACCCGTCGATAGACGGAGTCGATTGTTTGCAGCGGATAGCGGGCTCATAACTATCTTTTCCGGAGCAAGTTTTAACCACGCATTGAAGTTTTTATCAACCAGTATTGGTGTAAATGCATCGCGCCACAACGGTGCGATTTTATCGCGGAGTTTCACGGTATCATTAAGTTTGTTATCTATGATAGGAGCAAGAAGCTTCTGCACCGGTTGCGTAACGCCTTCAACAAGACTTTTCGGCTTCAGCGTAATCATCCCAAGTTGAACAGAGTCAGAAAGCCCGTCAGAAAGCCCAGTGTAGTAAAGCTCCGTTTGTAACCGCCAGTCAGGAGAAACGATTATTTTTACCTTGAACCGGAGGTCAGTTTTAAGTGGACCCGTCGTAAACATCCCATAGCCGAATTTCAGCTGGACCGGTATTGAAAGGTACACAAAATCGTTTGAAGCAGTGACTGCAACTGCCCCGGCACGCATGACTTCTACAGAAGTCCCTAAACTGCCTTGACCTTTGTATAACTCCTTTTTAATAGACTGATTCAACATGTTTCCGAGATCAGCTGTCGAAGTTTCAACGTTAAGATTGATTGTAGAGGGTTTTACCATGTTGACTGCAGCTTCGCAGATGCTCGAAGTCAGCATAAACGCTGCCAGCAAAATGAATAGACAACGACTTTGATGCATAAAATTTTGTACCTCCGGGAAATGTGTGATTTTGACGTGAGAATAGACGGTCTGCTGGTAGTTACTGGTAGTTGATTTTTTCATCCATGTCCCGCTCTCTTGCATGGATGCCGCGAAGGTCTCATCAAGGTTTACTGGCAGCCATGCAGTTCAAGACATAAACCCTCTCAGTTAGTTGGCAGGCAGGATTTGAATCATCGAGATCCCGGTTGCCAAGTCCGAGGAGTGCGGCTACCGCACAAAGAGGCGGTCATTTCCTTATACATGGATGTTCTTGTTTTGACCAGATCTACTGCTAATTAGCGATTAAATATTTTAAATTATTAGTGATGTGGTGTATGCAATCTACAACATTGCTATTATACAACAGATGGTTACAATATTAGGATATTTGTTGGATCAGTTTATGCTAAGTAATTATCAAGTAACGACTACAAGTGAAGGAGGTTCTTGAGCATAGTTATCTCACAAACAAATAGAATATGCTGTGTACTGGGAGAGAGGTTATCTTCCAACTGAGTCCTGAGATGCAGGACTGCTAAGAAGCATAAATTTAAGACTGACTATCTGTATTGACAGTAGAAGAGGCTAGTGGTTATAGGTGAAGTGAGCATACATAAACGTTTTATCTCAGGGGGATATTAGATTCCCTTCGATTCTGTCAAACAGAATCTCCAATTATTTGGATAGAAGGCTGAACGGTTGTATGTACGTTCAGCCTTTTGCTTTCGGAAAGTGCCAGTTTCTCATCAAGTAATAGTGTGCGGGCGTTTATCAGGTCACCTCCAACGCACAGATCAAATCACCACCGTTAAGCTTTGCCAATAAACATTACCATAAACATAACAGCGCGCAATTTTAGCAATTTCTTACATATTTTTACATTCAGCAAAGTCATCGCTGCTCCCTGCAAATTAAGTTTAAGTATCTGACCGTGTATCCGAAAAGTCTTGAAAAGTATCCTGGCTAGCTGGTCGTATATTTCTTTAGAGGGGGCAACATATGCGGATCAAGGCGAAAATGACAATGAATGCTGCTGTGGCAGTAGTAACCGTTCTGGTATTGGTCTCTTTGGGCTATATCAGCAACAGCAAGCTCGGCGCCCTCCAGGACCGGGGCGCACAACTGGCCGCTGATGCGGAAAACACCATGGAAGCCGCAGCGACCGGAGTCAGGATGTACAAGATCATTGCCGACGCGGAGCTGAACAGAAATCTGGAACAGACAGCCAAGGATTGGGGCAAGGCAAAAGAGGAAGGGCTCAAGGACCTGGATGACATAGTCAAGGTTTCCGACACACCTGATGAAAAGAAATGGGCGGCAGAGGGTAAAAAAGCTCTTGATGACATGATATCAATCTACGAGAACAAGATGCTCCCGCTCCTGAAGGCAACCAAGGAGATTACTCCGGCCATACTGGCGGTTGATGACGAAATCGACAAAACGGTTACCGCATTGACCGAAGTAATGAGCAAATTCAGGGATTCTATCGACAAGGAAGCCAAGGAGGCGGACAAGCAGTTCGACGCAACCCGGACCAGTTTCCAGACCATGAGCGCTGTTGTGGGTATTATCGGCCTCATTCTTGTGATTCTCATTTCCATCACCACCCAGCGGGGTGTCATGAAACCGCTCAACGAGCAGCTTGAAATGCTCAAAGACATGGCTCAGGGTGAAGGAGATCTGACCAGGCGTCTGGATGACAAACGGCAGGACGAGTTCGGTGAGTTGGGCATCTGGTTCAACCAGTTTGTTGAAAAACTGCGTATGGTCATAGAAGATGTTGCCAGCACGGCAACGCAGGTCGCTTCCGCATCCAACCAGCTCCACTCAACCGCAGAGCAGATCGCCACCGGTGCGGAAGAGGTAGCTTCACAGACCAGTACCGTCGCAACCGCTGCCGAGGAGATGGCAGCTACCAGCAGCGATATCGCCCAGAACTGCCAGCATGCGGCTGACAATGCAAAGCAGGCCAGTTCCACCGCCACATCCGGCGCAACGGTGGTACGTGAAACCATTGACGGCATGACAAGAATAGCAACACAGGTGCAGGGTGCCGCCAAAACAGTCGAAAGCCTTGGCGCGAGAAGCGACCAGATAGGCGAGATCGTTGCAACTATTCAGGATATTGCCGACCAGACCAACCTTCTGGCCCTTAACGCTGCGATTGAGGCTGCCCGGGCTGGTGAGCAGGGGCGAGGTTTTGCCGTCGTCGCCGACGAGGTTCGCGCCCTGGCTGAACGGACAACCAAGGCTACACGCGAGATCAGCGAGATGATCAAGGCTATCCAGAACGAAACCAAAGGTGCTGTGACAACCATGGAAGACGGAGTGAGGGAAGTAGAAAAAGGAACCGAGTCTTCCATCAAATCCGGCAGGGCACTTGAAGAGATACTTGAGCAGGTGAACGAGGTGGCCGGCCAGATCAACCAGATTGCCACCGCAGTAGAGGAACAGACAGCAACTTCCGGAGAAATCAGTTCCAACATCATGCAGGTGACGGAGGTTGTTCAGCAGAGTGCCCGTGGCGCCAACGAAACAGCGGCTGCATCTGGGCAGCTCTCAAGCCTAGCAGAAAAACTTCAAAATCTTGTTTCGCAGTTCAAACTGTCGTAACAAGGAGGGTTCGCGATGTCATACGATGTTTCAACCCAGGTAAAATGCGGCGGCAGGACAGCAGCAGATGAGCTGCACATGGTCGGCTTTTCAGTTGCCAATGAAGAGTTCTGCATGGACATTCTGAAAGTCCAGGAAATCATACGAATGGTGGAGATAACGGTAATGCCCAATGCCCCGGATTATGTCGAAGGAGTCATAAACCTGCGGGGGAAGATCATTCCTATCATCGATTTCCGAAAGCGCATGCATCTCGTTTCCAAAGAAGAGGTCAACGAGCAAGGTCGCCGCATTGTTGTGGTTTCCTTTGGGAAGGTTACTGTTGGCCTGTTTGTAGACAAGGTTTCCCAGGTGATGAAGCTCAGTAACGAGCAGATTTCCCCAACGCCCGATGTCGTAAAAGGGTTTGATGCCGAATGCCTCATGGGGGTAGGACGGGCAGGTGAAAAGCTTCTTATTCTGCTGGATATCGAGAAAATGTTCCAACAGGAGGAGTTCGAATCTCTTGCTGGAAATGCATAACGTCTTGTTTTTCAGCATGAGGCAGACTTTATTGTAAAGCAATTCGTATTCTAAGGTCGGTATTTTCTGACGGGAATACAATCAATCTGCCCGCTTTCGCAAAAAAAACCCACGCTTCGACTAGCATTGACATGCCAGCCGAAGCCTGCGGTGGCAAAGCCTTGATTCAGGTGAGGGAAAATAAACTAAAAGCCTTGATTTATCAAGGCTTTTAGTTCTTCTCTGTACTGCATTGGGGTGGCTTCCATACAACTGATTACAAAAGTAAGTGACTGTTTTGCATTGTTTATTTAAATGCGGTAAATTCAAGATACTCCAAAAACTACACCATAACGTCAACGCTTCCCCCCTACAGTTGGAACTTCTCCGAACTAAATAATCTGGGCTGGAAACAAATTTTATGATCTATGCCCAGATGCAGAAGGTCATGAGCAAAAGAAAACCTCCAAACGGAATAGCACTAGCACAAGTAGTGGTGAGTCTGGAGGTACTCCCGTAGCATGAGGTAACCCGTGACGGTTTCATATTCCTAGCAATGGGCTTTACTGGTTCCAAGACTGCTCAGTTCAAGGAGAAGCATATACAGGCTTTCAATGAGATGGAGCGGAGAACACCCATTCGCTGGCTTCTTCCAAGGTTTTGAAAGCTCTAACGTCATAAGGAAGTTCAGCAATTGAAGCAAAAGCTGAATACATATTTAGAACTCCCAATATGTGGTCTTTAGAACCAACGAGAGCCGTCTTTCCGCCAGATTTTCTGTTAAACATGTATTCCTTAACAATGTGGGGGAAGTCTTGAACCTGCTTAGATGAAATCTGAAGATCATCTGAAGAGGTCAAGTCCCAAATCAGATTAAGGGTTATTTGTGAACCATGTTTTTGTGCGGCTGATAAGATTTCATCATATGTCAAAGTCCCGGTAACTTTGAATGTTGTAAGATCGTTTGAATGTTCAACTAAAATATCAGCCATAGTAATACCTTGTATCCCCGAATTACATACAATAATGTACCTTAGACTCTATATATGTCAACACCTTGTCCAGAAGAAGAGAGGGAACCCGTAAGTCCCTCCTCCTGTCCCTTTACGGCATCCTCAAGTGTTACCTAGAGAACTCCTCCTTCCGTAAGCAAGATTCAACAGCATTCTGAATCTTCTTCATAGTCAGGAACAGATGAGCTTTCACGGACGATTCATATTGGTAAAATTCATGGGGGTATTCATTGGCACGAAATATGATATTCTGGAGATACTAATTGAATAAATTTGGTAGTTAGGCATCCTTATGTGGGTTGAATCGCTTATTAAGCGCTACGTTTACTATTTAGAATCAAAGGGTGCGCTGTTCAATTTCTGCATTGGGATGATATGCTCATTAATTGTTATATTCATGGATACTATAGACGGTGATAAGTACAATTTTTCCTTTTTCTACCTCTTCCCTATCAGCTTAACCACATGGTTTGCTGGACGCATTTTCGGAGTTGTTGTTGCATTGCTTTGCTCCATAGCATGGGCAGTGGATAACCATTCTCAGGACTTAACTGTCTTGATCTGGAACACCCTTTCCACCATCAGTGTTTTTGTTGTCATTAGTGTTTTGGTACATAAGGTGAGAATCCTTTGGGAGCAAGAACGTAAACAATCCCAAATAGATTTCCTTACAGGATGTCTGAACTCTCGTGCTTTCCATGGAATACTTGAGTACGAGATTCATCGTATGAAAAGAGAGAGAAAACCGTTAACCATTGCTTATATTGATCTGGATAATTTTAAGCATATCAATGACCAGTTTGGGCATCTACGTGGAGATGAACTCCTTAAATTTATTGTTGTTAGTGTGCAGACATCTATGCGCAAGACCGATGTGATCGCCCGAGTAGGTGGTGATGAATTTGTAATTCTCTTTCCAAATACTGATGAAGAAGCAGCTCGCATTGCAGTTAACAAAATAAAAGATTCTTTGCGTGCCGACATGATGTTGCATCACTGGGCTACCACTTTTAGTATTGGAGTTGTTACCTGCCTAGATCCTCCAAGTAGGAGTGAGGAGTTAATTACTTTGGCTGATAACTATATGTATGAGGTAAAGCGTAACGGCAAGAATGGCATAAAATTCATGGTCTATGGATAGTTTCGGTTATACCTGCAGACTTTCCTTGCAGGTGTGTCCAGTGACCTGAATTGTCCGCGAAAGAGAGCCAAAATTCTCCATTCAAGTGTCTATTATTGCATTTATAATTTAACATTAAGGATTTTATGGGATTTTCCGATATGCAAATAAATACTGAAATTGGGGGAAGTAGTAATGATATTTTATGTTGTCACGATTCTATCTATTATTCTGGTTTCTTCTCCTGCATTGGCTGAAGTGCTCAAAATCAAGGCTGGGGGTACGGCAATATCCACGGTTTTTGCACCTGTCAAGGAGCATTTCGAAAAGGATACCGGGCACAAACTGGATTTTGTGCAAACCAGTGCAGTAAAGGCTTTGATTGAGCTGGACAAGGGATCGATTGACGCAGCAGCAGGCGCACACCCTCTTGATGATCTTGTCGCAGGTGCGATGAAAGAAGGGGTAAAGATAGACAAAAACAGCATAGTTTCGACACTGATCACTGATAACAAAACAATAGCTTTTGTACATATAGGTAATCCGGTTACAACAATCTCCAAAGACCAGCTCAAAAATATTTTTACCGGGAAGATTACCAACTGGAAAGATATTGGAGGAAATGATCAAAAGATACTTGTAGTATGGGGCAAGGAAACCGAAGGGCAAAACATTCAATTCAAACGAGAAATCCTTGACGGGGAAACTCTCGCTGAAAATCTCATAACTGCAACTGATTATCGCAATATACGAGATACTGTAATCGACACTCCTGGAGCTATCGGTATAGGGCCTTATGGCATGAATTCCGTGAAACTACACACGCCGAAAATTCCGACGATTGCGAGCCCCGTCTATCTATTCACCAAGGGAACGCCAACTAAAAACATTCAGCTGATTCTTGATTTTTATAAAAAAGAGTATGGATTCCTTGATTAAATATATTGGCTAAATGCTCTATACATCTAAAAGGCAGCCCTGATGAGATTCATACGGTAAGAAAAGACGATAAACAAAAGACCTATTCCTTACCCGGAAGACCTTGCAAGGTTGCAGTGTCAAGCAACTCTCTGATTTCCTGGCGTTCATCATCTCTCCGCCAGGCCGCTGTGAAACGGATGGGGTCCAGTTTTTCTCTCACGGGAACGAACACCGCGCCGGGATGAGGAAGGGTTTCCACATCTGCCGGCATCAGACATATCCCTCCTCCTGAACCGATCATCGCCAGCACTTCCACCAGACTGTCAGCATGGTACTTGATATCAGGCTTAATTCCTGCCGTCCGGAACGCGTTCAGTATGGTTTGGTTTCTGCCTGGGAAACTCTCCTCGCGATAGCCGATTACCTCGTCATCGGCAAGTTCCTTCAGGCCAATGCGCTTTCTCGTCGCCAATCCGTGGGATGCCGGGATAACAGCCACCAGTTGCAACTCAGTCAATACGGCGGTTTCGAACTCATCTTGCACCGCTCCGCAAGGGTTCCCTATCAGGGCAACGTCGATCTGACCCTTGCGCAATTCCTTTGCCTGTTCAGCCGGTGAGAGTTCGTGGATCTTGACATATATTTCGGGATGCGAATCACGAAATGCCTTCAATGCGGCGCCAAGGAATGATCCGAGCGACGAGGCGATAAAGCCTATGGTAAGCGTGGCTGTATTAGCCGGCTGATTACGGATGACCCGCACGGCTTCGCTGCTCAGATCAAGGATCTGGCGGGCATAGGCAAGCAGTTTCACGCCGGCGTCTGTGAGCGCCAGTCCGAAGCGCTCCCTGACAAAAAGCGGCGTCCCCAGTTCGTCTTCCAGGTCCCGGATCAGGCGGCTCATGGCCGGCTGGGACACGTTCAACCGGCGCGATGCCCTGCTGATGTTGAGTTCCTCTGCAGCAGCCGTAAAGTATCTCAGATGGCGGATTTCCATTTGAGAAATGCTATAACAAAAACGCATACCTGACAACGGAAAAGAGTATGAGGTGCTTCGGTCAAAAATGGTTTATGTTTTAACCATAGAAGACAATATTAGTCCTATTATGGAGGACCATCATGAAAACCGAACTCTTGAACCCTCAAAACAGTGCCATTATCTTCATCGACCACCAACCACAGATGACGTTCGGCGTTGCCAGCATTGATCGCCAGACGCTGTTCAACAACGTCATACTCCTCGCCAAGGCGGCAAAGATCTTCAACGTGCCGACGATTCTCACCACCGTGGAAACAAAGAGTTTCTCCGGCAACATGTGGCCACAACTCCTCGACATATTCCCCGGACAGGAGCCGATTGAGCGTAGCAGCATGAACTCCTGGGAAGATGCCAAGTTCGTCGAGGCAGTTGCCGCTACTGGGCGCAAGAAACTGGTCATGGCAGCACTCTGGACAGAAGTCTGCCTTGCATTCCCCGCACTTGAGGCTCTCAAGGAAGGCTATGAGGTTTATGCGGTTGAGGATGCCTCTGGCGGCACCAGCGCGACAGCACACAATGCCGCCATGCGCCGCATCGAGCAGGCCGGTGTGGTTCCTGTCACTTCGCTCCAGGTGCTGCTCGAATACCAACGTGATTGGGCACGCAAGGACACCTACAATGATGTTATTGCGACAGTGAAAGAACTATGTGGCGCCTATGGCCAGGGAGTCGAGTACGCCTACACTATGGTACACGGCGCTCCAGCAAGCCGAGCCGGTGCAGGAGGGCACTGACAGATATCCGGGAGGTCGCGCAATGCAACCGATTCATGCGGATACAATACTCATCAATGGTCGCATCGCCACCCTCGATCCAATCATTCCTGAGGCAAGCGCAGTAGCCATTAGTGAAGGATGTTTCGTCGCAGTGGGTGATGAGCATGCTGTGCAAGCATGCCGAGGGTCTTCAACAAGAGTCATCGACCTCAAAGGCCACACCGTTATACCAGGTCTGAACGATTCCCACATTCATGTCATCCGCGGCGGCCTTAACTACAACATGGAGTTGCGCTGGGACGGGGTGCCTTCTCTGGCCACAGCCCTGCGGATGCTCAAGGAGCAGGCTCTGCGAACTCCTGCGCCACAATGGGTGCGGGTGGTGGGCGGCTGGTCCGAGTTTCAGTTTGCGGAACGCCGCATGCCTACCCTTGACGAAATCAATTCGGCATCACCAGACACGCCGGTGTTCGTGCTGCACTTATATGACCGAGCCATGGTCAACCGGGCCGGTCTGCGCGCGCTCGGTTATATCCGTGAGACTCCTGACCCCCCGGGCGGTCTGCTCGAGAGGGACCAGCACGGCAATCCCACCGGACTGCTGATCGCCAAGCCCAACGCCCTGATCCTTTACTCCAGCCTTGCCAAGGGACCGAAACTGGGCTTCGACGACCAGGTCAACTCGACCAGACACTTCATGCGCGAACTGAACCGGCTCGGGCTGACCAGCACCATCGACGCAGGAGGCGGCTTCCAGAATTACCCGGATGACTACCGGGTCATAGAGCACTTGGCGGAACGCAACGAACTCACCCTGCGCATTGCCTATAATCTTTTCACCCAGCGCCCGAAAGAGGAGTATGACGACTTCGCCGGCTGGGCCAAAATTGTGTCGCCCGGACAGGGGAATGACATCTACAAAATGAACGGAGCCGGAGAGATGATTGTTTTCTCCGCCGCTGACTTCGAGGATTTTCTGGAAGCACGGCCAGACCTGCAGCCGGTGATGGAGGCCGACCTCAGGAAGGTGATCGGCCTGCTGGTTGCCAACCGCTGGCCGTTCCGCCTGCACGCAACCTACGACGAATCCATCTCCCGCTTCCTGAAAGTGTTCGAGGAGATCAACCGGGAAATTCCGTTCGATGGCCTGCGCTGGTTCTTCGACCATGCCGAAACCATCTCGGACCGGAGCATGGAACGGGTCAAGGCGCTTGGTGGCGGAATCGCAATCCAGGACCGTATGGCGTTCCAGGGAGAATACTTCGTGAACCGGTATGGAGCCGATGCTGCGCAGCGGACACCGCCGGTCACCCGCATGCTGAACTTGGGAATCCCGGTCGGGGCCGGCACCGATGCGACACGAGTATCCAGTTACAACCCGTGGGTGTCGCTCTACTGGTTGGTGAGCGGCAGGACGGTGGGCGGACTGTCATTGTATGACGAGAAAAACCGACTGTGCCGCACTACTGCCCTTCGGCTTTACACCGAAGGGAGTTCATGGTTTTCCGGTGACGACGGCAAAAAAGGGCGGATTGTCGAGGGGCAATTGGCTGACCTTGCCGTGCTGTCTGCCGATTACTTCAGGGTTCCGGAGGATGAGATCAAAGGGATCGAGTCAGTACTGACCATCATGGATGGGAGAATCGTACATGGCAGCGGCGATTTTGCAAAACTGGCACCGGCGTTGCCACCGGTTTCCCCTGACTGGGCGCCGACCGGAACCTATGGTGGCGTATATCGCGAAGTTCATGTTGCTACTCATGCCACCACCGACACGTATTGTTCATGCAGCAACCCGCTGCATCAGCATACACACACGGTGCTAGGGGAAAACGGCAGATGGGGGATCGGTTGCACCTGTTTCGCTTTCTGAATCTGGTACAATTAGAGTAACTGCATACAAAGAAAGGGGACCGTCATGACTGGCATCAACTGGATATCATCTTTCGATGAAGGGCTGGCGCAAGCAAAGAAAGAAGGCAGGCTGATATTCGCCGATTTTTTCAACCCTGGCTGAATCGGCTGCAAACGGATGGACGCGGTCGCGTACATCGATCCTGCAGTCATCACGTTCATCAACGATAACCTTGTGCCTCTCCGCTTACCGGCATCGGACCCTGAACTGGGTTCGCGCTACAAAGTGAAGTGGACCCCTACACTGCTGATACTTGACGCTGAAGGTACTGAGCAGTATCGAACCCTCGGATTCTACCCCCCCGATGATCTGATTCCTTCACTACTGCTTGGCATGGGCAAGGCAAAATTCAATCAGCCCGACCGGTCTGCGGCCTGTGACTGCTTCGACAGGATCATCTCCGACTATACTCAGAGCAGCATGGCGCCAGAAGCGGTCTACCTGAACGGAGTGTCTCAGTATATAGAAACCCATGATGTCAGCAACCTGATCGGCATCTACGACCAACTAGCGGCAGAGTACCCAGGTTCTCCCTGGTTGACACGCGCCGACCCTTACCGACTTCTGAAGAAATGACCTGGAAAGGAATCGTATGACATCACGAAAGATCAAGAAACTTTTCAAGAGCCGCCCCACCATTGAAGGTGCCGGCGTCCACCTCAAACGGGCCTTCGGTTATTCCCAGGTGCCGCAGTTCGACCCGTTCCTGATGCTTGACGACTTTCACACATCAAACCATGACGAGTACCTGGCCGGTTTCCCCTGGCATCCGCACCGCGGCATCGAAACCATTACTTACGTGCTGGAGGGGTTGGTGGAGCATGGCGACAGCATGGGTAACAAAGGGAACATAGGTGCCGGAGACGTGCAGTGGATGACCGCCGGCAGCGGCATCATCCACCAGGAGATGCCCCAGTTGAGCCCCACCGGCACAATGTGGGGGTTCCAGTTCTGGGCCAATCTGCCTGCCAGTTACAAGATGATGTCTCCACGATATCAGGACATCAAGGCAGCCGATATACCGAAGGTCACCCTTGACAACGGAGTCCTGCTCAAGGTTATGGCCGGAGAGGTTGCCGGTATCCGGGGGCCGGTAAGGGATATCGTCATCGAGCCTGAGATGATTGACATCACCGTACCGGCTGGGACCACTTTCACTCATCCGGTGCCACAAGGTCACACAGTCTTCGCCTACGTCCTTTCAGGCGAGGGGTACTTTGATGACCGTCGCGACGCCTATGCGTATGAGGTTGTCGGGCACGGATGGAGCGATTTAGAACGTTGCTGCATCTGCAAGCCGGAGACGGTTGTGCTGTTCGAACATGACGGGGAAGCGGTTCAGGTTGCCACACAGGACAAGCCTCTCCGGTTTCTGCTCGTGTCAGGCAAACCTCTCTACGAGCCTGTCGCCTGGCACGGCCCGATTGTCATGAACACCCAGGAGGAGTTGCGCATCGCATTCGATGAGTACAACAAGGGGACTTTCGTCAAATAAATGAACCTGCAATGATGTATGGCACAAGGGCAAATGGAGGCAACTATGAAACTTTTCACCCCGTTTACAGTAGGCAGCGTTAACCTTGCAAACAGAATCGTAATGTCCCCCATGACCCGCTCCCGGGCTCCCGGCAATCTTGCCAACGCACTGATGTCCGAATACTACGGCCAACGATCCGGCGCAGGGTTGATCATCACGGAGGGGACCTCCCCTTCGCCCAACGGTCTGGGCTATGCCCGGATACCTGGCATCGCCACTGCGGAGCAAACAGAATCGTGGAAGGTTGTCACCGTTGCTGTCCATGGCAAGGGGGGACGCATTTTTCTCCAGATGATGCACGCCGGTCGCGTGGGGAGCAGGTTCAACCTGCCTCCCGGCGCAGAATTGATCGCACCGTCGGCTGTTGCAATGAGCGGCGCAATCTGGACCGACAGCCAGGGGGAACAGCCCTACGACACGCCACGCGCCATGACCACAGACGACATCAGGGTGACCATCGCCGAGTATGCCAGCGGTGCCTCTAACGCGATTTCTGCAGGTTTTGACGGCGTGGAGATCCATGGAGCCAACGGCTATCTCATCACCCAGTTCCTGGACCCCGGCTCGAATCGCCGGGACGATGAATTCGGCGGCGATGCAGTCCGCCGTAACCGGTTTGCCCTGGATGTGGCACAAGCGGTCATCGCTTCCATAGGTGCCGGGCGGTCAGGCATCAGGCTATCCCCCTATGGGCTGTTCAACGACATGAGCGGAACGTATGAAGGAATTGCGGAGCAGTACAGTGAATTGGCCGGTAACCTAGGGCGGCTAGGGCTTGCCTATCTGCACATGGTCGACCATTCCGCAATGGGCGCGCCGAAGCCTGCCGAGGAAGTAGTGCGTAGGATGTGTGAAGCATTTCGGAGCAATGGCGGCGGCGCGATCATCCTCTCCGGCGGGTATGACCGTGATCGTGCGGAAGCCGACCTGCAGAGCGGCGCCACCGACCTGGTGGCCTTCGGCAGGCCGTTCATCGCCAACCCGGACCTGGTGAATCGTCTGAAATCAAGTGCACCCCTGGCGGTTCCTGATCAGGCGACGTTCTACACTCCGGGTCCGGAAGGGTACACCGATTATGAGACAACATAAACACCGGAACAGGAAAAGCAAGGTGATACCATGAATCGCATCGGTCCAGATTTAAATAAGAATAACAAATGCCCCTGCAAACGGATCACTTTAGTAGATCACCATTAATACAGAGGCATTCTGGTTACAATTAAAACATTAGTAATTTCAAAATGTTATAATTGGTGGAGGTGGCGGGAATCGAACCCGCGTCCGAAAGTCATCTACAGAAGGCGTCTACATGCTTATACCAGTTTTTGATTTAACCCCCAAAAGCTCCACTGGCCGGGATATTAAGGAGGCGGTCCTGCTAAGGATTCGCTTCAGATACGCAGGCTCTCTCATCGGCTATCCCGCATTAATGACGATCTGTCCTTCCCAGCGGGAGTGAGTCAGCAGATCGGTAGCAGGGTATTAAGCTGCTACGGCGTAATTATAGTTATCGGCGTCTAATTCGCCCCGGATTGTTTAACGAGCCACCCGGACCTCGGCATGCAACCTTTGCTTATTACCCCCGTCGAAACCTTTACACCCCCTTATCGGATTCGGAAAAAGTCCATCTGCTCCGTTACGCATTAGAATTCAACTTACCATGCAATCACGGTAGATGTAAACCTCTACCCCTTGTGCCGCTCTTTGAGCGCCTGCGCCATGTCCCGATTCTGGTCTTTCATCTTCAGATCGTCGCGCTTGTCGTAAAGTTTTTTACCCTTGGCAAGCCCCAGTTCCACCTTCACCAGCCCGTCCTTGAAGTAGAGCCGCAGCGGTACAAGGGAGTAACCGCGCTCCTGTGTCTTTATGAAGAGCCTGCCTATCTCCTTTTTATGAAAGAGGAGTTTGCGCGTCCGGTCAGGGTCGTGATTCTCGCGGTTGCCGAAATCATAGGGGGGGATATTGAGGTTGTGAAGAAAGACCTCGCCGCCGCGGACCAGAGCAAAGGCGTCACCCATGTTGACCTTCCCCATCCGGAGCGACTTTACCTCGGTTCCAAGCAGAACCATGCCCCCTTCGAACTTTTCCTCGATAAAATATTCGTGGTAGGCCTTCTTGTTGTTTGATATCAGCTTTTCGCCCATGATACCGGATAGTAACAGAGAGCAGTGGTGACTGCAAGGGAAAGGACCGGCTAAGAAGCGCTGAAAAACTCTCCGGCTTGATATACAGCGGTTAGTTTTCCCTCTTCGACAAGATTGGCTGGAATCCGATCAGGCTCAAATGCCGCCGATCTCCTGATGACCTGGAAATCTGCACACTTGCCAGGTTCCAGAGAACCGACCATCTCCTGCAGATGCAGAGAACGGGCCCCACCTGCCGTGGCCATAAGAAGGAGTTCATCAGCTGAAAATAGACGGGGATGTCGTTCAAACAGAAATCGCACCTCATCCCACATGGAGAGGGAATCATTGCTAGCAAGGGAGTCGGTGCCGAGTGCGAGGGGAATCCCCCCACCCCTGAGAAGCATGAAGGGGGGAGAACCGACATTCAGTCGCTCATTACTGCGTGGACAAAGCACTACTGAAACTCCGCGGTCTCTCAGGATTCCCACATCAGAGGGGGTTACATGGACACAGTGGACAGCGGTTGTCTGCGGCCCCAGGAGACCAAGAGAATCGATATACGCGACAGGAGAGAGATGTTTCGGGGGTGGCAGAAATGCATCCCAGCCGGCAAAGGGGTAGAGGAGTTCGGTAAACGCTCCTGTCGAATCGAAGCAGAATTCAAGCTCCTCGACTGATTCGGCAAGGTGGATCATGGCAGGTACCCCATGCCGTTGGGCCAGCGTCTTGATTTCGCGCAGAAAGGTTTCGGAGAGTGTGTGCGGTGCATGGGGGGAAATTCCGGGAACAAGCATTTCGTTATTGAATGTAGACAGCGCATGATCGATGTCGCCCCGCCGCTGGAAACATACGTGAGGATCCTGCCCGATGGCTTCAAGGTAGACCCTTCCGGAAAGCCTCAGATCCCTGTAGAGAGGGAGAAAGGAAAGGTCGGTCAGGATCTCGCCTACGGTCGTTGTGCCTGCCTCTCGGGACAATCTGACCCCTTCAGTAATCGAAAGTGTAATCTCGTCACGCGACATGCCACGACGAAGCTTTATCACCTGCATGACCCAATCGGAATAGGTCCGGGGAGAGTAGTCTAGACCTTTTCGAATCTTCCAAGCCGGAAAATGTGTAAGCTCGAGATGGGTATGGGCATTTACCATACCCGGCATTATCACGCAGTCGGTATACTCGATTATCGGCGCCGCATAGGCAGATTTGAGCTCGGAAAGGGTGCCGACCTCAATAATCCGACCATCCCTGACCGCCACGGCACCCCCCTCGATGGGCGGCAATCCGGGATTATAGAGATATGATGCAGCGATGATATTCATAGAGTTCTCCATTTCACAAGTGTAGCAACTGACGGAAAAAGGGCAAACAGGAATTCCCGTTTGCCCTTATCACAGGTGCTGATCGGAGAAGGGAGCCTCGCCCCCGACCACAGTTACCAGGCGACTTTTTTCAGCTTCCCCTGCCCTGCCACTTCCTTGCGGCTGATCAACATCTGATTCTTCTCATCCACAAAGACCAGCTTGGGTTCATGGTTGAGCGCCTGATCGTTTGGCATGTCGACAAAGCTTGCAATAATAACCAGATCCTTCGGTGCTACCATGCGAGCTGCAGCGCCATTCAGGCATATTACCCCGGACCCGCGCTCACCTTCGATGGCATAGGTTTCCAGACGGCTGCCGTTGGTGACATTCCAGATTGCAACTGCCTCGTAAGGAATGATGTCAGCAGCCTCCATCAGGTCCAGATCGATGGTAACGCTCCCCTCGTAGTGCAGGTCCGCACCGGTTACGGTTGCACGGTGTATCTTGCTCTTCAGCATCTTTCGCTGCATCTCAGTCATCCTCCCCTAATAGTCCGTTATCAATCAGCCTGGTCCGTCCTATCTTCACTGCCAGGGCAATAACAGTTCGATCATCAGCCCTGATGCACTCTTGCAAGCTGTCTCCATCGCGAAACTCTACATAATCAATGATTACTCCGGACTCTGATGAGACTTTGGCAATCGCTTCCTCACGAAGTGTTGCAATATCCGTTTCTCCACGCCTGAAAGCTGACCGGGCTGAAACTATGGCCCGACTGAGACAGAGCGCCTTCTCCCGCTCTTCAGGCGAAAGGTATTTGTTTCTTGAACTCATGGCAAGACCATCCGACTCTCTGATGATCGGCATACCGACAATCTCGACGGCCATGTTCAGATCGAGCAACATTCTGCGAATGACCGCAAGCTGCTGATAATCCTTCTTGCCGAAGAGCGCCGTGTGAGGCATCACGATATTGATGAGCTTGCAGACAACGGTGGTGACTCCCCGGAAATGCCCTGGCCTGCTGGCTCCGCAAAGCGGCAGCGTCAGATCCTCTACGTCCACAAAGGTCTGAAACCCTCTCGGATACATCTCTGTCGCGACCGGGGCAAAGACGATGTCAACCCCGGCATCTCTTGCAATCAGCAGATCTCGTTCCATATCACGTGGATATGACTCGAAATCCTCACCCAGACCAAACTGAGTCGGGTTGACAAATATGCTCAACACAAGGTGATCAGCGCAACGACGCCCTTCGCGGAGCAGCGATGCATGCCCCTCATGAAGATACCCCATGGTCGGGACAAAGGAGATCCTCTTCCCGCCTCCCCTGAGCTCTGAGGAGAGAGACTGCATCTCTGCAACGGAGGTGACGATTCGCATATCAGTTGAACGAGTGTGCATCTGTCGGAAATTCCCCTGATTTAACCTCGGTGATATACGCATTCACCGCATCTGCGATGACGGCTTTGACATCGGCATATTTCTTGACGAATTTCGGCGAATATTTTTCACAGAGGCCGAGGATATCGTGAAGTACCAGAACCTGTCCGTCGCATCCCGGTCCGGCACCGATCCCGATAGTCGGGATCGAAAGCTTTGCGCTGATCCGGCTGGCAAGCTTCTGCGGAATCCCTTCAAGAACGACTGCGAAGGCCCCTGACTCTTCTACTGCGACAGCGTCTTCAAACAGTCGGTCTGCCTGCTCCTGATGCTTCCCCTGCACACGGTAGCCACCCATCCGGTGGATCGACTGCGGAGTGAGACCTATGTGGGCCATGACCGGTATATCCATTGCTGCAATGGAGCGTATCGTTTCGGACATGTTGGCTCCCCCCTCCAGCTTGACAGCAGCTGCCCCCCCCTCCTTGATCAGCCTTCCGGCATTCAGGCGGGCCTGGGAGAGATCGACCTGGTAGGAAAGAAAGGGCATGTCGGCCACGACGAGCGCCTTAGGATTGGCTCGCATGACAGCCCTGGTGTGGTAAATCACCTCTTCCATCGTCACCGGCAGGGTGTTCTCGTGTCCAGCCATCACCACCCCCAGGGAATCCCCCACAAGAATGATGTCAATACCGCAGCTGTCGAGAATCCGCGCGGTAGGATAGTCATAGCAGGTAAGGACGCTGACGGGAATCCCTTCAGCCTTCATCTTCTGGATATCGAGTATGGTCATCTGCTTTTTCATCTAGTCCTGAGCCTCCTCCCAGACACAAAAAACGCCCCGGGACCGGATGGCGTTTTCCATGCGCGCGGGAAAGCGAAATCCCGAGTTAACGCTGGCTATTGCCGTCCGTCCCGGTTCCTTATAGAATCCAGGCGGTATTAATGGAAAAGGCAGGAGAGGGGTATGTGGCTCCGCTCATTTAACGGGCCTTTCCTCTTCTGCCCCGATGTAACATAACAGGGTTATGAATGTCTACAAATAATTTTAATCGACGAATGACTTCATCATTTCAAGCTCTTTAACCACTGCCTTGCTGTCATCACTACGCTTTTCGAGATCATCAAAAATCCCGATGACCATCTTGCCGACAGATGCGACTGCATGCTTGATCTCCTTGCCGTCTTCCACCTGCCGACCGGTTGCTCCTGCCATCTCTTGCGTCATGTCTTTGATAGTATTGACGGCGCGCAGGATATTGCGGGTGGCATTGGCCTGCTCCTTTGACGCGGAAAAAATCTGCGACGTCATGTTGCTTACGTCCTCAATGGAGCCGGTAACCATCTGCACGGTCTTGGCCTGCTCCTGTGTGGTGATCCGTATCTGGTTTGTCATCTCCATCGCCTTGTTGGAACTGTTCAGGATAACCTGAAGTGACTCGCCGGTTTCGTGCCCCAGCTTGACCCCCTTTTGAACCAGATCCTTGGTCAAGGTAACATTGCTGGCAGCAGCTCTGGACTCTGACATGATCTCTTCAATAATACCGGTTATCTCACCTGTTGACTGGCCTGTCTGCAGAGAGAGATTGCGGATTTCGTCTGCCACGACACCGAAACTCTTGCCGTATTCGCCTGCCTGTGCCGCTATGATCGAGGCATTAAGAGCCAAAAGGTTAGTCCGCTTTGTAATGTCGTTGATGACCCCGACGATACTTTCAATGCGACTGCTGTTCTCGGAGAGTCTCTTGATCCCCTCATAGGAAAGATCAACGGATCGCTGTATCTCGGCAAGTGAGGCTATGGTCTCATCCACAACCAGACTTCCCCTGTCAGCCTGGGCCTTTACCTGGCTGGAAACCTGGTGCGATATGACCGTGTTTTTCTCAACATCGGCAATGGTGGCATTGACCTCCTCCATTGCTGAAACTGATTTTTCAACGGTTTCGGACAGGGCATCGAGGTTCCTGCTGACCTGCTCTATAGCCACTGAGATCTCTCCAACAGCCGAACTTGTTTCGTCAACAGCCGACAGCACGCTTTCCGCAGCACCTGCAATGTGCGCCGTATTCTCGGAAAGAGACTCGACAAAACTCTTCAGGTTGAACACATTGCGCGAGTGGTCTTCACGATTGGTGAGGAGCCCGGAAAAGGTGTTGCCGAGCTCGACCGTCAGTTTGTCTATGGACTTGAGGAGATTGATTCGGGTTATGGCGGAGGCAGCCTGGTCTGCAAACAGCTTGACCGTGTCAACGTCCGAATCGTTAAGCGGACGCTTGCTGAACCTGTTATCCACACCAAAGAGCCCCACGGATTCCCCATTGATGAGAATCGGGCAGAGGATGAAACTGCGCGACCTGATAGGAGTTATGGAATCAAATGGAGGCTTGATGTGAAAATCAGGGGAGTAATTCTTGATGTCTTCGATCAGAAAGGTCTTCTTTTCCACAAAACATTTATGAATAACTCCAATCCTTTCGTCCAGGGGGAGGACAGTCGAAAACGGGTCAAACCCTTCGCTCCGGACTGCTGCCACGAAACTGAGCGAAGAGCAGGTATCATCAGCCATTAGTATATTAACCCGCTCGTATCCCAGAACCTCGCTCAACCCCTCTGCGCAGAGCGACAGCACCTCTTTGAGATCGATGGTCCTCTGGATGCGGTTGCTGATCTTGTGGAAATTCTTTATGTTGTTGTCCAGGGCCATGAAGCGGCTCTCGAAAAGCTCCTTCTGTGTCGTCATCTTGCTGTTCAGTTCCGATGTCTGAATTGCGCGAATGTGTAGCTCATCACTGCTTCGACCAATAAAATAGCCAAGGCTACCCATTACGATGCTGGTGCCGACACCCATGTAGAGGTAGAGCAGAATATGCTCGGAGTTCATGGACACATCACCGATAATCAGGTCAACAAACCCCTTTGACCCGTCGCTGAAGATCAAAGCCCTCATCAATGCCCACATAACCGGGGCGCCAATCCCCAGCATGACCCCCAGCAACAGGTAGCGTATCTTCTTACTAGTATACGTCTGGAACTTTTCCATAGGACGGCAAGAACCTCCGTTGCGTAGTATCCTGAATACCGCATAGTTCTTTGTACGTGTCGGCTAACTGCATCAAAACTGAAGCACTCTCGAATCGCCAGGGAAACCCGGTCAACGGCCCATCATGATGCCCAGCTCTTCAGCGGCCCGGACCATCTCTCCGCGGGGGTTCACCAGTTTAAGACGCCTTACCGCCTTTTCGATAGAAACCGAACGGATATCAGTCCCGCGAAGACAGGCCATCCGACCAAACGCACCCTCTTCAACCATTTCCAGTGCCTTGATACCGAAACGGCTTCCCAGATAGCGGTCAAAGGTAGAGGGAGAACCGCCTCGCTGAAGGTGACCGAGTACCGTGACACGTGTATCCATCTCCAGACAGTGACCTAGTTGCTTCGCAACATACTCGCCGATTCCGCCGAGACGTTCCACCTGGTGCTTGATATCAGTACCGGACCGGACTACACGGTGACCGCCGCGAGGGAAGGCCCCCTCCGCAGCCACCACAATGCTGAAACGGCTTCCCCGTCGCCGGCGCAGATCGATGGAATCGCATATTTTACCGATAGAAAACGGGATCTCAGGAATAAGTATCACATCGGCTCCGCCGGAAACTCCTGATTCCAGAGCAATCCAACCTGCATAACGCCCCATCACTTCCAGTACCATGACCCGGTGATGGCTCTCGGCGGTCGAGTGAAGCTTGTCAAGGGCATACGTTGCAGTCTCAAGGGCAGTGTTGAATCCGAAGGTGACATCCGTCTCCATAAGGTCGTTATCGATGGTTTTCGGCACGCCAACCACCGGCACCCCCTTGCGCATCAATTCAAGAGCGATGGTGAGTGAGCCTTCTCCGCCAATAACTACCAGTGCATCGATGGCGTGGCGTCGAACATTCTCCACCACCTTGTCGGAGAGATTCAGAACCTCGGTCTGGCCATTCTGTTCCACCGGAAATGAGAAGGGATTACCTCGATTGCTCGTCCCTAATATGGTCCCACCGCGCGGCAGTATCCCGCGAACATCTTCCAGGCCGAGAGGACGGATCTTTGAATCGTCAAGAAGGCCGTCAAAACCATCTTCAATCCCTATAACCTCCCAGTTCCGTTTAAGGAGAGCCCCCTTTACCACTCCGCGGATAACCGCGTTAAGACCGGGACAGTCACCTCCACCGGTCAGTATGCCGATACGTTTAGCCATGTCATTACCTCGAAAATGCAAGTGCCGCAGCACCCAGGATACCTGCATCATCTCCCAGTTCAGCTCGTAACAGAGCGATCCGGTCCATAGCCGGACTGAATGCCCTTTTTTGCATCTCTTCTAACATCGCAGGGACAATGAGCTGAAAGCTCTCAGCAACCCCACCACCGATGATTATCGCACCCGGATTAAGGAGATTGACCACTGCGGCTGCTGCAACCCCTAAGGACCTGCCCGCATCGGCAAAAAGTTCAGTCGCGCGCCGATCCCCTCCAGCAGCCACATCTGCCAGCCACTTGGTACTAACCTGTTCGGCCGGCCAGCAACCTGTCTCCCGTGCAGCCGCAACAATAGCTGTCGAAGAAGAATACTGCTCAACGCAACCGCTGTTGCCGCAGGGACAGGGATGTCCTTTCGGCTCTACGGTTATATGCCCGAATTCACCGGCAAACCCATCATCTCCGGCCCAAAGCTTCCCATCCAGCACAATGCCGCCACCTATACCGGTTCCGATGGTTATCATCAGGAAAGAGCGGAACGGCCTCCCTGCACCGAATCGGAACTCGCCGATTGCAGCGGCATTGGCGTCATTTGCAACTGTGACATCTACGCCTGCACACTCTCCAATCTCGGCAGCAAGATTCTTCCCCTCGCAGTGTGAAAGATTTACCGAGGAGATGATTACCCCTGAAGGGTCTATCAAGCCCGGCATCCCTATGCCAATACCGTCAACTCTAATGCCGCCAGCCTCTGCCTCTCCGCACATCGACGCAATTCCTGACGTCAGTTGCCGTAGAAAGCCATCCCAACTGACCGCCGTAGCAACACGACTGCGAGAGAGTATTTTTGCGTCATCACGCACAAGGGCAAACCGGAGGTTGGTCCCTCCAACATCTATCCCGATGACAGTTCTGGCGCTATTCATTGATGTCCTAAGGTTATCTGTCTCATGCTGAAGATCCCGCTTCAAGCATATCCAAAAAGATTGGTTTCATCCTGTCAAAGGTTGTAATGAGTGCTTCAGGGACAACCCGGGTCTCAGCAACCACCGACATGAAATTTGCATCTCCATTCCATCGCGGGACGACATGAAAATGCAGGTGGTCTGCTACTCCTGCACCGGCAACCTTCCCCAGGTTCATGCCGATGTTGTACCCATTTGGAGCCAAGAGCCGACGCTGAACCTGACCTGCAAGCCGAACGCACTCCATCAGGTCGAGAAGCTCCGGAGCATCGAGCTCATCAAGAGTCGCCGTATGCCGGTACGGTATCACCATGAGATGGCCATTGGTGTACGGATATCGGTTCAGCATGACAAAAGAACTCGCAGAACGGTGAACCACGAGTATCTCCCGGTCTGCTGCGTCATTCGATCCGATACAGAATATACACCCCTCGGTCTCTCCACACATGATGTACTCCATCCTCCATGGTGCCCAGAGTCGCTCCATCTCTCACAACCGCCTTCCCGATGATTCCACTGATTACTTGAATCCTGTAAATTCATCCACAGAACACTGAAGAATAGTAGCGGAAAACTCCCGTTTGACAACTGTGCCTTTAACGATAAAAGAAAGTGGAGATCAATGAAATATTTTTGCATTTTAATTAGGATAAACACTTGACATGACCTTGGTTATGGCAATAATGTAGAGCAATTTTTGTTTAGAAGCCGAATTGCAGGGGGTTCGGAAGTTACCCGGCTTCAATATCATTTTACTTTTAATAAAAAATTGTAAGGGGGTAGTTAATGAGCAAGAAACAGGAAGCACTGGATTACCACTCAAGCGGACGTAAAGGCAAGATAGAAGTCATTGCATCGAAACCGTGTCTCACCTCTCGCGATCTTTCGCTGGCATATTCCCCAGGAGTTGCCGAACCATGCCTGGAGATAGAGAAGAACCCCGAAGATGCCTACAAATACACAGCCAAGGGAAACCTGGTTGCTGTCCTTTCCAACGGTACCGCAGTACTCGGACTGGGAAACATCGGCGCCCTGGCGGGAAAGCCGGTCATGGAAGGCAAAGGGGTTCTCTTCAAACGGTTTGCGGATATCGACGTCTTCGATATCGAGGTAAATTCGGAAGATCCTGACGAAGTAATCAAGGTCTGCCAACTCCTGGAGCCGACCTTCGGCGGGATTAACCTCGAAGACATTAAGGCTCCAGAATGTTTCTACATCGAAGAAGAGCTCAAGAAGACGATGAATATACCGGTCTTCCATGACGACCAGCATGGCACCGCCATTATCTCCTCAGCTGCACTTATTAACGCCCTTGAACTGATCGGCAAAAAGATCGGTGAAATTCGGATCGTGGTTAACGGCGCAGGAGCGTCTGCCGTAGCTTGTGCCAATCTGGCCATCTCCCTCGGGGTGAAAGCGGAAAACCTTATGATGTGCGACACCAAAGGTGTCATTTACAAGGGTCGTGTTGAAGGGATGAACAAATACAAGGCGCGCTTTGCCGTAGACACGCCGTTTCGAACCCTTGAAGAGGCTGCAGAAGGAGCGGACGTTCTGTTCGGGCTCTCATCCAAAGGGGCATTCACACCTGAAATGATCCGGAAGATGACCGTAAACCCGATCATCTTCGCCATGGCCAACCCCGACCCGGAGATCACCCCGGAAGAGGCCCATGCCGTAAGAGGTGACGTCCTCATCGCCACAGGCCGCTCGGATTACCCCAACCAGGTGAACAACGTTCTCGGATTCCCCTTCATCTTTCGTGGAGCCCTCGATGTACGCGCCACAACGATCAATGAAGAGATGAAAAAGGCCGCTGTCTTTGCCCTGGCCGAACTGGCACGCGAAGAGTGCCCCGATTCGGTCTGCAGGGCTTACGGAAATGAAAAATTCTCCTTTGGTCCCCGTTACATCATCCCCAAGCCTTTCGATCCGCGCGCACTGCTTCGGGTAGCCCCGGCAGTTGCAAAGGCAGCCATGGAGTCAGGCGTTGCACGTCAGCCTATAGCCGACATGGAAAAATACATGGAGCACCTCGAGGCACTGCAGGGGAAGGCGAAAGAGACCCTTCGGGGTATTATCAACAAGGCAAAAAGCGACCCCAAACGGATTGTCTTCCCGGAAGGGGACAACGAGAAAATCCTAAGGGCAGCCCAGATACTTGTGGAGGAAGGGATCGCCCAACCGATCCTCATCGGCAACCACTCTAAAATTCGGTCAACCATTGATGATCTCGGAATAGACCTTAACGGTGTTCCAATCATAGACCCCGAGACCTTTGCCAAATCCGAGGAGTATGCCGAGGAACTCTTCCGCTTGCGCCAGAGAAAGGGGCTCACCCTTTCAGAGGCAAAACGGATCATGCGCAGGAAATCCCGGACACACCTGGGGTGCATGATGGTTCGCATGGGTGATGCAGATACCCTTCTCTCCGGCATAGATACCCACTATCCGGAGACCATCCGGCCGGCATTGGAAGTTATCGGCAGAAAGGCAGGGCTTTCAAGCGTTCACGGCCTCTACATGATGGTCTTCAAGAAGGGGATCTTTTTCATGGCAGACACGACCGTCTGCATCGAGCCAACCCCCGAAGAGCTGGCTGAAACCGCCATTCTGGCCGCGGAAGTCGCGCGCATGCTGGAATTCGTTCCCAAGGTCGCCATGCTCTCATTCTCCAACTTCGGTTCAGTTTCACATCCGGACACAATCAAGGTAAAGAAGGCCGTTGAGATAGTTAAAGCTCGCGCCCCTGAACTTGAGATTGACGGCGAGATGCAGGCCGACACTGCCGTGGTTGTTGAAATCCTTGAGAAGAGCTTTCCCTTTTCCACGGTTCAGGGTCAGGCTAACGTGCTAATCTTCCCGGACCTCAACTCCGGCAACATCTGCTATAAGCTCCTCCAGCGGCTCGGCGGAGCTGAAGCCATCGGGCCTATCCTGATGGGGATGAACAAGCCGGTGCACGTGCTGCAGCGTGGTGACGATGTTTCCGAAATTGTCAACATGGCAGCCATCGCCGTAGTCGACGCACAGAACAGCTAGTCGCACCCTCATTGACGTCGTATTGAATTTGGAACTGTTTCAGTCACAACGGGGTTGCCTTGCGGTAACCCCGTCTTTGTCCGGTTGGCCCGGCTTGTGCTATCATTACTTGAAATTCTCCACCTTTAAATCTCCCACATACGGACAAGCATCCATGAACGAAGAGCTGGCGGACATTCAGCCTGAAATCAACAACAGTACGACGCCTCCATTTTTTTACAAGATGCTGGCCATTTCGCTGGCGTTCCACGTCATATTTGCGCTGTTCTTAGCAGGAGGACAGACAGGAAGCATTGGATCACCAACTATCAACTACCTGGACCTGACAATGTCAGAGCCGACTGCCGCTGTCAGTCGTCCGTCGGCAGCTGCCAGCAAACCATTTACCGCTCCGCCAACCACCCAGTCCCAGGAAGCAGATCTCCCGTCACCCCAGCCCGTTCCCCCCCCGACCGAGGCGGAACAGCTACAGCAGAACCAGAAAAATGCCGTTGATACTGCAGCAATACAGCCAGAAGCGATGCAAAAGGTATCCTTTGGGCTCGGACTCATGAACGGCCACTTCGGCACCATCGCTGACGGCAAGAGCCTCCGTGACGACATGCGAGAGTATCACCTCTCCCTCTTGAGGGCTGTGAATGAAAAGTGGTGGCAGAAAGGAAAACGCCCCGAAGGGGTCGGTAATGCCATTGTCATGGTCTCGGTTGCACGAAACGGAGATATAGTCGACGCCCGCATCATGCAAAGTTCAGGAAACACCGCCTATGACAGGACCATGCTCAACTCCCTCAGGGATACGAGCCCGCTTCCTCCGCTCCCAGCACACTTCGGACAGCCCGTCTACTCCGCACCTATCCGCTTCAACGCCCCGCTCACCCTTTTTGGTTCACCCACCGGGTAGATAGCCGTTCTGTGTGGTACACTCTAATGCAATTCTTGCCTGGAGTGTCTCCATGACCGTACAGAGCCGCAACGCAATCCACAATGTCATTGATTCTGTCTCCACCCGTTACCTCCAGGGGAAGGTCAATGCCGTCAAGCTCACGTTCATTGCGCTGCTCTCCGGAGGGCATATCTTGCTTGAAGACATCCCGGGCCTAGGAAAGACTACTCTCGCCCTGACCCTTGCCGGAGTCCTCGGCCTGTCATTCGGCAGAGTTCAATGCACCAGCGACCTCCTCCCCTCTGACATAACCGGCCTATCCATCTTCAACCGTGACGAGAACCGTTTCATCTTCATCCGGGGCCCGATATTCAACAACATACTTCTGGCCGATGAGGTGAACAGGGCAATGCCCAAGACACAGAGTGCCATGCTGGAGGCCATGGAAGAACGGCGCGTCACGGTCGAGGGTGTGACCTACGATCTACCTGAACCATTTCTCGTCATTGCCACGCAGAACCCGACTGAACATGCGGGGACCTACCCTCTCCCGGAATCACAGATGGACAGGTTCCTGATCCGGACCGGCCTCGGTTACCCAACCGTAGAGGTAGAACGGGAAATAATCCGCAAGGGGAGTATCCGGGAGGAGATCCGCAACATCAGACCTCTGCTTTCCAGCGAGGCAATACTGGAAACGCGGCAGGAAATCCACGACAAGGTCTATTTATCGGAAAAAGTGACCGGCTACATTATGCAACTGATAGCCGCAACTCGAGAACATCCTCTTGTCTCAACCGGTATCTCAACCAGGGGAGGGATCAACATCGGTGAGGCAGCTAAAGTCCATGCCTTCCTGGCCGGTCGCGATTATGTCGCACCGGAGGATGTGCAGGCGATCATCATACCGGTCGGGGCACACCGTCTGGTCTGCCGTGCCGGAAACGAGCATCTGGACAAGGAGGAGATACTACGCTCCATCATGAACGCCGTCCCAGTCCCGCTGACCTGAAGCTTACCCGGAGCGGGGCGCTCTACATCATCACTACCCTGCTGCTCGGGTTTGCAGCGGTAAACACCGGCAACAACCTCCTCTACCTGCTCGTGTCGGTCCTGCTCGGCTTCATGGCAACATCTGGAGTTCTGGGGTGGCTGAACATCAGGGGGCTTGACTGCCGAATTACTTTCCCTGACGAGATCTATAGCGACAGCCCCACTCTTGTGACCGCCCTGGTGGTGCAGCTCAAAACCCTGATTCCATCATACCTGCTGCAGGTAGGGATACTGGGGGAGGAGTCCATCATCACCTCGACAGCAGAGAGAAATGCCGCCAGATTCTCCTTCACCCATACCTTCAGAGGGCGAGGCTATAAAGAATGCGGCTACGCAGTGATTCGCTCGCCCTTTCCGGTCAACTTTTTCGTACGTGGCGTGAAAATACCGCTTGAGGGTCGAGCCATCGTCTTCCCCGCGCCACTTTCACCTAACATCGAAGAACCCGGCCAGAGAACCGTTGAAAGCGGAATGGCGGCCCTGGATACACGGGGTTTTGACGGGGATACCGTGGCTATTTCGAACTACACAGGCGCCGAACCGATAAAGATGATCCACTGGCGCCTATCGGCACGCCACGACTGGTTCAAGGTCAAAGAACCTTCTGCCACACCTGCAGAGCCTGTCATGCTGGATCTCACCACCCCCTCGACAATTCCTCTGGAGATGCGTCTCTCCCAGGCAACTTACCTGGTAAACAGGCTCTGTCGCGCAAACCGGCCGGTCGGCCTAAAGTTGGCAGCTGACCGTCTTATCCCGGCAACCTCAGGCCGGAACCATCGCCTGAGGCTCCTTACTGAACTTGCTCTGTATGATCCGCCTCGATAAGATTCTCGATATCCTTATACTCCTGATCGCACTCGCCGGGGTGCTCCCCCTCTATCCCTATCTTGAGACTCTTCCAAGGCTGTTGCTACCGCTTTCAGCGCTGATCGGCCTGATAATGCGGCTGAAGGGAGCAACCACTCCGAGCATGCTCCTCACGCTGATCTCCATCGGGCTTTTTCTATTTTATTCACTTCATTTTGATCGCAATACGCTCGTTGAACCTGCTGCAAACCTGCTTGCCTCGCTCATGGCGATCCGCCTGTCAGGAGAGCGGAGCGGCAGGGCCCTCCTCCAGACCTGTGGGCTTTCCATCTTCTGCCTTGCAGCATCCACGCTTTTCTCACTGAGCCCTCTTTTCCTTACCTGTCTCGTCACCCTCTCGCTTCTTGTAGTTACAGCCCTTCTGCTTCTCACCTTTCTTGAGAGCTCCCCGAACATTTCACTAAGCGTTACAGAGCTACGCTCTCTTGGCAGGGTTATCCTTGCAACGGCTCTTGCAACACTCCCTTTGATGCTGCTTTTCTTCATCATAATTCCAAGGACCCAATCCCCCCTCTGGAATCTATTCGGAGGCCGGAGCGGTCAATCATCCGGACTTAGCGACCGGGTGCAACCCGGCAACATCTCAACAGTCCCAGAGGATCGAGGCATCGCATTTCGAGCCACCATGCCTCCCATTGATCCGCAACAGCTCTACTGGAGGACCGTGGTATTCAACAGTTACAGCTCCAATGCCTGGGTCAGACGCAAAACACCCTCCATTGAAAGCGGAGTCACCGGAAACGGACGAGTCGTGCAGCAGACTATCTTTCTTGAACCGGGAAAGCTCAACTATCTGCCGGCTCTCAACGTTCCGCTCCAGTTCAGAGGGATAAGATCCTCCACCAGCGGGGATCTCGTAACCACCCTTCATAGCAGAAATTCGATGCGAAACCGTTATGAAGCCATTTCCATTCCCGACACTGTCATTAGAAAAAGCCGCCCGATCGACCGCATTTATTACCTCAAGCACCCGGAGAACCTGCCGCCACGCTTGCGCAACGCAGCAAGAGAGATAGAGCGAAGAGGAGAGACCGACCGCGATCGGCTTGAACTGGCGAAAACTCTCTTTCACTCTCTTAACCTCCGATATGCCACCAGCAATCTTCCTACCGGAGATTACGCCCTGGATCGGTTCCTGTTCGATGCTCGACGCGGCCACTGCGAATTCTTCGCCTCTTCCCTGGCAATTCTTCTCCGCTCTTCAGGCGTTCCGAGCAGGGTCGTGGGTGGCTACTACGGCGGATTATACAATGAGCTTGGAGGGTATTACGTGGTTACGGACGACATGGCCCACGTCTGGACCGAAGTATTCCTTGAGGAGAAGGGATGGGTTACGGTTGATCCCAGCCGATGGGCAGCAGGTTTTACCGAGATAGACACCCAGCGAATCAGGAGCCTCTCCAGACGGATTTCAACATTAACCGACACGATTACCTACTACTGGAACCTTACTGTCATCTCCTACGATTTAAGCAGTCAGCTGCAGCTTGCAAACCGTACAGGCGAGATGATTCGATGGTTACCACAAAGCGTCTCAAATTGGCGCTTCGCAGGGTCTGCAATCTTCTGTGCCGGTGTTGCCTCACTGCTGTATATCATTCTCCTCAGGAAGAGAGTATCTGTTGAAGAGCGCCTGGTCCGGCGTTTCATACGACTGAACGGCTCCACTTCAGCTACGATATCCGGAACGGGTTTGATGGATATTGCCTTACAGTCGAAGGATCCCAATGCCCTACGATTCGCTGCAATATATTGCAATGCACTCTATCATGACCGACGTCTTGCCGATAATGAACGCAGGGAGCTCTCCTTGCTTCTGCGTACCATGGAAAGAGTACGGCGCAGCACAGGACAGTGCGGCTCTTTCCCTTGACATGCCGCAGCACTTCCATTACTTTTCTCGGTAAACTTATAGATCCGTAATCCTAGGTACCCATTGATCACCAAGAAAGATAAATTCATTGAGAGCGCCCAGAAATTCATTGTTAAGGGGCAGCTCGATAAGGCATTGAAGGACTTTGAGCAGGCTGTCGCCCTTGACCCGGGTGACATCAAGGTCAGGCAGAGGCTTGCCGAACTCCTTGTCAGGGTAAACAGGCAGGAAGAAGCCATCCCGGAATACGAAACCATAGCCAAATATTTTGCGGACAGAAGCTTTTTTCTGAAGGCGATTGCGGTCTACAAACAGGTCCAGAAACTCGATCCCAACAGTATAAAAACCACTCTCACCCTTGCCGAGCTCAACGTCAAACAGGGCCTTGTCGGCAATGCGCTTGCCGAGTTCAGCCATCTGGTTAATCAGCACCTGAAAACAGGAAAATATCCCGAAGCGCTGAACATACTTGATAGAATGACCGAGATCGATCCAGACAATCTGAACACTGCGCTGAAGATTGCCGAAACCAACCAGGCTGCAGGCAAACATGCAGAAGCCTATGAACAGTATTGCAGGCTTGCCTGCCAGCTCCTCGAACACCCGGACAAATCGCCATTCCACCGGCTCTGCGAGAGAATCAACAACCTTTTCCCGGAAAAAGAATGCTCCCCACTTGGTTTTATCACATACCAAATGGAGCATGGCGAGGCCGAAAAGGCCTACAGCAACCTGAGGGATTTTCTATCCAGGGACCCTGACAACATCAAGGCCTGGCATCTCATCTGTGACGCTATTCGGGCCTTGGGTGAGATGGGACAGCTCCGTTCCGCCCTCACCAGGATGCACGAGCGTTTTCCTGATGAAATCCGACCCAGAGAAGAGTTAATCGACCTGACAATTCTTGATGGGGAGAGTGACGAGGCACTGAAACTCCTTCAAGAACAGAGAGAGTTCCTGCTGTCAAAAGGGCGGGAGGAACAGCTGGAGCAGTTTTATGCTCGACTGCAAGCGAATGGCAACATACTGCCGCCGGACACTCACTCTGAACCCCTGGAACCGGAATCATTTAAAGGGTTGATCGATGAGTCCATGCATGAGGATGAGCAGACAGAAACAGCTGTTCAAGATGCACTCACTCTGCAGCAGGGGGCTGAATGGGAGGAAGATGTTGACCTCGGGCTTGAGGAGGAGCAGGAAGAGCCCCAACCTGCACTCACTGCAACCATAGAAACAGAAGCCCAATCCGTCGTCGATGCAGTGGCTGTAATGCTCGATGAACCTGAAATCATAACCCCTGAGATAACCATAACTCATGAAGAAGAGCCTACGGATTCATCCGAGCTCTCTGCAGAATCTGCAATTGCAGCTCCATCCACAACTGATAGTGAAGATGACGGTTGGCAGGAAGAGAATGAAGAGCCTTCCCGAATGACTCTTACCATTCTCTCCCCGCTGCCGATTCAGGCATTTCTACCTCCTCCCCCCTTTGAAGCAAAAGAGGAGTCTTCGAAGATCTCTCTCTCTGCTCTCGATGAACTTTCTGAACAGTTAGAACTCGAAATTGCATCTCTGCCTGAACCTCCTTCGATTTTAAAGAAAAGAAAGCCTCACGATCCAGCTGCCGTGCAATCAGAGTCATCAGACTGGAGTATCACCGACAACCCAATAACTACCGCAGCCGCTATCGGCCTCCAGACAGAAGAGATCTCGCCGAAATTCATTGTTGAAACGCATAAAGGGTCATCACCAGAGCTGGATTTCGAGATGGAAGACTTGACTGACTTCACCGAAGCCCTGTTTGGGGAAGAGAGTCAACTGATCGGAACCATACAGAGGGATGAATCGGACATATACAGCTTGGGAAATCTTCTCTCCGCTTTCAAGAAAGGCGTTGATGAACAGATCGACGAGAGCGACACCGAGTCACACTACAGTTTGGGGATTGCCTACAAGGAGATGGGGCTCTACGAAGAGGCCGTCAGGGAATTCCGTTCCGCCGCACGCGACCCGCGCCGGTCTGCAGACTGCGCCTCACTTGAAGGGATCTGCCTACGCGACAAGGGGGATCTTTTATCGGCTGAGGAGGTTTTCAGAGCAGCTCTTGAACTTCCGGCACTCTCGGGTGAAGCACTTCTCAATATGAAATACGAGCTTGCATTCCTCTATGAGCTCTCTGAAAGAGCTCAGGAAGCAATTACCATCTATCATGAAATCATAGGTATCAAACCAAATTTCCGTGATGTCAAACACCGCCTTCATCACCTTTGCGGCGATGATGCCGATGATATCCTCGAACCTGAAATGATTGAACTGGATGAAGAAAATAACGGTTAGTCATGCCAGCCATAGTGAGCTGCATAAAAGATTGTACAGTTCGCTCGAAGCAAGCATCTTAAGCTGTACCCCCCCAAAGCGCCACCATTAGAGGCTTTACAATTCAGACCCTCATAATCTCATGTATCTTTTTTCCATACGATATCCTCAATACGTAGAACTCAGGATACCACCCATCCAATTATTAGCACTGTATATCCCCGTGTAATCAACAGATAAGAGATTATTCATAAATATTTTTATATATTGGCATGACAGCTGCACAATATTAATTCAAAACCAACACCACATGGAAAATATGAAAGGGAGGATGTCATGAAAGCTCTAACTACTTTAATGGGAACAGTCGCAGGGATAGTACCGGCCGCCACCGCATTCGCCGCCTCAGGGGCACGAGAAGATAACAGCGGGATCTTCGTAACCATATTCCTCGGCATCTGTGCTCTCATAGTCATCGGCCAGCTGGTACCTGCAGTGATGGTAATGCTCGGTTTCGCCAAGGGGCTCAGGAAAGAGGAAGGACGCAAGAGCGAAGCAGCATAATGGAGGTGATAATGCAGCAGGTCATACAATCAGGTACATGAGAGGGCTGCCGGTTTTGGCGGCCCTTTCCATTTGTAGCTCACCCTTTCCGGTTGGCCGATAACGGCCTTTCGCCCCTTCCCATTTTTCTCGAATCCTGCTAAACTCGCCGAACCAAATCTGCACGGAGTATTCCTATGAAATACATCAGCACCAGGGGAGGGATAGCGGCGGTCGAATTCCGGGAAGCCGTCATGATGGGGCTTGCAACCGATGGCGGACTGCTGCTTCCGATATCCATACCGGTCATTGACCAAGCCACCCTAGATGAGTGGAAGAGCTACAGCTACCAGGAGCTGGCATTTGCCGTCATCTCCCTTTATGCCGACGACATACCGTCTCCCGACCTGAAACGACTCATAAACCGCTCATATGACAGCTTCACCAACCCGGAAATCACCCCTTTGGTAGATATAAACGGCATCCATATACTGGAGCTGTTCCACGGCCCTACCCTCGCATTCAAGGACGTTGCCCTTCAGCTGCTCGGAAACCTTTTCGAGTACCTGCTCAAGGATAGCGGCGAGACACTCAATATTGTAGGGGCAACATCAGGCGACACCGGCAGCGCTGCCATCCATGGAGTACGGGGCAAGGAAAACATCAACATTTTTATCCTTCATCCTGATGGCAAGACCTCCCCGATTCAGGCACTGCAGATGACCACGGTTACGGACTCGAACGTCCACAACATTGCAGCTCGCGGCACATTTGACGACTGCCAGAACATTGTAAAAACACTCTTCAATGATCTTGCCTTCAAGAAGGAGTACTCCCTCGGTGCTGTCAACTCCATCAACTGGGCCAGGGTCCTGGCCCAGGTGGTCTACTATTTTTACGCATGGTTCAGGGTTGCCGAACGGGACAAGGAGGTCGTCTTTTCCGTACCCACCGGAAACTTCGGCGACATCTTTGCCGGTTTTGTGGCGAAAAAAATGGGTCTTCCCATTGCAAAGCTCCTGCTAGCAACCAATGAGAACAATATTCTGAGCCGGTTTATAAACAGCGGTGACTATTCACTTGGCGCAGTTGTTTCAACCGTCTCGCCATCTATGGATATCCAGCTCGCCTCCAATTTCGAACGCTATCTCTTTTACCTGTTCGATGAAGATCCGGCACGTGTTAGAAACGCCTTTGATCAACTGGCTAAAAATGGCCGGATCGAGTTTTCTGCAGCAGAGATGTCCCAGGTCCAGGATGAGTTTCTCTCCATCTCAATCAACCAGGAAGAGACCCTTGCCACGATTGCATCCTTTCATCGGGAGACTGGTTACTTCCTTGATCCGCACACAGCAGTGGGGGTAAAAGCTGCCCAGAAGCTGGTCGGTTCAGAGCAGACGGCCGTCTGTCTGGCCACGGCGCACCCCGCGAAATTCTGCGAAGCCGTGCATAAGGCAACCGGTGAACAGCCTCCGCTTCCACCTTCACTGCAAGGTATTGACAACCTCCCTAGCCGCTGCGAGGTCATGGATGCAGAGCTGGAACAGGTGAAACGATTCATAAAGGAAAAAGCTCGATAGGTTGACGTAGAAAATGATGCTCAAGATGCAGAAAGGGCGGTTAACCGAAGTTACCGCCCTTTTTGCTGGTACTATACTGCAGGTCTCAGTACTTCTTGTCAGCGTAATCGACCCATCCACCTGCCAAGACCAGCGCCTTGTCAAACTGAGAGATCTCAAAGCTGAAAGACTTCTGTTTCCCCCCACCGCTCATTGTAAGGGTTTGCGACTCGATATCCAGGCCCATTGAGGCATCAGCATCGCCAGCATGGGAGAATATCTCTTCGATCTGCTCCTTAGGGAGTTCTATTGCCGCCATCCCGCAGTTGAACATGTTCTGTCGGAATATCCTGGCAAAGGACTCTGCCACTACAGCGGTGATCTCGTTAACCTCAAAGACCCACGGAGCATGCTCACGCGACGAACCGCAGCCGAAGTTGGCACGACTTACTACGACCCGCGCTGCCTTCGTTTTCTCCCCTTTAGGATCAAAACCCGGAAGTTTTAGGTCTTCCAGGATATACGGCTTCAGATCTTCCTTGGTGATTTCGGTAAGGTATTTGGCCGGAATAATCTCGTCGGTATTGATATCTGAGCGGTCAAGAAAAAGGACCGGTCCACCGAAAGCTTTCATAGAAATGACTCCTTATTCAGATGATATAAAATGCGATCGCGGGAAAGCCGCACTTTTTACAGGTACTTTCTCGGGTCGGCAATCTTCCCTTCTATCGCCGTTGCGGCGCTGGTGGCCGGTGACATCAGATGTACCATCCCCCCTTTTCCCATCCGTCCCATAAAATTACGGTTGGTTGTGGAAGCGCAGACCTCCCCTTCTGCAAGAACTCCGTTGCTCATTCCGAGGCATGCCCCACAGGTAGGGTTTGTCACGCAGAATCCGGCCTCCATGAAGATATCGATTAACCCTTCCTTCATGGCTTCCTGATAGATCTTGGGAGTGGCTGGAGAGAGTATTGCCCGCACTGAAGGGGCGATCTTCCTTCCTTTGAGAATCTGCGCGGCAATCCGGAGATCTTCAAGCCTCCCATTTGTGCAGGAGCCCAGATAGACCTGATCCACAGAAGTACCGGCCATCTCACCAATCGACTTAACCTGGTCAGGCTTGTATCCGAAGGTAATGGTAGGCTCAAGGGTGGTAAGGTCATAGTCATAGACCTTGTCATACACCGCGTCATCGTCGGAACACCACTTCGAAAAATCGGACAGGGCAGCCTCTTTCGACGGATACTCATTCTGGATGAAAGGCCAGAGATACTCCACGGTGACCATGTCCGGCATGCAGATTCCCGAAGTGCCACCGGCCTCGATGGCCATATTGCAGAGCGTCATACGCGACTCCATGGTCATGGCTTCCACTACCGGTCCACGGAACTCCATCACCCGGTCGGTAGCGCCATTCACGCTGACCTGGCCGATGATGTACAGGATGACATCCTTGGCATACACCCCTTTCGGGAGGGTACCGTTCAGGTTGAAACGGATGGTCTTAGGCTCACGAAAGGCGCAGACCCCCTTTAGAATCCCAACCTCCAGGTCTGTTGTGCCGATGCCGGCTGCGAATGCCCCAAAAGCACCGTGGGTACAGGTATGAGAGTCACCCATGATGACCGTGTAGCCGGGTCGGATGAAACCCTTTTCAGGAAAGATTGCATGGCATACGCCGTTGGCGCCGACATCGTAGAAATCTTTAATATTGTGACGTCTTGCCCAGTCACGCAGCATCTTTGCCTGTGTAGCGGTATTTGTATCCTTGCTTGGGGTAACGTGATCGATAACCGCCTTGATCTTAGAGGTATCGAACACACGATCCTTGCCACGCGCCATCAGGTCGGCAATTGCAATAGGCGTGGTGATCTCGTGGCACATGACCACATCAAGCTTCAACACCTTGGCGCCAGGAAACGGTTCATCTACCAGGTGACTTGCAAATATCTTTTCAGCCGTTGTTTTGCCCATGTACTTCATCCTTTCCAGACAAATAGTAAAATAAAGGACCAATTTTCGCGTTCGCTACTGTACCCAAACCGACAGAGTAAATCAACGGATATTATCTAGCATTTGAGCCTTGCAAATTGTCATGAAGAGGCCGCACATAGGAGCAAGGAGACCTCCGCTTACAGGATGGTGCACGGCACCAGGGCGTTGCTGCCACTTGTGAATAAGGGCTAACTTGCGATACTTTTCTGTTTTGCCATTCTGTTTATTGCTGCGCAGGGGGCACGAATTTGGAACGTTGATGCGCTTAGAGACCGGCGTATATCTCACGGGTGAGTACCGCCATAATGTTTGTCGTGAAATGAGAGACCCGGGAAGAAGTGGATGAGTTTTGGGAAAAGCTCTCCAAAGGAGGGATTATAGTGCAATGCGGCTGGCTTCAAGAACCGGACTACTCCCTACAGATGAAGCGACGGCAGATATCAGGGCGGTGTTCGTAGATGGAGCACTTGCCCTCTTTGAGGAATTCGCAACCGTTCTCGATGACCAGCAGGTGCTTCCCCGTGAGCGAGAAGTGCAGGCGGGTGGCGCCAAGGTCAAGTAGCTGATTGTACTCGGCACACGTGATGGCCACGCTGGGAAAGGATCGGCAGCAGGCACCGTCACACCCCTTGCAGCAGCCTTCGTCATCTACCGGGCTCTCAAGGAGGTAGCCGTGTTTTGTAATTTTCTTACGACCGTTCCACAACATTTCTGCACCCCCTACAAGAAATAATACAAGAGGAAGGACAATTCATGAGTTGTAGGCCATGGAGAAAAGATAGTAATAACGGAATGAGGAGTCAAGATAATTGAAGAGGGATCAACCCGGATAAGCGCCTCTGCCTGACCGGAATGACAGGGTGCCAGGAGATCCAGTCCGAACAAAAAAAGGGCTGCCGTCATCGGCAACCCTTTTAAGGCGATACAACGTTTTTCTACTCCTTTGAGCCGGCCATGGCCTTGACCATCACGCCATAGATGTCGGTGTTGTCGATGGCCCTGGCCAGAGCCTTACTCCCCGGCCCTTCGCTCCAGATAATGGTGTCAACACCGGTGTGATTGCCGGTTGTCCACCCTGCCTCCACCTTTTCACCAGCCTTGAGAAGCGCCGTCTGCGGGCCGTTTACAGCAAAACCTCCGGTGTCATGGTCGGCCACTACTATCAGCAGGGTTTTCTCTTTCCGCTCTTCATCGGCATTTATCCAATCCCTGACAACCTTTACCGACTCGTCAAAGGCGAGCATCTCGCCCAGTTGATAGGGGTAATCTTTGGCGTGGTTGGCCCAATCCACCTGGGAACCTTCAACCATGAGGAAGAATCCGTGCCTGTTCTTATCCAGAAGATTTAGTGCAGCAACGGTCATCTCCGGCAGGCGCGGCTCGGAAATCCCAGGAGCACGGCTGTATTCGGGTGTCAGGCCGGCGGCATTGAAGAGCCCGAGGACCTTTTTGCTGCCGTCGGCAACGGCTCTGTCCAGTTCGTTTTTGCTGTACGCCACGGTATATCCCTTGCCCTGGGCTACCTGAATAAAATCACCAGCCGTACCGCATTGGTCGGCCTTGACCGATTTGAATTTGTCTACGCCGCCGCCGAGCAACAGGTCAACCCCGGTCACCTCGACAAACTGGCGTGCAATTTCATTTTCGCAGTTGCGGTTGATCACGTGGGAACCGAAGGAGGCTGGTGTGGCATGGGTGATAGTTGAGGTAGCAACCAGACCGGTGGATTTCCCTTTTTTCTTGGCCAGTTCTAGGATGCTCGGTTTGAAAGGACGACCATCGCCATGAAAACTGATCTCGCCGTTGTTGAACTTCTCTCCGCAGGCCCAGGCAGAGGCAGCCGGCGCGGAATCGGTGATGGTGCTGTTGGCAGAATATGTCCGCTGGTAGCCGATATGTTTCAGTGTCTCAAAGCTCAGAGGGGCTCCGTCGAGACCATTCTTGTAAATGCGGGTGGCAGTGACGTCGGCAAGCCCCATACCATCCGGCACCATCAAGATAATGTTCTTTGCCACGTCGGCAAAGGATACGACCGGTGCGGCCAGTTGCAGCACCATGGCTGCCGATGCTGCGTAAACTGAAAACAGACCTGTTTTTTTCATCTGGTTCTTCCTTTCCTACGATTAGAATGAATGAAACTGTGCTGCAGTGTAATCCAGCATTATTGCAGCACCGTTACACCCGCGTGAAAGGTATGTAAAAATATAACAACCCTCCTGCCGCTTATTGATCAGACCCGAGCTGATTCAACGGCACGTGATTACGACGAACCGGTCATCCAAGAGCTGTTCGATACGCGGACGTACCTCCTTCCATTCAAGCCCGCCGCTACCACAACCGGGCCGGGGGAGAATGATCTCCTGCCAGTGACACCTGTCGGCAAGTTCCACGAGTTCCATGGCAGACCGGCAGATAATGACAGGATCGGGATTATCATAGGGAGATTCTTCCACTGGAAAAGAGACAAGCCGATCTCCCAATTCATAGACATGATTGCCATCTGCCGCAATGAGGGCACCGAGGCGAGAGGCCAGGTCGGGGAATCGCTCCGCAGCCTGATGCGCACAACCACGAAGCAACTGCGCTCTCCCCTGCCGTGAAATTGCTCCATTGGTGGTGATGCAGACAATCGCCCCCTTTTCGTGTAATTCCCACATATTACGGGATACTTCCCTCATCAACGTTTCCTTGAACTTGGAGTGGCATTTATCGCTAAAGGAGATTTGGTTCCTACTTCACAGACCCTGTCACACTCTGTTCCTACCCGACAGGTCAGGGTTGCGGCTGGGGATCGGCCTTTCCCTTGCCGGATTCTATGGTTGCGTGATCCTTATCCGGTTGCGGAACTATGGTTGCCCCTTTTGTGCCGACATCGAAAACCGGAGTCGTATGAGAAGAAGAGTCTAAATGGTTAAAGGACTTATTACCCAACAAATAGGGCTGTCCAGGAATAACGGAAAAAGGAAGCACCGCTGTTTTCGGCTGGTATGGAAACCCAGTTGACGATTGAGTCGCCAACGGCGGCTGAGAGGAGAGCTGCGGATTTATCTGGCTGGTCTGACTTTTCTTCACCAGTTCCTGAAACTGCTTCATCGCAAGTTCGTTTTTCTTTTTCCACTCCTTGTACTCTGCGAGCATCTTAACGGAATTTTTATCTCCTGTTTTTGCGGCCTTGTTGAGATGCCACTCACCTTTTTTCTCATCTTTTTTTACATCCTTGCCGATCAGGTAGAGCTTGGCAAGAGCTATGTCGGCATGAGGATCGCTCTTTTGCGACGCTGCATAGAGAATGGACAGCGCTTTATTGACATCCTTTTTGACCCCCTTACCTTCCAGGTACAACAGGGCAAGGTTGTTGGAAGCCTGCGATATACCTGCATCAATCGCAGCCTGATAGAGCGCCGCAGCCTCTCTCAGTTCGCTTGGTGAAGCGTCCTTTTTGATCTGAAGAGAAAGTGCCCGATTGAACTGCTCGACGGCCTTAGGGGGTTGTGTTGTTACCGGACGTCTGCGCGGGACTTCAAGAGATTTACCTGACTCGCTGTACTGCCGCACCTGTTCCCGGAACTCTTCCGGAGTTGGCGTACGGGTCTCTGCTGCATGCAGATGTCCGGGACTGCAAGCAAGCGCCAGTAAGGCATACGTCACAACTGCTATCACAATTCTCGACATTTTGCTCTCCTTCAGACCCATTTCACGATTATCATTCGATTCCGCTTCCATCGGTCGGCCGGTCGTATATTTTCAAGACTGAAACATCCCCAGTTCTGTGGTCTTTAAATTACGCCACATAGCATTTCCCCTGTTTGCGCACAATCAGCCCTTCTTTCTCCATCTGGGTAAGATTCAGGGCAACATTATCATGATTACCCGCAACCAGTAAAGCCACGTCGTCGGCTAAAAGACCAGGATGGGCCAGGATCGACCTGAGCAGGGCACTTCGCTGTTGTCGGTTTGACCCTTCGAAAGGGGACTGACGGATATGGTGGATGCTCTTGCGGGATGGATTGGGGTATTCACGTTTCAGAACCACACCATAATCCATAAGAGCAGTATACCAAGCCCTTGGCTGAGATTGGTCCAAGGTCATATCCACCAGCGGCAGCAGGTCCCGATCGTGGATTCGGTCGCAACCCTGGAAAAAATGATGGATCAGGACGCTCCGGATGTTGGTTTCGATGAATACCTCAGGGAGGTCATAGGCAAACGCCATGATTGCACCGGCAGTGTACGGGCCGATTCCTGGCAATGATTCCAGCTCTTTCCGATTAGCAGGAACAGTGCCGCTGAACCGAGCCATGATTCCCTCTGCAGCCCTTTTGAGTGCCAATGCGCGGCGATTGTACCCAAGCCCCTGCCAGAGGTTCAGTACATCGGCAAGCTCGGCTGAGGCCAATATCTCAACAGTCGGAAACCGCCCCACGAAATCGACAAACTTCCCGGCAACCCGGTCTGCTTGGGTCTGCTGCAACATGATCTCGGAGACCACTGTCCGGTAGGGATCAATGGAGTCGCGCCATGGCAGGCGACGAGGATTAGCAAGGGCGGTTTCATACACCGAAATGCGGAAGCTCTCTATATCGGCCTCCGCAAGCGTCACTGAAGAATTGTGAACATGAAAGTTTGGCGTAGTCTTCATGGGAAATAGCTGGAAATGGGTTAAACTTCTTCTTTTCTTTGGCTGAAGAATCCAATCAAAAACTCGGCATCCCTGGGTGAAAGGTCGAATTTGAATATCGCATCCTTGACAAGCGGTTGTACCGGCTGATCCGGATTCTCCTGAAGATTTCCAGATACCCATTTCACGGCACGTCGTACGTCTTCTCCATCCGGTAACAGGCTATTCATGGTTATTTCTCCCCCCTAACCTTTCCTTACTCCACACACTGATTACGTTATTCCACACTGGTCTCAGACTGCTGTTCGACTGCATCGGGCTGTAGCAGGGGCTGTGATGACGCTTTGGTGGCATCTCCACCATGCTTGGGGCAGTACTCTGTCGGCTCCGTCCCGGTGATATAGAATTCGTTACGTCGTTCCGGGCAGTCAGGGGCCGCCAGATACCCTGTCACAGGGTCTATGGCAACGGATACGACCGAATCAGGTTGCGCAAAATCAACAATCGGTTTTAATGCCACAGCCTTACGCATGAACCTTTCCCAGATCGGAGCCGCGACAGCCCCTCCGGTGAACCCCTTCCCCCCCGGTCTGGGCTTGTCATACCCTATCCATATGCCGGTAATAACCTGAGGGGTGTAGCCTATAAACCAGGCATCCCGGTAATCATCGGTGGTGCCGGTCTTGCCAGCAGACGGATATTGCTGGCTGAAACTCTTGAGCGATTTTGCAGTCCCATACGTCAAGACATCCTTGAGCATCTGGGTAGAGACAAATGCAGTGGCCGGAGAGATAACCGGCGCAACTGCCGAAGCGGTTTCCGTCCAGGAATTGCGCCTCCGGTCGTAGACCCGTACAATGGTTCTCGCTTCGGGACGCATCCCACCGGTGGCAAAAGGGGTGTATGCCAGCACCAGGTCATTCAGAGTAACTTCATCCGTTCCCAGCGCCAGAGAGAGTCCGCTCTCTGACCGCAACGGCAACCTCATTTTCTCGGCAAAATCGACAAAATAGGGGACTCCGATCGCATCCAGCACCTTTACCGCAATGACATTGTTGGAAAAAGCCAGGGCCTGCCTGAGGCTCAGCTCGCCGAAGAGTTCCCTACCATAGTTCAGCGGTTTCCATGATTCATTATTGCCTTTATTGTAAGCTACCGGTGTATCATTCCAGATACTGCCGGCACTGATCCCCTTTTCAAGGGCTGCGGCATAGATCAGCGGTTTTATTGCCGAGCCGGGCTGACGTCTGGCAAGGAAGGCACGGTTATAGGGGCTCTGCTTGAAATCGACTCCTCCTGCAAAAGCGAGCAGATCCCCCGTGGCGGTATCCAGGCTCACCAAGGCTCCTTGCAGTTTGGGAGAAACCCGTGTGACACCTTCAGCGAGACTCTTTTCCGCCAGAATCTGCAGGTTCAGGTCCATGGCGGTGATTACCTCAAGCCCCCCCTGTTCGATGACCTCTGCTCCGTACCGTTCAATCAGCTTGTTCCGAATATGAGCCATATAATATGGCGCCTGCCCGGTTTGCGTAAATGATGCAGGATTGGTTCTCAACATCTGCTTCTGTTGGGGGGTGATCATATTAAGGGCCAGCATCCGATTCAGGACGATGTCCCTCCGCGCAATGACCTTTGACGATTTCCCCAAAGGATTGTATCGTGCCGGGTTTTTCGGCACTCCTGCCAACAGGGAGCATTCCGCATCGGTCAACTCCTCCGGGTTTTTGTCGAAATAGAGACGGGATGCCTGGGCAATCCCCCAGGCCCCGTTTCCGTAATATATTTCGTTGAAGTACATCTCCAGTATCTGTTTTTTTGAATATCTTTTTTCAAAATCCATGGCCAGGCGGGCTTCATCGAGTTTGCGTTCAATGGTTTTCTCGCCGGTCAGATATCTGTTCTTGATCAGTTGCTGGGTGATGGTCGAACCCCCTTCAGCCAGCCTCCCCTTGACCACATCCTTAACCAGTGCCCGGGCGATACCCCGGACATCTATCCCGCCATGTTCATAAAAACGGGCGTCTTCAACAGCCACCACAGCCTGTTGCAGGAAAGTCGGGATCCGGTCGATTGAGACCCAGTATCTCTTCTCGGGCAGAATCCGGCCAACAAACCGGTTCTGGTTGTCAAAAACTTTAATAGAGGTATACCCGGGCGCAAGGGTGGGATAGGTGGCGAAATTATCCTGTGCCATGGCCGGTGAGACCAGGGTCAAGAACAGGGTCAGGCTCGATGCCAAAATGCATGTCGCCGTATTTTTTAGTAAGGTTAAGAATACCAAGTAATTGATTACTCCTTCAGAGTCTGGATCAAATAGAACCTTTGTCATACCTGTTACATGGCGTCAAGTCAATCCCTCTGCCCGCCACTTTGAAGCTTTTTCTTCACCCTTGACAGGTTCTCATCTGTATTGGTGTCACCAGTGATTCTCCAGCAATTTGGAGGTACAGAGTATCTTCAGTAATGGTGATCTCCCAGGTGATAGAACGCTCCAATAGAGCCACCAGTCGGCTGATAAAGCTCTGATCGACGGTCGTTATGGTAAGATTGGCCACTTCGGCCAGCTTTGGAAAATGTTGCCGTTCCCAGTTTGAGATGGAGTTGCCGCAGGCGAACAGGGCCACACGTTCGGCATGGCGGGATGCCTTGATCAGGCGCTCCGGTTCCGGCAGTCCTACTTCGACCCATAGTTGAACCCGACCGTCGGGCCCCTTTGACCAGAGATCAGGTTCGTCTCCCACGCTGATCCCTTTGGTAAAGTGCAGATCCATTTCATAGAACAGAGCAAAAGAAAGCAGGCGTGCCACAAGTCGCTCTTCGGTTTCCGACGGATGACGCGCAACGGTTGTCTGGAGTGTTTCGTAGACACCGCGATCGATGTCTGAAAACTGGATATTTGCCCGATAGATGATTGATGGTTGAGCCATGTTTTTCTGGTCGCTTTCTTTGCAGCATGTTGGTGAGCAGACGGTGGATCGACTCAAACATGGCATTTTTCTACAAACGGCACGATGTTGCAGGTATTGGAAGAGAGGTCAAACACTACCTTGGCTCTCTTTTCCTGTAACTGTCGGCGCACCTGTTCAATCTTGTCGTCCAGTGTATGCCGGGAGTCGCCCAGCTCCTCCCATTCCCTGGTGACAAACTCCGCGATCAGGTTTCGCAGCGTCTCCGGATTAATTTGATCCAGAGGGACATCAACACCCTCTTCATGGATGTTGATCTTCCTTTCCTGCGACACCTCGTGTTCCGGCACCATTACGACGTCAATATACTGCGACAATTTCGTACTCCATGCGACTCTTTCCCGCCTCGACAACCACCGCATCTCCAACGCACTTGCCGATAAGCTCTCTACCCATGGGAGATGAAGGAGTAATCACCACTATCTCCTTCCCGTGGTGTTCTATCTTCAAGCCCCCCTCTGCCGGGCCGAGGAAAACCTCTTTTGCCGTCCCGTCGTCATCATCCAGGATGACCAGCGAGGTCAGGCGTATAGTATCATCTCCGGGAGTATGAAGCTTCAACTGTTTGTAAATTTCGATGCTCTTTCTAAGCTCCTGGGCGCGGTTTGCCTGCCCCTGTGCCACATATGATGACTCCAGGGCAAGCGTGTCGTATTTGTTGTCCGGCTGGTTCTGCTCGTGGATAGACGCTTCATGAGCAGTTTTGGCGGCGGTGAAGAGAACGTCGAGATCGTGGTTAAGCTGAACCATGATCCTGTGCAGGAGATCGGTCTTATTCATCGGGTCAAGCCCTACTTAAAACCGGCTACCTGCGCCTGGTAGATGGTAACCTGAACAAAACGTACTGCGAACTCGATCTTGCACCTGCTACAAGGGATGAAAAACGGCTTGCCGTTCTTCCCTTTCTCCAGGGGGATCTCATGACGGGCATTGCAGTAGGGGCAGTTTGCCGCTACTGGTTGTTGGGTGAGCGGTTTTGCTTCTACCTTTCGCCGAACCTTGGCGAGTGGAGGGGGGGCTTTTTCAGATTTATCTGCGATAGGATCCTGCTGTTGATCTGACATGAGAGTCTCCTCAGCTTTCTTCCGTCCACGCATTGACAGGTGGGAAGTGGTCACTGAATCTATTCCTGACGGTGATGTTGTCAGTGACGGAACATCCCCCTTCAGTGCCCGTTTCCAGTCAGATGGTAACGAGGATGTGGAAAATCGCAGGGGTTTGCCCCCCTTGGTCTTTGAGGCTCCACCCTCCACCAAGTAGTAGCGGTCGCGGTAGAGCACCAGAACCTGATCCCCGATCGCAGCGGCCTTGGTTCCTGCGCAATTTCTGTTCTCCAACCAGAAAGATATCGATTCAGCCATCGGGCCTGTTTTCCTTTCTTCGGACGTTCGCGCAATGGGGTATCCTACTAAATAAAAGGGATATCCGCAAGTTAAGCAATATTCATGGACGCTTCTGTAGCTTGTTCGATTGCCGGTAAACTACTATACTGATTAGTAGTAGAGAAGGAAAATTTCAACGGGAGAGGGGGCCCTCAAGTTTGCTCGCTACGTCACCGGGCGGCAGGGGATCATCGCCTTCAACGATGCATTCCATGGCCGCACCTTGGGAGCGCTATCAGCAACTCACGCTATCGGGAACATTATCACCCTCTCATTCCTTCGGTGTACCATGCCCCCTATCCCTTCTGCTACCACTGCTCTTTCGGCTGCAAATCCACTGTCTGCAACCTTGCCTGCTTCGGCTATCTGGAAGAGATGCTGCGGCACTACATCTCGCCGCAGGAGGTTGCAGCAGTCATCATCGAACCGATCCTTGGAGAGGGGGGCAGTACACCCCAGCCCTGGCCCCCTTCCTGGCTGCCCTTCGCAGTCTTTGCGATGAGCACGGAATTCTCCTCATCTTCGACGAGGTGCAATCGGGGATGGGAAGAAGCGGCGACTGGTTCGCCACCCAAAGCTACGGCATTTCTCCCGACATCCTGACCTTGGCCAAGGGGATCGCCTCCGGCTTCCCCCTCTCGGCAGTGGTCTCCCGCAGCGAACTGATGGATCAATGGCCGACTTGGGCCCACGGCACGACATTCGGCGGCAACCCCCTCTCCTGCGCGGAGCCTTAGCCACCATCGAGTCGATCCGCGACGAGGGTCTCCTGCCCCGCTGCCGGAAACTGGGGAGTGCAATGCTGGCAAGGCTTCGGGAGATTCAGGAACGTCACCCGCTGATCGGCGATGTACGTGGTATGGGGCTCATGATCGGAGTTGAGCTGGTGCAATCCGACGGGACTCCAGCCAATGAGGGCTGTGAGAGGCTTCTGAACGCGTGCCTGAAATTGGGGCTGATTATTATCAACTGCGGCCCAAGCGGAACATCGTTCGCTTTATCCCGCCGCTGACCATAACCAACGCTGAAATGGAGCAGGCGCTGGAGATCCTTGAGACTGCGCTAGGAACAATGACATGATTGTTAGAAGCTATCATTGCCTCTCCCTTCACAAGAACAGTCTGGATGTCCACACTGCTCGAAATAGATGTATCAGTTTAATTACCCCCTAGCCCCTGATTATAGGGGCCGGGAGCTCTCTTTTCTGTTGACCCTCCAGGCCATGTAGGCTATAAACAGTAGAATTTTGTTATATATCTATCGTGGGGGTAAATATCTATGTCGCTAGTCGAACAGATCAAGGCAAAAGCAAGAAAAAACCTGAAAACCGTCGTGCTGCCGGAAAGCTACGACGAGCGTATGCTGTTTGCCGCGCAACAGGTAATGGAACAGGGTTTGGCAAAAATCGTTATCCTCGGCAATCAGGATGAAGTGAGCGCCTCTGCGGCAGCCAAAGGGGTAAACCTCGCCGGGGTCGAGATCCTCGAACCAGCCAAGGCTCCCAAACTTGGCGCCTACGTGGACGCCCTGGTGGAGCTCCGAAAGAGCAAGGGCCTCTCACGCCAAGACGCCGAAAAACTCCTTACCGATACAGACAATCTTTACTTCGCCGGAATGATGGTCCGTCAGGGTGATGCCGACGGTGAAGTAGCAGGCGCCACCGGCACAACCGGCAATGTGCTTAAGGCAGCCTTTCAGACGGTCGGTACAGCACCTGGAATCAAGACCGTTTCCTCATTCTTCCTGATGATCACAAAGACACCTACTTTTGGAGAAAACGGGATTGTCCTGTTTGCAGACTGTGCGGTAAACCCTAATCCTGATGCACAGGCTCTCGCAGAGATTGCTGTTGCAACTGCTCGCAACTGCAAGTCATTTCTCGATGTACCCGCCAGAGTTGCCATGCTCTCCTTTTCAACCAAGGGAAGCGCCAGCCATCCTGATGCGGACAAGGTATTGAAAGCACTGGAAATTGCGAAAGGGATTGATCCACACATGCAGATTGATGGTGAGCTTCAGGCTGACGCCGCACTCCTCCCCAAGGTGGGAGAGAAAAAGGCCCCGGGCAGCAGTGTGGCCGGCAAGGCAAACGTCCTTATATTCCCTGACCTCGACGCCGGCAACATCGCCTACAAGCTTGTTGAGCGCGTTGCAGGAGCAGAGGCAGTCGGTCCGATTATTCAGGGTCTTGCCAAACCGGTTAATGACCTGTCGCGCGGCTGTTCGGTTGATGACATAGTAAACGTGGTCGCTATCACTGCGGTGCAGGCTCAGGGGTAGTAAACCTTAAGTAAACACGTTTCAAGGCTTACTAATAAGAACAAGAAAGGCCGCCGGGTTAACCCGGCGGCCTTTTCAGATACCATAATTTATATTCGCTACTTCCTCTCGAAATCTGCCCGTGAAAAAGAGTATTCGAAATTCATGTGATCCGTGTAGGTTCCTGCGAGTATCGCTGCAACATCTTCAGTAAAGACCAGCTCCTCGTCCGTAGGAATGACAAAAACCTTTACAGGAGAGTCGTCAGTGGTAATGAGACTCTCACGTTTACGAGTCATTGCCGCCTTGTTTCGCTCTTTGTCGAGATAAATCCCCATCTGCTCCAATCCTTCAATCGTCTGTTCGCGTATTGGCCATCCCATCTCACCGACGCCGGCAGTAAAAACTACCGCGTCAAGTCTGCCGATGGCAGCCATGTATGAACCTATGTATTTCCGTAGGCGGTAGGCCTCTATATCCAAAGCTATCTTGCAAAGCCGGTCACCTTTGGCTGCATGCTCAATAACATCCCGGCGGTCGGTAAATCGCCCTGTAAGACCCAGAACTCCGCTTTTTTTGTTAAGGATGCTATCAATCTCTTTGGCTGACAGGTTTTCCTTCTGCATCATGAAGGCAGGAATGGCCGGATCGATGTCACCACAGCGTGTCCCCATAACTGCACCCTCAAGAGGTGTCAGCCCCATGCTAGTGTCCACAGAAATGCCATTCTTTATGGCGGAGTGAGAAACACCATTGCCTATATGCATTGTAATGATGTTGCAGTCACGTGGCGATTTGCCGAGGAGAACCGCCGCTCGTTTGGAAACATACAGATGAGACGTGCCATGAAATCCGTATCTACGTACCCCATACTTCTCATACCAGTCATAGGGAAGCGGATAGAGATAGGCATGTTCGGGCATCGTCTGATGAAAGGCAGTATCAAATATAGCCACATGCGGAACTTGGGGAAGAAGAGCCTGGGCGGCCTCAATGCCAGCGATGTTAGGGGGATTATGGAGAGGTGCCAGATGCTGCACCTCTTTCACTGCATCCAATACTTCCTTGTCGATCAAAACCGAGCAGGTAAACTTCTCTCCTCCGTGAACCACCCTATGACCAACCGCCGAGATATGATTGATATCCTTTACAACCCCATGAACCGGGTCGAGCAGGGTCTTTATGATTAGATCAATGGCCACCTGATGATCAGGACACTCGGAATTCTCGCGATACGTCTCCTTACCAGGGACCTCGTGCATTATGAACGAATCACCAATAATTACCCGTTCCACCATCCCCTTGGCTACCACTTCCTTCAGGTCCCAATCAAACAATTGATATTTCACCGACGAACTGCCACAGTTAAGGGCCAGGATATCCATGCATTCCTCCTAGTAATTTAATTATAAGCGACAAAAATTAACGGAAAACCTGTGAATTTTCCGTCAAGTTAAATATCTTACCCAATTTTTTTAGAGTAAATAAAACTGTTTTTTATAATACCTCAGGTAAGGGTGCAATTCAAGAAATTTTCTATGAAACTCTAGCCATTGCTCCACAACCTTTCTGCTAGACATTTATTTTTACGTGTGATAGGTGTATCAGTGTTTTTTAGTATATCCATACCCTGAAAAAGGAGGTGAATCCCTTGGCTCACGTAATTTCCGACGATTGCACCAACTGCGGCGCTTGCGTCGACTCCTGTCCGGTCAACTCGATCAGCGCTGGAGACAGCAAGCACATTATCGACGCCGATACCTGTATTGACTGCGGCGCCTGTGTTGATACTTGCCCGGTGAGTGCCATTGCTGCCGCGTAACTGATTGCACACATGACACAAAAAAGGCCGACAAAAAGTCGGCCTTTTTTATTTTAATGTAGATCAATTCATTGACTTGCCACAGTTGATCCCACAATTTCCAGCCCAAACTCACTTGCATCCGTAGGAACATTTGTAAGCACAATGACAAATGGAATGGCCTTCCCTGGCTGTATGCCAAGGTTTGCCAGGGAGTCCCCAAACTGGTTGCCCATTGCAGCCTCAATTTTTGCCAAAGGCAGAGTTGTCAACTGTTCTTTGGTCAGAGGATTTCCGCAATATGAGGTTTTACTACCAACAACCGCCCCTTTTGCACCATATAATGTAGCCTTTACCTGTATGGATGCCCTGGGTTTGCGAAAGGCATTTACCGCTTCACCCCTTATGACGAAGATCTCTCCTAACACTTTATTCTTAAGGAATTCACTGGTTGAGTTCCGAATTTCGATACTCCCCTCTTCGCCCTTGTCCAGACCGACCCATCTAACTAACGCACCGAGTCCTACCTTATCAAAAGCGGTAGGACCTTTGTTGAGCATAAAAAAACCCGCACCTGCAAGACCAATGATTACAAGCACCGAGATTGCGGTAACAATCACCGGAACCACAGAACTGCCCCTTCTCCTTGATGTAATAGCAAGAGAAGAGAGTTCATCATCGGCTGCGATTGAACTTGGAGAGGTAAACTTTTGAGTTTCCTGTACAGGGGTTTCCTCAGGTGGGATTAAATTGGCGCTTATCGAAACCGATGCCGTTTCAGTAACGGTTACAGGAGTATTTACAGGCTCGACTTGAGCCGACTCACTGTCTGGAGCTGCAAAATCCCACGATATGGCTGCAAATGAATCATTTTCTTTGTCAGTGATGGCTGCAACAGAAGAGGTACCATCTTTTGACAAAACGACATCAGCCTCGATTCCAGTTGGCCACTCTGCTGCCACTGATTCCTCATTACCCGTAACCCCAACAGGAAAATCAGTTGATGCATTATGATCATCTGAGGGAACAGCAATTAGCTCCTCTTCAAAAGCAGCAGATTGCCTGTATTCATCCTGCATCCCCTGAACCTTAGCAACCTCTGTTGCATCAGTAGATTCACCTAAACTGAAATCTGATGAATATTCAAGATCAGTAGCACCCTTTTGCGGTAGAGTATCAAACGGAGAATCTTCTCCCTGCGAAACTGATTCATAACTATTAGGTTGTTCAGTCTCTACCTCAAAAGGTGAAACGGAAGAATCATCTCTCGAATCTGCAGAACCGAATTCAAAATCTATAGATGGCGCTTCAACAGGTATTTCGGTATTTACAGGGATAACCGAAGGTTCCACTGGTAATGTTGCATCTTTCCTAGATGTAACACCAACATTATCATGAGGAGACGCAATAAGGCCGCTAAGCAATGTATCGAAATCGGCCTCCTCCACTTGCTCAGGCGGTTCCTTTCTTACAATAAAGATATGCCTGCATTTGGAGCAGCGGACTTTAACCCCCTCCTCCCTCACCTTCGCATCATCAAGTTTAAAACGTGTATTGCATTGCTCACACTGGACGATCATCAAGACCTCCGCTGTATCTATCAGTCATAACTTCTTACCAGAAAGGGGTAACTGTGTCAAATCATTATGGCCTTTGTCAAACCACTATGCTATAGTAACAACTAATTGACTGTATTCATCATGGAGCGCACATGTACCATGTATTCTTTACGCTTTTTCTACTTTTAGCCTTATTTGGAAACGCTTTGGCGGCACCACATATTTCGGTAGAACAACCGACGTATAATTTCGGGACACTCCCCCAGGGGAAAAAACTGGACCATACCTTTATCATAAAGAATCGAGGTGATGAGCCGCTAACAATCAGTCATGTACGCCCCGCCTGTGGCTGCACTGCTGCAAATGCTTCATCCCCGATCATCCCTGCAGGCAAAACATCTGAAATCAAGGTCACTTTCGACTCAGCAAATTTTTTCGGCAACGTAAGCAAAACTATTGCAGTTGAAACCAATGATCTGACAACCCCGGTTTACACCCTTACTCTCACCGGTACAATTTCCGAGGAATTGACCGTAAAGCCCAAACAACTGAACCTTGGGCAGCTGAAAGCGAATATTGTCAAAACTCAAACCCTTACCATTGACAACCGAAGTACCAGAACTGTCAAGCTGACCTCCTTAAAAACCCCCATGCCGCAGGTCACGCTAAAAGTCGATAAGAACCAGATAAAGCCTGGCGAATCAGCTTTACTCTCCGTAACAGTAGCTCCCAGATCCGATGACCGAATGCTTAGCGGTTATATAACAATAACTACTGACAACCCGACCAAACAGGAGATTTTGGTGCCTGTCTACGGATCTCTGTCACGATAACTCAATACCTATCCTTAAGTTCTCCGTAAGCCCTCTCTACATTAACCTCAAAAAAAGTTTTGTACCCAGGGATATCTCTGTATTGCGGGAGGCTAAAATCCTTCTTGGTCTTGGCCAGCGAATCCCCATTCTCGACATGGTTCAGCACCTCAGTCAGGAAGTCCTTTAGGAAAAGCTTAAACTGAATTATCCCGTTAAAATCAGTAACCTTTCCTACTCCAGGAACCACAATTCTGGCATTAAGCGACTCAAGCATTTCCAAATTCATTATCCATTCTCGCATGTGCCCCATCCCCATGTAACCGATAGCATTATGGAAGACTAGGTCAGAAGTAAAGAGGACCCCTTCACTTGGAACATAGACTATAATATCCCCCTTACTGTGCCCCAGTTCAGTATTGCTCAAAATAACAGAAACATTTCCTCTCTGCAGGGTAATTGCTTTATCAAAAAAAGTTGCCGGATTTTTTACTTGGCGGAATTCGCTCTTAAGGGATTGCCAAGTCTGCCATGAGGTAATGATCTCTGCATTCGGCGGCAGATCCAGATCAATATAGTTATATCCGCTGTGATGATGCGTAAGTATTACCTCTCGCACCGGCGAAGGTGTTATCTTGGCAATCTCCGAAACTAACTCCCTGACCCCCTCTAAAACAAAATGGGCACCTGCCAACAACACATGATTTCCTGTAATTATGAATATGGCATTGCTCGCTGCTTTACCATCAGGCTGCGCAATCGCAGCATAGACCGAATCAGATACCTTGCTGATTTCGTAGTGTTTCCCGGCATCTGCCCTTTTGACCAGCAGCAGCAGAAAGATCAATATTAAACATGTCGTACTGACAGTTCGCATTAAATCGTACTCCTTGTCATGTGCCCGGTATGGAATTACCCCTGTAAAACCAGAAATAACCTTGAGTTCCAAATCAATTTAGTGTAAAGCTATTTGTTCGCGGGCGGTTAGCTCAGCTGGATAGAGTACAGGCCTCCGAAGCCTGGGGTCGTGGGTTCGAATCCCATGCCGCCCGCCAACCTCCATTACCTTCGTCATGTAAATAGTTTGTCACCTTGACCAGCCCTTGTAACCTCTTTTGCCAAACAAAGAAAGAGTCGTTACTGACTAATAATTACAACACAGGCAAGGGGATTATTACCTTAGCTTTCGTGTACCTAAGACCTTTCAGCCGAATTTCCCCAACCATTAAGTTCATCAAGCCTTTCACACTAAGGTCAGGAAAGACTCTCGTCTAACTTCTATTCGGTTGCTTTCCAATATTCTTAAAATAATCAATGAGTTCATCAGCGCTAGACCGCTGCAGATCATGCAAGGGATAACGTGACTCCGTTTGAATGGCATGAAATCTACCTCCTACTGGAGTAAATCACCACTAGCGATACTACCCCACGCTCATTAAGTTGTTGGCACGGGACGTGCTATTTCTTGCCTAGATTATAGATATAAAGTGTGTCGTCACCATATACTTTATACTTAATTCGCGAGGTTCAAAACCATGACAACCTGTGATCTTCTTAGTTCATGCAATTTCATCAACTCAAAAATGGCAACTATGCCGGCAACAGCTAAGCTTCTAAAGGGTTCATACTGCACTAGGAATCCATCGGAGTGTGCCCGACACAAAGCTGCACATGTTGTAGGCACAAAAATGATACCGGATGATCTGGCTCCTAGTGATGACGAAATCGCTGAGATGTTGATGGCTGTGTATGAGAGCCATGTCACGACCTAGTCAATAGAAGAACTTCAATGGTGAAATGACCGAAATTTTCTGGCCGGATCACAAACTCTTATGCTGATAAACTGGCACATTTTGGTTTTTTAAGTATAAATATTGAGCCACGAACCAATCATTCAATGGACATTGGATGTTATATTAACTCTGTAACTCCCATCAATTAACTCGACCCCTTCCATCTTTAGGAGCCATTTCTTAGAATCTATTCCGCCAGCCGCAGAATATCCGCACAAAGTGCCGGAGGCCCCAACGACACGGTGACAGGGGATAATAACCGGCAAAGGGTTAGCTGCCATGGCCGCACCAACCCCCCTCGCAGCCGTCGGTCGCCCAATAGATCCAGCAACTTCTCCATAGGTGCGAACCACCCCATAAGGTATCGCTAGGACAGAGGCGTAAACCTTCTGCTGAAAAAGGGTGAAATGTGTCATATCCAGTTTCAGATCAAAAATAATGCGTTCCCCGCCAAAATAAGCAGACAGGAGAGCAGCTGCCTGTTCGGCAAGGCCTCTACCCTCAATTGCAAATGGGAATCGGGAGAAAACCTCTTTCATCAACTCAACCCTGGTCCTATTGCCAAATGGAAGAAGAACCGCTACCAGGCCTGCTTCACTCGCCACAACCCCGCCCCAACCTAAAGATGTACTGAAGGCAGCGATCAATTTATCATTGCCGGAATTACTCATTTGACTGCTCTCTTGCTGAATTTTTTTTGTACCATCCCCAGCGCATCACGAACCTCTTCGCACCCCAATAGCCAAGCAGAGACAAGGTAAAGCACTGTTGCCGTAGCCACTGTAGCGCACATGAGGGCAGACTTGAGAATCTGCCCACCTTCCTGAGACCATTCGATAAGACCCATTCCCCACCACGCTGCCAATGCAACAGGCAAAGATGCAATTGCTGATTTAAGAGCTGCCACTGCGATTCCTCTTCCGCCGAAAGGTCCTATCTTTCTTCTCAAGAAAAAGGCAAGCAGTACGAAATTCCCAAGAGCAGACAGTGAAGAGGCGAGTGCCAGACCACCATGCAGAAGTGGTCGCATGAGGATGAGACTCAATCCGACATTGAGAAGAAATGCGATGAAAGCAACGATTACCGGAGTCCTGGTATCTTTGAGTGCGTAGAAAGCAGGAACCACAACCCTTACCATAGCCACCAGAGAGAGGCCAAGGGAGTAGTATACAAGGGCCACTCCACAGCGTTCAGCCTTGTCGAAGCCGAATTCCCCCCCCATGAACAAAAGGCTGAATATCGGGGTCGCGCAGATCATGAGCCCTACCATAGCTGGAATGGTGACGAACAGAGTCAACCTCATACCAAAAGCAAGCGACTCTTTCATGGCTGACACGTCGCCGATTGCAGCCTGGCGACTCATGGAAGGGAGGACAGCCTGTGCCACGGATATGGTAAATATCCCCTGTGGAAACTCAAACAGCCGTTGGGCGTAGTAGAGATATGAGATACTCCCCTGCGGCAGCAGTGAAGCAAGGATATTGCCGACGGTAATGTTAAGATAGTAGACCCCTACCCCGAAAATCGAAGGGACCATAAGCAGGGAGATCCTCCTGACGGTAGGATGACCGAAAGCAAAAGAGGGGCGTATCGGAAAACCAAGTCGGTACAGTGTCGGGAGTTGCAGAAGAAGCTGCAGGATCCCGCCGATAATCACCCCAACTGCAAGCGCTGTGATCGGCACACTAAACCGGTCGTGAAGAATCCAGGCAGAGAGGATCATGGATACATTGAGAAAAACAGTAGAGATGGCAGGGGTAAAGAAGTGTCGGACCGTATTGAGTATCCCCATGCATAGCGCCACCAAGCTGATGAAGAAGATATAAGGGAACATCAGCCTGTTAAGGAAAACAGTCAATTCAAATTTAGCGGGAACTCCCCTGAAGCCGGGGAACATGAAGCCAACTATCTGCGGAGAAAAGAGAATTCCGGCCAGGGTTATTCCGGCCATTACGATGGTCAGGAGGGTAAAGCAGACGTTTGCCAGCTCTCGTGCTCCTCCTTCACCCTCCCGTGACAGAGTCTCGGAAAATGTCGGGACAAAGGCCGAGGTAAGCGCTCCCTCGGCAAAGAACCTGCGTAGCATGTTTGGAATCTGGAATGCCCCGAAGAAGGCATCGGTTGCAAACCCGGCACCAAAGAGCCGAGAAACCACCATATCCCGCACCATCCCCATTATACGGGAAAGTATGGTAGCTGCCCCCAGAACACCGGCTGCCCGAGCAATATTCTTTTTTTCAGACATCTGCTCCCCTGTCCTCAGTTATGCCCGCTATGTACCACATAAATCAGAAAACAGGGAATCATTTTCACCCCTTCTTTGCATACTAACTGACAGGGGGCACCTCTTGATAATCCGATTGACTTTGGCATAGCATGTATACTATTAAGGTAAACTAAATAACTATATAGGTTTTCAGCATTAGCCTCTCCATGTTAAGGTGAGGCTGCGGAGCAGCACCATGATTCGGTCCATATCTCTCTGTATTGCGCTCTTGGCCCTCTTTTCTGCTGGGGCCTATGGGATGAAGTTTACCGCGTATAACGGTGACGTCTATTTCGATCACCGGATGCACCGACTCCTCTATCCCTGCAAGGATTGTCATGACGGCCCACCCCAGCACTTTGAACTGGATCATGAATCCGGCCACAAACTATGCATCGGCTGCCATAAAAAGGTTCAAGCAGGACCGGCCAAGCACTGCAGCGACTGCCACAAAGTCGGCTAGAATAATCCCATACGCGATCTGACATGAAATCCATTCTCATCATTCTGATTCTTGCAGTTCCAGCTTGTTTGACCGCCGCTGAACCCCTGCATCTCGGCCGCTTCAGCACCGGAGACCTCTCCGGATGGACCGACAAGATTTTTAAGGGGAAGACCTCCTATAATCTGGTACAGGAAGGAGAACGGAGCGTTCTCAAAGCTCACAGCGTCAAGGCGGCATCGGGTCTGATAAAAGAAATCAGAGTCGATCCGAAAAAATATCCGGTTCTCAGGTGGTCCTGGAAGGTGCACAACCTGATCAAGAACGAGAATGTTGTCAAAAAAAGCGGGGACGACTTCGCTGCGCGGGTCTACGTTGTCTTTCCGAGATCGTTCTGGAGGATGCGTGCGATAACGTATGTCTGGGCTGCAAAGATTCCAAAAGAGTCATTCCATCAGAGCCCTTATACCGGAAACGCCATGATCGTGGCAGTTGAGTCAGGGGGTGAAAAAGTGGGGCAATGGGTACAAGAGGAGAGAAATATTGCGGAAGACTACCGTCTTCTTTTTGGCGAAGAGCCCCCGGAAATAGGCGCAATTGCCCTGATGACCGACACTGATGACACCCTTGAGGATATCACCGCCTTTTATGGAGATATATCCCTGTCTGCTAAATAAGGGGCAGGGAACAAATTATCTATCCCTGGCCCCTTACCACCTCAAGCAGCCTGACATCCCTTACGACACTATCAGCCGATAATCTTTGCCAAGCGATTTTTCTGTTTTTCAAGCTTGTGTTGCCCCTCTTCAATTGCCCGGAGAAGATCCCGCTTTGCGTCTTGAGCCACATCCATCCCTTTGTCCAGGATCTCTGATGCCCTCTCACTTACCGCATCGGTCAGTTCGGATACACTTTCACTGAAATCATCCACAATGTCCCCAGCCCTCCGTTTGGCTTTGCGGGTATATCGCGCAATATCCTGGCGAGTCTTCTTCCCTGACTGTGGAGCAAAAAGCAGGGCTACCCCAGCCCCTATTATCCCTCCGGCTACCAGCATCATTGCTCCCACTGCGGCTGTATTATCTCTATCGTTCATAACTCCCCCTTTGTATAAGTATTGGCGATATATGAGTGTACCGCAAATTTCGTATTTTAAAACCACACATACCATTTTCCCGTAAAGGTGAAGGTCCGGACTGACAAAATCAACCTACTCTGTTATAGTGAATCTATCATGAGAAACTTGCATCCCGTGAAGCCACAACAGGCAACGAGCCAGGGAGAAGCACCATGAAGAAAATCCACGATATCGTAATTATCGGTGGCGGTCCAGCAGGTGTCGCCACTGCCTACTTATGTCAGAAAAACGGACTTTCCTACCTCCTTTTGGAGTCAGGCAAGGGAATATTTCAAGGGATCTCCAATACCTACCCAGCCGGCAAAAACGTCTACCCATCCAAACCGAAGGAGGCCCCTGAACCATTCCTTGTTGAAGAGCTCCGCCCACCCGACAAACCTGTTACTGTAGAAAAATACATTCAGTACGTACAGCACTTTGTACAGCACGAGAACCTTCAGATGGAAACCGAGATACAGTTCGAGGACATCCGGGAGGAGCGCGATATCCTTGCGATCCAGACATCAAAGGGGACACGATATGCCCGAAAGGCTGTACTCGCCTTTGGAAGCAGCATCCCTAAGGAGCTCTCTGTCTATGGTGACGCAAAGATGGTTGCCAAGACCGTCGACGATCCAAAGAAATACGTTGGTGTGCGCACACTGGTTATCGGAGGCGGAAACACGGCAGCCGATGTAATCATCTCCATCCTCAAGGAAAAGCGTGAGGCGGTGGATAACCACCCTGTCTATTGGGCACATATCTCGGAGAAGTTCGATGTCAACAAGGAGACCGCTCAGCGGCTTGGAGAAGAGATCCTGTTGGGGGGGAACATTCGTCTTCTTCCGGGTGCGACTCCCCGCATAGGCGAGGTAGACGAAGAAGGGGTAGACCGGTTGGTGATCCGGATCAACGAGTTCAAGCATACCGACGGGATAGAGATCTACCACGCGATGAGCTTCCCGATGAAGCATGTCATCGCCTGCATCGGCTCTCAAGGACCGATCCCGATCTTCGACAAACTTGGAATCCAGTCCATAGCCTGTACCGAAGGGGTTTGCCAGATCGCCAAGGAGGGGGACCGGCTGGTACTTCTCACCGGGGATTTTGAATCGACACGCAAAGGGGTTTATGTAATCGGTGGGGCCATTTCGCCATCGTACATGAAGATCAGTAGCGGCTCCATCCAGGAGGAACGGCACCCCAACCTGATATATACCGCGATCAACGACGCCTACCACGTGGTGGAGGCGATCAAGAAAAAACTGGGGAAACCCCTGGAATCACAGGTCGGATAATCGGGTTTCCCCAGCCAGAATATTATTATGGAGTTTCCGCTTTCAACCCTTCGAGTACAGCCTTGACCTCGGTAACCATCTCTTCAGCCTGTGGTGAGGTCTCAAAACGGAGGTAGAGCTCCAGATACTTTATGGCGTCTTTGAACCGCTCCTCATCCATGTAGAGACTACCGAGTGTCAGATAGGCCAAGGTAAACTCAGGGTCAAGCCGTATCGCCTCAAGACACTCTTTTTCAGCCTCATCAAACTCTTCCAGATCGTAGTATAGCTCTCCAAGGTTAAAGTGGGCAGCCGCATCCTCCGGGTCGATCTCAACCCCCTTCTTGAAGGCGCCAATGGCCTTCTTCTTTTCTCCCAGTCCATACCAGGCGTCACCAAGCGCATTATAGGCGAAGACATTCTCCGGTTCAATCTCAAGTGCAGTCTGGTATGCCTTTATGGAATCATCCACACGCTCCATCTTGCTGTAGACAAGTCCTATGTTCACGAAGGCATCCGCATTTTTCGGATCGAGGTCGGTGACCCGCTTATACTGGTGAATAGCTTCCTTATGATCACCCTTTTCAAAGTAGAGATCACCAAGTGCAACAAGCGCATCGGTGTCATCAGGGGCGATCGAAAGGCAACGCTTCAGAGATTTTACAGCCTCGTCTGTCATGCCGGCATCGACAAGGGACTCGCCCAGATAGTAATGCCCGTCATGACGTTCAGGATAAAGCTCTGTACAGCGCTTGAACTCCTGCATAGCCCCACTGCTGTCGCCTGTTTCCGCCAGTGATATCCCTTTTGCCAAATGTTCTTCAAAGGTTACACCCATAATTATCGTCTCCCTTTTATCGTTTCAGGTGCCGGGACTATAACAGAAATAACGGCATATCGCTACCAATCGGTTATAAATATCCTCAGACCTGTTCACTTTTTTCAGACATCGGCTATACTGCATGCATTAACAGCATCACAGGAAACCATACATGCTGCACGAAAACGAAACCATAGGGCTGCGAATCCTGGAAGACATAAGTGGTCTCATCCTCCATTCGCACGACCTGCTCGAGACCTTGGACAACATCGTAAACCTTGTGGCCAGACGGATGAATACCGACGTCTGCTCCATCTACCTTCTGGAAGATGACGGAGAAACCCTTACTCTGCAGGCGACGAAAGGACTTTCAAAAAGCTCCATCGGCAAGATCTCCATGAATATCTCTGAGGGTCTTACAGGCATGGTGGTGGAACAGCGTGGCGTTGTAAACATAAAGAACGCACCCGGCCATCCCCGCTATAAGTATTTCAGGGGAACCCGCGAAGAGAAGTTTACCTCGTTCCTTGGAATTCCGCTCTTTGAGCGGAAGAGCCCGGTAGGGGTAATAGTCGTTCAGACCAAGGAGTCACGTAACTTCATACCTCACGAAATCAGCACACTCGCGACCATTGCCTACCAGATATCCAGCATCGTGGTGAACGCCAAGCTGCTCGATTCGATACGCACCAAGGAGGAAGAGCGGGCCTTTTTTGAGAGGGAACTTGCCCGTGCTCAAAAGGAGTCAGCCGAACGTGAGCGGGTTGCGGAACGTAACGGCAAGGGTCAGCCACAGTCATTAACCGGGTCCGCAGCATCTCCAGGCTTTAGTTGGGGAAAACTCTTTATCCTCAAGCGCAAGGGGGGAGAAAGCGCAAGTCGGAGAACAACCAAGATCCTGCCGAAGGCCGAGGAACGAAAACGCTTCCTTGTTGCCCTCGAAAAGGTAAAGATCCAAACCCTCTACATGGAGAAAAGGGTCGCAGCTACACTCTCCAAGGAGGACGCTGCAATCTTTCACACGCACCTCATGATCCTGGAGGACCGCGGCGTCAACGGACGGATCATGGAGGCGATTGACAACGACTGCGGAGCTGTCCACGCTGTGGAAAAGGTGATCGAACATTACGTTGCAGCCTTTTCCCAGATGGAGGACCCCTATTTGCGGCAACGTTCGGCCGATATGATGGACATAGGACGCCGGCTGATCGGATGCATGGAGGGGAAAGAAGCAAGAGCAAGACTGCGCGACAAGAGGATCATCGTTGCGGACGATATACTCCCGTCAGACATGGCAACCCTTAACACCGACAGAGTCATCGGTATCATTACCGAAAAAGGGGATGTCAATTCACACGCAGCCATCATGGCACGCTCGCTCGGCATCCCCGCAGTACTGGGCATCGACGGTCTTCTGAAAAAGATAGGGGCAAGGGACGAGGTGATCATCGACGGTACCTCCGGGCATATCTATATAAACCCTGACGCCAGGATCAAGACCGAATACGAGAGGCTGCAGGGGGACCACAGCCAACGCCAACGACAGCTGGACGAACTGCGCGACCTGCCTGCAATAACAACCGACGGCTACAAGGTGAATCTGCTCGCCAATATCGGACTTCTCTCTGACATCCGGGTGGCGCTTGCTAACGGTGCCGAAGGTGTGGGTCTCTACCGGACTGAATTCCCGTTTATGACACGCAAGTCATTCCCCAATCGAAATGAACAGTTCGAGATCTACAAAAAGATCCTTGAAGGGTTCCATGGTCTTCCGGTAACCATCCGGACGCTGGACATCGGTGGTGACAAAGGGCTCCCCTACTTCGAATATCCGAAGGAAGACAACCCGTTCATGGGATGGCGCTCTATCAGGGTATCGCTGGAACAGCAGGACATATTCCGGGAACAACTGGCGGCAGTACTTATGGCCTCTGTTCACGGAAAGGTGAGTCTCATGTTCCCGATGATCTCCGGGATCGACGAGATACGGGAGGTAAAGGAGATCATCAGCGAGGTCTGTGCCGAACTCGACCAAGAAGGACTCCCCTATGCCGGTGACATGAAACTCGGCATCATGATCGAGGTCCCTGCGGCGGTCCAGACCGCACACATCCTTATCCATGAGGTGGACTACTTCAGCATCGGTACTAACGACCTCATCCAGTACACACTGGCAGCAGACAGGAACAACGCAAAAGTAAAAAAATACTACGACTCTTTACATCCGGCTGTGCTTCATTCCATCAAAAGGGTCGCTGAAGTGGCAAATTACGAAGGAAAACCGGTATCCGTCTGCGGAGAAATGGCATCCAAACCACTTTCCGCCATACTCCTTCTGGGGATGGGTGTCAACGACTTCAGCCTCTCTGCCCCCTATATACCGGCGGTCAAACAGGCACTCCGCAACGTATCGCTCGAAACCGCCAGAGAGATTGCGGCTCATGTCCTTTCACTGGAGAGCGCAAGCAGCATTCACGCCTATCTTGAGATCGTACGGGCTGAGCTAAACCTGTGAACGGATTATTCTGAAGAGAGCCGTGAACGTTGCGCTCTTTACTCCGTTCGCGTCGAACACCTCCGCAACCCCCTTGATGTTCCGCTCGTCCACTCTCTCGGTCGTTGCAAGCGCCTTTACGGTTCCGCCGCGGATTGCTGCATGAAACTTCAGCGACATCTCGGTGGTCACGAAGTCGGTCCCTTCAGGGAGCAGGCTCTTTATCGCCATTGCCACCGCAGTATCGGCCAGTGCCGTAACAGCACCACCATGCATCAGCCCCTTCCCCTGGGCGTGCTTCACCTTGAACGGCATTGCAAGGGTAGCTCGCCCCTCCTTTGCCTCAAGAATGGTCATGTCGAGGTACTCCTCGAACGGAGCACAGGCAATCCACTGGGGCAACTCAAAAGGGGGGAACTCCCCGGCATTCATCGGACTTTCATACAGAGCTTTGTACACACTACCCTCCTTCACCGGTATATCCGTTTATTCCAAGTCCCTGAATAATTGCAGAGTTCTGACGCGCTTTTTGCTGCTCAGCCCCAACCGCACCAGCTCTCCCTCCTCAAATACCCGAATAACGCCGAACTCGCCGTCATAGCCCGGTTGCCGTATGACCAGGCCACTCCGGATCCGACCAATAGCCTCGCCGAGAATGGGCGACTGCCTGCTGACATCATCCAACCGGGAATGCAGGAGAAGATTATACTCCGAACCAAAGCGGGCAATGGTCTGGGCATATACCTCACTTACCGATTTTGAAGCAGAACCGGTACCGAGCAGCTCACCAAGCAGCTCGGGAAGAGGAATCAGACTGAAAACATCCGGTGCATCCGGTGCGAAAAGCGGCTCTTCGCGATCAGACAGATCCATCACCCTGTGATGCACCCCCACGGTGAGGGGACTGTTGCATACCGGACATGAACCGTTCAGACTGATGGTTTCATGCGGGTCGAGGCAGACCTTGCACCCCCTGTGGCCGTCGAAGTGGTACTTCCCCTCCTCAGGGAAAAACTCGACTGTGCCGGAAAAGGTATCACGGCAATTCCCCTTGAGCGCATCCCTAAGGGAGAAGTAATCGAAACCGGTGGAAAAGAGGTTGGCCTCCCTACCCAGCTTCTGCGGAGAGTGGCAGTCGGAATTGGAGATGAGGGCGAATCGGTCAAGGCTCGATATCAGCCGATTCATGGCCGGGTCCGAGGAGAGCCCGGTCTCCAGGGCAAAGACATGTTGTGTCAGGTCGCCGAAGCACTCCCCTATGGTGTCGAAACCCGACCGAGAGCCGAACAGAGAGAACCATGGGGTCCAGATATGCGCAGGGACGAGAAAACCGTCAGGAGCCTCTTCAAGAACTATTTCGAGCAGGTCGCGGCTGTCCAGGCCCAGAATCGGACGGCCATCGGATACGATATTGCCGATGGCTGCAAGGCGTGCATTGATCCTGTCTGCCGATGGAACGTCAGGTACATAGAGAAGGTTATGGACCTTGCGTACAGCGCCGTGACGCTTATAGATGCAGCTCACCTCGGCAGTAAGCAGAAAGCGGACTGACGCAGACATGGTCGGGACTCCTGGCAGAACGTCCGGAATGGCCCGTTCGTCCTTCAGCCTGAAGAAACCGGGCTCGGCCTGCACAAGCTCTTCTTTCAGACGATGGAACCAGCCGGGATGGGTAAAATCCCCGGTGCCGATGAGGTTGATCCCTTTGATCCTCGCCCATGCAGCCAGCCCTGCCAGAGTACTCTCCTTGCTCGTTGCACGCGAATAAGGGGAATGGATATGTAGGTCTGCGATGTAGTTCATTTCCCCAGCTTCTTCATGACCAGCTTCATGTCGTCCCACACCTCGCGCTTCATAGCTGAATTGCGAAGCAGGAAGGCTGGATGGAAGGTCGGCATGAGTGGGATGCCGTGATAATCATGGAAACGGCCACGGAGCTTGGATATCGGCTCCTTGCTGACAAGAAGGGTCTGAGCTGCAAATGTGCCGAGAGCCACGATAACAGCTGGACCTATGGACTGTACCTGCCTTAACATGAAGGGGTGGCACTGATCGATCTCTGCTGGCAAAGGGTTGCGGTTGTTGGGAGGACGACATTTTAGTACGTTGCAGATATATACGTCACTCCGCTCGAAACCCATGGCCTGTATGATCTTGGTCAACAACTGCCCCGCCTCCCCTACAAAAGGCTCTCCCTGCAGGTCCTCATCACGACCCGGTGCCTCACCGACAAAAACGATGCGTGCCTTGGGATTGCCGACACCAAAGACCAGGGAGGTGCGTGTATCTCCTAGTTCACAGCGATGACAGTCACCCAGGTGGCTACGTATCCCTTCAAGGGTTTCCATGACACCCTCAGGCAGAGATGAAATAGGGGTCAAACCGAGAAGAATGTCCCGTTCTTCCATCGATACCTGGGCCGATGCAAACGGCAATTCGTCAACCCCTGTCTCCTGGAGGTCCTGAAGATATGTCCGTAACGATTCCAGAATATTCCCCGCACCGTCGACTCCGTTCATGAGACCTTCCTTTACTTTTCAGCGGGTTTGAATTAGAGTATCAAACATGCTCGCCCCACTGATCGTGCTGCTCATTGTAATTGTCGTCCCGACGTCGGCATTTGCCTGGGGAGGCGGAACCCACCTGCAGCTCGGGATTCATATCCTGAACAATCTCCAGATCCTACCGACCACTGTAGCTGCCGTCATCGGAGGGTTCCCCAACGACTTCCTTTACGGATGCCTGGCAGCAGACATAACAGTCGGGAAAAAATTCACGCACTACCTGCTTAACTGTCACCGATGGCAGATGGGACTGAAGGTTCTGGATCATGCATCTACGGATGCCCAGCATTCCTGCGCCTATGGCTACATCGCTCATCTCGCAGCCGACACCATAGCCCACAACTACTATGTGCCGCTTAAAACCATGGGGAGCTTCTCGACCATTACCCTGAAGCATGCATTCTGGGAAGTCAGATTCGACAGCTTCGTTGAGCGTGAAATCTGGGAAACCGGCGGGAAAGTGGCACGTGAGCACTTCGAAGCTAATGATAAACTGCTGAGAAGCGTCATCGCTGAAACTCTGTTCTCCTTTGGTACGAACAAGCGGATCTTCAATTCGATTATGCTGGTCAGCCGTCTGGAACAGTGGCAGCAGACCATCCGGGCGCTCAACGAGACTTCCCGCTTCGGCATGGAAGAGAGTCACCGCGATGAATTTCTGGAGTTGTCCAGAGAGGCAGTCTGCGACGTTCTGGTGAACATGAACCATTCAAGGTACATGTCTGCCGACCCAACCGGCGAAAGGGCATTGATTGCAGCCGAGGCAATCAGAAAGAATCTTAGACTTCTCTATCGAAGTGGGAAGATCAACAAAAGCGATGCCCTCGCACAGCTCGATGAATTGAGCAACAAACTTCGCGGAGCTATCTGTGATCCGGACCAACTGCGCGAAATACTCTCAAAAGTTTAGTAACGGATCTTTGCCTGTCTCTTGGTGAAGCAATCAGCGCCCCTACCTGAGCCCTTTTATCCTGTCAAGTATCAGGTCGGCCAATTCATCCTTCCGCATGATTCCTGGTTCTTCGATACGTCCATCCCTGAAGATAAGCCTAACGATATTGGTCTCCAGATCGAATCCGGCGCCAGGCTCACCAATGTCGTTGGCGATTATCATGTCCAGATTCTTTTCCGTCAGTTTCTTGCGCGCATTGGCAAGCAGGTCGTCGGTCTCAGCTGCAAAGCCGACCACTAACTTCCCCTCCTTGATCCTGCCAGCCTCAGCCAGAATATCGGGGTTACGTTCCATCTCCATAACAAGCCGCTCAGCACCCTTTTTGACCTTGCCATCCGCACGTTTTAACGGCCGGTAATCCGCTACTGCGGCGGATTTTATAAGTATGGTGCTCTCGGGAAACCTTGTCATTACTGCGTCGCGCATCTCAAGAGCGCTTGTCACACGGAGCGTCTCAACACCAAAGGGAGGAGCAAGAGAGGTAGGTCCGCTCACAAGGATGACCCGTGCACCGCGGCGGCTTGCAGCACGCGCAATTGCATACCCCATCTTGCCGGAAGAGTGGTTGCTGACGAAACGAACCGGGTCAAGCTCCTCACGTGTAGGCCCGGCTGTCACAAGAATAGTCTCTCCGATGAGATCCTTCGGTGACAGGAGTGAGCAGGCAGTCTCAGCAATCACGGAAGGTTCCTGCATCTTACCATCCCCTTCCCAACCGCAAGCCAGCTGTCCCTTTATCGGATTGACGAAACTATACCCGTGAAGTCTGAGTTTTTCTTCATTACCACGATAGATGGGGTTCAGGTACATATTGCAGTTCATGGCAGGAGCCAGGAGAACCGGTGCCTTTGTCGCCATGACCGTGGTGGTCAGGAGATCGTCTGCAATGCCGTTAGCGAGCCTTCCGATGACATTGGCAGTCGCTGGGGCGATCACAAACAGGTCAGCCCGGTCTGCCAGCGAGATATGGCCGATCTCCTGCTCGGCGACCAAGTTGAAGAGGTCAAGATGAACCGGATTGCCGGAAAGGGTCTGAAAGGTGAGTGGGGCTACGAACTCGGTGGCGGATTTCGTCATGATAACATGGACCGTTGCCCCCCCCTTGGTAAGCAGACGCAGCAGTTCGACGGCCTTGTAGGCGGCAATCCCTCCGGTTACCCCCAGAATGACGGTTTTACCGTTCAGCATACTGTATCTCCCGCTCTACCGAACGTAAGGATTCCCGCTCTTTTCAAGACCTATCGAGGTTGATGGCCCATGTCCGGGAATTACTACGGTGTCGTCCGGCAGCGTAAAAAGCTTCTCCTTGATAGACGACAACAGTGTCTCAAGGGAACCACCAGGCAGGTCAGTCCGGCCGATGGAGTCTGCAAAGAGCGTATCGCCCGTTACGACGAGCTTCCGGTCTGAAAAGTAGAGTGAACAGCCTCCCGGTGTATGCCCTGGCGTATGAAGTACCCTTATTTCGGTCGTCCCCACATTCAGTACCATACCATCTTCTAGGTTCCGATCAGGCTTTGGCGAGTTTTCAGCCGTGAGGCCGTACATGGTTGATATCTCTGAAGCCTTACCCAGATGTGGTTCATCAGCGGCATGTATTAGGAGTTTTGCTCCTGTAGCTGCAAGCACTGCACGGTTTGCACCGATATGGTCGAAATGACCATGGGTATTTATGACATAGGAGACCTTCAGATTGCGGCGAGTCACCGCATCCAGGATTCTCCCCGGCTCCGCTCCCGGATCCACCACAATCGCCTGGCCATCGCCGCAGTCGATGACCAGACAGTTAACCCCCAATGAGCCGACAACCAGCGTATCCATTCTATCCGGCATTCTTTTCTCCTCGGTATCGCGGCGCTGCTGCTCACTCTTTCTGCACCCCGCAAGCAGAAGGAGAAGCGACAGCATAAGAATCAGCAACAGACCGCATTTTTTCATATCATTTTGTTTCGTATCTCACAATCGTCAGAACAGGTCCAGATTCTCATCCTTCAGTTTAGTGAACGGGCTGTTCTGGAAACCACGGCGTTCCTTTTCAGTTGCGGCATGCGCCTGCCGCTCTCCTGCCGGAGGAACCAGAGCCACTGCTGGTTGAGGCGGCTCATCCTCTTCCCGGGAAGAAGACTCTTTGAAGAAATATCGGTCGTAAAGCCTGTGATATGAGCTCCAGCGTGACAGGCTCTCCGGCTCCTTTCCAATATGCGTCCTGATCCCGTTAATTTTGGAGTCCAGGTCATCCAGGTAGTTGAGTATGGTTGCTTCCAGTGTCTTTGGTCGCTTTGGGGAACCGTATTCGTACTGACCATGATGGGACAGGATCATATGCTTGAGAAGCATGGCCGTATCGGACGGGAAGCCTTCAATGGTAACGATTTTCTCGTGCAGCATCTCCACGCCGATGGTTATGTGGCCGATCAGCTTACCCTCATCGGTGTAGTCGAATGAACGATAGAAGGCCATCTCCCTGACCTTTCCCAGGTCATGGAGAAGAGCTCCTGCGACCAGAAGATCACGGTTAAGTGGCGCATAGAGAGGGAGTATCGCATCGACCAGACGGGCTACCGAGAGGGAGTGCTCAAGGAGACCGCCGATATAGACGTGGTGCATCCCCTTGGCCGCCGGAGCACTCCTGTACCCGGCCATGAACTCGCCATCTTCTAGAAATGCGGTCATGAGCCGCCGTAAGTGCTGATCCTGTATTGAAGCCACAACTGCGCCCAGTTCAACTTCCATCTCCGCAATGTCCCGGGCTGTTGTCGGCAGAAAATCGGCAAGTTCCACCTCACTCTCCGGAACCCGCGCCAATTCGGCGATAACCAGCTGCATCTTCCCCAGGTAAACCGTTGCCTTGCCTCTGACGGAGATGAAATCGTCCTTGTCAAAGGAGGCTGACAAAACATCCACATTATCCCAGACCTTGGCGTCGATGTCGCCGCTTCTGTCCATAAGTCTGAGATTCATATATGGTTTGCCGTTCTTGGCCATGGCAGCGATCTTATCTTTAACCAGAAATACCGACTCAACCTGCTCACGGTCTTTTATCGACGAAACAAAGGTCTTGCTCACGTGCTCTCCTTGAAAGACGGCGAAAGGTGAAAAGTTACCAGTGAATTACGAAAGGGGAATTGCTGATGCCCTTCACATTTCACCTGACACAGGTGTAATACCATACCTCAACGCCAAACTCAAAACCATTGTGGGACGACGGTAGCACTGCGCTGCATCAGCGCTCCAGTCGTGCGGCAATGGCGTCGGCAACGCGGATGCCGTCCAGTGCCGCACTCATGATCCCACCGGCATAGCCTGCACCCTCCCCGGAAGGGTAGAGCCCCTTCAGGGTCACCGACTGGAGGTCTTCGCCGCGCAAGATACGGACCGGAGCAGAGGTGCGGGTTTCAACCCCCACAAGGGTAGCCTCGGCAGTTATGAAACCACGCATCTTTGTATTGAAATGGCGGATACCATCCCGCAGGGTCTTAGTGATGAAATCGGGAAAGAGCCCGGTAAGATCGGAATCCCTCACACCAGGACGGTAAGAGGATCTGGCTGCCCCGGAACGACGCTCACCGAGGAATGAGAGAAGGTTCTCCGCAGGCGCAACATACGCACCACCTCCCTGCTCAAACGCCTTCATCTCGATGTCCCGCTGAAAGCGTATCCCCGCCAGAGGAGTGGAGTCGGGGAAATCCCTGTGACCTACCGTTACAACGAGCGCACTATTGGCATAGGGTGAGTTTCGAAGATGGTTGCTCATCCCGTTGGTAACGACCCCTCCGGTCTCTGATGCGGCAGCCACCACTACTCCGCCAGGGCACATGCAGAACGAGTATGCTGATCTCCCGCTTTTTTGATCGTTGAACGCAATTGAATAATCGGCTGGCGGGAGATTCGGGTGCAACGGTATGCCATACTGTATGCGGTTTATAAGATCCTGAGGATGTTCAACTCTGACTCCTACGGCAAAGGGCTTGGACTCCATAGCCACACCCTTTTCATGCAACATCCCGTAGGTATCACGTGAACTGTTTCCCGGAGCAAGTACCACAATGTCACAAGGCACTTCCATGTCATCATTAACAATTACACCGCGCAGTATCCCGGAATCAACGACAAGGTCAGTAAGCCGATGACTGAACATAACCGTTGTACCGCTCATTTCCAGGTGCCTTCGGAGTGTCCCGACCACGCTACGGAGCCGGTCGGTGCCGATATGAGGCTTGGCAAGAAACCGTACCTCGGGCGGTGCCCCGAACTCAACGAGCCGGTCGAGGACATACGCGCAATTTGGGTCCCGCACTCGAGTGGTCAGTTTCCCATCGGAAAATGTTCCTGCACCACCCTCTCCGAATTGGACATTACTCTCAATGTCCAGAATGCCACGACTCCAGAATTCGTGCACATCGCGGACCCTCTCCGCAACAGGCCGGCCGCGCTCAATGATGGTGGCGACAATTCCTCGATCAGCTAGCCTCAAGGCTGCAAAAAGCCCTGCCGGGCCTGTCCCTACGATAACTATCCGGCACTTGGTTGCAATGCGCGGTACAATCAGCGGTTCCTCTGCAGGGATGACGACCAGATCAGGATCAGTGGCATGACGTCTCGTAAGCCCTTCCTCATCGGCAACAGTGAATAAAAGTGTGTAGACAAATTGGATCTGTCGCTTGCGTCGGGCATCGATCCCCTTGCGGTAAATACCGAAAGAAAGAATCTCCGTTTCAGGCAGGCCAAGGCGCGAAGCCAGGCTGGCTTGGAGTTGGCTCTCGTCTGTTTCTATTGGCAGGCTGAAATTGCGAAGGAGGAGTGGCATTTGTGATCAGGGAGTGGAAGCTGCGGCCTGTGACCGCTGCAGGAGCTGCTCAACAATTATTACCACGTCAAAGGGATCCGTGGTCTTTGGGATATGGATTCTGGCTCCCATTTCGGGAACTTCGTGCTCATGGGGCGCCCCTTGAAACATGGATGTAAGAAGGATAATGACCGGCTTATTATCGCCGGAAATCCGGGAAATCTCCATGCAGGTGCTGACCCCTCCCATCCTGGGCATAATAAGATCCGAAATTACTACACTAGGCCGATTTTCGACAAAGGCCTTGATCCCTTCAACACCATCAGCTGCGGTTATCACCTCGAATCCCGCTTCCCTGAAGGGATCCCCCAAGATCTTCAAAAACAGAGGATCGTCATCTATCAGCAGAATTTTAGCACGTATCCTGTCAGTCATTGTGAAACCCTTACGTCATGCATGAGCGGTCAGTGGCAGCACGATACAGAATGTTGTCCCGCTCTTGTCGCTCTTCTCCACACCGATCTTTCCGCCATAGGTCTTTACGATCCTGAGAACAACAGAGAGCCCCAGGCCGCTCCCCTTGCTCTTTGTAGTAAAAAAGGGGTCGAAAATATTGATGAGGTGACTCTTGGGGATACCTTGGCCACTATCAGAGACCCTGATAATTATCTCCCTGCCATCGTGATCCAACTGCACCTTTAGACGGCCATCTCCTGGCATCTCATGAATAGCGTTAAGAAAGAGATTGACGAATATCTGGTCGATCTCGTTAGGATCGGCCTGGATAGGTGGAGGAATATTGCGGTACTCACGATCAACCTTGATATTCTGCTGATCCAGTTGAGGTCGAAAGGAGTCCAGTGTCTGGTCGATAAGCTGGTCTATCCTGACCTCCTTCAGCTCGAAACGGGGGCGTTTGGATGCGTCCAGCAGTTTCCGTACGATGGTGTCAATCCTATCAACCTCTTTCAGGATCTTTTCTATGTACTCCTGCTTTTCACTGTCATCAGGACCGCTCTTGATCAGCTGGACAAAAAGGCTGATCGAGTTGAGAGGGTTACGGATCTCGTGGGCAACTCCTGCCGACAGATACCCAAGTGAAGCAAGCTTTTCTGCCTGAACATTCTCGGCCTGCGCCTTCTGCAGTGCCTCGGTCTTCTCCTGAACTCTGGCCTCCAGATCGCGGTTCCATGACTCTATCTCGGCCATGAGCCGCTCACGGTCCTTCATAAGCTCTCTGTTACTTATTTCTACCTCACGGATACGGAGTACGTTATCTATCCGGTCGGCAAGGTCCTGATTGTTGAACGGTTTGAGAATGTAATCGTATGCGCCGGCCTTCATCAGCTCGACGGCAATTTCCTCGCTCCCCTTGCCGGTAAAGACGATTACGTAGGTGTCGGGGAAACGCTCGCGGATAATCTTTAGCGCCGTGAGGCCGTCGATGCCTGGCATCATGTAATCGAGTAGCACGAGATGGGGCTGGCGGCTCTCGATTATATCGAACCCCTCAGCCGCGTCACACGCCGTGAAGATTGTATATCCACGGTTCTTCAGGATGATGGAGGTCAGGTCCAGTATGACCTTTTCATCATCAATTATTAGGATGCTGTAAGGTTTTGCGGATGTCTTGATATTCATAGTGCTTAGGAACAAAGAAAGGGGCAGCATCCGCTGCCCCGCGATTTATCCGAACTCCGTTAATATGTTATTTTTCAAGTCATTCGCACCGTCAACACCGGACAGGTGGAGGTGCGCACAACCCTTTCAGCCGTACTGCCAAAGAGAAAATGGTCTATTCCGGTTCTGCCGTGAGTCCCTATAACGATGAGTCCTACCTGCTCGTCATCAGCCTTTCTTAGTATCTCCTCTGATGGAACCCCTCCAATAATGCAGGTCTCGTAATTAGCATAACTCTCCATGCATTTAAGACAGAACTTCTCCATCATCTTGTGGGCGCTCTCCTCTATCTCCTTCTCCAGCGTGTCAAAGGAGATGTGTGGGACGTAAAAGCCACGGAGGTCAACCGGTTCGTTAATTACATGCAAGAGGATCAGCTTGGCGTCGAACTTCTTGGCAAGCATGACTGAGTATTCGCAAGCCTGAAGTGAGTTGTCGGAAAAATCGCATGCAAGCAGTATCTTGTCGATTGGTTTCATCTGCCCTCCCATTCATTGCCAATAGTCAATGATTGGTTTCCCTGAAGATTTTTTTGAGGATAGACTTCAGCTCTTCAATCTTTACCGGCTTGTTGATATACTCGAAGGCACCCAGATTCATTGCTTCGATATAGGATTCCACACCACCATAAGCTGTAATCATTATGACATTACTGTTTGGGAAGCTTTTGTTCAGTTCCTTCAAAAAGGTTATTCCGTTCATTTCCGGCATGTTGATGTCGGTTACGATCAGGTTTACCTCCTGTTGGCAGAGGAAATTGAGTGCTTCAAACCCGTTTGCCACGCTATCGACGATAAACCCTTCATTTGCCAACAGCCTTGAGAGTCCAAGGCGGGCGTTTTCTTCATCGTCCACGACCAGGATACGCTTTGCTTGCTTCGGCACTGATTGCTCCCTGAATGACTGAATCATAACAATTCTAGTCTATCACTGGAGTGTCTGGTGTCAAGACAACCTCAAGGAGCAACTGCAGCACTTTTTTTCCTGAGTTTTACGGCAGTTAGAATGAGGTTGGCAATAATGGAGACAAAATAGATTTCATCCTCATTGAAAGTTTTCATTGAAGTAGAGTTAAGGTTTATTACACCGTAAACGGCATTCTTGTCTGCAATCGGATAGGAGAGCATCGAGTTGTATTTCTCTTCATGTAACTCGATGAATGGCTTGTAGCGAGGATCTTGTGATGCCTGACTCAAAGAAATGTGCTGACGATCGCGGGCCACGGTACCGGTGATCCCTTCACCAACCTTGATCCGGAGCTTGCCAATGAATGAGGGATCAAAGCCATGAGTGGCAGCAAGAACGAGTCCGTCCCCGTCAATAAGATAGATACTGCAAACACTCACCTTAAGTTGACCGGCGACCTTCGAGACAAGCTGTTGAAGTATCTCTGGAAGGTCGTAGTCGGAGGAAACCAGCATACTGATCTCCTCGAGGGAGATTATCTCAAGATGTTCGCGATTTGCTCGCTGCATGGTCAGTACCATCTTCTCCTTCTCGCTCTCCAGAAAAGGGGTGAAACTGGCCTTGCTTATGAACGGGTTCACGGTTTTAACCTTCTCAGTCATCGAGCGGAAATCGGAAAACCCGCAGCTACAGGTAAGTTTTACGCGATAATTGTCGATTCGCTGGCTTTTCATCGCCCGCCCGCATTTTCGACAACGTGAGACAAGTTGCATGCTCAATTCTCCTTTTAATATCTGTTTGAGTCTGGTAACCCCAGGTAGTTATCGTGCAGCAGGCCCTTCAGGACGGAGGATGACATGAGCCTTGCTCCCGACAGGACCAAACGTGGAAAGCGCCTTTCCGTTAAGATCCCCTTCCACGCCTCCGGCATTTCCGATATCCAGCGTAATGACGCTCTCAGCTTTCCACTCGATCATATCGCCAGCCTTCAATTCATACTGCTGAGAAAAGCGGCCGTCAATGTCGACATTCAACCAGCTATCCTTATTGACCTTCAGTTTGAGTATAAGACCTTCAGTTTGGGCCTCGCTACCTTGAGCGGGAGGAACTGCAACCGGGGGGTTCCGATAGCTATAAGTTGATAAAGGAGGCAGTTCTTGCGGCTTCTGTGCCGATGTCAGCACCGGCTGAACAGGAGTGGGGCGCACTTCAGACAGTGCCGCCTGCTGGGATACCGGGCGGTTAAGAGGTGGGCGCTGGTCAGTATCGATAAGCATCGACAGGACCAGAACCACCACAAGAAGAAGCAACGGAAGCACCCAACGGTGCCACGTGCGCCTCACCTCGCCACTATCTGCATCACTCTGTTCCTGGATGTTTCGCGAATCAGACTGGGGCTTTGCACCTGTGGTTGTCCGTACAAAACGTGCAACGACATCGTCTCCCGAAAGTCCAAGATACGTTGCATATATCCGAAGGAACCCCTTGCAGTAAGCAGGGTTGGGTAGTCGAGCAAAATCCTCCCGTTCCATGGCATCTATATAACTCTTGCCTATGCGCGTCAGTTGGGCGGCATCCTCCAGAGAGGCCCCGCGAGCCTCACGACAAGCGCGAAGATAGGGACCGACCCCCGACTCATCCAACTGCTGATTGGGAGATTCGGACACTTCTTGCCTCACTGGAGGAGTTCAAGGTGCTCACGCGACTGGCGGCCAATATCGGAATCCGGGGCGAGGCGAACAACCTCACGGAAAGCCCCCCTTGCTTCGTCGAGATTCCTGGCTTTCAGATATGCGAGACCAAGGTTATAATGTGCATTTGCATAACCCTTTGCAAACTCGACAGACTTCCGGTACTCCTCAATGGCCAGATCGATTCGGTCAAGGGAGAAATATACCCTTCCAAGGGTAAGCCGTACGCGTGGACTCTGCGGATACGCAATTACAGCCGCCCTCATAAGTTGAAGAGCCTTCTGAGCATCACCCTTTCCGAGATAGGCGAGCCCCAGGTTGATATTCGCATCCTCCTGCCGCTGGTAGAACAGATCTTCGGTTACGATGCGTAGCTGTGTTATGGCGTCGTCCCAGCGTTGCATCTCCATGTAATTGACACCGAGATGATTTCGGGCATCGGAAAAAGAGGGCTTTTCTGCAATAGCCTTCAGGAACTTCTTCTCGGCAATATCAAACTTACCCTTATTGAAATAGACAATACCAAGAAAATTGAGCAATTCTGGGTTATCGGGGATCAGCTTTTCAGCCTCGGTGAATTCCACTAATGCCGAGGTAATATTCTGCTCCCGGAGATACGACTCACCCATCTGAAAGTGATACGATGCCTTGTTGGTGTTTGCCTTGGACATGGCACAGGCGGAACAGAATAACGCCATTAATAGCAGCAGAGACTGTCGCACATAACCTCCGTGGATCGGCATCAACCCGGTATAGCGCCGCGGTTCGCAAGCCTCCGGCAGTCAACCCAAGGCAAAAGTACCAGAGTTCCGGCATCTTGTCAATGCCGGCCCTTTGTAAACGGCTGTCAAACGCCTTCCGGCAGACCCTGGAAATGGGTGAGAGCCTTGAAACTTCGGTACCGCACTTCGATCTCCTTGTAATCCAGCCGCTTCATGCGGTTCAGGCTGAAGTCTTCCACATTGAAGGATGCCATAACCGACCCAAAGACGATTGCCTGGCGGATGCCGTCTTCTGTGTGGTTGCCGGTATTGGCCAGGTACCCCATAAAACCGCCTGCAAAGGTGTCGCCGGCTCCGGTCGGATCAAAGACCTCCTCCAGCGGATAGGCCGGTGCGGCAAAAACCGACTCGGCAGTGAACATGAGCACTCCGTACTCGCCACGCTTCACCACGAGCCGCTTGCAGCCGAGAGAGATGATCTGCCGCGCAGCCTTGACCAGATTTGCCTCGCCGGTGAACTGACGAGCCTCTCCCTCGTTGATCACGACTATGTCGACCTTCTGCAGAACCTGCCGCAATGCCTCGGGCTTGGAAGATATCCAGAAGTTCATGGTGTCACAGGCCACCACCTTTGGGTTGCGGACCTGCTTGAGAACCTCCATCTGAAGGTCAGGGTCGATGTTTGCAAGAAAGAGGTACTCAGCGTCTCGGTAGGACTCGGGAAGGTCCGGTTGGAACTCCATCAGGACGTTCAGCTGTGTGTCCAGGGTCTGGGCCTCGTTCAGGTCATAGCCGTAGCGGCCTGACCAGTGAAAGGTCTTGCCTGGGATCCGCTGCAATCCATCGGTGTTGATGTCCCGGGATCTGAGAAACTGGACATGCTCCTCGGGAAAGTCCTCACCAACCACCGCCACCAGTGAGACATCGGTAAAGAAGCTTGCAGAGGTGGAAAAATATGTGGCCGAGCCTCCGAGCACATTCTCTCCCCTGCCGAAAGGGGTTTCTACCGTGTCAAAGGCCACAGTTCCTACTACTACGATGCCCATTGCTAAGCCTCCTGAAGGTATTTCCCGACAATGGGGAAGAGTTTCTGCCGAGTCTCGGCCGGAATGACCGACCTGTCGGTAATGATTGCATACTGCATGGCCGTTGCGCAGGGGCATCTCCGCTCAGCGTCTATATCGGCCACTGCATGACGGATGATGTTCTTGGCCATGGCCACGTTCTGCTTGATGATCTTGATGATCGCCTCGACTGTGACATCGTCGTGGGAATCATGCCAGCAGTCATAATCTGTGGAGAGGGCAATGATGCCGTAGCAGATCTCGGCCTCTCGTGCAAGCTTGGCCTCGGTCAGGTTGGTCATGCCGATAACCGATGCACCAAGCCCCAGGTACATGAACGATTCGGCGCGGGTGGAAAAGGCCGGACCTTCCATACAGATGTAAGTCCCACCCTTGTGAACCGTTGCGCCCGCCTTCTGAGCTGCCTGATAGAGAGTATCCGAAAGCGGGTGGCAGACCGGATCGGCAAAGCCGACATGAGCCACGATACCGTCTCCGAAAAAGGTATCCCTGCGAATCCCCTTGGTCCGGTCGATGAACTGGTCAGGAATGACGATATGGCCCGGCGCAATGGCCTCCTTGAGACTCCCGACTGCTGAGACGGAGATGATCTGCTGAACGCCGAGTTTCTTCATCCCGTAGATGTTTGCCCGGTAGTTGACTTCCGAAGGGAGGAGACGGTGCCCTCGTCCGTGACGCGGGAGAAATACCATTTTGACGCCGTTCAGGATGCCGGTTATGTATTCGTCGGATGGTTCGCCGAACGGGGTCGTCAACCGGACCCGCTCCACCTGCTCCAGACCCTCCATCTCGTAAAGACCGCTTCCGCCGATGACCCCTATCACTGATCCACTCATGCAACCCTCCAATAGCTGATTTGTATCGTACGGCACCCCTGAAATCCTGGCTGCCCTGCCCAGACAGCATTAATACCGTCCAGCAGAGTGGCTGTCAACAAGGAAAAAGTGGGGCAACCACTGCACGAGCAGGCGACTGCAGGAAGCTGCACTTACTGCTCCTCACCCCACAACCTCTCTCTCAGACCTGAGCTGCGCAGTACCTGGCGCGAGACCGCTGCGATGAAAGCCGCCTCGCTCCCCCATATCACCACCCGCTTTCGTGCCCTGGTTATGGCGGTGTAGATCAGTTCACGGGTCAGGAGCTCCGGTGCGCCGTCAGGGAGCAGCAGGAGCAGCGAGTCAAACTCGGAACCCTGACTCTTGTGGACCGTCATGGCAAAAACCGTCTCGCAGGATGAAAGGCGAAGAGGAGAAATCCGGCGAACAGCTCCGTCTGCAGCAGGAAACCAGACTGACAGCCCCTCTCTGCTCTCGCCGGGCAGAGCAACTCCGATGTCGCCGTTGGAGAGCCCCAGCTGATAATCGTTTCCGGTCACCAGTACCGGCCGATGCCTATACCAGGAGAGCGCTCCGGAATGATGACCCCCCAGCCCCAGGGTACGTTCGGCTGCAGCATTGACCGACACCACGCCGAATGGACCCTGACGCAGCGGACAGAGGATCCGGAAACGACCGAACATTGCCAGGCAGGCAGTCGGGTCATCCTCGGCCAGAAAGCCGCCGTACCCCTCGACCAGCCTCTCTTTCAGCATGGGCAAGATGTCTCCCGGTGACGGCAGGTCATGCCAGGATATGTCTGCATACGTACCTTCCCGCATGAGAGATAGCGCCTCACCGCCCAGCCCCTCATTAACCAGACGGCTTACCTGGGCTATGCCGCTTGTCGGGCCGAAGCGGTGGCTTGTTTTCAGGTTCACCACTGCGTCACACAGTGATGGTGCCCCGGAAAGCGGCGTAGATCCGAGGGTGATTCCGCCAACCCGTGAGAAGAGTGAATGACAGACAGGAGAAAAATGATCCAGCCATGCAGGGTTGCAGATATCACCGAGCACCGCACCAGCCTCTACCGATGCAAGCTGGTCACGGTCACCCAAAAGGATCAGACGGCTGCCAGGCGACAGGGCTGCAGTCAGCCTGGCCATGAGCGGCAGGTCGATCATCGATGCCTCGTCAACTACCACCACATCGAAAGGGAGAGGGTTGTCGCGGTTGTGGCGGAAGCTCACCGAACCGTGAATGGTTCCCAACAGGCGGTGCAGGGTAACCGCCTCACTCGGGATGAGCAGGGAGAGTTCCGGCGCCAGGGGGAGCTGTCCGCGGGCAGTCATAATTGCCTCTCTCAGCCGGGAAGCGGCCTTGCCGGTCGGCGCTGCCAGGGCAATGCGGAGCGGGCGATCCTTGGACTGCTCCAAAAGAAGCGCCAACACCCGCACCACGGTAGTGGTCTTGCCGGTACCGGGTCCGCCGGCTATCACGGCCAGGGAGCGGCTGACCGCCAGGCAGGCTGCAAGGCGCTGCAAGTCCGGTGCTGCATCCGGAGAACGGAGAGGGAAAAAGCGGTCGAGCCCGGCAGAGAGCAGACCCTCGTCAAGATCTCCCCTGACGCTCGCAACCCGTTCCAGGAGCGCTTCTGCAAGATCTCGCTCGTATGACCAGTAGCGATGCATGTAGAGCCTGTCCCTCCCATCCAGCACCAGAGGCGCAAAGCCGCCCGGCGAGGTCACCGGGAGGTGACGTCTCAGCTCCGCACTCCAGGCTGCCGCATCCCTCCAGGGGCTTTCAGCCCCATCCGCAAGAGCCGCCCCCTTTGCAATGAAAGCTGCCGGTTCGCCGGCCATAAGCGGCAGATCCACGCATACGCTCCCTTTCCCGGCAACTGAACTCACAAGTGCGGCTGCAAGCCAGAGGGGTTGGGAGTCTGTACCTGCCAGCCTGCAGATGAAATCGGCAAAAGCCCGGTCAAGGGGGGCTGGTTCCGGCAATGATCTGTCGTACAGCTCGTCACGCGCCAAGGATACCCCCTTGCGGATTACAGATGGTTCGGGTCAGCTCTTCCACGAAACATCTCTCCGGGCGATGGTGAAAGATGCCCGAAGCAGGCCCAAGAGCGGGATGTATGCCGCGGAGAAAGAGATAGAAGACCCCTCCGAAATGCAGGTCATAATTGTACCCGGGCTGCCGCAGGGCCAGAAAACGGTGCAGCGCCACGGTATAGAGGTGGTACTGGAGGATGTAGAACTCCCTCTCCATAACCACGGTCAGTCGATCGGATGTATAGTCGACAGGCCGGTTCCCCAGGTGGTTCGACTTCCAGTCGATCAGATAGTAGCGGCCGTTGTAGCGGAACACCATGTCGATGAATCCGAGGAGCATCCCTCTCACCTGCGTGAAGCCAAGCTCCTCCAGCAATGCAGGGAACCGCGCTTCATTACCGTGACTACGGAAAAGTCGCGGAAGGTCGGTGCTCTGCAGTGTAGCCAGAGGGAGCATGAACTCCATCTCCTGTCGCCAGCTCCCCGGCTCAAGCCGTGCCAGACTGAAACCGTCATTGTTGACCAGAAGTGGGGTATGGAGCACGTTCTCGACCATCCCGGCAACCGTCTCTCCCCAGTCGGTAGCTATCCCGTGGCGCTTCAGCTGATCGACTGCCAGCTCTCGCACCTCGTCACGGTTAAACCGGGCAAAATCGATCCGCTCCAGAATTGCATGGAGGCAGGTCCCGGGTTGGGCACCCCTGGGGAACGCAAAGATGCCGTTCGGTACAGCCTCTGAATCATCCGCAAGGGGAGCTGAAACCTCTGTTGTCGCGTCGCGGTCCGGCAGCTCTGAAGCATGTCCCTTCCCCGAGATCAGTCCGGTGAAACTGGTGACACGCCACGTACGGTCAATCTCCCCTTGAAAGGGTCGATACTTAATCGATGAGCGCTCGATCACAGCGGTTGGAGCAGGCAGATCATGGTCCTGAGGAGGGGACAGAACTGCAATTGCACTACCTGACCGCTCCACGAGGGCTTGTATATCCTGCTCCCGGGCAGCTGAGTCAAGGGTCAACAGGTGGCTGGCGAGCAGCTCCACCGGGTCACCCTCTGCGAGGAGGGGACGGTGGAGCAGATATGCAAGGGCCGATGTCTCTGAACCGCTGAACAAGCCGCACGTCAGGTAGCATCTGAACTTGGCTCGGGTGATTGCCACATAGAGGAGCCGCAGATCCTCGGCAAACTGCTCTTCCCTGGCGCGCCTCCGGCTCTCGGCAATCCCCGGAGAGCCGAGGTCGAAGATCAGCCGCTCGCGGTCATGGAAGATGGCAGTGCACTCCTTGCGGACCCCCTCCCAGGCAAAGGGGACAAAGACCACCGGGTATTCAAGCCCCTTGCTCCTGTGTATGGTGACAAGTTGCACGCAGCTCTCATCGGTTTCCAGCCGGAGCTGGTACTCGTCAATTTCAGGGGGCACAGCGATCCGCTCTGAAAGCCAGGTTAACAGCCCCTCCATCCCGAGCTCTTCCTCCAGCGACGCGTGGTGCAGCACCTCCAGCGAATGCAGGAGATTGGTGAGACGCCGTTCGCCGTCAGGGTATGCCAGAAGCCTCGGCCTGACCGCCTCTACAGCGAGGAGTTCCGCTGCCATCGACATAAAGCCTTGCTCTGTCCAGCTGTCGTGGAGACCGCAGAATCTCTCAAGCACCAATGACCACTCCGCCGTATCCTCTTTGACCGCATCCAGACGCGCGGCTGACCAGCCGAGCAGCTCCGTGGCCAGGGCAGACCTGAGCCGGGGCTCGTTTCCCGGGTCGGCAACGGCTACGAGCAGACGGTGGAGCTCCATGATCTCCCGGGAACAGAAGAGACTCTCGGTCCCGTGTAGCACGCTGGGGATCCCCATATCCCGCAAAGCACGCTGCACAAGGCGACCCTGGTGATTCTTCCGGACGAGCACCGCAATGTCTCCGGCATCCACCTTTTCCCCTGCGCCTATCAACCGGGCCACCTCGAGCGAAACGTCCCTCGCAACGAGCAGTTCTGCCTTTGACTTTGCCAGGGGGTTCTGCTGCAGAGCCCCACCGTTTCGGTCATATCGCCAGAGGACAAGGGGGGGCTCTGCAGCAAAAGGCCCAGACCCTTCAGGATATTTGCCTGAACTGACAGGTCGATACTCGATCTCAGGGATGACGAATGGCCTGGACCCTTGGAAGAGGGCGTTGACGGCTGCGAGAAATTCCGGGGTCGAGCGCCAGTTGCGGGTCAGGGTGAAGCCGTCTTCAAGGCTGCCGCGGACAGCAGACAGATAGGCAGAGAGGTCAGCCCCACGAAAGCTGTAGATTGCCTGCTTCGGATCCCCGATCAGAACGAGCGGGGCTTCTGCCCCGGCGAACAGCTCGGTGAAGATGGAATACTGGAGCTTATCGGTGTCCTGAAACTCGTCGATCAGTGCCGCCTGGTAACGCCTCCTTAAACCTTGCACCAGGAGATCCCGCGAACCGGAGTTAAGAACCGTATGGAGAGCAAAGAGGAGATCATCATAGGAACGGAGGTTCCGGAGCTCCTTTCGACGGGAGAGCTCACTGTGAGCGGTCCGGGCCAGCTCTCCTTTCATGGCAAGGATATTTATCCCGAACTGCCGCTGCAGTTCGGCTGCAGCGTGGTTGAAACTCTCGCAGATGGAGAAGAAACGGTGTTCGGGGGTGGTCATCCCCTTCTTGGTGGCGGCTGCAACTGCTGAGAGGGTAAACTTTTCCAGCTTTCCGGGAATGTCCAGCGGATCTCTGCCAGAGGCGAAACGGTCCATACTGCAGGCCCACCCCTCTATGGAGGCAGGCTTGTATGAGGTTCGGTTAAGTGCTGAAGAATCCGAAAGGATGGCCACGACACTCTCCCGCGCCAAGGGCCAGGCTTCCTGCAACCGGTGAAAGGCCTTTTGACAGGACTCTAGTGCCTGATCCACGGCAATGGGCGAAGCATCCGGGATGATTGAGAGCTCAATCCGCGAGGAGGAAAGCTTCAGGATATCTGCCAGCTCCTCTAGCGTAACGCCGCTGCGGATTACATGGGCGACAAAGAGGTCGTCTGCCTGGTAGAAGAATCGCCTCCAGGCGTCCTCGGCTATCTCCCTGACGATCTTTGACTGGTCGGTTACCAGCTCGGTATCAAAGAGGGTGCCGCACTCAAAGGCATGTTCCTGCAGTACCCGGCTGCAAAAGCCGTGGATGGTGTGAATGGATGCGCCGTCAAAAGATGCGAGCGCCAGGGTGAGGAGTTCTCTTGCACGCTGCCGGTCAGGGTTGCGGCGCAGCAGTTCCGCCAGGAAATCGTCTGCGGGCTTTAGTCCGGAAAAGGCGTCCAGTGCCCTGCTGAGCCGATCTCTTACGCGGTCTCGGAGTTCTTCGGTCGCAGCATCGGTAAAGGTGACCACAAGGAGCGACTCAACCGTCATCTCCCGCTCAAGGATCAACCGGAGGAAGAGGGCTGCGATGGCGTAAGTCTTGCCGGTGCCGGCCGCAGCCTCAATGACCGTGGTGCCAGCCAGCAGCGGCGCAAAGATATCCAGTTCCCTCACAGCTCGCCCCCCTGCAGAGAAACCAGGAGAGGGCCATAGACCGCATCAGAGATTTCTCTGAAGCGGTCGGAGGTAAAGAGCGCTTCAGGGGCCATCCTACCGAAGCAGAGGTCGAATGCCTGATCCTTTGCCCGCTCGCCGGGATGTCCCCCTCCCCACTCAGAGCCGTTCCAGACGGTTACAACCTTGTCTGTCCTCTCCGGCTCCTCTGAAAAGACGAACGAGCATTCCGGGAAAAATGGGAGCGGTTCGCAGAGCCCCTGGCGGTAAAGATCGAGAAGGTCCATGAGGATCGTGCCTGGGTCTTGGAGGGGAGAGAAGCTGCTGATGCAGTCCAGTGCCACCAGGCTGCTCCCGCGTGGATACCCGGAAGGAGCCGCCAAATTGAGAGCCAGATGCTCAAGCCAGCAGGAGAGGAGATACTTCGACTTACTCCTGGCACTGCGGTGACGCACCAAGCCGCCAGGATGGATGCCGCCGACCCTGCCTGTCAGTCGAAAGTCGCCAAGCTGTACGTCCAACTGGAGCGGCTCCAGCTCCTTCTCCGCCACCAGCGGCGCCACAGTAGCTGCAAAGCGCTCAGCCTTCTCTCTAAGCGCCTCAAAGGCAACGCGCCCCTGACCTGCAGGGGGGAGAAGCCCGCGCGCCCGAAAGGAATCTGCCAGAGTGCCGGCATCGCCACCCGACAGTATCCGGTCAACCAGTTCATCGCAGAGAAGGTAACCAGCAAGGGGATCCACGCTGAACGGCTCATTATCCTCAACCGGTGCGGTTATTCGGTCAACCCTTATTCCAAGGCGGTTACGCAGAAAGTGCCCGGCAGGACTCCGTAAGAACAAGGCAAGCTCGTCCAGAGTAACGATCCACTCCTCTTTTGCAGGTGGTGCAAGGGGAAGCCCTGCAAAGAGCCTGCTCTCCCCTCCCCCTTCGAGGCGGGATTCGGCAGCCCGGCAGTTGTCCTCCGAGTAGCTGAAAAACCGTGGGTTGTCGGAAGAGAAATAGGCAGGATGGAACGGCTGAAGATGATGTTTGATGACAAGCCTGTTGCGCACCAGGCTTCGCATGTCGTCATCTTCAGAACCGGAGAGTCTGAAGCTTCGCTCCGCATAATCCAGCAACTCGCTGACCAGCACCGATGGCGGAAGGGGCGCATTGTCCCGGCTGCTCTGACCGACATAGCTTATATAGAGGGCATCTCGCGCTGAAAGCAGGGCCTCAAGGAAGAGGTATCGGTCCTCGTTCCGGATTGAGCGGTCGCAGCGGTTCGGAAAGGCAGCCATCAGGTCGAAGCCGGATGGAGAATCCCTTCGGGGGAAGATCCCGTCGTCCATCCCAATCATCGCTATCACCCGAAACGGTATGCTTCTCATCGGGAGCATTGCACAGAAGGTAACCTTTCCAGCCAGAAACCCTTGTCCTGGGTTATCCCGTTCAAGCTGTTGTAACAGCCAGGATCGTACCACTGCAAGGCCTATACGACCGCTGAACCCGAAGTCCCTCCCCTTGCGAAGCTCGGCAAATGTCGCAGTGAGCAGTGTCAACTCGCGCTGCAGCCCATCATCCGGAAGAAAGAAGCTCTCCAGCAGGCTTGCGAGATAGTCGGCCCACTCAAAAAGGCTCCTCTGGACCCCTCTCTCCCGGCGGAAGGCAAAGAGAAGGTCGGTAAACTCCAAGAGCTCACCCAGAAGCCGTGCCTCACCCCCCTCCAGATCGGCATAGGGGAGAATGCCGGAGAACAGGGTCGTGCCGTCACCCTGCAGCGCATACCCGAGAAGAAGCCTGTCAAGGCCGACACGCCAGGAATTCTCGCTGAACGGTGGGAGACCTTCGCAGATACGGTCTTCTGCATCCACTCCCCACCGGATACCGCTATCGGTGACCCACTGCCGGACTGTTGTCAGACCACCCCTATCCATGCCGAATCTGCGGGATACGGCTGGGTGCTCAAGCAGATCCAGAACCTGTGAGGCCCCGCACCGGCTCTCTGCAAGATCGATCAGCGAGAGAAAACCCCTCACGAGTGAAGCGGTGGAGGTAACACTACGGTCGGCAATGGCATAGGGAATCCGTCGTCCGTCATCGCCGGGTCCACCGAAGACTGCCGAGATATAGGGTGCATAGTCGTCGATACGAGGAGTCATCACCAGAATGTCGCGCGGGGCAAGGCCGGGGGTTGTCTCGAACAGCTCAAGAAGACGGTCATGAAGTACCTCCACCTCACGCAACGGGCTGTGGCAGGAGTGCAGCTGCAGGGATCGGTCATCCCCGGCTATGGGGTGCTTAACGGTTGTTGCCGTCCCATCGGTCAGATTAAGGATCTCGGACTGTATTCTCTGAAGGATGCCGCCCCCTTCCGGCTGAAGGAACAGTCCCCCACCCCCTTCATCGAGCTGGAACCCGTCGTAGAGGAAACCATGAAAATCACGGCCCTGCGACCCCATTGACGCAAGCAGTGGATTATCCTCATCCAGAGAATCGAAAAGTCCCGGCTGTTGCCGGCTCCTGATCGCACTCCGAGCCTTCTCTTTTGTTGAGCTGATCAGGAACCAGTGTTCACGGCAGGGATTCAGGAGAAAAAGGTTCACCTCGGTTCGACAGGCAAGTGCGGACAGAATCTCCATATGATACGGTGGAAGAGAGGGGATACCAAAAACTGATATCCGTTCTGGAATCTTTCCCAACAGCTGCTTCTTCGAACCCATCGTTTTCCGGAATTCAAGAAGCAGTCTCCCTCGGTGAGGCGTCGGCTCCACTGCAACCAGCATTTTCCAAAGTTCGGCCTGCCAGCGGCACTGTACGCAGGAGCGCCCTGATTCCCATGCTGCGAGCATCCTTGGTCTGAAAATAGTGTACTGATCAAACAGATCTGCAATCTGCCTGGCCAGCTGAAAATGCTTGAGTTCACTCGAAGTTCCGGAAAGATAGGAGCGTAGCGGCTCAAATCCTGGTTTTTCATTACAATCGGGAAGGATCTCCATCAGGCGCCAGGCAATGGCATCCGGAGAGTATGGGTTCTCATCAGGAAGTGTGTCAAAAGCCAGCTTGAACATCTCCCAGGCAAGAGCGTTGGGAAAGGGGTAACGGCAGTTGGCCCAGGAACCGAGGCGCTCTGCAAGCTGCATGGTGAGCCAGCGCTCCATTCCACGGCTCTGAACCACAATCAGCTCCTGAACAAGGGGGTCTGACGGCGGACGTGCAACCACTTCTGCAAGCCGGTCGGCCAGAACCTCAAGTCGGTTGCCAGAATGAAGTCGAATGGGGCCCCGCATCTCTCTCCAGTATACTAAACAGTAAATTGCATGCGAAAAGAACGGAATCAAAGTAAGGCAGGAGAGTGGCAAAGGCAACAAAAAAGCCGCACGTGACGCGTGCGGCTTCGAATTGCAGATGATTTTTGAATGCGTACTGCAGCTCTATTTTATGGCAACCCTTTCTCCGGCAGCCTCACGCCCCTTCTTGTGCTTGAGCATGGTAGAGAGAACCATATTGGCCTGCTCATCACCCTGATCAACCGCCATGAGGCACCACCTGAGAGCTGCCTCATGGTCCTGTGCCACGCCCCAGCCATTGTAGTAAAGGAGTCCGAGGCTCAGCTGCGCCTGGGGATTCCCCTGCTCGGCGCTCCTGCTGAACCATTTGCGAGCCGCTGAATAATCCTGAGGGACCCCTTCTCCGCGTACGAACATGGACCCAAGAATGTATTGTGACTGCGGCTCCCCCTGCTCGGCTGCCATGCTGCACCATCTTGCAGCTTCAGCCTTGTCCACGGGAACGCCCCAACCATTGTAGTAAATACTGCCAATGCTGAACTGTGAAAGGGGGTCACCTTTTTCGGCGCTCATCCGAAACCAGATAAGCGCTTCTGCGAAGTCCTGTGGAACGCCGTCACCCTTGGCATACATAAGTCCCAAAGCTTTCTGAGCCTCAAGATGACCGCGTACTGCAGCCTTCTTGAACCAGATGGCTGCACGGGCCTTGCCTACCTCGACTCCAAAGCCATTAAAGTGCATATAACCGAGATTGAACTGGGCCTGAACATCACCGTGTTTGGCTGCCTTCATGCAAGAACCGAAGTATTTTACCGGGTCTTCGCCGGCAAGAGCGCCTGAGGGGAGAGCAGAGATCTGCGGTTTAACCGCATCAGAGTCATCGGAATTATTCTGGTTTGCTGTTGGAGAATAGTACTGCCGGGAATAAGCCGCTTCTTCAAGGTCGATGTCGGCGTATAGCGGCATTGCCCTCCAGATAAAGAGAGAGCTGAAAACTGCTATCCGGAAGATCCTTTTCCGCATGAATCCCCTCTACTATCGCTCTATCATATCATCGCATTAAATGTCATTATATCAGTAATTTAACGCAATACCATTATCAATCAATGAAAAGCATTATTTGTACCATTCCACATAAATATACGTTATTATTGTATTTATGCGCGCTAGTCACCCCCTTGCACTGGTTTTTTAACAGAACGACTACCGGCCATATGACCAGATGCTCTTCGGTACAGAGTCTTGACTCCCTTTGCTTGTGAAGAACGCTTCTCCAGCATCTTGATTCCGGAGAGCCCTTTTACTTCATCCAGAGTAAGAAGACGATACTCGCCTGGCTTAAGCTCTCCAAGTCCCAGTTGTCCGTAACGAACCCGTTTAAGACGGACAACGCTCAGAGAAACCGCCTCGCACATCCGCCGTACTTGTCGATAGCGCCCTTCATGAATCGCAATGGAGAGCCAGGTATTATTATCGCTAGCCTTTATCACCCGCACCTCAGCAGAAGCGGTCATCCCATCCTCAAGCTCCACACCAGAAGAGAGCCGGCTCACCTGCAGCTGGTCAACCATCCCCCTCACCCTGACATGGTACTCCTTCTCCACCTCGTGCCGGGGATGCATGAGTCGGTTTGCCCATTCACCGTCATTGGTAAGAAGCAGGAGTCCTTCAGTGTTGTAGTCAAGACGACCAACGGGATACACCCGCTCCCTGACCTCCTTGAGGAGATCGGTGACCACCGGCCGCCCCTCCGGATCTTTCATGGTGGTCATGTAGCCGGACGGTTTGTAGAGAAGAAGATATACTTTCGACTTTTCTACCTGAACCGGATTACCGTCCAAGGAGACGGTATCCCTATCAGGATCAGCCTTGCTACCGAGTTCGGTAACTACGACACCGTTTACCGTTACTCTGCCGGCCGTTATCAACTGCTCTGCAGCTCGCCGTGATGCAATACCGGCCTGTGCCAGAACCTTCTGCAGACGCTCTTCCATACGTAAGCTCCCCTATTCAGCAAATTTGTTTCTCAGGCAATAGAAACCACGCGGTTTCGTCCCCCCTCCTTAGCTCGATAGAGTGCACTATCGGCCCTATTGAGAAGCTTTTCATGGGTAGCGTCACTTGACTGCGAAATGGTAAGTCCTACACTTACTGTCACTGAGACAGACTTACCATCATCAATAATTTCGCATGCATTAACACTCTCTCTAACCCTTTCAGCAAGGATCAGGGCATCATCCAGTCCGGTACCTGGAGATAGGACAAGGAACTCTTCACCCCCGATTCTGCCGATCAAATCGTAATTTCTAAGATTATCACGGATACAAGCGGCTACAGCAGACAAAACCCTGTCTCCAAACGGGTGCCCATAGGTATCGTTTATCCGTTTGAAATGGTCGATATCCAGGATCATTACGCCAAGCGGCTCATGAAGTCGTACTGCGCGCTGCAACTCTTCGTTCAGACGAGTCATGATAGTGCGACGGTTTTTCAGTCCGGTCAATTCATCCGTTGATGCCTGTTTCTTGAGGCGTCTCTGCACTTCATCAAGACGAATCGCCATCTGCCAGGTAAGACAATATGCAATGCCTACAACAAGAGCAATCATAATGCCTCCTCCTACTAAGAGAAGGGTCTTGATGGCTGTTGTCTCGGCAATGAGCTGTTCTACAGGAATAATTACACTGATGGCCCCGATAATACTTCCAACCTGGTACCCCTTCTGCTGATGGCACTCAAGACAGCTTTTTTCGACAAAGAGGGGGATCACGTAACGATACAGGGGGAACTTTTTGTCAGTGATGAGAGCAAAATACTCTTTCTTGCCTTGTGCAAAACGTTCGAGAGCCAAAGACTCAAGGGAGTCAGGCATGTTATCTGGGTCAATGGGGGTATTACTGACAACACGAAATCGAACCCCCCCTTGAAGTTCGCTGATACGGGAAATTTCCATAGCCATGATGGCATGGTTCCGCATCGTAAGGGTCCGTCCCTCTTCTGTCCGGAGATCAGGCTTGATGTCGAGACCTTTAAGATAATAGTTGGTTTCTACACCACTCTTTTTTTCTACATAGACCCCCCCGTAATTCAAATTCCAATTCCTGGCATGGTTCAAGAGTTCAATATAGGCAACTGCCTGGTCATGCAGTCGGTGCGACAGCATCTCGTCAGTCCGATTAAAAAGAATGAGAAAGAAGCTGAAGACAAGTATCGAAAGGGTTGTACAGAGAAGTACAAGGAAGAGGCGAACCTGATCAAAATATTTGAAGGCCTTGGGCCATATAAAGGTGTGATTCATGTCGGCTCACCAGTATCCGGAAAGAACGCATAGCCTTACAAACAAAATATACCCTTTTTAATAGACAATGCACGCGGTTTTATGATTGTCAGGACGAAAATCCAGGCACCATGCGTAACTATGGAGGTGCCTGTGCTGTACTTGTGCCTGTATCGATTGCCGGAACACAAAAACCCTCCCCTTGAAGGGGAGGGTTTTTGTGTTCCCTGTGCGACTACTACCGTGAAGTAGTAGGTAGTTCCGGCAGATAGCCCGGTAGTAACTATCGCGCCTGTCTTCTGTCAGTTGTTTTGAGAGATTTTACAACCTCAGCGCATCCGGCATGAACTCGCAGATAAGCAGGAATGAACAGTCTTGCGCTGTAGGTTTTACCTCTCTGAATTAGGTTACTCGGCATCTTTTCCCTCAGAAAATCGTAACAAATATCGTTACAATCGATTTTTACTGAAGAAAAAGAGCCGTTTTATTAGTCAACTAGAGCATTTATTCAATAAACCGCGACATCTTGCGGAATTTCTGATATCGGGCTTCCACCAACTCTTCTGCAGACATACCCTTCAGTTCTTTGAGATGGCGTACAATGGCTTCGTGCAGGGTCTTTGCCATGGCCTCGTGGTCGCGATGGGCTCCTCCCATCGGCTCGGGTACGATCTCGTCGATGACATCCAGCTCCTTGATATCCTTGGAGGTTAGCTTGAGAGCCTCGGCTGCCTGTGCCCCCTTTGTGCCGTCTGACCAGAGGATGGCCGCACAACCCTCCGGCGAGATAACTGCATAGACGGAATACTCAAGCATAAGGACACGGTTCCCGACGGCTATTGCCAGAGCGCCGCCTGACCCCCCCTCACCCGTCACCACCACGACTATCGGCACGGTTAGAGCTGCCATCTCCCGGAGGTTACGTGCGATTGCCTCTGCCTGACCCCGCTCCTCGGCACCGATGCCTGGAAAGGCACCGGGGGTGTCGACAAAGGTCACTATCGGCATGCGGAATCGCTCTGCCATCTCCATCAGCCTCAGTGCCTTGCGGTACCCCTCAGGGTTCGGCATGCCGAAGTTGCGATAGACCTTCTCTTTGGTGTCGCGACCCTTCTGATGGCCTATCACCATTACCGGTTCACCATCCAGCCTTGCAGGACCGCCTACTATGGCGTGGTCATCTCCGTAGAGACGATCTCCGTGGAGCTCGACAAAATCGGTGAAGATCAGATTGAGATAGTCGAGTGTAAATGGCCGGTTGGGATGGCGCGCCACTTGAGCCGTCTGCCAGCGTGAAAGCCCGGAAAAAATTTCAGAGCGGACCTTCTCAGACTTCTTCTCCAGTTTTCCGATCTCTGATGCCAGATCAAGGGAATCACCTGACATCTCCCTCAGCTCCTCGATCTTCTTGTCAAGCTCAACAAGTGGTTTCTCAAACTCCATATAAAAATTCTGCAGACCCATTGTTTCCTCCCTGTCTATACGACGTGAAACGTTATACGTAACGGCTTGGTATATCCTGCATTCGACATTTTCTACTCAAACCTTGTCGCCCGGTACCCCACAAGTTTGTCTACGTCCAGCATCAGTTCGTCACAGGCAGCCACCTTGAAACGCTCGGTCAGTGGTATGGTGGCGCGGCATTTATCCGGAATTTCGATATGAAGCAGAGCCTCACAGTTCCCCCTGTGACGGGCCACTATCTCCCTGAGCGTCTCTAGCTGACCCCTGTCCAAAGCAGCTGATTTGAGTGTAAAGTGGACCCGCTTTGTACCTCGGGATGAGAGTTCACTGAGCAGAATAATATCGGACGCCTTGATCTTGATATTTTTCTCGCCAACATCAACGATACCGGTTATCACCAGGGGCTCTTCGGACTTCAGGAACTCCCCTGACTTGGCATAGGTCTCAGGGAATACTATTACCTCCACGGAACCGATCAGGTCCTCGATGGTGGCAAACCCCATTCTGTCACCCTTCTTGGTGATGCTTTCCTTGAGTGCAACCACGATACCGCAGACTTTCACCTCTTTTCCGTCTTTGATTTCGCTCAATCCGGCGGTGTCCACTGTAGTGTAGCGCTTCATATCCTGGCTAAAACGGTCCAGCGGATGGCCGGTAATGAAGAAGCCCAGGGACTCCTTCTCAAAACCGAGCTTCAGTTTGTCGTCCCATTCGGGAAGGTCAGGAAGCTTGTCACGGCCATTTCCGTTGCTCTTTGCTATCTCGGCAGTGCCGAATAGCGAAACCTGGGAACTCTCGCGTTCATCCTGGATCTTCTGTCCAAGGATGACTGCATCTTCAAGTATTGCCATCAGTGAGGCTCTATTGGTGCCGGTCGAGTCAAAGGCGCCGCTTTTGATCAGAGCCTCCATGACACGCTTGTTGACCTTGCGCAGATCGACTCGCTCGCAGAAATCGAAAATATCCCGGAACAGACCACTGCTCCGTCCATCAATAATGGATTCAATGGCTCCCTGGCCGACGTTCTTGATCGCACCGAGGCCAAAGCGGATCGAACTCCCTGATACCCGGAAGGAGAGGTCCGACGAATTGATGTCGGGTGGTAGGACTTCAAGACCCATATCTCGACAATCGCCGATATTCTTGATGATCTTGTCCGTCTTCTCACGATCCTCGGTGAGAAGCGCTGCCATGAACTCAACCGGGTAATGGGCCTTGAGAAAGGCCGTCTGATAGGCAATCAGGGCGTACGCAGCAGAATGTGACTTGTTGAACCCGTATTCGGCAAACTTGGCCATCAGGTCGAAGATCGCCTCTGCTTTTTTAGTGTCTATCCCCAGCTTCTTTGCACCATCGAGGAAGGGCACCTTCTCCTTGGCCATGACTGCAGGGTCTTTCTTGCCCATTGCGCGGCGAAGCAGGTCTGCCTGGCCGAGAGAGTAGCCGGCCAGAGTCCGTGAGATTTGCATGACCTGTTCCTGATAGACGATGACGCCATAGGTGTCCTTCAGGATCGGCTCCAGTTGTGGGAGATCAAAGGTCACCTTTTTCCGGCCATGCTTGCGCTCGATGAAATCATCAACCATGCCGGAACCGAGTGGGCCCGGACGGTAGAGAGCGCAAGCAGCAATGACATCTTCAAAGCAGGATGGTTTCAGCTTGACCAGCATCTCCTTCATGCCGCTCGACTCTAGCTGGAAGATACCGGTGGTATTCCCTGCAGAGATAAGTTCGTAGCTCTCCCGATCATCGTCGCGCAGAAGCGAAATATCGAACTTCGGGTCTCTCCCCTGGCGGATGAGCTTGACAGCGTTGTCTATTACCGTAAGGTTCTTGAGCCCCAGGAAATCGAACTTCACCAGGCCAATCTTTTCCACATACTTCATCGAATACTGGGTATTGATGACCCCTGTCTTCTGGTCCTTGTAGACCGGACAGAACTCTTCCAGGAAGTCCGGAGCAACCACCACGCCGGCAGCATGGGTCGATGCGTGGCGTGCAAGCCCTTCCAGACGGAGGGCAACGTCGAGTAGACCCCTGACCCTCGGATCAGCCACGGCAAGCTCGTTAATCTTCGGCTCCTGCTTGAGCGCCTCCTCCAGAGTTATGTTAAGTACCTCCGGCACCAGTTTGGCGATCCTGTCCACGTCTCCGTACGGGAGGTCCATCGCACGACCCACATCGCGTATTACGCCACGGGCCGCCATGGTACCGAAGGTGATGATCTGGCAGACCTTGTCTCTGCCGTACTTCTCGGTGACATAGTTGATCACCTCCTCACGCCTGTCCGTACAGAAGTCCACGTCGATATCTGGCATGGAGACCCGCTCCGGATTGAGGAAGCGTTCGAAGAGGAGATTGTAGGGGATCGGATCGATATCCGTGATCCTGATGGAGTAGGCAACCAGCGAACCGGCTGCAGATCCCCTGCCTGGGCCGACCGGTATCCCCTGATTCTTGGCCCAGTTTATGAAATCCGCAACAATGAGGAAGTAGCCGGGGAAACCCATCTGCTTGATGCAGTCGATCTCTATCTTCAACCGCTCATGATAGGCCAGCGAATCTGCTTCACTGAAATCAGGATTTTTTGTACGGATAGTTGCCAGGCGAGACTCAAGCCCCTTTTCAGCCTCCTCTTCAAGCTCCTGGTCAAGGCTCTTTCCCTCGGGCAGCTCATATTTCGGAAAGTGGTAGGTGTTGAAATCCAGCTCAAGATGGCAGCGTTCAGCGATACGTACGGTGTTCGATACCGCTTCTGGCGCATAATGGAAGGCATTGGCCATCTCTTCCGGTGACTTGACGTAGAATTCGTCTGCCGAAAAACGCATCCGGTTTTCGTCGTTCATGGTCTTGCCGGTCTGGATGCAGAGAAGCACCTCATGGGCGCGGGCATCCTCCCGGTTGAGGTAGTGGCAATCATTGGTGGCCACCAGCGGCAGCGAGAGCTCCCGCGCGACCTCCTGAAGTCTCTTGTTGGCAATATCCTGCTCAGGGAGGGTGTTCTCCTGGAGTTCGATATAATAGCGTTCAGGGAATAGCTCGCTGTACCAGCGAGCGGTCGTCACTGCATCCTCGATGCGGCCACGGGTGCAGAGTGAGGCCACTTCACCTTTCAGGCATGCAGAGAGAGCGATCAGCCCTTCGCTGTATTCCGTCAGCAGTTCCTTGTCGATCCGGGGCTTGTAGTAGAATCCCTCCTTGTACCCGGCAGATACGAGGCGGGAAAGGTTTTTATATCCCTTCAGGTTTTCGCAGAGCAGTATCAGGTGGTAACTTGAGTGCTCGCCGGAACCGCTGCCATGCTCCTTGGTAAAGCGTGATCCTGGTGCAACGTACACCTCGGAACCGATGAGTGGCTTGATCCCCTTGTCGAGACATTTCTGGTAAAACTCGATGGCGCCGAACATACTGCCATGGTCGGTCATGGCCACCGCAGGCATGCCGAACCCCTTCACCTTGCCCAGAAGGTCGCCAAGGCGAATGGCACCGTCAAGCAATGAATACTGGGTATGCAGATGAAGATGAACGAATTCCGCTTGATGCATGGCAACCTATCGGATATAAGTTAAGGGAGCAACGAACTGCCACTCCCTTTTTAGTTTAGCTAAAATTGCGGCAAATTATGCCACGAAGATGTTACAGAGTCAATTCCATACTGCCGTACCTTGACAGGTCGGCCAGCAGGGACAAACAAGCATGAACGACACCTCTCAAATGCAGACCATACTGGTAATGGACGACGACGAGGATGTACGTTTCATAGCAGCTATAATGCTCAAGCGGCTTGGTATTTTGACGGAATTCGCCGAAACAGGTTTAGAAGCCGTAAGCCTTTACCGGCAAGCCATGACTGAAGGCCGACCTTATCATGCCGTCATTCTGGACCTCAACGTCCCAGGTGCCATGGGTGGGCTGGAGGCTTTACAACGGCTGAAGGAGATAGACCCTTACGTTACTGCCTATGTCTCCTGCGGCAACCCCTTCGACCCGGTAATGGATGAACCCGCTGCCTACGGATTCCAGGGCGCGATCAACAAGCCGTTCTTGCCCGAGCACCTCCAGATTCTGCTATCCAGGTAGCCGTTCCCTCCTTGGACCTTTTAATCGGATTAAAAATGAACCATATAACTTTCATAGACAGCCACGCACACATCTACGGTCGAGAGTTCGCAGCAGACTTTGTCGATATGCTTCAGCGCGCCGGTGACGCCGGAATAGCGGAGATACTCGTCGTTGGAGCCGACATCGAGTCGAGCCGCGCCGCCTGCGAACTGGCATCCCGTTACCCCAATCTCTACGCTGCAGTCGGCATCCACCCCCACGATGCCGGGCGGGTTACCGAAAGATGCTACGACGTAATCCGCGAGCTGGCAGCAGACAATCCCAAGGTAGTGGCCATAGGCGAGATCGGCCTCGACTTTTACCGAGACCGCTCGCCACGCCAGGAACAGGAAGAGGTCTTTCGCCGCTTCATCCGCCTCGCACGTGAGTTGGAACTGCCGATCATAGTCCATGACCGCGATGCACATGAACGTGTCATGACAATCCTCCGTGAGGAGGAGGCATCCGAGACAGGCGGGGTACTGCACTGCTTCTCCGGTGACCTTGCCATGGCAAAGGAGTGTCTGGATATGGGGTTGTACATATCCATCCCCGGCACAATAACCTACTCATCCAACGAATCGTTGCGCAAGGTGGTGCAAGGGGTCAGAATCGAGCACCTGCTGCTGGAGACCGACGCGCCCTACCTAACGCCGGTACCGCACCGCGGCAAGCGAAACGAGCCTGCCTACGTCCGCCTCACCGCCAAAACGGTGGCAGAGCTGAAAGGTCTCTCTCTGGAGGATGTGGGACGGGTCACCACGTTAAACACACGCAACCTCTTCCGGATCGGTGATCCGATCCAACAGGCGAAGATCGCCTACACCATCAGAAATTCGCTCTATCTCAACATAACCAACCGCTGCTCCAACCGTTGCACCTTCTGCCCCAAGTTCGATGATTTCATCGTCAAGGGGCATCTGCTCAAACTGGACAGAGAGCCGACCAGCAGCGAAGTGCTGTCAGCCATCGGCGACCCCTCCCCTTACGCGGAGGTCGTATTCTGCGGCTACGGCGAATCTCTCATCCGTCTCGACATGGTAAAGAAAGTGGCTTCAGAGCTGAAAAAGATGGGGGTCAGGATACGGATAAACACCGACGGCCAGGCCAACCTTTTCCACGGGAGAAATATTTTGCCGGAGCTTGCCGGACTTGTAGATACAGTTTCGGTGAGCCTCAATGCCGCAGATGCCTCCACTTACTCCAGCCTCTGCAACACCCCATTTAACGAGGCCGGATTCAGGGGGATCTGTGAATTTCTCCGCGAAGCTCCGCGCTACATACCAGAGGTAGTCGCCACTGCCGTCACCGTACCAGGGATAGAAATCGATGCAGTCCGAAAACTGGCAGAATCACTCGGAGTCTCCTTCCGCGTTAGGGAGTATGCAGAGGTGGGGTAAGGGATCCTACCTTCCCACGCTTTCTGTCCCTTTAGCAGATCTTCTCGCCTCATGCCTGTTCCCACCCCTTGGTCCGCTCTAGCCCCCTGCTCCAGCAACTGCGCAGCTCAGCCGCCTTCCCCCGCTCCATGGCAGGGGTAAAGGTACGCTCCGCCTTCCAGAGCCGTCCGATCTCGGCCCGGTCGGGCCAATAACCGACTGCCAGACCTGCCAGATAGGCAGCTCCCAACGCCGTTGTCTCACGTACCCTCGGCCGCACGACCGGGACGCCGAGAAGATCCGCCTGAAACTGCATGAGCAGGTCGTTGGAGGTGGCGCCGCCGTCCACCCGCAACTCGGCAAGAGGGGTGGCAGAGTCCCTCTCCATGGCCTCCAGGAGGTCGGCGGTCTGAAAGGCGATGCTCTCCAGTGTGGCCCTGGCGATATGAGCGGCAGTGGAGCCGCGGGTCAGGCCAAACAGGGCGCCGCGAGCGTAGGGGTCCCAGTGGGGAGCTCCCAGTCCGGCAAAGGCGGGGACAAGAAAGACGCCACCGTTGTCCGGGACCGTGGCGGCCAGCGCCTCGACCTCACCGGATGAGCGGATGATGCCGAGGCCGTCCCGCAGCCACTGCACCGCAGCGCCTGCCACGAACACGCTTCCTTCGAGGGCATACTCGGTCCGGCCATCGATCCGGCACGCCACGGTAGTAAGGAGGTTCCGCTTCGATGCGACCGGCCTGTCTCCGGTATGCATGAGCATGAAACAACCGGTGCCGTAGGTGTTCTTCACCATCCCCGGCCGGTCACAGAGCTGGCCGAACAGCGCAGCCTGCTGATCGCCGGCGATCCCCGAAATCGGAACGCGCGAGGCAAGAAAGCGGGCCGCGGTCTCGCCAAAGAGCCCGCTGGAGGCGACTACCTCGGGCAGGAGAGCCGGCGGAATCCGGAGGATCTCCAGCAGTTCCTTGTCCCACTTCCCGTCATGGATGTTGAACATCAGCGTGCGGGAGGCGTTACTGGGGTCGGTCAGATGCCGTTCCCCGGCTGTCAGGTTCCAGACGAGCCAGGAGTCCACCGTACCGAATGCAAGGTCACCGGCCTCTGCACGGGCCCTCGCACCGGGTACATGGTCGAGAATCCAGGCGAGCTTGGTGCCGGAGAAATAGGCATCCAGCACAAGCCCGGTACGTTCGCGAAAGAGAGGCTCAACCCCCTCAGCTTTCAGGCGGTCGCACTCCCCGGCTGTGCGGCGGTCCTGCCAGACGATGGCATTATGAATAGGCTTCCCGGTCTGCCGGTCCCAGACGATGGTAGTTTCCCGCTGGTTGGTAATGCCGATGGCCGCGATGTCGGCGGCTGTCACTCCGGCCCTGGCAATGGCCTCCACTGCCACGCCGAGCTGGGATGCCCAGATCTCCTCAGGGTCGTGCTCCACGAGGCCCGGCTGGGGGAAAAATTGACTGAATTCCTTCTGGGCGAAGCCGCGGACAAAACCGTCATGGTCGAACACCAGCGCGCGGGAGCTGGTAGTTCCCTGATCAAGGGCAAGGATGAAGCTCATAGTTCGTGACCTCCTGCATACAGATCGATGTGGGATTCAGATCCTCCGCTTACGGTTCTGGAGTTCGCCATACCGGTTAGCCATCTTACGGAGCAAACAGGGAAAAGCAGTCGGAGAACTTCCAACCTTCACTTCCATATATCGTATCTCCATTTGCACCATTTTATGCGTCCCAATAAATGGTACATCCAATTGCGCATCCGCACAAACAGTGATAGCTTAAGTAATCATCCAAGGAGGTGCGACATACCCCCGTTAGTCCGTTTGTCCGACATAACCCTCTTCAAGATCTCCCCCGACAGCCGCTGGCTTTTGAGGCTCTGCACCGCACAGGTCTTCATCATGCTGGTATTCATCAACTACTCGGCCGTTCTCCCCCTTCTGAAGCTGGAGTGGGGGATGAACAACACCATGGCCGGCTCCATCTTCTCGGTCTATCAATTCGGGTACATCCTCTCTGGGGTCATCCTCAGTACCCTTACCGACAAACTAAACACCCGGTACATATTCCTCATAGCCGCACTCTGGTCGTGTATCGCCAACCTGCTTTTCGCCTTTTGCGCCAATGACTACCTTACCGGAATGATCCTTAGAGCATTGACCGGAATCGGCATGGGTGGCACCTACATGCCGGGTCTCAAGATGGTGGCAGAACGTTTTTCAACGCGTGAACGGGGGAAGGCGGTAGGGATCTACGTCGGATCCCTGGTGCTGGGAGCATCCATGTCGCTGGCAGTCACCGGAGCCGTAACATCTGTTGCCGGCTGGCGTGTTGCCTTCGTTGTCTGCTCTGCAGGGGTCTTTTGCGGGATACTGATCGCCAGAAAGGTTTTCGATGGTTACCGGCCGATGGTCTTTACCGATGAGAACCGGGGCTTCCGGGTAGAGGTCGTGAAAAACCGCCCGGCATTCCTGATGATCCTCGGCTACGGCTCGCATATGTGGGAGATGTACGGCATGAGGACCTGGGTCGCCCCGTTCTTCGCCGCCTCGCTCATAGCCCACGGCTCTACCACGGCCAGTGCCGCAGGATGGGCTGCCACCGCAGCTGCCGGCATCGTCGGAATAGGCACCTTCTCCACCGCCATAACAGGAACCATCTCCGACCGCTGGGGTCGCACCCGCACCATAACCGTCGTCATGTTCGCCAGCGCTCTTCTGTCGCTTACCTTCGGATGGCTGATAAATGCCCATCCCCTGGCGATGCTGGCTATCGGGTTGATTTACGGCTACCTGGTGGTGGCCGAATCGCCGGTCTTCTCCACCGGACTCACCGAGCTGGTGGCACCGGCATATCTTGGGGCCGCAATGGGTCTTCAGTCGCTGGTAGGCTATTCAATGGGGATGATCTCGCCGACGGTTTTCGGCTATGCGTTGGATCTGTTCAAGGGATGGGAGCCGTGGCCCGGCGTGAGTGGAGAGTGGGGGGTAGCATTTGCCACCGCCGGCGCCGGGGCACTCATGGGACCGGTCTGTATGTGGCTCCTGAGGCGGTGTCCGGAGAGCAAGCGGATGGCCGGAGGGAATAGATGAAAGGTGATTCGGCAGCTGCAGGGGTCCGAAGAGAGTGACTTTCTCCAAAGCGTTGTGCTCTATGCGCAATGTAGCGTTAAGCAGCCGGATTGTCTGAAGCCCTTGGGCGAGTTTCCGGCTGTAGCGCAATGAACCGTAGAGCCACAGCTGAAGGAGAATCGGAGCGACCGAGAACCCTTGCAGCTGCCGAATTCAGGATACACGCTATTCAGTTGCCCGGTATTCCACTTCGACAATGGTCAGTTGCGCCACACCTGCCGGCCTTCGCACGGTGACCTCATCGCCGATCCTCTTCCCCATCAGGGCCTTGGCAACCGGCGCATCCATGCTGATGAAGCTTTTGGCCGGGTCGAACTCGTCAGGGCCTACGATCCGGTAGGTGGACTCTTCCCCCTCCTCATTCTCCACCGTAACCCAGGCGCCGAAATAGACCCTCTCCAGGTCCGAGGGGACGCTCTCGACCACCTTCAGCACTTCCAGGCGCTGCGTAAGAAAGCGGATGCGTCGGTCAATCTCGCGGAGCCGCTTCTTGCCATAGATGTACTCTGCATTTTCCGAGCGGTCTCCCTCGGCAGCGGCATCGGTAACCCTCTGTGTCACGATGGGGCGCTCAACCTTCCAGAGCCAGTCGAGTTCGTCCCGCAGACGCTTGACACCATCGAGTGTAATGTAGTTGGACTGACCTGCAGATACATCCTCTTTCACAACTAAACTCCTCAGTCCCTGCAAGCAACGGCATTCTTCTGAATCACCTTTATTTCGCCCGTGTGCATGTCATACACCCATCCGTGGATATTCACCTTCTGCTCACGCATGGCCCTCCGTATGAAGGGATACTCCTGCAGATGTTCCAGCTGCAGGCGGACATTCTCCTCGACAATCAGCTGCATCCGTTTCTCCGGCTCGATATCGATATGCAGCCCCAGGAGCTTTTCGTCCACCCGCTCCTTTGCCTTGTATGCGTTTATCAGCCAGACCGGAATGTACTTGTCATCTATCAGATCTTCTTCAAGCGCATTTATCCCGCCGCAACCGTAGTGGCCGCAGACGACAATATCCGGAATACTCAAGTGATTGATGGAAAACTCGAGCACTGCAGAGAGGTTCCAGTCGTTGGTTGCGACTATGTTCCCCACATTTCTGTGAACAAACACCTCTCCTGCACCGGTCTGGGTAATGGTGTTTACCGGGACCCTTGAGTCGGAACAGCCGATCCAGAGGACTGTCGGCTTTTGCTCCTTGGCGAGGACCGTATAATGCTCCTTCTCCTTCTCGAAGCTTTCCGTCACAAACCGCTTGTTGCCGTCGAGCAGCGTCTTTATCATGGGTTCTCTCCATTAACAAAGGATTGAGCAAACGCCTGGTATATAGATCCAGACTATCAGAGTAGAAGCAGAAGTCCAGTGTTGTGACCCCACGTCAGCCAAGGCGTCGGAATGCTGAGGCCTTGATCGCCGCATACAGTTCACAGCCGGCACAGATCCCCAACTCCTCTGCCGCCTGCCGCACCACCTCTGCCACCAGCAGCTGGTCGCCGAACGCAAGCTCTACCCCGACCTTGTTCCCTGTCTCAAAGGTACCGACTACATTGCAGCAGAGCAGGTTTCTGGCGCTGATCGCCTCGGGATGCCGCTTGAACAGCATGATCTCTTTGGAGGAGAGCTCGAAGAGTCCCTCTGTCTGCTCATCTCCTGCAGAGATGAGCAGTTCGGCAGATCCCCACTGATAGGCGAAGAGTCCGTTTTCGCGACGTTGCTTTCGGAGCTTCAGCAGGTTGATAAACCCGGCATGGCTCTGCCCCATCCTGCTTCGGGCCAGGAGGTCTGGCGTGGTCTGGTCCTGTATGCGACCATCGGCAACGACCAGGACCTGTTCTACCATCAGTCGCATCTCTATCAGAGAATGTGAGATGAAGAGATAGGGGATTCCAAACTGTTCACTGACACTCTTCAGATAGGGGATGATCTGAAATCTCAGGGTATCATCCAGGGCGGAAAGCGGCTCATCCATCAGCAGGAGCCGGGGATTGGCCAGTATGGCTCGTCCCAGGGCAACGCGCTGTTTTTCGCCACCCGAAAGATTTGTAACTCCACGGCCGAGAAGATCCTCCAGTTTCAGTACTGCAACCAGAGTCGTGAAATCGATGTTTCGATGTTCTGCGGGACAGCGATTGTAACCGTAGAGGAGATTGCTCTTGACGCTTAAGTGCGGAAAGAGGCAGTGCTGCTGGAAGACTATGGCAATCCGCCTCTGTTCGGGCCGGAGGTCGATCCCTTTGTCACTGCTGAAAAGGCAATCCCCATCCAGAACTATCTCGCCGCTGTCAGGTTCCAGAAGTCCTGCCAGCATACCCACCAGGGTCGATTTACCACTGCCGGACACGCCGAATATGCCGACTCGATCACCTGAAACGTTAACATCTGCAGACAAGGTAAATGCACCGAAACTCTTCTTTGTGGTCATGGAGAGTTGCACGTCAGTCCCTCCGTGCCATTTTTTTGGCCATCATTTCATGAAGAAAGAGGACAACCATCGAGATGACCACCGAAACCAGACAGAGTGCGAGGGCCATAGTCTCACTTGTCGGAGAACTTGCGTATTCGTAGATGGCAAGCGGGATAGTCTGGGTGACCCCGGGGATATTGCCGGCCACGATGATTGTCGCACCGAATTCACCGAGGCTGCGGGCGAACATCAGAGACGAACCGGCCACCAGCCCGGGAACCGACAGCGGCAGGATTACCGTCAGAAGGGTATCGTACCATCGTGCCCCGAGAGTACGGGAAGCTTTGAGCAGTTGTGGATCGATGGCCTCCATGCCGATGCGCAGTGAGCGCACCAGCAGAGGGAAGCCGACAACTGCAGAGGCGACGACAGCAGCCTTGAGGGTGAAGATCAGCCTGACACCGGCGTCGTTCAGCAGTGAGCCAAGCCAACCACGTTTACCGAGCAAAAGCAGCAGGAAATAACCGACAACCACCGGAGGAAGGGTCAGCGGCAGATTAACGAGTACTTCCAGCAGCATTTTGCCGCGGAATCTGACAAAGGTGATCAGGTAGGCGACTGCAAGACCGAACGGCAGCGACAGGAGGGTTGCTGCGAACGCAACCTGGACTGAGAGCCTGATGGCATCGTAATCTGTCGGCGATAACGGGATCATAGCGTTTGTATCCTCTATCGAGGAGCAAACCCATATTTCGTGAGTACCGACCTTGACTCTTCGCCGTGCAGATAGGCGAAGAATGAAACAGCTTCCTGATTCTGTGTTCCGGCAACCGTCAGAGACAGGGGATATGTCACACGTGGATACAGTTCCTGTGGAACGGTAAAGAGTATCTTTGCCTGTTTCGCCAGCAGGGCATCGGTCCTGTAGACAAAGGCGCCGTCAACCTCACCCCGTTCGGCATACATCAGACATTCGCGTACATCCTTGGCCATGATCAATTTCTTCTCAAGCTGTTTGTCGGTCCCTGCCTTCTTGAAGGCTTCCGTGGCATATTCTCCGGCGGGAACACTCTTTGGGCTGCCGATGGCGATTCTCTCCAGCTTGAGCAGATCCTGCATGGAGGATGCCTTGCCCGGTGCACCGGCAAATACCAGGGTGTTATAAGTAAAGGTGCCGATACTGGCGGAATTGACCAGTTTCTTGTTCTTCAGGTACTCCATCCACTCCAGGTTGGCTGATATGAAGATGTCAGACGGTGCGCCGTTCTCAACCTGCTTGGCCAAAGCCCCGGAAGCGCCGTAATTCTTGACGAACTTTACACCGGGGTGTTGTTTTGCGAAATTTTCGGAAAGTTCGTTGATGACCTCTTTCAGGCTGGCGGCAACGGAAAGATTGACATCTCCAGCAAATAAAGGGGTGGCACTGAGCATCAATGAAGCGAGGACAAATAAAAACATGGATGAAATTATCTTACTCATGGGCGACAGACCTCTTTCATTTCAATTTATTTGAAGCGTTTCTTCAGAAGATAGCAGCTTCCGTTCCGATTTGCTAAAGAACCGCGCAAACCCCGCCATTGAACGCTTCAGAGGATCGTCATACTGTTTTTCATTATTCTTCGACCTCTTCATTCTGCCTATGAAAATGGCAATCACTGTCTATAATGCGGCAGTTACGCCATCAAGAGTTTTCAAATAATCCCATGCAGAGGTCCACCCGGCGCGGCAAGTTCATTCACCCTTTTCTCCACGAGAGGATCTTCGAGCAAGGGGGGCGCATGATGCGGCTTGGCCCGGGCATCTATGACCAGTGGCCCGTCACATCCCCAGTGTTTGCAGCGCTGGAAGGGGGAGATGCCGTAGATGTCGCTTGCCGGATTGGATCGCGTAAAGGTGACCCAGAGGAGATTGTTCAGGGTTCTGCTGACGAATTCACTGTCATCGACGACCAGCACCAGGGGAAATGCGCCGAGAGGACCATCAACGACAAACGAAGCGCAGAAGCCGGCCATATCCATGCTCATGCACTCCCGGTACTCCCCGCACGATGGCCCCTGGACGGCAAGGACCCCGGGAAGGCAGACTCGTGGATTGCTGAAGCCGCTGGGGATTCTGAGACCAGGGGGAAGTTCAGTCGGCAGGTTCCGCCGCTTCGGCCCGGTAGCGGCGATCACCACCTTGGAGCCCTGGTTCAACCCCTGTCCCGAGTAGTCAAGGGTATCGATGGTACTCCTGGTATGGAAGTGCAGGTCGCGTCGCCAGTCGACCCGTTCCAGCATGAACCGGAGGAATTCATCGATATGGTGGATATCGGGGGGATTGTCTTCGTGGGCAGCGATGAAAAGGTACTTGGCCAGCGAAAGCTGCCCCTGGCCGAGAATTGCGTTGGCTAAGGTAAGAAGCTCCTGGGGCACTCGCTCTGGCGCGTACGGTACATACCGCTCTGACCCGACGGCAAGCAGCAGCGGATGTACACCTGCGGCATCCACTGCATGAACCGACTTGATACCCGGAATTACCGTCGGGATCAGCGGGCCGGTCAGTTCGTGTATAAATGCGCCGAAGGTTGTATCCTCCTGAGGGGGCCTGCCGACCGAAGTGAACGGCCAGATGGCGCCGTCCCGGTGCAATACCCGTTCAACCTTGAGAAACGGGAAGTCATGGACGAGGCTGTAATAGCCGAGATGGTCGCCAAACGGACCCTCGGGGAGCGTATTATGGAGATCAAGGGTGCCGGAGATGCAGAAGTCCGCCTCAGCCGGGATCGGAAGCTCACCTGCCTGGCAGACCATCGGAAGGCGGTGGCCACCGAGGAGCCCGGCAAAGGCAAGCTCCGGCATCCCTTCCGGGAGAGGCATGACTGCAGCAACGGTGAGTGACGGAGGCCCGCCGACAAAGACGTTGACCTTGAGGGGGGCCCCCAGTTCCAGCGCCTCGGCATGGTGGACACCCAGACCCCGGTGGATCTGATAGTGGATCCCCACCTCCTCATTGATCCTGTAGCGATTGCCGGAGAGCTGCACGCGGTACATCCCCAGGTTGGAGTTGCGGATACCGGGACGGGTCGGGCTCTCGGAGTAGACTTGCGGCAGGGTGACGAAGGGGCCGCCGTCCATGGGCCAGGAGACCAGTTGCGGCAACCGGTCGATAGTTGTCCGGTTGTCAAGGATCGGCCCGCTCCCCAGATGGCGGGGCAGAAGATGCATCGCTCCGGGGATTGCCCGAAAGAGCATTGAAGGGGCCTTCAGGAGTTCTGCGGGATTGACCTTGAGAGCCACCAGAGCCTCGATGGTGGAGAGAGAGTCCCGAAAAATGAACCTTGCGCGATCCAAGGTACCGAAAAGGTTGCCCAACAGCGGAAACCGGCATCCTTTGACATTTGTGAAAAGAAGTGCGGGGCCCTGAGCCTCGTAGACTCGGCGCTGTACCATGCCGATTTCCAGGCGGGGGTCGAGCGGAGCCTCGATCCGGATCAGCTGGCTGTTGCGTTCTAGATTGGCGACACATTCCTGAAGATTGCGATATCCCATTGATTATCCGTCAACTTTCCGATTCAACCGGGAGACGCACACCCCCCCGAAAATGAATGCTTGATTTGTGTATCTGTATCATTGTACTCAGATAAATACAATCCGCTTCACTATGCTGGAGTCGGCATGCCACGCCAGACACTTTTTGCCAAATTTCTTATTGTTACCCTCATCCTGGCGCTCACGCCACTCATTGCTTCATCGCTGATCCTTCTGGCGCAACTGGAATCCGTAACGTCCCGATTAAGTAATGAAATCGCCGAAACATCCGACGTTCAGGCGGCGGAATCGCTGCAGATGCGCGCCAAGCAGGTGGCCGAAACCGTTGGTGACCTGCTGCAGAAATGTGAAAATGACCTGCTCTTTCTAGCCAGAAGCAGACCGGACCGTTTGTCCCTGTTTGATTTTTACCTGACCAGGAGAGGGGAGATATGGGAAAGAGACCGTGATGCAAAACTTCCTTCAGAAAACCGTGACTTGGTACCTCTGTACCAGTCAATAGCTTTGATTGACAGGCATGGCCAGGAGCGTATCGTCATCCGCGACGGGAAAACCGTGCCGGATAACGAGTTGCGTAATGTGGGTGATCCGGCTTCAACCGAGTACAAGGGGGAAGACTATTTCCTTAGAACCCGCTCCCTGCAGCCGGGGCGAATCCATGTTACCCATCTCACCGGGTTTCATGTTACCCGCCAGCAGCAACTGCAAGGGGCGGCCGAACCGGAGGATGCCTATAACGGCGAACAATACCACGGGGTGGTTCGTTTCTGCACCCCCCTTAATGACAAGAACGGCAGGTTTGACGGGATTCTGGTCATCTCGCTCGATCATCGGCACCTCATGGAGATTACCCAGCACATCGATCCGGGTCGTGGCTATTCAACCGTTTTCCCCAGCTACAAGAGCGGCAATTTCGCCTTTCTCTTTGACGATGAGGGGTGGGTCATCACTCACCCCAGATTCTGGTATATCAGGGGCCTTGACAAGTATGGCCGGGTCGTTCCTCCCTACACGGAGCAATCCTCCGCAGCCGACATTGAAGCGGGGATTACCCCCTTCAAGCTGGACAGTGCAGCCTTCGTACACCCCAATTATCCCAAGATTACCGATGAAGTCAGAAGACACAAAACCGGGTATGTGGAGATCTTTTCCACCAAGGATTCCAAAAATATCATGGCCTTCGCCCCTATTCTTTACAATACCGGGGATTATCGCACGCATGGAGTCTTCGGCGGGGTCACCATCGCTTTCAAGGTTGACCAGTACAACGACCTGATCCGTAAAGGGAGCAGACTGATCAGCAGTCAGCTCAAGGCGCACCGCACCAGAAGTTCAATCATTCTCCTGATCACGGCTTGCCTGTCGGCCTTTGCCGCCTGGCGGCTGTCGCGAGGGATAATAAAACCTCTTCAGGAATTGACCAACGGGGTCAGAAAACTTGCTGAAGGGGATGCCGGCAGCAGGGTGGTCGCCACATCATCCGATGAAGTCGGTGAGCTGGCGCAATCTTTCAACCACATGGCGGACGAACTGGAGCTCCGCAAAAACAACCTGCTCTCGACCCTGGATGAACTGCGCCGATCCCGCCTGGAGATCATGGATCAGCGCAACTTCAAGGAGAGTGTCCTTGAAAGTATTTCAAGCGCAATTCTCACCTTCTCACCCTCCGGAATTCTGCAATCGATAAACCGCAACGGGATACTGTTGCTGGGGGACAAGGCCCGTATCGGCAGCTCATATCACGACATCTTCAAAGAGTGGCAGCAGATCTCCGCCAGGATCGAACAGGCACTGCTTACCCGTAGCGATTATGGCAGATCACCGATTAATCATCAGGACAGCAACGGCCTCAGGCATTTTGATGTGGGTGTATTCCCGATCGGAGTCGATGCCGAACACGGTATCACCGTCACCATGCGCGACGAGACGGAAAAGGAACGGATGCGCGAAGATATGACCCGGATGGATCGTCTGGCCTCCCTGGGCAAGGTTTCTGCCGGCATAGCCCACGAGGTCCGAAATCCGTTGACCGGGATCACCCTCCTGCTGGATGACCTGCATGACCGCCCCAACCTTGATCCGGAAACCAAGCAGATGATTGCCCGTGCACTGGCTGAAATTGAAAGGGTGGAACTCCTGATAACCTCGCTCCTCACCTTCTCATCCCCACCCCGCGCCCAGTTAGAGGAGGCCGACCTGAACATGGTGGTACAGAACTGCCTGCTCCTCTTCAGGAGGGCGTGCCAGAAACAGGGGGTGGACCTGACCGCTTCACTTGCCGATGTGCCCTCCATGCCACTGGATGTCAACCAGATTCAGCAACTGCTGCTGAACCTTCTGGGGAATGCCCTGGAAGCACTGCACCAGGGTGGGAAGATTTCGGTTTCCACCGAGACCAGAAACGGGTCTGCAATCATAACCGTTACCGACTCCGGGCCGGGGATTGCTTCGGATGATCTCCCCCTTCTCTTTGAGCCGTTCTTCACGAAGAAAAGTGCGGGAACCGGTCTTGGCCTGTCGATTGCCCAGAGAATCGTGGATGAGCACCACGGAACCATACGCGTCTCCAGCACCCTGGGACATGGAACGGTATTTGCTGTGGAACTCCCGTTAAAAGTCGCTACCCGGGAAAATTGAATCGGAAATTGACGTATTGCGATTCACTATTTTTCTACCTTTGAGGGTTCTGATGGAAAAGATTCTTATCATTGACGATGAAACCTTTATACGCGACAACGTAGTGCGGATTCTCGGAGAGGACGGCTATCACGTCCTCTCTGCTCCGAACGGACAAACCGCAGAGGAACTGGTCTCTGCCGAAGAGATAGACCTAGCCCTACTCGACCTGAATCTCGGCATCGAGGACGGAATTGACGTCCTCAAGAAACTCAAAGTGATCGACCCGGACCTGCTGGTCATCGTGATCACCGGCTATGGTTCGGTGGAAAGCGCCGTAGCATCCCTTAAACTCGGCGCATTCCACTACATGAAAAAGCCTTTCAAGGCCGATGCACTCAAGGTCATAGTCAAACTTGCCCTCCAGACCACGAGTCTCAAAAGAGAGGTTCGAGCCATCAGACAGGGTGCGCTGGAACTGTTCGAAAAGGTTCCTCTCGTCGGCGTGAGCTCATCCCTCAAGGAGATAATCCGCCAGGCCAGAGAGGTTGCCCAATTCGCCGAAGCGACTGTGCTGATCACCGGAGAATCGGGGACAGGCAAGGAGCTTATCGCAAAATCCATTCACCACCTGTCGGACCGCCGCGAAGCCCCCTTCATAGAGATAAATTGCGCATCTATTCCGGTAAACCTCCTGGAGAGCGAACTGTTCGGTCACGAAAAGGGATCGTTCACTGACGCTTCATCACGCAAGGCCGGACTGTTCGAGGCAGCAAACAAGGGAACTATATTCCTTGACGAAATAGGGGAGATGGAGCCGGCGATGCAGGCCAAGCTCCTCAGGGTGCTTGAGAGCCGCCAGATCAGACGTGTCGGAGGGACCAAGAACATCGAAGTTGATGTAAGGGTGATCTCGGCCACCAACCGTAACCTCAAAGAGGCAATACGGACCGGCCATTTCAGGGAGGATCTGTTCTACCGTCTCAATATCTTCCCGCTGCACATCCCCCCCCTGCGTGACCGGCGCGAAGATATCCCGGTGCTGGCAGCATTCTACCTGGACAAGTACAGCAGGGCTTTTTCCCGGGGTTTTCAGGACATCTCTCAGGAGGCGACACGGCTTCTGGCAGATTACCACTGGCCCGGCAACATCCGCGAACTCAAGAATGTCATAGAAAAGATCTGCATCATTCACCAGGGCCCTACCCTGCTTCCCCTTCACCTCCCCCAGGATATCCATGGAGCCGGTGAAGCCACCATTATCCCGGCAGGTGAACTTCACAATCTGGGGAGCATCGGTATGGAAAAGGCTGTCGAGGAGTTCGAACGGAACATGATCGTAACCGCTCTGTCGCAAAGCAGCGGAAACGTGCTGAAGGCTGCTGAACTGCTGAAAATACCGCGTGGAACCCTCCGCTACAAGATGGGCAAACTCGGGATCTAGCCCCTTTTCCTCAAAACATCAGTTTATCACATCTACTGGCCAATTTCAGCCATAGCCACTGGCCAATTTCAGCCACTAACTCCCCTCTCATTTTACCTCTACTTACAAGCCTTTAGATAAAACGCCACCTTACGCTACCAACAAATCATGGCATCATGATTGCTATAACATCATTTAGTTTTGATAAACTTGACTATAACCATATTAATTATATTTTTACAATAAAGCTAGCCATCAACCCACTAAAGGAGTCACGTATGAAACTTAAAGCCTTATTCACCTTCGCCCTGCTGATTGCATTCACCGGCACGGCACTGGCAGCCCCGATCGTCA
>CAZGQM010000004.1:0-326385 GCA_964528055.1 uncultured Geoanaerobacter sp. | reverse complement strand
TCTGCCCGGAACGCCACGGGACTTATTTCGGCTCGTTCTTCATGAAGGATGCTCCTGCCATCGGCCATGAAGGATACAGCATCAACGAGCAGCTTACCGCAACAGCAGGGCGAGCACTTAGCGACAGCACTTACGGATACGTTGATTCAACCCAGGCAGCATTGATGTCAAGTCTGGTGGAAACACAGAGGAACAACCTCTATGCCGGAACGTCCAATATTGTTTCGATACGGACACAAATAGCCACTCTTCTTCGCACTCTGATCAGCACGGGAGGAGCGGACAGCAGCGGAATCAAGGCTCAGGTGCTTGCGTTGTCATCAACCTACGGAGAGCTTGACGGGGAGAACAACTACAATTACGCCACAGTCATGGCTAATGTTTACAAAACACTGACAACTGCACAGAAGGCCAAGCTCATGGAGCTGCGGGGATCAATTATGGCCGGCAAATATGCGGACGGCAGCACCTTTGACTTTACCTATACTGCCACTCCCTACCTATATTCTGCAGTTATTTCTGACGCAACTGCTACAGGCTACACAGGCAGTACAGACTCATTTTTCAAGTAGCAGTAACAATGGAGAAACCGTCATCCAACAAAACTAACATCAGCACGCAAAGGAGACAGCCATGAAAAGCACATTGATCGCAGCAGCAATCGCAAGCGTATTGGCAATACCGGCATTCGCCGCAGACCCGCTAGCACGTCAGGATCGACAGGGCCAAACGGTTGAGCAGAAGAAGGCTGAAATCATTCAGCACATCGAGGAGAGAATCAGCAACAGCCAGGCGGAAAAATCGTGTGTACAGTCGGCGCAGACTCACGACTCGATCAAAGCCTGCCGCGACAAGTACCGCCCCAAGCAGAGAGGCGAAGGCCAGGGTCAGGAGAGACGGCCTCAGATGAATTGATTCAGATGATCGGTATTCCCCTCCATTCCATTAAGCCGGTGCGGAGAGGAAACCTGAAGATTAAGCCAATACTGCTGGGAAAGTTACATCCAAAGAGAGGTAAAAGCTGAACAGGGGTAATATGAAGATCTACAAGAAATAGCGCAAACTTAGTCAGGAAGCTCAATTAAACCCAAAAGGAGAAAAGTCATGAGAACCATTCCTGTAAAACAGACCCTGGCTGTGATCATTGCAACAATTGGTATATTCAGCGCCGTTGCTCATGGGCAGGAGAGCCATGGGCGGCGAATACCCCCTCCGGAAGCGTTTTCGGCTTGTCTGGGAAAAGCCGACGGGGCAACAGTATCCTTCACCTTTCGCAATGAGACGCTCAGTGCCACATGCCGCATGTTCGAAGGCAAACTAGCAGCTGCACCGGACAAAAACCGAAATCAAATGGGAAGTAACGGGCAGATATCAACACAGCCACCTGAAAACAATCAGCGGTAGGACCCTTTAGGTAATGCCCACGGACATGCCATGATTGGAGATGAAATCATGAAAACCCGAATGTTTTTTCTCATAATGAACATCATGATCAGTGCCTCGATTGCCCTGGCTCAGGACCGTCCGCCCCGCACGGATCACGACAACCAACCACCATACCGTGACGGGAGAAGAGAGCCTCGCCACGATGGCGGAGGGATGAGAGGCGCACAGCAATACTCCATCGAACATGCGATCTCTGACCAGGCGCAACTTCACACCATCGCCTTCAGCGGTCTGGCTTTCATGACTGGCGATTTCGGCAGTTCCACATTCATCCCTCCAGGCAAGGTTGCAGACTTCTTCGGGTTCCAGTACATGCGCGACATCGATGTGGCCGGTAAGGGACACAACCCTATGTTCCTCGACAGGATTGCCGGCAACGTTATGAAACTCCTTACACCGGGCCAGCGCAGACTTTTCGAGACGGCAGCCCGCGAACAGGAGCAGTTGGTGCTAGAGATCGCGCAGAAGCGTTTCCCGCTGGTTGCGGCTTTCCATCGGGAGCTTGACAGTAAACATCCGTCCGGATCCAGCGGTTTGAGTCGCAAGGCTGTCATATCATACACCGCTGCCCTCTTTGAACTGGATGCCAGACTAGCCTATAATCGGGCGAAGGTTTTCGGAGCGCTTGTCAGGTCGATGACCAGTCAGCAGAAGGCGACTCTGGCAAAGATGAAGTTCGGCGATTTCAACAGCTGGCCGGAAATCGACCGTGAGGAGGTGAGGAATCTTCGCCCCAGAGATGCATCAAAACTGGTCAGCGTTGGATACATGACTCTTGCGAGTGAATTCTTCAGCTGGTATGCCGGCTCAGTAGAGGCTGACACCTATTTCTGCCCCGAACGGCATGGTACCTACTTCGGCGGTTTCTACCTGAAGGATCTGCCGGCCATGGGGCAGAAGGATTATGATATTTCAACATCGCTTACAGGCGACTCCGGCGCATTATTCATCGACATCCTCAACAACAATCAGCTCAACCGCCTGACGGGCGTACTGGAACGGCAGCGTAAACCGATGAATGAGGTTATCGAGGTACGGCGGTCAATCTCCCTCAAACTCCGGGGTTTCCTACGTGGCGAAACTCCATCTGAACGGGAAATCGTATCGCTAGGGAGACGCTATGGAGAATTGGACGGAGAACTATCGTACGAATATGCAACCGCTTTCGCTACAATCTACAAAAGCATGAGTAAACAACAGAAAGAACAACTTTTGGCACTCCGCTCCCATCATACCCGCGTGGAAGGGACAGCCTTCATCTACTCGGATCGAATCCAGATGACGCAGATCCCTGATTCAGCATTCCTGTTCGGAACAAGTAATGCGAGTAAACGGAAACTATAGAATTCTTATGAAAGGTGTCCCAATAGATCATTCATACATCCTCATCTTCATAGCAGGTAGTGTAATTTCACAATTCAAAAAAGCGGCTCGCAATAGCGAGCCGCTTATGAATTTTCCCTGCTATAAACTTGTTGTACGAAATAAACAGCTTATGCGTACCTATACAACAATAAAATGCCTAAATATCCAGATTCGACACATTCAGAGCATTCTGCTCGATGAACTCCCGGCGAGGCTCCACCTGATCACCCATCAATATGGTAAAGATCTCCTCTGCGCCGATGACATCCTCAATCTTTACCTGTAGCAACACCCGGTTTTCCACATTCATGGTGGTCTCCCAAAGCTGCTCCGGGTTCATCTCGCCAAGTCCTTTGTAGCGCTGAATATACAACCCTTTTTTAGCGGTTTCCAGGAAGAATGCAAGGAGTTGCTCATGGTTCCCGGTCTCCAGCAGGGTCTTGCTCTCGTTGCTAACTTCCGCCATGCCGGAACCAAGAATGTCTTTCACCCGACCATGGTGGTCTACTAGCAGCTCGTATTCGTAGGTAGTCAGCAGCTCCACAGTATGACTGTCAATGGGTGTGCGGATATTTCCTAGTTTGCAGATAATTCGACCATCGACCATTGCATAGTCAAAATCTGCGGTTGCCCCCTTGACCCTTTCCAAGGCCGGTGCCAGGTCGGCCAATTCCTCCCCACCTTTAACCCCGTGGTCAAGAAGAAGTCGAAGAAGGTCCTCATTTATCCCTTTACGGACTACCTTGTCAAAAAGGGTCTTTCGCTCAATTAGCTGCTTGAGGATCGGGATGATCTGCTTGCCGCGGTAGGTTTTGTCCAGGCCTGCAAGGGTAAGAACCATCTCTTCGGTTCCCTCATCCAACAGGTAACCCTGAAGGGCCGCCTCGTTGCGGAGATACAACTCTTTTTTGCCTCTCTTAACCTTGTAGAGAGGAGGCTGTGCGATGTAGAGATGGCCCCGCTCTACCAATTCGTACATCTGACGAAAGAAGAAGGTTAAAAGGAGCGTTAGAATATGGGAACCATCGACATCGGCATCGGTCATTACGATGATGCGGTGATAGCGCAATTTGGCAATGTCAAAGTCGTCTTTGCCGATACTGGTGCCAAGAGCGGAGATAAGGGTACGAATCTCCTGTGAGGAAATCATCTTGTCGAAGCGCGCTTTCTCAACATTAAGAATTTTCCCTTTCAATGGGAGAATTGCCTGGTATTTACGATCGCGCCCCTGTTTGGCGGATCCGCCTGCGGAATCACCTTCGACCAGATACAGTTCACAAAGGGCAGGATCCTTTTCCTGGCAATCGGCTAACTTGCCAGGTAGATTACCGATATCAAGTGCTCCTTTGCGCCGGGTAAGGTCGCGGGCCTTGCGTGCCGCCTCGCGAGCCCGGGCCGCCTCGATTGACTTACCGATGATTTCCTTAGCAACCTTGGGGTTTTCTTCCAGGTAGACAGCCAGTTTCTCGTTCAGCAGAGTCTCAACATACCCCTTAACCTCGGAGTTACCCAGCTTGGTCTTGGTCTGCCCTTCAAACTGGGGTTGAGGGATCTTGACTGAGATGACCGCAGTGAGTCCTTCGCGCAGATCCTCACCGGAAATTGTGACCTTCTCGTTTTTAAGAAGGTTATTGGCAGCAGCATAGGAGTTCATGGTGCGGGTCACTGCTGCTCTAAAGCCGATCAGATGTGTGCCACCTTCATGGGTATTGATATTATTAGCAAACGAGAAGACCTTCTCGTCATAGGAATCGTTATACTGTAGGGCAACCTCGGTCTCAACCCCGTTTTTCTCGCCCTTTATATAGATCGGTTTTGAGTGAAGCGGCGTTTTGTTTCGGTTCAGGTACTCTACAAAGGAGCTAATCCCGCCTTCGTAGAAAAAGTCATGTACCTTTTCGCTCCGTTCATCGGATATCTTGACCTTGACGCCTGCATTGAGAAAAGCCATCTCCCTGAGCCTCTGAGAGAGAATATCGAAAGAAAATTCCGTTGTCTCGAAGATGTCACCATCAGGGAAAAAGGTGATCTTGGTCCCGCGCTTCTTTGTCTCGCCAACCATCTCCAGGGGCGACTGCGGTTCACCTCTGCGATAGGATTGTCGAAAGAGCTTGCCGTCGCGACGAATCTCCAGTTCCAGCTTCTCGGAAAGGGCATTCACTACAGAGACCCCGACTCCATGTAACCCTCCGGATACCTTGTACGAGGTGTTGTCAAATTTTCCTCCTGCATGAAGGACCGTCAGTACGACTTCGGCAGCAGAGCGCCCCGACTCATGCATCTCAGTAGGAATGCCGCGGCCATTGTCGACTACCGTAACCGAGCCATCAATATGAATGGCAACCGATACTTCGTTACAGTGTCCCGCCAGCGCTTCATCTATGGAGTTATCCACAATTTCATAAACCAGGTGATGCAGCCCCAGGCTTGAGGTGGAGCCAATATACATGGCTGGTCGCTTGCGAACTGCCTCTAAACCTTCAAGTATCTTGATCTGATCTGCACCGTAACCGTTCACGGTCTCTTCCGTCATATCATCTCCCTAGAAAACAATTCTATGTCTGTCTTACCACGATTCCCTGTTTCACGTGAAACGTTCGCAGTCTGTCATGATTCACAAATGCATCTACCTGTCCCATACCTGTGGTGGTGATAAAAACCTGCATTCCTCTTTCCGTTATAAAACGGAGCAGATTTTCCGTACGGAACCGGTCCAATTCACTGGTCATATCATCCAGAAGGAGCACCGGCGTCTGCCTATTGCAAATTCGAAGATATTCAATCTCTGCCATTTTCAAAGCCAGTATGAAACAGCGCTGTTGACCCTGCGAAGCGGAATGTCTAAGGTGCTTTCCATTCAGGGAAAATACAATATCATCCCTATGAGGTCCTAACAATGTCGTTCGCTGGTGCCTTTCCTGGTCCTTTAGTCTGGCCAGCGCGCATTTAAATAGATCGTTATTTTCATCAACATCATCCGTGTACTCCGCGGATATCGAATGATAGTCAATTGCCGGCTCATCTTCAGTGCCGCTTATCTCTCTGTAGGTTTTTTTAAGTATTTCTCCTATTTTACCCAGATAATTGATTCTTTGTGTGACTATTTGGGCACCAGAAAACGCCAGCTGTTCACTCCACGGTTCCATCGAAGAGATGTCACCACTCTTTAAGAGAGAGTTGCGTTGTTTTAATATTCTCACGTATTCATGGTGTCTGGTCAGATAGGCGATGTTACCGGCAAAAATGGCACGATCCAGGTAACGACGTCTAGTGTCAGGCACTCCGCGAACCATTGTCTGCTCTTCTGGAGCAAAAAGCACCACGGTAAGTATGCCGAAAAAATCTGAAACCCTGTTGACTGTCTTCTGGTCTATCCTGACCTTTTTATTTCCCTTGTCCAATAAAAGCGTAAGTTCATGGTTTGTTATATCATCAAGCACCGACCCCTTAATAATGGAAAAAGATTTTTCCCAGCCAATGAGATCGCTGTTTTTTGCCATTCTGAAAGACTTCAGAGTTCCAAGAAGAAATATTGACTCAAGCAGGTTTGTTTTACCCTGGGCATTGTCACCATGTATTACATTGAATTTGTTACCAAATTCAAGACTTACGGATTCCAAATTTCGAAATGACTGAACCGACAGCTTTGTAAGTGTCATACCTTTAACAATATCATTAAAAAGGCCACTCTAGCAGAGAGGCCCTCAAAATATTGCTACTCCTCTATTATATTCATTAGAGTCTCATTGGCATTATTATCGCTTGAAATCCTTGATCAGAAGCCGGTTTGATTATGGCAGGGGTCATTTCACTTTTTAATAGAAGATGTACCGTATCATCGCCAAGAATAGAAAGAACGTCAATGATATAACGAGCGTTGAAACGTGTCACTATAGGGGTCCCGCTGTAGCCTATTTCAATTTCCTCTTTTGCTTCACCAATCTCTGGGTTACTGGAGGATATTTCTAGAGTTTCTGTATCAATATTGAATTTCACCCCTTTGAACTTTTCACTAGAAAGTATTGCTATGCGTTTTAGCGCTCGTAGGAATTTATCTCTATCGAGTTTTACTAACTGGTCATTGTTTAAAGGAACTACACGCGTATAATCAGGAAACTCTCCGTCAACAAGCCTCATAACCACAATGGTATCGCCTTTTCTTACCACTGCGCTGTTATCCATGAAGGTCATCTGGATATCTTCGTCCATATCCTCGGTAATCTTCTTTATTTCAAATATCCCTTTCTTTGGAAATATTGCACCAGCATTGAGTTCGGGGCAAACTTTGCCGCTGAATTCACGTTCCACTATAGAGAGACGGTGACCATCAGTCGCAACCATACGTAGAATCTTGCTATCAGCTTCTTCTACAGCTTTCACGAAAATGCCGTTGAGATTGTATTTTGTTTCGTCATGGCAGATCGCATAGGCTGTTTTTTCTATCATATCATTGAGCATTTTACCGCTGATATTAATAAGATTATCTTCGTTTACACGAGGAAAATATGGAAACTCCTCAGAAGAGAGGCCTACAATATTAAACTGGGCCTTACCGCTTTTCAACTCTACCCAATCATTTTCACGTGTACTGAAAGTAACTTCTTCATCTGAAAGTTCTTTTATGATCTCATACAGTTTTTTTGCTGATACGGTTATTTTACCTTCTGTAATTACTTTTGCTGGATGTGATGTTTTTATACCAACTTCCAAATCAGTTGCTAAAATACAGAGTTTTCCGTCAATTGCTTCAATAAGCACGTTGGAAAGGATAGGCATGGTGTTCTTTTTTTCAACTATACCCTGCACTTTTTGCAGAGCGCGTAAAAATGGTTCTTTAAGGATCTTGAATTCCATGTTCCCTCCTTACTGGGTTCTATAGTTATATTATAAAAAAGATAGTAGTAATAGTAAGTCTTGTGGATATGTTTAAGCTGTTTATAATAATAAATAAATTAAGATAGTTAGGTGTAATATTATCTGTTAATCTATCTGGTGAGTCATGGAAGTAATCAACAGTCGTGTTATATTATCAACAGTTGTTATCTGTTATCAACAGGTTATATCGTTAACTTAACAGCCCCCTCTTAATTGTATCGATAGTATTTTTCATGTCATGATCCTGCGTCAGAATTTTAATTATTTTGTTAACCGAATGAATTACGGTCGAATGGTTCTTTCCACCGAATTTGTCGCCTATTTCGGGAAATGATGCTTTAGTAAGATCACGACAGAGATAAATAGCAATTTGTCTAGGTAGCACGAATGTTTTAATGCGTTTATCAGACTTAAGTTCACTCAACTTTAATTGAAAATGATCTGCCACAGCTTTTTGAATGACTTCTATTGAAATATCTTTGGCTTTGTCTACTATAATGTCTTTTAATACTTCTTTAGCCATTGAGAGTGTGATGGTGCTATTAGTAAGGCTTGAAAATGCCCCTAAGCGTACAAGCATTCCTTCTAGTTCACGCACATTGGTAGCTGAACTTGAGGCCAGAAAAAGTGCTACATCATCAGGAAGCTGTATGCCATCAAATTCAGCTTTTTTCTTTAGAATTGCACTTTTTGTTTCAGTGTCAGGCGGTTGTATATCGGCAATAAGACCCCATTCAAATCGTGAACGTAGTCTTTCCTCAAGTTCTGGGATCTCTTTAGGAAACTTGTCTGATGTCAGCACGATCTGTTTGTGGGATTCATAAAGGGTATTGAATGTGTGAAAAAACTCTTCCTGTGTAGCTTGCCTTCCCGCCATGAATTGTATGTCGTCGATAAGCAGGACATCTGCCTTTCGGAATTTGTTACGAAATTCGTCCATTTTCTTATGACGGATGCAGTTTATCATCTCATTCATGAATTTTTCGGACGTATAGTAACAAATACGCGCAGAATTATTGTTTGCGAGTATGTGGTTCCCAATGGCCATGAGAAGATGGGTTTTACCCAAACCAACTCCTCCGTAGATAAACAAAGGATTGTAGCTACTGGCCGGGTTATTTGCTACAGCCTGCGTCGCTGCATGAGCAAACTGGTTGCCACTTCCGCAGACAAACTTTTCAAAGGTGTATTTGGGATTAAGGAATGTGCGAAAGTCGTAACTGTTATCGGGTGATTTTCGTTGATCACTTTTCACAGCAGTTTTAGATGTTGTTGCAGACGCGGGTTCGTTTTGGCTATACACCGGATCTTTTTTGTCCTGAATGGAGAATTCCAATACATAGGAGGTGTTGGTTAGTGCAGACAATGCTTCGTAAATAATGTTGGAATATTTATCTTTGATGAATTCGCGGGAGAATGAATCGGGGACTTCTAGAACCAGGTAATCGCCATTGACCGATTGAAACCGTATCGGTTTTATCCAGGCGTTAAAGGTCTGGGGGGTCATAACCTTAGATATATTCGACTTTACCTCATGCCAGATCTTATCCATTGTAATTCAACCGGGAGTGCCTGTTAATGCTGGCATGAATGGCTCAAAGTGCCGAGCTGCATGTGAATAGGGAATTGAGATCAATAGTTTATTAGATAATCGGGAGAATCAGCATTCTGTATAAGTTATTCACAAGTTTATCCACATCTGTTGATAAACTTTATTCTTTGAATATTCACAATATAGCATGATAGAGAGCGATTTGACGGGTAGTGATACTGGAGGTTGAAGACTAGCAGAGGTAGTATCCATTTGCAAGGCTAATTTTATTTTAAGTTACGAAAATAAAGTTGACTTGAAATGTTCTATGGATGTATAAAACACATTTCCATTGAGTTACACGAAAGAATAGATTTAGTGAGGAGTTAATCGATGAAAAGAACATATCAACCAAGCAATACTTCGCGAAAGCGCACCCATGGTTTTCTGGTTCGTATGGCATCAAAAAATGGACGATTGGTTATAAAGCGACGTAGGGCCAAGGGTCGTAAACGGCTTTCAGTAACTATCGCCACTAAATAGTTGGTCGTGGCTGGCCTTTCAAATTCCTTTCCGAACACTGAGCGGCTGCGTCGTCGTCGTGATTTTCTTGCGACCAGTCAGAACGGCAGAAAGGCAATGGGAAAGCATTTTATTGTTATTTGTTTTCATAGACCTTGTGGTGGCGTGCGTATTGGCATAACAGCAAGCCGCAAGGTCGGTGGAGCAGTGATAAGAAATCGCATCAAGAGACTGGTCAGGGAATGCTATCGACTTAATAAAGGCTGGTTTCCCCCTGCTGATTATTCTGTCATTGCTCGTTCAACTGCGGTGAATCTCGGCTTGGAAGGTGTCTGCAGGGACTTGTCGTTGGTTATACAGAAGCTTCAGGTTCAGCATGGTTAAAAAATACCTGATTTACATTATACTGTTTTATCAAAGGTACCTGTCACACCTAAAAGGTCCCACCTGTCGTTTTTATCCCACCTGCTCCTGTTATGCAATTGGATCGCTACGCAAATACGGTTTTTTGCGAGGTTCATGGTACGCAGTCGGGCGAATCCTCAGATGTCATCCTTTTCACCCCGGCGGCATCGATCCAGTCAAGTAGTTAAGTGAGGTAGTCATGGAAACGCGAGTCCTAATAGCCGTACTTCTCTCAATAGGAGTGATGTACGGATTTTCTTTTCTCTTCCCCCAATCGAATATTAAGCCAGTGAACTATTCTGCGGTTCAGGGTGCTCCCAGCACCGTGCGACAGTTGCCGGTGCCGAAGCTGACGGGACAGGCCCCTCAGGTTGCGGCTCCAGTGCCTGGCTCTCCATTTCAGGCTTTTGAGCGCGATCTCGTAGTAGAGACCGATCTGTATAGAGCAGTTTTCTCTACTAGAGGTGCAGTTCTTAAAAAGTTTACCCTGAAGGGGTATAAAGAATCGACAGCTTCAGGCTCAGCCGAGATAGCATTGATTGATCTCAATGGTCCACCAACTCTTTCTGGCTCGGCAGATGGGTTTGTAGTTGATCCGCAAGCAATATATTCAGCATCAACTAACAGTATTAAGTTATCCGGTAACGATAAAAAAGATCTGGAATTTATCTGGACTTCTCCGCAGGGACTGACTATTCGAAAGATTTATTCTTTTGTTGGTAATGCCTATGCTATGGACCTTAATCAGGATCTCGCCAATTCAGGAAGCACGGTTTTGAACGGAACTCTGCGCCTTAACCTTGTTAACAAGGTCGTGACTGGGAGCAAAGAAGGGCGCTATGAGGTTCATGGGCCAGTTACTCTCTCCGATAACAAGGTCACCACAACACCTGTAGCTGATCTTGCAAAGTCGGCAATATCTTATGATAAGCAGATTACGTGGACTGGATTTGCTGATAAATATTTCTTTAACAGCGTTCTCTCTAAAGACGGTTCTCTTGCGTCAGTAAAGGTTTCACAGGTTAATCCGACACTTGTTGAGAGTGTAATCTTTTCACCGCGAATTACACTGAATCCTGGTCAGTCTGTTAGCATACCGTATCGTCTTTACTTCGGACCAAAGGATCTTGGAATACTGAAGTCACAGGGTAGCAGACTTGAAGAAGTAATCGATTTTGGCTGGTTCTCAGTTATAGCTAAGCCCCTTTTGTACGCCATCAAATTTTTCCAGACATATACGGGAAATTATGGTCTTGCTATCATCATTATCACCATAATACTAAAGATATTTTTCTTTCCGCTAACCCACAAGAGCTATAAGTCGATGAAGGAGATGCAGAAGCTTCAGCCGAAGATGGCAGAGCTTAAGGAAAAATTTAAAAATGACCGTGACGGCATGAATCGCGCGGTAATGGAAATGTATAAGACACACAAGGTTAATCCACTTGGCGGTTGTCTCCCAATGATTGTCCAGATACCCGTGTTCTTTGCACTCTACAAGGCGCTCATGTTTTCCATTGAACTTCGTCATGCTCCATTTTATTTCTGGATACAGGATCTCTCCGCGAAAGATCCGTATTACGTGACCCCGGTAATCATGGGTGTCACCATGTTTATTCAGCAGAAGATGACCCCAACCAATATGGACCCGATACAGGAAAAGATGATGTTGATGCTTCCGGTCGTCTTTACCTTTATGTTTCTCAACTTCCCCTCTGGCTTGGTCCTGTATTGGTTGGTCAACAATATACTTACCATTGCCCAGCAGGCCTACATCAACAAGACCATTAAATAGGGAGGCGTCGCTGACGCCATGTATGCCAGAGATACCATAGCTGCGATCAGTACCCCCATGGGCGAAGGTGGTATTGGTATCGTCAGGGTCAGCGGCGATCAAGCCGGGCGGATAGGTGCCGCCGTATTCAGCGCACGACACGACGGTGGCTTTCCGAGCCACCGTTTTTTGTATGGATCAGTGGTCGGTCCCGACGGGGATATTCTTGACGAGGTCCTGGCAGTTCTCATGCGTGCTCCCAACTCCTATACCAGGGAAGATGTCTTTGAGATCCACTGCCATGGTGGGATGCTGGTAACTCAGCGTGTCTTGGAGATGACACTTTCATTTGGTGCCCGCCTTGCCGAGCCCGGTGAATTTACCAAACGGGCTTTCCTCAACGGTCGGATCGACCTTCTTCAGGCAGAAGCGGTAATGGACGTAATACGAAGCAAGACCGACGCTGCCCTCAGGCTGGCCGAGCATCAACGTGAAGGACTACTCTCAAGCAGGCTCACGCTCCTCAGGGACAAGGTCAGGGTTTCCCTGGCAATTGTTGAAGCTCATATCGACTTCCCGGAGGATGATATGGATCCGCTTGCCTTTCGGGAGATCGAACATGGTGTTCTTGAGGCAATTACGTCGCTCGAAGATATGGTGTCCAGCTTTCGCGAAGGAAAGGTTCTTCGCGACGGAGTTGCTGTCGCCATAGTTGGTAAGCCTAATGTCGGCAAATCAAGCCTCCTTAATACGCTGTTGCGAGAAAAGCGTGCGATTGTTACCGCGATCCCTGGGACCACTAGGGATGTCGTTGAGGAGGTTCTCAATATTGACGGACTACCGGTTTGTCTTCTAGATACTGCTGGCATCCGAGAGACAACAGATGAGGTAGAGTTGCTCGGCATAGAGCTTACCATGGACCGGGTTGCTAGGGCAGATCTTGTTCTCTTTCTTCTTGATCGGTCATCTCCTTTCGATGCAAATGATCGCCAAATTCTACGCATACTTAAAGATGCAAAGGTCTTGTTGGTACGCAACAAAGCCGATCTTCCGGAAGTGTTGGCCCTAAATGAGGGTCTGGCCGACTATCCTGCGATCGATATCTCCACCATTACGGGAGAGGGGATTGGCGCTCTCCGCAGGGTAATTTATGAAATGTTTATTTCGGGGATGGCCACTGACGGCAGAGAATTTATCGCCCTTTCTCAGACGCGTCATCGCGATGCCTTGCTTAAGGGGATAGATTGCCTGCAGCGCGCTAGATTGAATATTCACTCAGGAGTTGAGTTGGAATTTATTGCGGCTGATCTTCATGATGCACTGCATGCAATCGGTGAGGTAACTGGCGAAACAACACCCGACGATGTTCTGGACCTGATATTTTCACGCTTCTGCATTGGCAAGTAAGGGGTGTTTCACGTGAAACGTTACCAGCTATGTCGTGTACAGCAAGGCTTTATGGGTGGAAACAGAATGCTTTGGTTCGCAGTGTGAAACACCAACTTTTGACAGAGGCGTGACCTGATGATCGTCTATGATAAAAATTATGAAGTGATAGTCGTGGGAGGCGGCCATGCAGGATGCGAGGCTGCGCTGGCAGCGGCTAGGATCGGAGTGAGTACGCTTCTCCTCACCATTAACCTGGATTCAATTGCCTTGATGTCATGCAACCCAGCAATAGGCGGGTTAGCAAAGGGGCACCTGGTCAAAGAGATAGATGCTCTTGGTGGCGAGATGGCGAAGAATATCGATGCAACCGGCATACAGTTTCGAGTGCTGAATACCCGGAAAGGCCCGGCTGTACGTGCCTCCCGAGCCCAGGCCGACAAGCAGCAATACCGTTTGCGCATGAAGCGTGTCATGGAGATGCAGGATAGGCTTGATCTCAAGCAGGCAGAAGTGACATCTCTGTTCATGGAGAATGGTCAGGTGCGAGGGGTCAATACCCGTGCCGGGGTACGCTTTCGAGGTTCAACGGTCATTCTGACTACCGGCACATTTATGCGCGGATTGATTCACATTGGCTTGGTGAACTACCCGGGAGGAAGGGCAGGGGACATCCCTTCGCTCGGACTTTCCGATCATCTTCGCGAGTTGGGTTTTTCAGTGGGTCGGCTCAAGACCGGCACACCTGCTCGACTGGATGGGAGAACCATCGACTTCAGCCGGTTGGAGGCGCAACCGGGAGATGACCCGCCTATGCCGTTTTCATTTTTCACTGAGCGGATTGAGCGCCCTCAGGTTCCCTGCTTTATCGCCTATACCAACGAGCGAAGCCATCAGATTATCCGCTCGGGACTTGACCGCTCACCCCTCTACTCCGGGATAATAGAGGGTGTTGGCCCCCGTTACTGTCCCTCAATAGAGGACAAAGTGGTCCGCTTTCCCGATCGCGACCGTCATCAGACATTCTTGGAGCCTGAAGGATCAGACACCGTGGAGTATTACCCTTCGGGGCTATCCACGTCGCTGCCGGTAGATATACAGTGGGCCTTCTATCGCTCGATCGAAGGTCTGGAGCGCGTGGAAATCATGAGGCCGGCTTATGCCATTGAGTACGACTATGTAGACCCGATACAGCTTCATGCGTCCCTTGAAACCAAGCTTGTTGCCAATCTCTACCATGCTGGACAGATCAACGGTACGTCTGGATACGAGGAGGCAGCTGCACAGGGTCTGATGGCAGGGATAAACGCAGCTCGCAGGGTGCGTGCTGAAGAACCGCTGATTCTCTCCCGCAGCGAAGCATACATTGGGGTGATGGTGGATGATCTGGTGACGCTGGGGACACGCGAACCATACAGAATGTTTACCTCGCGCGCCGAGTACCGACTGCTATTGCGGGAAGATAATGCCGACCTTCGCCTTTCCGAAATTGGTCACTCTGTGGGACTGTTACAGGAGAGGGAGTACCGCAGGTTCGAACTAAAGCGCAAAGGTATCGACGAATCGCTGGTAAGAATCAGAACTGCCAAACTGCTGCCATCTGATGCCGATCCTCGATTCATGGATAGATTCGGTCTGACCGGGATGCAGAATGCGGTAACATATGAGCAGCTTCTCCGTCGACCTGACTTTACCTGGGAAGACCTGCACCAACTTGATTCGATGACCGGCGACATTGATCCCAAGATCAGTGAACAGGTTGAGATACAGGTCAAGTACAAGGGGTATATTGACCGACAACTGGAGCAGGTAGCTCGAGGTAAGGGGATTGAAAGTACCCAAATCCCGTCAGGTTTTGATTACGGGACGATCTCCGGCCTGTCTGCCGAGGTGAAGGAGAAGCTCCTCAAGTTTCGCCCCGACACCCTTGGTCAGGCAACACGGATACAGGGAGTGACGCCGGCAGCCATATCCATTCTCTCCATCGCCCTCAAGTCTCGGAGTGGCCGATGAACGTTTCCGAACGAGATCTTCTCATGAATGGTGCGCGTAAGCTGGGGATAGAGCTTAATGAGACAGATATCGACCGCTTTTCGATCCTGTCAGAAGAGCTCATCCGGTGGAACTCTAAAGTCAACCTTACAGCACTTAAACGGGTTGCAGACATTATTGCGAAACATTTCCTTGATTCACTCACACTGCTGCCATTGCTTCCATTCGGTGCAAGCCTACTGGATATCGGATCGGGAGGGGGGTTTCCCTCGCTTCCGCTCAAGATTGTACGTCAAGACCTGGATATGGTCTCCGTAGATTCCGTTCAAAAGAAAATACTTTTTCAGAGACATGTGGCACGTATGCTGGAGCTTGATAAGTTCGTGCCGATTCATGCGCGTGCAGAAGAGCTTGCAGCATCTCTCGACCAGCGTTTCGATTTCGTAGCAGCGCGCGCAGTTGCAGATCTACCTTCTCTGGTTCGACTTGGAATGCCGCTCCTTGCCGGGAAGGGTCGGCTAATTGCCATGAAGGGAGGCTTGGGGAGAGAAGAGGTTGCCCAAGCTGAAAGCGAGCTGTCTCACCTGGATGTGGTCGTGGAGGAAATAAGGGAATTTCGATTGCCAAATAGCGGCGATGTCCGGATGTTGATCACGCTGAAGCGTCATCAGGGGTGAACTGCTCAATATGAGCCTAATTCGCTTTGTGGCAGCATGTGTTAATAAATGAAGGTCCTGGGTTGCCTTGTGATCAGTTCGGTCATTGAGCGACAAATTTGAAGGCCATGATTCTGCATAAAATGTGAGCAGTCAAATTCTCTTCCTCCGCAGCAATCGCCTGTCACCAACCCTGATGGTTAATTTTTGTGCATCGAAGTATTCCAGGATGGGAATCATGAACTTTCGTGAAAGGCCGGTCAAGTCACGGAACTCCGGAGGGGTTATCTCCTGTTTATCTGAGAGGTAATCGAGGAGCTTATCCTCGAGGAAATGAAGAGAGGCAGGAGCATAATAGAGATCGTTATGTATCTTTACAGCCCTTCCATCGCGTACCATTAGATTCAGGTGCCCCAGTAGATCCTTCTCAGCAATTCCCACAATCAAACTTAGCTCTTTGAGGGAAGGAGGCTCAATCCCGCCTCTCAGCAGGGCCTGTTCCGTGCGAAGCTGTACGTCACCATGGCCTGGATTTGTCGAGCTGTCACCAGGAGGCAATTTTACCAGCTCGCGATCAGATACTATTTTCCCTTCTTTCTCTAGGCATGCGAGGCACGGGGCAAAGAATCGGTGATTGCTACGTTGTGGCATGCGTGTTTTCAGCTCCTCCTTGCCTATCCCCTGTTTGATGGGATTTTCGGCACAATATTTCCTGACCTCCTCCAGGAGCAGTTCGCGTAGAGAGGAAAAGGCAGTAATGGATAGATATGTCCGCGGGTCACGGAGTGCCAAGACAATCTGACCGGCAGAAAGAAGGGGTGCGGCTGCTGCATCGAATCGTTTCACAGAAAGGCCGGTTCTGTCGATGATCTCTTCCTGTGAAGCACCGGAAAGGAGGGTCGATGAGACGAGCCCGGCAATCTTTTGCGAATCGTCACCGTTATCGAGAATTTTTAATAGGTTGATAGTATCGGCTGAGTGTCTGCGGCGAACTGATGGCGAGGAGTCAAGGACTTTCCCGCCACCCATGGTTGCAGGGGGCGAAAAGCAGCGAAGGATATACGTATCGCCGGGGAGGAGGAGAACGGGCCGCGGCAGTCTCAGGTTCGCATAGCCACTCTCACCGGGATGAAGGGCCGCGCGATCAAAAAGGATGATCTGGGCGGATACTTCATAGGTTGAGGAGTGAAGGCGAAGTATGGCGCGATTTCTGATCGGCTGTGATGCTGTCGTCAGTAGATGAATGAGCACATCCACTGAGCGGGTGGTGTGGTAACGTCCTGGGGGGACCATCACAGTGCCACGGGAGACCGTGGTATGCTCGATAGAGTTGAGGTTGAGGGCCAGGCGTTGGCCGGCCACGCCTGACTCAGAGCTTATTCCATGCGCTTGAATCACGCGAACCCGGCTCTGCTGTGAGGTTGGGAGAATTTCAACTGAATCGCCAACCTTTATCTGTCCTGACAGGAGCGTCCCGGTTACTACCGTTCCAAAGCCCGGCACGGTGAAAACCCGGTCTACCGGAAGGCGGAAAGGGCCGTCGATCCGTTTCTGATTGACTTCCAGCGCCAGGCGATGCAGTTCATTCTTCAGGTTATCCAGCCCTGCACCGCTTTTTGCCGAGACCGGGACGATTTTCGCATGCTCCAGAAAACTGCCGCATAGGTAATCGCGTACCTCTTCGATTGCGAGTTCCTGGAGCTCATTATCAAGAAGGTCGCTCTTGGTCAGGGCCACCAATCCATTTTTAAGGCCAAGAAGCTGGCATATCTCCAGATGCTCGCGTGTCTGGGGCATAACCCCTTTGTCAGCGGCAATCACCAGCATAACCAGGTCCATTCCACCCACACCGGCTACCATGGTACGCACAAAACGCTCGTGGCCTGGTACATCAACAATTCCCAACCTGATGCCATCTGGCAGATCAAGCTGTGCGAATCCAAGCTCGATGGTTATGCCACGTGCTTTTTCCTCAGGGAGTCGATCGGTATCGATCCCTGTGAGAGCCATTACCAAGGAGGTCTTGCCATGGTCAATGTGGCCGGCGGTACCCAGGATCAGGTGCTTCATTCAAGTGCCCTCAGTAATGAGGTGGAGGCTCTTCATCCTCAGCGCTTCTTGTGAGTGAGGGAAGGGAGTTGCTCATCTCCTCACGGAGCAGGCGAAGATCCCGCTCCAGACGCTCGATTGATTGCTCCTGGCGATAAACGATGTCGCTCAGATCGGAAAGGACTTGCTCCTGGTGCATGTAACGGGTCTCCAGTTCAACGAGACGCTCTTCCATATATCCTCCCGTATAGTGCGTATGCTCCGGATTCAGGAAAAATCAGAGCAGCCTCCGCAGAAATTGTCCGGTGTAGGATCGTGTAACCTTTGCTACATCCTCGGGAGTGCCTACCGCGATAATCTCGCCTCCACGATCACCACCTTCGGGACCAAGGTCGATGAGCCAGTCCGCAGTCTTGATCACATCAAGGTTATGCTCTATCACAACAATGGAGTTCCCCCCTTCCACAAGTTTATGCAAGACTTCCAGAAGTTTGGCAATATCGGCAAAGTGGAGACCGGTGGTCGGCTCGTCAAGGATGTAGATAGTCCGCCCTGTGGCGCGGCGCGACAATTCCTTTGCCAGTTTGACCCGCTGGGCCTCGCCGCCGGAGAGGGTGGTGGCAGACTGCCCGAGCTGAATGTAGCCGAGACCTACATCTTCGAGTGTGCGCAGCTTGTTCCGGATCTTGGGGATGGCACATAAAAACTCATTTGCTTCGCTGACAGTCATGGTGAGAACTTCTGCGATGGACTTCCCCTTGTAGCGAACTTCAAGGGTTTCCCGATTATACCTTGCTCCTTTGCATACCTCGCACTGGACGTAGACATCAGGCAGGAAGTGCATCTCGATCTTGATGATTCCGTCGCCGGAACAGGCCTCGCATCGACCCCCCTTCACATTGAAGGAGTAGCGCCCAGGTTTATAGCCACGTACCTTGGATTCCGGCAGTTGGGCAAAAATGTCACGTATATCCGAAAAAACCCCGGTGTAGGTAGCCGGGTTTGAGCGTGGGGTACGGCCGATGGGTGACTGGTCGATGTTGATAACCTTGTCAAGATGTTCAAGGCCCTGCACGTCCCTGACGGCACCTCCCCGCTCCCGGCTGCGGTAGAGCCGCTGTCCAAGAACCTTGTGAAGGGTGTCTATGACAAGTGTGGATTTGCCTGATCCTGAAACCCCGGTAATGCAGGTCATGACACCAAGAGGGATATCGACGGTCAGGTCCTTCAGGTTGTTCTCTGTTGCCCCGACAATACGGATGAATTTCTCAGGAGTGCGACGCTGTTCCGGAACAGGGATAGTCAATGCTCCGGAAAGGTATCTCCCGGTGAGAGAAGCGAGGTTGCTCATGATATCTGCCGGAGTCCCCTGTGCCACTACCTCGCCTCCATGGACACCTGCGCCTGGCCCCATATCTATGACATGGTCGGCTTCAAGGATGGTCTCCTCGTCATGCTCCACCACCAGCACTGTGTTGCCGATGTCGCGAAGGTGCTTGAGGGTTTGGAGCAGTCGGGCGTTATCGCGCTGGTGAAGCCCAATTGATGGCTCGTCCAGGATATAGAGGACACCAACCAGGCTTGATCCTATCTGGGTGGCCAGTCTGATCCTCTGTCCCTCACCGCCGGAGAGTGTTCCAGCGGTACGGTCAAGCGAGAGATAGTCGAGCCCTACATTGACCAGGAAGTTCAGCCGTTCGCGGATCTCCTTCAGTATGCGGCGTGCAATCTCAGACTGTTTCGCGGAAAGATGGAGGTTTGCAAAGAAGTCCAGGCAATCGCGGATGGAAAGCGCTGTTACCTGGCAGATGTTTCGCTCGCCAACGCGAATGAACAGTGACTCAGGCTTCAACCTGGCTCCAAAGCAGGTCGGGCAGGGCATGATATTCATGTACTTCTCCAGATCTTCCCTGACCTGCTCCGATTCGCTCTCTCGCCAGCGACGTTCAAGGTTGTTCAGAACCCCCTCGAATTCTTTCTGATAGGTGTGACGCCGTCCGCCATCTTCTTCCCACCAAAACTCGATCTTCTGTCCCTTGGAACCCTTCAAGATCATATTCCTCACCTCTTCCGTCAGCTCCTTGAAAGGGGTGCGTATATCGAAGCTGTATGCCTTGGCCAGGGCGTCCAGGGTCATATGGTACCATGAGGAGAGCCGTCGCTCCCATGGAGCTATCGCCCCCTCGCGGATGGAGAGGTTCGGATTGGGTACAACCAGGTCCGCATCAAAGTACATCCGCGTGCCGAGGCCGGTGCAGTCGGGGCAGGCTCCATAGGGGTTGTTAAAGGAGAACATCCTGGGTGTCATCTCTGGATAGGAGATGCCGCAGTCGATGCAAGCAAGGGCCTCGGAGAAAAGAGTGGTCTCGCCGTCAATGATTGCAACTTTTGCGATTCCTTCTGCGTGGTTTAGCGCCGTTTCAAAGGAGTCTGCAAGCCTTCTCTCAATGCCGGGCTTGACGATCAGGCGGTCAACCACGATGTCAATGTCGTGCTTTTTTTTCTTGTCCAGCTCGATCTCTTCACTCAGATCGTGGGGATGGGAGTCGATGATGACCCGGGTAAAGCCATCCTTCCTTAGCTGGTTAAGCTCCTTTTTGTACTCCCCCTTGCGTCCGCGGATCATCGGTGAGAGGAGCTGAAGCCTGGTCCCTTCAGGGAGTTCCATGACCTGATCAACCATCTGTGAAACGGTCTGTGAGGCGATGATCTTACCGCATTCATAACAGTGGGGTGTGCCGATACGGGCAAAGAGGAGACGGAGATAGTCATAGATTTCGGTAACCGTACCGACGGTGGAACGAGGGTTCTTGCTGGTGGTCTTCTGCTCAATGGAGATGGCAGGAGAGAGCCCTTCAATGGATTCTACATCCGGTTTTTCCATCTGCTCCAGAAACTGGCGTGCATAGGCAGAAAGTGACTCCACGTAGCGTCTCTGTCCTTCGGCATAGATGGTGTCAAAGGCAAGGGTTGACTTTCCTGAGCCGGAGATGCCTGTGATGACAACAAGCCTGTCGCGCGGGATCTCGACGTCGATGCACTTGAGGTTGTGCTCGCAGGCGCCCTTTATGATGATTTTTTCGTGGGCCATATTTGTTGGAGCCTTCTAGAGGGTATTGCGTCAGAAATAGACTCTACTATACACCATCATCTGTTTGGAAACAGTCATATTCATCCGTCATAGAGGGGGTTGAAACGAGTGGCGGGAGAGTTCGTCGTTCAGATTTCGGATACGCTGGGACATCTTTTCCATAATCCGGAATGAGAGTGATGGGTCCTGATGGATCTTCTGCATGAAGATCTTCCGGTCTATGGTCATGACCCGCACATCACGCTGTGCCCGGACCGTTGCGGAGCGGATCTTACTGCCGAACATCGCCATTTCTCCAAATATTTCACCAGGGCCAAGCTCTGCCAGGCGAACCTCACCTTCGGAAGATATTTTGACGACCTCAACCGAGCCTGTCTGAACAACGTACATGTTGTCGCCGGTTTCACCCTCGGTGAATATCGTCTCTCCTTGACGGTAGGTTTTCCCCAATTCTCCCATCCTCATTGTCGACCTCCCGAAGGTGTACTGCTCACGTCGTAACTGTGGCATCACGCCGGCAAGTGATTCATAGCAGAGCCGCACCAGAAATGCAGGGTGTAGCGTCCGCATGAATACGTGCTTATACGGGGCGCTGCCGGTGAAGGTGTCCCAGAGAACCCCGCTCATTCGCGCTGGGATGGCAGGGTTGTTCTGTTCGTTGTGTGCCATGCCGAGTACGGCACGACGAGCAATCTTCAACTTCTGGATCAGGCGGGTAACCATGAAAATCACCCTGCCGATATTGTTGTCAAGGGTCAGAGCCTTGCATACCGGTCCATAGCCAGAGCGGAACGCTTCTGCTGAAACCCCGTTGAAGACTGCAGCTGTGGCCGCAGCTTTGGCAGTGCGGTATGATCCACCGATTCCGTCCTTGTAGAGGCGGTTCACCCCGGCATCACCTATGAAGACCAGTCGGTCAGCATAAGGGAACGGCGCCCCGGATACGTTGATCCCAGGTGAGCAGCGACAGCCTCCTTCCGGTGGGTGCCAGCCTGCAGGAAAGCACGCAAGAACCTCTGGTGCGCTGAAAAAGGCTTCTATCAGCTCCTTGTTGATTTCCTCTCCCAACAGGCAGATGGTTGCGAACTCACCCTTGGGGACAATCGCGGCAAACTCCAGCCGGGGAATGTCCAGAAGGAAAACATGCATGGAGCTCCCCAGGTAGAGGTCTACGGTCTCCTGCCCAAGGAAGCAGTCTGTTATGAAGGTTTTAGTTGTGGTCGGCGGTTTGAAGTTGACCGGAGGGGCTGCAAGGGTCTTAAGGAACGGGGTGTTTATCCCTGACGCAACAGTTACAAGATCGTAGGGGGCGGAAAGTCCCTCTTTGGTTCTGATGCACGGTTTACCATCCTGCCATTCAATACCGTCTACCCTTGTCTGGATGGTGTGAGCCCCCTTGTCATTCGCCAGGCCAAGAAGATAGGCGTCAAAGCTTCCCCACTTTGCCTCTTTGAGACCGCGTGGGCCGGCACCACGGTGGACAGCGGCAATGCGCCGTTCGTGGCCAGTCGGATCAATCATGACCCGCCCAATGTCGGTATGCAGGATATAGGAGTCCAGTCCGCGCTGTACTATAGTATCGGGAAGGTAGATTCCCTCAGCCGCCAGAAGCTGAACCAGCGATTCAGAGATGATTCCGCCGCACATGTTGCAACCTGCCGGGCCGAATTCCGAGAATTTTTTCGGTTCATAGATGTCGACCTCCAGAGAGAGCCCCGCACGTGAGGATATGTCGATCAGGAAATGGCTGAAAAGCGATCCGGCTGGACCGCCGCCAATCACGGCAATGCGTGAGCCTTCAGACAGTCTCATTGTTGTTGGGTTTGGCATTGAAACCTCTATTGATGGTCTGGCGCGGCAATACCCGAAATATACCCGGTCTCGGGTATGCTCATATACCCGCAAAAGGATTATCGTGATAGCAACCGGCAGACCCGAGGGAGATTCAAAAGATAATACCATGTTTTGTATCAATGCAAAGTTGCAACAGTGCGTGACATCGTAGAAATCTATGAATTTGTCGAGATTGTTTACAGTCGAATAGTGTTAATTATAAATAATCTGTGCGACAGCAAAATGGTTAGAGCAATATTAGATATATTGTATATACTGGGATTAAAAACCACGTTCTAGAATTTGCAGACGTGTACGGCAACGGGATTGCCTCTGAATGTTCATGATTGAAACAGATTGAGTTGTCAACTTGTGTCGGTTTTTTTACACGATTGCCGCAAATGTTTATGGAAATGCAGTTTTCATGAAGATTGTTGTCGCAATATTTTACACTTGACCTGCAAGAGGATTATAAGAATTTGCAACTGCCTGATATTTTGGATTTTAATGAAACGGCATGAAATATGCTGATAAAATGAACTAATCAAACGATGTTTGGATACATGAGCGCCTTAGTGGGACGCTTTACTGAAAGGTGTTAAAACATCACAAAGGAGTTAATTATGAGAAATGTACAGAAACTGACTGTAGTCGCTGTGGTGGCAGTGCTTGTGTATCTTGGAAGCCTTACACCGGCAGATGCCCTTTTCAGATGTCCCAATGGCAGAGTGGTGGGAAGCGCAGCGTTATGCAGTGGTAACGCCGCTCTGATCGGCTCTACCGGAAACCCGACATGGAACGACGCAGCAGCACTTTTTGACGCGATTTTTGCAGCCATGAGCGGTCAAACTGAAATTGGAGGTGTACAATATCTTGCCATAACCGGTTTTGACCAGAGCGCAATAACAGACCTTCAGGCGTATTTCGGGGTCCTTGCTGGTGTGGCACCATCATCTCAGCAAGCGCAGCTACTCTCTCAGACGTTTACCCCAGGAAATCTGAATTCACTAAAACCGATGGGTCTAACTATGTCTATCAATTTTCCTCTACTTCAGAACGCGAACGTGACCAATGCGAACGTAACCAATTTTTTCGCGTATAACTTTTCGAACCCTAACACTTCGAACCCTAACACGGCTCCCTCGGTGCCCGAGCCCTCCACAGTTATCCTGCTTGGCGCAGGACTGGCAGGGCTCGTGGGCTACAGGATACGGAAAAAGTCGAAACAGAACTAAACTGATACCATGTTGATATGAAAGGCAGGGTTTGTAGCCCTGCCTTTCGGCTTTTTTGCATTCGGAGGATACCATGAGGATCCGGAACAGAAACAGAAAGGCCTGGACTTCCCTGTCCTGTCTGCTTATTTCAGCCACTTTGCTACTTGTGACGGAAGCGAATCTGATGGCCGCCGGGAGTGTGACTCTTGACGGCACCCTCGGACCCTCCGCAACGCTTGCCGGTCCGAACTATTCCATACCCGATACAGTCGGCAGCCGCGCCGGCAACAATCTGTTCCACAGTTTCGGCACGTTTTCCATCGGCACGGGTGAAAGCGCGACGTTCAGCGGGGCGGCCGGCATATCAAACATCATAGGTAGAGTTACCGGCGGCACCCCTTCCAGCATCGATGGTATAATCCGTTCGACCATAGACGGAGCCAATCTGTTTCTGCTTAATCCAAGCGGTATACTGTTCGGCCCAAATGCCAGATTGGATGTGATGGGAAGTTTCCATGCGAGTACTGCCGATTATCTGAAGTTTGACAACGGCGAGATGTTCAGTGCGAGCACGGCAACCTCTCCTGTTCTGTCAGTGGCCCAACCGTCTGCCTTTGGCTTCCTCGGAGCGGTTCCCGCACCCATCAGTATCGACAGGTCGGTCCTGGAGGTCCCCGTCGGCCAGACCATTTCGATTGTGGGGGGCGACCTCTCCATACGCAATGATCCTCTGGCAGAAACCTACTTTGATTATGTAAATTCCCTCCCCGGAACCACCTACTATACCCTTTCAGCACCATCGGGAAGAATTAACCTAGCAAGCGTCGCATCTCAGGGGGAAGTCATCTTTTCTGGTCAGAGTGTCGATGCCACTTCATTTTCAAGACTTGGGCGTATTGAGCTGCTTGACAGTGCAAACCTGAATGTTTCAAGCGATTTTTACGGATCCGGCCCCGCAGGGAGTGTTGTCATACGTGGCGGAGAAATGCTGTTCCTTGGCACATCGATCGATGCAAGTGGTAGTCCACCAGGAAGTATCAATATTGCAGGCGATTCACTGACGATGGATGCGTCACCTTTCAGCATACTGAATTACGGGGACGTGAATCATCTGGGCACGGCTGCTGAAATCAGCCTGACAAATGCTTTCTCAATGATGAATACATCGACTATCGACTCTTCCGCTGTTGCAGGAGGGAAAAGCGGAGACATCCTTCTGACTGCAGGAACGATCGAGATGTCGGGAGAATCATATCTTTCCTCACAGACGTTCGGCACTGCCCCGTCTGGAAATATTACGCTGACTGCATCATCAATCAGGATGTTCGACGCACCATATATCGATACATCGACGTCCGGTCCCGCACGTGGTGGCAATATAATCCTGAATGCTCCGACGATAACCCTTGGCAATTCTACTCCAGGAGCAGGATTCGGCTCAATATTCGGAACCTACGGCTACATCGGATCCCGTTCAAACCCGGGGGCAAGCGGTCGCGGAGGAGATATTTCACTTACCGGAAGGGACATAACCGTTCAAAACGGATTTTTTATTGCCACAGCTGCTCTTGATGCGGGTGATGCAGGGAATATCACCGTTCGTGCCGATACCCTCAACTGCCTGAATCAGGGGAACGTTTCCTCAAATGCCTATGCCGTGGGAACTGGAGGAACCGTCGACATATCAGCCCGGAATATACTGCTATCGGCAAAAGATAAAACGCTGGTGGAGAATTTGGACTCTATTTCCGGGTTTGGCGCCCAGGTTAGAAACAATTCTAATGGCGGAAAGATACGGGTAACCGCAGAGAACCTGCAGATTCACGATGGTGGGAAGATAAGCTCGGTACTCTATGGAACAGGTAGAGGATCTGATATCGAAATAGCGGCACATAACATAACAATTGACGGTTACAATCTGGAAAGCCAGCAAGTTTATGCTCTTTCCGCCATCGATGCGAGGCTTTTCGGCACCGCATCAACCGGAATCGGCGGTAACATCTCTTTAAGCACTGATTCCCTCAACATCTCAAACGGTGGAGCAATAAGAAGTGCTCTACAGCTTGGCTCAACAGGGGGTGCAGGAGATATTGCGATCACAGCAAAGACTATCGATATCAGTTCCAGGGGGCAGATTTACGCAGATTCCTTTAGGGGGAGCGGAAGTTCAACAACTGATCCGAGCACCGGCAATTCAGGGGACATCACCGTCAACGCGGACCGAATGACAGTGACCGGTGCGAAATACATCCCGCGCCTTGAACCGCTCGACTTCGATTTCACCGGCCTCTCCACCTCAACCAATGCCGGAACCGGGGGTGCGATAAATGTTGCCCTGACCGGAGACCTTACGCTTACAGCAGCTGGGGGAATAAAGGCGGATACTCAGGGGACAGGCCTGGGCGGCACTATCACCATCGCAGCTAAAAACATACTGATGAACGATAACGGAAATATCAATGCATCATCAACCGGCACTGGCCTTGCCGGAAATATCAACCTGATTGCAGGGGATACCCTTCAGCTTCGCAATGCCTCCATCACGACGGAAGCCTCGGTTGAAGCGGACGGAGGGAACATCACCATTATGGCACCGAACAAAATCACTCTGTACAACAGCAGAATAACCTCAAGTGTTGGAGGGGGGCCGGCGACCAGAGGTGGCAACATATCCATTGATCCTCAGTTCCTTATATTGAAGAACAGCCAGATAGTCGCAAATGCTTATGCCGGAACGGGCGGCAACATAACTATAATTGCAAACAACATGCTTGCAGACCCTTCCAGTGTCGTGGACGCATCTTCGCAGCTTGGAATAAGTGGTAACGTCGACATCCAGGCTCCGGTGAACAATATTAGCGGACTGCTCAACCCGTTATCATCGGATTACGTCAGCGCGTCAGCCTTGCTACGCGAGCGGTGCATTGCAAGGATCCGGGAAGGTAAATACAGCAGCTTCGTAATCGGTGGACGCGATGGACTTCCGGTCGAGCCGGGGAACATGATGCCGGGATTGTCGTACTGAATTGTGATTGCAGCATCCTGGCCACAGAGTGGGATATTGACAGGGAGGTACTATGTCGTTTGCTGGAAATCCGCCTGATACCGGGACACGGCGAAAAAACATCAAACCGGTTACCCACTTAATGATATCAACGGCACTGGTTTTAGTCCCATCCTTCGTTTGTGCGCAGGGTCTACCGGTTCTCGATTTCTCCGGACGCACAGGAGATAAGCGCCCGGAACTTATTGATGAAAGACAGCAGATGGCCCCACCCGCCTTGTCGCTGCCGAAACCTCCCACTGCTGAGAAAAAGTCTGGAGATGGTCTGCTGAAAAGCCTCCTGGTAAAGAAGATAGTTGTTACCGGAAGCACCGTCTTTACGGTTGAAGAGATTTCCAAAGTAACCAGTCCCTATGTAAACCGCAATTTGACAATGGAAGAGCTGGAGTCTGTCCGGAGGGACTTGACGCTGCTCTACGTGAACAAGGGGTATATCAATTCCGGAGCAGTGTTGCCGGACCAGACGGTATCAGAGGGAACGCTGACCTTTAGGATAGTCGAGGGGAAGCTCTCGCATATCGAGGTGGAAGGTAACAAGTGGTTCGGCGCCTCATATGTTCGAGACAGGGTGGCTCTAGGTGCGGGTACTCCGGTCAATATCCTTCCGCTGCAGGACCGGCTTCAGCTTCTGCAGCAGGATTCTAGAATCCAGCGCGTTCATGCAGAGCTTCGCCCCGGAGCAAAACCGGGAGAGGGAGAGCTTAATGTTCGCGTCGAGGAGAAGCCCCCCTTTTCAGTATGGCTCGCGGTAAACAATTACCAGTCGCCCTCTGTAGGTGCTGAGAGGGGGCTTGCCACTCTTTCCCACCAGAACATAACGGGAAGCGGTGATATTTTGAGTTTTACCTATGGCTATTCCGACGGACTCAACCCGATGATCGACACATGGTATTCTCTGCCATTAAACGCCTATGACACTAATCTGTTGCTTCGATACCGCAAGAACGACACCAAGGTTGTTGACAGGGTATTCGGTCCTCTGGACATAAAAAGCAGTTCAGAAAGCTATGAAATAGGTTTGCGTCAACCGGTATACCGAACCCTTAACCAGGAAATTGCCATAGGGATTACGGCAGAACATGAGGACAGCACAACAACTATGGGAGGTGAACCGTTCTCCTTCTCGCCGGGCGTGCAGAATGGACATTCCCGTGCTGTCCCCCTTCGCTTCTCCCAGGAGTGGACTTACCGGTCACAGAGGCAGGTGCTGGCCGCCAGATCGCGATTCTCCTACGGCCTCGATTTGATGGGAGCGACCAGCAATGGCAACAATACACCCGGGAGCAAGTTCTTTGTCTGGCTGGGGCAACTCCAGTGGGCACGGATTATAGATTTCGGTGATATTCAATTAACGTCACGTCTGGACATGCAAAAATCGAATGATCCTCTGTTGCCTGTCGAGCAGATGGGGGTCGGAGGAAGATACACTGTCCGCGGGTACAGAGAAAACCTGCTGGTTCGCGACGATGCGAGGATTGCCTCCTTTGAGGCACGGATTCCTCTCGTACAGAACAAGAGATGGGCCGAATACATCCAGTTTGCCCCTTTCTTTGACTATGGAAGAGGGAGCAATCTCACTGGCTCTTCATCTGGACCGAGTGAGATTTACAGCAGCGGTGCCGGTCTCAGATGGGGTGCAACTCCTCTCAAGGGGCAGTTTGAACTGAGAATGGAAGCTGAAATATATGCAGGCTATCGTTTGAAGTCGGTGGATCACACCCATGACGACCTTCAGGACGAGGGGGTGCATTTCCAGCTCGCCATCTCTGGCAACTTCTAGTAAAGCTGCAAGGAGACGACATGATAACCAACAGTACCGGATACAATTTCAAAGTCTCTTTTCTCCGTCTTGCCGGGGAGGCAGCCATCTGCGTTGCTGTCGCAGCACTCTTCGCAGTAACACCGTCCCATGCCGCACCTGGTGCAACAGATACCAAATCGAGCCAAATTGCGGCAGAGGACCAAATCCCTTCGGAGATTCTGGCGCAGGGGATGAAGTCACTCCGCAGGGGGGCCTTCGGCGAAGCCATTGTACAGATCGAGGCAGCGCTGCCGCAGCTCGATAGAGAGAGAGATGCGGGGATCATGTGTGATGCCCTGGTGATGCTTGCCCAGGCAAACCAGTTGACCGGCAAGTATCGAAAGGCTCTGGGGAACCTGGAGAGAGCTCTTCCGCTGGCTCGTGCCTTGATGGATAAACGTCGGACAGCCTCTACCCTCGGAGGTATCGGCAACGCACATATAGGCCTCGGAAACTGGGATCTTGCGGCCAAAAACCTTGACGAAGGGTATGGACTGTCAATGGAGGCCGGCGCAACCGATCTGACGGCGGTAATACTGATCAACAGAGGCAATCTGTTGGTCTCCCGTACTAAAAATTCAGAAGCGGTGGCTGCATTCAGGGAGAGCGCAGAGCTGGCGGAGAAGGCCGGCAACGCTTCGCTTGCGGCATCGGCTACAGTAAATGCCGCAACGGCTGCCATGAGAAGCGGGGATTATGCCGGGGCACGCTCACTACTCGAAAAGGGGTCTGAACGGCTTCGCATATCGGACGGCTCCTACGCCGGCAACTATTCCCGGATAAATGCCGGGCTCGTGTATTCAGATCTGATCAATAAAATCCCCGGGCAGGGGGAACCCCTTGCACGACAGGCGTATTCCGAATTCAGCGCTGCCCTGGCTGCGGCTGAGAAGGCGGATGATATTAGAACGGTATCCTACGCCTACGGTTATCTGGGGAAGCTATACGAAAACGATCATCGCTATGAGGAGGCCCTGGAGCTTACAAGGCGCGCGATCTTTGCTGCGCAGCAGAAAAATGTTACCGAAGCCCTCTATCGCTGGCACTGGCAGACCGGCCGCATACTTGCCGGCATGGGCAACATTGACGAAGCACTTGCGTCATATCGTCATTCGCTCCGCTATCTTCAGGCGATCAGGGGAGAAATCTCCTCATGTTACGCCAATCCGGAGTCGTCGTACCACAAGACCGCGAGCGCCGTCTGCGCCGAACTTGTGGACCTCCTCCTCCAGCGGGCTTCGCGACTGAATCCTGGGGAGTCGATGGAGCCGTATCTGGCAGAGGCGCGTGAGACCCTCGAGGCGCTGAAGGTCTTTGAACTGAGAGATTACTTCAGAGATGACTGCATCGATGCCGCCCGTGTCGTGGAAAAAAAGCTGGATGCAGTTTCTGACAAAGCAGTGGTTGTATATCCGGTGCTTCTCCCGAACCGTGTTGAACTGCTGGTCAGCTTTTCGGGGCAACTTAAAAGGTTTACTCTCCCTGTGGGGGTTGAAGAGCTGACCAGGGAGGTCAGAGAGTTTCGCAAAAAACTCGTCAAGCGAACTACCTGGGAATTTCTCCCTCACGCGCAGAAACTCTACGACTGGATCATACGTCCTCTTGAAAAAGATCTGGACGCCATGCAGCTGGATACCCTGGTCTTTGTTCCCGACGGGCCTCTCCGTACAATTCCCATGGCCGCACTGCACGACGGGACCCGTTTTCTTGTCAACCGCTATCCCATTGCAATTACGCCGAGCCTGAGTCTTTCCGACCCGCGACCTGTCAAGCGTGAGGGAGCGCGGCTTCTCTCCCTCGGGATCACGGAAGCCGTTCAGGGATTTCCTGGTCTCCCCTATGTCTCGGATGAACTGAGTACCATCAAAGGCCTCTATGGCGGAGAGCAGCTGATCAATACCCAGTTTCGACTCTCAAATGTCGAACGCCAGCTGAAGAAAGAGCCGTTCAGTATCGTTCATATTGCATCGCACGGGCAGTTCGGTGGAGATCTGGACAGTACATTCCTCCTTGCCTTTGATGAAAAATTCACCATGGACCGTTTCGCTGAATATGTCGGTCTGTTCAAGTTCCGCGAGGAGCCACTGGATCTCCTTACTCTGAGCGCATGCGAGACAGCCGCCGGTGACGATCGGGCCGCACTGGGGCTTGCCGGTGTCGCCGTGCGTGCCGGCGCCAGGAGCGCGCTTGCAACATTATGGCATGTCAACGATCCGGCTTCATTCGATCTGATATCAGAGTTTTATCTCCAACTTCGAAAACCCGGCAGTACCCGGGCTGCTGCGCTACAGACTGCCCAGCTCAAGCTGATCAATGATCAGCGATACGATCATCCCGGTTATTGGGCACCGTTTCTATTGATAAACAACTGGTTGTAAGGATGCCGACACTTTATGGGCCCTTTCCGCAAATTCATCCAGAAGCCCTTTATCATCGTACTGGTTGGAGGGGTTCTCGCTTTCCTAATTATTTCTGGTCTGCGCAGCTCAGGCAGTCTCGAACTCCTGGAACTTGTGGCCTATGACTGGTTTATCAGGATGGAGACCAAATTATCCAGCGGGAAGGAGAGGATTACACTCATCAGGATATCCGAAAAGGATATTCAGTCCATAGGCAGCTGGCCCCTTACCGACGAGATCATCGCCAAGGCGCTGAATACCCTTCTGAAAGAACGTCCAAGAGCCATTGGAGTTGACATTTACCGCGACATCAGTGTTCCCCCGGGAAGCGGGGAACTGAATTCGCTCTTTTTGAGCAACCCCAACATTATCGGAGTAATGACTGTTGGTGATAAAGGTATTGCGCCGCTGGCAGCTATTCGAAACACTGATCAGGCGGCATTTGGCGATATTGTCGTCGATCCAGGTGGAACCGTGCGCAGGGGTTTGCTGTTTCTTGACGATGGGCAGAATTCATACAACTCATTTGCCCTAAGAGTCGCCTCTCTCTACCTTGAAAAGGAGGGGATAACCCTCCAACCAGATCCTTCAAATCAGCAGTTTGTAAGATTCAAGGGTTCTACGATAAAACCTCTGGAAGAAAACGATGGAGGATACCGAAAGGCTGATGCACGCGGTTACCAGTTTCTTCTCGATTTTGCTGATTCAGGGGAGACGTTCAGATCGTATTCATTTTCGGATCTTCTCTCTGGCAAAGTCCCGTCACAGGTTATAACCGACAGAATAATCCTTATCGGAGTAGATGCCCAAAGTGTAAAGGACCACTTTTTCACCCCTCTGAGCAGAGGCTTTACCGAAGGTCAGCAGATTCCCGGTGTTGTGCTGCACTCGCATATTGCCAGCCAGTTGCTCCGGATTGCCCTGGACGGCCAGAAACCGATTATGGTGCCTACTGAGCGGCAGAAGCTCGGATGGCTCCTGTTATGGAGTATGCTGGGTAGCATAATAGGATTCGGCACCCGCTCTGCATGGCGGTTCACATTAATTGTCGCCAGTGCTCAGCTGGGGCTTTTTTCCATGGCATATTTTGCATTCACTTCGCACTGGTGGATACCTCTGCTTCCTCCTGCATCTGCTTTTTTGATATCTGCCGTAGGAGTCACAGCCTACAGAACCGGTCTGGAAAAACGGGAACGGGCCATGCTTATGCAGATCTTTTCCAAGCATGTCTCTAAAGAGGTTGCAGAGATGATCTGGCAGCAAAGGGATCAGTTTCTGGATAATGGACGGCCCCGTTCCCAGAATATGATGGTCACGGTATTTTTCTCAGATCTCAAAGGTTTTACGACGATGTCTGAAAAGATGTCTCCCGAGGATCTGATTGACTGGCTGAATACCTATATGGAATCGATGGCCGGGCTTATCATGGAGCATGGCGGGGTTGTTGACAGCTACGCAGGTGACGGGATTAAGGCTGACTTCGGCGTGCCGCTCCCGAGGAATAACGAGGAAGAGGTGCGCCGGGATGCAGCGAATGCCGTCAACTGCGCTCTAGCCATGCAGAAGGAGATGCATCGCTTGAATGACATCTGGCGCGAAAAAGGGCACCCTGAAATGGGAATTCGCATTGGACTTTTTACAGGACCTGTAGTGGGGGGGTTGCTGGGAAGTTCGCAAAGATTGAAGTACACAACAATCGGCGATACGGTTAATATTGCTTCGCGACTGGAAAGCTTTGACAAGGAGGTAGCCAAGAACTCCCTATGCCGTATACTAATAGGAGATTCGACGCTTAAATGTCTTGGTGACCGATATAAAACCGAGGAAATTGGAGAGGTCATCCTTAAAGGAAAGAATGCAAAGATACTCATTCACCGTGTACTTGGGAGAGAGACTGTCGCAACCTGAGAGTGGAGGTGCTGTATGATTGATTATAAAATAATGGTTATTATAGGATCCCTGTTGGTTTTTCCTCTGCAGTCTGTGGGTGCCGATGATGTCAAGGCAACCGAGAAACCTAAGCTGGCGCCGGCAACGTCGGTAGCGACGGGAGTTAAGGCCCCTGCGGAGAAGACTTCCTACAAGCCGCCGCTGCGGGGAGCGCCGGCCGGACGTGTCGGTGGCGGGACCAGAGGGGCGACAGAACGTGAATCATTTTCCCTTCTTGTACTGGCTCCAGATCATATAGGCTATACTACGCAGGAGCAGCCCTGCCTGTACTGGTTCATATCACGACCTACCTCGTATGCCGTAGAATTGACTGTTACGGAAAAAAAGGCGGTTTCGCCGCTTATGGAAAAAGTCCTGAAGGCACCGGATAAGGGTGGCATACAGTCGATCTGTCTGGCCGATCATGGAGTCCGTCTGAAAAAAAACGTCCAGTACAAATGGTTCGTTACACTAGTGACCGATGCCGACCATCGTTCAAAGGATATCCTGGCGGGGGGGATAATCGAATTGTCGGAACTCACTCCGTCGCTGGCAGCAAAACTCAAAGGGTCAGACAGTAAAAGTGCTTTCAGTGTCTACGCCGAGGAGGGTCTTTGGTATGACGCGCTTTCTGCAATATCCAGGTCAATAGAATCTGCGCCGGGAAATGACGAACTCAGGCAGGAGCGCGCCTCACTGCTCGGGCAGGTTGGGCTTGTTGAGGTCTCAGAGTACGAGAAAAACCGTTCTGTCGGCCGATAAGGGAAACTACTACTGCGCAAATGAAACAGATAGATTTCAGCGCCATCCCTCTATTCAAGGGGCTTGACAGGATCGAGCTATCCAAGGTTATCCCGAGTCTCAGGCTGGAATGCATCCCAAGCGGGGGGGCAATCTTCCGGCAGGGAGATCCCGGAGACTCCCTTTACATAATTGTTGAGGGGGGGATGCGTGTCACCATAGTTGACGGTGACAAAAATGAACGGGAAGTGGCAATCCTTGGCTTTGGCGAGTGTGTCGGGGAGATGGCGCTTCTTACCGGTGAGCCCCGGTCGGCAACGGTTACCGCACTGTCAGATACCGTTGCCTTGAAACTCGAACGTGAGAGTTTCGAAGAGCTCCTGCACAAACATCACACCCTTTCTGCCCATTTTGCAAACATGCTTGCCGCCCGTCTGTCTGCTGTCAATGCAACGGTTCCAGCCGGATCGATGCGTGAAAAAAAAAGTGAGAGTCTCACCGAAGGCTCATTCATATCCGTCGGCGATCTTTCATTCCTTTCCAATAAAAAATTTCTCGGCATAACATCTACAGTCATCCTTTGTACCTTGATGAGTTTTGTCCTTGAGGGGAGTGGCATCTCCACGAACCAGCTGATCCTTTGCAACATGCTGCTGGCAGCATCCGTTGTCTGGACCTTTGACCTGATCCCCTATCATGCGGTTGCCATAGCATTGCCAGTATTTGCCACCCTCTTCGGCATAAGCAGGGCTGACAGGGCTTTTTCCGGGTTTTCCAAGCCATACTGGTTTCTTGCTCTGGGGGTATTCGCGCTCTCCGCTGCGATATTCAGGACGGGGCTACTTTACCGGCTGGCGCTACTCGTTATGCGGATCTTCCCGACCGGCTACAGGTGGCAGACCTTTGCCCTGGCTCTGTCCGGCCTTGTAATGACCCCTCTGATCCCCTCATCCTATGCCCGTACCATTCTTGCGAGTCCTTTGGCGGTTACCATGAGTGAGGCGATGCGGCTGAAGAAGGGGAGCTTTGGTACGGTAGGTATTGCAATGACCTGCCTGCTGGGATTCGGGCATATGTCTTTCATGTTCATGAACGGCACTGCATCATGCGCCTTTGTCCTTGGTCTTCTCCCCGGCTCTTCCGCTGCTGGCGTCAACTGGTTCTCATGGCTTAAGGCCTCAGCGCCGCTCGGGATCATCTTTTTTCTTCTCTCATATGCGTCGATCATGATTCTTAAGCATCCCAAGGAGATGGCGAGCCTGAACCCGGAAGTCCTGGAGGCCCAGTTGCGGACACTCGGCCCGATGACCATAAAGGAGAAGCTATCGCTCTTAACCATGGTCATCACCATCATTGCCTTTGCCACAGAGCAGCTGCATCACGTGAATGAGGCCTGGATAGCCATGCTCGGTTTCTTCTTTGTCTTTGCAACATCAGTCATTGACGAGCACTCGATCCGTACCGACATGGACTGGAGTTTCCTGATATCACTCGGGGCCATGGTCGGGTTCGGTGACATCCTCACCGAAAGTGGCCTGGACCGGGTTTTTGTCGATATCCTGAAACCTTACCTCCAGTTGTTCACCTCCAGCAAAACCTTGCTGCTGGTCGCCTTCAGCCTGACGGTTCACCTTATCCGGTGCGCTCTCCCCCTGACTCCTGGAATACTGGTAAGTATGCTTGCCATCATGCCGATTCTTACGAGCGTTGGGATAGATCCCTTTGTTTCGGGGCTGGTTGCACTGGCTTCGGCCAACCCCTGGGTCCTGAAACAACAGAACAGCACCTTCCGGAACATCTGGAAGGCAACAGGTTGCAAGCTCTTTGCCCATGAGCATACCCTTAAAATCGCTCTCCTCCACATTCTAATTGTTGCGGTTGCGGTTGCTCTCTGCGTGCCGTACTGGGAATATTTAGGGCTTATCAGGTAAAAAGATCTCTACACGGGTTATGTTAATTTCAAAATTTACCCGCCAGGCTGGGCGACTATGACACAAGACAGACAAAAGTATCTCCAGACAATCATATCTCTATCGGCGATGGTCAATTCGTCTCTCGATCCATTGGAGGTTAGGCGGCAGGCTATTGTCGCAGCTACGGCCCTGTTGGATGCCGAGGCAGGGAGTCTGTTTCTTGTGGATAAAAAAACGGGGGAGCTTTATTTCGAAATCGCTCTCGGGGACAAGGGAGAGGCGGTTCGTGACCTTCGCCTGAAGCAAGGTGAAGGTATCGCCGGTTGGGTTATCGAGCATGGCGTTTCACTGGTTGTCCCGGATGTTCGTCGGGACAACCGCTTCTGCCCATCTGTGGACCAGCAGAGTCACTTCGTGACACGCAGCCTGGTATGCGTTCCGGTAAAATCAAAAGGGGAGGTGATCGGAGCGCTGGAGGCTGTAAACAAGCGGGGGCGGCCGTTTACCGCCAGAGATCGGGAATTTCTTGAGGCATTGGCCGACCAGGTTGCCATAGCCCTCGAAAATGCTCGGCTGTACGAAGAGAATTCGAGACAACTCACAGCGATCATCACACAGGAACGCCTACATCGCAATGAGAAGGAGAGGTTGGTAAAGGATCTTCATGACGGGATCGGCGGCATAGCCACCAACATCAGCCTGCTGGCAGAAATTTCCCGTCGTGGGGAGATTGCCGGGATGGAGGGGGGGCTTGCAACCATTGCCGAACTATCCAGGGAGTTGATTTCGGAACTCCGTACCTTCATGAACACCTTGGAGAGCCGCGAACTTACCTGGCAGGAACTGGCCGCAGAGATCAGGAGCCACGGCACAGCCATGCTGAGTCACCATACAGTCGGCTTCCGCTTCGACGCGCAACTGGCAGATCCGGAAGGGGTCATCGGGATGTTCCTCTACCTGAGTCTCTTTCGTGTGGCCAAGGAGGCGCTGGCCAACGTAATGAAACATTCAGGAGCTGAAAACGTGGATCTTCGGCTTTTCACCGATACTTCGGTCTGCCGACTAGAGATTGCTGACAATGGATGCGGAATTGCCGGCAACAATAAGCAGGGGCGGGGGTTGAGGAACCTGCGCAGCCGGGCGTCGGATCTCAATGCCACTCTGGCCATCGTCTCTCCTCCCGGAACCAGGATTACGGTAGAGGTTCCCCTCCCTTTCCATTACGCTGTTCCATCGGAGGTGCAGGGATGAGGATCATGGTCGTAGAGGACAACAACCTTTTGAGGGAGAATCTCAGAATTCTGCTTTCCGGAGAGCCTTCCGTCGAGGTGGTCGGATCGTACGAGACAGCGGAGGAGGCGTTGGGGCATTTCAGTGACTGCTCTCCTGATATTCTCCTTTCAGATCTGGATCTGCCAGGGATGTCGGGGGTCGAGTTGATACGGCGCGCGAAGCGTGCCTATCCAGACCTCGACATAATGGCCTTTACCATTTTTGAGGATCGCGACACAGTTTTTGCAGCGATCAAGGCAGGCGCATCCGGGTACCTGCTCAAGGGGAGTTCTCCTCGTGAGCTTCTGGAAGCTCTCTGCAGCCTCAGCCAGGGGGGCGCCCCGATGAGCCCGAAGATCGCCCGTAAAGTGATAAGGGAGTTTCAGACCGTCAAGGAGGACGGGGAATCCCTTCTGTCTCATAGAGAAAGCGAGATAGTGAAGTGCATAGAACATGGACTATCCTACAAGGAGATTGCGGACCGCTTCTGTATAAGCCCACATACAGTGCATTCCCACATAAAACATATCTATGAAAAACTTCAGGTGAAGGACCGTCCCAGTGCCATTCTCAAGGCCAGAAAAAAAGGGATAATATAGTCCGCATCCCCCGAAAATACCCTTCAAGGGTCATTTCGCCACCCTCGACAGTACGATAGAGTAACAGCACGTTAAGCAGTTGCTCAAATCGTCTGTCTGTTCGGATGTCGAGGGAGGGGATGTCATGAGAAACGTTCTTGGTCTGTTGTTGGCAGTGGTTTTCTTTGGGCTGATGAGCTGGAAGGATTCGTCCGGTATTTCGATGGAAGCGACTGGCTCAGGTTATCTGGGAAATCATTCAGGGGGGAGTCAGATTGAAGGGAATCGCGAAGGAATTACTACCCCAGTGCAGCGGGTCACAGGCAAACCGGGACTGCAACTGGCGGATGAGGGTTTGAGAGATAAACCCCTTTCCCGAAAGGAGAAGATCTTTGTCGGTATTTTCATCCTGGGGGCTGGTGTCATATTTTTGCAGATGGCAGTCAGGGTGTTGGAGACAGTGAAAAAGAGGTAAACAAGATGACGTAGGCCGGATGTAATTTCAGCTTTTGAATTGAAGCTGGAAAAGCCGAAAGTACAATCCTCTCTGCTCCATAAGCTCTATGTGGTTTCCTTCTTCAACCTTCTCACCCCGATGTATCACAGCGATCCTGTCGGCATCGCGTATGGTGGAAAGCCTATGGGCAACTACCAGTGTTGTCCGATTGGCCATCAATCGCCTGAGACCCTCCTGGATCAATCGTTCACTGGCTGTATCAACGCTTGCAGTTGCCTCGTCGAGCACAAGTATCTCAGGGTCAAAGGCCACTGCCCTGGCAAAGGAGATGAGTTGTCTCTCACCTGCGGAGAAATTGCTGCCACGCTCCCTGACCTCTTCCTGGTAGGAGTTGGCAAGCCTCTCTATGAATGAGTCTGCACCCACCAAAGCTGCGGCATGGCGAACCCGCGGCAGGATAGTATCATCTCCCAGGCAGATGTTATATTCGATTGTACCGCTGAAGAGATACGGGTCCTGTAGGACAACGCCGATCCTGTGGCGGAGTTCATATATCGGGACCTGTCGCAGGTCAATCCCATCCAGAGTTATCCCCCCCCGAGTTACGTCGTAAAGCCTCGACAGCAGTCGGGTTACCGTGGTCTTTCCGCCACCGGTCTCTCCGACCAGTGCGATCTTTTCTCCTCTTTTTAACGTCAGATTAAGCCCCTTCAGCACGTATTCATTGTCCCGATAGGCAAACCAGACATCCTTGAATTCGATAACCGATACGTTCTGCGATGGCATGACAACCTTATCCATAGTCGGCTCCGGAATCGATTCGCTGGTGTCCAGAAGAATAAAGAGCCGCTCAAGGGCTGCCATTGCTCCCTGCATGACTGAGTACTTGGCTGAAAGGTCCCTGATGGGGGAGAAAAATTTTTCTATATACTGGATAAAGGCTACCAGGGCGCCGAAAGTGAGAACTCCGCCGATGATCTCCTTTCCGCCGTACCAGATGAGAAGGCCGACCGCAACCGAGGAGAGGGCTTCCACCGCTGCATACAGTGAGGCATCCCAGGTTATGACCGGAAGATTTGCGTCCCTGTACGAGGCATTTAAGCGGCGGAACTCCTTCTGCTCGGATATCTGTCGGTTGCATAACTGAATGAGCCCCATCCCACCTATACTCTCATTGAGAAAGGAGTTGAGGTTGGCAAGACGCGCCCTGACCTGTCGAAATGCCGCTCGCATCCGATTTCGGAAATTGAAGGCCACCCAGAAGAGAAGCGGCAGGACCGACAGTGTAATCAGCGTGAGCTTGAGATTCATCCAGAGCATTATGCCGATTATCCCGGCAAGGAGCAGGAAATCACCAACCACCGTTATGATTCCGGCGGCAAACATCTCACCCAGGACCTCTACATCACTTGTAAGTCGCGTGACTAGGCTCCCGGTCGGTGTTCGGTCAAAAAAGGAGGTGGATAGCTTCTGTACATGTGCGAAGAGCTCCAGCCGAAGGTCCTGCATGATACGCTGTCCCAGGAGTTGGAGAATCCAAACTTCAAGGAAAGCGAGGAGGGATTCGGCCAAGATCAGGAAAAGAAACCCCACGGCCAGTCTCGGCAGGCCTGCGAGTTGGCCGGTTATAATATGATTGTCGATAGCCGTCTTGATGAGCCAGGGTTGGGCAAGCTTGGCAGCTGTGGTAAGGGGAAGCAGAAACAGTGCGGCCATCACCAGCCAGCGATAAGGCCGAAGGTAGGCTAGAAAACGTGCCATTAATACACGGTCATAGGCCTTTCCCGCTATTTCGTCTTCATATATACCGCCGAAGTGCACAAAACCTCCATCAATCAAAGCGTGAAACAAAACTACCCATTTGACACCGGCAAGTCAACCTGTGTATCTTGCTGAATGCCCATTGACTGTAACAGCGTGCAGAACATACCCCCTTCACCCCGCAAGGTTTATCTATTTCTGATACTCACCACTTTTTTCTGGGGAGGGAGTTTCCTCTTCAACAAGCTCGGGCTCAGAGAGGTTCCCCCGATACATTTTGTGTTCATCCGGTTTGCGTTGGCATCGCTCATAATGCTTGCGTTCTGCACGACCCGGCTCAAGGGGATGACGCCGGATATTTTTCGAAGGGGGGCGATTGTTGGGGTGGCGCTGGGAATGACCAACCTGACGTTTGTCTTCGGAGTCAGCGGGACCAGTATCTCACGGGCCGGAATACTGAACAATATGTTTGTGCTGTTCATTCCGCTTATCTGCTCACTGCTTTGGAGGGATCGCGTGGGGCGGGTAAATGTGGTGGGGATACTGCTTGCGGTGTGCGGAATCGGACTGCTTGCGTCGGGTGGAGCCGGCTTTAACCGGGGAGACTTCATTTCAACGGTCTGCGCCGGGTTTATAGCGGTTCACATCATATCGGTCTCAAAGGTTCTGCGTAATGATGATGTCTACCTTGTCTCACTCGTTCAGTTTATGACGGTCATGTTGATGTCCGGAATTGCGGTTCTTGCAACCGATGCCCCCTCGTATACAATCGGCCCGACAAGCGCTTTTTCGCTTGTCTATTGTGCGATATTCCCCACAGTACTCTGTTTTACACTACAGAACAGATATCAGCGCTACACCACTCCGACCAGAGCCGGGCTGATATACACCCTTGATCCTGTCTGGTGTCTGCTGGCCGGGTTCATCTTCCTTGGAGAGCGTCTGGAGATGAGGGAATGGATCGGCTGCGGACTTATATTCATTGCGGTTCTGACACCGTTGGTTTTTCGGCTATTGCTTGAGAGGCGCTTGCTGGAGCGCAAACAGCATATTTTCGATTCAAGAAAATAATCAAAAAGGCGATAAGGTAAAACCTGTATACAAATCAGAATCAATGGAGGGATTCATGAAAAAGATGAAGAGAATATTTTGCGTGATTGCGGCAATATTGACACTTTCCATGGGGACGAGTCTGGCAGAAGAGATCAAGATTTCTGCCGGTGGGGCACCTGCTGACAGTATCATAAAGCCGATTAGTGCTCCATTTGAGAAGGCCACCGGCGACAAGATAAACCTCATTTTTGGTGGCGCAACCATCTCCTTCAAGGTGTTTGACCGCGGTGATTCAGAGGTGGTCTTTGCCGGTGCGGCATTCGACGATCTGCTGGCATCGCTTAAGAAGGAAGGGTACGAAGTCAAGGACAAGTCCGCATATAAAATTGAAACCGTGGGCAAAAGTCAGATTTATATCGCCGTCAATAAGGATAACCCGGTAAAAGCGCTTACCAAGGAGCAGATCAAGGGGATTTATACCGGCAAAATCCAGAACTGGAAAGAGGTCGGTGGTAATGATGAGGCGATCATGCCGATCGTTTCCACCCAGAATCCCGCCACCATGGGGGCGTTCAAAAAAATGGTTCTCGATGGAGAGGAGTTTCTGAAAGACAATCTGGATGTTGCTACCTATCCGGAAATAACAAACACCATAGCCTCCAATCCGAATGCCATTGGATTTGGACCCTATTCGCTGGGTGGGGAGGGAAACAAGTTGCCACAAATTCCGGAATTTGTCCGACCGGTCATCGCCATCACCAAAGGTGCCCCCATTCCCAAAGTAAAGCGGCTCTACGATTACATTAAGGGTGAAGGGCAGAAGTACGTGAAGCCTTGATCATTGTTTCAAGGGGTGGTGGCAGCACCGCCCCGCAGCGCACTTGGAACTCTCTACAATAATCACTAGTCGATTCCCAAAGGAGTTTAACGATGAAGATCCGCTCCAAACTGCTTATTAACACCCTGTTTGTGCTGGCGATTGCTTCGACGGTAGCAATAACCAGCATCGTCGGGATGTCAAAGGTGCGGGCCACATTACGGGAATTGACCCAGAAGAGTACCCCGTACCAGATCAAGACCATGGAAGCGCAGCGAGCTCTCCATGCCGCGCTGGCGGAACTGGCCAATCTTGAGGGGGCGCAGACTGAAAGCGCATATCAGGGACTTAAGTCCCGTGCTGAGGCTGCCGTTGCCGAGGCGTTCAATGCGCAGAATGACCTTGCCGCCGTAAGTGGCGAAAAGAGCGACGCACGGCTCAAGTCCCTTGCTGACGAACTTTCGTCGCTCACCGGGCAGCGCTTGGCTGCCGAAGCCGCTGCACAGCATGTGTCTCAAAAAATCCTCCTCGAGATGGACATAGTCAAGCAGCGTCTTGCATCCCTTGATAAGCGGATACGTGCCCTGCAGTTCTCCACCAGCCGTGCCTATTCTCAGACCGTTGCCGCAACGGGCAAGGTTTCCGCCAACCTGCGGACGGTTGAGGTGCTCCGACTGACTTTGAAGGACCTGCAGCTTGCCTTTGTTGAACTTCAGAAGTCAACCACGAAAAAAGGGGTAATGCTGGCTCAAGGCAAGTTTAATTCTGCGCTCAATAAGGCAAAGAACAGCGACCATGTGAAGGAAACACCCAGTCTGGCCGACGATTTGAAGGTCGCGCAGAGCAAGACTGCCGAACTGATCAAGGAACTTAACACCCTTGCCGCTTCCGAAGGGAAAGGTGATACCGCTACTCGGGACAGGCTCATTGCGGAGGCGGGAGAAAAAATTGGCGCCGCACTGATCGTGGTGGAACAGACCATAAATTCCTCATCGCAGAATTATCAGAACGAGACGGTCCGTCAGGAACGGCTCTATGCCAATAGTGGTGATTCCACAGATGTACTGGTTGCAAACGCTTCGTTTCTCTCCCAAGGCATGATGCTTGACGGGCTCTCCAGCCGGCTCTTTACCGCTACCTCCCTAAAGGAGGTTGAAGCTCTTAAGGTGCAGGTGCAGGGGGTGAGGAGCGAACTGGCAAAATCTCGCAAAGCCCTTGAAGTGTCTTTGAAAAAGTTGAACGCACGGGATGAAATCAAGATGCTCGGCGGTGCCGTCTCGGCCCTCTCTGCCGTGGAAGAGATGATCGTCTCGGACAGTGGCGTCATCACAAGAATTTCCAAACGGATCGATTACAAGGATCGGGCGGCCTTAGCTGCAGCTGCACTGAGGAAATATGCAGAAGAGCAGGCAGTTGTAGGACGGAAAAACATCGTTGGTGCCCAGACGGCTCAGGCCACATCCGTAGCATCTCTCAACAGTGTCGTTCGCTCAAGCACCCTGCTCGTTGGTGCCATCTGGGTTATCGCTGCAATAGCAGGCTCTTTTTTCGGAATATGGATATATCGTTCTGTCACATCTCCCCTCAAAAAACTGATATCAGCAGCCGACACGATAGCATCCGGGGACCTCAGGGTTGATCTCTCCGGTGCTTCAAATGACGAAATGGGGAATGTCCAAAGTTCCATGCTGACCATGTCAGGGGGACTCCATGGGATGATCGGAGAGCTCAGGGGCGCAGTAAAAAGCCTTGATGACAACAGCGAACATCTCAACAAAGCTGCCAGGGATGTGGGTGACGGCGCAGAGAAACAGGCACGCACGGTAACGCAAACCAGAGAAGCTATGATTCAGATGGTCCAGGTTTCAGCCGAAATGGCTCACGATGCGTCATCCGTAGCAGATGCCGCCAATGAAATGAAGAAAATGGCCGAAACTGGAGCTTCAACTATTGGGGAAACGGTTTCCGAGCTCGATTCCTTTATTGTTAGCGTCGAAGAGTCCGGCAGAAAGATAGAATCGCTTGGGGTCAAGTCTGAACAGATTGGCGAGATAATTGATCTGATAAAAGGGGTGGCAGATCAGACAAACCTTCTTGCTCTGAATGCTGCCATTGAAGCAGCAAGGGCTGGCGAGATGGGGAGAGGCTTTGCCGTGGTGGCCGACGAGGTCCGCTCCCTTGCCGAACGTACCACCAATGCGACGAATGACATTGGTGTGATGATCAAGGATATGCAGGAAGGGGTCAAGGTTTCGGTAGCAGGCATGCTCGAAGAAAAGCGAGGAGTTGCCAGGCTCAAGGAAAAGACCACAAAAGTTCTGACAGCTATCGGAACAATTGCCTCGTCGGTAACCAATGTAACCGAAATGATTCAACGAATGGCCACTGCCTCCGAAGAACAGTCTGCCACCGCTGAGACGGTATCGCGTGACATGCAAAGCATGGCAGGGATTGCCGACGACCTGGTTGGGGCAGTGTCAGAGATTAATAATGCCATAGGAACCATGAACAGCGTCATTACAGACCTTGACAGATTGATAGATAAATTCAAGGTGTGAGGGGCTGACTCCTAAAGCACCTACCTGAACTGCCACCTATGGATTGATTAATCATCATCATGCTCATACCTGTCGTTACGCCTGTCATAACGATAACGTGACGGAGGAGGGACAGGGCGATCACAGTAAAGGACAGTCCTCCTCTTTACCAGTCTGCCTTCGACATAGACATTTTCCCTTACCCTTCTGCAGTTACGCGCTTCATCATAGCCTTCCGGTTCGGCATAATAATACCCACGGCGGTCTTCTGTGCGGTATTCGACCGGTCTGCCGGAAGAGACTGCCTGTTGGGCTCCCTGTGCCGATACGTCGGCAATAGTCGACCCGACCAAGGCTCCGAGGGCTGCGCCGATCACCCCGCCCCGCCAGGGGTTTTTTGAGTCGAGAATGGCTCCGGCAATCCCTCCGTACGTGCCACCTACCATACCGCCTGCTGCCTGCTGCCGGGTCGCACAACCGGCGAACAGCAGTGAAGCAATGCAGGCAGTGCTTACAAGAAAGATATTATGGCGTTTCATGTTCACCTCCGTTTAGTTCCTAATCCAGCTATCGGTCCCTTTGAGGTTTCTGCTCTCTCTGCTCTTTTTGTTCCCGTTGTCCTTGTTTCTCGTCCTTTAGTATCTCCCTCGTGGATTCCTTTGGAGTTTCGCGAGGAACTATCTTCCAAGACCGCCGTTGCTGCACGGTATTTACTTCGGAACGACTGGCTGGGGTGGCGGGTTTCGATTCTGTCTGTGTCTGCTGCTCGCGGGTTCCCCGGCGACCTTCAATACGGGTATCAGCAGCGGCGGGTTTTTCCTGTTTCCGGACATTTGGTTCCGCTGTTATGGGAGTGGGGTGCTGTTCGGGTTGTGTCGCATCGCGACGTCGCCGTTCGTTTCCTGGCTGCTCCTTGTCAGGAACCTTGGAAGGCTGTGTCTGAGGTGACGGCGCTACCCTTGTAGGTTGTAGAGCCTGAGGTGCCGGTAGTACTCTTGAAGGCTGTGGTAGAGGCGCTACAGACTGCTGTGCCGGATGCTGCCTGTCGGCAGGGACTTTCGGTCGGTCCTGATTTGTCAATGTTTGCCGGTCAGAAGAGATACTGCGGCGTTCCCGCTCAAGACGGGGAAAGCGCTCCTTAAGGGGTGAAGGGTGTCTTTGCTGGATGGATGCCGGGGGGCTGTTTTCTGGAGCTACCCTTCTCACCTGTGGCATGCGAGCCTCACGTCCCGAAGGACGGATTTGCGGGGGAGCTGTAATCCCCTGGTACCGCTCAAAGCCTGCGGGTCTCCCCTGACGGGGTTTCCCTTTGCCGCTGGCAAAGGCACCCCTGTCGATGACCGTAACGGCATTTCTCACGTTTACGTTGCGATAGACGGTTATCGGTCTCACAATAGTACGTCGGTCAACAGTTGTAATGTTTACGCTAAGACTGCCGTAAAAACCGGCTCCGTAATAGATTTCACCAGGGGCAAGCGGCACCCAGGCCAGGTCGCGAGGGGTGTCTATCCAGGCAACGTACCCCGGTGACCAGAAGACGTCCCCTCTCCGTGGAGGGACCCAGCACCATCCCCAGCGCGGGCTGTGCTGCCATCGGCCATAGTGGTGAGGCGCCCACCCCCATGGCTCTGAGGCTATCCAGACATACCCTCCTGCTCTCCAGACCCATCTCCCCTGTTGATACGGCACCCAGTCTGCGCCTATGGAAACGGTCGGTCGCCAGACATAGCCGTAATCATCTAAGGTTACCCATTCGCCGTTGGAAGCAAGCTCATCTTCATAGATCACCAGCTCCTCAGGGAGATAACGGCTTTCAGCCTTCCTTTTGAAAACCTTCCTGTCGCGGCTTTCGTTCCAAATCTCCCATTCGTCCTGCACATTGAGAGGTGCAACCTCAGCCCCGTTTTCCGAGAAGATAAGCGCTTCGCCCGACCTTACACGGGTTTTACCGGAAACGCTCTCGACGTAGACCGTTCCTTTGACCACCGATACCTCGGTGTCAGGATTGCCGCTTCCCACAAGGTCTACATGTACACGGCTTTTTCTCCCGACGCTTATTGTTGCGTCTTCGCTGTCCACCTGGAGATCTCGGTCTCCTTCGTATGTTCGGGCATACAGGCGGCCTGACCCGAGATAGACCTGCTGGGCATCGTCATCAAGCCGCACTATATCGATGGTTGTTTTTGATCCCAGTCGAAGGATGCTTCCGCTTTTCAGTCCGATTTCAGCTCGGCCCCCCTTCGCACACCATATCCGGTCCCCTTCTTGGAGAGGCGTGTTGGCCGCTGCCGGCACCCAGTCATTACTTTCTTCATCGAAAAGGAGGACCTCTCCCTTTGTAAGTGTCAGGCGGGCCAATCCTGATGATGCATCTGCAAAGAGCGGTAGAATGACCAGAATGAATGCTGCAGATAAGGGAATAAACAATTTCCACGGGGAAACAGTTCTTGTTCCTGAATTAAGCATGTACAACTCCTTAACTGTTAACGGTTGAGTGCCGTAACGTTGTGAATCGTGCGGAAAATGTTCATTGCCTGCGGTAATCCGCGGTAGGCCAGAATGGGATACCGCCTCGCGGCGTGAACTCGCCCCGGACGGTCAGCGCCACAGGGTTCAACAGTTTTACCAGATCATTGCATATCCGGTTGACCCCGGCTTCGTGGAATTCGCCGAACATCCGAAAAGAGCCAAGGTAGAGTTTAAGGCTTTTGCTTTCTACGCAGAGTTTGTCAGGCTGATAGTCGATGACGATTTTTGCAAAGTCCGGCTGTCCAGTGAGCGGGCAGAGACAGGTGAACTCAGGGCATTCGATGTGGATTGTCCCCACTGCAGCGGAAGGGTTATGTTCAGGGATAGCAAAAGGGCTTGGAAAGGCCTCCAGCAGTTCAGGGCAGGGTTGGTCGTAACGGTAGGCAGTGCTTCCCTGGCCGAGCGATTTCAGATTGTCATGCAGCTTCATGGGACACCTCTCCTCGCATAATTAACTGCAAGGATAGTCCTTTTTGGATTCTCTTTCAAGCCGCATGGTTTTTTCATAAAGACAGGATTCGTCCGAACAAAGGTCTGACCATCGAAGAGGCATCTTGACAATAATTTGAATTATAATAATATGATGTAATATTAGTTACATGCCAAACTTCGGGTAACCGAAAGGTAGAAAGCTCCGGGACGAACCTTCCCCGGACTGCGGTACATTGAAAGTAACCGCAGACAGATACGGGAAAAAGTCGGCCGAGTTGCCGGGGTTGCCCTCCGATATGGGCTTGTCCCTGCTATTCGGCCGTTTTGCATTAGTAAGGGAGAAGTCGTTACCGTTATTCCTCAGGCAGGTACAGCCCTCGTTAATGTACGTGTACCACTTGGATGGGGATGGAGTGAATATTATGGTTAGAACCAATTTTGACAAAGAGCTTGCGAAAAAGATCTTAAAGGGAGTTCCGATCTTTGCCAATCTGGCTGACGATGAGCTGGTATCGCTGATTGAGAATACAAATGCCTACAGCTGTAGTAAAGGTGAGACAGTATTTCTGGAAGAAGATGGCAAACAATTGATGTACGTACTCCTCAAGGGGCGTGTAAAGGTGGTTGAGTTGACTCCGGATGGTCAGGAGCGTGTAATGGCATTCAGGCACCGGGGGGAGTGTTTCGGCGACTTGGGCCTCCTCGATGGCAAAACAGATTTTGCATTGGTTGTCGCCACTGAACAGTGCAAGATGCTGTTGATCACCAAGCAGCTGTTCGATGAGTACTTTCTCGAGAACAACAAGGCATTGCTGGGAATTATAGACGTGCTCTGCGGGCGACAGCGCGAAAGTTGGCTGTTTCAGGCCATTATCGGGATGAACGATGCGGAATCAAGAATACGGGCAACACTCTCCCGCTATGGGAAAACGCTTGGGGTGAGAGATAACGGCGGAGTCATAATTAACGCCATTTTTTCGCACCAGAGCATTGCAGATCGGGTAAGGATTTCCCGGGAGACCACAAGCCGGGTGCTTATGAAGATGAGAGATCAGGGGGAGATAGAGATTTTGGCTGGAAGGCGAATTAAGCTGCTTCCGACATTTTATGAAAAATTTGCTCAATCTGATCTGTACATGACGTTGGCAGGTCAGGAGGATGAAAATTAGATTTTATCTGTGAAAAAGGCAAGATCGGTGCAAATCACCTCCGTCTGATTAAAAGTATACATTACCCTGCTTGAAAATATCATCTCCCCGGGTAGTATTGACTCCTGCACAAAACAATAACTTGATCCGATTGAATTCTTTGCTTGGAAAGGGCCAGATCAATGAAACGTCTTATTGATGTAACCGAGCTTGCCTTGCGTGATGCCCACCAGAGCCTGATTGCGACCCGGCTCGGAATCGATGACATGGTTGGGGCCTGCGAGGATCTTGATAACGCAGGCTACTGGTCACTGGAGTGCTGGGGAGGGGCCACTTATGATTCCTGTATCAGGTTTCTGAACGAGGATCCCTGGGAAAGGCTCAGGATCTTCAAGAGGCTTATGCCCAAAACTCCCCTCCAGATGCTGCTTCGAGGACAGAACCTTCTGGGTTACCGGCACTACCAGGATGAGGTGGTTGACCGTTTTATAGACAAGTGCGCTGAAAACGGCATAGATGTTTTCAGGGTTTTTGATGCGTTGAACGATATTCGTAATCTGGAGCGTTCAATACAGGCGGTTAAAAAGACCGGCAAGCATGCCCAGGCGACAATTTCCTATACCGTAAGCCCGATTCATTCAACGGATGCATTTGTGGAGCTGGCCAAACGGCTGAAGGGGATGGGGTGCGATTCGATCTGTATCAAAGACATGGCTGCCCTGATCAAGCCGCAGGCTGCCTATGACCTGGTCAAAGGTATCAAGGAGGCATGCGGCAACGATACCAGGGTGCATCTGCATGTTCATGCCACGACCGGAGTGACGCTGGTAAGCCTGATGAAGGCTGTTGAGGCGGGGGTGGACTGTGTCGATACAGCAGTGAGCTCCATGAGCCTGGGGCCTGGGCATAATCCGACAGAGAGCTTTGTCGAGATGCTGGAAGGTACAGGATACGGTTCCAGGGTGAATCTTGATCGGGTGCTCAAGGTAAAGAAACATTTCTCGAAGGTACAGGCTCGTTACAGCGAGTTCCTTTCTGCCGTAACCGGTGTAGAAACGGAGATTTTCAAGAGTCAGATTCCGGGGGGCATGCTCTCCAACATGGAGAACCAGCTGAAACAGCAGGGAGCCGGAGACAGGATTGATGAGGTACTGCAGGAGATCCCTATTGTCCGGAAGGATACCGGCTTTGTGCCGCTGGTAACGCCTACCAGCCAGATAGTTGGAACGCAGGCGGTGCTGAACGTTATTATGGGGCGCTACAAAGTCCTTACCGGTGAGTTTGCAGACCTGATGCTCGGTTACTACGGAGCGGTTCCGGGGGAAAAGAACCCTGAAATCATTGAACAGGCACGGCAACATGCCAAGAAAGAGCCGGTGGTTTGTCGTCCGGGCGACCTGATTCAGCCTGAGTGGGACAAGCTGCGCGCCGATTGCCTTCCTCTTGAGGGGTGCAATGGCACGGATGAGGACGTGCTTACCTATGCCATGTTCCCCCAGGTTGCCCCCAAGTTTTTCGCTACCAGATGCGAAGGACCGCGCAACCTTGGTTGCGACCCGGGCACCGGTGCATCGGAAACCTTCACCCAAGAAGGTCATCCCGGTAAACTCACCGGACCTGTTACCTACACGGTCACTTTGAGCGGTCAGCAACACAAGGTTACCGTGGCTCCATACCATTAAAGGGGTAACAGAAATGTCCATTGACGATAAGATCAGGGAGCTTAATGAAAAACGGTCCGATCTCCAGCTGGGGGGAGGACGCGACAGGATAGACAAGCAGCATGAAATGGGGAGCCTGACAGCTCGGGAGCGGGTGAATTCCCTTGTGGATCGGGACAGTTTTCAGGAAATCGGGATTTTTGCCCGTCATCGCTGTACCGACTTCGGCATGGCAGGGAAGTCCATGCCTGCTGAGGGCGTCGTAACCGGAGCTGGGACCATTGACGGTCGTCTTGTTCATCTGGCAAGCCAGGATTTCACTGTTGCAGGTGGAGCAGCCGGTGAAGTCCACAGCGACAAGATTGTACAGGCTATGCAGTCCTCGCTGAAAACCGGTTCCCCGTTCATCTTTGTCAACGATTCGGGAGGGGCGAGAATCCAGGAAGGGATCGATTCCCTCTCCGGCTATGGCAGGGTTTTTTATCAGAATGTCATGCTGTCGGGGGCGGTGCCGCAGATATCGCTGATCTGCGGGCCATGCGCCGGTGGCGCCGCATACAGCCCGGCACTGACCGATTTCATAATCCAGACCAAGCAGGCCAGGATGTTCATAACCGGTCCGGCTGTAATCAAGCAGGTGACAGGTGAAGAGGTCTCTTCAGAGGCTCTGGGAGGGCCGGTTGCCCAGATGAACAACTCCGGGGTCGTGCATTTCATCGCTGAAGACGACCTTGACGCCATCAGGATATGCAAGAAGCTGTTGACCTTTCTCCCTTCCAACAACCTTGAAGATCCACCAGTCGGTGAAACCCAGGAAATCATTATACCTGACAAGTCTCTTAACGGGATTGTGCCGGTTGACCCGAAACAGAGCTACGACGTTCGCAACGTGATTTACCGGGTGGTTGATACTGCCGATTTCCTTGAGGTGCAGCCGCTTTTTGCCCCGAACTTGGTGATAGGTTTCGCTCGCATCCAGGGATACAGCGTCGGTATCGTGGCCAACCAGCCGTGCGTTATGGCAGGGGCCCTGGATATAAATGCGTCGACCAAGGCGGCTCGTTTCATCCGCTTCTGCAATGCCTTTAACATCCCGCTGGTCACTTTTGTTGATGTGCCGGGGTTCCTGCCTGGTGTCCAGCAGGAGTACGGAGGAATTATCAGGCATGGCGCAAAAATGTTGTATGCCTATTCAGCTGCTACGGTTCCCAAAATTACCGTCATCCTGCGCAAGGCTTATGGCGGAGCATATCTGGCAATGTGCGGCAAGGATCTTGATGTCGACCGGGTGATCGCCTGGCCGACTGCCGAAATTGCGGTGATGGGGGCTCAGGGGGCTGTAGATGTAATTTTCAGGGGGGAAATTTCCAAGGCTGAAGACCCCAAGGCAAGGCGCGAGGAGCTGGTTGCCGAATACCAGAAGAAGTTTTCCACGCCGTATGCTGCTGCCGGTCGCCGGCAGGTGGACGATGTAATCGAACCGGCGGAAACAAGGCGCTATCTGGCTATGACACTGGACATTCTGCATACCAAGCGTGAGTTCAGGCCGATGAAGAAGCATGGACTGATACCGTTATAAGGGAGATGGCACCATGGAACATGAAGAAGAGATAACCCCGGAACTCCTCATGGTTATGTCAGCGGCAATCGCGGCCTATCTTGGCAAAAATGTCAGGATCAGGAAAGCGCGTTTTGTCAGCATGAATCTGAAGCATCTCAACGCCTGGGGACAGTCCAGCCGGGTGGTCGTCCAGTCTGGCAGCTGATAAACATCAAATGATTAGGAGGCGAACGTGCAGCTTTCACTGACAATAGATGGAAAGAAATATGTGGTTGACGTTGAGGTTGAAGAGGGCGAAGAGGTCCGTATTCCATTCCCCGAGACCGCATCCACCATTCAGGCACGTCCACTCTTGCCAGTGGCGGCCCCTGTTGCTGCAGTCGCACCAGATGACGACGGACTGCCTGACGATAAGGTCTGTCGCAGTCCGATAGCCGGAGTCGTCTTCAAGATCATCTGCCAGGTCGGGCAGTCACTGCAGGTGGATGATCTGCTGGTTGTGCTGGAAGCAATGAAGATGGAAACCAACATCACCTCTCACGTTTCAGGAAAGGTCAAGAATATCCTGGTCAAGGTCGGTGAAGCGGTAAAGCCCGGACAGGCTCTGGTTGAGTTCGAATAACTCCGTCAATCTGCATGTATGGGGATGGATGGACCAGAAGGAGGCCATTGTGGGAGTTGTCAAGGAGTTCAAGGAATTTGCCGTAAAGGGAAATGTCGTAGATATGGCTGTAGGTATCATCATCGGTGCAGCGTTTGGGAAGATTGTGTCATCTATTGTCGGGGACGTAATCATGCCGCCGATAGGAGCTTTATTGGGGGGGGTCGATTTTTCCAACCTTGCCATCACCGTAAAGGAGGGGGCGGGGAGTGTGCCGGCTGTTGTGATTCGCTATGGCAAGTTCATTCAGACGGTAATCGATTTCACCATAATAGCATTCGCGATATTTATGATCGTAAAGGCCTTGAATAAATTTAAGAAAAAAGAAGAGGAGGCGGCAAAGGCGCCTCCTGCGCCAACCAACGAAGAGCTGCTGTTAACGGAGATCCGAGATCTGCTTAAGGAGAGGAGATAGTTCAGTTGACTGACCAGTGAGCCTGACGCTTATCTCCTAGCAGATTCTGGGCAACTGCTCGCCGGCCAGCATCTCCACAGATCTCATCCCCCCGACCACGGTCTGCAGTTGCACCCGACCGCCACCCTTTGCGGTGATCTTGCCGATAACGGCGGCTTTGCTCCCGAGCGGGTGCTCCCGCATCGTTGACAAAAGACGCGATGCGGCTTCCGGCGATACCACGGCAAGGAGCTTCCCCTCGTTGGCCACGTAGAGCGGGTCCAGCCCTAGGATAGCGCAGACCCCCTTTACCGCAGGGTCGATGGGGAGTGCTGATTCGTCCAGAGTAATGGTGACATCCGACTGAAGGGCAATCTCCTTGATGGTGGTAGCAACGCCTCCGCGTGTCGGATCGCGCAGTACTCGTACCGCATCCTTTCCGACCGCCAGCAGTTCTGCCACCAGGCCGTCAAGTGCTGCACAGTCGCTCTTGATCTCGGTAGAGAGCGCAAGCCCCTCGCGCGCAGCCATGACCGCAATGCCGTGGTCACCAATGGTGCCGCTCACAATGATACTGTCGCCGGTGCGGGCATTGCAGCCGCTAAGCACCAGGCCGTGCACGAACCTGCCGATCCCTGCCGTATTTATGAATATCCTGTCTGCCTTACCGCGCGGCACTACCTTTGTGTCTCCGGTGACGATACGGACACCCGCTTTATCCGCTGCCTGCCGCATGCTGTTCATGATTATCGCCAGATCTGTCCGGCTGAAACCCTCTTCGATGATAAGGCCGCAGCTTACGAAAAGCGGCCGAGCACCCACCATTGCCAGGTCGTTGACTGTCCCGTTTATGGCCAAACTGCCAATATCGCCGCCGGGAAAGAAGATCGGATCGACCACGTACGAGTCGGTGGTAAAGGCGAGTTTTTCCCCGTTTACCTCGATAACTGCGGCATCGTCCTGTCCGGAGAGCGGAGTGCCGGAGAGTGCAGGGATTATAAGGTCGGAGAGGAGCCTGTGTGAAAGAACCCCGCCGCTGCCGTGACCGAGAAGAATGAGATCGTTATCCATGAATGAACTCCGTAATAGTATGTGTAAAGCGCGGTGCCGGAGACAATCTCATATTAAGCATTCCAGATTCCAGCCCCCATCTCCAGCGGGATCTCCTTGTTACTGGAGTAAAAATTTCTCAATCGTAAGCCGGTTTCATTCAGGAACATTGCGACTTCAACCCCATGCAGTGCATCGTATCGCTCCTTGTCCCCAACGATGAGCAATACCGTAGACTTCAGATGCCGAAGTTTCCTGTACAGATCTGAGACATTTTTCAAATTATCCGGGAAAAAATCTTCCACCGGGTCGAGAATGATGAGCTTGGTTTTGTAATATTCGTTAAATTGGTAAAGATAAGAATAGGTTTTTGTGTTACTTCCCGAAACATCCACAAGATGTGGCGTGACACCATAACAGTCGTCGTACATCGAGATACAGGTCAGGTTATTAGCGTTGTTTTCGATTTTCCGATGGATGTCCGGATCTCGTTTGGACCACTCCCTGACAAGCCTTTTAAATCTTCGGCAATTGTCGTCATCAGTGTCACGGGCACTCAAAAAGAGAACCTTCCCAGGCTGAAGGCAAGGAAAGCTGCCGAGGAAGGAAAGATTGAAAGCTACCGTCATAGCCAGTTGCATGGCTAATGTTGTCTTTCCATAGACACCATTTGTCTGAAGACAGACAAGCGAGTTTGAGGGTATCAACTCAGAGACTAAATACTCTTCTGATTTCGGAAGGATCAACTCCCTGTTCAGCCAATCATTAACTCCTGATTTTTGTGCAAAAGGATTGTCATTAATTTTCATGTTTGTCATGGAAAACCCCATTCCCGTATATAAAATGAATCATATTCCATTAAACTCTTTGCAGATTAATTGAGTCCTCTGTGAAATCATCGCAACAGTCATTATTGATTATTGTCGCAATACTCCTCAGGATTCGACGCGGATTAATGCTACAGGTTTCCCTGATGCCCGACTGTGCGGTATTGGTGGCAGTTTCGCTTCAGCCAACGGCTGCTGTACTAGGCAACTGCTTACCTCCCATATTTGTAAGCTGCTGCACAGGTCCCTTCTGTTGATACCATGCAGGCGCCTACCGGCTCCTCCGGGGTGCATGTTGTTGCGAAGAGCGGGCAGTCGAAGGGGGCAAGTTTACCTTTCAGGACATCCCCGCAGCGGCAACCGGCAGGCTCCATGGACGGCTCGGGTTCTATGGGCAGGACCTTCTCGGCGTTGTAAGAGGCGTATTCATCCCTTATCCGGAGACCGCTGCCGGGAATCATGCCAAGGCCGCGCCATTCGGCATCGCACGGTGCAAGGACCCGGTTCATGATCTCACGCGCCTTCGGGTTTCCTTCGGGTTTCACTGCCCTGCTGTACTGGATCTCCACCCGGCTCTCCCCGGCAAGGAGCTGTCGTGTCAGCATTGAAACCCCCTGCAAGACATCTGCAGGCTCGAAACCGGTAATTACGCATGGTCGACGATGAAGGTTTGCCAGCGGCTCGTAGGCATCGGCGCCGATGATCGTGCTGACGTGGGCCGGGCAGATAAACCCGTCGATGGCGAGTTCAGGGTCGGATGCAAGCGCTGCCATCGGCACAGGCATGGTCTTGTGGGCCGCAAGGACCAGGAAGTTGTGCACCCCCTGGCTCTCTGCCGATAGTATGCTTGCCGCGATCGTAGGTGCAGTGGTCTCGAAGCCGACTCCGAGGAACACAACCTGCTGATGCGGGTTTTCGGCTGCGATTTTTACGGCATCCAGAGGAGAGTATACTATCCGGATCTCTGCGCCACGGGCCCGCTCTTCCATCAGCGAGGTCGATGAGCCCGGAACCCGGAGCATGTCACCGAAGGTTGCCACAATGACACCGGGAAGTCGGCAGCAGGCAATCGCCATGTCCAGGTAGGTGTTGGGTGTGACGCAGACCGGGCAGCCAGGGCCGGAGATCAATCTGATCCGGGGGGGGAGAAGTCCCCTCAGTCCGTACTGGTAGATCGCCATGGTGTGGGTGCCGCAGACCTCCATGAAGGAGAGTGTCCTGCTGCACTCCTTGGTCAGTTCGCGGAGCTCTCCGGCAAGCCCCTGGACCAGTTCGCGCTTACGGTACTCATCCTGGTATTTCATTGCATGTCCGCCGGATCAAAGATCTGCCGCATGATATCAAGGGTTTCGAGAGCTTCCGCCTCGTCCAGCCGGGTTATGGCAAAGCCGGCATGGACTATGACATAGTCTCCCACTGCCACGCTTTCGTCCAGGAGCATGAGAGAGGCTTCGCGCCGAACGCCGTCGATCTCGGCAACTGCGTCGGTTCCGTGAACACTGATTATCTGCATTGGTACGCCTAGGCACATGGTATCATCCTTCGAGCCTCATGCAAAACTACTGCGGAACCGATCTGCAGTGTTTCCGCTCGCTCGGAAGTTCAAAGCACTTACTGTACGCTTCACTTCCTCGCTCTCTTGCGCCTTGCATATTGGTTTCCTCATGACGTTTTCCATAAGGCTCTTCCTGCGATTACTGACTGCCCCAGAGCCAGACCGCCGTCATTCGGCGGGACCAGCCTGTGGGTATGTACATTGAATCCGGACTTGGAGAGAAGGTCGCAGAGCTCTTCCGTTAGAAGCCGGTTCTGAAAAACACCGCCAGAAAGAACGACCTGCACTACCCCGGTCGTTTCGCGGATACGGCGGCATACCTCCAGAGAGGCGGCAGCAACCGCAGCATGGAAACTTCTGGCCATATCTCCCTGAGACACTACAGCCTTGTGCAGGTCATCCACCAGGGCGACAAAGAGCGGCCTCCAGTCGATTTCCAGCAAACCATCCGCCTCTGCAATAGCAAACGGGTAGGTACGGGAGGGGGCTCCCTCCTCGGCAACCGCCTCCAGCTCTATGGCTGCCTGTCCTTCGTAGGAGATCACAGCACGTGACCCAACGAGGGTTGCGACTGCGTCGAACAGCCTTCCACAGCTTGATGTGAGTGGAGAATTGATTCTCTTTTGCACCACAAGACGCAGAAGCTGTTTCTCCTGATCGGGCAGTGCCGACCAGCCGGGAATAGGAATCTCGAATCCAGCGTCTCCCAAGGCTGAATGACACCAGGAGAGCGCCATCCGGTAAGGTTCACGAACGCCTGCATCCCCTCCCGGCAGGGGGACCGGCCTGAAGCGACCGAGTCGTTGATAGGCCGAGCTGTCTCCGAGCAGGAACTCGCCCCCCCATACCGTTCCATCAGGTCCGAAGCCGGTTCCATCAAAAATGATCCCGATGGCTGTTCCACACAGGCGATTTTCAGCCATGCATGATGCCATGTGTGCATGGTGATGCTGCACAGCAATCGTCGGCAGGCCAGTACGCTCCTGTGCAAAGCGGGTTGAGAGGTAGTCGGGATGCATGTCGTGAGCCACCGCGACCGGCTCGATTTTCAGAAGATCTTTCATCTTCTCGATCGTATCGGTCATTGACTCAAGGGTCTCCAGGTTCTGGACGTCGCCAATGTGCTGGCTCATGAATGCCTGGCTGTCACGCGTCATGCAGCAGGCTACCTTGAGTTCGGCGCCTACTGCCAGCACGGCAGGCTGGTCTTCCCGGAGGAGAATTGCACGCGGGGCGTAGCCCCGTGACCGTCGAAGGAAAAGCGGGTTCCCGTGGAAGACGCGGATTACCGAATCGTCAACCCGTGTATGGATGGGGCGGTCATGGGTAAGGAACGCATCGGCAATCCCTGCAAGACGCTCCAGGGCATTGCTGTCGCGAAAGACAATCGGCTCGGAGGAACGGTTGCCACTGGTCATGACAAGCGGGGAGCCAAAATCATGGAGCAGCAGATGATGCAGCGGAGTGGAGGGGAGCATGATTCCGAGATAGTTCGAACCGGGGGCCACCTCTCCCGCTACACCGTTTTTGATCTCGTCGCTCCCTTGCCTGTCGCGTTTTCTCAAAAGTACTATCGGGCGTTCAGCACCTGCAAGCAGTCGTTCTTCCAGTCGGCTGGCAACTGCAATGGCAGAGACGGAGAGAAGGTCAGGGAGCATTAGTGCGAAGGGTTTGGCGTCCCGCATCTTGCGGCGGCGAAGTTCTTTGACTGCAGTTGGGTTTCCGGCATCAACCGCCAGATGAAAGCCTCCAATCCCCTTTATGACAAGAATCTTCCCCTGCTTGAGAAGCCATACGGCAGTGTCGAGCGCAGCAGTGCCATCATTGCCCATGCGTAGGCCCTCCGAATCAAGGAGCCGTAGCTGTGGTCCGCAAACCGGGCAGGCGAGGGGCTGGGCGTGGAAACGCCGGTCAAGGGGATCATCGTATTCGGCCTGGCAGGCGGGACAGAGAGGAAAGCCTGCCATGGTGGTCAGCGGGCGGTCGTATGGAATGCCGGTTATTATTGAATAACGGGGTCCGCAGTTGGTGCAGGTGATAAACGGGTAGTAGTAGCGCCGGTCGGTTGGGTCGAACAGCTCTTCGAGGCAGTCGGTGCAGAGATCACCGTCGGGTGGGATCTCGGCTCTTACGGCTCCGGCACCGCTTGCAAGTATGGAGAAACCTGGTTCAGATTCAAGCGGGGTGATGGTTTTATCTGTCAAAGAGCCAATCACTGCAAGCGGTGGTGCTTCCTGTCTTATTGCGTCCAGGATGGCAGACAGGGTCTGGTGATCCGCCTGGATCTCCATCTGCACACCGCAGGGGGTATTGCGCACCCACCCGGTAGCGCCGAACCTGCTGGCAAGCCTGAATAGAAAGGGTCTGAACCCGACCCCTTGGACAATCCCGGTTATCTCAACACGGACACGTACTACAGATGTTGAGGGTAAAGGGTGAAGGGTTAAAAGATCTCTGATTTCAGACGGCATCTTATTGCCTGTCATGGTTCATTCTTTACGCTTCGCAGCATTAACCCCTTCTGCAAGCCAGTCATACCATCCCGACATCCCTTCTCCTGTCCGGACGGAAATCTGTAAGAGCAAGGCATCATTTCTGACGCGTTTCGCCATCTCTACGCATCGGTCTACGGAAAAGTCGAGGTGAGGAAGCAGATCTATCTTGTTCAGAAGCATCAGATCTGCAGCATGGAACATCTGAGGATATTTGAGCGGCTTATCCTCCCCCTCTGTTACGGAAAGCACCACCACCTTGTGCTGCTCTCCCAGATCAAATGAGGCGGGACAGACGAGATTCCCTACATTTTCGATAAACAGGATGTCAAGCCGGTCAAGGTCGAAATGCTCCAGAGCATGCCCGATCATGTGGGCATCCAGGTGACAGCCTGCACCGGTATTGATCTGCTTAACCGGGACTCCTGTGGCTGCGATCCTGACCGCATCGTTGTCGGTCTGTTGATCACCTTCGATAACGGCGCAACGGAAACGGACGGCAAGCTCCTTGAGCGTACGCTCAAGAAGTGTCGTCTTTCCGGAACCAGGGGAACTCACCAGGTTCAGGACAAAGATTCCCTTTTCTGCGAAAAGCGCACGGTTTTTAGTGGCAAACCGGTTGTTGCCGGCCATTATTTCCGTCTCAATGGTGATTCGATTGCGGGGGGCTTGCGGTTGGTGCGGATGATCATGTCCATGGCTCTTCTCATGATGGTCAGCGTGGGAGTGCCCATGATCGTGATCAGAACAGCCGCAAGTTATGCACATACATCGAGCCTCCTAAAGCTAAAGGGTGGTGGTTGCTACATGAAAACCTTTCTGGACAGACACGGGTGAGCGTATCGCATCCTTCGCAATAGGTCAATCAGTTCCGTGTCAAGACTACCTGTAATTTGACAACTATATGTGTATACAAATAAAACCATAGATTTGTGTTGAAATATTTACATAATAAATAATTTAAGTTGAAATTAATCTTGTCGATACTAGCCATATCTGCCTGACGGAAATTAGGGTAAACCTGAAATATCGTAAGGGAACGCCTGAAAATGGAAAAGGAACAGAGAACCATGAAGGACCTTTTTGAAACAAGAGCTTCACTCCAGGAGACGATGACATTTCTGGGGGCTATTGCCAGCGGTATCGAACAGGCAATAGGTGAATCTGCGAACAGCATTTCGTACCTGGCGGGCAAACAGTTAGGGATGCGACTATCGGAGAATGTGGAGAGAACTGACGACATTGAGCAGGCCCTGGCATCTGTCCACCAGGTACTTCTCGACAATGACTGTCTCTGGCATTTCGAAACATTCAAACCACATGACAGAGAAACCATGATTCAAAGAACCGAACAGGGGGAAGAGATCAGCCTTGTATTTCGTGATTGCATGATCCGTCAGGCACTTTTCAAATTCGGGCATCATCAAAAGGGCTCTCTCTGCAACATGATGTTCGGGTTTTTTTCAGGGGCGCTGCAAAACATAATGGGTTGCGATTCGACCCTTGAAATCCGTCACGCAGGAGAAAACGCCTGCTATAAAGGACTCACCATCCATAGGCATGATCCGGGTCGAGCCTCTGATGCGAGAAAGGAGGTTACACAATGAGCGCACGTGCATCCAGTAAAACCGTTCCGGACAAAAGTCAGCTCGTTACCCTCAACACTGAGTGGTTGAGCGACTGTGCCGGTTGCCATGTTGCCATTGTTGATCTCCACGAAAAAATTCTGACCGTGCTTCAATCGGTAACCATCCAGCGTTGCCCGGTTTTGACAGACATCAAGGATTACCCGAAAGCTCGGGTTGGGCTGGTCTCGGGCGCAATAAGAACGGAGCATGACCGGCACGCAGCCGAGGCAATGAGAAAAAGCTGCGACCTGATAATCGCATGGGGAACCTGTGCGGTGTACGGAGGGATTGCCGGAGCAGGGAACGTTCACACCCGCGAGGAGATTTTCGAGTCGGTCTACGGACGGAACAAGACAACCATGCCGCATCAACCCCCAAGCAGGGAGGTTTCACCTCTTGAAGCGACTGTCTCTCCTCTTGACAGTGTCATCGATGTGGATCTCTATCTGCCTGGCTGCCCGCCGCACCCTGCCTTTGTGTTCGATGCTCTGCTGGCACTTGTGGAAGGGCGGACGCCAAAGGCCACCAAGGAATCGGTCTGCGCCCGCTGCAAAAGGAGGATGGATAAAACCGATCAGGGCGAAATGCGGAAAAATTCAGAAGGAAGCGCGGATCCAGATCAGTGCTTTTTGAGTCAGGGGTATATCTGCATGGGGTCGGTAACCCTTGACCGATGTAAATCCCCATGTCCCCTGAACGGAGTGACATGCACCGGATGCGCAGGGGCCACAATGCAGATATTAACTGAACCTAACAGGGATATCCGCACTGAAATCGCGGACAGGATGTCGCGACTGACCAAGATTCCCCGCGATTCGATCATAAAAGAGATCGAAAAAACGGCAAAGACACACTATTCCTACACAATGGCTACATCGATGATCGGAGAGAAGCCGACATTTCTCATAAAGAACTGGATCGATGATGCAGAGGCGGACTATGAATAAAACGATTACCATCGACCCTGTCACCCGTATCGAAGGGCATGCGCGGGTCTATTTGAACCTTGCCGACGATGGTTCCCTGGCATCGGCTGGCCTTGTCGTCAACGAACTCCGTGGCTTTGAACGGATACTGGTCGGCATGGAAGCTGACCGTATGCCACTCATAACGGCCCGCATCTGCGGCGTCTGCCCGACGGCACATCATCTCTCCGCAACAAACGCGCTGGACCATGCGGCAGGCGTGGAAGCACCACCAGCGGCTAAACTTCTGCGGGAACTGATGTATATGGGGCACCTGATACACTCACATGCCCTTTCCCTCTTCGCCTTGCAGGGACCGGATCTCGTGCTGGGGATCGATGCTGACCCGGCTATCAGAAACATTGTAGGTGTAGTAAAGGCAGTTCCCGAGGTTGCCAAGAAGGCTCTCCGCTGCAGAACCCTAGGCCAGAAGATCAACGAACTCGTCGGCGGACGGGGAACGCATCCGGTGACATCGGTAGCAGGCGGGATAACGTTTGTGCTGGATGGGGAAAAGAGCAGGCTTCTGGAGTCCTGGATTGATGAAGCGCTCGTTCTGTTGCAGGAGCTTGCGCCCATAGCGAAACAGCTTCTGTTGAAGCAGATAGATCTTCACCCTGCGATACTGAAAGAGTGGATAACTCCTTCCTGGAGTCTTGGCACCGTCAAGGACAACAAGGTCTCGATGATCGAGGGTAAGCTCAGGGCCATTGATGAAACAGGTTCACTAATGGTTGAATTTGGAGTCGAAGAGTACGACAAATATCTTGTGGAATCAGTTGTTGAATGGTCGTACATGAAGCAGGTACATCTGTCCCGCGAAGATCAGCATCATGAATACCGCGTGGGACCCATGGCACGGATAAACGTTGCAGATTCATATGGGACTCCGGGTGCCGACAGCGAATTAGCAGCATTCCGGGAGCTTGCCGGCCGCACTTGTCATGCAACAGTTCTCCAAACCTATGCCCGTCTCATAGAGCTTCTGTACGCGGCTGAGAGGGCCAAGGAGATAATCGGCAATCCAGCGCTAAAGGGGGAGACGCGCGTTCCTGTCCGTTTCCGAGGTGGCAGAGGGGTTGGGCATGTCGAAGCTCCGCGAGGAACGCTCATTCATGATTATGAAATCGATGAGAACGGTATTATCCGAGCGGCGAATCTGATCGTGGCAACGCAGCAGAACTACACCTTGATCAATCGGACGATTGCGCAGGCTGCGGCCTCACATGTGATCGGCAAGCCGGACAACAACGCACTCATGAATGCGGTCGAATTCGGCATCAGGTGTTACGATCCATGCCTGTCGTGTGCCACACATGCCCTTGGCAACATGCCGCTCGAAATCACGGTAACCAAGGGAGATTCGGTAGTGCAGACAATACGGAGGCAAAGCTGATGGTGGAGATCACAATTCATGAAGAGGCCTGTCGCGGATGTGAAATGTGCGTAGACATCTGCCCGACAAAGGTATTCGAATATGAGACGGATAAGAGAATTTCGGTGAACAAGTATCCTGAAGATTGCATAGCATGCCTGAGTTGCGCCTACATCTGTCCATCGGGAGCCATCAGTCACGCCAATTATCATACGGTAAAGAATTTCTACCGAGACCTTGAGTTCTGCAACAAAATGGAGAAGTTTCTATGAATGGCGAAACAGTGCAGGAAGTAACCATGCAGGACCATCAAAAGGCGTTCTCTGAAGTGGCCTTCCTGATCGATATTTTCACCTCCACGATCGATAATACCATGGGAGGCGCTACAGCCCCGGTCGGGCGGATTGCCGGAAGGGAAATGGCAAAGAAGCTCCCTGTACATCTGAACAATCCATCCCTTGCTGAAGCTATCGATGTTCTCTCTGAAAGAATGAAGGCAGGATTCGAATTCTCCCTGGAAGGTTCTGGTGCGGAGTTTGATCTCTTCTTTAACCGGTGCATTTTAAGGGACGTCTGTTCCTTACGGGGTATTCAGACAGGGAGTGCCATGTGCAGGTTGTTCCATTCATACTTTGACGGCATAGTAAATGAGCTTATCAGTAGGCCGGTGAAATCCGAGATAATGAGCAGTGGGGAACAATGCCGAACGAGGATAAAGATCCAATAACTAGCCACAGCACAGGGGGCACTCTTGTTGTGTGCATCGGCAACGAACTGATAGCAGATGACGCGGCAGGATATGAGATTTACCGAAAGCTTCAGGGCATGGAGTTGCCAGGCGAGACAAGGGTTGAATATTCAGGGGTTGGCGGTCTTTCACTGCTCGACCGACTGACCGGGTACGAACGCTCGATGATCGTGGTCGATGCCGTACAGTTCGGCGCTCCACCAGGGACGATCCATTGCATCTCCTGGGAGGATCTGCCGACCTGCTGCAACACAGCTCTATCCGCTCATGGCATTGGACTTAAGGAGACAATTGACGTTGGGAAAATACTCTGCCCTGAGAAGCTCCCAACAAATATTATGCTGATTGGAATAGAAGGGCGATGTTTCAACCGGATGCGGGATTATATGACACCTGAAACGTCGGCAGCTCTAAACGATGCTGCTGTTGCTTGTCTGCAGCAGATAACTCAGTTTCAACGAGGATCTTGAGATGAGAAAAGCTAAGGTATTGGCGATTTGCGACAACAATGATCTGCCTACTGTTCATGACGAAATTCAGAAGCTCGCTGAAGCGATGATGAATGGTGAGCTGGATAAACGCGGTGACACGACAGCACACACGGGTGCTGATGGCGAGTTGATCGCGCTGGTAAACAGGATGCTCGATACTCTCGTATCCCCCCTGCGACTTGCGGCAAACGCTATTGACGAGATTGCCCACGGGAAGATACCGCCCTTTGTAATCGATGAGTACAAAGGCGAGTACAACGATATCAAGCGAAACCTTAACACACTTTTGGCAACCCTTTACGGGATGCATAGCGAAACGCAGAATCTGATTGGGAACATCGGTAAGGGTAGGTTGCGAACCAGGGGAAACGACTGGGACTATGAGGGGATCTGGCGTGACCTAATAGGTGGCGTCAACGGGACGCTGGATGCAGTCATTGATCCTCTCAATGAAGCCGGTGCAGTCCTGGGGCGCCTGGCGGGCTACGATCTGAGTTCCCGGATGCGGGGCAGGTACCAAGGCGAACATGCCGTTATCAAGAAAGCAATGAATGTGACCGCGGAATCGCTCCATGCAGCAATATCGCAGGTCGCTGAAACCGTTGATCTGGTCTCGAATGTAGGCAGCCGGATCTCCCAAAGCAGTGCAATCGTCTCAAAAGGTGCGACCGAACAGGGACGCCAGTTGTCAGAGACATCTGACAACCTTGCGCAGATCGCAGAAAGTTCGAAGAAGAGTGCCCAGAACACCTCTGATGCACGAATCAACTCTCAACGTGCAACTGAATCGATCTCTACTGCAAAAGAGGCTATGGAGCGGATGCTGGAAGCCATGAGTGAGATCCGGTCATCTGCCGACAATACCTCACTCATAATCAAGGAGATAAACTCCATAGCGAATGAGACCGGCACTCTTTCCACTAGCGCCGCCGATAAGGCGGTGAGGGTTCGTTCGTCAGCGGGTGGGTTCGGTGTCGTTGCCAATGAGATCCGTAATCTTTCGGTCCGTTGCGAGGATGCTGTTACCCGCCTTCAAGATTTCGGTCGACATATCCAGTTTGACTCGGGTACCGGAAAATCCGAAGATGTCGAAAAACTTAATAATGAGTTTCAGTACCTTATCGACGACCTGAACAACATTTCGATGCTATCCGGGTTGCTTGGGGTCAACGCAGCTATTGAAGCCGCTCATGTGGAAGGGGCCGGGAACGATTTTGAAGTCCTGACGGATGAAATACGTCAACTCGCCAGGCGATCGACCGAGGCGGCAAAACAGACCGAAACCCTTATTCAGGCTTCTGTTGAGCTGACGGAGAAAGGGGAGAAGCTGTCCCGAAAAATCGATGAACATCTTGTCGGGGCTGTTGAGGGGGCACTTTCCATCGGCAGACTCACCGATGAAATCTCCCTTGCAAGCCAGAGTCAGGCAAGCGGACTTGATCAGATAAGCAGGGCAGTTATACAGATGAATGACGTTACTCGTCAAAACGCGACAAGCGCATTTGAGTCATCGGACGCTGCAAGGGACCTCGATCAACAGGTGAAAAAGCTTGAGACTATGGTGAGCAAATTCAGGCTTGATGACGTAGGTGCCGTCTCAACTGCGTAATTCATTTAACTTGAGGCAGTGCCGACTGTAAAGTAGAATTTGGCGCCATGGCCTGATTCGGCCTCGGCCCAAACCTGGCCTCCATGGCGCGTGACGATGCGTTGAACCGTGGCAAGCCCAATTCCGGTGCCGGAGAACTCGTCATCACCGTGCAGCCTGCTGAATGGAGCAAACAGCCGGTCGGCATGTGCCATGTCAAATCCAACACCATTGTCGCTCACAAAGAAGGCCTGCCCGGTATGGGTAGGCAAACAACCAAACTCGATTATGGGTGATTCCTCCTTGCCCGAATACTTCCAGGCATTACAGAGCAGGTTCTGAAGTACAATCCTGAGAAGGCGCGGGTCACCCGATGCCGTCACACCGGGGGTAATGGAGAAGGTAACATGGCGTTTTGGTTCGGAGCTCTGCAATTCTCCACTTATCTCTATAGCCATGTCGCTGAGATCAATTATGTCTCTTTGCATTTCACATCGCGTAAGTCGATACATGTCCATGAGACCGTCAATCAACTGCAGGAGGCGATGGCTTATCCGATCCATCCGTTCCAAGCAGTTGCGTCCCAGTTCATCCAGTCCTGAACAATCCTCCAGCATTGTCTGGCAGTAACTGCCGATATGACCGAGCGGCGCTCGCAGATCATGTGACATTGAGTAGCAGAAGGTTGCCAGCTCTCGGTTGGCCGCCTCCAGCTGTCCGGTTCGTTCGATAACCCTAGACTCAAGGCGGGAATTGAGGCTGCGAAGCTCCTCGTCAACCCGTTTGCGATCTGTTATATCGGCAATAACCGTCATAACTCCAGATAACAGGCCATCAGCCCCCAAAAGTGGTGCAGCGGAAACCGCTACCTCCAGTTGAGTTCCGTCCAGTCTGGATCTAGACATCTCGATAGTTATGATCCTTTCCTCGGAAATAACAGCCGCACAGAGATCCCAGAACAGATCTGCTCCCTCGCGGCAGGCCAGAGGGCAGAGTTGCCCGACGGCGTCGGAAATCTTCCAACCGAACATTTTCTCTGCCGCAGGATTCCATAGCTTGACTTGGCCGTTGATCCCGAATGCGACGATGGCCAGCGGTGATGCCAGGATCAGGGAGTTAAGTGCATGATTCGTCTCGCACAGCTCATCCTGGCTACGCTGGTACTCGTCTACCTGCTGGCGCAGCTCTTCTTCTGCCATGGCCAGCTCTTCGTTGCGCTGCTGTAACTGCTCTTCACGGCTGTTTACCGCTTCAGCCATAGCATTGAAATTGACGGAGAGCCGGTCTATCTCTTGAAAGCTGGGTTCGGGGGTCACAAAGCTGTAATCGCCGCGCGAGACCTTCTGGACGTTTTCGATCAACGTCGTCAGAGGCTTGAAGAGTCTGGTGAGGCTCCAGATTGCTGAGAGAGCTGCAAGGGCGATTGCAGTGAGCATCCCCGCGAGAAGTATCTTCTGTAATTTGACCAGCGGAGCAAATGCAACGTCGGTTCTTTCTGCAACCGCGACCAGCCAGCCGGTTTCCGGCACGCCAACCACACTCCCCAATCGCTCAACTCCGCGGAAGGGATAGCGGTACGTGCCGAACTTTCCCTCCCTTCCTCCCTTTACGATCGAGATGTTTGAAACATCCTCTTGGCCGGTCACGAGGGAGCGATCCGGATGGACGATCAGGCGACCTTCCTGATTTACTATGTAGGCGTAGCCGTTATCCTCTCCGATTCTGTCTGCAATGTCGTTGAGCGGGCCGAGGTTTATAGTTCCGAGGATTACCCCGTTTTTGAAGGGGTATGCAAGAGTTACTGCAGCAAGATTGTTTCTGGTTGAGATGAAGGTTTTCGACCAGATCGGCTTGCCGCTATTGACGGCATTCTTGAAAATATCCTGATTGGAGAAGTTCGTGTCTATGGCTCCTGCTCCCACGTCAGTGCCTGGTGGCGTTCCCCTCATCCTTACCTGTCCCTGTCTGTCGAGCAGCAGAAGAGATTCGAAGTGTCCCGGCGAACCGATATCCTTCTCCACGAGGGCGTTGAAGGCTATATTGCCAACGGATGGGTCGGCAAGGATCAACTCGGTCAGGTTTTCAAGTTGCAGGAGTGCGTGATGCAGGTAAGCTCGGGTCTCTGCAGTGGCCGATTTTGCGAGCGCCTTGCTCTCGTTGACAATCACCTTTTCCAGGTCCCTTTTCTGGAACTGGAGAGCAATGAGCCCAAACCCTAGTATCGGCAGTGCGGCGAGCAGAACGGTATTGAGGGTAAGTGCCCTTTTGAATGATGTGTACATAACGGAGTTATCCCCTGGCTTACAATAATTACAAGGTGGTCCTAAGTTGTCCGACGTAGATCCAGATTCGTTCCAGGGGTTTGTTGATAAGGGTGCGGTACAGATTCACGTTCAGGGTACTTCAGGACTATTCAACATCCAGCTCCTTGACCCGCAGCTCTTCTCCTGCAAGAAGTTCCACTTGATAGCACCCGCAGTCAGGGCATGGTTCGTAATGCGAACTGCACAAAAACACGGCTCTGCAGCCGTAGCAGCGTCCCTGGCCTGGTATGGTCTCTATGACGAGTTCTGCGCCTTCCAGCACTGTGCCTATTGCGCATGCAGAAAAACAGAATTCCAGAGACTCGGGGACTACTCCGGCGAGTCTGCCGATCTCCAGGGTCACTGACAGTACACGTCGTCCAGTCGCGTGCTGCTCGCATATCTCGACAATGCTCTGCATAATAGACATTTCGTGCACACAATACTCCTGGAACATGCATCGATGTAAGATGGAAATTCTATCAGAAAAGTACTTGCTCTGAAAGCATCTTTGCTCATTCAGTGTTGATTTGACATGGTTCTAACGAGCTCTTTATCCAGGATACATGAGTTATTAAGGATGGTACGCGAAGAATTTATAGTCAAGATTAGTAAAAGAGTGATGAATTACCCACAAAAAAAGGGCCCGGATAATTCCGAGCCCCCTTAATAGCAAATGAATTGGGTTGTATCACATCTTGTTCAAGAGCGGCACGATCAGCAGTGAGACGATATTGATGATCTTGATCATCGGGTTGACAGCAGGACCAGCGGTATCCTTATACGGGTCACCGACAGTGTCTCCGGTAACGGCAGCCTTATGGGCTTCACCACCCTTGCCGCCATGGTGGCCGTCTTCGATGTATTTCTTGGCATTATCCCAAGCTCCCCCACCGGTGGTCATGGAGATTGCCACGAAAATGCCGGTGACGATCGAGCCTACGATAACGCCACCCAGGGCTTTGGGGCCGAGAGTAAAGCCGACCAGTACCGGTACCGCTATGGGGATAATGCCGGGGATAACCATCTCCTTCAGCGCAGTCTTGGTGACTATATCGACGCAGGCTGCATAGTCGGGCTTGCCCGTTCCTTCCATGATACCTTTTATTTCGCGGAACTGTCTGCGGACTTCCACAACGACCGCACCACCCGCCTTGCCTACAGCCTCCATGCAGAGGGCTGCGAAGTAGTAAGGGAGCATGCCGCCTATGAAGAGGCCGACAATGATGTACGGGTCGGAAAGGTCAAAGGTAATTGAATTCCCGACGAGTTTCAGTTCATCCACATAAGATGTGAAAAGTATTACAGCGGCCAGACCAGCGGAACCAATGGCATAGCCTTTGGTAACTGCCTTGGTTGTGTTGCCGACGGCGTCGAGCGGATCGGTTACTGCGCGGACCGAGTCGTCCAATTCTGCCATCTCGGCAATACCACCGGCGTTGTCGGTGATCGGGCCATAAGCGTCCATGGCAACGACGATACCGGTCAGGGAGAGCATTGAGACCGCGGCAATTGCGATGCCATATACACCAGCGCTATTGAAGGAAACGATAATACCGGCGGCAATAACGATAACCGGTGCAGCCGTGGACTTCATGGATACACCAAGACCGGCGATAACATTGGTGCCGTGACCGGTGGTGGAAGCCTGTGCGATGTGCTGTACCGGGCCGTATTCGGTGGAGGTATAGTATTCGGTGATCCAGAAGATGGCGCCGGTTACTACAAGGCCGACGATGGCGGAAATAAAGATGCTCATCGCACTAAAGGTTTGACCGCCAGCGTTGGTCAGGCCCTGTGGAAACATCTGGACGGTTACGAAATAGAAGGCGATGCAGGCGAGTACAGCCGAGGCGATCAGCCCCTTGTAGAGTGCAGGCATGATCTTCTGGTTCTCACCAAGTTTGACAAAGTAGGTGCCGATGATGGATGTGACAATGGAGATGCCACCGAGAATCAGCGGGTAGCTGACGGCGCTGGTATTGCCGGTAAAGGCGATTGCTCCGAGCAGCATGGCAGCGATCAGGGTTACGGCATAGGTCTCGAACAGGTCGGCAGCCATGCCAGCGCAGTCTCCGACGTTGTCTCCGACGTTGTCGGCAATAACGGCAGGGTTACGTGGATCGTCCTCTGGTATGCCGGCTTCAACCTTGCCTACCAGGTCTGCTCCAACGTCCGCACCTTTTGTGAAGATTCCACCGCCAAGCCGGGCAAAGATGGAGATAAGCGATCCACCAAAACCGAGGCCCACCAATTGGGTGACCACGTCCTTGACTGGAGCGCCGGGCATAAGCTTCAGCAAAATCATGTAGTAGCCCGCAACACCAAGCAGGCCGAGACCTACCACCAGCATGCCGGTGATGGCCCCACCCTTGAAGGCGACGTTCAGAGCTTTGTGGATTCCAGACTTGGCTGCCTCGGTGGTCCTTACGTTGGCGCGGACCGAGACGAACATTCCTATAAAGCCGGTAAGGCCCGAGAAGATCGCACCTACCGCAAAGCCAATAGCGGTTTTTGCACCGAGGGTTGCAAAGAGAAGCACGAACATGACAACACCGACCATGGCAATGATAGTGTACTGGCGCTTCATGTAGGCGCCGGCCCCTTCCTGGATTGCCGCGGCGATCTGCTTCATACGCTCGTTACCCTGGGGGAGCCCCAGAATCCACTGGGCTGTTACCAACCCGTAGACAACAGCCGCGGCGGCGCAGGCCAGGGCAAAGACTACTGCATACTGTTCCATTTACTTTCATCCTCCTCTGTATTGTTTGCCTGTATTGATTAGGCGTAGGTGCATTATGTCGAATGGCACAAAAACGGGAAATTGTTATAGGAAAAGCAGTGAAATGTCAATAGAATAAATGGGTATGAGCGATTCGCCACCCCTTCACCTACCTCTTGCAGGATCAGGTCACGCAGATGAAATCGCCCCCCTCAACCAGCCCGACTTGTTGTGCCCAGTTTCGAACAAGCTCCCTGGCCCCCCGTGTACCGATGGTGATGAGCATCGCACCGCTGCCCGGGACAGCCTTATCAGCGGCAATTACCTCTGCTCCGTGAAGCATGCGCCCGACCTTGCGAGGATCGAGATCCACCCACCCACTGACGGTTATTCCGACTTCTGCAAGGGCCTTACGCCATGCCCTCCCTTCAATACCGGCGCCGATCAGGGTAACGGCATTCACATCACGCAGAAAGCCATTCTGCAGATGATGGATCTTACAGCGGCGGAATGCTTCGGCGCTGTATTCCTGCATCGTTCTGGTCGATCGTTCAGCTCTGTCCCTCCAATAAATAAGGATTTCAGGAAGCCTGGCAAAGCAGACACCATACGCGGCAAGACGGAGCCAGAGGTCGTAGTCCTCCGCCCATCCCATGTCGCGATAACCACCGACCGATTCCAGTAGATTGCGCCGAATCATAATTCCCGGGTGCACGAACGGAGACTCGACAAAGAGGTCACGGATGATCTGCTCATGAGTAAGCAACCTGTTCTGCCACTCCTCGTAGGCAAGCATACCCACCTTCAGATAACGCCGGGGAAAGTGCCTGAAGCTGGATGATACGAGCCCCACTTCAGGGTTGGCTGCCATAAAGCGGCACTGCGCCTCGAGCCTGGATGGATGTGAGATGTCGTCGCCATCCATACGCGCCACCAGTTTGCCTCTACAGTTGGCAACACCCTGGTTGAGTGCGGCAACAAGCCCCTTGCCGTTACCGGACACTATCCTTATACGCAGATCGTGACGTGCTGCATCTGCCAGAATCGAATGAGTAGCATCGGTCGAGCCATCGTCCACAGCCACCAGCTCCCAATCGGTAAAGCCTTGCACAATAATGGATCTGAGAGCAGCAGGCAGATAGGCCTCCTCGTTCCTCACGGGCATGAGAATCGAAACAAGAGGACTGCTCATTCTTTCGGAACCCAATTCAGATCCAGGGCCTGCAGAAGCAGTTCCGGCAACCGCCTCGGCTTCATGCCAGGTCTAACACAGACCAGTTTCACCACTGCTTCCACAAGAATCCGATCATTGTTCGCCTGCCTGATCCGCTGCCTCAAAGTAAAAGAGCTCTTGGTGAACAAAACCATTTCAGTATCCACAGTCAGGAGATCGTCGAGACGCGCCGGGGAGCGGAAATCGATCTCCAGCCTGATGACCGGAAAAATCTGTCCCTCGTCTGCGAGTTGCCTGACTGAGACTCCACGATCGCGTAGGAACTCGGTTCTCCCCCGTTCGAGATAGCCCAGGTAGTTGGCGTGATATACAACGCCTCCTGCATCTGTGTCTTCGTAATAGATCCGAACTTGAACGCTCATATTCTGTCCTCTGCCGTATAATCACGGACCGTCAAAAAAAAACCCCGCATCGGCGGGGTCGCAGCTTTTAATGAGCTAGAAATTATTTTCTGCGGTTTTTGCGCAGAAAATAATTTCGGTAACTCACTTATCCTGTTTAGCAGGGCTATGTAAAAACAGAACGGCAATCCGCAAAGACTACTTCTTCTTGGATGCTACAGAATCCTTGAGTGCCTTACCCGGGCGGAACTTGGGCACCTTTGCAGCGGCAATCTTGATTTCTTTGCCGGTCTGTGGGTTACGGCCTGTGCGAGCCTTGCGTGTGGAGACCTCAAAGCTGCCGAAACCGACCAGAGTAACCCGGTCACCCTTCTTCAGTGCTGCGCTAACAGAGCTGATGAAAGCGCCAACTGCCTTCTCGGCTGCTGCCTTGGTCAAGCCGGCTGACTTTGCTACTGCTTCAACGAGTTCTGCCTTAGTCATGATGCAACCTCCTTAATAATGTTGATGTTGGCACTACTATAGACTGAAATTTACCGAATGCAAGGGGGTATTTTAAAAAAAAAAAAGCATATCGCTTGACCGGCGCGGCTTGCCGAAGACATTTGTTCGTACATCACTAATTTTCGGGGAAGCGGGCGATCATTCTCCTCCAACACCCACCCCACCGCAGTAGCGCGTAGATGACATTATATAACTATAGAGCAAGAGTCGTTTTGACATTGGCTGCGGCTAAACCTGCGCGAAAAATCAATCGCTATCGTATGTTGTAGGCTCAGTACCTGCAATGAAGCACTCTATCACTGCTCCCGTGCTCCCTTCCCTCGCCAGACGGCCGTTTCGGGGGTTAATCAGTGCAAACGTCACGTTGGGTGGGGGAACAAAATCCTGAACCGCTATACCGGCCAGCGAGCGCTGCATGAACTCGGCCCATATTGGCGCTGCTGCCTGTCCGCCAGATCCGCCTGCTCCAAGAGATCTCTCCTGGTCGTAGCCAACCCATACACCTGCCACAAGCTGCGGCACGTACCCGACAAACCAGGCATCCTTCATGTCGTTGGTTGTACCAGTCTTTCCTGCTACAGGCCGACCTACGGCCCGGGCCCGCTGACCGGTGCCACTCGTAACCACGCTCTCCATGAGATTAGTCATGATGTATGCCGTTTCAGGAGAAATCACCTGTACCGGCGCAAGAGGGTTCGGTATCTGCGAGGTTGTCAGGAGCCCGGTGGAGGGCAGAGATAGATTAACCGCCGAAGTGGTCGAGGAAAATACCGGGAGCTGGGGGGGACGTGCCTCCTCCAGGATATTCCCCTCACCATCCAGCACCTTGGTTATGAAATAGGGAGTCGTCCGGTACCCGCCGGACGCAAATACACCGTACGCTGAAGTCAACTCCAGCGGGGAGAGGCTCGAGGAGCCGAGTGCCATGGTCAGGTTTGCTGCCATAGGAGAGGTGATGCCGAGTTTTTTTGCGGTTTCGATGGCAGCATTGACGCCAATCTGCTCCAGTATCTTCACACTTACCACATTGATGGAGTTGGTGAGTGCTTCACGCATGGTTACGTTGCCGCGATAGATATTGTCGTAGTTTTTTGGCGTCCAGGCCTTGTCCTTGCCGCTTTCATAATCTACCTGCGAATCGTCAAAGATGGTGGCCGGGGTAACCCCCTTGTCGAGGGCAGCTGCATAGATTATCGGCTTGAATGCCGAACCAGGATTACGCTTGGCCTGCACCGCTCGATTGAATTGACTTTTCTTGAAGTCATACCCGCCAACCAGTGCCTTGACCCCGCCGGTTCGAGGATCGAGGGCCACTATGGCAGCCTGGGCCTCCGGGGTCTGGTCAAGTGCAAAGACAGCCCCAGCCTTGTCTGCATCAGGGGCAACCACGCTAACCTCTATCACTGCGCCTAGCCCAAGCCATTTGCCCTTTTCAGCCGGCTTTCCGAAGCTGTCGGCAAGTGAAAGCTTCCCAGCCCAGCTCATGTTCTTTCTTGAGAGCACGCCGGTCCGTTCACCGACCCTTACCGTAACATCTCCCTTACCCTTGTCAATCTTTACCACAACACCATGATAGGTCGATCCCTGCCTGAGGGTCAGACCATCTATGTTATCTTCAACCTGCTTGCAAAAGGGGTCTACCTCACTCTCGGCAAGGTATTGCAGCGGTCCGCGGAACCCCTGGCGCTTGTCAACCTCCTTAAGCCCTCGTACCACAGACTCAAATGCGGCCTTCTGCATATCGGCATTCATTGTAGTATATATCTTCAACCCTTCCTTGTAGAGGCGGTCCTCGCCATATTTCTGCTCCAGCTGTATCCGGATCTGTTCCAGGAAATATGCCGACTGCTCACTGTTCACCTTCTTGAGTGGCCTTATCTCGACGGGGGAATTTTTCGCATGATCCGCCTCGGCCTGGGTGACGTAACCCTCCTTTACCATCCTCTCCAGGACATAGGACTGTCGCTCCTTGGCCTTATCCATGTGCTTTATTGGGGAGTAGGTATTGGGTGCCTTGGGGAGACCAGCCAGCATGGCCATCTCAGCAAGGTTCAAACTTTCGACGCTTTTGCCGAAATAGGTCTCTGAAGCAAGCTGCACACCATACGCGCCAGCACCGAGATAGATCTGGTTGAGGTAGATATAGAGTATCTCGTCCTTGGAGAGTTTCTTCTCCATTCGGGTTGCGAGTATCGCCTCCTTGATCTTGCGTGAGAACTTCTTCTCCGGGGTAAGGAGCATGGACTTAGCCACCTGCTGTGTAATGGTGGATGCTCCCTCCTTTTTTCTCATGGAGAGGAGGTTTTTGAAGGCTGCCCTGGCTATCCCGAAGTAGTCGATCCCTTTATGCTGAAAGAAGTTGGAATCTTCTGCAGCCACGAACGCCTGGATCAGCTTCCGTGGAATCTTGTTAACCGGCACAACGGTGCGCCGCTCCAGATAGAACTCCCCGACCAGGCTTCCATCGTCCCCCAGCACCTGACTGACAATGGGGGGCTTGTAGTCTGCCAGGCGATCCACCTTGGGAAGCTTTGCAAGCATGTAATAGAACCACCCTGTAAAGCAGAGGAGTGCCAAGAGCAGCGCAGATGCCGCAACAACGGCAACCCCCCTGCCGCTCACGCCACCTTTACTGCTCGGCATGCGGCGATTCACCTGTTGTCTCCCCTGGTACATCTGCATTCTCCTTTATACACTGCCTCGCAAGTAGAATCCAATACCGCTAGAGGAGGTTCATTATCGCAGATTGCAAGTCGATATCAAGAAGAATCAGTTCCATCTGCAGAGTTCAAAAATCACCGGGCAAGCTTGCCGAGGTTTTCCTCTCTGTTAGACTTGGCAACATGAAACTGTTAACTTCCGCATCAGCAATGCTGCTCGTACTGCTTGTGACCGGCGAATGGTCCTCAGCCGAACCTCTTCCCATAACTCCCTTTCAGACAGCCAACAGAAGCCCACTGGTGCAGATATTCGGTCTTCCGTCAGCCGGAAGCGCCTCGATTCTTGGGAAGGGGGGTGGCGAAGGATGGCTTTCCCTGGAGATGGCCAGCAACGACGCCAAAGACAGCACTTCTCACGAAAGCCTCCTTCTTGACGGTGAAGCCTACCGGCTGACGATTGCAGGGCGGTATGGCATTCGGGAACGGTTCGAGGCCGGAGTGGAACTTCCCTTGGTCGGGCATGGTGGCGGGGTTTTCGATGGATTTATTGAAGGGTGGCATGACTTTTTCGGTTTGCCCCAGGGTGGCCGCAAAGAGGCCCCCCGTAACCGGCTCCTTTATCGCTATGCCAGGGACGGCAGGGAGCTGTTGCGGGTCGATGACTCAAGTTTCGGGATCGGGGACCTGCGCCTTACGGCTGGGTACCAGCTCTATAAAAGTGACGAGCCAGACAGACTGGCTCTTGCCCTGCGCGGTAGCATAAAGCTCCCGACCGGTAATAGCGGCAGCCTTCATGGCAGTGGCAGCACTGACACGGCACTCTGGCTCACCACCAGCAAGGATTTCGGGCTCCCCAACAGTCACCTCACACTCTTCGGAGCAGGTGGCGGAATTGCCTTAAGCAGGGGAGACGTCCTCCCTGACCAGCAGCGATCCGTTGTCGGATTCGGATGCCTGGGGGGTGGCTGGGCTCCTGCCGACTGGATCGCCTTCATTTTTGAGCTTTCCAGTCATACCCCTTTTTACAAAGGTAGTGACTTGAAGGAACTTTCTTCCAGTTCCTTTCTGCTGCACACCGGAGGAACCATTCGGCTCCCTGGATCCCTGATCCTCGATATAGATGTCGCTGAGGATATTGCCGTAAATACCGCTCCGGATGTTACCTTTCACCTGACGCTACGGCGACCGTTCTGATTTCTCGAATCTGAAACAAAACACAAAAAAGGGCCGCGACATGATTGCCGCGGCCCTTTATTCAGATCAGAAACCTCTTCCTATTTCTTATGCTTCTTGGCCCCTGTTGCTGGTGCAGCTGCAGGTGATCCTGCCGGAGCAGGCTGACCCTTGAAGACGTTCAGGTCGTGGGCTATGCTGTGGCAGTAGCCGCATTTGGGGAACTTGGCAAGCATGCTGGCAGGGTGCGGTGTGCCGTGGCAGCTCTGGCACTGTGGTATCATCTTATGCTTTGCCTGGTGACAGGCTACGCAGCTCAGGTTCTTGTGCTTGAAAGCACTGGCCGTGAGAAGCTGATAGGCTGCCTTATGGCAAGCGGCACAGTCCTTGGACGGTGTCTGGTTGCTGTACGCCACTGCCAGAGGCATATGGGCCTGGTGGCACTTCTTGCAGTCGTTCTGAGTCATCTCTTTGGCGTGTGGCTTATGGCACTGTACGCACTCAGGGATCTTTCCATGCGTATCGTGGCAGAAGGTGCATGCAAGAGCTGTGTGCTTGCTCTTGTTTTCACGCAGCTTTACGATCTGCTGCGAGTGACAGGTCAGACAGGGGTCTGTGATGTTGCGTCCCATCTTGATATTCAGTGGAGCATGCGGATTGCTGTGGCAACCATTGCAACCTGCAAGCTTGAAGTGCGGCTTCCCTTCATGACACTGGCTGCAGAGCGGGATGATTTTCTTGACAGTGGGAGGATGTCCGTTGTGGCAATCCTGACAGCCGATAGCGGTCTTGTGCTTTGCGCCGTTTGCAGCGATGTCGGCAGGTGCCTTGGCGTGACATTTTGCACAGTCGTCGTTCGACAGTTTTGGCCCCTGTGTTGTCGGCTTTGCATCTGCGGGCTGTGCCTTGGCAGGTGCCGCTGCCTGCGGCTTTGCGGCCGGGGCTGCTGTAGCACCCGCACCATAGGCAAGACCCTGAATCGATACCAGGGCAAGGCCGGCAAGTACAGCAATCCATGTTCTGCTCGTCTTGATGCTCATTCTGTTCCTCCTTTGATACTTTATGATGAAATAACCAGCAAATAGAATCACATTTTTGCGCGGCAGATTGTGTCACGATTACTAGAGATAGTCAATGAGAAACTGGACAATGTTTGACGTTTGATTGCCCCATTAACAACCTTGACAGGCAGGCATTCTGTTGTTACTACGGGGAACGGCTTATTACTACATTAGTGATCCAAGGAGGGGTCAGTGAAAACATCGGCTCTGCTTTTACCGGGTATATTCCTGCTAACCATTGCAAGTTCGGCTTTTGCTGCAGGTACTTCCACTGTTTTCGATTATGATCGCGAATTCTACCCGTACTATCCTTCTCTGATAAAATGGAACAAGTCAAACGCCCCGTTCACGCCGCCGGAGAGCTGCCGGGACTGCCACCCCAAACAGTATAAGGAGTGGTCAGGCTCAGTTCACAACCTTGCCTTTCAAGATCCTGTTTATCAAGGGGAGTTGAACAAAGCAGTCAAGGCTGTGGGACACGAAATATCTCGCCAATGCGAAGGATGTCACTCCCCTGCCGGCATGGTAACCGGAGAGATAAAGGGGCCCGGCATTAGTGGGCTTTCGGCTGTGGCATCCAGTGGTGTTTCCTGTGACATCTGCCATTCCATCAGCGGTGTCACTCACTGGCAGACCCCTTCCCATGAGCCTGAGAATGGATCCATGATCCTGACCCCCGGAGTTGTAGGCAAGCAGGGAACAACCCTCATCAAACGAGGCCCTTTCATGCCGACCGATGGATGCGGAGGAGGCTTTCACGACTGTGCGGACTCTCCGCTACACCTCCGTGCCGATCTCTGCGCTTCCTGTCATCAGGTCTTCCACTACGACCGGCACTTCCCGCTGGAAGCGACTTGGCACGAATGGAAGTCCGGCGCATACGCCCAGAAAGAAATTCTCTGTCAGGACTGTCACATGGTTGACATTCCGACATTCAAAAAAGTTGCCGACTCATTCTACAAGCCTCTCCGCTCCGAGTATCAGCACAACTTCAATGGGGCCAATTACCTGCTCTACTACCTCGCCTCGGCTTCTGCAACCAAGGCCGGCCAGAAATCCGAAGCATACGGGTTGATGAAAAAATATGAGATGGCTGTCGAGAGGCTAAAACTTGCTGCTGATATCGAAGTCTCACCGGTCTACCAGGGTGGGAAGCTGGTTGAGGTCAAGGTAAAGGTCGTAAACTTGAGGGCTGGGCATAACCTTCCGACCTCCCTCACAAATGTTCGTCAGATGTGGCTTGAGATAACCGCAACTGACGAAGCGGGCAAAATACTTCTCCAAAGCGGAACACTTAAGCCGGACGGCACACTCCCCGAGAATACCAGGCTTTTCAATTCCGATGGAGCCGGGAATGACTTCCATTTTGCCATTGACCCATGGGTGGTGACTTCGTTTTCGCGACACGACACCATACCACCCAAAGGATACCGTGAAGTTTACTATGGTCTCCCCCAGCGGCTTGAAGCGAAACAGCTCAAACTGGAGGTTAAGCTACGCTATCGTCAGGCTGACCAGAAGGTCGCGGAGTCACTACTCTCAGCCGTTCCGAAAGATATGGACCTCAAGGCGATCTACGGACTGGACAAGATTCCAACCCTTCCTGTGGTTGACATGGTATCAAGACAGACGACTCTGCAAACGGGAATATAGACTAAACCGCTATATTTAGACAGGAAAAGATGGCATTCTTTACCCGTTCCACAATAGCCCTGCTCCTGTTCTTGATTTCCACGGGGTGCGTTGGCCGCAGAAACGAGCTTGCTTACAGCAGTCGCAACCTTGTGGAAATAGCACACTCTGGCCACCAATGGACCGGTATTGCCGTCTCCCGGCTGGGAAGGATCTTCGTGACCTTTCCTCGCTGGAACGAATCAGTGACTACTTCGGTTGGCGAGCTCCTCCCGAATGGCACCTTGAGAGCCTACCCGGACACGGAGTGGAATCGCTGGTATGGCAGTGAGCCCTTGAGTCGCTTTGTATGCGTACAGAGCGTCTATATAGACGGCAACGACAATCTATGGATACTCGACTCTGCAAATCCCCGATTGCAGGGGGTTGTCAAGGACGGGATAAAACTGATAAAGGTTGATCTCCGTTCAAACCGTGTAGTGCAGATAATCCGGTTTGCGGCGCCGGTAACCCATGAAAACAGCTACCTGAACGACGTACGTGTCGATACCCGGAGCGGTCACGCCTTCATAACCGATTCCGGCAGTCCGGGCCTGGTTGTTGTTCACCTCTCAACCGGCACTTCCTGGCGGGTACTTGATACCCATCCGGCAACCACCTCAGAAGATCTCTCCCTGACCATAAACGGGCGGCAGTGGCTTCTCCCCGATGGATCAGCCCCCGGCATCCATGCCGACGGCATTGCGCTGGACAGTTCCCAAGAGTACCTCTATCTCCAGCCGCTGACCGGACGCACCCTCTACAGGATTGCCCTTCGCTGGCTTCTTGACGAACAGGTTACTGCCCTTGATCTGCCGGCAAAAGTAGAATCGCTGGGAACCACAGTTGCGTCCGACGGCATGGAATTCGGTCCGGATGGCAGTCTGTATTTCACCGCCATCGAAGAAAATGCCATTAAACGACGAACGCCAGACGGCACCATGGAAACCGTCATACAGGACGACAGACTCCAATGGCCTGATAGTCTTGCCATTGCTCCCGACGGAAGCTTCTACGTAACCACCTCACGGGTCCATCTTGGCAGCGGGCCCTACCAGCTCTTCCGCTTTACCCCCTAAAAACCATCCGGCTGGCTTTCCTTGTCTATGCCGCTGCCTCTGGTGTATACTCCTACCGTTTCCATTCCCGGCTGAAAGGGGCGCCCTGGTGAAGCTGAATACCAAACTTATCATCATAATGTTATCGCTGCTGGTTATAGCCGTTCTGACACTTTTCGTCATGAACCAGTACAGCCAGAATGATCTGGTCAATGAGATACAGGAAAGCACCACAGAGATATCGAAAGCAATTCAGGTCAGCGTCGAGGATCTCACATCCAACGACGTTGAATCGTCGCGTCTAAAGGAATATCTCATTGATGCTCGCACCAAGGGAATCAACGAAATCAACATCATCGACAACGAGGGAGAGATCATCAACTCTTCGGATCCGGCAAAGATCGGCAAGCGTCGCGATCTGAAAAAACTGGGGAAAGGTTTGAAAGCTTCTCAACGATTCAAGGCGGAAGGGATGTCTCATCCTTACGACCTTTTAGTCCCGGTGATCGTGGGTGAGGAACAGCTCGGGTATATCCAGGTTAATCTCCTTCTGGACAACGTTCGAGAGATACAGCATGACAATTTCGTTCGACGACTGGTGGCCACATCCTTAGTATTCACCTTTGGTATCGGACTGATCATCTTTTTGGCCCGACGCTATACTGACCCGATCAACCGACTGGCACAGGGGGTGAAAAAGGTATCCGCAGGCGACCTATCCGTAACCTTTCCCGTGGAGAGCGGGGACGAAATTGGCGAACTGGCAGACAGTTTCAATGAAATGGTGGAAAAACTCAGGGAACGGGAATCCCTTGAGAAAAGGCTTTATGAGGCGGAACACCTCTCTCGGGTAGGCCAGCTTGCCTCCGGAATCGCACATGAGATCCGCAACCCCCTCAACTACATCAGCCTAGCAACCGACCACCTGAAGAGTGAGCTCACAACGGCCTGTAACGAACCTCGTCCCGACCTCTCGGGCCTCCTTGACAAAATCAAGGAAGAGGTCCGGCGAGCCAACTACATGGTGCTCAACTTCATGAACTACGGTCGGCCATTGAAAATCCGTCCATGCGAAGTATCATATTCAGAACTCTTGGCAAAGGCACTCCCGGTTCTCAAGGACAAGCTTGATGAGCAGCGGATTGCAGTTGTTACCGATCTTTCCGGTGACCTGCCGGCCATGTGGGTCGATCCTGAACTGATGCGAAACTGTCTCTTCAACTTTCTTACGAACGCAGCCCAGGCTATGCCCAACGGTGGCACTATTACACTTGGAGCGCGATTTGATCGCGATGCAAAACTGTTCAGTCTCACCTTTGCTGACCAGGGGGTTGGTATCCAGCCTGAAGAGTTGACCAAGATTTTCCAGCCATACTTTACGACCAAAGAAGCAGGTATTGGCTTGGGGCTTGCCATTACGGAGCGGATTGTAAAGGAGCATGGCGGCAGCATCTCAGTTGAGAGTGTTCCGGGTAACGGGACCATCTTTACGGTGCATCTTCCGATGCGAAACAGTTAGGTGCATAGAACAGCAGGCTGGGCTATATGCCGTTTGAAGGAGAATGAATGACCGGCAGCATACTTATTGTAGATGACGAAAAGGGGCAGCGCGACATTCTTGAGGCGATACTCAAGCGGGAAGGGTACCGTGCACTCTCAGTTCCGGGTGCTCGAGAGGCCCTTGAAATGCTTGAATGCGAGGAATACGATCTTATCCTATCTGACCTGAAGATGCAGGGGATGTCCGGGTTAGAGCTTCTGGAAACCATACTGGCACAGAATCCCCAGCAGTGCGTAATTATCATGACTGCTCACGGGACCGTTGATTCGGCTGTTGAGGCAATGAAAAAGGGGGCCTTCGACTATCTGGAGAAACCGCTGGATCGTGAAACTCTTCTTGTTACCCTTCAACGGGCTTTCGAGCACCTGAAGCTTCTGCATGAAAACAAGGTGCTGCAGAAGAAGCTCCAGGACACAATAACGTTTCCTGACATCATCGGTGATCACCCAAAGATCAAAGAGGTTTACCGGATCGTTAATAAAATCGCCCCAACCTGCTCCACTGTTCTGATTTACGGGGAATCGGGCACCGGCAAGGAACTGGTCGCACGTGCCATTCACGACCTGTCACCTCGAAGGGATCAGCCGTTTCTAGCAATCAATTGCGCTGCAATTCCCGAAAGCCTTATGGAAAGTGAGCTTTTCGGCCACGAGAAGGGGTCGTTCACCGGAGCCACCGCTCGGGAGATCGGCATATTTGAGGCTGCCACCGGCGGCACGGTCTTTCTGGACGAGATTGGGGAGATGAACGTTGCAATGCAGGCCAAGCTCCTTCGGGCGATCCAGGAGAAAGAGGTCCGCAGGGTAGGTGGAAAGGTCAATATTCCGCTTGATGTGCGGATTATCTCTGCCACCAACAAGGACCTGGAGTCGGAAATCAGGAAAGGTGTTTTCCGGGAAGACCTTTACTATCGTCTCAATGTAATCCGGGTCATCCTTCCCCCGCTGCGCGAGAGAGGGAACGATATTGCCGCTCTGGCCGACTTCTTCGTCAAAAAGTACAGCACAAGCTCCGGCATGCTGGTTAAAGGGATCTCTAAGCCTGCCCTCAAGCTCATGATGGACTATACCTGGCCCGGCAATGTACGCCAACTCGAATCCGTGATTGAAAGAGGGGTGCTGATGGCAGAGGGAGAGCTGGTGCAGCCGGAGGATCTGCCGGTGGAGATACACGAAGCGAACTCTCCCGTTGGTGCTATCCGTTTCGATCTTCCGCCGGAAGGGATATCCATCGAACAGTTGGAGAAAGAGCTGATTCTGAAGGCCATGGGACGCTCAGGCTGGGTAATCGCCAAGGCTGCACCACTGCTTGGGATGAGCTATAAAACACTTCAGTACCGTTTGGAGAAGTTCGGAATAGAAAAGCCATACTAAGGAGATGATATGGATTTCAGTAACATATTGCATCGTTTCACTGTAATCCCGTCGCTAACTCCAGAACTTTCCCGCCTGCAGCATATTGCCAACAACCTTTGGTGGACTTGGGAGCCGGAGGCCCGCGAGCTTTTCAAGAGGATAGACCTGGAGCTTTGGCACGCTGTTCGGCACAATCCGGTGGAGATGCTCGGCACCCTGCAGCAGGCCACTCTGGACAGCTTGGCAGCGGACGAAGGATTCATGTCGAACCTGGAGCAGGTGGATGAAAAGCTTGGAGCGTATCTCTCAAGCACTACCTGGTTTGAAAAGGCCCATGGCAAAGAGCATCAGCTCAGGACCGCCTACTTTTCCATGGAGTTCGGTTTTCACGAATCACTCCCGATCTATTCCGGCGGACTTGGGATTCTTTCAGGGGATCATCTCAAATCCGCTAGCGATCTGGGGATTCCATTGGTCGGCATAGGATTGCTCTATCGTCAGGGGTACTTTCGCCAGTACCTGAACATAGAAGGGTGGCAGCAGGAATATTACCCTGAGAATGATTTCTACAATCTTCCTCTTCATCTGGAGCGGGATGCCAACCGGATGCCTCTGGTTGTGGAGGTCAGCCTGCCTGGCCGGAAGCTGAAGGCTCATATCTGGCGTGTTCAGGTAGGAAGAGTCCCGCTGTATCTTCTTGACTCAAACCTTGAGGAAAACAGCCCTGAGGACCGTGAGATTACGGCTCAACTCTATGGCGGCGATCAGGAGATGAGAATCAGGCAGGAGATACTGCTCGGTATCGGCGGTATCAGAGCGCTGAAGCTTCTTGGAATAGATCCGAACGTATGTCACATGAATGAGGGGCACTCGGCTTTTTTGGGCCTTGAGAGGACCAGGCTTATCATGACCGAAAAGGGGGTCTCATTCAGGGAAGCCATGGAATCGGTTCGCGTAGGGACTGTCTTCACTACCCATACCCCGGTAGAGGCCGGCATTGACCACTTCCCGCCTGATCTGCTGGAAAAGTATCTCGGCAAGTACTACCGGGCTATCGGTATATCCCGGGATGAGTTTCTGGGGCTTGGCCGCCAGAATCCAAACAATCATCACGAGTCGTTCTGCATGGCCGTGCTGGCCCTCAAGCTATCAGCCTACGCAAATGGTGTCAGCGAATTGCACGGCGAGGTCTCGCGACATATGTGGAAAAGCCTCTGGCCTGAACTGCCCGAGGAGCACCTCCCCCTGTCTTCCATTACCAATGGGGTGCATGCCAAGACCTGGCTTTCTCCTGACATGGCAGGACTCCTGACTCGTTACCTTGGCAATCGATGGCTTGAAGAGCCGACCAATCAAGCTGTATGGCGCCGTATGTCGCGAATCCCGGACGCTGAATTATGGAGAGCCCATGAACGGGCCAGGGAGAGACTGGTTGGTTTCGCACGTGAGCGGCTCAAGGTGCAGCTCGGACAGGTCGGTGCCACCCCCAAGGAGATCGAGTCTGCAGATGAGGTTCTGGACCCGGAGATTCTAACCATTGGTTTTGCCCGTCGATTTGCCACGTACAAGCGCGGCACATTGCTGTTCCGCGACCCGGAGCGGCTTGCCCGCATTCTTAACAATGCGGAAAGGCCGGTACAGATCATTTTCGCAGGCAAAGCTCACCCACATGACAACGAAGGGAAGGAGCTGATCCGCCAGATAGTCCGGTTTTCCAAGGAAGAGCCTTTCCGCCACCGGATTGTCTTCATAGAGGACTACGACATGTCGGTGGCGCGTCATCTGGTGCAAGGGGTAGATGTATGGCTCAACACCCCTCGCCGGCCTCTGGAGGCAAGCGGCACCAGCGGCATGAAGGTTGCCTTCAACGGAGGCCTGAATATGAGCGTTCTTGACGGGTGGTGGTGCGAGGGTTACCGCGGGAATAACGGCTGGGCAATCGGCAGGGGGGAGGTATACAGCGACATCGAGTTCCAGAACGAGGTTGAAGGGCGTGCCATCTATGATCTTCTGGAGAAGGAGATAGTCCCTCTTTTTTATGACCGGGGCGGAGACAGCATGCCCCGAGGGTGGCTATCCTGGATGAAAAATTCCATGATATCCCTCTGTCCGGTATTCAGTACTGACCGGATGGTCCAGGAATACTCCGATCGATTCTATATTAATTCTTACATCCACTGGCAGCAGCTTGCAACCGACAACCTAAGACTTGCTTGCGACCTCTCCCGCTGGAAGGGGCAGATCAGAAATCTCTGGGGGAAGATACGGATAGAAGGAGTAGAATCGGACGGAATGGACGAAGTTACCAGTGGATCGCGGATTATTGCCTCAGCAAGGGTCTTTCTGGGGGAACTTTCCCTTCAGGAGGTCTCGGTAGAGGCATACTTCGGAGTTCTCGATTCCCGCGGCAACATTGTTGGGGGAGAGCTTGTCCCATTTCCCGCAGCTGATGATCTTGGCGGCGGACTGTACCGATTCAAAGGAGAGCTTGAGTGCCGTTTTTGCGGTCGCCACGGTTTTCTTATCCGCGTAATGCCAAACCACCCTGAGCTGGGGCCCATCTATGAGTCCGGGCTGCTGCACTGGGGCTGATGCGACTATCATCTTCTATCTTGAGAAATGATTCCGGATGCGGTAACGTGTGGGGCCTGAGTATCGGCCCCACTCTCTATTTCAGGATGTATCCGACCGCCCCATGACTATACGATTACTAGTACTACTCTTTCTGCTTTTCGGACTCACCGCCTGTACGACCATGGTCCCACGTGATCTGCTCCCCTATCCCCTGACGAATGTCGATTCGCCGCAGGAGGTAAAGATTGTCTCCATACCTTTACCGGTGATTGCATCGAGCCCGAACGAGGGGATCACCGGTGGCGCTATCACTGCCTTCCTGTTCCATAACGCGAAGGACGAAATAAACGCCCTGGTTGCACCCCAGGTAAACTACAACAAGAACTTCGGCGTAAGCTCATCGCTCTATGGGGCGTTCTACCCCTCTCCAACCCTCAACTGGGAAGCCAATATCTCCCAATCCACCAAGGTCAACAACGATTATGAGGTCAGGATAACCGACAAAACCTTTCTTGACGGGAAACTGGAACTCAACGCCTTTGTCTTTCACTTCACCGATGGTTCCTCAAGGTTTTTCGGTTTTCAGTCCGACAGCCACAAGGAAGACGAAACCAACTATGCTGACAAGGAGACTGGCCTCACAGTATCTGTTGCCTACAACTTCTGGAGGCATATCAGCCTCCTTGTCGGGGAGCGTTTCAAGAAGGTGAGCATCGATAGAGGGGCAGTACGCAACGTTCCCTATATCAGGGAAGTCTTTGCCCCTGCTGATGTCCCAGGGATGGACGGTTTCTCCGCGCATGCGCAGAAGATCGGACTGGTCTACAGCACCCTTGACACCTCCATTGCCCCTACTTTCGGCGGATATGCTCGCCTGTCGGTCGAGTTCAGCTCAGAGAGCCTTGGGAGCAGCGCAAACTATCAGCACTACGAGGCAGAGGCAAAGGGGTTCATCCCCCTTGACAATGCTCGTTATGTCTCGGTCTTTCGGCTTATCTACAACCAGACTCTAGGGAACAGCGTTCCATTTCTTGAGAGGAGTATCCTGGGTGGAGAATCGACCCTTCGCGGTTACGGTCGGAACCGTTTTGTCGACTCAAGTTTTTTCCTCTGCAACCTTGAAGAGCGGATCAGATTGTTCCGGTGGAGGGTATTTGGCGTAACCGCCGACTGGGAGGCAGCTCCGTTCATCGATCTTGGCGCAGTCATCGAGTCGCTGGACAAGGCCAATTCAGGGAACTTCGAGTTCAATCCGGGGATAGGATTCAGGGCGGTTGTGCGGCCCAATATCGTGGGGAGGGTTGATATAGGGTTTGGGAAGGATGGGCCGGCGGTGTTCGTGGGTTTGGGACACCCGTTTTAATAGGAACGCGGATTTTTTGCAATCTCGGTGTTGCTCTTCGTCGCACAGCGCTCAACGTACCGAGGGTACGCCTCGCGCCCCGCTCCTTGCGCGCCTTGACCTTGCAAAAACTTCACGTTCCATGTTAGAGAGATATCAAGGCGCTCCCCTGCCTTGTTCCTCGCCGTTCAAACTCCACATCTATGGCATTCAACAGGTCGAATTTGGCAGATCCCCACGTGGGTGCAACCAGGTTCAGACCGCCGTCACCAATCAGCCGCATTACCAGAATGCCTGGATCAACCCTTTCCAGGAAGTCGCAGACCAGTCCGATATAGTCGTCCCGATCCATCAGTTGTATCCCCCCTTGCAGGTAAAGCTCCTCAAGTCGAGTCCCTTTCATGACATGCAGATGGTGAAGCTTGATCCCGCCTACCCCCAATTCGTTGAGAAGAGTGGCCGTAGAAAGCATCTCATCGCGCGTCTCTCCCGGAAGGCCGAATATCAGATGTGTGCAGACTCGAATTCCAAGTTCTTTGCAACGTTTTACCGCATCAATAAAGCAGGCGGTGTCGTGACCACGGTTGATCGAGGTGAGAGTCCGGTTAATGGACGACTGCAGGCCAAGCTCAAGCCAGAGGTAGGTTTTTTGTGCATATTCTGCCAGCAGATCTATTACTTCAACAGGAAGGCAGTCCGGACGGGTGCCGACGATCAATCCCTCAACATCAGTAACGGCAAGTGCTTCATCATATAGTCTGCGCAGGTGCTCCACATCTGCATAGGTGTTGGAGTAAGGCTGGAAGTAGGCAAGAAATTTCTTTGCCTTGAATTTTCTGACCATGACCCCCTTGTTTTGCTCAATCTGCTCAACCACAGGGAGTCCCCGGACAATCCCCTTGGCGCCTGAGCCTTCGCCGCCACAGAAGATGCACCCCCCGATGCCGACCGTGCCGTCGCGGTTGGGACAGGTAAGGCCTGCATCTACCGAAATCCGTTGCACACGGCAGTCAAAAACGCGCCGAAGCTCCGCAGAAAAGGTGTTGTAGCGTTTTTCACTCATGATCGGTACAGTACCCGAGCTGAGGCAATAAGGCAAGAGGGGCAGCTGACTCCGGAATGCTGAATGCCTATGTAGCGGCTTAGTGGCACCCTTTTCGAGCCCCGGCTTGCAGCCGGTATGGAACAGGTTATACTGAGTTGAGGCTCAGATAATCTGGATGGTATCCGGGGGGCGATATGAATAACGCGGAACTACGGGAAAAGATCAGCAAGGAGCGACAGCCGGGGGACTGCTTCATAAAATGGTGGGGGGACGACGAGGCTCTGGTGGACTACGAACTGCTCGATCGGTTCCTGGCAAAAGGTCCATCAGCTGCGGAGGTGGCTGCTTTTGAACTGTTAGGCCTGGACCGGATGTGGAGTGTTATTACCGAGCTGGACCCTGACCCGCTGAGCCGTGTGCGGGTAGGGGATCAAGAGTTTATCCGATGGTCCTGGAAGGACCGTCAGGGAAAGGAGCAGATTACCTCTTTTCCTTTCACCCCTGAAGGGCTAATAGATCTGATGGAGAGTGAGCTCTTTGATTAGTGGCTTAGGTGCACTGCTGGCTTGTAAGCCGGCCCTATTTGATTGATGACAATTCTCGTACCACCCTGAAGCCAAGGTAGACATACCGATCGGTCGGTTTTCCGCGGCCACGGGCAGAAGAGCGGATATAGCGGGGCTTGCTGCCGAAAGATCCGCCGCGCTGAACCCTACGCTGGTCTTCCCCACTCTCCCAGGCTCTGCCGTCTACAGGTGCTCCCTCGTATGTTTCGTGCCAGCGGTCCTGGCACCATTCCCACGCATTGCCTGCGGTATCGAACAGACCAAAGGGGTTGGCAGGAAAAGAGCCGACCGGAGAGGTTTTTTTGCCATCCCACTGGCTGCCGCACTCCTTGCAGTTGGCCCGTTTCTCCCCAACGCTGAACCCCCACCAGTATCGATCTTCATTGCCTGCCTTGGCAGCATACTCCCACTCTGATTCGCTCGGGAGCCGGTAGCGTTGCCCGGTCTGCTCTGAAAGCCAGCTAGTGTAAGCCACGGCATCATTCCAGGTCACGTTGATCGCCGGCCGGCGGTCGCGGCCCCAATTGGAGAAGGGAAACCAGCGCCTTCCGTCTTTTGGTTTCTCACGAGCTGTGGAGGCGCAGAAGCGGTCGTACTCGTCAAAGGTAACTTCGTACCTGCCTATTGCATAGGGGCGGTCAATGGTTACCCGGTGGACCGGTTTCTCATCACTGTCGCCACCTCCATGTACTGCCCCCATCTGGAAACTTCCTGCAGGAATTACAATCATTTCAGGCCCTTCGCCTCCACCTTTCAGGTGATCTCGTAACAACGTGCCTGAAGCTGGGCCAGCTCCATGGGCTGAAGCTGCAACAGCGACTGCAAGGACGAACACGATGCAGCTCTGAATCATTTTACCGCACATACACCGGCTCCTTGAAAAAAGGGAGAGGACCGTACCCGGCACCTCCCCCATGTCAATCTCTCCGCCATGCCGTTGGCTTAAGGGCCTCACAGCGAGTTCCCTTAATAATGGGCGTCCTTGTGTCACTTCAGGCAATTCCCGCAAGGGGCAGCACACCGCAACCTGAAAGACTCCCGTGGTTTGAGCATTCCGCCTGGGCTTTAAAGCCTCACGAACAGGGCAGAGAGAAGCTTAATATGGGCTCATTCTACCCGGTGATAAAGGAAAAAATCAAGGTCCTTTTTCATCTCCACCCAGGAACCTCGCAAGCAATGCTATCTCACCCATAAGTCTGTCGAATCCGGCAAAGGTCAGTGATTGAGGGCCGTCGGAAAGTGCCTTCTCAGGTTCGGGATGGACCTCTATAAGTATGCCGTGGGCTCCGGCTACCAGTGCAGCCTTGGACATGGGGGGGACGAGGCTCCTTTTGCCGGTGGCATGGGAGGGGTCGACCATAATCGGGAGATGTGACATCTCCTTGATCAGCGGAACGACTGCCAGGTCGAGAGTGTTCCGTGTTGCGGTTTCAAAGGTACGAATGCCGCGCTCGCAGAGAATAACGTTATGGTTTCCCTCTGCCAGAATATACTCGGCTGCCGCCAGAAATTCTTCGATGGTTGCGCTCATCCCGCGTTTCAGGAGTACCGGTTTGCGGATTCTCCCCACTTCCCGGAGGAGGTCGAAGTTCTGCATGTTACGAGCTCCAACCTGAAGCATGTCAGCATGTTCGGCAATCAGCCCAACTGTGTCTGGGCTCATGACCTCGGTAACAACGGGAAGGCCGGCTTCTTTCCCTGCCTTAGCCAGCAGTATCAGGCCTTCCTCGCGCATTCCCTGAAAGGTATGTGGCCCGGTTCGAGGTTTGAAGGCCCCTCCGCGAAGGAGTTTTGCTCCTGCCTTTTTGACGGCGCGCGCCGTCTTCATGATCTGATCCTCGCTCTCAACCGCGCAGGGGCCAGCTATTACGACAGGTGGGCGCCCCTCGCCTATCTCTATGTTGCCAATCTTTACAATCGTATTCCGAGGATGGAAGTCTCGTGACACGAGCTTGTAAGGTTTTGAGACATGAATAACCTCCTGGACTCCGGGAAGATCGCGGATTGTTGCATCGTCCACATATCCTTTGTTGCCCAGGACACCAATTGCGGTCCTTTCGCTGCCTGGAATGGGTGCAGCGGTGAATCCCAGGTTCCTTACAGCCTTTGTAACGGCCTCGATCTGTTTATCCCCTGCTTTGTGATGCATGACAATGAGCACGGTTTCCTCCGGACAGACTTAAGAGATCTTTCGTAAAAAAACAATATCAGGGGGCCAACTGCCGGTCAATGGCTTTCCGCTTTTCTTTTGCAGGGTTCGTGATACAATTGCGTGATATTTCCTTAAGAAAGTAGGATATGGATAGAGATGAACTGAAGAAACTCCTGAAAAGCCTGGCTGACGGGGAAACCTGCGTGGATAACGCCTTGGAACGCCTGAAACAACTCCCTTTCGAGGACCTGGGCTTTGCAAACGTCGATCATCACCGGGGGCTGCGACAGGGGAACCCCGAAGTGATCTTTGGCGAAGGAAAGAGTGTTGGCCAGATCGAGCGTATCATGACGTCGCTCCTTGCCAAGGGGAACAATATCCTCGTTACCAGGCTTTCCGAAGAAAAGGTCTTTGCCTTGCGTACCCACTTTCCTGATGCACGTCATCACCAGGATGCACGCTGTCTCACCATCGAGAACCACCCAGTGGAAATCCGCGGCAGAGGCACCATTCTGGTAATTTCTGCCGGGACCTCTGATATTTCAGTGGCTTCTGAGGCGGTAGTCACTGCGCAGATCCTGGGAAACAGGGTGGAACAGCTCTACGATGTCGGAGTGGCAGGAATTCACCGGCTTCTGGCGCGGCGTGAGCTGCTCGCAACTGCCTCTGTGCTGGTAGTGGTAGCCGGGATGGAGGGGGCTCTCCCCTCGGTGGTAGGAGGACTCGTTGACTGCCCGGTCATAGCAGTCCCGACCTCTGTGGGCTATGGCGCTTCTTTCGGCGGACTCGCGGCGCTCCTGGGGATGCTCAATTCCTGTGCCGCCGGTGTTACGGTTGTGAATATCGACAACGGTTTCGGTGCGGGCTTTGCGGCTTCGCTTATAAATAGGGTGTCATGAAGGTTCTCTACCTCGACTGTTTTGCCGGCATCGCCGGCGACATGACCGTGGCTGCTCTCATCGATCTGGGGGTTCCACTCGAAACGATCCGCGAGGGGCTGTCGCTTCTGCAACTCCCGAAAGGGAGCTGGGATGTCCGTGCTGAGAAGACCTCCAGAATGGGAATCGCCGCTGTCCACTTCCAGGTAGATTCTGCTGAGAAGAGCCATCACAGAAGCTATGCCGACATTGTAGCCATTATTGATGCAAGCGGCCTGTCTGAACCTGTCAAAGAGCATTCCCACCGCATATTCAAGCGACTTGCCGAGGCCGAAGCCAAGGTGCACGGAGTCCGGGTCGAGCAGGTTCATTTTCATGAGGTGGGGGCCATTGATTCCATTGTCGATGTTGTCGCAACGGCCATTGCTCTTTGCCATCTTGGGGTTGACGAAGTGCGTGCATCGGCTCTTCCCTATGGGTCGGGCTGGGTCGAAACCGCCCACGGCCGGCTACCGGTACCTGCACCGGCAACTGCAGAACTGCTCTGTGGGTTGCAAGTTGTCCCTGATCCCCTCACCGGTGAATGGGTAACCCCTACAGGAGCAGCTATAGTTGCAACTCTAGCGGTTGAATCTGGCGCTCCTCCCTCCATGCGTGTAGTTGCGGTGGGTTACGGTGCCGGCTCCAAGGAGTGCAAGGCCCGCCCCAATATTCTCAGAGCTTTGCTGGGAGAGTCATTGATAGTGGATGAACAGATTCTTGTGATGGAGACCAACCTTGACGACATGAATCCGGAGATTCTCGGATTCATGACAGAGCGGCTGCTGGCTGAAGGTGCTCTCGATGTGGCCTTGTCGCCCCTGCAGATGAAGAAAAATCGTGCGGGAACGAAGCTTACCGTTATTGCTCCACGCAGGCTCTTAGACCGCTTGGGATCACTGATCCTGACCGAATCCACTGCCATAGGTCTCCGCTACTACCCAGTGGATCGCCTGACCCTGGAGCGGGAAGAGAAGCAATTCATGACAACCCTTGGTGCGATCAAGGTAAAGCGGATCAGGCTCCCTGACGGTATCTGGCGAACGGCCCCCGAATTCGAAGAGTGCTGTCGTCTGGCAGCTGACAGCGGCCTGCCGCTGATAGAGGTCTATCGCATTGTTGAACGCGAAACCGCATAGGCCGATGAAGATCGCTACCCTTTCCATCGGTGACGAGCTTATTTACGGCGAGACCGTTGACACCAATGCGTCGCAGATTGCTGCGCGTCTTTATTCTGCAGGTTTCTCCGTTTCGCAGCACTGTGTGGTTGGAGATTCCGGTGAGGCGATTTCCGACGCCCTCACCAACCTCGCCAAAACACATGATATACTTATTGCGTCCGGAGGGTTAGGGCCGACTTCGGACGACCTGACTACCGCTGCTGCTGCCCATGCAAGCAGTGACACCCTGGAGCGGAATGAGGTTGCCCTTGAACAGCTGAGGACATTTCTGCAGACCCGGGGCAGGGAGCTCTTTCCGGCCAACGAAAAGCAGGCGATCCTTCCCAGTCGAGCCAGGATCATTCCCAATACCACTGGCACTGCCTGTGGATTCACCATTGATATAGCGGGCTGCACAATCCACTTCCTTCCCGGCGTGCCTGCCGAGATGAAGCCCATGCTTGAAGAGAGCATCATCCCATTTCTTGTCGAACGAAGCGGGCCCGTACGATCCTTGCGTACGGCAACCCTCAAGCTCTTCGGGGTTTCGGAGGCCAGACTGGGTGAAATCCTTGAACCGGTTGACCTTCCAGGGGTAACAGTTGCATACTGCGTGGATTTTCCGATCATCAAGCTCCTTCTGAGGACTGATACAATTGGTTCGACTCAGGCTGATGACTTGCTGGATGCAGCTCGCAGTAAGGTGAGACAGTTAGTGGGTGCTTTCGTTGTCGCAGAAGAAGACGCAACCCTTGAGAGCGAAGTTGCCAGGGTACTCACTGGGAAAGGGCTGACTCTGGCAGTTGCTGAATCTTGCAGCGGGGGCCTTCTCTCCAAACGTCTCACCGATATTCCCGGAAGTTCATCGTTCATGCTTGCAGGTGTGGTCTCTTACTCCAATGAGGCTAAACAGAAGTTTTTAGGAGTCACTTCCGACTTGCTTGAGCGGTATGGGGCAGTTAGTGCAGAGGTAGCGGCTGCAATGGCCGAAGGGATACGTTTGGCAGCAGCCAGTGACCTGGGTCTTGCGGTGACAGGTATCGCCGGACCAGGGGGGGGGACGACCGAGAAACCCGTAGGTACGGTGTACTTGGCTCTGGCAGACAAAAACAGGACACTGACTAGGCAGCTACGCCTTTCAGGCAGCCGGGCGCAGATTCGCGAAATCACCGTATGCGATGGTTTGGCCTGGCTTCGTCGCCATCTTGATGGCATTGCGCATGTTGGTAAGAGGGTCCGGTCATGACCCCGATACGGATGGAACTTCTCATGCAATTTCTCTGCTGGGGGTGCGGAGCCCTCTGCGGAGTCATGCTGGCCTTTGTTGCAGGCGCCTGGTCAGGGATGGAGTACCTTTTCTGGCCTGCATTCATTCTGTATGCCATACTGCTCCTGGTTCAGCAGTACATGACCAGAAAAGGACGTTCCATACTGCTGAAGGAAGAAGCAGAATCGCTGGAGCAGATGCTGGAGATGCAGCGCGAAGTCGACAAGACTGCCCGTCGCTACAAATGCCTGTTGGAGGGTGCAGGAAATGCCATCTTCGTATTTAATGCCGACAACAGCATGCTTCAGGAGGTCAACCGAAAGGGGACGGAACTATTCGGATACTGCAAGGAAGAGATGCTGGCGCTTGCGGGAAAAGACCTGACCCCGACCTTTGAGCGACGTCGATTCAGCGACCTGGTCCGACGAGTCAAGAGAAGGGGGCGGGGAAGAGCGGAATCACTGACCTTTCGCGGAAAGAGTGGCAATGAGTTTCTGGGTGAGGTTGAGGCTCGCCTGATTGATCTGGGAGACGAGAAGGTTGTCCACGTTACTGTACGCGACATCACCTACAAAAACCAGGCAGAAAAGGAGATAAAACAGCGTAACCGTGAACTCTCCATCCTCAATACCATTATTGCCCGCGCCAATGAGAGCCTGCAGCTCGACACTGTTCTGGATAACATACTGACCGAATCCCTGGAGGCTTTCGGCGCAGAGGCTGGGATGATTAGCCTCATTCAGGGGGACGGAAACGGCATGTCTCTTGCCTTGCATCGCAACCTGCAGGAGGAGCTGATACAACAGATCAGCCGCCACAAATGCCCCTCCCGTGAGAGATACTGCGGTCACACCCTTCCGGTCACCCAGCAGAAGTCCTGCCAGCTTGCGCAGGCTGCCGGAAGGCATGACTGGTTGTTTCTTGCCGGTTTGCCTCTCTGTGCCAACAAGAAGTTGATAGGGGTCCTGCACATCTTTTCGCGAACAGAGCGTGCCTATACCCAGGAAGATATCCGATTTTTTACTACCATAGGACATCAGATTGGGATGGTTATAGAGCATGCGCGGGTTTTTGCAGAGCTTTCATTGAAAACGGACGAACTGCTCCGCTCCTATACCCTCCTGGAAAAAGGGAGCCACCAGCTTGCAATCTCCCAGAAACGCCTGAAAATGAATCTTGCCTTGGTCGAGCGGGCAAATAAAGACCTGGAGAGGCTTGACAGGATGAAGACACATTTTCTCGGCATTGTCTCGCACGAATTCCGTACCCCGCTCACCAGCATTATGGGGGGTACGCAATTTCTCATCTCCAGCAGCAAGAATTGGTCGGAAGAAGAGCAGCGCCTGCTTTCGATTGTCCATGAAGGCGGAACCCGTCTCAACGACATCGTCTCCAACCTTTTGAAGGTAGCCCATCTGGAGTCTAAATCATTCTCGCTCAGAAAGGCCCCGATCAGCCTTGGAGAGCTGCTCAAGGATCTTCACAAACATTTCCTCCCCTTATTGGAAGAAAGAAGCCAGCAGCTCCTCTTCAGGGATATGGAGGTAATTCCATGCGTCAATGCGGACCATGAGTATCTGGAGGAAATATTCAGTCAACTTCTTGAAAATGCAATAAAATTCTCCCGAGATAAAGGCGAGATTGTCATCAATGCGCAGTTGGTTGATGGCTCTATGCTGGAGCAGAAGCGGAAGATCCTGGCACTATTCAACGAAACCTTTCTTGATCATGCCGGTCCCACGAGTTTCATTCAGGTTGAAATACGAGACAGCGGGATCGGTATCGACGAGGACGATCATCTGCATATCTTCGACAAGTTCTATGGCGCGGGGGACATCAGGCACCACTCCAGCGGCAAGAGCAAGTTCCAGGGGAAAGGGCCGGGGCTTGGTCTTTCCATTGTCAAGGGGATGGTTGAGGCTCATGGGGGGATGGTGTGGGTTGAGAGCCCCTGTCAGGACTACGACGGGCAACCCGGCAGCACTTTTTTCGTCCTAATCCCCACAGAAGAGGCTCAACTGCAGCCAGCCTTGCCCTTTATGCAAAAGAGTCCGGACCATGATCAGCCGGACAGTCTTAATCCGCTGCTGCTCCAATAATCAGCGTTGTTGCGATACCAAAGAGAACTTGAAAAACCGGCAGTATCTGTGCTATCAGTCCAGACACTCTTTTACAGCCAGAGCAGTGATAAATCCAAGGGAGAATACATGATGAGCGACCGCGAAAAGGCGATAGACCTGGCACTTAGTCAGATAGAAAAGCAGTTCGGCAAGGGAGCGATCATGAGGCTCGGAAACGACGAGCCACTGCCGGATGTTGCCGCAATATCCACAGGTGCACTGTCGCTGGACATTGCTCTCGGTGTAGGCGGTGTACCCCGTGGCAGAGTTGTGGAGGTCTTTGGGCCAGAATCGTCGGGTAAGACCACACTTGCACTGCATATCGTTGCCGAGGCCCAGAAGCTGGGGGGGATCGCTGCATTTATTGATGCTGAACATGCTCTGGACATAGGCTACGCCAGAAAACTCGGGGTCAAGACCGATGATCTGCTGGTTTCTCAGCCTGACACCGGCGAACAGGCGCTAGAAATTACCGAAATGCTGGTGAGAAGCGGTGCCATCGATGTTCTGGTGATCGACTCGGTTGCAGCTCTGGTTCCCAAGGCCGAGATTGAAGGGGATATGGGTGATTCCCACATGGGGCTCCAGGCACGTCTCATGTCCCAGGCTCTGCGGAAATTGACCGGTATTATCAGCAAGTCGAATTGCTGTGTCATCTTTATTAATCAGATTCGGATGAAGATCGGAGTGATGTTTGGGAACCCGGAGACCACAACAGGTGGGAACGCCCTGAAATTCTATGCTTCGGTTCGGATGGATATCCGCAAGATCGCTGCCCTGAAAAAGGGGGACGAGGTGATAGGGTCGCGCACAAGGGTCAAGGTTGTGAAAAACAAGGTTGCCCCTCCGTTCAAAGAGGTTGAGTTTGACATCCTGTATGGCGAAGGGATCTCTCGCGAGGGGGACGTCCTTGACTTGGCGGTCGACCGTACTATTGTTGAGAAGAGCGGCGCATGGTATTCATACGGCAAGGAACGGATCGGTCAAGGTCGTGAAAATGCCAGGGTCTATCTTCGGGAGCACCCGGAAGCCCTCGCTGAAATAGAGTCGTCGTTACGTGCTCAGATAGCTCAGTAGCGGGGATAGGAACCTAGCAGGAGATGGCATGACCCTCAACGAAATTCTTTCTACAGCAGTCAAGGCTCGGGGATCCGACATCCATTTCAAGGGAGGACAGCCTCCCATTGTCAGGATCGACGGCAAACTGCACCCAATACCAAATGCCCCGCGCCTGACGCCGGATAATATTGCCGAGCTCTCTGCAAGTATCATGAACGAGCGCCAGAAGATGCAGTTTGCCCAGAATTCCGAGGCTGACCTTGCCTACGGAGTTCCGGGTCTCGGACGATTCCGGGTAAGCGTCTATTCCCAGCGTGGCTCAACGGCCATGGTCTTTCGCTCCATACCCTTCAATATCCCTTCTCTTGATGCCCTTAACCTGCCACCGGTTCTGAAAAAGATTGCCTGCGAGGAGCGCGGCCTGATCCTGGTTACCGGCACCACTGGCAGCGGCAAGTCTTCTACCCTGGCTGCAATGATCGATTATATTAACGATCATCGGACATCTAATATCATTACCATCGAGGATCCGGTGGAGTTCCTGCACCGGGACAAAAAGAGCATCATCAGCCAGCGGGAAGTCGGATTCGATACCTCCTCTTTCGCAACAGCCCTGAAGAGTTCACTCCGTCAGGACCCCGACGTCATACTCGTAGGCGAGATGCGCGACCTTGAAACCATAGAGACTGCCATGTCCGCTGCAGAAACAGGGCATCTTGTGATGTCGACACTTCACACCCTGGATGCAACAGAGACCGTAAACCGGATCATCTCGGTATTTCCTGCCTACCATCAGCGACAGGTAAGGACGCAACTCTCATCTGTCATAAAGGCGGTTATTTCCCAGCGACTGGTGCCGAGGGCCGATGGCAAGGGGCGTGTGCCGGCGGTTGAGGTGTTGCTAGGGACTGCAAGGATTCGTGAATGCATCGACGATGAGCTTAAGACCAAGCAGATCACCGAGGCGATTGCACAGGGGGTTATCTCCTACGGTATGCAGACCTTTGACCAGTCGCTCATGCAGCTCTATACCAGCAAGCTGATCTCATACGAAGAGGCGATGCGACAGTCATCAAACCCAGACGACTTTGCTCTGAAGGTTTCTGGTATATCTTCAACCTCCAACGCAAGCTGGGATCAATTCACCAAGGAGCAGCCTCCTGAAGAAGAGCCAGGAGAGGACGGGAAGATCACGATAGAGAAGTTCTGATGGATGAGTTGGTAAAGGTTCGCGACTGTGCAGTCCGTCTGCTTGCTCGACGGGATCATAGTGCGGCGGAACTGAAAAGGAAGCTCCTTCAACGGGGCTTCCGAACCGAAAGCTGCGACGGGATTATCGTGTGGCTTCTTGATAAGGGGTTTCTCGACGACCGTCGATTCGCAAAGAGGTGGGCGGAGGCTTCGCTGGCATCAGGTCGCTGCTTTGGGCTTCGACTCAGACACGAACTGCAACAGCGGGGGGTCGACGCAACTCTGGCATCAGAAGTGGTTGCGGAGCTGGCGGCAGACCACAATGAATCGTCAACTATCCGAGCACTAGCGGATCAACGATTCCCGGGATTTAACACGTTCAAGGCAACAGACAGGGAAAAGAGACGAATATTCGGCTTTCTCCAGAGACGCGGTTTTTCGGCCAATGCTATACTGGCCTTCTTTCGAGGCACAACAGACGAGTAGGAAGTTATTTTCGTCGGACGTCTCAGATTCACATTTCAAGATACTGAGGTTTACCAATGACAGGCAAAGAGCTCAGAGCCCGTTTCCTTACATTCTTTCGTGAGCGCGGGCATACGGTAGTCCCAAGTTCAGGACTGATTCCCCACAATGATCCAACGCTTCTCTTTACCAATGCCGGAATGAACCAGTTCAAGGACTGCTTCCTCGGAATGGAAAAACGAGAGTACGTCCGGGCATGCAGTTCCCAGAAGTGTGTGCGGGCAGGCGGAAAACACAACGATCTGGAAAATGTGGGGCGGACGGCGCGGCATCACACCTTTTTCGAGATGCTGGGGAACTTTTCCTTTGGCGATTACTTCAAGAAAGAGGCAATCGCCTATGCCTGGGAGTTTTTGACCCAAGAGCTGAAGCTGGACAAGGAGCACCTCTATGTGACCGTCTATACCGATGACGATGAGGCTGCGGAGATCTGGCACCAACAGGAGGGGGTCCCCCGGGAGCGGATCTACCGCTTCGGCGAAAAGGACAACTTCTGGTCCATGGGTGACACCGGCCCCTGCGGCCCCTGCACCGAGATATTCTGGGATAACGGTCCGGGGGTGGGGTGCGGCAAGCCTGAGTGTGCGGTTGGCTGCGATTGTGACCGCTACATGGAGATCTGGAACAATGTCTTCATGCAGTTCGACCGATCTGCTGACGGCACCCTCACACCGCTGCCCAAGCCCTCGGTGGACACCGGTATGGGACTGGAGCGGATCTCCGCAGTAATGCAGGGGGTGAAGTCCAACTATGACACCGACCTGCTCCAGGGGATAATCAGATATGTTGAAAAACTCTCCGGCAAGAGCTACGGAGAAGATGAAAAGGATAGTGTCTCCATGCGGGTGATTGCCGATCATGCTCGGGCAGTCACCTTTCTGATCTGCGACGGGGTGCTTCCATCCAACGAGGGGCGCGGTTATGTCCTGAGACGTATAATGCGGCGTGCAGCCCGGCACGCCAAGATGCTCGGCTTTGCCCAGCCGGTTCTCTATCGGACGGTTGACGCGGTTAATGGCCTGCTTGGAGATGCATTTCCTGAGCTTCTTGAGCGCGAGGAGTACGTAAAAAAGGTCATACGGGCAGAGGAGGAGCGCTTTGCCGAGACTCTTGACCGGGGGCTTGCCATACTCAATGATGAGGTCGCTGCACTAAAAAAGGGAGGCAAGCAGGTAGTGCCGGGCGAAACCATCTTTCGTCTTTATGATACCTTTGGTTTTCCCATGGACCTGACTGCAGATATTGTCGCTGCCGAGGGCTTTTCCCTTGATGAGGTCGGCTTTGAGGCTTGTATGGATCGACAGCGGGAGCTGGCTCGTGAGCATTGGAAAGGTTCCGGGGAAGAAGGGATAGCCTCCATCCACAAGACGCTTCATAACCAGGGGCTCCGAACCCGCTTTGTCGGCTATGACGAGAAGGCAGCCTACGGGACCATTATTGCCCTCATCAAGGAGGGTCAGACTCTCTCGGAGGCGTATGCAGGTGATGAGGTTGATGTCATTACCGACAGTACACCGTTCTACGGGGAGTCCGGTGGACAGTCCGGAGACACCGGCACCATATCAACCGGTTCAGCCCATCTGGTTGTGAAATCAAGCAGCAAGCCGTTCCCTGACCTGACTGTCCATCGTGCAGTTATACAGCAAGGGACTCTCCGTCTTGGTGATGCTGCAGACCTTAAGGTAGGGGTTCCGGAAAGGAGTTCCACAGCACGCAACCATACGGCTACGCATCTGCTTCAGTCTGTGCTGCGCCAGGTTCTGGGAGATCATGTCAAGCAGTCAGGCTCTCTGGTAAATCCTGATCGGCTCCGGTTCGATTTTACCCACTTCGCAGCCATGACTGACAAGGAAATTTCGCAAGTCGAAGAGCTGGTGAACAGCTACATCATGGAAAATTCGGATGTCATCTCACGGGAGATGGAGGTGGCTGAGGCCATGGAGAGTGGTGCCACCGCCCTTTTCGGTGAAAAATACGGCGACCGGGTCCGTGTTGTCAGGGTAGGCGAAGTAAGCATGGAGCTCTGCGGTGGGACGCATGTCCGGGCAGCAGGTGATATCGGTATGTTCAAGATCGTGAGCGAGGCCGGGATTGCTGCAGGTGTTCGCAGAATCGAGGCCCTTACGGGGATCGGTGCGATCCGCTACGTGCAGGAGCTTGAAGAGGGTCAGCGTCGAATAGCTTCACTCCTCAAGTCTGAAGGCGCAGACCCTACGGAGAAGATTGAGAGGCTGATTATTCGCCAGAGAGAGATGCAGCGCGAGATAGACGCTCTTCAGGGAAAACTGAACGCATCCCAATCAGCTGATCTTATGGCTGGAGTGAGAGAGGTTGGCGGGGTGAAGCTGCTCTCTGTGAAGGTTGCGATAAAAGACCCCAAGGGGCTTCGAGAACTTGCCGATTCCATGAAGGACAGGCTCGGCTCCGGAATAGTGGTGCTTGGTGCTGAAAACGACGGGAAGGCACATCTCCTTGTGGCTGTAACCAAGGATCTGACCGGGCGCTTCAAGGCTGGCGACCTGATCCGTCAACTGGCACCGATAGTCGGAGGAAGCGGGGGCGGCAAGCCGGAACTCGCACAGGCAGGCGGCAGCTTGCCTGAAAATCTGCCTGAAGCCATTGAAAAGGCAGCCGGGCTGATCGAACAGAGCTAAAATACGGCATGCAAATCACGAGGCACCATGGCACCTCCTCTGCACACCAGCGACCAACCGGCAAAAACCATCCTCATCGTCGATGACGAGGCAATCATCCGCGATCTCTGCAGCAGGGCACTCAAGGGATATCAGGTGCTTGTGGCAGCCGATGGCGATGAGGCACTTGCCCTCTTTGAAAAGGGTGGTGTTGACGTAATTCTCTCTGATGTAATGATGCCGAAAATGAACGGTATCGAACTCCTTAAGCGAATCAAGGACATTGATCCGACCTCTGTGGTCCTAATCATGACCGGCTTTGCTGAAAAGGATGTCATCCTCAATGCACTGAAGGCTGATGCCGACGACTTTATCGCCAAGCCTCTCAACCTGCTTCAGCTGAAGACCGCAGTGGACAAGGCGCTGGTAAAAAAGGAGCTAAAGGAGGAGGTTGCAAGCCTCCGGAATCTCGACCGGCTCAAAACCAACTTCCTTTCCCTCGTATCCCATAAATTTCGTACCCCCATTACTGCTATTTCCCTTTTTCTCCAGAATCTGGCATCCGGTCTGTACGATCCTGAAGACGACTCCAGTCGGGAGAACGTGAAGATGGTCTACAATGAGGCCTGTTATCTGGAACGACTCGTTGCGGAACTGCTGACCTTCAGCAAGGTCATGGTAAACGGCGAGAGTCTGCGGGTTGAATTGTGTGACATAACGACTCTCATCATGCAGGCTATTACCGAGTCAAAAGGTGCGCTCGGCAAGGGGGACCTGCAGACCAATCTCGACCTTGATCAACTCCCTTCCATTGCCGTAGATCGTGAAAAACTGAGTTTTGCCATGCGTCAGGTCATCGAAAATGCCTACAAGTTCTCGGGCGAAAACGGCACTGTTTCCATCTCGCTCAGGCAGTCAGACAGCCGGTATCTCATTCAGGTAAGCGACACCGGGGTCGGCATAGCGCGCGAAGACCTTCCCAAGGTCTTTGAAAAGTTCTATCAGGTCGATCCCGCCCAAACCGGCCAGGTGCGCGGTTTTGGTCTCGGGCTCTACTATGCCAGGGAATTTATCCGCCTTCACGGCGGGACCATCAGCATAGAGAGCGAACAGGACAAGGGGACCATGGTCGTTATCAGTATCCCTGCCTTGCAAAGCTGAAATAGCCCGCTTTCCCCTGAGCAACCCCTCCTAATCCCCTCTTTCAGGTTGATAATTCGCACTATTCTGCTATAGTAGCGCATTCTCATCGTGCATTCTTTTCCCCTACGGAGCCTTCATGCAGCACCTTATCCAAAAAGCCAACAACCTCATGGAGGCACTGCCCTACATCAGGCGTTTCTCCGGCAAGACCATCGTTATTAAATACGGTGGGCATGCCATGGCAGATGAGGCACTCAAGGAGTCGTTCGCCCTTGACGTGATCCTTCTCAAATCCCTCGGCATAAATGTCGTCGTGGTTCATGGGGGAGGTCCGCAGATCAACGAGACCCTCAAGCGCTACGGCATCGTTTCGGAGTTCGTGAAGGGGATGCGCGTTACCGATAGCCAGACCATGTCGGTAGTCGAGATGGTGCTGACCGGTCAGGTAAACAAGGAGGTTGTCGGGTATCTTAACCAGCATGGAGGCCGGGCTGTCGGACTATCCGGCAAGGACGGCACCCTGCTGCTCTGCGAGAAACTCCTTCAGGAGGTTAGGGGAGATGACGGGTCCGTTGAGATGGTAGACATCGGGTACGTCGGAAACGTGATTAAGGTCAACCAGGAGCTGATCCAGACCCTTGAGCATGGTAAATTCCTGCCGGTGATCGCGCCTGTAGGGGTTGGAGTTAACGGCGAGAGCTACAACATAAATGCCGATCTTGTCGCCGGACGTGTGGCCGGGGCGCTCAAAGCTGAAAAACTGATCCTTCTCACCGATGTGGAAGGGGTCAAAGACAAGAGCGGTAAGCTGCTTACCAGCATAGCCCTGGCCGACGTACCTCGTCTCGTGGATGACTCCACCATCTCGGGAGGAATGATCCCCAAGGTCGAGTGCTGCGTCGACGCATTGAAGGCAGGTGTCAAGAAGGCTCACATCATCGACGGCAGGGTGCTGCATGCGGTGTTGCTGGAGATATTCACCGATGTCGGCATAGGAACGGAGATAAAAAATTGAATTCAGCGCAGTGGATTGAGAAATCAGACAGATACATCATGAAGACCTACGGCCGCTACCCGATAGTTCCGGTAAAAGGTCGAGGGTGCGAGCTCTGGGATGCCGACGGCAAGCGCTACCTCGATTTTCTTGCCGGCGTGGCGGTGAACAATCTGGGGCATTGCCATCCAAGAGTCGTGAAGGCGATTCAGGATCAGGCTGCGACACTGATCCACTGTTCGAACTACTACCAGATCCCACAGCAGATAGAGCTTGCAGAGCTCCTCTGCAGTCACTCGTTTGCAGACAAGGCGTTCTTCTGTAACAGCGGGGCAGAGGCCAACGAGGCAGCCATCAAGCTGGCCCGGAAATACAGCCGTGATACCTTCGGACCGGAACGTTACGAGATCCTGACAGCCACCGATTCCTTCCATGGACGGACCATGGCAACCGTTTCGGCAACCGGTCAGGAGAAGGTGCAGAAATTCTTCGATCCTCTGCTGCACGGTTTCAGGCATGTTCCCTTCAATGATGCTGCAGCACTCGAAGCGGCTGTTACCGCAAATACCTGTGCGGTCATGCTAGAGCCGATCCAGGGTGAAGGGGGGGTAAATATCCCTTCAGAGGGCTATTTCCAGTCAGTCCGCAAGATCTGCGACGAGCATAACCTCCTCCTGATCTTTGACGAGGTGCAGGTCGGCATGGGACGAACCGGCAGCATGTTTGCCTATGAGCATTTCGGCGTTGCCCCGGACATAATGACCCTTGCCAAGGCCTTAGCAGGAGGGGCTCCCATAGGCACCATGCTGTCAAAGGACAAGTATGCCGAAGCCTTTACCCCCGGTACCCACGGCTCCACCTTTGGCGGGAATCCGCTGGTTACTGCAGCGGCGATTGCAACGGTAAGGAGCCTGCTGGAGGATGGCCTGCTCAACAGGGCCGAGGAGATGGGCGAGTACCTGATGGGCGAGCTGGAGGGGCTGAAGAAAAAGTTCCCGGTTATCATCGATGTCCGCGGAATCGGCCTGATGATCGGCATGGGGCTCTCCATCCCTGCAGCTGAGATAGTCAAGAAAGGGCACGAGCGAGGGCTGCTTCTGAATGTTACCCATGATACGGTGCTCCGTTTTGTGCCGCCGCTGGTTGTCTCCAAGCAGGAGGTGAACGAGATGATCGGAATCCTGGCAGGAATACTAGAGGAGGTTCAGGCATGACGCGGCATTTCCTGACTCTGAGCCAGTACTCGAAACAAGAGCTGGATTCCCTGTTTTCCCTTACCAGTGAACTGAAGGCAAAGCAGAAGCAGGGGATAGAGCATCAACTCATAAAGGGCAAAAGCGTCGCGCTGATTTTCGAGAAATCTTCAACCAGGACCCGAATTTCTTTCGAAGTAGGCGTGCACCAGCTCGGAGGACAGCCTCTTTTCATCTCTTCCGGCACCTCCCAAATGGGCCGTGGGGAGCCGATCAAGGACACGGCACGGACAATTGCTCGCTACTGCGATGGCGTCATGATCCGGACCTTTGGACAGGAGATAGTTGAAGAGTTTGCACAGTACTCTTCTGCCCCGGTCATCAACGGCCTTACCGATAAATTCCACCCAGGCCAGATCATGGCCGACATCTTCACGGTGATCGAGCATAAAGGTAACTATGACGGATTGACCTATGCCTGGGTAGGGGACGGCAACAACATGGCCAACACCTGGATCGAGGCAGCAGCCATCTTCGGGTTCGAACTCCGGCTCGCCTGTCCGAAGGGGTATGAACCTGATGCAGGGGTTATGTCTTGGGCGCGGGAAAATGGTGCAAAGCTCCACCTCACCACCGATCCGAAAGAAGCGGTAGCAGGTGCGGATGTGATTAATACCGACGTCTGGGCAAGCATGGGACAGGAGGCAGAGCAATTGGTTCGGGAGAAAGCCTTTGCCGGTTACTGCCTTGACGATGCCCTGGTCAGCCTTGCCAAGCCTGACGGTCTAGTGCTCCACTGCCTTCCAGCCCATCGAGGTGAGGAGATCAGTGATGCCGTTATTGAAGGTCCCCGTTCCGTGGTCTGGGACGAGGCGGAGAACCGTCTGCATGTACAGAAAGCCATTATGGCTACGTTGATGAAATAGCGATAATTTTAAAAGGAGATTCAGATGGCAAAACCGAAGCAGGACGTCAAAAAGATCGTCCTCGCCTACTCAGGCGGGCTCGATACCTCTATTATTCTCAAGTGGCTTAAAAACGAATACGGCTGTGAGGTGATCACCTTTTCCGCCGATCTGGGGCAGGGAGACGAACTTGATCCTGTCCGCGACAAGGCATTTGCAACCGGTGCGGACAAGGTCTATATCGATGACCTCCGGGAAGAGTTTGTCAAGGACTTCGTCTTCCCGATGTTCCGCGCCAATGCCATCTATGAGGGGCACTACCTGCTCGGCACCTCCATTGCAAGGCCGCTTATCGCCAAGCGGCAGATGGAGATCGCAAAGATCGAGGGGGCTGATGCCGTCTCCCACGGCGCCACCGGCAAGGGGAACGATCAGGTCAGATTCGAGCTGGCCTACTATCACTACAATCCTGCGATTACCGTAATCGCACCATGGCGTGACTGGAAGCTCAATAGTCGCCAGGCACTGATAGGTTACGCCAAGAAAAACGACATTCCCATTCCGATTACCAAGAAACGTCCCTGGTCATCCGACAGGAATCTACTCCATATATCCTTTGAAGGGGGGATTCTTGAGGATACCTGGGCCGAGCCGCCCGAGAACATGTATGTGCTGACCAAGTCCCCTGAAAAGGCTCCGAACAAGGCTCAGTTTGTGGAGATAGAGTTCAGAAACGGCAACGCCGTTGCCGTTGACGGGGAGAAAATGAGCCCGGCGCAGCTGCTGGCCCACCTGAACTACATTGGAGGAGAGCATGGCATCGGACGGGTCGATCTTCTGGAAAACCGCTCGGTCGGCATGAAGTCCCGCGGAGTCTACGAGACCCCTGGCGGCACAATCCTGCGTGAGGCCCACTCGGCAGTGGAGCAGATCACCATGGACCGCGAGGTGATGCGGGTCCGGGATTCCCTGATCCCTGAATATGCCAAAATGATCTATTCCGGCTACTGGTTTTCACCGGAGCGGGAGATGCTCCAGACCCTGATCGACGATTCCCAGAAGTGCGTCAACGGCATTGCGCGGATCAAACTGTACAAGGGTCATTGTCGCACCGTAGGGCGCAAGTCCGAGACCGATTCGCTGTTCAACCTCGACTTTGCGACCTTTGAAAAGGATCAGGTCTATAATCAGAAGGATGCGGAAGGGTTCATCAAGATCAACTCGCTCCGCCTGCGTATACGTTCGCTGATGCAGGCGAACAGGAAGAAATGAGCAGTAACTGCCATGCATTCAGGGGCGCGGTAACGCGCCCCCCTCTTTCTAAAGGTTCCTGCGTGACAGAATAGTTGTCTCTCTCCCTGGTCCACGAGTTCTTGCGCGAGCAGTTAGGCGAATGCCTCAGAGAGTTCATGTCTAGACCCCGCTTTAAAAAAGACCATATTGTAACCTCTGTTGTTGCCGTCATTATAAATAACGAGGGAGAAGTGCTGCTGACCAAGAGGACTATACCTCCCTTTCAGGGCGAGTGGGTCATGCCGGGTGGCAAGATCGACCTCGGCGAACCGATTGTAGCTGCGCTCGAACGCGAGGTAATGGAAGAGGTCGGTTTGCATGTGGAGGTCGAAGACCTGATTGACGTATTCGAGCATGTTACTCCGGGCGAAGAAAACTACCATTTCATAATTCTCTACTATCTCTGCCACCCTCTCTACTGCGACATCAGCCACAATCAAGCAGAGATTAGCGAAGCTTGCTGGGTTGGTGAGAGTGAATTAATTAACTACAAAATGCCGGTAGGGACAAGTTTTATATTGAGAAAGGTGTTTCCTCGCCTTGAGCGCCGCGTTCAAGGCGGAGAAGCTGGTGTATAAATTCGGAGAGATGATCCATGCTACAGAGAATTTGACACTTTTTCGGGGTGGTCACTTGTGAGCAGATAGACGCGCAGGGATCTCTTGCCCCTGTGCTGCCGCTGTCATCGAATGCAGGACATATGATCCAGATTATCGATAAAAAAATAAATCTCGATTTTCCCCTCGGCCACCATCTGCACTGTCTTATTGCACAGCTCCCTAATCGGCTGCGCAAGGCAGAGAACGGGTATCTCATTGCTGACCCTGTTGACAAGTGGAGGCAGGTCGAATCAATCCTCCATCTGATTGCCTCTGGTGAAGGGAACCTGAAAAAACTGCATTTTCTGATGCTTCCTGAGACCTCGATCCCCCTTGCCCGTTTTGACGATATCCTGGATGCGATTGCCAACGGCTTTCGCCCGAATTCGGTATGCATGTTCGGAATGGAACATGTAGCTCTCAGGCAGTATCGAGAAATACTTGAGCGTTTTCGAGAGGACAATTCCGAAGCAATCGAACTGGTAGATCGCGATATCGACTCGGGTGACGTGCTGGAGATGCCGGTCAACTGGTGCTGCATTGCGATCAAGGATGCCGGGGGGAAACTGCGAGTATTTCTGGAGGCAAAGAGCCACCCCTTCCATGGAGAGGAGTTTCTGGATAAAGATCACGATCTTTACCGTGGCCGGCATTTTTACCTCTTTCGGGCAAGGCCGTCCTGTTTCAATTTCATGGCCATCATCTGTCTCGACTATCTGTATCGAGATCTATACCACTCCAACATCAAGCATGTGATCGACCACGCAAATCAACTCTACTTTACCACCCGTCAGGGGTTGGATGCGCTCTTTGTGGTACAGTGCAATCCAAAGCCTGAGCATCAAAGCTACCGCGACGTGGTCAGCGGCTTTTACGGAGAGTTTCTGGAGGATTTCCCGGGAGTTCGGGAGACGGTGACGATTTTCGGAAATGCATCGAGCGAAACAGAAGTTGATGGAGTAGGGCTCAAGTCAGCTCATGGGCACTCCTATGTGGTGATTAATCGCAACCACAAGCTGGGAAAGATTAAGCAGAAGGAGTTTTCCACAGACGACTTTGAAGGCGCACCGGTCTGCAGGCTTCGATTTGGCAAGGATACCCGGCTCTACTACTTCAATCTTCCACTGCATCACGAACTCGACCCCCGCACCTCGCGGGTTCCGCTCAAGGTTCATCTCATCATGCGCTGGACGGATAACGGGAATTGGCTTAAAATCCCCGGCGAAGAGATGACGACGGTGTACTGATCAATCATATTTCGCTTTGTTCAAAATGCGTAAAAGGAGAACTTAATGTCGCATGATAAACTCTGGGGTGGCCGTTTCACAGAGCCGACCGATAAATTCGTGGAGGAGTTCACTGCCTCGATTGACTTTGACAAGCGTATGTATCATCAGGATATCAGGGGCTCCATCGCCCATGCACGGATGCTCGGTAAGCAGAAGATCATCCCCATGGAGGATGTGATTGCCATAGAAAACGGGCTCAATGAAATCCTTCAGCAGATAGAGGCTGGGACCTTCGATTTCTCAGTGGCACTGGAAGATATCCATATGAACATAGAGGCACGCCTCTCTGCAAAGATAGGCGAAGCCGGAAAAAGGCTCCACACCGGTCGTTCAAGAAACGACCAGGTGGCTCTGGACATCCGCCTGTACCTCCGTGACGAGATTTCTTCGATAACGGCCTATCTTGATATGCTGATAGATTCCCTGATCTTCCAGGCCGAGAACAACCTCGGTACCATCATGCCGGGTTACACGCACCTTCAAACTGCGCAGCCGATCCTCTTCTCCCACCACATGCTGGCCTATATCGAGATGTTCAAGCGCGATAAGGGGCGGATGGATGATTGCCTCAAGCGCTCCAATTTTCTCCCCCTTGGGGCAGGTGCACTGGCCGGTACGACCTTCCCCATTGATCGGGAGCATGTGGCCGAAATGCTCGAATTCGAAGGGGTGACCCGCAACTCCCTGGATTCGGTATCTGACCGCGATTTTGCCATCGAATTCCTTGCTGCAGGATCGATACTTATGATGCACCTGTCTCGCTTCTCCGAAGAGCTTATCCTCTGGTCCACCAGTGAGTTCCGTTTTGTGGAGCTTACCGATGCCTTCTGTACAGGATCTTCCATCATGCCGCAAAAGAAAAACCCTGATGTCCCAGAACTGGTGCGGGGGAAGACCGGTCGGGTCTACGGCAACCTGATGGCACTGCTAACGGTGATGAAGGGTCTTCCGCTTGCCTACAACAAGGATATGCAGGAGGACAAGGAGCCGCTTTTCGATACCATAGATACGGTAAAGGGGAGCTTGAAGATCTTTGCCGACATGATCCGTGAGATGCGTGTGAATGCAAATACGATGCGGGCCGCCGCCGCTCGTGGTTTCTCCACTGCCACGGATGTGGCTGATTACCTTGTTCGCAAGGGGATGCCTTTCCGCGATGCCCATGAAGTGGTAGGGCGCGCGGTCCAGTACTGCGTGGAAAACGAGATGGATTTGAGGGAGCTCTCTGTTGCCGAATGGCAGCTTTTTTCAGGCAAGATCGATCAGGACATCTTCGGATGCATAACGCTTGAGGCGAGTGTAAATGCACGCTCTGCAACCGGGGGGACGGCCGAGGAGAGGGTGAAGTCCGAGATCGAGCTGATCAAGAGCGGGAGATAGGGCGTCGGATGAAAAAACATTTCGTTCTGTTTCTCTGTCTCTTTCTGACTGTCGCCTGCGGAAGAAAGGGGTCGCTGGTCCCTCCGGAGGGGCTTGTGCCTGCTCGTGTTGGAGATCTGCTGGTGATGCAGCGGGGGGAGACCATGCAGCTCTCCTGGTCCCTTCCCAAAATGATGGAGAGCGGAGGGAAGCTTGTTGACCTAGCCGGCTTCCGGGTCAATCGGCATGATGTGCTGCCGAAGGGAGAGGAGTGCACCGAATGCCCCGATGCATGGAAGCTCCTCATTGCCCTGGAACTTGACTATCTGAAGGGGGGAACGCGTATCGGGGACCGGATCTATCTGTCGGACAGCAAGGTCATCCCGGGTAGCAGCTATATCTATCGAGTAAGTGCTGTCAACCGTAATGGCGCAGAGGGTAAGCCCTCTATCGCTATACGGCGCAAAACTTCCTCAACCCTTCCACCTCCTGTTCTCAAAGTTGTTTCGTCTCAGAGTGCTGTGCTGCTTGAGCTGGACTCCCCGAAGCTGCCAGCTGATGCAACCGCAACAAAGTTTTCTATCTACCGGGCCAGAAAGGAAGAGGCGCTGCCGATAGATCCGCTGGCGCTCTTGCCGGTAACCTCCTCGACCTACCAAGACGACCGCCTGGAACCGGGTGTAACCTACAGATACTCAGTCGGCGTGATTGCCGATGTGGACGGAGACGAAGTGGAAAGCCTTCTCTCGTCCCCTGTTACAGCAGGTCTTGCAGAGCCGGATTAATCTAAGAGATGTATTTGCCGATTATTATTTCACTCTGATCGGGTTTCCTATGCTACTTTCGCTCCCATGAAATGGCTACTCATTGCAACCGCAGCGCTGTATCTCTTTGGTTCATTCCAGAGGCCGCTTTTTCTGGCCGCTCTTGTGGGCGAGCTTATCTATCTTGGGATGAGGGGAGTAGAACTCGGCAGATTGCCGTTGATCGGCCCCCACGACACCCTGATTTTTTTCTCTACCTCCATTGCCCTCATGGGGCTCCCTTTTATGTATGCCCGTGGAGTAAGGCAGGACGCGACTTTTCCCTGGGGTGTAGGGGCTCTTGCCGCACTATTCGGCATGTTTGCCCTTGCCTTCCGAGCCTCACTCATGCCGCTACCGCCGATTCTCAACACCCTCTGGTTTGAACTCCACGTAGCACTCGCCTTCTTTGCCTATGCCCTGTTTGCCATTGGAGCGCTGCTGGGAGGGTTGTATCTGGTCCGTCGAGATCGAGCACTCCTTGAACTGCAGTATAAGGCGGCCCTGGTCGGATTCTCCTTCTTCTCGGGTTCCATGGTATCCGGCGGCATCTGGGGCTATTATGCCTGGGGCACCTACTGGCTCTGGACGCCGAAGGAATTCTGGACCTCCATCCTTTGGCTCTTCTACTCCCTCTACCTCCATCTCCGCCTTAAAGGGCCTAACGCGGACAGCATCGTTGCCTGGGCAGGGATTGTCGGCTTTGCCATAACGCTCTTTACCTATCTTGGCGTAAGCATACTGATGAAGAGTTCGCACAGTTTCTGAGGAGACAAGATGCTGAAGAATCTCTACAGCTGCCTAACCTCCCTTGATCTTGCCATCTGGCTCCTGCTGGGTGTCATGATTCTTTTTGCCATCGGCTCATTCGCAGGCGAGGCAGGTTCAGGTATCAACGACGTGGCACTCTTCACCTGGTTGGCCGGTGTGCCGATTTCTATGTCGTGGTGGTTGTGGGGGACTCTCGGCCTGTTGGCGATACTGGCTCTCAATACGCTTCTCTGCAGCATTGAGTCCCTTCGGGTTAAGTGGCAGCGAGGGAGTTTCCTGGTACGTATAGCTCCGCAGCTGATGCACCTGGGGTTTCTATTCATTGTGCTGGCACACCTGTTCAGTGCATACGGAGGATACAAGGACGGGGGGCCGCTGCCGGAGGGGGGTGCATTCACTTTCCCTGACGGTTCAAGTGTGGAGCTTACCCGTCTAGATATCCGGATGGGGTCGATGGGTATGCCGCTCGACTTCAGCGGCACACTGCGCCATAAGACAGGCAAAGGGGAGCTGAACGCGATCTTTAGCCCCAACCATCCCTATTTTTACCAGGGGTTCGGGGTGTACCTGAAGCAGGTGGAGCAGTTTCCCGTAAAAACGGCGTTCGTTGAGATTCACCGGGAACCGGGGGCCGGCCTTGCACTGGCCGGCGCGACCTTCTTCACGGTTGCCAACATTATTCTCTTATGGCTGAGGAGGGGGAAGAAGGAGACCGATGAAAATCCTGATCGTTGATGACAACAATGATGACCGTAGAATGCTACGCTGCGTTCTGCAGGCTCATGGACATGATGTCATGGAGGCTGGCAACGGCCAGGAAGGCCTTCAGGTAGCCTCCGAGCACAGGCTGGACCTGATACTGTCCGATGTGCTTATGCCGGTCATGGATGGTTTCCAGTTTATCCGAAACCTCAGAGGATCTAGTTCTGTCCCTTTTGTATTTTACTCTGCGGTCTATGACGGAAACAAGGACATGCAGCTTGCAACTTCCCTGGGAGCGGACGGATATATACTCAAGCCGACGGATCCGGTGGAGTTGATGAAAGAAATTCAGCGGATCATGGGAAAAGGTTCAAAAGAGAGAACCGGCATCATTGAGGAAGATGCTCAATACCTGAAGAGATACAGTCAGGTTGTGGCTTCGAAGCTCGAGGAGAAGGTTAGGGAGTTGGAAGAGACCCTGGTTGAGCGCAAGCATGCCGAACAGGAGCTCCTCGACAAACAGCAGCGTCTATCCGACCTGACGTTGGAGCTTTCCCTGGCCGAGGAGCGCGAACGTCGGAGCATCGCAGCCAATTTGCATGACAATATCGGGCAGGATCTTGCCCTTGCCCGGATCAAGCTTGGGATGCTTTCGAAGGCAACCCTGTCGGATGACGAAGCCGAAATTCTCACCACAGCGCGGGAGATGATCGACGGGGTGATAAAAAGTGTGCGATGCCTTACACACCTGATCAGTCCCCCCATACTGGAGATCGCCGGACTTGCTGCTGCCCTGAAATGGTTGGGAAGGCAGATGGAAACGGATTTCGGCCTTCGGGTGCTTTTCAAAGATGATCTGAAAGAAAAGGTTGTAGCTAAGGAGATTCGATCTGAACTCTACTTCTCTACCCGCGAACTACTCATAAATATTGCCAAACATGCAGAGACTGACAACGCAAGGGTCTCGGTCGGCCTTGAAAAGGGGAGCATCGTCATCAGGGTCGAGGACGACGGGATCGGATTCGACCCTGATGCCATCGAAAAGAGCCTCACCAGGAAGGGAGGTGGCTTTGGCCTGTTCAACATACGGCGCAGGATCATCCATCTCGGTGGTCTGTTCGAAGTGGAATCATCCCCGGGATCCGGTACCTGCGTGACAATCGCCATGCCCTTGGGAAATACTCTGTGCGTGGGCGAAGTGCGGACAACACCATGAAGATGAAGATTAAAGTGCTTCTGGTCGATGATCACAAAATTATGCGGGATGGTCTGGCTTCCCTCCTGAAAGGGGAGGAAGGCTTCGATGTCGTGGCTGAAGCCTCCGATGGCAAGGAAGCTGTTGAAAAGACCTTGCTGCATTCACCCGATGTGGTGGTGATGGATCTGACTCTACCGGATATGGGAGGGATCGAGGCGACGAGATGCATCTTGGCGAAAAATTCCCGTATCATGGTCCTGATACTCTCCATGCTTATGGACAAGAATTGCGTCCTCGAAAGCCTGGAGGCCGGAGCCAGAGGGTACCTCGCAAAGGATTGTGCCGCAGAGGAACTGGTGGCGGCCATACGTACGGTATACGCTGGCAAGCCTTATCTCTGTGCCGGGGCCACGGAAATCCTGATCAAGAGGTTCGCTCAAGAGTCCGTTTCCGAGCGGATCGCTCAGGCACTTACCAAGCGTGAGCAGGAAGTACTGAAGCTCACCGCCGAGGGGAATAACACCAAGGAAATAGCCTTTACACTCGGCGTCAGCATCAAAATGATCGAGACACATCGCATGAATATCAGAAAAAAGCTCGGGCTGAATAGCATCGCACATCTCACCACCTATGCGCTGCGCACAGGCCTGATCTCCATCGAATGATCTGAAGAGTGAATCAGGCCCCATAGTTCATCACTTGCTTTTCCTTCACTAGGGTTATCCCTACCCCCCCCTCCTTCCGATAATCGCAGCATGTAACATCCGGATGAATACGTTACAGTATCCAATAGGGCAGTTTTGATTTGACATGGCTTGGCTATGAGCATCGCGAATGTCCCCTCTGTCCGACGAGTATTTAACCATGCACTATGACTCACTCCATCCACTCAAGCGATTGGACAATCTCGGTAACGTTTTGGAAAGGATGCCGATGCCCATGCTCCTGATTGATGACCGGATGGAGGTGGTGCGGGTCAACTCGTCATTCCGGGAATACTGTAAAGATCTTGACGAGGCACTTCCCAACAACCGCTTCGGCACACTCCTGAAATGTGTCAATGCTCCATTGGAACTCGAGGGGTGTGGCAATTCTCCTGCGTGCGACTCATGCACTATCATGCGAGCCCTACGGGAGGTCTTGAGAAGCGGACTCCCCGCTCGCGGCGAGACATCCGACATGGTGGTCGGATCGAACGGAAGCTCAATAGAGTCGTGGTTGCTGTACTGCGTTGAGGCGGCTGCACTCGATGGACAAATACATGCTCTGATGTCTTTCATGGACATCAGCGAATGCAAGCGCGATGAATCCATGCGCCAAGCCAAAGCAGAGGAGTTTCGGGCTCTGATGAAAAAATCGCACGACGCCATTGCTCGCTATGACCGTTGTTGCAGCCGTGTGTATGTTAATCCTGCCATGGAAGGCTCGGTGATAAGGGTCTATCTCCCTATTTCAGAAGGGAATAGGTTGTCGCAACATTCATCATCCGAATTTGAAACCGCGATGCTGTATGGTCATGAGACCGTGCTGTTGGTAGACGATGATCCTGAAGTGTTGAGGATAACCAGTGAAATACTCGTTCAGTATGGCTATAGAGTCCTGACTGCCGTCGACGGGCTGGAGGCTCTGGGACTCTTCGAGGAGTATCGAGAGGAGATCAAGGCGGCGGTAATCGACATGATCATGCCGCGCATGAACGGTAGGGAGGCCATCAAGCAGATGCGGAAGCAAGCTCCGGATTTGCCGATTATCCTTGCGAGTGGCTATACCGATGATATCGTCGACAGCGCCGCCATCGACGCACTCAACGTCGTCTTCCTGCCAAAACCGGTGGACCACCGTAAACTGGTGGCGGCGATCCGCTCAGGGCTCGGAGGGTGACGAGCCTCAGCTAAGCAAGAACACCATACGACTTTAACAAGCGCCCCGGCAAACCGAGTTGGAAACGCGAGCCCTGTAATCAAGAGGGCTCCCTGCGGCTCCCTCCAATCCTACTTCACTGCTTTTACTGAGTTGATCAGTACCGGTATCTTTGGAACGTTTTGGAATACGGCGTTTTTCCGCTCCTGTGGGGTCGAGACTATCTTGTCGACGACATCCATCCCGTCGATTACCTTTCCGAAGACCGCATAACCGGACCCATCGGGGCTTGGTCGGTTGAGGCTGCTGTTATTGTTTACGTTGATGAAGAACTGGGAGGTCGCGCTGTTGGGATCGGATGTACGGGCCATTGCAATAGTGCCCCGATCATTCTTCAGGTTATTGTCCGCCTCATTTTTTATAGGAGGTCTGGTGCCTGGTTTCGGCTGCAGTTCAACGGTCAGACCGCCACCCTGCGCCATAAAGCCTGGAATAACCCTGTGAAAGATCGTCCCTGCATAGTAGCCGCTATTGGCGTAGTCGAGAAAATTCTTAACCGAGATAGGGGCTTCTTTCTGGAACAGCTCGATCTTTATGTTGCCCAGACTGGTCTCCATAACTATCACCGGGTTCTTTGACGCAGGCTGCTCAGCGAGGCAGACGGTGGAAGCCAGTATGCAGAGAGTAAGGGCCACTAATACCTTTTTTAACATGGATATGCCTCCTTGAAATGGATGAGTCAGTTGTATATACGCCTGTTGTGCTGGAGGGTCAAGCGCTCAGCGATACAGCATCTTGACACATGCGGGTAAAGAAACTATTATCATTCAAGATTGCAGAGCGAAAGTGAGGCCGACATGTTTGGTATCGGAATGCCCGAATTGATAGTAATCCTGGTTATAGCACTCATCGTGATCGGTCCTCAGAAACTACCTGATATTGCCCGCTCTCTCGGGAAGGGACTTGCTGAGTTCAAACGGGCCTCGGAGGATTTCCGCCAGAATATCTCTGAAGAGGCAAAAGCCACGGATGATACTGAGAAACTGGCCCGCGAAGCAGCGGACAAGGAAAAGGCATTGAAGAATGCAGAGGCGACCTATGCAAACACGGAAACACTAAAAAAGGAAGGCGCTTCCCAGATCCCCAAGGCCTGAGCCGATAAAAGAGCTGAAATGGAAAAGGCGGGGATTCCCCGCCTTTTCCATTTCAGAGTTCCTTGAGCTTGGCTTTTGCAGCCTTTACCTCATCTGCCAGCGGGTAACCTTCTATAAGTTTCTTATAAACGAATCTGGCACTTTTTATGTCTCCCAGCTCCTTGAACGACATCCCTTGCTTAAGGAGGGCTGCCGGTACTTTTCCCTTCGTGGGAAAGTCTTTTATGACTTTTTCAAATTCAAGTATTGCCTGATCGTAAACCTTTTCGGAATAGTAGTTTTCACCCAGCCAGTAGTGAGCATTTGCCGTTAGTTCATGTTTGGGGAAAAGCTCTAAGAACCTGCTGAACTGTTCGCGGGATTTAGGGAAATCGTTTGCTCGGTATGCATCAATTCCCCGTTGATAGATTGCGTCAGGGGTTTTCTCCGCTTCGCGGTTGCGAAGATCTGCCACCAGTTTCTGAAGCTCCTCCAGCCCTTTCTCAGTTTTCTCCAGGCGCTTTTCTGCCCCTGTCTGGCGCCTCTCAGCGTCTTCCTTGAGAAGTACCAGGTCATCGGCCGGCTTTTTAATCTGCAGGGCCAGATCGTCAACCTTGCCAGCCATTACCTGGAGGTCTACCTTGTATCCCTCCATGCTCGCTTGAATGTCGGCAGTTGTCTTTCTCAGGGAGTCAATGTCGCCCTGGAATCCCTTGAGGTTCTTTTCCATCCCTTCGCGAGTTTCACTCCGAACCCCTCCCAGTTCCTTTTCCATCTTGAGGGTTCGCCCCTTTACCTCATCCAGGTCCTGCTGCAACCCAGCCAGATCGTTTCTGGTTGCACAGCCGGCAACGATGAGCAGCATTACTCCAGATAGTCCGATTCTCGAAAAATTCATGTAATTCCTTTCTTTCAAAGCCTGTCAATAAGCGCTTAACGAAAAAAGGAGCCGTAGCCGGCTCCTTTGAAATGTCCCCTCTGCAGGAGCTATTTGGCAACTAAGAACTCGTCACGTCGGTTCTTGGCCCAGGAGGCATCGTCGTGACCAGGATCAGCAGGTTTTTCCTTGCCGTAGCTGATTATTGATATCCGGTCGGCAGCGACACCGAGAGTTACCAGGTAACTCATGGCTGATTTTGCCCGTCGCTCGCCGAGGGCGAGGTTGTATTCCGCAGAGCCACGCTCGTCGCAGTGCCCTTCTATCTGGATTTTGAGGGTCGGTTTTTTCTTCAGAAGCAGATCAGCGGTTGAGGAAAGGGTGTCTCGGGAGGTTTTCGACAATGTTGAGGAGTCGAAATCGAAATATACCGTTCCCATTAACTTCTCTGTCTGCTCCTTGAATCCTGAACTTGCAGATGTCTCGTCCCGGATAACTGCTGCTTCCTTGATGGGACTAGAAGCAATGGGTTCTTCCTTGACGGGCGATTTAATCGGCTCTGACGCTTTGGTCGGGGCCTGAGAAACCACAGGCTCATCTTTTTTCACCAGCTCCTGCTTTGCGCAGCCGCTCAAAACGAAAGCTCCAAAGCAGAGCACCAGGCCACTTACATAGACAACTTTACGCATCTCTTCCTCCTTTAAACTGGACTGAATATCATCGGGTTAAGGATGATTACTTTCATATATTGGGGCAACATGAAGCCAATTATACACAACGATATTTCATTTTCAATCATTCTTCAGTAATCTTATAGAAAAATACCTACCATCGGGGTGACCAGACTGGTTGGGAATCGGCCGACTTTCCGCGAGAAACTTTTACCTGACCATTTCCGTCTCCCCGCATCACAAAGATCGCTTCTCGACCACCTCTTTTGGAGCTGAAGGCTATGAATCGACTGTCCGATGACCAGCGAGGATGCTCGTTGCTCCCTTCGTTGGTAAGCTGCTGGTCATTGCTCCCATCAGGGTCGATGGAAAATATCTGGAAGCCGCCATTCATCTGCCGGGCGTAGGCAATTTTGTCCCCACGAGGCGACCAGCGAGGGCTCACATTATATGCTCCACTCGTGGTAAGCCGCCGGAGATTTCTGCCATCAGAATCCATTACATATATCTGCGGCTTTCCAAGCCGGTCGGATACAAAAGCCATCTTAGAGCCGTCAGGCGACCATGCTGGTGAAATATCGATCGAGTCGTGGCTGGTGAGACGTGCCAGCTCTTTGCCATCTTTGCTGAGGATGTAAATCTCGGCATTTCCGTCTTTACTCATGGAGAGCGCTATCCGGTTGCCGTCAGGCGAAAAAACGCCGGTGATGTTGGTCCCGTGTACTTTTGTTACGCGGGCCTCAGCGCCGCTGAAAAGTTCGCGTCGATAGAGGTCCGGGTTCCCCCTCTTGTAGGAGGTAAAGACGATTTCGCGTCCGTTAGGTGAAAAATCCGGATAGAGGTTTATGGAGCCATTCTTCGTAATTCGCTGAATATTATAACCGTCGTAGTCCATCAGGTAAATCTCTTTGTTTCCGGTAGCATTCGAGACAAAGGCGATCTTGGAGGTGAATGGCCCACGAATCCCTGTCATGGTAGACATGATATCGTCGGCAAAGGTATGGACTATACGCCTGATGTCCGGTTTTGTTCCAGTGTAGCGTTTTGCCGCCAGTTCGCGTTCAGTCTGAACGTCAAACAGGCGGAACTCCACCGAAATCGTGTTACCGGTGACGGTGTAGCCGCATTTGATAAGCAGATCCGTTCCGGCGGCTCGCCAGGAGGAGAGATCAAACTCCCCGAGGCGGATCCCGCTTTGGGACTCGGTCGCCTGGCTCTGCATCACGTTGAATGGTCCCGCTAGGGTCAGGTCGAATTTGAAGACATCGGTGATCTCCCGGACAAGATCGGTCTGTGGTGCCCCTCCCATGGCTACTGGAACTGCCAGGGAGAGCTGGAGCTTGCGATTTCCGGGTGCAGAGACCTCCAGGTACCCCTGCTGACCAGTAAGCCGGGTCGGCGCGACGAAGATGGTAAAGATGAGAAGGGTAGAAAAAAGCATACGTTTCATGAAGTATCCTGAGCCTACTGTTTCCCAACTCCTTGGGGGCTGAAGATGAACCCATATTCGAAAGTCCCGCCGCCAGGGGGAGGTCTAAACTCTTTCTCTGCACGGACTATGGCTCGATTAACGGAGTCCTCGAACAATCGGTCGCCGGAAGAACGCTCAATGCGTGTTTTCACGACACGGCCATTCCTGTCAATAATGATAACAATAACCACTTTCGGATTCTTCTCCTGGAATGCGATTGTGGTTTTGAATGCATCCACCAGCCTTGAACGGATGTAGCTAGCATAATCACTGCCTGACTCACGTCCTGTCCCGCCAGGAATGCCGGCCTGTCCTCCCCTGGATGCAGTTTTTTTCCGAAGCGCATCCAGGGCAGCTGCCTCGTGCCTGGCCTCGCTGGTCTTCTCCAGGTGCGCCAGACGTTCTTCAAAATCTCTGGAACTCTCAGCTGCGGACTGCGGAGCAACAGGTTTCGTTTTAACCACTGGTATGGGACGGTTGGTTGGCTTAGCCGGTAGTTTCATCTCGGGTGAAGGTTTGGCAGGTGCAGGTGGAGTGGCCGAAGCCGGAGTTCCCTGCGGCACGGCGGGGAGGCCTGCCTGAGGCTCGGCTACGGGAAGATTAACCATATCCACATAGTATACCGGAGCCTCGGTAACGCGTAGGGGAGGGAAAAAATGGAACCAGGCAACCACTCCATAGATGGAAAAATGGGCCAGGAGGGAGACAAGAAAGGAGCCCCCGAGCCCCGTATCGCTTCGTCTGAAAGGGGGGGTCATTGCCGCTCGGCTGGCTCCGTGACCATCCCGAGCCGCTCGACTCCTGCCCCCTTGATCTGTGCCATGGTCTTTACCACCTCGCCGTAAGGGACATCGCGGTCAGCTTTTAAAAATACCTCTTTCTTCGTGCGATTGACGAGCAAAGCAGAGAGCTTAGTCTTCAACTCTCCCTGAGTGATTTCCGACTTGTCCACGAAGATGCGTCCGCTTTTTTCGATGGAGACCACGACAGCCTCTTCAGGTGACTTAAGTGCTTTAGTCTCGGCCTTAGGAAGATTAACCTGAACACCCTGCTGCATCATCGGTGCAGTTACCATGAAAATAACCAGGAGCACCAGCATGACGTCGACCAGCGGAGTGACGTTTATCTGCGACATTGTGCCGCGGTCCGAGTTATTTCTATTGCCGATTTCCATTACCTTCTCCTCAGAACCTCTTATTTTTTAGCGAAGGTTCTTTGAACTATGTTCAGGAATTCGGTTGAAAAATTGTCCATCTCACCTATCAAGACCTTAATCTTGTGCTGGAAGTGGTTGTATCCCATAACCGCAGGTATTGCAGCCACCAAGCCTATGGCGGTTGCAATCAGGGCCTCGGCAATGCCGGGGGCAACAACGGCAAGTGAGGCAGAACCAGTCTCGCCGATACCTTTGAATGCATTCATTATGCCCCAGACTGTACCAAAAAGGCCGATAAAAGGGGCGGTAGAGCCAGTAGTGGCCAGGAAGGTCAGATACTTTTCCAAGCGGGTGATCTCCGATGTTGTCGCACGCCGAAGAGCGCGGGCGATATTGTCGATGCCCCCCAGATCGGTGCTTATTCCATCAGAAGAAACCTTGGATTCACCCTGCTCCATGAGCTTTTTCAACTCGGAATACCCTTCGCTGAAGAGAATAGTTAAAGGTGAGTTGGAAAACCGGTCCAACTGCGGATGAATTGATTCGAATTTTTTGGTCTTCCAGAAGAAATCCATGAAGCGGTTGGACTCGTTGTTAGCCCGATGTACCTGAAGAAGTTTAAATAAGATAATGGCCCACGATACCACAGAGAAGAAGAGAAGTAGAATTAGGACCAGCTTGACAACGAGACCGGTGCCCGCGAAAAATGCCACAATGAACCCCCTGAATGAAGAAGCTACTACAACTCATGAATACATAATCCTTACGGTCTGGTTAGTCAATACAGATTTTCAATAAGTGCTTTTAGTAATACTCAGGCTTCCTGTCTCTGAAGCAGGTTATCTGCTCACGCCACGTATCCTTCGCCTCAAAATCCAGGTCTGCCACCAGTTCTGTCGGATCATATCCTCCCTCGGCGAGTAACTCCCCTTTGTGGTCGATGATGAGGCTGGAGCCGAAGAAGTCGAGTTTTCCCGTAACTCCGCAGCAGTTGGCTGCCACCACGAATAGCTGGTTTTCGATGGCGCGGGCACGAAGCAGGGTTCGCCAGTGCTCTTCCCTTGGTTTGGGCCACTCGCCAGGCACAACGATGATCTCTGCCCCTTCCAGTGCCAGCCTGCGGGCGAGTTCGGGGAAACGGAGATCGTAACAGATGAATACCCCAATATGACCGACGCTGGTCTCAGCAACCACCCATCGGTCTCCGCCGGTAAATGAGCGGTCTTCATTCATTAGCGAAAAGAGATGAATCTTTCGGTATTTCCCTGCCAGCCTCCCTTTGTCAAGGATATAAGCGGTATTGCAGACCTTGTCGCCGTCGGGCTCAGGTAGGCTCCCCACAATCACCATGCCGTGTTCCGCAGAGAGTCGCCCCATCTCTTCCAGCACCTCGGGGGTTCGGAGAGCCAGCTCGTTCAACTCCCTGTATGCAAAGCCGCAGCTCCAAACCTCGGGAAGTACTGCCAGCCGGGCTCCCTTTGCCGCCACACGGGCTATAGCCGCCCGTGCAGTTTCCATGTTGGCATTTATATCGCCTGACTGAATGTTGAATTGTACTGCGGCAGCTCGGAGCAAGCGCGACATGATCAGCCTCCTAGGAATTTCAGTGGGGTGCCTATATCTTTGAACCGGTAGTTTACTTTCAATATTCCCACTTTTCAATCAGATTTAACTTGGACTTTTTAGGGTGCAATGCCATATCATCGAAAAATGCAGGCTTCATTATACATCCATATCCCTTTCTGCATCAAAAAGTGCAGCTACTGCGATTTTGCTTCGGTAGCATATTCACCTGCAGCAGTTCCTGGCTACGTTGCTACGGTGATCCAGGAGATGGAACTTCGTGCAATTGGCCTTACTGGACTGCCAGAGGCAGGGACTCTCTACTTTGGCGGCGGGACGCCAACTCTCCTCGTGCCGGAACTGGTGGAACGATTGATAAGCACGGCTCAGCGTCTATACGGACTTGTAGATGATGCAGAGGTGACTCTGGAGGCCAATCCCGGCACAGTTTCTCTGGAGAGTCTGGCATCTTATAGAGCAGCTGGAGTAAATCGTTTATCCATCGGGGTCCAGTCATTGGACGACAGGATGCTTTCGGTGTTGGGTCGGGTTCATTCTGCCAAAGAGGCGAGAGACGCTATCTGCATTGCGCAAAGGGCAGGATTTGACAATCTGGGGATAGATCTTATGCACTCCCTCCCTGGTCAGAGCCTTGCCCATTGGGAGCAGAGCCTCGCGGATGCCGTGGCCCTCAGTCCGGCTCATATCTCTGCGTATGGTCTGACTATCGAAAATGGGACCAGGTTTGCGACCATGATAGAGCAGGGGGATTTGTCGCTACCCAATGATGACGACTCTGCCAGGATGTACGAGATGACCATGGACATACTTCCTGCCGCCGGTTTTGAGCATTACGAGATCGCCAACTTTGCACGTCCTGGTTACCGCTCTCTACACAACCAGGTTTACTGGCATCGTGGCAGCTATCTCGGGTTTGGCGCTGCGGCTCACTCGTTCCTGGATGACCATGGTTTCGGGCGACGATTTCATAATCCTCCTGATATCAAGGGGTATTCGCGAAAGGTACTTGGCAATACTCTCGGAGGAGGGGGGGTAGAGGTGTTGTCCAGGCACGAAGCGATGGGGGAGTCACTTTTCCTCGGGTTAAGGCTGCTGGAAGGTGTCGACCTGATCCGATTCCAGGAAGAGTTTGGAGATTCGCTCAGCGAGGCATTTCCCGGAGTAGTGGAGCGCCACCTTGCGAATGGACTCCTGGCCTTTTGTGACAACCGTCTTTGCCTCACCCGGAAAGGGGTTCTCTTGGCCAATCAGCTCTTTGCGGACTTTGTCTGATAAAGCCCATTAGGCGGCAAATTTTCGTGAAATGCCTTGACAAAGCGGACAGCGGTAATTAAGTTATCTGTATATTTAGCACTCCGATTCAGCGAGTGCTAATTTTTTTCGGTGCCCTCATGCTGGATGTTCTAAACGACAGGAGCAAGCAGATCCTCGAAGCAATCATCGAGGATTATATCATGACTGCCGAACCGGTAGGGAGCGGTACGATTTCGCGTCGTCACCCTTTAGCCCTGTCACCGGCAACGGTACGAAACGTCATGTCCGATCTGGAGGAGATGGGGTATCTTATCTCCCCGCACACCTCCGCTGGTCGCGTACCAACCGACAAAGCTTACCGATTGTATGTCGATTCTCTGCTTGCAGTTCGACGGGTCAGTCGGAACGAGCGGGAAGAGATTCGTCGACGCTGCTGCATCGACGGCAGGGATATCGGCACTGTCCTTCGAGATACCAGCCGAATACTCTCATCGATTTCCCACTACATGGGGGTGGTTGTAGCGCCTCGCTTCACCGCAGCGGTCCTGCTCCATATCGAGTTTGTCAAGCTTTCAGGCCGAAGAATACTTGTGATCCTGGTTTCTCAGACAGGCACCGTTCAGAACAAGATTATCGAATCCGTGGACGAGATTGCACCATCGGATCTTGAATTGATGAATAACTATCTCAATGGGCTGCTGCAAGGTTTAACCATCGCCCAGGTTAAGAGCCGTCTCGTTGAAGAGATGGAAAACGAGAAGGTACGATACGACCAGATGATGGCAAATGCCATTTCACTTTCTCAGCAGACCCTCGGTGATGCTGACTCTGAAGTTTTTCTTGAGGGGCAGTCCAACATAATGGAGCTTCCCGAGTTTGCCGATATCGGTCGGATGAAGGAGATCTTTCGGACCTTCGAGGAGAAGGGGCAGCTGGTAAATCTTCTGGACCGCTGCATGGAAGCGGAAGGTATCAATATTTTCATTGGGGCTGAATCGCGCCTTTCGCATATGTCAGGGATAAGTCTCATTACATCCACGTATCGGACCGGTCGAAACTCCATCGGAATTCTGGGTGTGATAGGGCCTACGCGTATGGGGTATGCCAAGGTGATCCCTGTAGTTGATTATACTGCCAAGCTGGTGAGCCGCCTTCTGGAAGGTTAGAGTAGTGGTTTGCGCAAGGCAACAAGGAGTGACCTGAAAGTGGAAAAGAAAAAACATAAAGAAAAAGATTCCAAGACTGTAGAACTGGAAGATACCCAGGATGCTTCCTGTCAACCAGTCGATACGGGTGCAGCCGATTCGCTGGATCTCCGTCTTAAAGAGCTGGAAGAATCTCTTGCGGCAAAGGATGCTGAGGCTGCTGGCAATTGGGACAAGTTCGTCCGGGAACGTGCAGACCTTGAAAACTACCGGAAGCGGGTTCAGAAGGAGAAAGAGGAAATCCAGAAATATGGTAACGAAAGCCTGATTCTGGAGATCCTGCCGGCCATTGACAACATGGAAAGGGCGCTGGCTCATACTGTTTGCGATTCTGCGGATCCTGTTATCACCGGTGTACGGATGACCCTCGATATGCTGATGTCGTCCCTGAAAAGATTCGGAGTGGCTGTGGCCGAAGCAGATAAGGGGACACCTTTTGATCCGGCTCTTCATCAGGCTATGGGGCAGGTGGAGTGCGATGACCAGCCGTCTAACACTGTTGTGGAGGTCTATCAGAAAGGTTATATGCTGAATGAGAGACTACTACGGCCGGCAATGGTTTCGGTGGCAAAATAGAAAAAAGTAGAAAATATCGGTACCCCCTTGTTTTTTATCGAGGGGATGCCTAGCTTTATGATTGAGAACCATACACGTTGAAGGAGGAAGAACATGAGCAAAGTAATAGGTATCGACCTCGGGACCACCAACTCCTGCGTAGCCATCATGGAGGGGGGGGAACCGGTTGTCATAGCCAACTCTGAAGGGAGCCGGACTACACCGTCCATGGTAGCCCTCACCGAAAGCGGTGAACGTCCAGTGGGGCAGCAGGCCAAGCGCCAGGCAGTCACAAACCCTGAGAACACCCTCTTCGCCATCAAGCGACTGATCGGTCGGAAGTACGACTCGGAAGCTGTTCGCAAGGACATAGCCATATCGCCTTTCAAGATCGTAAAGGCAGACAACGGCGATGCCTGGGTAGAGGCACGCGGTCAGAGGTTCTCACCTCCCGAGATCTCGGCCATGATCCTGCAGAAGATGAAAAAGACTGCAGAGGATTATCTGGGTGAGACCGTAACCGATGCAGTCATAACGGTGCCTGCCTATTTCGACGACTCCCAGCGCCAGGCCACTAAAGATGCAGGTAAAATCGCAGGATTGAACGTCCTTCGGATCATTAACGAGCCGACTGCCGCGGCGCTGGCCTATGGTTTGGACAAGAAGAAGGATGAGAAGATTGCGGTTTTCGACCTTGGCGGCGGGACCTTCGATATCTCCATTCTGGAGCTTGGCGATGGCGTATTCGAGGTTAAGGCGACCAATGGCGATACTTTCCTCGGTGGCGAGGACTTCGACCAGAAGGTTATCGACTGGATTGCCGACGAGTTCAATAAGGACCAGGGGATAAACCTTCGTAACGATAAGATGGCACTGCAGCGTCTGAAGGAGGCGGCTGAAAAGGCCAAGTGCGAGCTCTCTACCACACTCGAAACCGACATCAACCTTCCCTTCATCACTGCTGATGCCAGCGGACCGAAACACCTGACCCTGAAGCTTACCAGGGCTAAGCTGGAGGCCCTCTGCTCCGATCTGTTAGACAAGCTGGAGGGGCCATGCAGGACTGCCCTCAAGGATGCAGGTCTTTCCCCTTCCGAAATCGACGAGGTGATTCTCGTAGGCGGGATGACCCGGATGCCGTCTGTGCAGAAGCGGGTACAGGATATCTTTAACAAGGTCCCTAACAAGGGGGTAAACCCTGACGAAGTCGTGGCCATTGGTGCCGGTATTCAGGGTGGGGTACTCAAGGGTGACGTCAAAGATGTGCTTCTGCTAGACGTAACCCCGCTTTCACTCGGGATCGAAACACTGGGTGGAGTTATGACCCGGCTGATCGAAAAGAACACAACCATCCCGTGCCGGAAGAGTCAGGTATTCTCGACAGCCGCGGATAATCAGCCGGCGGTGACCATTCATGTCCTCCAGGGTGAGCGGGAGATGTCGGCCAACAACAAGACACTCGGCAACTTCGAACTTACCGGAATTCCCCCTGCACCACGAGGCGTCCCGCAGGTTGAAGTAACTTTTGACATTGATGCCAACGGTATCGTTCATGTCTCTGCCAAGGACTTGGGAACAGGCAAGGAGCAGTCGATTCGGATCACTGCATCCTCAGGTCTCTCAAAGGACGAGATCGACAAGATGGTAAGAGATGCGGAAGCGCATTCTGCCGAGGACAAGAAGAGACGTGAGATCATAGAGTCCCGCAATCAGGCTGACAGCTTGATCTACTCGACTGAGAAGTCACTCAGGGAGTATGGGGACAAGATTCAAGCGGACGAGAAGACGAAGATCGAGTCGTGCGTGAGCAACCTCAAAAAGGCAATGGAGGGTGAAGATCTGGAGGCTATCAAAAAGTCTACCGACGAGCTTACACAGGCATCCCACAAACTTGCTGAGGCGGTCTATGCCCAGACTCAGCAGGCTCAGCAGCAAACAGGTGAAGAGCCTGACGCTCCGCATGAAGGTCCTCAAGCCTCTCCTAAAGGTGAGAAGGTCGTGGATGCTGACTTTGAAGAGGTTAAGGACGACAAGAAATAACGTTCGGTCCGCGGTTATTAGGACCCATTCAATCTGCATATTCATGCAACAGGCAGTGGCTGTTTTTCGGCCGCTGCCTCTTTGCATTCCTAAGGGGTAGATTTTGGCAAACGGTGAAAAGCGCGATTATTACGATGTGCTCGGCGTACATCGCAACGCATCTGAGACAGAGATCAAAAAAACCTATCGCAAGCTGGCCATACAGTTTCATCCAGATAAAAATCCTGGTGACAAGTTGGCTGAAGACAAGTTCAAAGAGCTGAGCGAGGCCTACGAAGTCCTCTCTGATCCTGAAAAACGGGCTCAATATGACCAGTTCGGTCATGCAGGGGTGAGTGGGGCAGGATTTGGAGGAGGAGGCTTTGGTTTCGGTGCCGGCACCCCGTTCAACGATATTTTCTCCGACATCTTTGGCGATGTTTTCGGAGGGGGTGGTCGTCAGAGGGGCCAGGGTCGCCGGGGTGATGATCTTCAGTACACACTGGAGATAAATTTTGAGGATGTTGCAAATGGCATCGAAACTACTATAGATGTTCCTTATTCCAAGCGCTGCTCAACCTGTAACGGTTCGGGAGCCAAGCCGGGGACAGACGCCAAGACATGTCCAACTTGCAGGGGCGCCGGACAGGTTCGCTTTCAGCAAGGTTTTTTCAGCGTTAGTCGTGCATGCAGCCACTGTAACGGTGAAGGGCGTGTCGTTGACAATCCCTGCAGTTCCTGCCGAGGGAGTGGCAGCGTCAAAGACACCAAGGTTCTCCCCGTCAAGGTTCCGCCTGGTGTAGAAACCGGCAATCGTCTCAAGCTCTCCGGTGAGGGGGGACAGGGGACAAAGGGGGGGGGTAATGGCGATTTATATATACTGATAAATGTTCGTGAGCATCCCCTTTTTACACGTGAGGGGAACGATGTCATCTGCGAGATACCTATAAGCTTCACCCAGGCTGCACTCGGTTGCGAGATTGAAATCCCTACGCTGGATGGTCGTGTATCTTTGAAAGTACCTGAAGGTACTCAGTCAGGCAAGATCTTCAGAATGCGCGGCAAGGGGGTCCCTGTTCTCCAGGGCTATGGCCGCGGCGATCAGCTGGTGGTTGTTCGAGTTGAGACCCCGACCAATCTGAATCGTCAGCAGCGGGACATACTTGAGGAGCTTGCCCGTATCAGCGGCGAAGATGTTCACCCTATGCGGAAGGGTTTTTTTGATAAGGTGATGGATATCCTGAAATGATGAGCGTTTCTGTCCGAGTTGCAGTTGCCGCACTTTACCTCATCTTTTTGTCGGCACAGATCGCTTTGGCTGGCGGCACCTATGCCGCCCGCACCACCCTTCTAAAAAACAGGGAGTTCTCTGACGCACTGCTGGAAGGTGTCCATTCGGCACGAAAGAGCATTTATTTCTCCTTTTTTCTATTCAAAATCACCGATTCCCGTACAAATCTACCTCGAAGGATTGCAGAAGAACTGATACAGGCCAAAAAGCGAGGGGTAGAAGTCACTGTCTTGCTTGAGCGACAGTCAGCAGATCGCACCTCTGCCGGTCGTGATTCGCTTGACTTTGACAACCGCCGGACCGCTGAACTGCTTAACAAGGGAGGGGTCAAGGTTTATTTCGACTCTCCGGGCGTGACAACCCATACCAAGGTTGCAGTAATCGACGGTCGCTTTGTCTTCCTCGGGAGCCACAACCTTTCGCAAAGCGCCCTTCGGCACAACAACGAACTGTCGGTCATGCTCGACTCCCCAGAAATGGCTGCGGAGGTCACGGCATATCTGGACAGGCTTTGATCGTTGCATTTGGTAACGGAATCTGTACAATCAGTTGCAGCTTTCTTATGAACATCAGGCGAAAGGGATGGCATGCATCTTAAAGACGAACAGGTGGCACGGCTTGCTGAAAAGGTGATTCATGATCTCACTTCCAACGGTCTGATTCAGCTAAAGAGAGAGCGGGGAGCTGCCCTGAAAGCAGTCAAGGCTGCCATTGACAGTGACCTTAAGCAGGAAGAAGCGTTGGAGCGCGATGCCGAAAACCTTCTCGACCAGACCCTCCGTTCAATGGGAAGTGGTTCATCCGGTATAGACCGGCACAAGATGTTCAGGATGATCAAGGATAAACTCGCCAAAGATCGGAATATCATATTATGAGGGTATCAGAAGACAGGATATCGCATATTGCCCACAAAATTCTCGATAAACTCTGGAAAGACGATCTGGCTGACTTTCAGGACGAGAGGCGCGCACTTGAAACCATCAAGGAGTCCATCTCTAGCTACTTCGATGTTGCTGGTGAGATCGACGAAGCGGTAAGGAAGAAGCTTGCATCGTATGCCCAGGCAAAGGTTCCGGGGAGCCGCGAGTGGGAAGTTCTCTATCAGAAATTCTTTCAGGAAGAGACGGCCAAACGCAAATGGTGACAAGGCAACTTTCATTGTTCACAAGGGCCTCGCTCCTTGCGGTTTCCTTATTGGCTCTTCTGATTCTCCAAGGTTGTGGAGTCAGGGCGCAAGTATCGGTCAAGCCTGACTTCAACCCTCCTGCTGAGCTCGATACCGTCTACGTGCTGCCCTTTACGAGTTCGCTGGTTCCAGGGACAGTACAGGCAACCGTTTTCAACGATTTCGTAGATCTGCTCAACGAGAACCTCAAGCGGGCAAGGGTTCAGCAATTCGAGATCATAAAGGATAATTTGGACGAAGTTGACAAAAAGTGGCTCGTCAAACAGGTGTACCTGAGTGGTGAACTCTGGAGCTATATCGAAAATGCCGGATGCTGCCAGACTGAGCTCCGTATAAGCTCAAGGATAAAACTGACAGAACCCGGCAAGCAGCTCCCCACTTTCGAAGTGCTTCTACCTCTTGAGAGTTTCTTCGACCATGACCAATCTACCCTTGATAAGGAAAGGGTCAAGCTTGCAAAACGCCTCGCTCGAGAGCTTGCTGAACGGGTCATCATCCCCCTCGCTGCCAGAAAATAATTATTTTGATTAGAGGCTTGATTTTTTGCATGGTGGTGGTTATATTGACGTTCACGATTAGCACTCACTACAGACGAGTGCTAATTTTTTTCCTAAATAATATGAATTTACACGAAGAAAGGAGAAGTACCGAATGAAACTCAGACCATTGCAGGACCGCATCATCGTTAAGAGGATCGAAGAAGAGGGCAAGACCGCCGGCGGGATTTTCATCCCGGAAACAGCCAAGGAGAAGCCCCAGAAGGGTGAAGTTGTTGCAGTAGGTAACGGAAAGAAGACCGAAGACGGCAAGGTGATCCCCGTTGATGTGAAGACAGGCGACAAGGTTCTTTTCGGTAAGTATTCAGGAACCGAAATTAAGGTTGAAGGAGAAGAATTCCTAATCATGCGTGAGGATGACATCCTCGGGATCATGGAATAGGTTTTAACCGGTATAGGCGCATTATACGTACTGCCTGCAATAATCAAACAATCACACATGGAGGAATAATCGCATGGGAGCAAAGATTATCAAATTTGATCAGGAAGGGCGTAACGCCATTCTTAAAGGTGTAAACACCCTTGCTGACGCAGTAAAAGTAACCCTTGGTCCGAAAGGCCGAAACGTAATCATCGACAAGTCATTTGGATCGCCCCTCATCACCAAGGATGGCGTTACCGTAGCCAAGGAAATCGAGCTTGAAGACAAGTTCGAAAACATGGGCGCACAGCTGGTTAAAGAGGTTGCATCCAAGACCTCCGACGTAGCAGGTGACGGAACAACCACAGCCACGGTTCTTGCCCAGGCCATTTATCGTCAGGGCTCCAAGCTTGTGGCAGCCGGTCACAACCCGATGGAAATCAAGCGCGGCATCGACAAGGCGGTTGAGACCCTTGTTGCTGAGCTTAAGAAGCTCTCCAAGCCGATCAAGGACCACAAGGAAATTGCCCAGGTCGGCACCATCTCTGCCAACAATGACAAGACCATTGGCGACATCATTGCCCAGGCAATGGAAAAGGTCGGCAAGGAAGGGGTCATCACTGTTGAAGAAGCAAAGGCTATGGAGACTACCCTTGAGACCGTAGAGGGGATGCAGTTCGACCGTGGCTATCTCTCTCCTTACTTTGTAACCGATCCTGAGCGTATGGAAGTAAACCTTGAGAATGCCAACATCCTGATCCATGACAAGAAGATCTCAAACATGAAGGACCTTCTCCCGGTTCTAGAACAGACAGCAAAGTCTGGTCGTCCGCTGCTGATCATTGCTGAAGATATCGAAGGCGAAGCCCTTGCTACTCTCGTAGTTAACAAGCTCCGCGGCGTACTCAATATCTGCGCCGTAAAGGCTCCTGGTTTCGGCGACCGGCGCAAGGCAATGCTCGAAGATATCGCTGTCCTGACCGGTGGTACGGTAATCTCCGAAGAGACCGGTTTCAAGCTTGAGAGCACCACGTTCGAAATGCTTGGCCAGGCAAAGCGCATTACCGTTGACAAGGATAACACCACAATCATCGATGGAGCCGGCAAAGAAACTGAAATAGCCGGCCGTGTGAAGATGATCCGTGCGCAGATCGAAGAAACCTCCAGCGATTACGACAAGGAAAAACTCCAGGAGCGCCTTGCCAAACTCGTGGGTGGTGTTGCCGTGATCAAGGTTGGTGCTGCTACTGAAACAGAGATGAAAGAGAAGAAAGCCCGCGTAGAAGACGCCCTTCATGCCACCCGCGCAGCGGTTGACGAAGGTATCGTCCCTGGAGGCGGTGTTGCCTATCTTCGCGCCATGTCCGTACTTGACGGTCTGAGCCTTCCTACCGAGCAGCAGTTCGGCGTTAACGTCATTAAGCGCTCGCTCGAAGAGCCGATCCGTCAGATCGCACAGAATGCCGGTGTAGACGGTTCCATCGTTGTTGACAAGGTGAAGAACGGCAAGGAAGCCTTTGGTTACAATGCAGCCGACGACACCTACGAAGACCTGATCGCAGCAGGTATTATCGATCCGACCAAGGTCGCACGCTGCGCACTGCAGAACGCCTCATCCGTGGCAGGGCTGATGCTGACCACCGAAGCAATGATAGCCGAGAAGCCGAAGGAAGATGGCGGCGGTATGCCTGGTGGAATGGGCGGCGGCATGGGCGGCATGGGTGGAATGGGCGGAATGATGTAACAAGAGGTAACACGGTTTTTCGCCAATCTCGTCGTTCCATGTAGGAATCTTTTGTGCGGTACAGTGCTTCTAAGAAACCGCCTGATTTCTCAGCGATAGAGTTAATCGAAAAATCCACGTTCCTCAGGTAGTTAACAGAAAAGGGAGCGGATCGCATGATCTGCTCCCTTTTTCTGTCTAAAGTGCGGTAGGTATACTGCTGTATGTTTCCTCTGGACTCTCTCGAAACAACTGGGAGGTTTTTGGGACACGAAATGAGCGGGCCATCTCTCGGTTTCTCTTTGTTGTATTATTGCGCTCTAATGATTGGCATTGACAGAAACTAACCCAGTTTTGTATAATTTCCCCCTGAAATGTTTTTTTAGTCTATTTTCTACTCATAAAGGAGGTAGCTCATGGGGAGATTTGTTGAAATTTCAGTCTGTGCTCTTGCAGCACTCATCCTGGCTGCAAGTCATACCAGGATCTGCATGGCCGAACAGATATTTGCCAACGGTCAATTGCCACCGGTTGTTGCCCCGGTCGACAACCCACAGTCAGATGCGAAGATACGCCTCGGTCAGCAATTATATTTTGATAAACGACTTTCAAAAGATAAAACAGTAAGCTGTGCCAGCTGTCATATACCGGACAAAGGGTTTGCCGATCCTCGCCCGGTTTCAGAAGGTATTGGCAGTCAGAAGGGGGGACGAAATTCTCCGCCGGTTCTCAATGCTGCATATCACCCGCTGCAATTCTGGGATGGTCGCGCAAAATCATTGGAAGATCAGGCGCTTGGGCCGATACAGAATCCGGTGGAAATGGGTATGGTGCTCCCGGAGGTAATTGATCGGTTGAAAGCTGTTCCCGGTTATGTGGAACAGTTCAAATCGGTGTTTGGCGCCGAACCTAATCCTGACGGCATAGCCAAGGCAATAGCTGCTTTTGAGCGAACTATAATCTCTACCGACTCTCCCTATGATCGTTTCATTGCAGGGGATTTAGAAGCAATGGACAGTGCAGGCGTCAGAGGCCTGAAAATATTTAATGGCAAAGCCCACTGCACAGCTTGTCACAGCGGCCCGAACTTTTCGGACGGACGCTTCCATAATCTGGGGGTTGGCTATAATAATGGCGTTTTCAAGGACGCTGGCAGATTTGAGGTTACGAAACGGGAAAAAGATCGAGGAGCATTTCGGACACCCGGGCTACGAAGCATAGCTCTTACTGCACCGTATCTGCATGATGGTTCAGAAAAAACTCTTGAGGATCTGGTTGAGTTTTATAACCGTGGTGGCAATCAAAATCCGAAACTTAGCCGGTTGATGCTGCCTCTTAACCTGACTGCCGATGAAAAAGCAGATCTTGTTGCATTCCTGAAGCATTTGACTGGAGCGCCGCTGACTGTTACCGAACCAAAACTTCCTGAATAAAGGAGAGATTCCATGCAACACAAGACACCTGCCATCCTTATTTCAATCATCCTGTTTGCGGTAATTCTCCTTTCATGGCTCAGGGAAGCTGAGGCAATCCCGGCATTCCCCAGAAAATACGGGTTCGAATGTACGATGTGTCATTCCAATTTTCCGCGACTCAACGACTTCGGAGTCCGTTTCCGACAAAACGGATATCAGGTGCCGGGGCGCGAAGCTGACGATAAGACGGTTTTGCAAGGGCATCTTCCCTTCGCCGCTCGTATAAGCGGTGGGTTTACCCTGGACGATTTCAGAAATTCGAACGATCCGGCCAATCAAGATGTTAAAGAGTTCAGGATAAATGGCGTTGATCTGCTTGCTGCAGGGCTATTGGCCAGAAACGTCGGAGTGCTGATGGTCTACCCACCGAGGATCGAGGCTTCAACTGGTGTAGATCCGCAGCCTGGAACCATTGAAATGGCCAACGTAATATTCAGCAATGTCCTGCCGGAACTTCTTAACGTGCGTGTAGGCCGTTTTGAACCAGCGTATGTTCCGTTTAGTGTCAAGCGGAGCATGACAGTTTCACCCTATGAAATTTATGATTTCATCTCGCCGCTTGGTGTAACAATGTCCAGTACACAAACTGGTATGGAACTGACTGGCTATACCCGTAAAGGACTTTCCTATGCTGCGGGGTGGATTAATGGGAGCGATGCTAAACGACAAAGTGATTTTCCTGCAGATTTCTATGCCCGCGTGGCACAGGTGCTGGACGATGGAGAGGGTCAAACTGCCGGCCAGCGCATTGGCCTAACTGGTTACTATGGTAAGGCGCGAAAAGCCGCCGACAACTCGAAGGAAAGTGCAATTCGTGTCGGGGCAGATGCCAGCCTTAACTACAAGACTGTTAATCTTGGGGTTCAGTATCTCTGGGGACAGGACAGGAAGGCAGGAGCTAGCAATAATAATGTAAATTTCAGCGGCGGTTTCGTTGAGTTGAACTACCTGCCCGCAACCTACTTTGTAGGTTTTGCCCGATACGACTGGGTCAATGCCCCAGACTATCTGGATAACGATGCACAACGCTGGACCGTTGGGGGGAGATACTATTTTTATGATCAATTGGCGTTACATTGCGAATATTCAAATAGAAACCAAAATATCAATGGCAATTCTGATATGCAGGAAAACTTCTTTACTACCCGCATTGATTTCGTTTTTTAGCGGGGCTGATTGATGTAAACTGGAGCAGTTGATACTCAAAAAAGGGGGCTGACAGTAATGTAGGCCCCCTTTATTTTAAGGAAATTCAGAGATGTTCTACATCTCAACCCGGGTTACGACCCCCTGTAGCTTGCTTGCAGGGAGCTTGTTGAACTGCACGAAGTTCGGGGTGACCTTCTTGATGAACGAGAATATCCCCCATATGATGTTGCTGGTCGAGATATCTTCGACACCATAGAAGATAACCTTTTCCTGAATGTTGTTTTCGCTTAGCAGCTTTTCTATCTCAACCCTCTCCATATAGCCGGCACGTATCTCGAAAGCATCGAGGCCAGGGCCGACTCCTGTATCCAGACAGGAATAAATCCCGAATGGTTCGTCTGTTCGGATGATGGAGATAAATATATTCCTCTCGTAGATTATATTACTTCTGATGATGCAATGTACGACATAAGGGGGGACGATGTTCCATTCCTTTGTGAAAAATAGGCCGGTGCCGGGGATATTCTTGCCTTTTGCATGGATCTGCTCGTAGGAGAGAAGAAAGGTGTCGATATCGAGCGGCTTGAGAGATCGGTAGAGTGCCCTCTGCCCGCGGGTCCAGATCATGATGGTAGCAAACGGAATGGCTGCCAGGATCAGCGACCAGTAACCACCATGCGGAAGCTTGTTGAGGTTCGACAATAGGAATGCCAAGTCGATCAGAGTAACAAAAACTGCTATCGGGACCTTCCACTTCTTGGTTGTGCGTGCGAAGATCATCACCATCATTATGCCGGTAATAGTCATGGTGCCCGTGACAGCAAGGCCGTAGGCCGCTGCCAGGTTTTCCGATTTTTTGAAAAGAATCATGATCATTATTACGAGGACTAGCAGAAACCAGTTGACTGAGCCGATATAAATCTGTGATTTTAGATGACTTGATGTGTACTCAACCTTCATGAGCGGCATGATCCGTGTGGTAATCCCCTGGTAGACAATGGAGAATACCCCGCTTATAAGTGCCTGAGATGCAATGACCGTTGCTGATACCGTGAGGAGAAGGAACGGAATATAGAGGAGCGGTGCCTCCCAGCGGATCATGCCGAACAGGATATTTTTTGCATCTGGATGATGCAGGATGTAGGCACCCTGTCCAAGGTAGTTGACCAAAAGGGCGAAGAACACGAAATACCATGCACGGATGATCGGCTTTCGCCCAAGATGCCCCATGTCGGCATAGAGAGCCTCGCCACCTGTGGCACAGAGTATAACTTCGGAGAGGACAAAAAAACCTGCAAAGCCGTTAGTGGCAAGAAAATGTATTGCGTACCAGGGGCTTACTGCTTTGAGGACCTCCGGCGCCGAGGAGATTGCCACAAGGCCGGAAACCGTGAGAGAGACGAACCAGAGGACCATCAACGGACCGAATGCCTTGGCGACCTTATCCGTACCCAGGTACTGGAAGATGAACAGCGCGACTGCTATAATGGCGGCGATCAGAATTAGTACCCCCTGGGGTGTATGCTCCATACCGGGGATCAACTCAAGTCCTTCGACTGCGGAAAGTATCGAAATAGCAGGCGTTATTACACCGTCTCCCAAGAGCAGGGAGACTCCAAGAAATGACAGGAAGCCGACAAAGGCTATCTGCCGACCTGGTTTCATAAGTTTTGTAAGGATCTCTTTGAGGACAATCGTCCCTCCTTCCCCCTTTTTCCCCAAGCTCATCGCAAGCCAGGCATACTCGACTGAGACGAGAAGGATCAGAGTCCATACAATAAGAGACAGAATCCCTAAGACATTGCCTGAGGTAGGCTTTGTGAGGGTCATGATGACGGTCAGGGTATAAATCGGGCTTGTGCCGATATCGCCGAAAACCAACCCCATTGACTTTACGATTCCACTCCAGAATGAATCCTGTTCACCATGCTTCATCTACAACTCCTTTGGAATAGCATGACGGCTATAGCATTTCACGGAGGATTACTCAAGTGCTAAATCCCTTTCTCCTTGACTTTTCAACGGGTTCCGGGTAGCGTAACGCTTTTCAGTTCGATCATTTCGGAGGAATCCCCGTGGAATATAAAGATTCACTCAATCTCCCTTCTACCCCCTTCCCGATGAAAGCCAATCTTGCCCAACGGGAGCCGGAGATCCTTAAGAAGTGGGATGAGGCAGGACTCTACTCTCAGATGGAAGAGGGGGGGGCAGGGAAACCGCTCTATCTCCTCCATGACGGCCCTCCTTACGCAAACGGGCATATTCATATCGGCCATGCACTGAACAAGATACTCAAGGACGTTATTCTCAAGAGTAAACGTATGGAAGGGTTCAATGCCCCCTATGTGCCAGGCTGGGACTGCCATGGCCTTCCCATTGAGCTGCAGGTGGAGAAGAATCTGGGTTCCAAGAAGAATGAGATGACCAAGCTGGAGATGCGCCGCGAGTGCCGGAAGTATGCAGGCAAGTTCATCGACATCCAGCGGGAAGAGTTCAGGCGGCTCGGCGTTATCGGCGACTGGGAGAACCCGTATCTCACCATGAACTACGAATACGAGGGGCTGACCGCAGCCGAACTGGCCAAATTCGCACATAACGGCGGACTCTATCGTGGCAAGAAGCCGGTGCACTGGTGCTCATCCTGTGTTACAGCCCTGGCAGAGGCAGAGGTTGAGTATGCCGATCACACCTCTCCTTCCATCTACGTAAAATTTGCCCTGCAGGACGATATCAGCTCAACCGTCCCTTCCCTGGCCGGGAGGAAGGCCTTTGTGGTCATCTGGACCACCACTCCCTGGACCATACCTGCAAACCTGGCCATAGCCCTGCATCCCGATTTCCCCTATGTTGCGCTGGAGGTAAACGGCGAGGCGCTGATCGTGGCTGAGGGGATGAAGGATGTATTTCTTGCCGCAAACAAGCTGGAGGGGAAGGTTCTGGCGACCTTTCCGTCAAGCTTGCTTGAGCGCAAGCGGTGCAGACATCCCTTTTATGACCGAGATTCCATCGTGCTTCTTGGTGAGCATGTGACGCTGGAGGCAGGTACCGGCTGTGTCCATACCGCTCCGGGTCACGGCCAAGAAGACTACGAGCTTGCGCTTAAGGAAGGTCTGGACATCTACAACCCGGTGGACAATCACGGTAAATTCATCCAGAATCTCGAATTTTTCGGCGGACAGTTTGTATTTGCCGCCAATCCGAATGTCATAGAGAAACTGGCTGAGGTTGGTTCCCTGGTCGGCTCCGGATCGGTTTCCCATTCCTACCCGCACTGTTGGCGCTGCAAGAAACCTATTATCTTCCGCGCAACCGAGCAGTGGTTCATCTCCATGCAGGCCAATGATCTGCGGCAGAAGTCTCTGGAGGCGGTCGACCAGGTCCAGTGGATCCCTAAGTGGGGCAAGGAACGCATTTTCGGCATGATCGAGAACCGTCCCGACTGGTGCATCTCGCGTCAGCGCTCCTGGGGGGTACCGATCACCGCCTTTTCCTGCGTTGCCTGCGGAGAATACCTTGCAGACGGCACGCTGATGGACCATGTGGCTGAGATATTCAAGAAAGAGAGCTCCGATGTCTGGTTCGACTGGGAGGCTGCAAGACTCCTTCCGGAAGGGACCGCCTGCCCAAAATGCGGTGCCGGGGCTTTCGAGAAGGAGATGGACATTCTGGATGTGTGGTTCGATTCAGGGGTTTCGCACGCCGCAGTCCTTGAAGCAAACCCTAAACTCTCCTCACCTGCAGACATGTATCTTGAAGGGAGTGATCAGCACCGCGGCTGGTTTCATTCCTCCCTCTTGGAGAGCGTGGGGAGCCGGGGCACGGCCCCGTACAGGAATGTTCTGACCCACGGATTTGTGGTGGACGGAAGTGGTCGTAAGATGAGCAAATCGGTCGGCAACGTGGTTGCTCCAGAAGAGGTAATCAAGAAGTTCGGAGCAGAGATACTCCGGCTCTGGGTTGCAGCGCAGGATTACCGGGATGATATCAGGATATCTCAGGAGATCCTTACCCGGCTATCCGAGGCGTACCGTCGGATTCGCAACACCTGCCGCTACATCCTCGGGTGCATCCACGACTTCGATCCGGCAGAGGATCTGGTTGACTATGGGAAGATGCCCGAACTCGATCGATGGGCACTCCACCAGCTTGAACTGCTCAAGGAGAAGGTCCTTAAGTCATATAACGAGTACGAATTCCATGTTCTCTATCACGCGGTAAACGGATTCTGCACTGTGGAGATGAGCGCCTTCTATCTGGACATACTCAAAGACCGGGTTTATACCAGCAAAAAGGATTCCTTGGAGCGACGCTCCGCCCAGACCGTCATGTATCAGATTCTTGATTCTCTGGTCCGACTCATTGCGCCGGTTCTTTCCTTTACCAGTGACGAGGTCTGGGATTACATGCCCGGCAAGCGCGAGTCGAGCGTTCATCTGGCCTCTTTTCCCGCTTTGAGGCCGGAATGGAAAGATGATTCCCTCGTGGAGCGCTGGGAGCGGATCATGAAGGTCCGCGGCGAAGTGTCGAAGGCACTGGAGCAGGCGCGGGTGGCAAAGACCATCGGCCATTCGCTTGATGCATCTGTGATCATATGCGCTGAACCGGATCTCCGCGTGTTCCTTGAGGGATACATTGCAGAGTTGCCGGGGGTCTTCATTGTCTCAAAGGTTGATCTGGCAGATTCCCTGGAAGGCGAAGGTATTGCCGCTGAGTCAATACCGGGGATGAGTTTGCAGGTTGATGCCGCGCCTGGCTTGAAGTGCGAACGCTGCTGGTGTTACAGCGAAGAGATCGGTACCGATTCCGTTCACCCTGCAATCTGTCCGAAATGCGTCAAGGCGGTAAAGTAATGGACGGTTCGAAGCCGAGTTATCCCGTACTGCTGCTCGTGACAGTGCTGTCACTCGTGATCGACCAGTACACGAAGGTCTGCATTGACCGAGTTATGGATCTGCATCAGTCGATCCCGGTGGTAGACGGCCTCTTCAGCATCACCTATATCAGAAACCCCGGAGCTGCTTTCGGTTTTCTTGCAGATACCAGATATCGTATCCCGTTCTTTATCGCCATCTCCATAGTTGCGGTCATAGTTATCCTTGTCGCCTTTCACAAACTTCGCAGAGATCAAAAACTGGCCCAGGTCTCGCTGGCAATGATTCTCTCCGGAGCTGTGGGGAATCTTATCGACCGTGTCCGGTTGGGCGAGGTTATTGATTTCCTGGATGTCTACTGGAAGAGTTACCATTGGCCGGCCTTCAATGTGGCCGATTCCCTGATCTGTGTAGGGGTCTTCCTACTTGCAGTTGACATGCTTATGGAAGAGAGGCGTCAAAAACAGCGGGAAGACACCGTATAGGTAGTGCTATGCAATTGAAGTATGGCGAGACATCCTGCAGAATATCCCTCCAGCCGAGTCGCCTGCTTGGGGAGATAGTCGCCTCCCCGGCCATCCCATCCTCTTCTCCGGAAGAACTTGTTTCCGCTGCCCTGGACAGCTGCACCCCCGAAATAAAAAGATTTCGTCATGCTGACCGGGTAGTAATCGTCACTTCCGACATTACACGCTACACCGGAAGCGAGATCTATCTCCCTCTGCTGGTTGACCGTCTCAACAAGGTTGGGATTCCCGACTCTCATGTCGAGATCCTTATCGCCCTTGGGATTCACCGCAGGCAGACCGAGCATGAGCAGAAGAAGATCGTCGGGTCACTTTGGGGCAGGGTCCGGGTTCGAGACCATGACTGTGATGACCCTGGCCGGCTGGTATACCTTGGGAAGAGCACGTCCGGTGTGGAAGTAGAGATCAATCGATCAGTGATCGAGGCTGACCAGGTTATCCTCACCGGAACAATCGGATTTCATTATTTTGCCGGTTTCGGTGGGGGTCGGAAAAGCATTCTCCCGGGCGTTGCGAGCAGGAAGAGTTGTATGGCGAGCCACTTTGCGGTTCTCAACCCAGGAGAAGGTACTGGTAAAAACCAGTTGGCGGTTACCGGCAATATTGAAGGGAACCCGGTTCATCAGGCTATGGCCGATGCCTGTGGTATGGTAAAGACAGCCTTTATCGTCAATACTGTGCTCGGTCCACAAAAGCGTATAATCGCCTGTTTCGCTGGCGATTGGCGGGAGGCGTTCGAAACCGGATGCCGGTTTTATGCGGAGCAGTTCAGTTATCCCATCAGGGAAAAGGCCGATCTTGTTGTCGTATCCTGCGGGGGGTTACCGAAAGATATCAACCTGATCCAGGCACACAAATCCATGGAATATGGCTGCCAGGCACTTAAGGATAACGGGGTTATGATTCTTTTGGCCGAATGTCGGGATGGCTACGGACATGCCACCTTCTTCAACTGGTTCAGGTTCAGCCGGCTGGATGAGTTCGAGGCAGAACTCCGCCGTCGCTACGAGATCAACGGTCAGACCGCCTATTCGTTGTTGGCAAAGGCCCAGCGGTTTCGCATCATACTTGTCTCGAATCTACACCCTGAGGAGGTTCGAACCATGGGGATGCTTCCGGCCAAGAATCTTGAAGAGGCTGTCGAGAAGGCAGAGGAGATGCTGCCAAAGGATTACAATGCGTACGTCATTCCCGAAGGCGGGAGTGTTTTGCCGGTGATTGTGTAGGGGCAAACCTTCTGTTTGCCCGAATCAGGGTCGATCACAAGGATCGTCCCTACAAAGGGAAATAAATGCTTGATATTCGGATTGTAAATGAACTGAAAAATATCGTCGGTGACGACAATGTTGCCACGAAGCAGCAGGACCTGATCTGCTACGGATATGACGCCACACAGATGGAGTTTCTTCCAGACGCGGTTATCCATCCCGGGAGTACGGAAGAGGTCTCTCTGGTGTTGAAGCTTGCCAATGCCGAACGGTTTCCGGTTTTTCCGCGAGGTGCGGGAAGCGGGTTTACCGGCGGATCACTCCCGAAAGGGGGGGGAGTTGTCCTTGTTACCTCGAGACTGAACAGGATTCTCAGGATTGACACGGACAATCTGGTGGCTGAAGTCGAGCCGGGCGTCGTCACGGAACAGTTCCAGATCGCAGTTGAGAAGCTGGGACTCTTCTACCCGCCCGATCCGGCATCGCTCAAATTCTCTACCCTTGGTGGAAATGTCGCTGAAAATGCAGGCGGTCCACGCTGCGTTAAATATGGTGTTACCCGCGATTTTGTCATGGGACTTGAGGTGGTGTTGCCGACCGGCGAGATAATCAGGACTGGCGGAGAGACCTACAAAGGGGTGGTGGGTTACGACCTCACCCGTCTTCTGTGCGGTTCCGAGGGGACTTTGGGGGTGATCACGAAGATCATCTTCAAACTTCTGCCGTTACCTGAAGCCAAGAAGACCATGCTTACCATTTTCGATTCAATAGATGGCGCCGCAAAAGCTGTATCAACGATCATCGGCAACAAGATTATTCCGACCACGCTTGAATTTATGGATTACGGGACGCTGCAGTGCGTAAACAAGCGGTTCAACCTGGGGATTCCCGATAACGGGCGCGCTGTTCTTCTCATTGAGGTTGACGGCGACAAAGATCTCATCGAAAAGCAGGCAGCGCGTATTCAGGAACTTATCAAGCCGCTGGGGCTTGTGGAGTGCAAGATTGCGAAGGATGCGACAGAGTCAGAGGCGCTCTGGAAAGTCCGGCGGCTGGTGTCACCCAGCTTGCGGGATGTGAACCCGGTCAAGTACAATGAGGATATCGTGGTGCCGCGCAGCAAGGTGCCTGACGTGATCCGTGTCATCGAAAAGATCCAGCAGAAATATAATATCCCGATTGTCAACTTCGGCCATGCCGGTGATGGGAATATCCATGTCAACATCATGATCGACAAGGAGATTCCGGGTATGGATGACAAGGCTCATTCTGCAATCCGCGATGTTTTCCAGGCAGCTCTTGATCTGGGAGGCACCATGTCGGGTGAGCATGGGGTTGGTCTAGCCAAGCAGCCGTATATCCACCTGGAGTTGAAGCCTGCCCAGGTCGCGGCCATGCAGGCAATAAAGGAGGCGCTTGATCCTAACAATATTTTGAACCCCGGCAAGATGTTCCCGATTGTGTAGGAAATAAATGAGCGTAGGCATCTTGCCTGTGTTTCGAGCGGGTTTATGCCCGAATGGTGTTCGATTTTTATTGGCGCAGGGAATAATAGGCAATTAGATGACAATAATAAAAGCGGGAAATTAGGATGCGTGAGACTGTGAAAATTGGAAGTTTATTTATCCTTGTAGTTCTAGCCTCTTTAATCTCAGGTTGCGGCACAGTAAGTTTCAAGTCATACAACAAGTCGGATCAGGCAGCGGCGCAGTCTTTGATGGGCTATATCACGAAACCGGAAGGTGCGGGACCATTCCCTGCTGTTGTTCTGTTGCCCGGGTGTTCAGGGGTGGAGCCAAAGGAGTCAACCATGGCCGATACACTTGTTAAAAACGGCTATGTGGCTCTCATTGTAGACAGTTTTACTACACGAAGTCTTCAAAGTGTCTGCGAGAATCCTCGTAAGATTGATGCGATGACCCGGGCGCTGGATGCCTATGGCGCATTAATCCATCTCCAGACTCTTTCGTTTGTTGACCCTGCCCGCATCGGGCTGATTGGGTGGTCTCATGGAGGTTTGCCTGCATTGACCGCAGTTGACAACTCTTTACAGTACTTTTACCCGGATGAACCAGACCGACGTTTTAAGGGTGCTGTTTCGTATTATCCGTGGTGCGATTATACATCCAGAGCTAACTTTTATACAGATGTTCTTGTAATGATTGGAGATAGTGACAATTGGACACCAGCGAAAAATTGCGAAATGATGATTAAAGATTTGCTACCGGAAAGCAGGCCGGTCGATTTAGTCGTGTACCCCGGTGTTGCTCATGCATTTGACAATATCAACAACCTTCCACCGAAAACTTATCAGGGGTACAGTCTCGCATACAGCCAAAGCGCAACAGATGATTCAATCAGAAGGACTCTTCAATTTCTCAAAGAGCATTTCAAATAGCTAAAGGGGATCACGCATTTCTTTGAAGCGTAGGCATCTTGCCTGCGTTTCGGGCGGCTTGCTCGAAAAATGGTTTTGAATTCGAAGGCTTTTCAAGCGATACCCTGCTTGAAACTCAGGCTGGAAGCCTAAGCTCCGTAAAAGCTGAATGGTTTCCATGAAAAGAAGAAGGCATTTCGTGGAGAAAAAACTACAGTATACCGAAGCACTCCAGCGAGTTGAACAGGAACTGAAGAAGTGCGTCAAATGCGGAGCCTGCCGGGCAAACTGCCCAGCTTTTACCGCCTTCCAGCGTGAGCCCGCCGTTGCCCGCGGCAAAGTAGCACTTGCCCAGCATATCCTCAAGGGGGATATAACTCTCGATGACGAGACCTATGCTGCGATGTCCAAGTGTCTTCTCTGTGGCAGCTGCGTGGAGAAGTGCCCCAATGAGGTCCCGACCGACGAGATAGTTATAGCTGCCCGCGAGTCGCTGGCGGCGCAGCGGGGGCTTACAACCTTTCACCAGGCAGTCGGCAGGGTGATAAAAAACCGTAAGATGATGAATTTCGGAGCACTCGCAGCCGCTATCCTTGGGCCACTTTTTTTCCGCAAGGTACCACAAAATGCCGGACTGCGACTTCGTTTCCCGATGCCTTTCATCGGTAACAAACGGCATATCCCGAAAATTGCCCGCAAGCCATTTATAAGCCGACACCCGGAGATACTACCGGGTGAACCTGGTAAGCCGCGAGTGCTTTTCTTTGTGGGCTGCATGACCAACTTTGTCTACACAGAGATTGGCGAGGCGGCACTAGCGCTCTTTCGTCACCTGGGTTGCACGGTTATTATCCCCAAGGAACAGCAGTGCTGTGGCTTGCCGGGTATGTCCGGCGGCGACCTCAATACCGTCCGGGAACTCGCGGAACTTAACCTGGCAGCCATTGAAAAACATCAGGCTGATTATATCATGACCGCGTGCGCCACCTGCGGAGGAGCGCTCCACAAGTTCTACCCTGCTGTCGTCGGCAGGAGGCATCCGGAGTTAGCTGCACGTCTTAAGGCAGTGGCCGAAAAAACCGTTGATGCTGCAGAACTTCTCAGGAAACTGGGACTCAATCCTTTGGAGACCGGAGCCGGAGACTCTTTGAAGATAACCTACCACGATCCTTGTCACCTCAGGACCCGCAGTATTACCAGCCAGCCGCGCGAGTTGCTCAAGGGAACCCCGGGTGTGGAGTTTGTGGAAATGGAGGGTGCGGATCGCTGCTGCGGCCTGGGTGGTACCTTCAACGTTTACCACTACGGTTCTTCGATGACAATCAATGAGGCCAAGAGTCTTGCCATTGCAAAATCCGGAGCTGAGGCAGTTGCTACCGGTTGCCCCGGCTGCATGATGCAGCTTTCCGACGGGCTCAAACAACATGGTCAACAGACCCGGGTCATGCATACGCTTGAAGTAATTGCACGCAAAGTGCTGGGACGTTAACTGCCGATAAAAAACGGTATCAAACCCACTGCTGCACCCTCCCCTTTGTTTCTAATGTAAAGATGGGCGAATCCCATTTGTTCGCCAGCATTTGGTCCAGATTAAAAATTTATTGACACATTTTGCTTAATTGAGTATTTTTCAGCGAAAATAAAAATCGGTTTTATTTTTCCGTTTATAGCGGGGCTTTAATGTCAGAATATAACATCGGGGCAAAGATAAAAAAACTCCGCCTCGCGAAGAAACTTACCCTCCAGGCTGTGGCAAAGGAGACTGGGTTTTCCCCTGCGCTTATTTCACAGATAGAGAACAATAACGTCTCCCCACCGATTGCAACACTTTCCAGAATAGCCAATTTCTTTGACGTAAAGATTGGCTTGTTCTTCATCGAAGATGAAGAGGAGTGCCGTTACGAGGTGGTCCGGAAAGGTGAAGGGAAGCTGATCCCCCGGGTTATCTCCCGTTCCGGCACCAGCCAGGGTTATTCATACGAGTCGCTTTCTTTTCGAAAACAGAACAAAAAGATGGAACCATTTCTTCTTACTGTGACCGAGAAGGCTCACGAAGAGAACATGTACAGCCATGACGGAGAGGAGTTCCTCTTCGTTGTTATGGGAACAGCCGAACTGCTCCTTGATGACGAACGAATTACCCTTGATGAGGGTGATTGTGTCTACTTCGATTCATCCATACGGCATCGCCTTTTGTCTAAGGATGGATCAGAGGTCAAGGTTCTGGCGGTTGTTACCAGGTAGGTACTCTGCTTTTTTGACCAAGTCTCAACTGTTATCTATCGGAAGAATATCAACGGAAGTTTCAGGAGGAATTGCAGTGAAAAATCCAACGTACCGGAAGGATGGCCAAGATGTCTAAAAGCGCGATCAAACCAGCATTGAAGAACCCTTTTGACCCGCCCGAATTAGTGGAATTCAAGATACCGGGCGAAATCTCTCGGACGACTGGCGGTTATGAAGAGGCGATGAAGGAAGGGTATGACCTGATACAGCGCCCAATCAAGTCGGTTAAGATCGACCAGATCGAGAAACAGCACTTCAAGAAGCGGATGACCGTATGGGAGCGGATCAAGGTATTGACCGACAAGGAACCCAACGTCCTCTACCAGAACTGGGGCAAGAACCTTGACGGTGCTTCACTGGTGACTGCCATTATCAACATCGGCGGTCGCGATGTTGCCCTGTATGGCCATGACTTCACCGTTCGGGCCGGCTCCATCGACGCCACCAATGGCAACAAGCTGGCCCGCCTCATGTACCTGGCAGGCGAGAAAGGGATTCCGTTGATCGGCATGAATGACTCCGCAGGTGCCTTCGTGCCGGCAGGTGTCGGCGGACTGGACGGTTATGCAGAGGCCTTCACGGCCCTGCGAAAAATCAGCGGCGTTGTCCCTTCGGTTATGTGCATGTTCGGCTTCAATGCTGGCGGCGGCAGCTATCTTCCACGCCAGGGAAGCTTTGTAATTCAACCTAACGACACTTTCTTCGGACTTACTGGCCCAGGTGTTGTCAAGTCGGTACTGGGCGAAGACGTGACCCCGGAAGAGCTGGGCGGACCGAAAGTTCATGGCAAATCCGGTGTGGCCGACATAACGGTGACCGATGAAGTGGCAGCGCTTCGCACCGCCGTTCGTCTGCTATCCTATGTCCCTGACAACAATGGCGTGGCCCCCCCTTTTCAGGATACCAGCGATCCCCTTGACCGGAAGACCTGGGAGATTAATACCCTGCTGAAGAAAGCCTTCAACTCTCCTACCGGCTTCAACACACCGTTCGACGTCTCGATCATTATCCAGCAGATCTGCGACCATGGGGACTATTTCGAGCTTCAGCCGGAGCGGGCCAAGGAGGTCGTCACCGCCTTTGGTCGTCTGGGAGGCCACGTGGTCGGCTTTGTCGCCAATAATTCAGCAGTCGCCTCCGGGCAGATCGACTGCGATTCAGCTGTCAAGATCGCCCGGTTCGTCCGTTTCTGCAACATCTACAACATACCGATCATCTTCATGGAAGATACTACTGGATTCCTGCCGGGCCGCGAGCAGGAAGCACGCGGCATCGTTCAGGCAGGTCGCACCATGCTTGACTCCATCGTTGATGTCCGTACTCCGCGTATTCTGCTGATTCTGCGCAATGCATATGGCGGTGCGTATGCCTCCTACAACAACTATCCCACCGGAGCAGACCTCGTGCTGGCGCTTCCCACGACACGACTTGCAGTCATGGGGCCGGCCGGCAAGGAGTTCGTGTACAAGGATGATGTTCGCAAGATGCGAGCCTCTGCCGCTACTATGGTCAAGCAGGGGATTGATGAGCGGGTCAAGGCAGGCATGGAACCCGGATCAGCAAAGCTGGATGCGGAAAAGGAAGCAGCCGATTGGCTCAAAGTACAGGAAGCGGCTCTTAACATGCGTTACGAAAAAGAGTTGATGAATCCAAAGGAAGGCCTCTCACTGGGTTCCATCTCCTCGATCGTCATGCCTACCGACCTGCGTAAGGTCCTGGGTGAGAATCTGCACTTCCTGCTGCGACATTACAAAGCGTCACCGATGGGCGGAGTGCAGCGCGAATTCCATTAAAATTGAATTTATCAATAATTAACGAATTTGATTTCGGACGGAGAGCAAGGCGGCAGGGAAGGGCCGACAGAGGCGCAGCAGCGCTACGTCGAGGAAAGCCCTGACGAGGCCAACGCAGCTTACCATCGAAGGCAAATTCGAACGAATCGGAGATAGAGACCAATGACCGACCTGTACAATAACAACCCCCTGGTTCACCGGGACCGCCGACTTGGCTCGTCCCCATCCGAATGGGTCCGTTCCTTTGCCTGCGAGGACCTGAAGCCACTCATCGTATGTCGTGGACCGATTAGGAAAGAGGCCATGGATGTCTTTGAAGAGATGGGGATCACCCATTACGGTATCCTGCTTTCTGAAAAAGACTCCATTGTGTATGCCAACGCCCTTGCGCCTGAGCTGCGTCAGTTGACTGACTCCACCCGCGTTCACAGAGTGCCCGACTATACCGGAGCCAGCAAGGAAGAGCGAGTCGAACGAATCGGCCAGATCATCCAGATCGCCAAAGACAACAACTACTGTTCGATTTTTGCCGGATATGGCTTCATGGCTGAAGATGAAGAGTTTGTAGCCGAAATCGAAAAGGCTGGACTTACGTTCATCGGGCCCAACTCCCAAACCCAGGCCAATGCCGGGAAAAAGGATGAGGCCAAGCGGACTGCCCTGCAGGTGGGTGTCAGCGTAACCCCCGGTATCAACAACGTCACGGCGCGTACCCTGGTTAAGAAGCATTCGACCAGGGAAAAACTGCTGGCTCTTGCCAAAGCCGAAGGGATTGCCCTTGACGCCACTACTCTTAAGGATGTCAAGCTTTCCCTGGAAGACCTGGCTGACCAGATACTGTATGCTTCTTACGACAAAGGGCTGGATCTTTACTCTATAGAGGAATTAGGTGCCCAGGTTAAAGTTGAAGTTGAGAACATGTTCAAGGAGTACCCGGGAAGCCGTATACGGCTCAAGGCGATCGGTGGCGGCGGCGGCAAGGGGCAGCGAATACTCGGAGCCTCGCTGCTTACAGCAAAAAAACCAACCGACAAGCAGATCAAGGAAGCAGCCGCTGAAGCCCCGACTCTGGTCAGGGAGGTTCTCAACGAAGTTAAGGCCAACGGTGTCGGGGATAACAAGAACGTCCTTATCGAGTTGAACATCGAGCAGACCCGACACAATGAGATCCAGCTTCTGGGAAACGGCGACTGGTGCGTTTCTCTTGGGGGGCGTGATTGCTCACTCCAGATGCACGAGCAGAAGTTGCTGGAAATATCCGTTACTCAGGAAAGTTTGGCTCTTGCCATTGATAAGGCAAAGCAGGCTGGACGCAAGTCAGAGGTAAAGGCCCTGGAGAGCGACCTGAATGTGCTTAAGCGGATGGAGGCGGACTCCACAAAGTTCGGTCAGGCAGTTGGCCTTGATTCCGCTTCCACCTTTGAGTGCATCGTTGACCGTGACCGCTACTATTTCATGGAAGTTAATACCCGGATTCAGGTTGAGCACCGGGTTTCCGAGCTCTGCTACTCTCTCAAGTTCACTAATCCCAAAGACAAGAACGATTTCTTTATTGTCGAATCACTGGTGGAGGCAATGGCCTTGCTGGCTCGACACAAGAAGCGTCTCCCCAAGCCTGAGAGGATTCCCCGGTTCGGTGCCTCCGCCGAGGCTCGGCTGAATGCCACCGACTGCTCACTTTCTCCCCATGCCGGCGGTATGATCCGTTACTGGTCGAATCCGATCGAAGGTGAAATTCGTGACGACCAGGGTATCTGTCTGGTGAACCCTGACACCGGCATGTTCATGCGCTACAAGGTGGCCGGCGCCTATGACTCCAACATCGCCCTGCTCCTTACCAAGGGAGACGATCGTCTCGCAAGTTACCAGCATCTCTCCAAAGTGCTGGGTAAGACCATCCTGCGCGGTTCTGACCTGGCCACCAACCTTGAATTCCATTACGGCCTTGTCAACTGGTTCCTCGGCCAGAACGTCATGGCCAAGCCGACCACCCGCTTTGTCGTGCCGTACCTCACCCTGGTAGGCCAGCTGAAGGAAGAGGCCGGCAAGCTTGATACCGTGGCCGCATTTCTGCAGCTGAAGAAGCACTATGCCAAGAAGATGGCCGAACAGTTTCCAGATGACCAGAACATCGGCAAGACCATGTCGCAGATCCTCGACCGGAAGGGTACTCTGGTAACGCGCCCCATGGACAAACTGCTGGACGACCCGCACCTTCTCTCCGGCTGGCTTTCCATCAACAGGAATAACTTCACCATGGAGAAGGGGAAGGTGGTTTGGCATGACAACCCATTCGTCATCCTGGCCGATACCTATGAGTACCTTAATATGGATTTCGACCCGTCTGCTCCTGCAGCAGAGGTGATCTGGGGGCATGACAACGATCTCCTCCAGAAGGGGCTCCGTTTCTACACCACACTTTCCGAGCGTTTCAAGCTTGGGTTGCATGAGTTTGACAAGCTTTCGGAGCAGCTTGATAAGGAAAAACCGCAGAATGGATTCTCGCCTGAGGAGTGGGCTGAGATAAAGTCTGCGCATATGGGGTTCGAGGCAGGCCTGGAACTGCTCGGCATGCTATTTATTGTTGCCGAGAATACCAGGTTCTGGGAGTTCAAGGTAGAAGATGATCTGGAGGTAACAATCCCCGACTATCTGAACGATACGGAACTCCAGGCCCGCATGAAGAAAATTCTGGTGCCGCCGCCATCAACCAAAGCAGACGAGATTGTCGCCATCTGCGGTGGGATGTACTATGGACAGGAAGCGCCTGGTTTGCCGTCGTTTGTTCAGGAAGGGATGCATTTCGAAAAAGGACAGGCTCTCTACATCATCGAGGTCATGAAGATGTTCAACACCGTCCGTGCAACCTTCTCCGGTACCATTGACAAAATCATTATGCAGGGTGCGGACGGCAGCATTGTCCAGAAGGGACAGCCGCTGTTCAAGGTCACCCCTGACGAGAAATTTGTCGAAGTGAACCAGGAAGAGATCAAGCAGTTGAAGCGTGAAAAGACCATTGCCTATCTGAAGGCGATTATCTAGGAGGATATTGTGAGAAAAGGGAAATTCATAGTCATCGAAGGGATCAATGGTTCGGGCCAGCAGGTCAAGGCTGCCATCGTCGCTTTGCACAAGGCGCTGGCCGAACTTAAATACGATGTTGTTGAATGTGCAAATCCTGATTCCGGGCGGGTGAAGGAGTTGGGGATGGAGGGAATGCTGAATTGGCAGTTCGGGAAAAATGCCCGGGCAGACTTCATGTTCGAAGGAGCAGTGCGGACCGAGATCTTCAATAATATCGTCGCACCTGCACTTGAACAGGACAAGATAGTGCTTTGCAAGCAATCCAGTGTCTCTTCTCTGGCAAACGCCTGGGTGAGCGGCTACACAAAGCATTTTGACGTGTTGCGACATCTCGACAAACTTTCCCGTGGTTTTCTTTCCGAGGGCGAAATCTTTCCCGATCTGACCATTTTCATTGATGTCCCTGCTGATGAGGCATTCGAGCGGATTGAAGATGTACTGCAGATTCATCATGAAGGTGGACTCGCATTTTATCAGCAGATGAGGAGTTTTTATCTCAAGGAAATCTCACGTTGGCGGGGTGCAAGGGTTGATGCATCAGCAGCCAGGCATCCGGATGAGGTCAATGCAGAGGCGTTGGCCCTGGTCAAGGCAATCCTCTGAGAATTTGAGGCAGGGGCCATATTTTCAAGGTACATACAAGTTGACACTCAATGGACCTCCGAGGTTTTACCCAACAATGGGCTGATATCATACCTCGGAGGTCTTTCTTGGAGCTGCGAAAACGCATTAGTATCTGGAGGAGAGCTACATGAGCATTTCGTCAAAAAAGAAAAACTGGCAGGAGACGGTTGTTGCAAAAAACATTTCCAAGGCACCGGAACGGAAGAAAGAGTTTCGGACTACCTCGTCTATAGAGATGGAACGTTGCTTTACGCCGGGCTTCGATTATCCCGGATACGACGAGCAGCTTGGTTTCCCGGGGGAGCATCCCTACACCCGTGGGGTCCAGCCTACCATGTATCGTGGTCGTTTCTGGACCATGCGTCAGTATGCGGGCTTCGGAACAGCAAAAGAGTCGAACGAACGGTACAAGTATCTGCTGCAGGCCGGACAGACAGGGCTCTCCGTAGCCTTTGACCTCCCGACCCAGATGGGTTATGACTCGGACGCTGCCATGAGCCAAGGTGAAGTGGGCAAGGTGGGAGTTGCAATAGATTCACTGGCCGATATGGAAACTCTCTTCGACGGGATCCCTCTGGATCAGGTTTCCACTTCCATGACCATAAACTCTACGGCTGCCATCCTTCTTGCCATGTACATCGTCGTTGCGGAAAAGCAGGGGGTTTCTGCAGCCAAAATTTCCGGGACCATCCAGAACGATATCCTGAAGGAATACATGGCTCGCGGCACCTATATCTACCCCCCCAAGGAGTCGATGCGGATCATCACGGATATCTTTGCCTATTGCAAAGACAGCGTTCCCAAGTGGAACACCATCTCCATCTCGGGCTACCACATCCGTGAAGCCGGTTCCAGCGCAGTTCAGGAGGTTGCATTTACCTTGGCGGATGGCATAGCCTACGTTGATGCAGCCATCAAGGCCGGTCTTGATGTTGACGAATTTGCCCCGCGCCTCGCGTTCTTTTTCAATGCACACAACAACCTGCTTGAGGAGGTTGCCAAGTTCCGTGCGGCCCGTCGCATGTGGGCAAAGATAATGAAAGAGCGCTTCAAGGCTAAGGATCCCAAGTCCATGATGCTCCGTTTCCATACCCAGACAGCCGGGTGCACCCTCACGGCACAGCAGCCTGACAACAACATCATGCGGGTAACTATCCAGGCACTGGCTGCAGTACTGGGGGGCACTCAGTCTCTTCATACCAACTCCCGTGACGAAGCAATGGCTCTTCCTACTGAGGACTCGGTCCGTATTGCGCTCCGGACCCAGCAGGTTCTTGCTTATGAGTCGGGAGTCGCTGATTCCATCGATCCACTTGCCGGTAGTTTTCTTGTGGAGTCCCTCACCGACCAGATCGAGAAGGCAGCGCTTGACTACATCGAGAAGATCGACAAGCTTGGCGGCGCTGTAGAAGCGATCTCCCGCGGATTTCAGCAGAAGGAGATACAGGATTCGGCATATGCCTACCAGAAGTCCATCGAAAGCAGTGACCTCGTTATTGTAGGTGTCAACAAATTCACCGTCCAGGAGCCGCCGCCAACCGGCCTTCTCAAGGTAAAAGAAGCGGTGGAGATCTCCCAGAAAAGCTCTTTGGGTGCAATGAAGGGTTCCCGTGACAACGCCGGCGTACAGGCTGCACTTCTGAAGCTCGAGGCTGCGGCAAAAGGGAGCGACAATCTGATGCCGCCGATTATGGATGCGGTACGAACCTACGCAACCCTTGGCGAGATTGCGGATGTGCTCCGGAAGGTATTCGGAACCCATCGCGAGACAGTCGTGCTCTGATATTTTTATATGAAGACCTCGGAGACACTATTGCCTCCGAGGTCTATGAATACATGGGGAATGTACATGCTGACAAAAATCAACCATATTGGCATTGCAGTGAAATCACTCGACGAATCGCTCCCTTTTTACCGTGACCAGCTTGGGATGTCCTTCCAGGGTTTCGAGGAGGTGGCGGAGCAGAAGGTAAAGGTGGCCATGCTCAGGATAGGAGAATCCATGATAGAACTCCTGGAGCCGACCTCTGAAGATAGCCCTGTAGCTCGTTTCCTGGAGAAAAGCGGTCCGGGTATCCACCATATAGCCTACGAAGTTTCGGACATTGAAGCGGCCATTGCAGAGCTTCAGGCACAAGGCGCACGGATGATCGACACGGTACCAAGGAGTGGGGCACATGGGACACGCATTGCCTTTGTACACCCGAAAAGCAGCAATGGAGTCCTTACAGAACTCTGCAGCTCTCTGCATTAATGAAAAATATGGAACAGCGTTTGAGAAAATCCTTGACTTAAGGTTGTTAAATCGTATAGATGTATACAAATTTTAAAACGTTCTCTGGCGTGCCCTCCGCTGGTAGATAGGTTTTGGTGCCGCTCTCATGGCGGTTCCGGTGACTATCGCCTGTGGAAAATGCACATGGTCGCTTGACAGATGAACCAAGGGTGGTTAAACTTTCGCAAATTTAATGATCCGTGTAGAGGAAACACTCAAGACGCGGTGTGCATGAGAGGTCAGGGGTCTTGATGGCGCAAGGTACGGCTAAATATCGCATTCTGCAGGTAAGCTTATGAGAAGATGCCCATTTCGCGCGGGGACAGGAGTCCATTGCGATGATATGGGTTTTTGTTTATTGAATACTTTTCGTATGTCATAGCAGTATCATGTTCATGAACGAAAGGTGGTGATGTACGTTCCTGTAAGAACTGGTAACTCCGCAAGAAATTATTATGAGTTTTTATCAAACCATGAAGGAGGTATGACAAATGAAGAAGAAATTAGTTGTCGCAGTAACCGCCGGGGCTCTCACTCTGGCTGCCGGTCAGGCATTTGCATTAGAAAACATCTTTAACGGTATGTTGAAGATCAAGGGCGATTTCTCCAATTTTGACGGTTTGGGTGGCAATCCTGTTGCAGCTCCACAAACTGCTGCTCAGGCAGCAAACGTCAACCCCCCCCCCAAGGGTGGCACAACACATGCTTATGTTGAGCAGCGCGCACGTCTTTTCTACACAGCAAAAGCAAATGACGACCTTAAGCTGGTAACCGGGTTCGAGATTGACTCCCGCTGGGGTGACGCATCCCAAGGTGGTACCACCAGAAATAACGGTGGCGCTATTGAGACTGACGCGGTTAACCTCGAAACCAAGCAGGTCTATCTCGATTTCATGATCCCCAAGACCCCGATTAACGCAAAAGTAGGTCTTCTCCCTTACAACGACGCGTACAAGGGTGTATTCCTTAATGCCGACGTGGCTGCAGCGCTTCTCTCCGCAAAGCTCGATAAATCGACAATCGGGGTTGGCTGGCTTCGCGCATATGACAACGTCGGGTCTGCTGGCTTCGGCGCTACAGGAACCGGCGGGTATGCTGTAGGTAAGCAGTCCCTTGACGTCACCACCTTTGATTACAAGCTCGCTCTCAACAAGGACCTGACCATCGGAGCATCCGACTATGTGGTGTATGAGCGGATGAGGAACACTGTTGGCGATGGCGGTAAAAACCTCCTCAATACCTTCGGTCTCAATGCGTCTGCCAATGTGGGTCCTGCAACCATCGACGGCTTCTTCCTCTGGCAGTACGGCGATATGCCTTCAAACGGTGGTGCTTTCGACGCTAGAACCAACAAGGTAGGCAAGCACGTCTCTGCATTTGCAGCCAACCTTGCCGCCAAAGTGAAGGCCGGCCCTGGTACGGTGCGCGGCAATCTCCTCTATACATCTGGGGACAAAGGCAATAGAAACGGCTCGACCCATGCCTTCCAGGGTGTGAACCAGTACGGCGGGCAGACCGCAAACTTTGCATCAGCCCAGATGACCATGCTGATGCTGACCACCAAGCATGCCATGAACACCGACCGTGCGCTGATCGGCAGCTCCTCCAACAACCAGCAGGGTGTTGTCGGAGCGTTCTTTGGCTATGATCTGGCTATCGACAAGATGTTCGGCAGCGCCAACCTCGGTTTTGCAATGACCGACAAGAACAACGGCAATGCTCCTAGAAATAGTAGAGGTGAGGTTAATGGAACCCAGTACATGGGAACTGAAGTTAACCTTGAAGTTGGCTACAAGCTGTATGACAACCTGAGCGCCAGCGTTGTTGGCGGGTTCTTATACCTCGGCGATTACTACAAGGGTACTTCAACCGATAGATGGGGCAACGCCAGCTCTCCTGACGATCCCTGGAAGACCCAGCTCGTGCTGAGCTACGCATTCTAGGATGCCTGAAAGAGGGCCGGCGTCTGACGCCGGCCCTTGTGAATCACATCATTACCTACTGCATGGAGGAAAACTATGAAAAAACTAGTGCTTGTCATTGCCGCACTCTTCACTATGGCTGTTGCAGGTCCCGCTTTTGCTGCTGAAATGACCAAGGAAGCCAAGGACGAGTGCCTGCTTGCTTCCAAGGACTGTGCTAACGAGACCAACTCAATCCAACAGAAAATCAAGAAGCTTAATGCAGAAATCAAAAAAGGTACAAAAGTATACTCAGCAGAAGAAATCAAGAAGCTGAATGCAAAACTGAAAGAAGCCGAGGATTTCCTCGACACCATTATCAAGCCTTCGAAATAGAAAGTATATGAATTATGTGTGACATGAGGCGCCGGGGTTTCCCCGGCGCCTTTTCTTTCTGTGAGATGTATTTAAATTCCATTTGCAGGATACAATGTCTGAAACATCGCATGAATATATCGCTCTCCTGATCCTCCTGTTTCTGCTGATACTGATAGGGATGTTTTTCTGGTCGCGGATCTTGCAGAGGCGTATCGAGGAGCGAACGGAAGAGCTTGCCCGGGAGATGGCGGAGCGCAAAAACGCCATTGAAGAGTTGCGCCTTCATCAGGACAAGCTGATTCAGGCAGACAAGATGACCTCACTCGGGATCCTAGTCTCTGGGGTAGCTCATGAGATAAACAACCCGAATGGCCTGATTCTCCTGAACATGCCGATACTCAAGGATGTGTACAAGGATTCAGAAGAGGCGCTTGACGAGCGTTTTCAGATGCACGGAGATTTCCCGGTGGGTGGGATTCCCTACTCACGTATGCGAAACGAGATTCCGCGTATGCTTGATGAGATGCACGATGGCGCACGGAGAATAAAGAATATAGTTGAAGACCTGAAGGATTTTGCCCGGCGTGACGATGCTTCTGTAAAAGAGATGTTCGACCTAAACGCAGTACTCAAAGTTGCGATCCGCCTTGTAGACTCATCGATCCGAAAGGCGACCCATAACTTCAGTGTCAGTTATGGCGGAGCATTGCCCCTGTTGTACGGAACTCCCCGTCGCATGGAGCAGGTGCTGGTCAACCTGCTGCTGAATGCATGCCAGTCCCTGGCGGATCCGACCCGGGGAATTGCGGTCATTACCCGGCTCGACCGGCTGGAAGGGGTTGTCGTTCTGACAGTTCGCGATGAGGGAATAGGGATTGCCCCCGAGCATTTGGCTCATCTCACCGACCCGTTTTTTACCACCAGGCGTGAAAGTGGAGGAACCGGGCTCGGTCTCTCTGTTTCGGCAGGGATCATCAAGGAGCATGGCGGGGCATTGAGCTTTGAGTCAGAACCGGGAAGCGGCACTACGGTCACACTGACGTTCCCTGGAAACCAGGAGAGGCAATGAACAATATACTCTACCCTGCCTATGCAATACTTCTCGTAGATGACGAACCAGCCTGGCTCCGCTCACTCTCCTTGACGCTGGAACGCGCAGGCATTACCAATGTCATCACCTGTCAGGATAGTCGAGAGGTCGAGCATGTTTTGGTAGAGCATGGCGCAGGTCTCGTCCTACTCGACCTGACAATGCCCCACCTGTCGGGGGAAGAGCTCCTTGCCCATATAGGCGAAAGACACCCTGAAGTAACGACTATTGTGGTGAGTGGAATGAATCAGCTGGAGGATGCCGTACGTTGCGTCAAGCTGGGCGCTTTCGACTATTTTGTAAAGACCACCGAAGAGGACCGCCTGGTGGCGGGTGTACTGCGCGCAGTCAGGGTTCTGGAGTTGGAGCGTGAAAACAGGGAGATGTCGAGTCGCTTCCTTGCCTGCGAGCTGCAGAATCCAAAGGCCTTCTCTGGGATCATCACCTGTGATCGAGCCATGATCGCCATTTTTGCGTATATTGAGGCGGTTGCGAAAAGTCCCCAGCCGATTCTCATCACCGGCGAGAGTGGCGTCGGCAAGGAGTTGATTGCGAAGGCAGCTCACGAGCTAAGCGATAGACAGGGGCCGCTGGTGGCACTGAATGTTGCCGGGCTTGACGACACGATGTTCGCCGACACCCTGTTCGGGCATCTGCGCGGGGCATTCACCGGTGCGGATCAGGTGCGTCGAGGGATGATAGAAGAGGCAGCAAACGGCACGCTATTCCTCGATGAAATTGGTGACCTCACCATTGCATCCCAGGTGAAACTTCTGAGGCTCCTTCAGGAGGGAGAGTATTTCCCTCTTGGCAGCGATAGGCCGAAACGTCTCAAGGCGCGGATACTTTGTGCTACACATCAGGACTTGAAGGCCAAGGAGGCATCAGGAGGGTTCCGGAGAGACCTCTACTACCGGCTCCGCACGCATCATGTACATCTCCCTTCACTTCGGGAGCGGAAGGGAGACATACCTCTGTTGCTCGATCATTTTATTACTGAAGCAGCCAAGGAGCTGAACAAGAAAAAACCTACCTATCCGAAGGAGTTGGTTCAGCTCCTCTCCACGTACAACTTCCCGGGAAATATCCGGGAGATAATGTCGCTGGTCTATGATGCAGTCAGTCTTCACCGGGATCGGATACTGTCGATGGATTCTTTTCTCAAGGCGATTACTCCACAGGGGGGAACCGTTTTCAACGCTACCTCGGAAAGGAACCCCTTTTCCGATCTTGAGCGGCTACCCACCTTTGGCGAGGCCGCTGAAGCCTTGGTAACAGAGGCAATGGCACGTTCCAATGGCAACCAGACAATTGCCGCCAGACTGCTTGGAATCACCCAGTCAGCTCTCAGCAAAAGGCTGACAGTGTCGCAGCGAGGTACTGAATGAACCTCAAAACTGCTGTAGAATAAACGCAGTTTATACAAGCTTCTCACTCGACACCAGAATACCGTCTTCGTCACTATACAGCCAATCACCCGGCCTGAATGTCGTTCCGCCAAACGATACCGGCAGATCGGTCGCCCCTGTCCCTGTCTTTGTGCTTTTCTTCGGATTTGACCCAAGAGCCTTAATTCCTATCTCCAGAGTTCCGAGTGCGGTAGTATCGCGAACCGCCCCGTAAACCACGATACCGGACCAGCCGTTGGAGGCGCCCAACCCGGCGATTACGTCGCCTATGAGAGCTGTGCCCAGATAAGCCGAGCCATCCACCACCAATACCTCGCCATCTGAATGGGATTCGAGGGTCTGTTTTACGAGGAGATTGTCCCCCAGGCATTTGACCGTCCTGATCCTTCCGGAAAATATTCGGCGACCCCCGTACTGCCTGAACTGGGTTTCGCAGGAACCGCATTTTTCGCCGAAATCATCGTAGAGATCGGCTGTCAATAACCCCTTAGGCATACGATTTTCCTCCTTTAATGATTCACATTGATTGAATTCTTCATAACATCTAATACAATGAAGCAAGGCTGCTCACAAGTAATCTTTTAGGATTAGGGAGGTTTCATGCACTGTCGGTCTATACCCGCTGTCTTTATGCGGGGCGGCACAAGCAAGGCCCTCATGCTTCACTTTCGGGATCTCCCTGTCGAAAGGGGTGAATGGGCGCCGGTTCTGCTTGCTGCCATGGGAAGCCCTGACCCTTACGGGCGGCAGTTGGACGGTATGGGTGGAGGACTTTCATCGCTTTCCAAGGTGGCTGTCATCGCCCCGTCGACCAGACGGGATGCGGATGTGGAGTACACCTTTGCACAGATACTGATAAAAGAGCCCCGGGTTGATTACAGCAGCATCTGCGGCAACATACTCGCTGCCGTGGGTCCCTTCGCTCTGGACGAAGGGCTGGTTGAGGTACGCGGAGACCAGGCAATGGTACGGATATATAACACCAATACCGGCAAGCTCTTTCATGCCACCTTCCCGGTCGGAGAGGGGAGGGCACGCTATGATGGAGAGCTGGTGATACCTGGGGTTGCCGGATCAGGAGCGCCCATAAGGCTCGATTTCCTGGACCCGGGCGGGGCAAGCACCGGGTCACTTCTACCCACCGGCTCGCTGCGTGACTATATAAACATCCCGGGGCTTGGGCCAATAGAGGTTTCGATGGTGGACGCCGGCAATGCATGCGTGTTCGTGAAAGCTCATGATATTGGGCTCGCAGGGACAGAACTCCCGGACGAACTGGAGCGTGACCTGGGGATGCTCGAACGACTGGATAGGATACGCGTTCAGGCTTCCATGGCAATGGGGATAGCACATGACGAGGCATCTGCCCGAAACTCTTCAGTGCCGTTTATCGTCTGTATATCCGGACCTGCTGATTCTCGATCTCTTGAGGGGACAAACCTTCTATCGGAGCAGGTCGATCTTACCGTACGTACAATCTCCAATGGTCAGCCTCATAGGGCACTGCCGCTCACAGTTGCAGTCTGCACAGCAGTAGCCGGGCGGATAGAGGGGAGCGTGGTACATGAATTCATCCCTGCAAAGCTCTCAGCAAGTGAGTCGATGCGGCTCGGAATGCCGTCAGGTATGCTCACTGTTTCGGCAGATGCGGCATGGACGGAAACTGGATGGGCTGCTCTGCACGGTTCCATATTCCGGACTGCGCGCAGACTTTTTGAAGGTCGGGTAGTGTTGCCTCATTCATACTCAACGGAGTGAACTATGATACCACGGATCGACGGGTTGCATCATGTCACATTGGAGGTGCGGGACCTTGAAGCAGCTCTCGGATTCTACTGCGGTATTATAGGGCTGAAAGAGATCCCGGCGCCACTCGATGTTCTGCGGCAGGGGATTCGTTGGCTTGAACTGCCTGAAGCCCGAATGCTTCACCTGATAGAGACAAGCGGGTCCAATACGCAGCAACGGGCGCACTTTGCACTTTCTGTTACGGATGTCGGCGCCTGGAAAGAATATCTGATTGCCAGAGGGGGCACACTGGTTGAGCCAAAGGTTGCACTGTACGGTGCAGAAAGGATTTTTATACGCGATCCATCTGGAAATCTCCTGGAGCTCGTGAGGTGGGGATGAATGGGTATGACTAATGGAATAGGTCTCACGGTAGGCATAATGCTATAAGGATAATCATATTAGATGGTTATGAATTCAATCGGCTCTTGGAGGCCTTCGTGGAACTACCCATTCAATTCTAGGCGAGACTAAACAGAACGATGTTCTCACGTGTTGTCAACATGTTACGATTTGGTGACATGTGGTACCTCTCTTGCTAATGAATTAGAGAGAATAGTGGCAAGACATTAAGCAAACTCTCGTTATACTTTATCGGGAGACAAACTACACTGAAGGGAGGAATTACGAATGCAACGAAGCACTACCACCCGTAGAATCACGCAGCTCATGGCAGGACTCTGCGCTCTTGCCCTGCCCCTGGTTGCCCAGGCAGCGCCCCCAGCCGGCTATCCGGCCGATTACCAGAAAATCATTGATGCAGGCAAGAAGGAAGGAAAGGTGGTCATCTATGCCACCACCGATACCAAGGCGGTTGAGCCGCTCCTGAAGGACTTCGAGGCTCTCTATGGGATAAAGGTTGAGTACAACGACCTGAACAGCACCGAGCTCTACAATCGGTTCATCAGTGAGGCAGCCGCAGGCGGCGGGACCGGTGACGTCACCTGGAGTTCTGCGATGGACCTGCAGGTAAAGCTTGCCAGCGATGGATATGCGCTCACCTACAAATCACCCGAAGCCAAACATATACCTGCGTGGGCAAACTGGAAGGACCAGGCATTCGGGACAACCTACGAGCCCATCGCCATAGTCTACAACAAGCGGTTGGTGCCGCAGTCCGAGGTGCCCAAATCTCATGCAGAACTCCACAAGTCACTCCTCAATCCTAAATTCAAGGGGAAGGTCGTATCCTACGATCCGGAGCGGAGTGGCATCGGATTCATGCTCCTGACCCAGGATCTCAAACACAACAAGGAGTTCTGGGACCTGTCAAAAGATTTTGGGAATGCAGGACTTAAGGTCTATACCAGTACCGGAGCAATGATGGAGAAGATCAGTTCTGGTGAGGCGCTCTTTGGCTATAACATGATCGGTTCCTACGCCTTCATGAAGTCCAAGAAGGATCCTTCCATCGGCTATGTCTATCCAAGCGACTATTCGCTGGTTATGTCGCGGGTCATGTTTATATCCAACAAGGCCAAGAACCCCAATGCAGCAAAGCTCTGGCTGGACTATACCCTCTCAGCACGTGGTCAGCAGATCATCTCCGATAAGGCAGACCTCTTCTCGATACGCGGGGACATCAAGGGTGAAACAACTATGGCCGGACTCTCCAAGCAGCTGGGTGCAGGAGCCAGGACAATTCCCATCGGCAAAGAGACCATCGAATATCTTGACCAGAAGAAGCGCCTCGACTTTCTGAAGAAGTGGCAGCAGGCGCTCGGGACGGCTAAATAATGAATAAGATGCCCCTTTCCAAGATCGCGGTGATTATCCTCACCGCGATCGCGGTCTTCCTTCCGATTGGATTGCTCTGCTACCAGAGCTTCCTGGATGCACCGTTCTTTCAGCCTGTGAAGATGTTTGGGCTGGATTCCTACAGGTTCATCTTCGAGGATCCGGACTTCAAGCGGGCCTTTCTCAACTCGTTTTACATCTCCTGCGGCATGGGGTTGATCTCCGTGCCGCTGGGAGGGCTCCTGTCGTTCCTTATGGTGCGGACCGACCTGCCAGGGAGGAGCTGGATCGAGCCGATGCTGCTGATCCCGGTCTTTGTCTCTCCGATGATTCTCTGCTTCGGCTACACGGTTGCAGTCGGGCCGGTAGGGTTCTTTTCGCTCTGGGTGCAGCAGCTCATCGGCTCGGTTCCGTGGAACCTCTACTCCATGACCAGCATCGTAGTCATAGCCGGCCTTTCACATGTACCCCATGTCTATATCTACTCATCGTCTGCACTCAGAAGTCTCGGTTCTGACGTAGAGGAGGCTGCAAGAGTTGCGGGTGCGGGACCGATAAAAGTTGCGCTGACCGTAAGCCTGCCGATGGTCATGCCAGCGCTACTCTACAGTGGCGTGCTGGTCTTCTTTCTCGGGTTCCAGGTATTCGGCCTGGCACTGGTGCTGGGTGACCCCGAGGGGCATCTGGTTCTCTCAACCTACCTCTACAAGCTGACCAATAAACTGGGAACACCGTCGTACCACCTGATGGCAGCGGTGGCCATGTGCATTGTCGCCATTACACTCCCCATGGTGCTTTCTCAGCGCTATCTATTGAGAAATGCACACAAATATATAACGCTCAAAGGGAAGGGGGCACGTCAGCGAATGCTCCCGCTTGGCGGGTGGCGATGGGTTGCAGCCGGGCTTGTTTTTGTATGGCTGGCAGCGACGGTAATAGTTCCGATGTTCGGAGTAATTTTCCGTGCCTTCGTTACCCATTGGGGAGAGGGCGTGACATTCGCCGAGGCCTTTACCCTCAACAATTTCAAGTCGGTCTTCGAGCAGTCCAACCTGATGCGCGGCGTTATCAATACCATACTCCTGGGAGTCATCGGTGGAGGGTTATCGGTTATCTGTTTCACTGCGATTGGGCTTTCATCGCATCGGAAGAACAACGGCTGGACAAGATTGCTAGATTACACGGTGATGACACCTCGGGCAGTCCCAGGTCTTCTGGCAGGTCTTGCATTCCTCTGGGTATTCCTCTTTTTCCCTCCACTGGCCCCTTTCAGGAAGACCCTGGTCAGCCTCTGGCTTGCCTACTCTGTAGTCTGGTTGGCTTACGGGATGCGCCTTATTACCACGTCGCTGTTGCAGGTGGGCCCGGAGCTGGAGGAGTGCGCCCGCGTGACCGGTGCAACGCCAGGTCAGGTCAACCGCCACGTCACGCTCCCTCTTATTCGCTACGGTCTTCTGGCCAGTTGGCTGATGATCTTCATGATCTTCGAGCGGGAGTACTCCACTGGAGTTTATCTGCTCGGTCCAGGCACCGAGGTCATCGGTTCGCTGATGGTTTCACTCTGGGGGGCTGGAGCCATTGAAATCATTTCGGCCCTATCGTTCATAAATATTATCTTGGTCTGCGTCGGGATGGGTATAGCCCTGCGCTATGGAGTAAAACTGCATGATTGAACTTTCCGTATCCGATCTTCACGTTACCCTGGGGAAAAATCATATTCTGAAGGGTGTGTCGATGGAGGTAAAACGAGGCGAGATAGTCGCCCTCCTTGGCCCTTCCGGCAGCGGCAAGACGACACTGCTTCGTGCCATAGCCGGGTTGGAGCTTCCTTCCCAGGGGGCCATACGTATTAGTGAACAGGTGGTCTTTGATAGTGAAAAAAAACTCGAGGTGTCGGTGGAGAAGCGGAGCCTCGGGTTCGTCTTCCAGTCCTACGCCCTCTGGCCGCATCGGACGGTATTTGAGAACGTCGCTTATGGACTCAAGCTGCGCAAGATACCACAGAACGAGATACAAGAACGGGTTCGGGAGGTTCTTAAGAATCTCGGACTCGGCGATCTTGCCGAGCGCCATCCCCATCAGCTTTCCGGCGGCCAGCAGCAGCGGGTGGCGCTGGCCCGCTCCCTTGTCTACAAGCCGCAAGTGATCCTGCTGGACGAGCCGCTTTCAAACCTCGACGCCAAACTACGGGAGGAGGCACGGATCTGGCTTCGCCAGCTGATAGTTGAACTGAACCTCTCAGCGGTCTGCGTTACCCATGACCAGGGTGAGGCCATGGCAATGGCAGATAAAATCGTCCTTTTGCAGGACGGTATCATCGAACAGGCCGGGACACCCCAGGAGATGTATGGAGCACCGAAGACACTTTTCGTTGCCGAATTTATGGGGGCCAATAACGAAATCAAGGGTGTAATCACCGAGGTGTCCGGAGACAGTGCCCTCATTGAGGGTGATGGCTGGACGTTGCGCGGAAAGCTCAGGGCTCCGCGTGCCGTAGGTGAGAAGACCGTGGCGGTCATTCGCCTGGAGCGTTTGAAGCTGGCGGATTCTGCAGGGGATAACCGGTTACGGCTTCCGCTGGTAACCTGTGTCTATCTGGGAAACTCATGGGAGTATCTCTTCTCGCTGAAGGATACGCACCTGAGGTGCTACGGCGACGAGCCGCTCACGCAGGGAGAGCATTGGTTAGAGGTTCCTCAGGACCATCTCTGGGTATTCTGAACAGATGCTTTCTGGTGTAAACTTACGCGCCGTCGTACTGGGCTTGTTTTTAAGCCTGGTCGGCGGCGCTCTTTTTCAGTACCTGCATATCCCGCTTCCCTGGATGCTCGGTCCGCTCTTCGTTGTAGGAGTGGCAGGTGTTTCGGGGGTGAAGGTAATTCCTGTCAAAGGAGGCCGACAGTGCGGCCAGCTGTTGATCGGCTGTATACTGGGGCAGTATTTTTCTCCGGATGTTACCCGGCATATTCTGTCACAATGGTGGGTTATGCTCGGAGCTGCGGTCGCTGCACTGATTTCCGGCCAGATCGGTGGGACCATACTTGCCCGTATTTCGGGCATTGACAGGACAACAGCGTATTTCTGCAGTGTTCCCGGCGGTGCTGCCGAAATGGCGGTGCTTGCGGAAAGGGCCGGCGCACGCTTTGACCGTGTGGCACTTGCCCATTCCCTCAGAGTTCTTCTGGTGGTCTCCACCGTTCCGGTTCTATTGACGGTCATGGGGGTTACCGGTACTGACACCTATCAGCCTTTTGCCCGCACGGTTTCCTACCCAGGTCTGGTGTCTCTTCTTGGTATCGCCGTGGTCGGCGGGTTCAGTTTCGCTTCGCTTCGAATCCCCAATGCCTACATTCTTGGGCCTCTCTTTGTTTCATTCCTTCTGACGGTCAATGAAATTACACTTTCTTCCGTCCCGTCGATTCTGGGGTATTCCGGGCAGCTCCTGATAGGTTGGGCTTTAGGGGCAAGGTTCCAGCCGGAACTTCGGAAGGAGTCGCCACGATTTATTGCAGGAGTCCTGATAAACAGTCTCGTATCCATGATCCTGCTGGCTCTCACCGCTCTGCTGATGGGAATCTGGAGAGGGATACCGGTGCCGAGCATGATACTGGCTACGGCCCCGGGCGGGATATCGGAGATGTGTGTTACGGCAAAAATCCTGAAGCTTGGGGTGCCGCTCGTAACGGCATTTCAGGTAACGAGGCTGGCGTTTCTGCTGATTACCGCTCTGCCGCTTTTCAGGCTGATACAGATGCTCATGCTCATGTCAAAATCAGGAAGACCCTGGTCTCGTAAAAAACTGCATTTATAGTTCCCCAATCAGAAACGGCCCCGTATTTCAAAGAGCATGTACCCTCCTCGACGTATCTCTTGTAGCGCAACTGTGACGAACCTTTTACCTATACGTTGCATTTGCAGAATACATGCTGTGGTAATGTCATTTTATAATTAATAAACTACTGGAGGGGAACAATCATGAAACGCTGGCTTTCAAGCATACTTTTATTGGCAAGCATGACATTTGCACTGAACGCCAATGCGCAGGACAACAAATCATTTGATGGAACCATAAGAATCGGTGGTTCAACCACGCTTCTTCCGGTTATCGCCGAAGGAGCAAGCCAGTTCATGGAGAAGTACAAGACCTGGGACAAGGTTAACCCCTCATTCCCAAAAGTTCCCGTCGTTATCTACGTAACCGGGGGGGGGTCGGGGTTCGGCATCAAGGCAGCGATCGACGGAACGGTTGATGTCGGCATGTCGTCACGCAATACCAACGAGAAAGAGCGCCCGCTCCTCAGCAGTCACAAGGAGGTCCTGATCAGCAAGGATTGCCTGGCATTCGCGGTGAACAGGAAAAATCCCCTCGCAAAGCTGAACAACCTTTCGAGCAGTGACGTAGTGAAGATATTTTCCGGGGAAGCAAAGTATTTCAGCGACATAAGCCCCACTCTGCCGAAGAAGCCGATCCTTGTGCAGATGCGTGATGCTGCAGGCGGCTCCACTGAAATGCTGCAAAAGGAAGTGCTGAAGGAGAAGACCTTTTCTTCCAAAGCTATCCAGGTGCCTTCACAAGGGGCAAACATCAAGAAGCTTGAAACAAATGCCAGCACCATCGGATACCTGTCATCAGTTATCGCCAGCCAGAACCCGAAGGTCAAGGTTCTTAAATACGAGGGAGTTGAGCCGACAAACGATAATGTCGTATCGGGAAAGTACAAGCTTACCAGACCTCTGTTGCTTCTCGTGAAACAGCCTGCTGAGCCTGGTGTGCAGGCATTTGTCGACTACATGCTGAACGAAGGGCAGAAAGTTGTCGTTGATCATGGATATGTGCCTGTGAAGAAGGTACGGTAAACAGAGTGCTGCCTGCGCCTTTACGAGTTCAAGGGGATTTTTTCCCTCGCCTGATCAGTCTGAGTATGCTCTGCAGTGGAGTAGCCATACTGCTGCTGATGACAGGGTTCATGGTGAGGGAATCCTCACTGTTTCAGGGATTCGGCATAGCGATGCCGGATTTCCTGTTCAGGCAGCCCTGGTCGCCGCTTGCCACACCACCCACATTCGGGATTTTCCATGCCTGGCTCTCTACGTTCATCATAGCAGGGATCAGTCTTGCGATCTCGGTCCCGCTTGGCGTCGGCATTGGTCTCTTCGTCGCTGAAATAGCTCCCGATGCCGTACGTAACGTTATGCAGCCGGCGCTTGAGCTGCTGGCCGGAATACCGGCAGTGGTCTACGGGTTTTTCGGCTACATAACCCTGGTGAAACTCTTTGAACAGTGGTTTGAAATGCCGACAGGCGAGTGTCTCCTGATCGCAGGGATAATGCTTGCCGTCATGGTACTCCCTTTTATCGCGAGCACCGCCGCAGAGACCTTTAAAGGGGTATCGGGCGAGTTGAAGGATGCGGCGTTCTCGCTGGGCGTAACGCATCTCTATGTGACGCGAAGGGTTCTTTTCAAAAAAGCGTTGCCCGGTCTGTTTGCGGCTGTCGCACTTGGTCTTGCCAGAGCGCTCGGTGAAACCCTGGCGGTACTGATGCTTGCGGGCAATTCCGTGGAACCGCCAGAGTCGCTCTTTGACAGGGGACAACCGATAACTGCGCTCATAGCGACCGAACTTGGAGAAACGGCTTTGTTGTCTCAGAAATACAAAGCAATTTATGCATCCGGTTTTTTTCTTCTGCTGTTCGTGATCGCCATAAACGTCATTGTCTGGAAAATCAAGCACAAAAGTATCGGACAGTCGCATGCCTGACAGAATGACAGCAGTGCACGACGTTGTGCAGGACGGTTCCTATCAAAGGGAACATTGTTACGACCTGTTGTATCGATCCATCTTATGGTGTTTCGGCATACTGGGTTTCCTTCTTCCGGTAGTGATCGTCGGATATCTTGCTGTCGAAGGGGGGAAATCGCTGACTTGGGCGTTTGTCACCGGTTATCCCAAAGGATCACCGCTTGGCTCAACCGGAGGGATCTGGCCTGCTATTCAGGGATCACTATCTCTGGCTTTTTTAGGGCTGTTAATTGCCACGCCGCTTGCAGTTGGAGGTGGCGTCTATCTGGCAGAATTCGGGAGAAGTTCGCGATTTTCACTGGTGGTACGATTCGGCATCGAGTGCCTGGTAGCGGTTCCTTCCGTTATTTACGGCCTGTTCGGGTATGCGTTTCTTGTCGTGTTCCTGAAATTCGGCATATCCCTCCTTTCGGGTGGCATCATTCTCGGGATGATCATGTTTCCGATCATGCTGATCGCTGTTCAGGAGTCGCTGCAGAGGGTAGATGACAGCTACCGTGAAGCGGCACTGGCTCTTGGGGTCACGACCACGTACATTGTCAGGCGGGTACTGCTGCCAAGAGCGTGGTCCGGGATTGTTGCCGGAATAGTCCTCGCAGTTGGGCATGCAATAGGCTCTGCAGCTCCGGTGCTGTTCACGGCCAGCGTCTATTTTTCAAAGGGTGGGATTAAGCTGGACGAGCCGGTCATGACCCTTCCAACCCATCTTTATAACCTCGTATCAGAAGCGATTTCACTCGAACAGGCTTTCGGAACGGCGTTGGTGCTTGTTCTGGGGCTGTTGATATTCAATTCCAGTGCGTTGTTCCTGCGCAGGATAGGGGGTTTATAATGGAAATGAGCATGCAGGCATCCACATTGGCGGTATCAGAGCGAATCATGCCGGAACCGTCTTCACCTCAGGCAGCAACCATGCAGGTTCATGATATTTGTGTGACAATCAACGGTAGAGAGGTGCTGAGCAATGTTTCCACGGTTGCGCCTGACCGGAAGATACTTTCGGTGATCGGCCCTTCAGGGTCAGGTAAATCGACACTGATGAGAGTCATGAACAGGACGCTGGATCTGATCCCCGGCGCAAAAGTGAAGTCAGGGCGTATTCTGTTCAGGCAGGAAAATCTCTGCTGCGCATCGGCAGACTTGCGGATGATCCGCAAGCGGATCGGCATGGTACAGCAGAAACCGGTCGGCTTCCCCATGTCCATAAAGGAAAACGTTCTGTTCGGCGTTCGCTTTCATACGAGAACAAGCCGGCAGAGAAACGAAGAGGTTGCCGAAAGCGCCCTTCGGCAGTCCGGTTTATGGAACGAGGTAAAGGACCGCCTGAATGAATCAGCCTCACGGCTTTCCATCGGCCAGTTGCAGCGTCTCTGCATCGCCCGCACCCTGGCAAACGATCCTGAAGTGCTCCTTATGGATGAGCCCTGTTCAGCGCTCGACCCGGTATCCACCGGAAAAATCGAAGAGTTGATCATGAACCTGAAACAGTCATTGCCGGTTGTGATCGTAACGCACAATCTGGCTCAAGCCCGCAGGATATCCGATTATTGCCTCTTCCTCAGTGACGGCAGAGTCGTTGAGCAGGGAGCTACCGAACAGATTTTTACTGCCCCGCAGCATCAGCAGGTATACGATTTTGTCTCAGGAAAGGTGGGGTAACAGCGATGCAGCGTGCTGTGGTATGCATGTACGATGGATTCGGATATGACTATTTCGAGAAGAATTCCCTCCCCACCATGAAGCGGATGGCTGCTAACGGGCTGTTGAAGAGGGGCCGCGCCGTTTTCCCCACACTCACCAATGCGAATAATATCTCAATCTGTTGCGGCTCCCCGCCGTCGATTCATGGAGTGACCACGAATTGCTATTTTGATGAAAAAAGCGGAACCGCACAGTTTCTCGAAGATCCGAATGTTGTACTCGCCCCCACCATTTTCAGCCATTTCAGGCAAAAGGGTGTGGGATCGGCCCTTTTGACCTGCAAAGAGAAGACGCTGCTCCTGGTTGGTCGCGATGCCGATATTGCCGTTGCTGCCGAAGCCCCGTCACAGGCGGTGATTGCACGGTACGGGGCACCTCCAGCCATGTACAGCAGCGAGGTCAACTACTGGCTCTGGAACATTGCCATCGATCTCCTGGCAAACCGCCCCGACATCGGCATTGTCTATGTACATACAACTGACTATCCAATGCATATGTGGGCACCGGAAGAACAACCATCTCTCGATCACATGGCAAAACTCGATGATCTGTTGGAGTCGGCCCGAGAAGCCGCACCGGACGCTCTTTTCCTGATTACTGCTGATCATGGGATGAGCCCAAAAAAGCTCTGCATCGATCTCAGAAAGAGCTGTGCTCTTGAAGGGATTGAGCTTCGCTTCTGCATCTCCCCGGTTGCCGATCGCCTGGTAAAGCATCATCGCGGATTCGGCGGAGTTTCCTATGTCTATCTCAATGCTGACGAGGATACCGAACGCGTTACCCGCTTCCTGCAGGGGCTGGAGGGGGTCGATGAAGTGCTGCCGAGGTTCGAGGCTGCAGCCCGTTTCAATTTGATGCCTGAGCGTATCGGAGATCTCGTGGTCATGGCAGATGCCCGGACGGTCTTTGGTGACCTGGATGGGCCGGTCGAAGTCCTTGATGCCGGTTACCGCAACCATGGTTCAATGTATGAAAATGATATCCCGCTGATACTGTCCGGGTATAAATGCGACATGCCTTCGCCTGATACTTTTGAAATGAATTATGATCTTACCGGTTGGCTTATGACTACACTCTTACAGGAGAACATTTCGTGACAAAGACAGACTGCTCGTCCCACCAGCGGATCTTCATAGCACTTATAGATGGCCTCGGAATGGACTATTTTGAACAGGGGCCTATGCCGAATCTTCAGAAAATGGGGAAGGAGGGTTTCTACAAGCAGGTACGCGCTGTCGCTCCGACAGTTACAAATGTCAATAACGTTTCAGTCTGCTGCGGTGCCTGGCCTGATGAACACGGGATTTCGGCCAACTCCTACTTTGACTCGGACAGCGGGAAGCCGGTCTACATGAACAGCGCCGAACTGATTCGCGTCGATACGATTATCCAGCGTGCACATAAGCAAGGGATCAAATGCGCTCTGTTGACTTCAAAACGAAAGACCGTAGAACTGTTCCAGAAGGATGTCGTGCTGGCAATCTCAGCCGAAGAGCCACCAGCCGATTTTATCGAAAAATATGGAACTCCTCCCGCGATTTACAGCAGCGAAATCAACCACTGGTTATGGGAAGTCGCAGTGGATCTGCTTAGAAACAGACCTGATATCGGCCTGATTTACCTGCATACGACAGATTACTCGATGCACCGCTGGAATCCGCAGGAGGAGGAGTCACACGATCATCTCTCAAAGATGGACGAACTGATCGGTCAAGCCAGAAACGCTGCACCGGATGTGGCCTTTTTCATCACTGCCGATCACGGCATGAATTACAAGACCCGCTGCTGGGATCTAGCGAAGGTCTGTGCAGAGAAGGGTGCGCCGGTCCGGTTTGCCCTTTCACCGGAACGTGACTATTACATAGTTCATCACCGAAATTTTGCCGGATCGGCATGGATTTGGCTCAATCAAGCGTCTGACGAGAACGTAGTCAGGAATATCTGTGCATCGTTGCAAGGGGTGGAGGAGGTTATTGGTAGAAACGAAGCGGTAAAGAGATTCCATCTCCCTGATGAATTCATAGGAGATCTTATGGTTTTTGGAGACCGGGAGACGGTATTCGGTGATCTTGAGACTTCAGGTGAAATGCTTCCACCCACCTATCGAGCCCATGGGTCTCAGTATGAAGCTGATGTGCCGTTGATCATATATGGGTGGAATGGTGAGCTTTCGTCGTCGGAATCCATTACCCACAACCTTCATCTTACGCGTTTCCTTTTCCGGCAATAAAAGTAGCACGTTATAGCCCCGATCCGGGGCTATAACGTTAAGATAGTGCAAGAATTCTACACTGCGCTCTGTTTGTTTTTACAGCGTATGAATTATTCCTCATTTTTTCTCTGTTTGACCTTCTCTCTTCTTGATCTATCCTTTAACAAATTTTCGAAAGAGTCAAAAATCCTGTATATTGAGCGTCTCCCGTGATACTATTTACGGCGTTCTGATCTGCTAATATTTATTCGTGGAGGAGTCGACATGAAGAGGTTTCTGATTGCTGCCGTACTGTTTATTTCCGGGGTCTGTCCGTTGGTTTCATCCGCAGAGGATATAAGGCTGTTCGTCTCCGAGTTTTCAGTTTCAGGAGCTGCAAACCGGGATGAATTGAAAGGAATGCTGCCTGGACTGCTTGCCTCCCGAATCAGCAGCGACAGGATCATTGTCGTCGATTCCCCCAATGATGCAGGGTTAACGGTAATCGGCTCCTATACAGCCATAGGAAAAATGTTCAGTCTCGATCTGGTGGTCAAGGAGACTTCAGGAGGTGTTATCGTTAGGACCTTCGAACAGGGGGATTCTCCCGATGACCTGATTCCAGCGGTTGGAAGGGTTGCACGCAAGTTGTCGGCTGATCTGGAAAAGCGCACAGCTCTACCACCAACCGTGCCAGTCGCCAAAGCCTCAACCCAACCTCTTCCTCAGCAGATCAAGCCTTCCGGGAGCGTCTCTACAGTGATTCCTGTTCAGTCAGGCGATATCATTCGCGCCGAACCCATACCCGCTGCCGGAGCAAGCGGATGGGTCAGCCAGAGGCTCGTGGGGGCCATGGTTGGTGTGGCTCCTGGCAAGTCACTGCCAGGAGGTGATCGTGAGGTCTTTGTCGCACATGAACGAGGCGTTCAGCTTTACAGCCTCGGCAAAGAGCTGAAGCTGATAGCCGAGAAAGCGTTCACCGGTGACCAAAAGGTTCTGGCTATCGACACTGCGGATCTTGACAACAATGGCACACCTGAACTCTATGTAACCTTGGCAAGCGGTACTTCCCTCACCTCGCAGGTGCTCGCCGTCGAGGGGGGCACTTTCATCATCAGGGCCGAAAAGCTTCCCTATTACTTCCGATCCATCTCACTGAAAGGTGGAACGAAAAAACTTTATGCCCAGCAGATAAGTGTCGATTCCGACTATTTTGGCGATGTCTATGAACTCATCCATCAAGGAAGCGGATTTGATCTGAAAAATCCTCTCAAAATGCCCAGGTTTGCCACGATATTCAACTTCAATCTGATTCAGGACAAAGACGGCAAGGATTGCTTTGTTGTTCTTCACCCGGATGGCTATCTGCTTGTCTACGATACAAAAGGTGAAGAGCTTTGGAGAAGCAATGACAAGTACGGAGGATCGGAAACGTACTTTGTGCGCGAAGCTCCCGAGGCTCTAAGGGTAACAGGAGAGCGCATCAGGAAGCTGTTTCTGGAGCAACGGCTGACCGTTACCAGGAGCGGAGAGGTTCTTGCCCCGCAGAATGGTGGTTTCTGGGTCGTGGGGGATAGCAGATCGTATTCAAAAAACTCCATATACTCCTTTGCCTGGAGCGGTGCTTCATTGGACGAACGGTGGCACACAAAGCCCAGCCAGAACTATCTTGCGGATTATTTCTTTGATGAAGAGCGGAAGGAGTTGATCCTGCTTGAGGTGGTAAAGAAGTCAGGATTGATGGAAAAGGGAGCAAGTGCCATTCTGGTTAAAAAAATTGAGTGAGTAGGTGCGAGGAATTCTCTTCACGGAAAGGAGGGGGGAGTGGCTCCCCCCTCCTTTCCGGCTCTGGTGAAGGGGATTTAACCGTTGACTTTCTCACGGCATGTTGTTAGGATTCCGAGCGTTTTTTCAGAAGATGACCGTCCATGGTACGGAGTTTCAAAAGGATGTACGACCCCACCCGTATAGATGCCCAGCTTCCTCGCGGGGTGACCGACTTTCTCCCTGACACGGCCGACAAGATCGGCTACATCCAGGATAAGATCAGCCGAGTATTCGAATTGTGGGGATTCAGAAGGATCACCACCCCGCTCCTTGAATTTGAGGATGTACTTGCGCTTGGGATCGGTGAGGACCTTCGTTCCAGGACTTTTAGATTCGATGATCGGCAAAGCGGGCGGTTGCTTGCTGTTCCGCCCGATATAACTCCTCAAGTAGCGCGGATCGTAGCAACGCGGATGCGGGGATTGCCATTTCCGCATCGTCTCTGCTATCAAGGCAGGGTCCTACGCCACGCTGAGCACCAGTCAGGGAGAAGCCGTGAGATTCTGCAGGCAGGGGTCGAGTTGATCGGTCTTGAATCTCCCGAAGCTGACGCCGAAATGGTGGCAATGGCCGTAGAGGCCCTACAGTCGCTCGGTTTTGCTGATTTCAAGGTCGATATCGGGCAGGTAGATTTTTTCCGGGGCATTATGGAAGCTGCAGGGCTGGATGAAGCTACCGCCCGGCGGATAAGGACTGCCATAGGAAAGAAGGATGCCTCTGCAGTAGGAGAGATCCTCGAGAAGTCAACAACATCGGATGCCGCAAAAGAATCGATTGCCGCACTTCCTCGCATGTTCGGAGGGCGGCAGATTCTCGTTGCGGCAGAACGTATTGCGATCCATGATCGATGCCGGCGTGCTCTGGACAACATTGCCCAGGTTCTTGAAATACTCGATGTTTACGGGGTTGCGGAATACCTTACGATAGATCTTGGTGAGATCCGTGGGCTAGACTACCATTCAGGACTCACGTTTGAGGGATTTGTCAGAGGTGTTGGGGAGGCGGTCTGTGGCGGAGGTCGCTACGACGGTCTTATGGCGCGTTATGGATTCTCCGCGCCTGCAACGGGATTTGCATTCAATATTCTTGCTCTGCTCACCGCACTGGAGCGTCAGCCGGATGTTGAGGCAAGCACTGCAAGGGATTTCCTCCTCTTCAATGCTTCAGGTGACAGAGAGGAGATCCTCAGGATTGCAACGTGGCTGCGGGTTATGGGCTATTCAGCAGCCCGCGACATCATACGCCGCGACTTCGAAAGCTCGCTGGAATACGCCAGGAGAACAAATATTCGCAGAATGCTGATAATCGGCGGAGACTATTGTTCCGACGACGAACTGTATATTGTACGGGTTTCAGATGGTACCGGGGTTGCATTGAAAAAAGAGATGCTGTTTGCCAGCGATGGGCGGTTTGACTTCGACCGGCTTTAAGGAGAGAGAACATGGCTAACGTGGTTGTGGTTGGCGCCCAGTGGGGCGATGAAGGGAAGGGGAAGGTCGTTGACATCTACACCGAGCATGCTGACGATGTTGTCCGCTATCAGGGGGGGAACAACGCGGGCCATACGCTGGTTGTGAATGGGGAGAAGATCGTTCTTCACCTTATTCCTTCGGGGATACTGCACGACGGCAAGCGCTGCGTCATAGGGAACGGGGTTGTTCTCGACCCAGAGGTTTTCATCAGGGAGATAACCAATCTGAAGGCTAAAGGGCGGTTGCAGGACGATTCAGTTCTCAGGTTAAGCGAGTCGCTTCACATTATCATGCCCTATCACAAGCGGATTGACATTGCCCGCGAGGCACAGAGCGGAGATAAGAAAATCGGAACCACCGGCCGCGGAATCGGTCCTGCCTACGAAGACAAGATAGGCCGGCGCGGTATTCGGCTAATGGACCTGATCGACAAGGAGACCTTTGCTCGTAAACTGAAGGAGTTTCTTGGCGAGAAAAACTTTATCCTTGAAAAGATGCTCGGCGAAGAGCCGTTCGACTTCGATCAGGTCTTTCAGGAGTACTGCGGTTATGCCGACATACTCAGGAAGTATGTAGATGATACGTCTCTCATGCTCAGCCGGGATATCAAGGCTGGCAAGAAGATACTTTTCGAGGGTGCTCAGGGGACCCTTCTTGATGTTGATCACGGCACGTACCCTTTCGTAACATCATCGTCTACGTGTGCCGGCGGTGCCTGTACAGGTTCCGGTGTGAGTCCGCGCGATATTCATGAAATAATTGGCATATCAAAGGCCTATGTGACCAGGGTAGGGGGCGGCCCATTCCCCACTGAACTCTTCGATGCAGACGGCGAGAAGATTCGTAAGGTCGGGAGCGAATTCGGAGCAACCACCGGCAGGCCTCGTCGATGCGGATGGTTTGACGCCCTGGTACTTCGCTATGCAGTCCGACTCAATGGTCTCACCGGGGTGGCGCTTACAAAACTCGATGTGCTCGATGATTTCGACACCATCAAGATCTGTACGGGCTATTCATATAACGGAAAAACCCTGGATGAATTACCTGCAAACCTTGAGGTGTTTTCACAGTGCAAGCCGATTTATGAAGAACTTCCCGGCTGGAAAACCGACATCACTCAAGTGCGTCGATTTGAGGACCTGCCTCCTAATGCCCAGACCTATGTCAAGCGCTTAGAGGAGTTGGTCGGCTGTCCGATGGTGCTTGTATCCGTTGGGCCTGGGCGAGAATCAACGATAATCCTGAAAAATCCGTTCGTATAAACTGGCTGGCTATGACAAATTTTTCTTGACGAACTGTCGTTTTTGAGGTAAATAAGATCCCTTGTTACATGAGCCGCTAGCTCAGTCGGTAGAGCACCTGACTTTTAATCAGGTGGTCGTTGGTTCGACCCCAACGCGGCTCACCATAAAAACCAGGCACTTACGAGAAATCGTAGGTGCCTTTTTTTAGGTAGTTGAAAAATAATCCCATATCAACAAAAGGACCTTTCCCGTAATCGGAGAAGGTCCTTTTTTGCGCTAGGTCCATCTACGGTCCATTGGATAACAACCGGTCCTTGTTCTCCAATGGCATCATTATCTAAGCTTCATTTGATCTGAAAACTTAATAGTTCAATTAAGATATTTGACTGCACTGCTTTTAGGGAGGCAGTTACAAACAAAAGTATCGCGACTTTAAACAACTTTGATAAGAACTTAATAAAGTCATATGGTGCTCCGTACAATTATTCTCAGTACTCCTGGTAAATAACAAATATCGGAGGACATTGTGGTGCCCGAAACTTATTGCGAATTGCTCCTCGAAAAAGAAGGCAGTAGAGCGGAATCCATTTTGATGAATGTCCTTCGCCAAACAGATTTATTTATAATTTGCTATGCTTATAAATATCGCGTTAAACCAGAATACAAATTAGTAGAAAAGGTAGAACGTAAGAGAAAAAAGAAAGCTAAGTATAGGCTAACTGATATTACAGATATAGTTTGCATCAGGCTTGTCAAATTGTTTAGAGTAGATATGCAAATAATCTTAGATAAGGTAATTGATATTATTAATCACGTGAGTTGACTTAATAAAAACCATTCAAAGCTGACAGTATGGAAGAAATTAAAGTGATTTCTACTGATAGGTGGGTTGTTACGGGTAGGATAATGTGGGGCTCTTCTAGTATCTGACGACAGCTCCTTCTGGCTCATCACTCACCATCCAGAATGATATCATATCGTTTAGTTTGGAAATGAAGTTGCCTAATGACTCAGCCTCAATACCTTCCTTGATACGAACAGTGAAAAGGCAAAAATCGTAACCATCATAACAGTTGAGAAACATGGTGAACTCCTTCCCTCATGAATAGCTATTTTGCTGTAATCATTAATAACTACAGCCTATTCTGAGACTTGGCTATTCTCACTTTCTGGCTTTATCAATAAAAAGCATATAACTTGCCAACTTTATAACTACTTGAATTCCCGTGTTTCTGGTAATGGTCTTAATATTGTATTACCTCATATAAGACATTTGTGCCCAAAAAAGAGGCATTAATTATCTGAATGCGTATCATTTTGACTACCTGCCCTTTTGAGTATGTAATCGCTGGCCTTTTGAGCCTGAGCTGCAGCATTTAGCAGCAACTTCTTATCTCCCTGCAACATTGAGAGCCACCCGGCCTATTGCCGCAGCTGTCGTAGTCTGAAACCAATTACTTCACTGCTGAGTATTTTCTGCATGTTGCGCCCCGTTTACCGGGAAGCATACGCGTAGACGTTTGCTGTAAGAATAAACCTGTGGGAGATATTACATTAATCTGAGGTTGACGTGGATTGTGTCACTGATAAGCTGTTTCATGCGTATGAAAAGTTGCACTTGGATACGATTACCCAGGAGAAGTGTTTCAGGGCAGAATTATGCACGTAGCACTGGCAAGAAACAAAACTAGGCTAGATTCAGCACGCAATGCTGAAGACAAACTTACTTCTATGTTCTTCGGCACATTGCAATATTTGCCTGCAAGTGCAATTGCATTTGTATTCGACAGTCTATTATATCCATTCAAAACATGTAACGCCATTGCTGATTTTCTGAAATTTATACAAACTGATGAAGTGGAGTTTGATTTCATATTTTGGCCGAACTTGCTTAAATCAGGTCGGATTGAGCCTGATTTACTAATTGTCGCAACAAATAAAGTGTCTAAGCTTAGTAGAACATTGCTTATAGAATGTAAATGGGAGTCAAGTGAAAGCAGCTCGAATCAATTAGCAAAACAATGGGATGCTATCCCAGACAAAATGAATACTTTGCATATTTATCTAGTTAAAAAGAAATCTGAAGGACATCAAATTCGCACAAAAAACTTATCTAATTGCTCTGATTGTATTGATAGAGTCATTTGGGAGGAAAGACTTCATGTGATGAGCTGGCATGATGTAATGAATGCCATAAGTTGCAGACTTGTAATTGACAATAACAAACGGGTATCGCGTTGTTTTGATATATGGAGCCGTGATCTGTGTGGGGCCTTCAATAGGATTGGAATATCGGTATTTAACGGGTTCCATAAATTAAGTTTTTATGAAATTCCTCATTTTATGGAAAAGACATTGTACTGGAAAGCCTTTTCAGGATTTGCAGACTTTAACGAGAAGGTGGAGGATTTACCTTCCACATTCGTATTCTGGAATAAGCATTCAGGTGAAGCATGAACGCTTAAGTTAGGAGTAATCAAAATGCAACCAGGTGAGAATCTTTGGCGTGCTGCGGCGTTGGTAAGTAAAGCCGGATGTGAAATAAACTCAATGCAACAATCCATGGTATCAAATTTGGGTAGCAACCTTGTTGCTCTTGGGAACGAGAATAAATTCACTGTTCAATATGAATCAGATGCTTATTTGAATGATTTTTCAAATTGGGTGTGTGTTGAGTGGTTTCAACAGTGGAGCCTAACTCCTAACAGGCGAGGACGAGGTGAGCCAAGAAAATTGGGTTGGCTTTATACACAGATTACAATATGGGATAAAGATGATCTTGAAGGCCCTTGCGGCTGTGCACCTCGAATTGAAGTTGGCTATAGCACTTGTGACGAGGGTGAATGGGAGTTAGGGTCTTCTTTTATTGCAGATGCAGTTTGGGAAAATTATGGATTAGATGAATACGGCTATTGTCCCGGAAAGCCTGAAGGAATCTGGAATAATGGTGGAGTTGCTTGGAATGAAAAAGGGATTGAATGGTATTTTTGCGTACCACTTTTTTGCATTAACACGCTAGAAGATCTCGATAAAAGGATAATTGACCCAGCGCTTAAACTTTTGAGCGGCCAATCGCCCTCGCAAGTATTTAATGATGTACCTGCTTTTCGTTTCAAGCTTGAAAATGATCTGTTGCTACCACTTGAGCCTTTGGAAATCAAAGACCCTCATTCAACCACCCAGCCAAACTAATAAAATTATCCGTAGTCATGGATTCAGGATGTTGCCTGGCTTCATCAAGCAACATCCTTTTCTGTCCCGCTGTAAATCCTCGCACTATATCAAGGTAGTAATAGGTTGTTGCACGGATGCTGGTCAAATTCTTGTGGAAGATATCAAACCCTTCCAGATCAATGAGTTTCAGCGCAGCAATCCGTTGCAGCCATAAATCTTCACCGTTAAAATATGGAACCCCTGCAGGAAGCCGCTGAACAATCGCCAACAGCATATTTCTCCCGGCAGTGCATTTCCCGATGGTCAGGATGCTGCAGAAAATGGCTCGAACAAGCAGACGAAATCTGGAATTTTCTTCTTCGGAAATATCGTCAATTGGGTCCATCACGCCGGTTTCATCCATCATTGCCATCAGGTCATTCTTCCGCAAACCTTTACCGTCAAGCCACCAGGATATGTAATGCTTCAACAGTTCTCTGCAAGACGGGATCAGATCAGAAAGAAGCTGGTACTGTCTGCTGCTCCGTTTCCAGAAATAGGTTTCAGGATCATACAGTAACGCTAGATGCGAGATGTTCAGTTCTGCTGACACTGCTTCAAATTCTTGCTGTATCTCTGTGGTGCAACATACTGCCACAGCTTCACGGTAAAGAGGCTTTTTCAGCAATTGTCGGTATTCAGGAGAATCAAACCCTTTGTTAATCAGCATTTCAAGCCCTCGGTACAAAAGAACTGAATGCGTCACTTCATCAAAGAAAGCCTGTTTCTTTTGAGCAAGAGAACGTCTGATTCTGTCCATAGAACTGATAAAATCAGATGTTTCTCGTAAATAGAAATAATGACAGGGCGTGCCACGCAAGTTTTTCATCTGCAAAATGCCCTGCACATCTTCACGTAAAATTCTCAGAGCAAGCTCTTCAACACAGTAGCCGCACATCAGAACTCCTTTCAGATGACAGCATCCGGTTATATCTCATCGTCTTTATGTTCCAGGTCATCAGGATCTTCTTCACTAGGAAGATACTCTTCAAGCAGTCTGTCAGGAAGAAGCGGTAATGATCGAGGTCATGATGTCGCAGAACAAGCAGGTAATTGTCCATTGTGATCATAGTTCGCCCAAATCAGAAAGTGATGTACTGATATCTTTCACAAAAGATTCAGTCAGTTTGGGGACACCTGCCGGTGAACGGAGTTGCGGCCATTTGATTCGGTAAGGTTCCGCATAATCCTGGCCAAAGTGAAGTTCAAATATCGTTGAGAGTATATCTGCTGTTTGTTCTGCTGAACGCGCCACTATAAGCCTCCCTGATCTTTGTTAACGTAATTGTCGCATAAGCGGTAGACTGTAGCTATTTGTTCATTCTGTGATTCAAGATCAGTTAGAGATACTACCAGAGTATTTTGAGTACGTTCAGGTAGATTGCTAACGTGGTATAATTTGATTGCGGTCCATCTACGGTCCAGTGAAACCCAATGGGTGGAAAGGGGTTTGCCTAACGCGTCGAAAACATAAGGGATTGTATGGCCTAAATGATATACTGCTTGTAACTAGCTATAAATATATGGTTATTTTCAAAATGAATAAATGCCAATTTCTAACAAACTCGCAAGACTGTCTCAAATATTCCGATAATAAATGAAAATAACCAGATGCCCCGATTGTTAATAAGCCCGTTCGAGATACTTATTAATCAGGTGGTCGTTGGTTCGACCCCAACGCGGCTCACCATAAAACTCAGGGGGTTAGGCAAAAAGCCTAGCCCCCTTTTGTTGTTTTGGCTGAATATGCAGCCAATATGTAGCGTTCACCGCTATCATTCCCTATCCGGATTAATAGCTCAGCTGTGACTCGTAATCGTCAGGTCGTTGGTTCGAGCTCAACCTTGTCTACTAAAAAGCCCTTCCGACAGTCGCGGAAGGGCTTTTTATCTTGGATTCACGCTCCTCTCTTGCCGTATGAACCCGATACTCAAAGCTTCGAACATTCAGTCGGAGTAACATCTCTTCAGTTGATTATTGGAATCGGGATCTACCCCATCATTGCGCAAATCCTGCCGTAACTTCGACCTATCCTTCTTCCATGATAAATTGAACTGCTTGGCGTTGTGAAGGTGCCTGTCAACTGCGTATTCGCCGACTGACGTCAATGTGCGCTGACTCCTACGCCATTGGTCACTCGCAAGCCGGTATTCCGGACACCGGTCGTGCTGAGATGACTCCCGATGCCATAAATCAATCCTCATATTCACATAGCACGAGCAAAAAACGTAAATTAATTGATTATCATGCGTTCGCTGTAATTAATTAAAAGATTGCAAAATCGCACAATTATAATATTTGAATTAATAAGAATTGGGTTGCGCTTTTGCATTAATGAGAGCTGAGAAAGAGAGCCTGTAAACGTTAAGTAACCGAAAATATTAATAGTGCAATTGGGGATACTCAGAGAGTGGTGATTTGGTTGCGGTGATATCACGTAAGGAATGGCATTAGGCGATAAATTTTATTTAATGAGACTGTCGCTGTGCGGATTCTTCAGTTTCTTAAAAGCATAAATGAGTTAAACGATAATAATCGGTGAGATTCAGGTATTTCAGCCAACCGGCAGAGATGCTCAGCCTGTTGTTCAGGGGGTGCAGTTTGAAATATGTAAGAAATGTCTCGAAAAGCTTGCGAACCATAGTCCTTGTCGGATTGGTGATGATAAGTGCCGGTGAAGCGGTGGCAGCTTTACACTGTTACGATTGCCACGGCACAAGGAGCTCGCAGGACTACCGGCCGCAAGACGCTCCCTTTCGAAACATAACTACAGGCGGGTTTCAAGGGAACCACCGCAATCACATGCTCTTTCCGGGCAGTCAGTCGAGTTGTTCAGCCTGCCATCCCGGAAGTGAGCGGTACACGACTTCGCACCGTGACGGACAGATATCGCTTGCATCAAAGATCAATGGATCACCTGTTACCACGCGGTACGCCAATACAACCTCTCCATTCCCCCAAACATCGGATCGTAGCAATCTTCAGCTTGGGAGTTGCAGCAATGTAAACTGCCATTTCGAAAAAGACACCCCGATTTGGGGAAGTGCATCGATTGCCCGCACCGACTGCAACATCTGCCACCTCTCTCCTCCTGCTGATGGAAGCCACGGGAAAAAACATGGCGATTACTACGGAATTGGCACAGACAGCTGTGCCAGGTGTCACTCTGATCATACTGCGGAAGTGGATCCTGTTTCCCATGCGATGAATGCAGGAAAGGGCCCATTAACAGTCCAGTTTTCCGGCATCAATGCCTTCGGCAGATATTCCGGGAAGCTACAATATCCGGATTACTTGCCGAGCCAAAATCCGACTAGAGACGGCATATGTCTGAATCTTTACTGCCACAGCGACGGAATGGGAAGGGCTCCACGAACAATTCCGCGCTGGTCTGGGCAGGAATCCACCAAGTGCTATTCATGCCACGGAGGACGAAAAGAGGACAACACCCAGGCAGACTGTGTGGCTTCGGGTGGCGTCTGGAAGAGTGGAAGTCAGATCTGCACCCCTTACCTCAATATGACGTCCAACGGTCACGGCCGGCTGGTGGGCCCTCAGTGGATACGGAAATATCCCTGTTACTACTGTCACAACGCATCTATGAACAGCGATGGAACGATCAAGAATCGCAGTTTGCACGTCAATGGGGCAAAAGACGTACAGATGTCGGCACAGTGGGCTATTGTCGGGAGGCCGGCTCCAAGTTACAACTCCGCAAATAAGGTGTGCGATAATGTTTACTGCCACAGCGACGGGACAACGACTCCGGATACGGTAAGGCCATTTGCCTGGACCGAGCCCAAGACCGAATGCAACACCTGCCACGGTCATCCTCGCGGCTCCTGCTCTAGTGTCGGATGTCATGACGGCAGAACCGACATAACTAGCGGCAGGTTCTGGCCCGTCAAGACTGGCTGGCCGTCGGGTCAGGAATGGAAGGCGGCCATCCCGATGTTTCTGAACGAAGGTGCCGGAACTCCGCGCGCCAACTCGCATCCGCGTCATACTGAGACCAGTTTCACCTGCGACAACTGCCATGCTGCCACGATCATCAACGGGAGTTGCACAGACTGCCATAAAACCGGAATCCCGCTCGGACAGATGGGCGAAGTGGCTCATATCAATGCGAACAACCATGTCAACAGGACACGTGATGTTGTCTTTCTGAATGGAGGTTCCTATGACCCGGTAGCCAAGACATGCACCAATACAGCATGTCACACCGGCGGAACCGACCCGGTCTGGGGTGAGTCGGTAGCTCGAACCGTTATCTGCCTGAACTGTCATGGTACAACTGGACAAGATCAGGACGATTTCGGCGCTTTTAACGGCGTCCAAGCGAAGATCAATCTGATTGAGTGGCAGACAACCGGACATGGTCGGCAGACCGCGAGCGGGCCTTACCCTTCCAGCGGAAACCCGGCAGCCAACTTTCCAGGGAATCCCTGCTGGTATTGTCATGACAACAAAGTGCTGCATAAGGACGACACCAATCCATTTCGTCTCCGGATACATGATCAATTCGGGAAACGATTCGACAAGGAGTGTGTGTACTGCCATATGGAGGGCCGGGAGAGCGAATGCCTGGCATGCCATAACTCCACCGAGTCTCTTGCCCTGCAGCTGAATTACTCAACGGTCATGAAGAAGCACAACAACTCCGTGGTCCTTTCAGGATGCAGAAACACAAGCTGCCACGACTCGGATGCCAGCCTCCACAAATCCGGCGCCGGTCTCTGGGATGCCGATAAAAAAGCGGATGTAAAGAGCCAGTATATGATGATGGGGGTCTGCCTGCAGTGTCATGATGATGACAGTGGTGACAAGTGCACCCAGTGTCACATAGCACCCCCTGAAAACCCGCTGAAATATTCTCTTGGGTTTGATCCGGGTACCGGTCGCATCAAGCCTGCGAAGGCACGTGCCTCTTCGGTCCACTTCGGGTACAAGCACTACAAGGCCTACCAGCAAAACGGAGTCTGGAAGGGTGGCAAGTTTTGCTGGGATTGTCATGATCCACATGGCGACAGCAACATCTACATGATCCAGTCGAAAGTCGCCACTTCAACCGATGGCAGGTTCGGCAAACCACTATCCCGGGCCACTGTCTCGTTTACCCGGAAGCAGAGCGGTCTTGATTACGCAAGGATTAGTGCCCCCTTTGACGGAATATGCAATGTCTGCCACTCAGCCGGAAGCCAGCACTTCCGGAGTGACGGTGGCGACGGACATAACTCGGGACGGATCTGTACCACCTGTCACGAGCATCGCTTCAGCGACAGCCATGCCGACAAGCAGGCCTGCTCGACATGTCATTACAATAAACCTGTGCCGAGACATTCAGGTTTCGGGTTGCCGCGTGACTGTACCAAATGTCATGGCGGGATAATAGGGATGAGGATGGACGTTATGGGGCAGCTAAGGGGGAATTCACATCATATCCAGGGTGTGGATGTCTCCAACAAGCACTGTTATGCGTGTCACTGGGAGTCTACCCCTGAAGGGATTATCGATGTCCGTTACCACGAAGGGTACAACTACAAGACCTACTCATCACAGAAAAATGCCAAGGTCGACCTGGTGGTCTGGGGGCCTGGAGTGCGGCCTACCTTGTACAACACCACCACGGCGGTCAAGTTCATGGCGAGCAATATCAGTAGTCCCAACAAGTCAGTCGCCCGGGGTGAGTCTTCGAAGCTCAACAATCACTGTATTTCCTGTCACAGCGACCAGAACAACACCACGCAGCCATTTAACGACTGCAAGATCCCCAGCCAGTATGCATGGGATAACCAGAGCATAGCGGCCCGTTACAGTCAGGGGGGTACCACGCAATGGGGTAAATACAATTCAACCTCCTATCTGAAGGTCAACAAGAAGGATACTCTGACCAAGGCGTTATCTGCCCATGGCAATGCCATTGCCAATCAGGGTGGATGGGAAGCCGCCACCGGTTATGACGCTGTAATCAGCAACTCACGCAATGGTTCCTATAACGTTAACTGCTTTGACTGTCACAGTTCCCATGGGTCCAAGGTAGTCGGAATTACGTCAAGTTACATTACCTTCAATGGGACGAAAAACGGCGGGAACCTCAAGGAAACCCAGGCCGGCAAGGGGGGGTACACCATGAATTACAAGGCGTCCCAGAATCCAGATGCCAACTCGGTGAATCCTTACAATACCGGTGCCGGGCAGTGTTTCGACTGCCACCTTACCCAGAGTGAAGGGGTTACTCCCTGGGGCTACGAATCGACCTTTGGAGCAAGCAAACCGATTATGGGTTATGGAGACACCATGCGATTTGGCCAGGGGACCAAAGGTTCGGTTGCCCGCTTTCCATTCCGCGACAGCAAAAAGTCGATTGTCGGTGGGCACCTCAAGGCATCCAGTTTCCTCAATCACAGCACCTCATTACAGGACCGGATAGGCGGCCTTTGTACACCTTGTCACGACCCGCACGGGGTAAGCCCGACGCTGGGTGCAGAGCAAAACTATGCCGTACCGCTATTGAAGGGGACCTGGATGACATCTCCCTACCAGGATGACAACGCATTGCTTGACACCAGGACCGGCATTTACGCAGAGCCGCCATGGCGAACCGACAGGAATACATTGTCCGGATCGATGATGAGCAATAGTGCCAGGATGAATGAAAAAGACGCTCAGTTTGCTGGTCTCTGCCTGCGTTGTCACAAAAAGGAGAACCTTACTGACGGGATCAATAAAAACACGACGTTCAAGAGCCTGGACCGTGTCCATGAAGCGGTTCAGGGGTGGGGAGCCAACAACGAGCACTCTTTTGCCTGCTCCAAATGCCATCAGCCTCACAATTCAGGACTGCCTCGCCTGATGAAGACCAATTGTCTCGATCTAAAGCATCGAGGCTGGCTGAAGACTGGCGGGCAGAATTACGGTAACGTAAGCGGCTTTAGAGATGGTGCCTGGCTAGGTTTTCCGCGGGGGATGTATGGTGGCGTTATCGACTATACTCCTTCTCACGTAGACAGCGGTCTCACGTGTCATAAAGGAAAAGGATTGGATCAACTCTGGAACAACGTGACGCCATGGTAGCAGGAACTGAAAAAAATGAATCTGAATGGGAAACCAACGGTTCTGGAGGGAATTCCATGAGCAGTGAAAAGAATATATGCGGCAGTATGGTAGGGGGGGGATGTTGTCATGGGACCTTCTTTCAGAACTGCTTTGTCATGATAGTGGCAATTAGTTTGTGGGTCTTTCACCCCTCCATGGCACTGGCAAAGGGTGGAGATACTCTCTGGGGGGTGGCGGATTCCCAGGCGCATCGTCAAGAGGCGCTGGCTTCGGTGGTTGATTCCACTGGCAGCGTGATTGTTACCGGATATCGCAATATCAAGTACGACACAAACGATGACTACTGGACAGTCAAGTTCAACACCGACGGCAGCATTGCATGGCGAGCCGTCTTTGACAGGGCTGGAGGTTCTGACCAGGCAATGGCCGTAGCCGTCGATTCAAACAACGATGTTATCGTTACAGGATCGGTCTGGAACGGACAGAACAAGGATATTTATACCGTAAAGTATAACGGCATAACGGGTGCAATCGTCTGGTCCGATCTCTATAACAGCCCGGCCAATGGCAATGACGTGGGGACCGCCATTGTCGTGGACTCAATAAACAATGTTGTCTATGTTGGTGGATACACGCAGAATGCTGCTGGAAACGACGACTATCTCCTTGTCCGTTACCAGAATCCGGTAATCGGACCGGCCAACCCGCCCCTCTCTCCTGTTCTTGCCTATAACGGCCCAGCCAACGGGCTCGACCGCATAGCGTCGATTTCGGTCGGGGCCAACGGCGTAGCAGTTACCGGGCACAGCTGGAACGGGTCGGATTTTGACATGCTGACCATCAAATACGATCTGAGTGGTGCGAAACTCTGGGAGCGGCGCTATTCATCCATTGGCAGTCATGGAGATTTCGGCAGATTTGTGAAGATGGATCCTGCCGGGAATGTCGTGATCACCGGAACAGCCGGCAATGACATCGATTACGACATATATACTGCCAAGTACGCTGCAGCAGATGGAGCAGTGCTTTGGCAGCAGACGTACGACGGCGCCTTTGACGATGAACCGGCCGGACTGGCAGTGGATGTGGCGGGTGACGTCTATGTTACCGGTTATACCTGGACACTGGCCGGTGCAAACGATTTCTACACGGCCAAGTACAGCTCCGCTGCAGGGTCGCTACTCTGGCAGCAGATCTTTGATTCAGGTAAAGCCAACTCAGATATAGCCACAGCAACCGGCATTGTTGTGGAAAATTCTGTCAATGGCGGCGTCTACGTGACCGGCTATACAGAAACAGCCGGCAACTTCGATTTCCAGACTGTGAAGTACATGAAAGGGAATGGGCACCTGATCTGGCATCAGAGCTACAACGGAGAGGCCAACCATAATGACCGGACTGTAGGTATAGGGCTTGCGCCGAATGGCAATGTCTATGTGACTGGCTGGACCGATCGTACTAAACCGCTGGATAACGGGCCGGTTCAGGCCTCAGGCGGTTCTTCGGGGACCATATCCGTTAGCGGGAAGAGTTGGGCAGCAGACCAGTGGAAAGATTTTTTTGTGATGGTGACAAGTGGGGCCAACATAAACGTGGTGCGGCAGATTACTGGTAACACGGCCGATACAATCACCGTGGCGGTAGATTTTGGATCACTCATTGCTGCCGGCGACTCTCTGTATATCTTTGACAAGGACGACTACGATTATTACGTGATCAGATACGATCAGGGCGACCTCAACCCTCCAACCAACCTTCTTGCCGAAGCGGTTGCAAAGGCAGCAAACAGCACTTACACCGTCAGGCTCTCATGGGAAGACAACGCGGCTGACGAGGATGGGTTCATTATTGAGCGCAAGCTTGGCGAGTACGGATCTTGGGGCGAGATTGCACGAGTCGGGGCAAATATAACCAGCTATGACAATCCGGGTCTGATAGAGAACAACTACTATTACTACCGCATCAAGTCCTACCGAGGAAGCCAGGAGAGCTATCCCTGTGACGAATCGCACGTCCTGACCATGCTGGTGTCATACGCTCCGCCACTTTGGCAGTATGCCTATAACAGCTCACACAATCTTGAAGACTATGCAACATCAATCGGAGTCGGACCTGATGACAACCCGGTCGTAACCGGCAGAAGCGACAGTGGATTGGTCGGTATGTTCGACTACTACACGGTCAAACTGAACCATGCAGACAAGTCGTTAATCTGGGCAGACCGCTATGACAGCATGCAGAATCAGATGGACCAGGCGGTCTGTCTTGCCGTCGACAATAACAACGATGTGATAGTCTCTGGCTTCTCCGATCAGTTTTATGCTCCGGTAAGTGCGAACATCAATTCTATCCTCACTCTGAAATACCCCGCAGCCGGTCCTCCGGCAGTATGGGAAAAGCTGTACAACGGACCGGGTGGTATTGATGACCGGGCTACAACGGTTGCCTCTGTCACAGATGGTTCAAGTACTGCCGTTGTTGGGTATGGGAAAAACATTGCCGGTAACGACGACATCTACGTGGTCAAGTACCTCGCGAACGGCACCCAGTTATGGGCTGCTCTACCCTATGACGGCGGTCGCAATGACTATCCGGCAGGGGTTGCCATGGATGGGGCCGGTAATGTGATTGTTACCGGCTACCGTCAGAACGCCAGCGGTCTGACGAGTGATATGCATAACTATGACATGTTTACCTCAAAATACGATGCTGCCTCCGGGAACCGTATCTGGACAGACACCTATAACGTAACCGGAACCGGCGACAACAAGGCAACCGGAGTTGTCGTTGACCTTGCAGGGGATGTCTACATTACCGGCTACGCAACAAATGCTGCCGGAAACGAGGATTTTTACACCATAAAATACAGTGGCTCCAATGGCTCCAGAATTTGGGAACGCCCCTATGACGGCCCGGCTCATGGTGATGATCGGGCAGTGGCAATCAGGATTGATCCTGTTACAGGGAGCAATCCGCTGGACGGAAATATCGTTGTGCTCGGTACACAGGGTACTGCAGCAGGTGACCAGGATATCCAACTTATTCGCTACAGCACCGCCGGCGAAATCAGATGGGAGCGGACGCTTCAGAGGCCGCATATAAACGACAGCGCCGTGGCAATGGCCATGGACACAGCCGGTTACATCTACATTGCAGGTGATACCGGTGATCTGGACAGAGATATCATCTCCGTTATTTATGACTACGAGGGGACGCTCCTTGGGGGGACAACCTTTAATGGTGGCAATGGATTTGACCAGGCAAGCGCCATTACGGTCAACCATCAGGGAGAGGCGTTCATCGCCGGCTACACAACAAACGCCAGCGGCAATGCCGACTACGTTGTCTACAAGCAGAAGAACAATTACATACTGGCGCCGACCCCGTTTCAGGTAGCAGGTCAGGCCTTGTACAGCCAGTTGCAGCTTGCCTGGCGCAACAACTCCCCTAATACCAGCATCGTCATCGACAGAACCCTGGGACCGGTGACATCAAACAGCACCTGGGTCAACCGGGCCTCATTCACGAACCCCGCACCAACAGCCTTCATGGATACCGGACTCACTGCAGGCACCCAGTACTGCTACCGGATCGAGGCCTTCAGCGGCACCTTGCCATCCCGCAAGATAATCACCTGCGCAACCACCACCCTGCCCAAACCGCTACTGACACCGGCGACCGCTGTTACTCCCACCCAGCTGACACTCAGCTGGGGGAATTTTCCAGGCAACACCGGCTACACGGTAGAGCGTAAAATAGGGGCAGGGGGATGGGAAGTCCATCCAAACGGAAATCTAGCCGCCAATATAACGACCTTTACCGACACCGGACTCACTTCAGGCACCCAGTACACCTACCGGATAATCACAAATAACCCCGGCGGATCATCACTGCCAAGCGACGACAAGATCGTATGGACCCTGCCGCTGGCTCCTCCGAACCCGAACTTCTCCAGCAGCTGGGCACAACGGGTAGATATCAGCTGGGGCAACGTAGTCGGCGAAACCGGGTATCGTATCGAGCGCAAGAGCACCGGAACCTGGAGTACAGTAGCAACCGTAGGTACAGACGTGTTGTCGTACTCCGACACAACGGCCGTTGCCAACACTCAATACTATTACAGAGTAGCCTCCTTCAACCTCTCGGGCGACAGTTTTACCGGCGAGGGAGCGGTCAAAACTAAAGAGCTGCCGGCACAGCTGAACGCAGCAGCCACCCCAGCTGCCGGAACGATTAATCTGAGCTGGAACGACCTGGCTAACGAAACCGCGTATATAGTACAAGAGTCATACTGCCAATACCCAAGTTATGACCCTAACTACTACTGTAACAACAACTTCTACACCGGCACCTACTGGACAGGGTGGGTAGAAGTAGCTCGTACGGCCGCCAACACAACCAGCGTGAGCAGAACCGGCCTAACCAGCGGCAACGAGTATCGCTATCGAGTCATAGCCGAAGTCCCCGGCAACACCACCGAGCCAAGCAACCTCAAAGGGGCCTGGACATGGATCTCCCCGGCACCGACGCTCACGGTATCTCCCGCTTCAGAGACATCCTTGGCCCTCAGCTGGAACGATATAAGCGGTGAAACCGGGTACGAAGTATGGCGCAAGCAGGGACAAGCGGGAACCTGGGGCAAGCTAACGGATATAGCATTCAACGGCACAAGCTACACCAACAGCGGACTTCTGGCCCAAACCGAATACTGCTACCAGGTCAAAGCCGTCAACACCGCAGTCAATGCAGACGCCCTTGCCGCACCTCCGTCTCCCAGCAACGAAGTCTGTCTGCCGACACCGCTTCCTGCGCCGGTATTAACCACCCCGACCGTCCAGTCCACCACCCAGCTCACCCTCTTCTGGAGCACCATCCCGGGGAGTAACGGCTATGAACTGGAACGGTGCCGGTATTCTGATCCGGACAACCCTCAGAATGCCCCGAGCTACATCACAAATGCTTCCTATTGGGTCGAATGCAGCACAGTAGCAGTGGCATTCGGAGAAACAAGCTATGTAAGCAGCGGCCTTACCGCAGGCTACACCTATCGTTACCGCATCAGAGACCTCTACGGCACCACCCCGATATACTCCTCAGCCTGGAGCAACAACCTGCTTGCCGCCACTCTGCCGTCGGCACCGACCATTGCAGGCGCCACATCACCTGGCGGCAGCCAGATGACCGTCAACTGGAACAACGTTGCCGGCGAAACCAGCTACAAACTCGAGTGGAAAGCGCGCACCGGAGCTGACTGCAGCACAGGGAGCTGGAATACAGCGATAGTCATCGGGCAGAACGCAACAACCTACACTCAGAGCGGGCTTGCCACCGCCACCTACTACTGCTACCAGATAAAGGCCGCAAACAGCTGGGGCGACTCGGCATACAGCAACGTTGTCTCCCAGAGCACCGCCTTGAGCGCACCGGTTCTGAATCCTCCCAGCAGCATAACAACCTCATCGGTGACCCTCACCTGGAGCAACCTCAGCGGCAACACCGGCTACAAACTCTGGCGCAAGGCAGGGAGCAGCGGCACGTATGCACTCCTGGCGACACTTGCAGCCAACGTAACCAGCTATACCGACGGCACCCTCAGCGCCGGCAGCTACTACGGATACCAGTTGGAAGCCCTGAATACCGGAGGCAGCTCCGCTCGAAGCAACGAACAGGCCTTCACCGCCACCCCTGCCGCCACAACGCTTACCGCAACACCCAAAAGCACCTCGACCATCGAACTTTCCTGGCCGTTACGATTCGGGGCAACCAACTACAAGGTAGAGCGTAAACTCGGCAGCGGAGGTTCCTGGGGTGAGGTAGCCAATATTTCAGCCACCTACACAGAAGATTACTGCGGTGCTCCGGTACCCACTGTCGGCTGCCAGGCACTCTCACCAGGGGTAAAAAGCTACCAGGATCAGTCGCTCCAGGCGAATACGACTTACTGCTACCAGCTCCGTGCCTGGAACTCCACCGGTGGGAATGCTGCATACAGCACCCCTGAGCGGTGCATTACAACATCGTCGCTGCCGTCCGTATCCTTGACAGCAGTGCCGGTCAACGCCTTCAGTGTCAAGCTTGACTGGGTTCCACAGGTTTGCAATGGAGGCTCGTGCGAGGCACCGGATGGTTATGAGGTGGAAAAACGCCTGGGTAGCAACGGATTTACCAGGGTTGCTACAGTTGCAAACAGTCCGGTTTCCTATGTCCACCGTAACGGGCTTGATCCTGGGACTACGTATTCCTACAGGGTCAGGTCATATCGAGGGCTCTTAGAATCGTTTGATACGGGGATAAACCCTGCATCCTGGGGGGAGCAGGGGGTTGTTTATACGAGTGCCGGAGCGGTAGCAAGCAATGTAACGGTCCCTCCGATCAATATTGCAGGTATTAACGGTATATCCCGAATCTCTGCCGTGAACGGCGCTGTACAGCTTCAGACTTCCAGCCCCGGAGGAGGAGTGGCAGGCAACTTCAACTACTCTCTTCTGAAGATGCTCGACGTTACGAGAATCCACGACAATTTTGACGTTCAGATCGATTTCAGCCTGCCGGATCTCCCTGGCAATGCGGCTCAGTACCACGTTTACGGAAGGCTTCAGATCGAGTTGCCGACAGTCACGGGCTTAAATTATGCCTATGTGGAGCGATCCAACAGCGGCTATGGGGCAAGAATCGTTATCAACGATGTTTTATATTCAAGCAGCCTTGCCACAAGCGATACCATTGGTAAACTTAAGCTCAGCCGTATGGGAGACGTGATATCCGCGTACGCCTGGACCGGTGGCAAATGGGTAGTGATAAAGGAGATTGCAGGCAGTTCGACGGGTGCCGCCACCAGCGCAAGCCTTGGACAGTTTGCCCAGCGCAACGAAGCGATCACCCTGAAGATCATTCTTGACAACTATGAAGCAACAACACAGAGACCTGCTTACAGTAACGAGGCAACAGCCACGACACCGGCCTTTACCCAAGGAGCCACTACCTGTCAGTAGAGGGAGTCAGTCAATCGATCCAGATCGAAAGGAGGAGTAAGCCATGAAGAAGCAGTATGTCAGACCCAGAGTTGTTGGCAGCACGATGATTCATCCCTGTTGATGGCAGGGGAAATACTTGCTGTGCGGGCATCAGTAGCTGAAGTATGAATCGGAGTAGCTGAAGGTAGGGGGGATGAGGGGCTGGGTATACGCTCTAAATCCCCTTTATTTGTTTAAAGGATTCGATGGACTTCTCATAGGTCTCAACAATCATTTCCGCAGGAATGTCGAGCGCCTGCAGCACGTCTGGGTCAATCCCTTTGCCTGAACCGTTCTGAACATACGCGTCGGCAATCTGCAAAAGCGCGATCATCTTGTTTATGATGCCGCCAATGTTCCGCTTGTGATGGTAACGGATCAGGTTCTGAATCCCTTCAGGGTAGTGCCACTTCTTGGCTATCATTGCGCCGATATCAGCATGGCGTTCGATCAGCAGGTCTTCAAGCAGGGCGTCTTCAATCTTGTAATCCTTTGAAATGCTCAAGATAACGGTCTTTCCCAAGTCCAGCAATAACCCTCCAAGGAAAGCCTCTTCCGGATCCTGTCGGCTTGCGCGGGCCAGCCCGCTGGCCATAAAAGCCGTTTTCAAGGCACCGTCGAGAATAGACTGAAGTCTTTCCTTGGGTATGTCGGTAAAGTTGATGGAATTGATATGTATGGCCGTTACGATGTTCATGATTTCACGCATGCCGAGCCGTACGATGGCAAACTGGATTGAATCCACTTCCCCTGAGGAGGCATACAGGGGAGAGTTGGCAACTTTCAGGATCCTGGAAATGAGAACCTGGTCGGTCATTATTATCTTTGCCATGTCCTGAAAGGTAGTGTTGTCATCCTCCATGATTGAAATGAGCTGCATAAGCATGTTTGGCAGGACGGGAAGCTGAAACTCTTCGCTATAGAGCCTTTCGCTGATCTTTTCGATGGATTCGTTCCGCAACTTGCGATCCCTGGTCAGTTCATCCAGTTTGCGAACAGAGTCGAAGACCATTTGGCCGGTTTCCAGGTGTATCGGGCCGTTTAAGACGAAATCCGGGAGCGGAGAGGTGACGGTGACCGTGCAGGTTCCGCACTGAAAGACCTCCAACAGGAGATATTCAACAAGTTCTGAGAAGACGGAGGTAAAGGTCTGAAGTGAGAGGTACTTATTATTGATTAGGTAGCGGGTAAACGATGTCTCAGATTTGCGGCTTTCCGTCAATGCCTGTATAACCTGGATCTCGGTAAGGGTTCCTGTTTTAACGAGGTATTCACCTAACCGATACCCCTTATTCTGGGATGCTGCATAGATGATTTTCCCGTTCTCCAGGTACAGATTAATATCATTGTCAGCACCCTGTTTGATGGTTACAACGCATGACAAGCGGTTCATGTCTATCCATTGCAGAACATCGGGAACAGACATGAAATCCGTCTGGACTTGCAGTAATATCCCCATATCGTCACCTATGATACTGATACCTAGTGTAGTGCCCAGCTTCGATAATTCCTTTTATAGCACAGTTTATGGACGCTGCCATCCCAAAGAGGAGGAAATAGGTAAAAGAGTGAGGTGACGGTGAGTATACAAAAAGGCCCTCCACTGTTCGGTTCGAGGGCCTTTTTATATGTGAATGAAAGAAAAGTGCTAAATTACCCGGCGAGGGGTGACACTGCGATACTCAACGGTCACCGTCTTTTCCGTTTTTGGGGAACCCCATCTCTTAATGCGGGAGCTGGCAGCAGGAGCGCCGCTCTCCTTCCGGTCGTCGCTCCAGCGTTTCGTGCTGGCAGGGGAGCTTTTCCTTGCAGCATTCGAAGCGCCTCTCTTTGGGCCGTTGCCGGATGTGCTTTTGGGGCGAAGTCCACGAGTAGGCTCCAGTCCTGGTATTACGTGCTGAGGGAGTGTTTGCCCGATAAATCGCTCGATCTTGTCCAGGTAGTTCTGGTCATTGAGGGATGCAAACGAGATTGCTATGCCGTCTGCGCCTGCACGACCTGTGCGGCCTATCCGGTGGACATAGTCCTCGGCAAACCTGGGGAGATCGTAGTTGATGACATGGCTGATACCTGTCACGTCAAGGCCTCGTGCTGCCACATCGGTGGCCACCAGGAGGCGTACCTTGCCACGCCGCATGTCCGTGATGGTCCGGTTGCGCGCACCCTGGGACATGTCACCATGAAGTGCAGCCACCTTGTGGCCCTGCTCGTATAGTTCCATGGCAAGCGCGTCAGCATCCCTCTTGGTGGCGGAGAATATGATCGCTTTGGTCATGTTGATGTCTGAAACGAAATGCTGAAGCAGTCTGTTCTTGTGCTTTAGGTCATCTGCCACATGGAGACGTTGTTCGATGTTGTCGAGGGTGGTCTTTTTTCCGGCAACAGTGATCCGCTCCGGATTTGTCAGGAGGCGCTGGGCGAGCTTGGCCATGGTATTGTCCATGGTAGCGGTGAACATGAGGGTCTGACGGTCTGATGGTGCAGCAGCTGCTATTTTATCGACGTCATCGGTAAAGCCCATGTCGAGCATCCTGTCTGCCTCATCAAGGATCAAGATTTCTAGGCGTCCCAGATCGATACGACGATTATCCAGGTGGTCGATCAGTCGACCAGGAGTTGCAATAACAATATCAACAGGTTGCGACAGGAGACGCAACTGTTCACGATACGGCATTCCGCCGAGGATGGCGCAGCTTTTTACCCGCATGAATTTGCCGTAGCTCCGTATAGAGTCGGTTATCTGGTTGGCGAGTTCGCGGGTAGGGGTCAGGATCAACATTCTCGGTCCGCGACCGGGTCGGGTTGCAGGGGTGTTAAGTCGCTGGAGTGCCGGCAGTACAAATGCCGCTGTTTTCCCGGTGCCAGTCTGGGCGGTTGCAATGAGGTCATGGCCTGCCATGGCCATTGGAATAGCCTGACCCTGAATCGGGGTCGGCTCGGTATACTTGCATGCTTCTAATGCTTTGAGGATGGAGGGGTGTAACTGCAGTTCAGCAAAAGTCATGGTGGTTCCTTATGGTGAGACGCGCGCAAAAATCAGCTTGATCGGGATTGCCGGTTCGTTCCCCGCAGTGACAGTGGATACAGGTCAATACGCGAAGCTAGGCAATCTTGGTGTTAACGGATTTGCACAAGGCTCAATGGCTAAAGTTTGGATGCGAATGCCGCGGGGACAAACTGATGTCCCGCAATCCGGACGGCAGTAGCAAGGTTGACCGACATCAATGCATCGTCGCCAACCGTCGTGCTACTGCATTTTCAGGGGAATAGCTGAATGCAGGGGGGTTAGTGAACGATGAAACTAAGAGAAGTCAGTACTGGCAGGCGTAAACTGGATTTCTGTGCCTGCCAGGCCGATAAGCTGAATTATGTACATTACATATGTTGCTGTGCGAATGCAAGTAAAATAACTTGCCATTATAATGAGAAAGATGGTAAGTATCAATGGTACAACTGCCACAGGAATCTAACCTGTGGTTTTTTATGTTAAAAACAGGGAGCAATAATGATAAGCGCAACAAACGTAACTCTCTCCTATGGCAAGAGAATCCTCTTTAAAGACGTCAACATCAAATTCACCCCTGGGAACTGCTATGGGCTTATAGGTGCTAACGGTGCAGGGAAGTCTACCTTCCTGAAGATCCTTGCCGGTGAAGCTGAGATGGACAAAGGAACAGTCACAGTCGGCCCCCGCGAGAGGATTGCCGTACTCAGGCAGGATCATTTCGCTTTTGACGAGGAGACGGTCTTCAATACGGTCATCATGGGTCACAAGCATCTCTATGAGGTTATGTCCGCTCGAGAGGCGATATATGCCAAACCTGATTTTTCCGAGGCAGATGGGATTCTCTCTGCTGAGTTGGAGGCGGAGTTTGCGGAGATGAACGGTTACGAGGCGGAATCAGAGGCCGCAGTTCTGTTGAATGGCCTTGGAATTCCTGAAGATCTGCGAAACAAGATGATGAAGGAGCTTGAGGGGGGGGACAAAGTAAGGGTGCTCCTTGCTCAGGCACTCTTCGGGAACCCTGATGTGCTCCTTCTGGATGAGCCGACCAACCACCTTGACCTCAAGTCCATTGCCTGGCTGGAGGATTTCCTCTTCCGCTTCCAGAACACGGTGATCGTGGTGTCGCACGACCGCCATTTCCTGAACCAGGTCTGCACGCATGTGGCAGATATCGACTTTGGCAGGATTCATGTGTACGTGGGAAACTACGATTTCTGGTATCAGGCCAGCCAGTTGACGCTCAAGCAGAAACAGGATGAGAACCGCAAGGTTACCGATAAGGCCAATGAGCTTAAAGAGTTCATTCAGCGCTTCAGTTCCAATGCTTCCAAGGCTAGGCAAGCCACATCAAGAAAAAGACTTCTGGAGAAGCTCACCATTGAAGAGATGCCGGTTTCCTCACGCAAGTACCCGTATGTCATCTTCAAGCCGGAGCGACCCTGCGGCGACATCATTCTCGAGATCAGCGGTCTTTCCAAGTCAATCGACGGTTCAGAGGTGCTTAAAGATCTTACCCTTATAGTTCGCAAGGGGGACAAGATTGCCTTGGTAGGCTCCAACAGCCTGGCCAAGACGACTCTCTTCCAGATCCTTGCAGGTGAACTGGAGCCTGACAGCGGGAGCTTCCGCTGGGGGGTGACCATTACACCTGCGTATTTCCCGAAAGAGAACAACGATTACTTCACCAATGATCTTAATCTGATCGAGTGGCTCGGCCAGTACTCCCCTCCTACCGAAGGGGAAAGCTTTGCCCGCGGATTCCTTGGGCGGATGCTTTTTTCAGGCGACGAGGCGATGAAAAAGACCAGTGTCCTTTCGGGAGGGGAGCGGGTCAGGTGCATGCTTTCCAGAATGATGCTCTCCGGCGCTAACGCCTTGCTCATGGATGAACCGACAAACCACTTGGACTTGGAATCGATAACTGCGCTTAATAACGGTCTGATTGCTTTTACCGGGGTACTGCTCTTTTCCTCCCACGACCATGAGTTTGTATCTACCGTGGCGAACAGGATCGTGGAGATCACTCCGGCTGGCGTGATCGACAGGATCATGGGTTTCGATGACTACCTTGAAGATGCAGATGTTGCGGCGTTAAGGGATCAGCTCTGCCAGCGGCACATGGAACTCACTCTGTAGGAGCCAGCGCATAAGGGAGCAGAAGGGGCATTTTGGAAAGTCAGCCAGGTTATGCCAACTCCAGCGGCTCTTTTCCGGCCTATTTCTCCTTGCATAACCCTGCAATCTCAATTATCATTTGGCCACGTTTTCCCTCCACGCCAAAGGGTTTTACATGGAAAAGTGGATATTGCCGGTCAATGCCAGCCTGTCGTTCCTTATCATACTGTTCTTGGCCATGATGGCTTCCGATTTGATTACACACCGTCTGGCCAAGACCTTACCCCTCTCATCTTCGCTACGAGGCGCAGCTCCGACACCTGTACAACCTCAAAATGAGGACCTCTCTGCTTTTGCCCCCATCCTTGAACTAGCTCTATTCGGCCCTGCAACCAAGGGGAAGCTTGTGGCGATTTCCATCGCCACACAGCAGTCTGCTTCGACGGTAAATCTGGGGGATCTCATACTGCTCGGTAGCGCTTTGGGCTCATTCCGCGAAACCTTTGCCCTGATACAGAAATCAAGCTCCAAAGAAGAGCGTGTTTTCCGACTCGGAGACCGGGTATTCGACGCCGGCGAGCTGGTCGCTGTCCGGAAGGAGTTCGCTGAGATCCTTGCAGGAGGGAAACGGGTCAAGATCCTCTCTCCAAGTTACCCCGTTGCTGCCGGGCAGACCGTTGCATCCGCTCCGGCTGGAGGGCTTGCAACACAGGTAACTTCGGGCAGTTACGTCATCGATCAGCGGACATTGAATGCGGCTTTGGACAACATCGGTCAGGCCATGACCGATGCACGGCTTCTGCCGAGCATGAAAGACGGCAAGGTAGAAGGCTTCAGGGCCTCCGAGGTCCGCTCCAGCGGGATTTTCGCCACGATCGGGATCAAGAATGGCGATGTGCTCTTGAGGATCAATGACTTTCCCATAGATTCACCTGAAAAGGCGATACAGTCTTTGGCGTCGCTTAAGGGGCAGAGCAGGATCAAACTTGAGCTGCTGCGCGATGGACAAGCGTCTACATTCAACTATGACATCCGTTAGGGGCGATCAACGCTAGTTCGCTTTGCCGCCTACCTGAGCCTCACCTGGAGGTTTGCCTTGCACAAAAAGTTTAAATATCTTGTCATGACACTGATGCTCCTTTGCCTTCCTCTCCAGGCATATGCAAAAGGGGTAGTCCTCAACTTCAACGATGTGGATATCTCCACGATGGTGAAGTTCATAAGTGATCTTACCGGTCGTAACTTCATAATGGATGAACGGGTAAAAGGGAAGATTTCCGTCTACTCGCCTGCAAAACTCTCAACGGAAGAGGCCTTCAATGTCTTTACTTCGGTCCTTGAACTCAAGGGCTTTACCATCATCCCCTCAGGGAGGGTCAACAAGATAGTCCCGACCTCTGCTGCCAAGCAGTCAGGGATGAAGGTTCTCGTAGATGGAGACAGACTGCCGGTAAATGACTCATACGTTGCCAGGGTGATCTCCCTAGAGAACATAACAGCCGCCGAGTCGGTGACCTTCCTGCAACCTGTTGTATCCAAGGATGGTTACATATCGGCCTTTGGCCCCGGGAACCTTCTCCTGGTGGTAGATTCGGCATTCAATATCAATAAGATCCTCGGGATAGTCGAGATGATCGACACTGAGCAGAGACGCGAAGGTGCTGAGCTGCTCTTTCTTAAAAACGCTTCTGCCGAGGCCACTGCCACTATCGTCAGAGACTGGATGGGGAGTCGGGACAAGGCTCCAAAGCAGCCTGGACAGCAGTTGAGCAGTGGTGCCGTGGTTGCGGATACCCGACTCAATGCACTGGTGCTCTTCGGTTCCGACGGTCTCAAGGAAGACGTGAAGCGTCTGGTAACGGTGATAGACGTTGCACAACCCGAGGCCAGCAGCAAGGTTAATGTCTATTATCTGGAGAACACCGATGCCACCGAGTTGGCCAAAGTCCTTGACGGTGTGGTCAAGGGGATTGCCGTTCAGCCGACTGGGCAGCCGGGCGCCTCAGCCCCGCAGGTGTCCCCCTTTGAAAGCGGCAAGGTAAGCATCACCCCGGACAAGGGATCCAATTCCCTGGTCATCATGGCTTCACCCAACGACTACAACAACCTCATCCAGGTGATTAAAAAGCTGGATCGCCGCAGCAAACAGGTCTTTGTACAGGTCCTTATTGCCGAGGTGTCTTTGGACAAGTCCCGGGAACTGGGTCTGCAGAGCGGCGTAATTGGGGGAGGCGTCATCGACAAGTATCTGGCTGTTGCAGGCATCTACGACCCTCTTGGCACCTTGGGGACGATTCTCAGCAATTCTGCTGCATCGAAACTGCTGAACAACTTCGAGGCGCGTCCTGCAAATGTAACCGGCGTACTAAAGGCGCTGGACAAAAACGGATTGCTCAACATCCTATCCACGCCAAATATACTGACTTCAGACAATAAAGAGGCCGAGATAAATGTCGGAGAGAATGTCCCCTTTCAGGGTTCGTCCACGGTCACTACTGGATTTCAAACAACCTCCGTTGAACGAAAGGATATCGGTATCAATCTGAAGATCAAGCCCCAGATCAGCGAAGGGGACTATATCCGGATGGATATCAATCAGGAGATTTCAGCAGTAAAGGATAGCAAGGGGCAGGCGATTGACCTGGTCACTACGAAACGTTCGGCTAAAACCAGCATCGTCGTCAAGGATAAGGAAACGGTTGTAATCGGCGGCTTGATCCAGGATACAGAAAATGAAACCGTTTCCAAAGTACCTTTCCTGGGGGATATCCCCGGTCTTGGGTGGCTGTTCAAGACCAAGACAAAGACACGGCAGAAGACCAACCTGCTCATCATGCTCACTCCGCACATCGTAAAGGATGCCGCCGACCTTGCCGCAACCTCGCAACTACAAAAGAGTCGTTTCGGTGAGGCCCTGGTAAAGGATGCCCCCTTGAATATCCCGGAAGAGCTGAACAGGAAGCCATGACCACCCTCGATCCTGCCGACCTTGCCGCCCGTCTGGGCCTATCCTTCCAGAAGGAGATTGACGATGGTCAGGTCGATTCGGCCCTACTGCATAAACTGCCGCTTGCCTTTGCCCGTGGTCGCCAGATACTCCCTCTCCGCTTGATTGACGGAGTGCTGCAGGTCGCCATGGGGGTTCCGACCGATCTCCTAGCCCTTGATGAACTGCGTGACCTTTACGGAGCCGTTCCTGAGGGGGTTGTGGTGCCCCCCAGGGAGGTTCTGGACGCCATTAACCGCCTCTATACCAGGATGGCAGGCTCGGCGCAGGAGGTGGTGGAAGAACTTGAAGGTGTTGAACTCTCTACCATAGCCAGTGAACTGAGTCAGCCGCGCGATCTGCTGGACCTTGCCGACGAGGCGCCGGTGATCCGTCTCCTCAATTCCATCCTTTTCCAGGCAGTTAAGGAGCGGGCCAGCGATATCCACATAGAACCGTTCGAGCATGAGCTGGAGGTCCGCTTTCGTATCGACGGCGTGCTCTACCGCATGCTAACCCCTCCCAAGGTGGTGCAGGAGGCGTTGATATCACGGGTCAAGATCATGTCTTCCCTCAACATCGCAGAGAAACGACTCCCCCAGGATGGCCGTCTGCGAGTCATTGTTGCAGGCCGGGACGTGGATATACGGGTTTCGATCGTCCCGACTTTTTTTGGCGAGAGGGTGGTGCTCAGACTGCTGGATAAGCAAAAAGGGGTAGTCTCTCTGGCTGCCATCGGTCTCGCCGAGCAGCAGGTGTCTCTCATGGAGCGTCTGTTGTTGCGTACCAACGGAATAATCCTGGTCACCGGGCCTACCGGCAGCGGCAAGACCACCACAATCTATGCGGCACTTTCACATCTCAATTCGCCAGACAAGAACATCATTACCATCGAAGATCCGATCGAGTATCAATTGAAGGGGGTAGGCCAGATCCAGGTCAACCCGAAGATCGATCTGACATTTGCCAACGGCCTCAGGTCGGTACTCCGCCAGGATCCCGACATCATCATGGTTGGGGAGATCCGCGATGCAGAGACCGCAGAGATTGCCATGCAGTCCTCTCTCACCGGCCATCTCGTACTCTCCACCCTCCATACCAATGACGCCGCCACTGCCGTTACCCGCCTTGTAGATATGGGTGTGGAGCCGTTCATGGTAGCATCAACCCTTTCAGCAGTCATTGCCCAGCGGCTTGTGAGGGTGATCTGTCCCAATTGCAGAGAGGAGTATGTGCCGGATCGCGAGTATCCCGGGTTGACGCTCCCCTCGCGACTCTTTCGCGGGCGTGGCTGCGACAAATGTTTCAATCTCGGTACGGTCGGAAGGATCGGGATATACGAGATGCTTATTATCGACAGCGAGATCTGCAACATGATCATGCAGCGGAAACCTGCCGGCCTTATCAAGGAATACGCAGTGGCCCACGGTATGAAGACCCTTCGAGAAGACGGACAGATCAAGGCGGCTGCTGGAATCACCACCATCGAGGAAGTGCTGCGGGTTACCCAGGACGATTATGCCGACCTATCGGTATAGTGCCTACCGGTCCGGGGGGGCTGCGACTGCCGGTACCATCGAGGCGGATAGTCCGCGCGATGCCCGAACCCGCCTGAGGCGAGACGGACTGTTCGCACGGGAGATTTCCCTTGCAGATGACAATCCGTCCAGATCGAGCCGTTGGTGGATGCGACGTGGTGTCTCTCAGGACGAGCTGGCACTTGTGACCCGGCGGCTCGCCACGTTGCTTGCCTCCTTTGTGCCGGTTTATGAGGCAGTATCTGCTCTTCATGAACAGGAGAAACCGGGGGAGCTGCGAAACATCCTCGGACGGGTGAGAGAACGGCTCAAGGAAGGTAGCGGCCTTGCCAAGGCACTTGAGGGAGAGCCGCAGGTCTTTAGCGCAAGTTATATTGCAATGGTCGCTGCCGGTGAGGCAAGCGGTGCCATAGAAAAGGTGCTGGAGAAACTTGCCGATTTTCTGGAAGACCAGGCATCTGTCCGGAGCAAGATAACCACTGCCCTTGCATACCCGTTGCTTATGATGATAGTGGGGAGTGGGGTCATGCTCTTCCTGCTCTCCTTTGTGGTGCCTAAAATCGTCGTGGTCTTCGAGCAGAATCGGGCCACCCTTCCGTTTATCACCGTGCTGCTCCTTGTGGTAAGTCATTTCCTCCAGAAATGGTGGTGGACCCTGGTGTTGGGAGGGTGCGGCATGGCAATAGGGTATGACAGGTTGCGCAACCGTTCTCCCGTCCAGGTCTGGCGGGACAGGATCTTGTTAACACTGCCGCTGGCCGGGCCGCTTATCCAGAAGCTGGCGCTCGCCCGATTCAGCAGGGTTCTTGGGCTACTGCTCTCCAGTGGCGTTCCGGTGATCCGGGCACTTGAGATTGCCGCAGAGGTGGTTGCAAACCGCTCGTATCGTGCTGTCCTTGATCAGGTCAAGGGGGATCTGATCGAAGGGGGGCCTCTCTCCGCAAGTCTCGCCAAGAGCCCACTTTTCCCTCCGCTCCTGGTCCACATGATTGCTGTTGGGGAGAGAAGCGGAGAGCTGGAGCAGATGCTTAACCGCGCAGGAAACGCCTTTGAAAAGGAGTTTGATACGGCGGTGACCCGTGGCATGGCCCTGTTGGAGCCATTGCTGGTTCTCGGGATGGGTGTGGCTGTGGGGACAGTTGTGATCGCGGTATTGTTGCCCATATTCCAACTCAATCAGCTTATAAAATAGAAGATGCAGAGCCGGAGGATTAAACCATGCAACAGATACACAACAACAAAGGCTTCACACTGATAGAGATCATGGTTGTCGTTGTCATACTCGCGCTCCTTGCAGCACTGGTCGGACCGAAGCTGATCGGCAGAACCGATGATGCAAAGATCACCAAAGCGAAGGTGGAGATCAGAAGCTTGGAAACAGCGCTGAAGCTTTACAAGCTGGACAGCGGCTCCTACCCCACCACCGAGCAGGGGCTTTCGTCTCTTATCACAAAGCCGACGACAGGGATTATCCCCAAGAACTACAAGGAAGGTGGCTATCTCGAGAGTAAAAAGGTCCCCAAAGACCCGTGGGGTAGCGACTATATCTACCTCTCTCCTGGGGAGCATGGCGACTATGACATCTGTTCATTCGGGGCCGATGGCGTCAAGGGTGGGGAAGGTAAGAGTGCCGATATCTGCAACTGGGAGTTGCAGTGATTTGGGATTCGTGACCGGAGACGGGGTATTGGTAAGGAGATGATGCCATCTTCAAGGGCCATGAAGAGGAAGAGTTTGCCGGATTCTGCCGGCTTTACCCTGATCGAGATGGTGGTGGTGCTTGCGATCCTGGCAATGACAACTCTGCTTGTCTGGCCCCGGCTCCCCGACTCACGTGGGGCTGCGCTGAAGAGCTCGGCACGGGCGCTGGCAACAACCGTGCGCTACATCGGAGATCAGGTGACAACAACCTCTCTCCCCCATCGATTGAAGCTTTCGCCAGGCAGCGGCAAGATTGAGGTTGTAAGGGTTCCTCCTGGCGAGAGCGAGAGCAGGTCGGGCGACACGTTTTTCAACCGCAGGATGCTTGCCGATGGTGTCACTGTTAACGATGTGCAGATACCGCGCCTGGGAACCGTCAGCACCGGGGAGGTGCTCCTCGACTTCGGACCGGCCGGGCTTGCCGATATAGCGGTGATCCATCTCAGGGAGTCGCGCGGCGACCAGATGACAATAACCGTCTTCCCCTTCGGTGGGAGGGTCAAGGTTCAGGAAGGATACCAGGAGGTGGCCCTTTGAGAGGATTCACCCTTCTGGAGGTCATGGTGGCTCTGGCAATTATGGCAGGTGTCCTGGTGACCGTTATTACCTCTTTCAACTATCATCTCGATATTGCCAGAAGGGACAAGGAGGAGACCGTAGCCGTGCTCCTGGCAAGGGTCAAGCTCGACGAGAGCCGCCTGCAGGGCGAACAGAGCGGCACCGGCACCTTTGCCCCTGCATGGCCCGAATATGCCTGGGAGTTGGCCACAGAACCTTCCCCATGGCCAGGTGTTGAGCGACTAAATCTCACCGTCTCGAAGGATCAGACGAAGAGCCGCCTTCAGCTTTCGCTCTACAGGGAGAAGCGCAGATGAAGGCTTCCGGAGAGATCCGATCACGACCCTCGCTCATTGCTCCGCGAAGCGACTCATCTGGCTTCACCCTGCTGGAGGTCCTGGTGGCCCTTGCCCTTCTGGCAATCATCGCCTCTGCGCTCTACGGGACCTACTTCGCCATCTTCAGGACCAAGGAGGGAGCCGTTGCCGGCATGGAAGAGCGGAGGGGGATCCGCGAGACCCTGGGCCTTCTAAGGCGTGAGCTGTCGGCAGCCTGGTATATCCAGGCCAACAAAAAGAGTGCCTTCGTAGTGGAGGATCGAGACCAGTTCGGCAAGCCGTCATCGCGCCTCGCGTTTGCCACGTTCGGATCCCCCGTCGCAGGCGGTCAGCCTTTCTCAGATCAGTTGGCAGTAGAATATGGAACTGTGGCAAAGGGTGAGACCCTGACTTTGACCCGTTCGGCCAGTGACCTTTTTCGAACAGGTAAGCCCCTCATCTATCCCCAGATAGAGCTGATAGAGGGGTTTCTCGTGGAGTGCTCACCGGACGGGACCAAGTGGGTGAAAAGCTGGGACTCGGCAATCAACGGCACTCTGCCGAAGGCGGTCCGGGTCACGCTCCAGGTCCGCGAAGGGGCGAAGGTCGTACCCTACTCAACCCTTGCTGTCATCAGAGTGGCAGGCTCATGAAGGATGAACGCGGGTTTGCCCTGGTCATAACGCTGCTTGTAACTACTCTGCTCATCGCCCTTACTGCAGAGTTTACTGCCGAAGTATTCGTGGATACATCGGCGCGCCATACCTATGTTTCGGGTGAAAAGGCAGGCCTGCTTGCTGAATCCGGTATCACCGGCGGGATTATGCTCCTGCAGCTGGGGCTTAAGAACCAGGGCTACAGCTCTCTCTCTGATCCCTGGGCCCAGCCGCTTAAACTCTCGGATGAGCGTGGTGACCTGCGTCTCACCATCGAGGAGGAGAGCGGCAAACTCAACCTGAATTATGTTGCTCCCCCCAGCGGTGAGCTAGATGGGAACTTTTCTTCAGGTGTGGCGAACCGCCTGTTCCGACTGCTCAAGCTAAACGGTGTCACTGACCTTATCGATGCCTTGGCGGACTGGCTCGACCTGAACGATCTGCCGCATCCCGGCGGAGCAGAGACGCAGTACTATAGTGCCCTGATTCCTCCATACGAGGCAAAGAACGGGCAGATTAAAACAGTGGAAGAGCTGGCGCTCGTAAAGGGGTTTGCCGGAGCGCCAATGGAGGCTCTCAGGCCGCTGGTAACGGTATATCCGGATTTCTCGAATGCACCGACAGCTCCGATAAACATAAACACGGCGCCAAAGGATGTCATAGCATCACTGGACGAGAGGATTAGTGACGATCTGGCGGAAAGAGTGCTGGAGCATAGACGTAACACTCCGTTCAAAAACCCGGCTGAACTGGCAAAGGTGCCGGGCTTTGAATCCATAGCCACAGGGCTGTTGACCAACATCTCCATCAAGGGGAACGTCTATCGTCTTCGGGCTGAGGGGCGTGTACAGGATGTAAGCCGCGTCATCGAGACGGTGGTGCGGTTGTCGGGATCAGAGCCGCAGATTCTTTACTGGCGGGAGTATTAATTCCGAGGGTTCAATGACCATTCTCATAATTCAGTTTTCCGGTGCCGATGTCGTTGTCGCCAGATTCGAAAAAAGGCGCGCTGCTCTGGTATTTCTGCAGGGTGTACGCCGCCCGCTTCCTGATCCCCTGTCAATGACCGGGCTGCTGGAAGGATTTTCCCCTTCAGAGGAAGGAGAGAAGATCATTCTGGCCATTTCCCCTTCCCTGATTCATGCGCGCGAACTGGAGATGCCGATCACAGACCGTCGCAGGCTCCGAGAGATTCTCCCTCTGGAACTTGCAGGTGAGATGGCTGCCGATGCCGATGAGATGGTATTCGACGCCGTTCCATTGGGTAATGGAAAGGTTTTGGCTGCCTGGTGCCGCAGGAAAGAGGTTTCCTTACTACTAGAGATGTTTGCAGTTCAAGGTCTGGAGCCGGAAATAGTCACCGGCTCTGTGTTGCACTGGAACCTCCTTCTGCCGTCGGGCACCGATGCAGACTCTGCGGTCACTGACGGCAGAGCCCTCATGATCGGCAGCTCTGACGGACCGTTTTTGGTGAGGTCCCTGCCGGACGGCAACTCCGAGAGGGAACTGTCCAGGAGCGTGGCTGCCTATGAACTGAGTCGCGATGTCAAGGTTAGAGGCAGGCTCCGGATCGGTCCTGCTGACCCTGAAAGCGGTGACATTCCGCTTAATAAGGAAATTCTTGATGCCTTTGGCGGTGAGACCGAACCTGCAAGAGACCTTGCCGGAGCCTATGCCGTTGCCAGGGCTTTCCTCTCCGGAGTACTCGTAAACTTCAGAAGCGGCGACCTTGCGTACACAGCCGGGCAGATGAAAAACATCCGCAGGCTCCGTATGACGGCGATCCTGGCTCTAACCTTGGTGGTTCTCATCTTTGCCGAGGTTGGAGCGAGGTACTGGATGGTGCGTAAGGATTTGGAATCGCTGGAGACGTCCATATCGAAAATCTACCGTGAGGTATTTCCCAATCGCAAAAAAGCACAGGACCCGGTAGGGGAGATCAGTTCGGAGATCAAACGGTTGGCAGGCGGGGGACTTTCTCCGCGTCTCCTCCCTGTAGTGAAGAAACTTGCCGAGCTGAAAGGGGATGACGTCACCGGTTTTTTCGAGGTGGAACTGGAAGGTACACAGGTTCGTCTGAAAGGGGATGCGCGGTCGGCTCAGGCCGTTAATGACTTCAGGACACGGGCTGCCAAGGTATTGGTAACCGCTGAAGTGGCGGAAATCAAATACAAAAACGACGGCAGCGTCTCGTTCGTCTTTCGTGGTAGCAGCAACAAGGAGGCGAAGTGATGACCAGATTGAAAGAGATTATCGCCGGCTTCCGGGAACTTGATCCGGTCGTTCGACTCAGGTGGGGGATCGGCTGTGCGGTCTGCCTGGCTCTGGCGCTCCTTTACTCCCTGGCGCATGACCAGGTGAACCGCCTTGAGAAAAAAAGGAGAGCCAAGGAGTCGGAGATTGCCGAACTCCTGGTACTAAAGCAGCGCTATCAGGAAGTAAACACCGCAGCCCAGCGGTCGGCCAACCGCCTTGCAGCGGTACGTGCCGGTGATTCCCCTGCCAAACTCATTGAAGAGACCGGCATCAAGGGGAAGACTCTTCAGGTAAAGCCACTGAAGACCGAAGAGCGTAACGGATTTCAGGAAGAGTCCGCTGACGTCCGGATAGAGGGGCTTACCCCCAATGAAGCTATAAACCTCCTATTCAGGCTTGAACAGGGAACCCGGCCGGCAAGCATAAGGAAGGCGCTCTTCAAAACCCGCTTTGACGATCCTTCACGCCTCGATCTGGCCATGACCGTTACCCTTCAGAAGGGCACACTGCCGCAATGAAGCGACTTCCTGCATGGCTCATCTGGCTCCTCGCTGTAACCGGGGGGCTTATTCTCTTTCTTTGCCTGACTCTTCTTTTTGTGCCTGCGATCGAGATACAGCGCCTTGCCGAAAGAGCTGTTGCCCCTCAGGGTCTTACCATTTCATCAGGAGCACTCGGTAAGGCCTTCCCACTGGGGATACGCGGCCGGGGGGTCACTCTGGCCAACCGGAAAGGCGCACTCCTCAAAGTTGACCGGTTAACCCTTAGGGTGCGGATTCTTCCCCTGCTGACTGGCCGGATTGTGCTGACGTGCGATGCTGTCATAGGCTCCGGAGTCGTGCAGGGCGAAATGGAACTGACCAGGGGGAGGAGCGTGAATCTCCAGGCTAAGGGGCTTCGACTGGAGACTATCCCATTCTTTGCCACAGTTGCAGGCGTTACAGCAAAGGGGGAGCTGCGCATCAATGGAAAGGTACAGAACATGCGCACGGCTGCAACCGGCTCGCTCCAGTTGGAGGTCACCTCACTTGATCTCAGAGGTGTAACCATAAGCGGGACAGCACTGCCGGATGCATCCTACAGGACGATGCAGGGGATGCTAAGGATTGCTGGAGGGCGTATGGCCCTGGAGAGCGTGACCTTTCAGGGAGAGGGGCTCTACGTAAGGGTTAAGGGAAACCTGCCAGCAGTGGTTGCTGCATCAGCCGCCCCACTCAACCTGACACTTGAAATGATGCCAAAACCGGAATTCCTTGAAAGTCAGAAACTCATCTTCCTGCTTCTTGCCAAGTACCTCACCACCCCGGGCCACTATCAGCTCCCTATCCGCGGAACCCTCGCAAGCCCTCAGCTGCAGTAAATCTGATGGGGGTTAATTCAGGAATTGCAGGTTTTTGTACTTAGTAACGGCTTTGCGTAACTCTTCTTGCACATCTGCAGGTAGGGTTGCCTTGAATTCCTGAGCTACTCGGTTGAAGTCATTCTCCAGTTTAGCCGTTGAATCAGAGAAAGCTGACACTGAGCCTTGCGGAGATATCGCCAAGGCAAAAATCTTATTGTATATCTCATAAAGGGCGACAAGTTTTTCCATCGACGGGATCAGTTTTTTCGGGGGTTGCTGAATTTTTTGCATAGCCAAATCAATTTCTGATTTTACCTTATTCAAATTTGAATCTTCTTGAGGGGTGAGGCGTGCTTCCACTCTGCTTCCGGAATCAATTTTAGACTTCCACTCTGTAGAAATCTTTGAACACATTCTGAGACTCATGTCTGTTCCGGATTTTATCCCGTAGAGAGCGGTAATCAGATTCGCTGCATACAGTTTTTGGGCTCTGGCGTGATAGTAGTAACTGATGCCAACCGCAAGAATTAGTGCGACTACCGCTATACCGGCTGCCATCTTCAGCGTATTCGGGGATAGTTGCGTTGTCTTTCTCGAATCAGCGTGTGTCCCTGACTTGGGTTTGAAGGATGGACGTTGTACCGTGTCCGGCTTGTAGGCAGTGCCGGCCTTTACTTCAACTTTCTCGCGAACCTTTTTTCGGTGAAGCCCTACGACAAAGTACTCCGGATAGAGAGCACCACATGCCGAGCAGTGCAACAAGTGGCCTAACTCAGTGGCGCATTTCGAACAGAATATTTCACCGGATTTTCTTAAAGCCCTGCAGGCAAATGATTCCCTGTACACCAGGAAGCGGGTGTTGCAGGCAGTACAGGTTATGCTTGATTCATCTTCCGGAAGCTGCGTCTGGTCGAGCTCAATCCGGGTTTTGCATTTTGGGCATGAGCAATTCATAAATCATTCACCTTCGCACAATGGCACGTCGATCGGAAAAACCTCAGGGTTAACCTTACAAGCATGCCAATCACCTCACTGATAGAGTTGCAGGTATCTCGAATTAGGGACCGCATCAGAATGCTTTTCCTGTCCCGACATACCCCCCCCCAGAGGCCCGTATAATATCGTTTTGGCCGTCCAGTTGAGAAATGTCAAGATTGGTCAATCCGTCAGGGCCCAGGCTATAAAGGTCAAAGTCCGTGTTCAAAGGGTTCATGAAGCGGTCTATTCTCTGGAGCGGATCCAGAGCCGGTGGAACGACAGTAGTGTCTATCGGGTAAAATACGTACGGGTGATTCCATGCATCGGGGAAGGTGTCGCGTCTAATGTCGGCAAGGGAGGCGGGGAGCGTGTTCTTGTCGAGAATGTATGCGTCGATCTCCTTTTCAAGCAGTCGTATGTCAGACATTGTCCGGGAGTTTTTTGCCAACAGCACATAATTATTGTATGAAGGGATGGCCAATAGCGCTAATACAGCAAGAATTGCGACAACCACAATAAGTTCTACAAGGGTAAAGCCCTTGTCGCTATCTCCGGTGTCGTAATGCCTGGCTGTAGGGATCTCCAAGCCAGGATCAGGCTTGCTGCAACCTGCTGGGTGGTACTCGCTCGATTTCATGGATGCTCATTCATGGGGGTCAAGTAAATTTGCATATATATCGTTAAATCATAAGAATGGATAATTTCAAGCGACAATAATCATTTAGTTATAGAATCGGCAACTATCCAAGGATTTACTTGTACTGTCTCCTCCGAAAGAGACCTGTCTTCAGTGATGCTATCCTGTCGAGGAAGAGCACTCCGTCGAGATGGTCCAGTTCATGCTGGATTGCTACCGCTTCGAACCCGGTCGCCTCCATCCGCATGGTATTACCACCTGCATCCAGGTATTGGATGACGATTCTGGTGGAGCGCTCAACGTCTCCTGTATAGTCGGGAACGCTCATGCACCCCTCGCGCATGATAACAGTCCCCTCGCGTTCGATGATCTCAGGATTGGCCAGTACCAGAAGCCCGTGGTTGTCTTCCTTGCCGAGCTTGCTGTTGGAGACGTCCACCACGCACATCCTAAGCGATACTCCGATCTGAGGCGCTGCCACCCCAACAGAGCCGGGCCCCTCTCTCATGGTATCGATAAGGTCCTGGACAAGTCCGTCGATATCCTTATCGAAACGCTCAATCAGCCGTGTCATCTTCTTCAGAATCGGGTGGGGATACAGGAGTATCTTCTGGTTTGGCATATGACGTTACAGGGAGACCGGAGTGATGCTGCGCACTGTGATCTCGACGTTCAACTCCTTGCGTAGATTATCAAGTATCTCCGAGACTCCGTCAACGGTAAGGTTTTCCGGCAGCGTGGCCTCAAGCATAAGCACGTAGACAGGCTCTGCCTTTGTGCCTATCAACTTGGTATTCAGGTCGGTTATGTTGACGCATCTATCTGCCAGGGCACGCGTAACCCGGTACACAATCCCTGGCTGGTCCGAGCCGTATACCGAAACCAGGCAGAGTTCACCCTCTTCCTTCAGCGGACATATCTCTTCTTCGGTGAGTGTGCGGACGTATGTTGCCAGACCGGTCCGTTCGTGCAGCCCCTTGAATTCGTCGATCAGTCGGGTCTTCGTGAACGGCTTGGCGTGGGATACTATAAGGATGATGGCAAAATCACCACCAAGCATCGTACAGCTTGAGTCCTCAATGTTGCATCCCAGGCGAAAGAGGACCTCGGTGGTATCGGCCACGATACCGGGCCGATCCTTGCTGATGATAGTTACTGCAAAGTGGACCAGGTTGTCTTTGCGGCATTGGCTCATGAGTCTCTCCTCGATCCTGACCTGCTAAAGCTTGTTGATGAACACTTCGCGCGGCCTGCTTGTCCCGTCTGATGGGCCGATAATCCCTTCTTGTTCCATCTTTTCTATGATCCGGGCGGCCCTGTTGTAGCCGATGCGCAGACGGCGCTGAACCATGGAGATCGATGCCTGCTTGGCTTCTGCCACCAGAGCCACCGCATCGTCATATCGATCATCAAGCTCTTCGTCACCGTCAATGCTCTTGTCGTCCCCTATCTTCACTTCCAGAATCGATTTGTCGTATACCGGTTTACCCTGTTTTTTGAGGAAGTCCACGACTCTCTGGACTTCGGAGTCTGAGACGAAGGCGCCGTGGGAGCGTTGAAGCTTGGCGGTTCCTGGTGGGAGGAAGAGCATGTCGCCGGCTCCGAGGAGGGACTCGGCTCCGTTGCAGTCAAGTATGGTCCGGGAATCTGTCTTTGATGAGACCTGGAAGGATATGCGAGCCGGGAAATTGGCCTTTATAAGGCCGGTGATGACATCAACCGATGGCCGCTGCGTAGCCAGAATCAGGTGAATACCAGCGGCACGGGCCATCTGGGCGAGACGCGCGATCGACTCTTCAATCTCACGGCCCGCCACCATCATCAGGTCAGCAAGCTCGTCCACTATCACAACTATGTAAGGAAGGTGACCATGTTCCATGATCTCGTCCTTGTCCAGAAAAGCTTCGATACTTACCTGTTCGTCTTCGGCCAAAATCTCGATTTCTTCAATGACAACAGTGTCGCGTGCAAGGTTTTCTGACTTCTCCTTTTCCTCGCGCTCAAGAAGCTTGTTGTATGAGTCTATGTTACGGACCTTCTTGTCATTCAGCATCCGGTAGCGACGTCCCATCTCTTCTACGGCCCACCGCAGTGCTATGGAGGCCTTCTTCGGATTTGTCACCACCGGCAGAAGCAGGTGGGGGATGCCGTCGTACACCGAAAGCTCCAGCATTTTCGGGTCAACCATGATGATTCGTACATCTTTGGGGGTTGATGTGTAGAGGAATGAAAGGATCATTGTGTTGATTGCAACCGACTTGCCTGAGCCGGTGGCTCCGGCAACCAGAAGGTGCGGCATCCTGGCCAGGTCAGTCACCAGCGGCACTCCGGCAATGTCCTTTCCCAGTGCCAACGGAAGTTTGTACTTGCCCTTCTGAAACTCCTCGCTGGTGAAAATCTCCTTGAGCCCGACCATCTCCCTGTCACGGTTTGGAAGCTCTATCCCCACTACCCCCTTGCCGGGGATCGGCGCAACAATACGTATGGAGAGCGCCTGGAGAGCCATGGAGAGATCATCCGCCAACCCGGCAATTTTGCTCACCTTTATCCCGGGACCAGGGGCGAATTCATACATGGTTACCACCGGACCGGGACAGATCTCCACCACTTCCCCCTCTACGCCGAAGTCACGGAGTTTCTTCTCCAGGAGACGGGCGTTCATGGTGAGTACTTCCTTGTCCACCTTGCGGGCGCTTGGCGGAGTTGCGTCGAGAAGAGTGAGCGGCGGAGTTCGGAAGTCGCCGTCGCTCTTGGCGAAGTCGAACAGTTCCTGCTGTGGTTTGGTCTTTTCAGTATCCCGCTTTTCACGCTTTATCGTAACGGGTGATGGTGGTAAATGTGCAGGCAAAGGCTTGATCACCGGTTCGGAATGATCTTTTTTCTGCTCCCCGGCATCTTTTAGGATCTCCCGGTTCAGGGCCTGTTTCTCACGGTATCGCTGCCATCGGTCGCCGAGGGAGTTGATCCACCAGTCTGCGAAAAGGACGAATGAGAAACGAGACATTATGGTGATGGAGACGGCGAGCATCGGGAGCAGGAGGAGAAGCGCACCAGTCACACCCAAGTATCCTTTGAGCATCGCGGCGGTCTTGTATCCGATGGCTCCACCTGTGGGGAGGCTCTGACCGAAAAGGTCAGTGAACTCTATGTTGAATGCAAAGAGGGCGGAAAGGGAGAGCATCAGTCCGAGAAAGGCAAACCATTTGTAGGGAGTCAGCTTAATCTCCTTGAAACGGAGCAGGCGGTATGCCATTACGAGAAGCGCTCCAGGTGCCAAGTATGAGGCCACACCGAAAAACTGGAGCAGGAGGTCCGCCAATTGTGCGCCGAGCTTCCCTCCGAAGTTCCGGACCCCCACCTCAGAAGAAAAGGTGTTGAATGAGAGGTCGTTGGCATTGTACGAAGCGAGCGCCACCAGCAGGAAAAGCCCGGTTGCCCCCAGAAGCATACCTTTGATTTCGCTGGTAAGCATCTCTTTTTTCGGTTCAATCGGCTCCATATCGCTCACATTTCCAGGATCAGAGGGAGAATAACTGGCCTTCTCTCAATGGTTTTCTTGAAGAAGCGCCTCAGGGCTGCACGAACTTCCTGCTTTACTTCGTTCCAGTCACCCATCTCTTCGGAATTCAGCTCTGAGAGTTTATCGATAACGACCTGGCGGGCTGCCTCCAGATACTCCCTGCTTTCGTCCTCGAATACGAAGCCGCGGGAGACGATGTCCGGACCGTAGATTATCTGCCCATTGTACAGGGAGATGCCAATGATCACAATCACCATGCCGTCTTCCGAGAGGTGCTTGCGGTCCTTGAGGACAATCGTGCCAACGTCGCCGATCCCCTTGCCGTCCACAAAAACTCGTCCGCTCTCGACCTGGCCGATGATGCACCCCTCATTGCCGGAGAAGGCGATTACGTCGCCGTTGTTGGCAACGATGCAGCGTTCTGCAGGAATTCCAACCTGCTGGGCAAGTCGGGCGTGGCGAACGAGGTGGCGGAATTCGCCATGAACAGGTATGAACCAGTCCGGCCTGGTCAGATTGAGCATCAGTTTCAACTCCTCCTGGCTGGCGTGGCCTGAGACATGTACCTCTGAAACCTGCTCGTGGAAGACTTCGGCGCCTCGCCTGTAGAGGTGGTTGATCATGTCGGTGATAGTCTTCTCGTTGCCGGGGATCACTCGGGATGAGAGGATGACCGTGTCGCCCCGCTCCAGTTTGATCTGCTTGTGCCCATCCATTGCGATCCGGGTGAGAGAACTCATAGGTTCACCTTGCGAGCCGGTTGAGATGATGCAGACCTGTTCCTTGGGGAGGCGTGGCAGCTCTTTCAGGTCGATGAGCAGCCCTTCCGGCACCTTGAGGTATCCGAGTTCACGTGCGATCTGGACGTTGGCGATCATGGAGCGACCGTTTAACAACACCTTGCGGCTGCAGGCTACGGCTGCCTCCACAACCTGCTGCACCCGATGGATATTGCTGGAGAAGGCGGCTACGATAATCCGGCCTGCACACTTGGGGAAAAGTTCATGAAAGGCCTCGCCAACAGCCCGTTCCGAGATGGTGTACCCTTCGCGCTTGACGTTCGTCGAGTCGGACATCAGTGCCAGCACACCCTCTTCCCCATAGCGAGCGAAGGTCGCAAGGTCTGTGAGCTCGCCATCCACCGGAGTCTGGTCGATCTTGAAATCTCCTGTGTGGATTACCACCCCCTCGGGTGTATGTATCGCGAGGCCGCATCCGTCAACAATGGAGTGGGTAACACGAATGAATTCAACGGTGAAGCAGGCAACGGTAACCCTTTCCCGAGGTTTCATGACCCGGAGATCTACCTTTTCGTCAAGTTGAAACTCTTTCAGCTTGGCCTTGACCAGACCGAGAGTAAGTGCAGTACCAAAGAGCGGAGGATTGATCTCAGGAAGGACATAGGGGAGCGCACCGATATGGTCTTCATGTCCATGGGTGAGGAATATGCCTCGAATGCGATCGGCCCGCTCGCGCAGATAGGAGATGTCGGGAACCACCAGGTCGATGCCGAGCATGGAAGCGTCAGGGAACATAAGGCCGCAGTCGACAACGATGATGTCATCACCGTACTCGAATGCTGCCATATTCAGGCCGATCTCACCAAGCCCGCCCAGGGGGATGATCTTCAGTCCTGTGCTGTCAGGGGTGACAGTTTCCATAATAATCCTTGAAAGAAATTAGTTCCCGACAGCCCTTACAGGCCCAACCAGTGAAGCGATACGTGTGTCGCAGCGTTCAATCCACTTGGTGCCGGGGTTATAGAGGCTGCGGACGGCGTAATAAGAGCTTCGTAGAGACCGATAGGCAACGAGTGCCCTTGCTGGGTCACCATTGCGCTCAAATGTTTGTCCCAGTTCCCAGAGGCGCTCCGAAGATCGAGTGACCAGAGGGCTCAATGGCGTGTACATATGAATGGCTGCCTCGAACCCTGAAATGGCTGCGATGTAGTCACCCTTGGCCATCGCATCTTCTCCCTTGCGGTACTGGTTCCACTGCCGCCACAGCGTGCTGCCGAAGAGCAGAAATAGTGCAATGACGGCAGTGACAGTGATATGCAGGGCTATACTTTTTGCTTTTTCATTCATGTGAAAGCCTGTGTTTGATAAAAATTGAAAATTCGTCAGCCTTGAAAAAATCCTGGTACTGCAAGAAGCAGGCTGCCAAGGAGAGCAGAGATGACTCCTCCCAGGACAACCAGAGACGCCAGTACGTCCAGGGGTCGTCTAAGCCGGTGCATTGCAGGGAGACCCCAGGTCATTGCAGCCAGGCCGCTGACAATCATTGTAATGGCAAAAGTCGACATTTATCTCTCCAGATTGGCCTCAATCGCCGCCTTAACCTGCTCCAGCAAGTCGCCACGCTTCCTCCCCGTCTGTGCGGTCACTGATATGGGCTCAGCGAGGTGGATATGTATGACTCCGGGTTTAAGCCAGAGCTTCTTGGCCGGGTTGATGTTTCCGCTACCGCTTATGGTCACCGGGACAATCGGGACCAAGGCTTTTTCTGCCAGCAGGAACGCACCCTTTTTGAACGGAATGAGTCTGCCGTCAGTTGAACGGGTACCCTCCGGGAAGATGATGACGCTGTTCCCTTCGCGGATTCTGGCAGCAGCAATAACCATGCTCCTGAGAGAGCGGCGGCCGTCACTCCTGTCCAAAGGGATGTAGCCAGCCCGTCGCATGGAGTGACCAAAGACCGGGTATGTAAAGAGTTCTTCCTTGGCGATCCATGAAAATCGTTTTGGTATGGCTTGGTAGAGAGCCAGGATGTCGAAGTTGCTTTGATGGTTGCTCATGAAAATGACCGGTTTGTCATGAGGAACGAATGTCTGCCCGCTTACTTCTACCGTAACTCCTGCCATCTTCAGGCTGATGCGACTCCAGAGGCAGGCAATACGGTGATAGGCTTTACCGCTGGAGTCGAACATGGTGCAGAACAGCGCAATTGCAGCCATAACAAAGGTAAACGGAATGAAGTAGATCAGGAAAAGACAGGCTCGAAGCATGGTGAAAATCCTGGACGGTTAATCTGCACAAACTTACTTGTTTTTGTTCTTCGAGTCAACAGAATGTGCCGCTGTAACGGGCATCAGGTGAAACTGGTTTCCATGATGCCGGCCTTGGCCTATCAACAGGTTAGACGGTCCGGTGTGCTGTCGTCATGACATGTGGATCCCCGCAATTGCAAAACCACACTCCGGGCAGCTACCGTTGTTGATCCTGTTTGACTTGATCTGATAGCCGTAACGATCTATCAGAAGGGTTTTACAGGATGGGCAGCTGGTATTTTCTCCCTCCCCTCCCGGGATATTCCCCTCGTAGACATAAAGAATACCGGCTTCCCTGCCAATATCGTACGCCCGTTTCAGTGTGGATGCCGGGGTCCTGGGGTGGTCGATCAGCTGGTAGGTGGGATAGAACTGTGTCACGTGCCATGGGGTGTCGATCCCAAGGTTTTCAACGATGAACGAGGCAATCCCCTGTAGTTCCACATCTGAGTCGTTAAGCCCGGGAATAATGAGGGTTGTGAGTTCGATCCAAATTCCTTGGTTCCGGTACTCGACAATGGAGTCGAGTACTTCGGAAAGTCGGGCATGGACAACGTCGCGGTAGAATCCCTCTGAAAATCCCTTCAGATCGATGTTGGCCGCATCCATGTACGGGGCGATGGCGGCAAGTGCAGTTTTACTGATGTAGCCATTGGTGACGAAGACGTTTGACAGCCCGGCTTCCCTGGCAAGGCGGGCCGTGTCGTAGGCAAATTCAAAGAAGACCGTCGGTTCGGTGTAGGTGTAGGAAATAGAACTGCACCCCGATGCAACAGCCTTTTCCACGATTTCTGCCGGTGATCGCTGCATCCCTTGTATCTTGGCGGCCTTATCTGCCTGCGAGATGCTGTAGTTCTGACAGTGGCGACAGCGGAAATTGCACCCCATCGAGGCTATCGAATAGGAACTGCTCCCCGGCTTGACGTGGAAAAGCGGTTTCTTTTCTATGGGGTCGATATTCTCGGCAATGACCTTGCCGTAGACGAGCGTGTAGAGGGTGCCGCCTCTGTTTTCCCTGACGGCACAAATGCCGCGGCCACCATCGCTGATCAGGCAGTTGAACCTGCAGAGGGTACAGCGAACATGGCCACCTATCTCCGATTGGTAGAACATTGCCTCTTTCATAAGTTCCCCTGATAAAGTGTATCACTCTTCCGAGCATCAACCACGTTTTTGCTGACCAAAAGCTTATCCGGCGGGAAAATATGGATTGAGACATGTCTGGAAATGTAGTACTCTTCGGGCTGAAATCTGACTTCAGTGCCAAGAGCAAATGGCAGCGTCAATAATGTGAAATGCCAATAGTTGTTGTCACTCCAACATTGGGAATATTAGCTAGTTAACACCCATTAAAATGCCAAAAGTTATTGTCACTATTAGTCCAAGCTTATAGGTGTGACAATAACTTTTGGCATTATTGTTTCTAACTATCCTATCTTTAATATGATTTTCCTTATTACGAGTAATCCTTGAATCATTTCCGTACCACGGTGCGCAGGAGAGTCAACAAAGACCGCTCGGTGGTGGTGAACCGCAGACTCAATGAGGCGCCGGTGGCATTGATCGGCAAACTGGTGGAAATCCTCTTTCACGAGTATACCCCCAGAACACATCGAAATCCGCTGCCAGGGGGAAACATACGGAGATTGACCTGCGTGTGAACAGCCGGGTTAAGAGGGACAAGTGTTAGAAGAAATATAATGACGATAAAGTAGGCTTGCTGAATTCTCAGGCAAGCTTATTTTCAGCTCCAGTAATAATTGCCGATGGAGATGTTGTATTCTAGGCTTTTGCAAGTTGTAAGATCGTTACTAGGCTTGGTTGATGTGTCATATGGTTTAGCTGACGAGAGTAATCGAAAGTGCTAAGCCACAAAATATTTTTGAACCAATAAATAAAAATTATTCCCTCATTTTTATCGAATAATCAGACGCTGTAACGTTATGAGTGATATTAAAGCACACATTATTTATTAAGTCAATAATTACGGCTACTTGCTATATTAGATCGCTTGGTGTAATGTTTGTTTGATTGATAACCTCGAAGCTATTTGAGGATTTCTAAAACTTCTGCATGCACTTTTCAGAGGAAGAGGTCAAGGCTCTCATGTACGACAACCCAATGGCGTTTCTCAAATAGTGTGAATTGTGGAGGTGGCAAGTAACGACCACGAAGCAAAGGACTGAGGATTTCGAGATGCGTCAGGTCAAATCGCAGGGAGAAGCGATTTGCATGGAGGGAGATATGAGATATAGAACTAACGGGGAGAGCAGGATCATTTCGTGGCCAGAAGCACTCACGATATTCTGCGCCGCTTCTTTCACGGAAATTGTAAATCGGCTTGTTACAGCCGGGATCATTTCCGTGACGGTTGGCCTTATTGTACTTCCACCAACGGTATTCGTCCCTTCCTGGGAAGGGGCTACATTTGTAAAACAACATTGGATGTCGCTATTGGTCTGCATTGCTGCACTGGCTGCCGTGATGCGGCGATCATCACGGATATCAGATTCTTTCCCGCGAGAAGCGCATAGTGATAAATGATACTCAGACAAGCTCTGCCTTTTAGCAATACTGGTAGGATGTGTGCTGCTGATTCTAGTGATTTGGGCCGGATAGCACCGGCCCCAATTTAAAGAATTCGGAAATTAGGCACTAGAGTCAAAATAGTAAGGGAAAATCTGTCAGTTCAAAGTGGTACTCAACAGTAGTCGTATTTACTCATCATCAATCATGAAATGTGGATACCCTTAACGTTCCGTATTTTCCCTCACGCAATTAAACTCCCATAATGTTCTTTCCGATTTTACTATCGCAGTTTGTCTAATTCATAAATCGCTTTCTGGTTATGTAACAATAATTACGATGTGTTACGAGTTGATGGTTTGTTTGAAATGTGTTTTGATGTCTTCAAGATATCAAAATGATTTTGGGAGCATTCCATGATAACCAAGATTAAGATTGAAGAATTACCGCCCGAAGTTACTCAAAACAAAGCCTATATTGTCGTTGATATCCCAGAACCCGTCCACGAGCAGATCAAGCAGATGAGGACTGTGCTTGCCAGTAAATCTGCCATGCTACCAGCCGAAATTACCCTGGCCGGTTCGTCGGGTGTTGATCCGATTCCTCCTGGCGTTGAAATAGAATTAATCAAGCGGGAGGTCAGCAGGATAGCGGCTCAATTCCATCCTTTTGAAGTCTCCTTTGATTGTATTGAATATTTCCCCGGCACGGGAATATTCTACCTTCGCCCGACTGACCGGAAACCGTTTGACCTGATTCATTCGGCATTGTGTTCATCGAAAATTCAATTTCCACCCTCTGCGTTTCCATACAATCCGCATCTGACCATCAGGAATGACGCCCCTGTAGATGAACAGACTACTGAAACCATACAGGCGATGCCGTTTCCCCGTGATTCATTTGTCATAGATGCATTGTCGGTTTACGAACTAAATGAAGATGAGTATGAAGCAACTCTTATTTATAGAGCAAAGCTCATAAACTGAGTAAAAGAACAGCTCCAGCACAAAAAGGGCAAAGAAAATGAATCCGTCTCGACAAAACACACCGGGCCAATACGAGCAGGATCTTGCAAACATCGAAAAACTGGAGCTTCAGCTAAAGAAGCAGATGAAAAATGGTAGCAGCAACAAGAAAATTCTGCATACCTTCGCGGATCTCGGCTCATTATACATGCTGACCGGCGAATTTGAAAAAGGGCTGGAGATGTACGATGAGGCACTCAAAATTAAAGCTGATGACAAGTTCCTCAATACCTTGAAGCTATTGAAGGCCAAAGCCTGTTTTCTTATGAAGGTTGATGACAAGGCTAACGAGGTTCTCGATAATATAGAAACTGACGACATTTATATAAAAATAGCAGCTGCCTTTATGAGGCGAAACAAAACCCTTAAGGGTGCTTTGGCATAATCGGGCAGATTGAACGTTTGTCATGATAATCAAGAAAATCCTTTGGACTATTGTTCTGCTGATCATCGGTTCCGGAATGCTCTGGACTGTACAGTCCCATTCATCTATCAGCAGTGCAATGGTCGCAACTGAACAGCTTCCGCCACTGCCTGATTCACTGTCGAATGAAGACGCCGTACTGGTCGCATGGAAAAGCCGCTATCGCATGGGACTCTACTCCAAGGGAAAACTGGAAAAGATTTACGTCATAGGGCTTGGCAAGAAACCGCTGGGGCATAAGCAAATGCAGGGGGACAATCGGACGCCTGAAGGCGAGTATCGCATCACTCAGAAATCTCGCGGACCTTTCTCCGGCCCTTATGCGCAGTTTCTCGGCGTTGGGTGGCTGCGGATCAACTATCCGAATAATACGGACGCGGTCAACGGCTTCCAAAAAGGATTGATCACCGAACAGCAGAAGAACGATATCATTGCTGCTGAAAAATCCGGGAAAGAGCCGCCAAAGAACACAAAGCTGGGCGGCGGTATCGGCATCCATGGCTGGTGGGGTGAATGGCCGGGGAAGGACCGGCAGAATCTTACCTGGGGATGCATCAGCGTGCAGAATTCGCAGTTGGATGAGCTGTATCGGCATGTGAATGTGGGGACGAAGTTGGTTATTTACCCATAGATTTCCGTTTCAATGGTATTTTCAGGCATTTTCTGCTATTGTTCGCAACAATTTTTTCATGAACCACTGTCCAGAAACAGGATCCCATGGCACCGCGTACAGACGGGCTTCTCGAATCCCTGCAGCAGATTCGACGGAGGCTCCTCGACACCAGCAACCGCAACCGCCTGCTCAACTTTCGCGAGAGTAAGGCGCGAACGATCCGGATCGTTGATGAACTGCCGGATGAAGTCTTTTCGTCTATTGTCGATGACGGGACCTCCATGGATCTGGTGCCGGTGGTCGAACCGGAAACGATTGATCCTGATACCGAAAGTATCGACACCAGCCATGAACTGCCAGTAGCCGATGCAGAAGTTGCTGAACGTCACACCGACAACCATCTCCAAACCCCGTACACCCCCCAGAAGCTTGAACGGCTCTGCAGTCGCCTGACCCGAGAGGCAAAGACCGCCATTGAAGAAACCGGCTGCAACATGCTCTTCCTGGCCCTCGGTTTTCTGGAGTGGTTCGAAGATGATTCTTCCGATGTCTCCCACCTTGCCCCGCTCATCCTGGTTCCGGCCCAGATCGAAAAGACCCGTCTGAACCGCGACACCAACTGCTACAGCTATGTCATTTCCTATTCGGAAGAAGACCTGGAAACCAACCTTTCCCTGGCTGAGAAACTGCGGCAGGATTTCGATCTGATTCTCCCCGAACTGAACGGCAACAACACTCCAGAGGCCTATTTTACTGAGATTGCCGACAAGATCCTTGTTCACAAGCGGCGCTGGAAAGTGCGGAGGGAGATGGTGCTCGACCTCTTCAGCTTCGCCAAGATCCAGATGTACAAAGATCTGGATGATGCTGTCTGGCCCCATGGCGCCAAGCTGACCGCCAACCGGAACCTCGGTGAGATACTGGCCGGGATGGAGGAACAGGAAGGGGTCGAGGCGTTCCACCAGCAGGAGTACGACATCGACCGGGAGCCACTGGCCCAGAATCTCCATCTGGTTCTCGATGCCGACAGTTCCCAGCACTCCGCCATCATCGATACCCTGCACCGTGACAGTAATCTGGTCATTGAAGGCCCGCCCGGTACCGGCAAGTCCCAGACCATCACCAACATCATTGCCGCTGCACTGGGGATGGGTAAGTCGGTTCTCTTTGTTGCCGAAAAGAAGGCGGCGCTAGAGGTGGTCAGGACACGACTGGAAAAATCCGGCCTCGGCGATTTCTGTCTGGAACTGCACAGCCACAAGACCCAGAAGGGGAAGCTCCACGCCGACCTGCTCACCCGTCTCCACAAAACCTTTGACGATGGCCAGGCACTTGAGCGGGAACTTGCAGACCTGAAGGCCGAACGGGATAAACTGCTACAGTACTCGTCCATCGTGAACAGTCAGGCCGGGCCGAATGGCGAACGGGTCTACCAGATCTTTTGGTCAGTGGAACGATGGCGCTCGGAGCTGCCACAGGAAACGCCGCATATACCGGTTGACGATCCGTTCTCTATCAACAGACAGCAGGCCAATGAACGTGCCATCCTGTTGCAGGATATTGCACGGCTGCGCTCAGAACTTCCTGATGAAACAGTCTCTGCATGGCAGGGGTTCCACCCGACTAATTTCCTCCCCGGAGACCAGGAACAGGTACAGTCCCTTCTCGACGGCATTGCCAGGGAGACCGCTGCAGGGTTGAAAGAGCTGGAGGCTCTCCGCAAACAGGGGGCATTTCCAGCCGAACCATCTCTCAGTGTTTTGCGCCATCTGGCCCAGGCAGATCTTGAGCTGTTCGATCAAATGCCGACACCGCTGGATTCGACTATTGCCATCCGGCTCATCGATCCCAAGGCGGGTGAGCTTGTGCAGCAGTTCCATCAGACTGTCCAGGATTATCACGCGCTGTTGGCCCAGGCAGCGGACACACTCGGCAGTGAGACTGTTCCGGAAGAATCGCTCCCGACGCTTGCCGAACAAGCCGCCTTTCTGGAGTATGCCGGTTATGGCGATACCATTGCCGCCGATCTTGTCGGCATTGCTGACCCGCTTGCCGCACTGCCGGAAATGATCCGCAATGCTGAAGCGGTTACCGCAAATGTTCCACTTCTTGCCGACAAGCCGATAGCATCGCTGTCCGATGCTTCCCGACTCCTGAATATCATGGTGGTGATCGGCAAGGCCCCGCTCGATGCAACCCTCAGCAGCCATCCTCCCCATGCCCACGAATCGGCACTCTCCATTCTGCAGAAAGCACAGGAAGAGTGCGTTTCGTTGATACGGGAAAAAGAAGCACTGGAATCGATCTTTTCCTTCAACCTGATGCCGCCATCCGCAGCGGTTATTGCTCTGGCTCGCGAAGCACGGCGTCTGCCGCATCCGTTGATCTCCTTTTTCATGCCCGCCAGCTGGCGGCTCAAAGCGCAGGTGCGTGAATTTCTCAAGCCTGGCATGCAGATTTCAATGGGGGAGCTGGCCAACCGGTTGGAACAGGCTGCAACCATCCTGCAGCGGATCGAGCAGGTTGCCGCCAAACAGGATTACTGCCAGCTGCTTGGTCCTCTCTACACCGGTACCGCCACAGATTGGGACCGACTCGGCAAACTGGTCGGTTGGGCGCAGGAGTTCAGTCGAGTGCTCGGCTCTGCCAACCGGGCAATGGCACTGTTGCCGAAGGTTGCCGAACTGGCGGATATTGCCGAACGTAACGCAGCATCACTGCAAGATGCCCTGCAGAAGGTGAAAAGTGTCAGCCATCAGGCCCGGTTCTCGTTTGACCCGGATGTTGAGATTTCCGCGCTTGTCGGCAGGATTACCGAAACAGAAGATGCCGTGTCGGCGCTTGCCGCATTTGTTGCCGGGAATCAGCGACGCAGTAAGAGAACTGTTGCTTCTCTCAGGCTTGGCGTCTCGTCTCTCCGGTCTGCCGGTTCACTCGGCAAGGGGATTGACGAAAACCGGGAGATGGTGGAGCTTCTCGAACATCGCTTTGCCGGGACAGCCACCGACACCGCCTACTTTGTCGCCGTTGTCGATTGGCTCACCCGTATGCAGGAGCGGGGCAACTGCAGCGTTGATCTCCTGAAATGGCTGGTGGATGAAGAGAGCGGCTCCCGGCTGACTGCCATGGTCACCTTTATCCGTACTGCTCAAGGGCTGCTCGCAGCGTTCGACAATTTCCGGACCGCTCTCGGACATTATGGTGAACTGGATTTTCCGACGTTCTTCTGCAGCAACGAGCACGACTGCACACTGACCGGTATCCTGCGTTCGATCAGTTCCGTATCGCACCATATCCACTATCTTACTTCATGGGCCGACTACAGCCGGTTCCTGAATGATGCCGACAGTCAAGGGCTAAGCGAATTCGTTGCCGTTATCGAAGGGCGCTCATATTCAGCGATTCAGGCATTTGCCCTGTATCATTTCGCTCACTGCGAATCGATGTCACGGGAGGTTATGAAAACCCATCCACCCCTGGCCTCGTTCTCTCGCAGCAGTATCGAAGGGATCATCCAGCGATTCGTCTCTCTTGACAGGCAGATCCTGAAAACAACCACCAGACGGATTGCCAACAGGCTGTCAAAATGCCAGGTGCCCCCCGGCCATTCCGGCTCCAAGGTCAGCTCCCTTACAGAACTTACCCTTATCAAACACGAGATCGCCAAGCAGCGGAAGCATGTGCCGATCCGTCAACTGGTCAGGCGGGCAGGCAAGGCGTTGCAGGCCCTCAAGCCCTGCTTCATGATGAGCCCTCTGTCGGTTGCCCAGTTCATCGCCCCGGCGTCCCTTCATTTCGACCTGATCGTCATGGACGAGGCATCCCAGCTAAAGCCGGAAGATTCCCTCGGCGCTGTTGTCAGGGGGGCTAGGCTTGTGGTGGTCGGTGATCCACGTCAGCTACCGCCAACGAGCTTTTTCGACCGGGTGGACGGAACTGCTGACGAAGACGCCAACCTGGCGGAAGAGGCGGAATCGATTCTCGACCGTTGTCTGCAAATCTATCCGCGACGACGGCTGCGCTGGCACTACCGTTCGGAGCATGAAAGCCTCATTGCCTTCTCCAATGCCAGTTTCTACGATGACAACCCGTTGCTGCTCTTCCCGTCACCGCACCGTTCAAACAGGCGTTACGGGGTTCATTACCATTACGTCGAAGGTGCCCAGTATCAGAAAGGGCTCAACCTGGTAGAGGCTCAGACAGTGGTGAACGCCATCAGAGAGCATTTCCGTCAGTGCCCTGGCCAAAGTCTTGGTGTTGCGACCTTCAACCGGGAACAGAGCGACCTGATACAGGAACTGCTGGAAAAGCTCCAGAAAGAGAACCCGCAGTTCGATCAGCAGCTTCGCGCCAGTCTCGAATCTGATGAGCCATTCTTCGTCAAGAATCTGGAAAACGTCCAGGGCGACGAGAGGGATGTCATCTTCATCTCCACCACTTACGGCCCTGACCCGGCTACCGGCAGGGTGTTTCAGCGTTTTGGCCCACTATCAGGAGATACCGGATGGCGGCGGCTCAATGTCATCATTACCCGTGCCAAGCAGCGGGTGGAAGTTTTCAGTTCAATGCACCCAAGCGACATCACCCCCACCGAAGGGACCAAGAAGGGTGTGCATGCCCTCAAGGCGTATCTGGAATACGCGATGAGCGGCACGCTCCCAGATTACGGCACTGCCACCGGCAAGGAGCCGGACAGCGATTTTGAAGTGGCGGTAATGAAGGTGCTGCGTGATCTGGGCTATGGCGCTGTGCCGCAGGTGGGGGTGGCCGGGTTTGCCATCGATATCGGTGTGAAGCATCCGGAAAGGGAGAGTGACTTCATCCTTGGAGTGGAGTGTGATGGGGCAACCTATCATTCTGCCAAATCGGTTCGGGATAGGGACAGGCTCAGGCAGGAGATCCTCGAAAGCAAGGGTTGGCGGATTCACCGAATCTGGTCTACTGACTGGTTCAAAAACCGTGAGGTGGAGATCAAGCGCCTGCGGGATGCGATTGATGCGGCAATTCGCCACTACAGCGCCAGGGAGAAGGAAAAGGATATTATCTGGGAGACGCCAAAGGCGCAGCCAAGGCCGGAACAGCAGCAACCACATGAGGCAGTTCAGTTGACTGTAGCGGAACCGCAAGCGCAAGCAGCTTCCTCCCTTCGTGAAGAGTTGAAAGTATTCTACGAATCGCAGATTCTCCCGAGCTTTCCTGACCGGTCAAAAGGGCTCTTGCGGGATGAGATGCTGGTGCACTTGGTTAACAAGAAACCGACATCACTGGAGGAGTTTTATAAGGCCGTGCCGATGGAGTTGCGGCAGAAGACGGATTCACGGCAGTTGCAGTATTTGGATGAAATATTTAGTGTTATTTCATGTTATTAGATAGCTAATGGAAAGATAAATACTATTTAGTAGGAGATTTTATGGAACTATTTGTTGCATTGCTTAGTGCTAATTCATGGATAGTTATTTTAGTTTTTATAATAATGGTTATTATAATTGTTGTATTAGCTTTAGTTCTTAATAAGATTTTATCTAATAACGAGGTTGAGATCGATTTTAAGAACTTTAAAATAAGTTTAAAACATTCTACTAACAACAATTTCACCGAGAAGGTTTTTGAAACTGAAGCAGAAATTAATGATCACATGAGTGATATATTAATGAAAGCAAATCCAGCTATATTTACTGTGAAAATGGGTTTCACTGAAGAAAGGCAGACAAAAGAAACTTTAAGAGCACAAGCTAGGAAACAAGATCTGATACTTTATCTCCCAAGGATGATTGACTTTGCGCAAGAGCTAAAGGATCTTGGTGCAACAGTTATTATTTATGGTGATGACAGATTTACTCCTAAATCTAGATTCACTATTGTGAGGTCTAATCAACATGACGCTCAAATGTATTTTGGCTATACACGTAGTGATAACAAGCATGTACTTAGAATATTTTCAGCCACAAATGAAGGACCAACATTTCATGTCACAAATGATCTTTTGGAAATTATAAAAACATATATTGTCCCAATAAATAACAGTCAATCTTCAAAGCAATAAGTACTATCAAATTTATTTTACTAGTCACGTTTGCCTGAGGTTGAGTATGGAAAGTAATTTATCAGATATAATCTTCGACAGATCTACTGGCCTGTTCCATAAGAGCAGGATAGATATTAAGTTAAATAATATCGATTTTTTAACTCATTGGAAACACTTGTCATGTGTATCTATAAATTCATTTAAGAATATTACTCTTGTTGTTACTTCACGATGCAATATGGAGTGCATATATTGTTGGCAAAAAAATAACCTACCATTAGATATGTCGATGGAATGTGCCACAAAATGGACAGAGTGGTTTTTGAAAGCAGGAAATATAAAAGATCGTAAAATTACTTTTTACGGAGGTGAACCTCTTCTTAATATTAATCCAATAATTCAATCATGTCATATTGCTGATATCTGGTCTAAAGAAACCGGAATAAATAGACCTAAATTTCATATGTTTACTAATGGCACTCTTATAAGTAAATATATACATGTTATTAAAAAATACCAAATATATCCGATCTTATCTATAGATGGAGACCGCGGCATTACTTCAAAAAATAGAAAAAGAAAAGATGGTAAATCTTTGTGGAGGCCACTCCAGGATTCTGTGCAGGTACTAAGAGACGAGGGGGTGGAGTATGGCGTTGCTTGCACTCTAGAAGATCTTAGCTTCAATACGGAATATGTAGTCAATTTTCTAGTAAGTAAGATCCAACCTAAGACCATAGAATTTAGTATTAGGCATGATGCACCGTTTGCCATGAGTGTATTATCAACAATGAACCATGATTTCAGTTCGTTCGGCACAGCTTGGGACATATGTTGTGAAAATAATATATATGTCATCGACCTGATGAAGAGAGCAAAAGCATTAATTTCTGGTATCCCTTTGTGGAATAGCTCAAGTGGATGCAAAAATAAAATTGCAATAACGCCTGATGGCAGAATATCTCCGTTTAACGGTGGTTTTATTTATCCAGATCTTTGCTTTGATGGGCTTACAGAAAAATCAGAGGAGTTTTTTGATAGGATATGGCGCCGAGAAGTTAGAAACGAAGAGAAATGTAAAAACTGTGATGCGATTTTTATCTGTGGGCAGGGTAGCGCCTTCGCTTCTTACATGCAGTCAGGATCATTTAGTCAAGTGCCAGCATGTCACTGCGAATACTCAAAATACATCATGGAATATTTCAAAAATAAAGTTCAGCAACATATTTCTGGGGAAAATCACTTTTGCAATCAATTTTTTACAGTAGAGCAGATTTCAGGGGACTCGAGTGCTTACAAAATATCCGAAAGAATCTTTAAATAATAAGATGATCGATTCGTATATACCGACGAGCTACACAAGAGTTGAATCACTGATATTAGGCCGTAATTTATCTAAGGACACAATGGCCTCGCTAGAACGGTTCGAAACAAAATTACCGTGGAAGGTTACAGATTATTATCTTTCACTCTTTAATATTGAATGTAACAGTGACCCATTACAAAAACAAGTAATCCCATCTGAAAATGAACTAAGCGATTCTTCTGGATCTGACGATCCATTAAATGAGTTAGGTAATTCACCTGTAAAGAACCTAATTCATGTTTACCCTAATAGAGTCGCTATTATTATTACTGATGAATGTTTTACCTACTGCAGATATTGTCTTCGGCGTAGGTTAGTGGGTTGTGGCAAGGGAGTTATGTCAAAAGAAAACTTTGACGAAGTTGTCTCGTTCATAGCTAGTAATCGATGCATAGAGGATGTACTTTTAACAGGGGGAGATCCCCTGACAATGCCTGACGAGGCACTTGAGATATATCTTTCAAGACTCAGTAGAATTGAGCATATACGTATATTAAGAATTGGAACCCGCAGTTTGGTAAATTGCCCTTCTCGGATCACCCAAAAGTTGGCTAAAATGCTGACAAAATTTAATCCGATTTTTGTGAATACGCAATTCAATCATCCACGTGAAATCACTAGTGATGCTGTACATGCAGTACAAACGCTGGTTAATAATGGGATTATGGTTAATAATCAGTCAGTATTGTTGAAAGGTGTTAATGATGACTATTTTACTCTTAAAGAGTTGTGTATGAAGCTACTAGAGTGTCGGGTGCGACCATACTACGTTTACCAAGCTCAGTCACTAAAGCAGACAAGTCATTTTATTGTGGAAATTGAACGTGGCATTGGCCTTTTTGACCAACTTCGAGGAAACATTTCAGGTTTAGCTTTACCTACTTATGTTCTTGATACTCCATTCGGTAAATGTCCTTTAAATAACAGTAGTTTCATCGGGCGACAAGGTGATTATATTGGTGTCCGCAGCTTTTCAGGGCAAAAATGGCTTGAGTATAATCCTCAAAAAATAGCGATTTGAACGTGAAGTGACCAAGAATGAGAGTACTTCTTTTAGTTCCAGATTTTGCTCGGTCTAATACCTTTTTACAGCCTCCGCTCTGTCTGTACGGGATTGCCGCCAACCTTGGTAGTTCATACCAAATTTCAATTTTAGATAATAGAGTTGAACGTAAAGCAGTTCATGAACTGAAAATATTCACGACTAACGCTGATGTAATAGTAGTTTCTACTAGTCCATACGACATCACACAAATGTATCATTTTGACTATCGGTTGCAGTATTCAATTTTTACTGTAAATGCCATAAAAAAACAAAATGCCCATGCACACATCACAATTGTTGGAGCACATGCAACTGTCTTCAGCAACATATTACTTCAGGAGTGCGATGCAGATAGTGTTGTTTGTGGAGAGGTTGAGTTAACAGTTCCTCTATTGCTTGAAGCTATACGTACAAAACAAGAACTTTCTATAGTACCAAATATTTATTACAAATATGATGATGAGATAAAGCAATCATATGTTGAGGAATGTGTTTCAGCCCCTTCATTTTGTGACTTCAATGATACACCTGCGTGGCATTTAGCATCTTTTCAAAGCTATTTTGGTTATCAATTGAATATGGATGGCCACTATGAGCGGCTTAGTGGCTGGGGCGTAATTCTGGGGAGTCGTGGTTGTTCATATTCGTGCTCATTTTGCTATAACTTTTGGGGGAAAACAGTTCGACATAGAAACCCAATGTCAGTGTTTAGAGAATATCAATACTTGTCGGGAAGAAAGGATATTAACAGGCTCTTTTTTTTAGATCCGAACTTTACTGTCAATCGACAATGGTGCTTAGATTTATGCGAGTTATTACAGTCAGCATCAATTCGAGTTCCGTGGATTTGCCAGACTCGTTGTGATTTGGTGGATAACGAATTGCTTATTTCCATGAAAAAGGCTGGATGCATCACTATTCAGTACGGTGTAGAAACGTTCAATAATGATATTTTGGACATTATTGGTAAGGGTATAACTGTCAATAAAGTTGAAAATGCTATTGCCATCACAAAAGCAGCTGGAATAACCCCGGGATGTTTTTTAATGCTAGGGTTGCCTAATGAAACTCTAGAGACAATGAATAGAACGATTCATTGCTTGCAAAAGGAAAAGCTTCCTTTTATCCCAATATTATATTCACCTAGATGGGGATCACCTGATGCGGATATTCTCTTTGGAACGAATTCTAAACGTCATTGGGAAACATTGCTGCCGGCAAGAGGAAAAAGATCCGATCAGTTTGACACAATAAATCTTGTATCTAATTTTAGTAAATTAAGAGGAGAGTCCTTTAAAATGACCAATGCAAGCCTAAATAGATCACCTGCCGTTTCTAGAAGCCATCATCGGAGCCATTTTAATAACTCATTACAAATATCAAAGCAACGTGATGTATCTGAATATGTTCTGCAAACAATAGACAAAGATTATGTTGTGCCATTTATATCAATTCCAATAACCGGGAAGTGCAACTTGAAATGTCTCTATTGCGGAACAGGTGGAGAAAACACTATTTGTGCTGATCAAAATGAGTTTGCTTTGATGGACTTTGTTGAGTACGTCATGATGGCAAAGAGAAACGGTGTTAAAAAAGTACGAATTACGGGCGGAGAGCCCTTTTTGAATCAGAATTTCGGTGAAATGATACGTTTTTTGGCTGACTCTGAGATGGATGTACTAGTGAATACAAATGGAACTTTAGTTTGCAAAAATATAGATTGGCTCTTCCGACCAAATAAAAACCTGCATTTTGCTGTTAGTCTAGACACTGTTAATCCAGACACTTTTGAGAAGTTGAACAATAGCCCAAGACAGTTTCTCGCTGATGCCATTGAAGGAATCAGAACTCTAAAAGAACTGGGACTTCTAATGCGAATCAACACTGTGGTCACAAAACTCAATGTTCATGAAATTGGAGATATTGTCGACTTTTGCGCAGAACTAGACTGTGATTTAAAACTTCAGGAAGTTGCTTCTGTTCCGGCACCTTTTGGGAACTGGAACACCATTCATCAAGCGATGGATGGTGTTGAGAATGAAATTCGTGAATCGGCTTCCGAGGTTCTCGTTCATACTTACGCTCGATATTATGGTATTCCCGTCCCCATATATAAAGTAAAAGGCATACATGTCACTGTAAAAAATCTTAAGCGTGGTGGACGGTATGACAATGATGGAATCTGTAGAAATTGCACACACCTACCATGTCACGAAGGGCTTTACGATATTTTTCTATTGAACAATGGCGCGATTGCACCATGTAGATGGACACTAAGGGCGGGTGATGTAGAAGACTTTGAAGATAGGTTAAAATTGGTTATCAACGGATTTAGGCAGTCTAAATATTCTGGGAAACATTCATTATTGATGCCCATGACTAGTTGGGCATCAAAGTAGCTTAGCGGAGCATTGAATGTATAATCTTTCTAAAACAATCAACGAGTTAATATGCCAGCTTAACAGGCATTTTCATATAAAAAATTATCATGATATTAACGTGGCAATTAAAGTTAATTTTTCTGGATTGCCATATTTCAATAGCCCTAAAACTGATATTACAATTCTCTATCACTTAGTATCTTTTCTTATAAGTAAAGGGTGCACTGTATCAATAATCGAATGTGCTGGAGGACATTTGAAAAACAATTTACAAAAGGCCGGATTTTCAGTGCCAAACGTGAATGTACTAGACCTCGATCTCGAAAGTGAGATAGTACACTACTGTTATAATGGTAAAAATTTTACTCTGCCAAGAGTTTTGGAAACATTTGATTTGCGAATGGCGTTACCGACAACTACAAAACGAGTTGGGTATATTTTCTCAAGTAACGTCAAATCCTTTATCGGACTCCTGCCAAGTATTTATTGCCAAGATGGAAGCAACAAAGAGTTTACACGTCCTTCTATTCACGATGACCTGCATGGAGTAGTGTCAGCGTTGTATGCCACTGTCCAGACTACAACTCCATTTACTCTTTTTGTAAACGGTGGAAATTCTGTAATTGAAGGCACCAAAATAAACGCTTTGCCTCTCTACTATTGGGGTGATGATGGCGCTGAACTTGACCTGCATCTTGTAAATGAAATTGGACTCGAAGTGCCTGGTTACCTGCATAATATTTTCCCTGACTTATAGTGCCTCGGAGGGGTAATGTCGAGTTTTAGCATTCGACTACAGAAGACGCCGCAGGATATTAATAGATTTTCCGAAACCGTATCACTACATTCTGCCAACTGGCCTTTTAGTGCATATGGAAGAATTGAACTTTTATATAAAATTGATGAACATATAATTAGTGATTCATTTCGACTTGAAGAGGCAGGTAAAATAGTAACTTTCTGCGGATTGGTACACAACAAAAAAGAAATATTGAATAAATATGCCGGTATTGAATGGCCAACTTTATTTTTATCTCGGACCTCCTCACATGGATTACCGCAATTCTTACACGAGTTAAACGGGTCATTTTGTGGCTTTATCTACGATATAAATAACTGTATCCTAAATGTTTTTACCGATCATGTTGGTAGTCGACCGGTGTATATATATTCACATGCGAATGGTTTTTTTGTCGATACCAGTCTTAAAAACCTTGCAATATCAATTAGACGTGCAAACTTGCCATTAAATCTTTCTACATATGGTTCATATTGCCTACTGGCGTATGGCTTTATGGTTGATAATTCTACTTTGATTGAATCAGTCGAAAAAATATCTAGTGCTACTATCCAGTCTATTTCACAAACCAATAACAATTTAATAATTAAGTCAAATTTATACTGGCAGGGACTTCAGTTACTAGATGTAAGTGGTTTAGAAACATATCGATCATATAAAGAATCAGTCAATTTATTAATAGATCGGTTTAAATCGGCAGTTGCTCTTGAATATGAAAAGGATACTGAATATCATCGTTCTCACATTGCAACTTTGAGTGGCGGATTAGACTCTAGATCTTGCTTGTTTTATGCTACTAGTCTTGGAATTAAGGGCATAAAAACAATATGTTATTCACAAAGTGGTTATCTTGAGGAGATAATTGCAAAAAAGATTTCGGCCTACTGTAATTGCGGGTATATCTACTTTAGTCTTGATGGTGGCGACTACCTTCTTGATATTGATAAGGCAATAGCCAGTACAGAAGGAATGACTACCTTCAGGCCCATTGCCCATAGCTTACATGTCTTTTCTTTTTTGACTTGGGAAAAATTCGGGTTATTACACACTGGCTTGTTAGGGGATGCAGTAATTGGTGGTATTTATTGTGGTAATAATAAATTTTCAAATGGAATAGAAATTGCGACAAGGTTGAACCCCAAAAATATTCGTATTATGAATAGCAGGTACAAAGAGAAGGCTACAGGCTTTTTTAACGCTATTACTGATTTTAAGTCACTTGCGTCTTTTAATTCATCTAGTGCTGAATCTGTTGTATTCAAAAACAGGGGCTTGAATGGTATATTACAAAGTAATCTTGGAGCTTCTCAGTTTACAAATACTGCATCACCTTTTCTTAACAAGGATGTTCTTGAAGCCTCTTTCGAAGTGCCGTCCAAATTCCGCGAAAATTATCGCTTTTACTTGGACTGGTTAAAACAGTCGATTCCAGAGGCCACTAAATTTGTTTGGGAGGGCACGGGGATGAGACCTGTGTTATGGGGTACTCCCATCCCACCGAAAAGCATTCCTGTAAAGGTCAGAAAGCTATTTTTAAAGATGATTTCATCTGAGGCACCAGAACCATCGCGTCATCCTTATGTTTACTGGTTAAACCGCAACAAGTTCCTCAATGCCGGTTTGAGTGAGTACTTCGACGATCACATTTTTTTACTAGAGCGACATCCAGACATTTTATTGTTTGCTAATGCGGCTATGGAGTGGGGCGAGGTTTGTAGTCAACTGAGGGTTATCACCTTATTGGGCTCCATAAAATACTTGGGTCTGGAAGCTTCAGCTTATATTGATCCATTTGATCTGGAGTGCTGAGCCTGAGTCTTACTGCTGAGATAGTAATTTATTTCCCAGAAAATTTGATTCTGCTGTAATCACTGCTGATATAAATGCTCCTGTTGGCACCATCAGTTACATTGGTGGTATTAGCGCTAAAATGTAGATTCCAATTTAACAACAAACCGCCATCCTATGAAATGAACCCCATGTAATTCTCCCGGTTAATCAACTCCCAAGTAGCATCAGGATAGGCAGTCACCCACTCCTTCGGCGGCCGGGGTTTTGCCTTCCCCCATTTCATCTCATACCCATATAGCTTACCGTTTCTCTCCTCGACCAGATCCAACTCTTTTTTCGTGTAAGTCCGCCAGAAATAGTTGTTTGCCGGTTCCCGCAGATACTCCTGCCGCTTCAGCCGCTCGATGACCAGGTAGTTTTCCCAGAGTTCACCGATATCGTTGCGCAGATCAATCGGATTGAAGTTGTTTATCAGTGCTTTGCGCACACCGTTATCGATGATACATTTTGTGCTGGCAGGTGCAAGTGAATATTAGACCTCTTACGACGAGTTAGCGCTGCCATTTCTTGAATCCCCGCTGATGCTCAAATACTTCCAGATAATCTCACCACAAAGCTGTATATACCCTTTGCTTAAAACAAATGGCCCATAGGCCATGATCTCGAAAAGCACTTCAGCCTGTTCTCTGGTAAGCCCCTTCAGTACAGCGTGATTGCAGAAACGATCACAATGCGGCCTCGTTATCTCAGGATTTTTCTTCCCCAGGTCGCGCCATGCCCAGAGAGCTTCTTCATTCGTAAATCCGCCAATATCGACCAGCAAGCGGTGCACCTGGGTATCGAGAAGCAGTTCGCCGTAAGTGGGAAGAAATATATCAGAAAGCTCCTCGCAGATGAAGCGCCTTTCATATATGGCATATTTTGCCTGAATGAGCTTTTCCATGTTGGTGAAATCTATCTTATCCAACCCACGTACCTTTTCGCAGTTGGACAGCACCGCCAGGAAGACGCACAGATCATTAAAACTTTCCGGATGAAACTTTTGCAGATATGCTCTGACCCCTGAATCTGCAAGTTCCGGGATTGACCCAGCTTCCTCCTGCAGCAGCAGTTCAAGAGTACGGTTGTCTGTAAGCGACAAGGAGTTCCAGAAAGTGAAAGGGTCTTCTTCCTGATTGGATGACCGGATTATGTTTTCAGCCTTGGTGAGGAATTTGTTCTCCATGATTTTAAGGTTCTGTTGAAGCCCCAGTTTCCTAAGAATGGTGTGGCTGGACTGAACCAGAAGAGTGCCGTCTTCGGCGAGACAGAGCGGCACGTTTTCCACCAGAGGATTGCCGGTTACCACAAGGTTCTCGTTCCAGGGGTGCGACTCTCTTGTTGGCTGGAGGATGAGCGGATCGAGCCGGAGGGCCAATTTAAGATAGTCGGCAAAGTTCAGGTCGTTAACTTTCATCGGCTCCAGGAAATGATCGTACTCATCTAAGACATTCCGTAAGGAAAATATATTATCGCGGAAGGTCTCTTTTTCTTCTTTCACTTTGCGGTAGAACATGATCACGTAATCAACCCATTCCGGGTTGATATCCATTATGACCCCCAGTTTTCTGAGCAGTTCTTCGCAATCAATCGATTTGAAACCACTGCCCCATGCAACACGGGAATCAATCTTAAAGTCGTTCGGATTGTAACGCTTGGAGAGTATCGGATATACCCGGTTGAAAATATCTTCGGAAACTTCCACGGAGATATAGGGATGCCCCTGCTTTTTCAGCAGGAACCGTTCGCAGGGAATATTCTCTGCCACCGGATCAAGAGCGACAAATCCGAGAAGATGGGCGATGAGACTACCGCCCATGATGCCGCCCCCCCGGATTGGCAGGCGGTTAAGAACCTGGGCAAATTCCTGCAGGGTGTACAGAACAAGAAAATCTTCCTCAGATCCGGATTGTGCGATGTAGTTGAGTTCCTTCTCAAGCCGCTCCTGATAACGTATGCAGGTATCCTCCGGCTTTCCGGCAAGAAATGATTTGAGTTCTATTCGCGCCGGTTCCGGCAGATCCTTGAAAGGTTGGCAGAATGAGGACGGATTTTGCCACTCCAGTTCCGAGAGATCAACTTCGATCCGTTCGGCTATGGAGACTGTATTGTTGAGGGCATCGGGAAGGGTGCGGAATATTTCTTCCATCTCTGCAGGGCTCTGCAGATGCCACTCTCCAGAAATCTTACCCTCAGCAGTTTCTCCTTTTACAAGGGACGTGGCAATCTCCCATAGACGGCGGTCCTCTTTGTTCAGATAGCGGCAATCGCCTGTAGCCACTATGGGGAGTGGTCCGCCGTTCTTTGGTTGAAAAGCAAACGACAGGTCTACCAGCAGCCGGTTAAGGCGCTTCTGCTGCTCATCTTTCGGGGGAAACAGCTCGAAGTAGAAATCGGCATCGAAAAGCCCATGATAGAAGGCAGCTGCTTTTTGTGCCCCGTCTGTGTCTCCGGCCAGCAGCAGGCTCGGCACTTCACCCTTATTGCCCCCACTGAGCGCAATCAACCCATCATGATGACGGGCAAGAAGTTCCCGGTCGATCCTCGGTCGCTCAGGCGTGTCGAGCTGAGCATGGCTCACCAGCCGTACAAGGTTGCGGTATCCGGTGTTATTTCTGCAGAGGAGAAGCAGTGGATGGTTAGATGCATCACTGTCAAGGCGATCCCCAGAGGAAACATTGATTTCACATCCGATGATCGGCTTAATCGGCCTGAAGTCCGGACGGTTGCGGTGCCAGTTCTTCGTTTCGGTAACGTAAAGCTCCAGAGCACCGTGCAGGGTGGCACGATCAGTTACTGCCACACCCCGCATGTTCTGCTCCCGAACAGAATCCAGCAGTTCGCGGGGCTGAATGATGCCGGTACCGGGAGTGTAACGGGTATGGGTGCGTAAATGAATAAAGTCGTACATGATGTTTCCTTTCAAATCAGATATACCGCCGCGCACCGATGAAACTTGCTGAGTAGCGTCCTTCAACAATGCTGGTTACCTGGATGTCTTCGCCGCGCTTGGGGGCATGAACCATCTTTCCCTCACCGATGTAAATCCCCACGTGGGTGATTCTGCCTGATGATTTACCGAAGAAGACCAGATCGCCTTTCTGGAGTTCCGGCTTATCGATGTCATCACCTTTGTGAAACTGTTCCTGCGCAGTGCGCGGGATGCTGATACCGCAGAGGTTGTAGACCGCCTTGGAGAAGCCGCTGCAGTCCAGACCATCGACAACGGTATTGCCCCCCCATCGGTAAGGGATGCCGATGAAACGCTCGGCAGTCTGGGCTATGACCGGGCCGATGCCGTCCTCATCCTTGGCCTTGTGAGGAACCGCTTCAACCGTTTTCCGTTCCGCATATCGTCGAATATCGACTGGTGGCGCAATGTAGAACGAATCGATGACGCCATCCTTTACCAGATGAGCGGCCTGCCGCTGTGCCGAATCGTGGCTCTGATACTCACCGAAGCGGACAGCGAACAGGCCGTCCTGTTTCCTGAAGTAAAAGGCGCTGATCCCGCGCTGCTGGAGACGTCCAGCCAGTCGCTCGGCATTGCCGACATCCTTGAATGCGCCGATCTGGATTGCATAGCCGGCAGATACAGCCTTCTTTGTGACTGGCTGCCTGCGGGCGCTTCTTGTGCTTGCATGCCCCCAGCAGCCGGTTATCGGCAGGGTTATGACTAGCAGAATGCAGAGAGATGTAGTGTAGATTGGTCTGTTGTTCATGGGAGTCGTCCGTTATCAGAATGTTAAAATGAATCTGCCGTTGGTGTCGATATAACCGGATTTACCGCTGAGATCGCTAACCTTGGCGTACCCTCCAAGGAACTGCCCGGCCTTGGTGAACTGCGGAGGGATGACCGACTTGCCGTTTTCGTCGATGTACCCCCATTTACCGTCCGTTTTTACGGCAGCCAGGCCGCGCGAAAACGGCATGATGCTCTCAAAAGCCGGCTTGACGATCACGTTGCCATTCATATCGACGACTCCGGTTTTTGCTTTGTCACCTTCACCGGTTAAGACGATACCTCGGTCGCCATTCATCGGCATGGCAAATCCGTATGCAGGGAAGACTGTAAAATTGCCTCTTCGGTTGATATAGCCGAACCGCGCACCTTGAGATACTGCAGCCAGTCCGTTTTTTGAAAAACTGTTGGCAAAGTTGAACTGTGGCTCAATCAGATAATCACCTTTTTTGCCGATATAACCCCAGATGCCGGGACGGTAAAACCCATCTTCAGTTGTTCTGCCAAGGGGGAGTCCATGCCACTTTTTTGTATTTATCATTGCCAACAAGCTTTCAGCTCGGTACATGATGCACCGGATGTCAGGTGTCAATTGCATATCAACTTTTACCGCGCCGGTCATGACGGCAGCCATGCCGTGAGCAAATGGTAAGGCGAGGTCGTACAGAGGCTGTATGACCATCTGCCCCTCTTTATTGATGTAGCCGTACTTCCCGGCCACCTGGACCGGAGCCAGTCCTTCACAGAAAGAACCAGCAGCGTCATAGTCAAACCATAACGGTTTCCCTTTTTTGTCGACAAAGCCCCATTTGCCGCGGTACTTCACCGCAGCCAACCCTTCAGAAAACGGCTTCACTTCATCGAACACCGGGCCGATGATGTTTCCCCTCCGGTCGATGAAACCGCTCTTGCCGTCGTGCTTGACAATGAACATTCCTTCGGACCACCACCCACCACGGTCATAGTCATCAAAGTCGGTTTCAAGCTTTATTTTGCCGCTTGGGGTGATAAAGTTGACCTTGACCCCATTTCCAAAAACCATCATCGGCAGCAGCGGCTGCCAGAACAGCAGGTATGCTGCATAGCCGCTAACCGTGACCAGAAGGGAAATAAGGCCGATGTCGATAAGTATGTTTCGTTTGAGTTTCATGATTGTTGCCTCTGGAAATATTCAGTTCAGGGGGAGGAAACTATCTCTCCCTTACGGTTGATGATGGAATAATCGCTCTGGTTTTTTGCAACGAGAACCAGTGCAAGGCCATTCTGGAAATCAGAGCCGGTGATAAACTTTGCCGGTATTACCAGTTTGCCCTTACAGTCCAGGAAACCCATCTTTCCATTCAGAGTTGCTCTAGCAACACCTTCCAGGAAATCATCGATGTAGGAGTACTGCATACCGGTCAGTTCCTTCCCCTTGTGATCGATCACCCCATATCGGATGCTTTCAGGATTTTGAGAAGCAGTAGTGATGATTGCCACGCCATCCTGAAAGCTTTTGGCATTGAAGTAAGCCGGAGGGATAACGAACTGTGCTTCCTTGTTGATGAAGCCGTATTTCCCGCCTTGCTTTACTGCCGCTACACCTTCTGAAAAGCTGAAGGCATCTTCAAAACAAGGCTTAATTTTGTATTGTCCTGTCCGGATATCGATGTAACCCCATTTGCCGGTCCGGTAGTCAATGCCGCTTTCATAATCGAGATCCACCTTGTGGGAATCGGAGCAGGCCACTGTCCAGAATTTGTTCCGGTCTTTTTCTCCATCTCTCAGAACATCTCTGCTTCCGGGTGTCAGGATGTATTTCGGATCTATCTTTTCATCAGCGTCGAAAAATTGCGCTTCGACCATGACCGGGGCCAGTCCATCATGAACCGGTAACGCTACGTCATAGACTGGTTGGAGCACCATATCCCCTTTTTTGTTGATGTAGCCAAAGCGGCTTCCATCGGCCATGACCGCCGCATACCCTTCGCTGAAATTGCCGACTGTCCTGTAAGCAGGCTTGATTACCTCCTCGCCATTTGAGTTGACGAAGCCCCAGAGACCACCGCTTTTGACGGCCGCCATGCCGTCAGAAAAAGGTTTTGTGCCTGAATACTTGAGGGGGACTACAACTTTGCCCCATCGGTTTATAAATCCGAACTGATTCTCTCCGGATTGAACCATTGCCTTCCCTTCATCCCATTTGTAACCGCAGACTTCCCATTCATAGTTGATCCGGAGTTCACCGTGATCATTGGCGTAACCCGTTTTGCCGGTTTTCCTGTCGGTTTGAGGGACAAGCGGCTCGGTAAGCCGTTCGTACAGCTTCATGCCGAAAGGGAGCAGGCAGACGATGACGCAGCATATCCAGAAAAGCTTATCCTCTCGTTTCTTGGGTAACATGACACTCTCCTGTTCTAATAACCGATCCTGCGAGGTGGAGGGGTCTTGAAACTTACCTCTTCTCGAAGGGCATCAATGAGGGTTCTATGGGTGGCATTCTCGGTGGGCAACAGGGAAAATCGGTCCTGAACAACTTTGAAGTCCCCAGGGGTGAGACCTTCAATCAGCTTTACTTCTTTTCTCAGTTCATATGTAAGACGGTCAGGGACAAGCGCCCATAAAAATCGTTTATAGAAACTGATCCTGCCTTTGGGATTAAGAGGACGAAACTCGATTTTAAAGCGGAATCTGCGGAGTGCTGCGTGATCAATACCGTCTATGTCATTTGTTGCAAAAATCACTACCCCGCGGAAGCTTTCCATCTGGGAAAGGAGCTCATTAGTAGCAGTCTTTTCCCAAGAATTGCGGGCACTATTTCGTGGATAAAGAAAACTGTCGGCTTCATCAAAAAAAAGAATACTTCTATCTCTACTTGCCTCCAGAAAGGCTTCCGCGATGTTCTTCTCAGTCTGACCGACATACATAGATGAAATATCGCTTGCTCGGCGTGTAAGTAACTTGTCTGTTAGAAAATTTGCAAATGCTGTCTTGCCGGTACCCGGTGGCCCATAAAGCAGGATAGGTAGTGCATGCTTAACCTCCCACGGATGAAGATTTATGCGTGTGATGTATTTGTGCACTGCAGAGTGTACTGAACGTAAATCTTCAGAAGTGTTGTGATCTGACAGCCAGAATTTATCAGCTTTAGTCCGAACGATATTGCTTGCAGTACCGTTTGTAATTCTCGAATGGCTTTCCAGTATGGCCGTAACCAAGCTAAGGATAGTTTGCTTATCATGGTGTTGGTTTAGTGGCAGCAGATTGAGAATCTTGACAACACCGTCGGCATTCACCGGGTAACGGTTGCAGATCTCCTCTTTTTCTTCATAAGTAAAGAAATCTGCAAAATTGCTTCGTTCCAATTCCCGGGAGAGTATTCTCAAACGACTGCTTGCAGTGAAAGGTTTGAACTCGATGGAAAAGGAGAAGCGACGCATAGTCGATTCTTCAATATCTGCAGAGTTATTGGTTATCCAGATGATCTTGCATCTTGCATTATCAAGAAAATTGTTGATCCACGATTTGCTGGACTTGCGCTGGAAATAATGACTTCTGGTATTGAGTATGTCGTCCGCTTCATCCACCAGGATGATAGAGCCCTCGGTCGGAGCAACTTTATTGGTAACATAGATTCCTCCGAGTCTCTCTTCAGTTCCCAGATCGGTGTCAGGTATCTTTACGGAGTAAAGGGTAAGGTTGTAATGTTTGGCAAGGCTTCTCGCAAAACTTGTCTTGCCGGTGCCGGGCCTGCCATGCAGCAGTAGCTGGTTAGGATGCGGGGATGAAAGCAGATTGTCGAGAACCAGGAGATTGTCCCGTCCTATCTCAAAATCTTCCAGCAGCAGGGTTTCGTTGTTCTCTGTAGTAGCAAATGTTTCTGCCAGGGAATCACTTCCGATGCCCGAAAGGTAAGCAATGCACCATTTCGAGAGTTCAAGATCCCTAATATTGCTTAGGAATTGACCTTTTATGATTTCAGTTTTCATAAGCTTTTCAAAAGAGACATTTGCCCTGAATGATTTTGGAGTCAGCCCGAGCGGTATATGACCGAATCGACTGAGTACCGAGTAATCGCTGAATTCAAGCGTGACTTTTTTTGAGGTAAGGTCTTTTATGGGTTCAGAAATATCGCGCAACATCAGAAAACTGATAATGGCGGTTTCTGATTCAGTAAGTTCAAACGTCTCACGGAAAATATTCAGCCGTTTTTCTGTTATATCGAGTGTGGCCCGTTGCAGTTGATTCATTCTCTTGGACATGAACGGAATGATCTGGTGATTAAATAACTTAAGGAGATAGCCCCCTGAGAGAATATCTACCGGATCTTTACTAAGATATGAATCTTCCTTGTCGACGACCAATTTAGGGAACTCTCGCTTTATAAAAGTCTCTATCCTTTTGGGGCCAATTATTGTTCCGGTGAACTTCAAAAAATTCTCAAATTGCTTGGTAGCGAGACTCGATTTAGCAAGATTAAGATAGCATTTGAAGAACATTCGCTCTTCGAAGGTCGAGAAAAACGTGTATTTCTCCTCAATGAATCGCATATTGGTTCTCCTGAGGTCCTTTCTATGTTGAGATTTGTGATTTCTGTTCTACCGGCATTAACTTTGGTTCAATCCTGCCGGACCGCTTCACAAGATACGTTTGCGTGATTCAAGCAGCATATTGATAAACAGTTCTCCCTGCTCAACGGCATCATCAAGTGCCGTGTGGGTGTGAAGCCGTCCGCCAAACCACTCTTTTGGCATGTTCCGTTTGACCGTTTCCCGATAACCGGTGCCAAGCAGGGCCATGGCAAAGCTCTTGATGTCAATGGCCGAGAAGGAAAAGGGGCTATTGCCCGTGAATCGGATCAGATACCAGTAGACGAACGTAAAATCGAACCCGGCTGGGTAGCCAACGAAGACCGGCTTGCCCGGCAGGCAATCAAGCCAATCCTGATACCGGAGCATTGCCTCTTCCGGATGGACAGGGTTTTCCCTGCAACGTTTCCATGCCTCAGGATGCTTACCCCACCATGCCATTGTGTCTGGGTGTTGTGACGCTTCTGGTAATGATTCAAGGTTGGCTGAAAAGGTCGAGATCATGCTTTCACAATGAAACGCTGCCGAACCTATGCTGAGCATTGAGTAACAGCCAGGTATCGGGCCGTCTGTCTCGATGTCAGTGCTGATATAAATTTCTTTGTTATTCACGGGGATGTTACCTCCAGTCTTCGTGGTAGCCTTCCTGTTGCACTTCGCAGGATTCCATGAACTCGCGGGCTTTTTCTTCTGGTACTCCCTGAATTTCCATAAGCTTAAGAAACCACGAACGATTAAGCTCCGCATTGATATCTAATGATCGTCCAAAAGCCTCTTTTGCTTCTTTCTGATATCTGACGTCGCCTTTTGCTTTGACATAAAAACCGCCGGCCAAAGCACGCCGGATCAGCAGGGTGTTTGGCCCCAGCACTTTTGCGATCAGTTCTTGTTCCGTTTCTTCAAATGCTGAGGAGTTTTTCTTGGTGCTCTTGCGTGTTTTTCTAGTCATAAGTCACCTGTCAGTGCGGTAATCTGGTAAGGATCTGGCAAAATCAGACGTTACTACCGTTCCTGTATCGCTGAAATACGATCCTTTACCTTAGGATATCTGTTGCCCGTTGCCGCGGTACGTAGTTACCGTGACAAGGAGCTTTTCCGGGACATTTTCGCTGGCGTCGCATTCCTGAAAGAAGAGCGATATGAACAGCATGATAATCGCCAGCAAACCCATTGCTCGCAGTAATCTGTCGTCTTGTTTTTCTCGTTGATAGTCCGACATAGTAAATCCCTCTATGTATTACTGCCTGTTGATAAGCCAATCAGGCTTTCTTGTCCTTTACTGGAAAGTATCTGTTGAGAATTGTCTGGGTGATCGGCGAAGTAATGGTTGCTGCCATCTCGTCAGTTCCCTCGATGACAACAGCAAATGCGATCGGATTACGCTTTTTGTCCCTTGCGAAGCCGACCATCCAACCGATATTCCGTTTCTTTCCTCCTTCCACATATTCCGCGGTGCCGGTTTTCACGCCGACTTCACCTTTAGAGAGGAATTGTTTCAACTGCCGACCCGTCCCGTGGTCAACCACTCCCTTCATCAACTTTGCAAGTTTGTTCGCGGTCTCTTCAGGCATGACTTCAACAGCTTTGGCTTTTTGTCCAAGAATCAGGGTGGTAGCTGGTTTTTTGCCTCCATTTGCTATACTGGCTGCCAGCAGGGCACCATTAATTGGACTCAGGAGTACCGGCCCCTGGCCAATCATGGACATGGCGTAGCTTTTCCCTGAAAGGTCAGCTGAAATCTCCGTGCCGAGGTACTTGTTGGATATCTCTGCGAACTCTTCGGGAGAAAGTTCGCTCATTCCCCTGGCTATGAAGTAGGTATTGCAGCTACGCGCAAATGCATCATCAAGGCTCCTCACTGTCCCGTGCTGATGAGCACACTTGATGTATCTGTTCTCAACCAGGATCTCCCCTGGGCAGTAGTGACTTCTGTCTTCCTTGTCCAGCAGTTTGGCTGCGATCAGGGTCTTCCAGACCGAACCAGGAGGATAGTTGCCACGAGTAGCCCTGTTGAACAAAGGGGTGTCTTTTCGCTCGTTAAGAAGCTTCCAGCTCTCTTCCACTTTCTGTGGGTCATACGTGGGGTGGGAAACCATCCCGAGGACCTCGCCGTTAACAGCATCCAGAACCACTACCGCTCCGCGGTTGCTGCCCAATGACTGGTGAATAGCTTTTTGCAGCTTGGCATCTATGGTGGACTTGATGCCGGAAGTCTCGATCCGATCTTTGCTGCTGAAGTAGTTGAACAGAGTGCTACGGGTATCAACCAAGCGACCGACTTCCTTCATCTCCAATTCACCGCCAGGGCCACGAAAGGAGCTGACATAGCCGACTACATGGCTTGCCGCTTCACCGAGTGGATACGTTCGGGCATCGTTTCTGGTAGCGGCCAGAATCTCTCCGTTCCGGTCAAGTATCCGTTTCCGGGGGGCAGACCAGTTGCGCCGGTTGGTTGGATCGTTAAAGACTTTGTTTTCATCGAAAGATGCCTTGACCTGCCATCCAAGGATGAGGACACCCCAGAAGACGAAAAGTCCGAGCAGTATTTTTGATGATTTTTTCATGACGTATAGCTCCTTTTTGCTGATTCGCTTTGCAGCAGTTCAACCATGATTCCGAGTTGCAGATAACCGACGAGGATCTGGGTGCCGCCGTTCGAGATGAAACTTATAGGCACACCGGTCATCGGCAGCATGCCGCAGACGACGCTCAGGTTGTAAAACGCCTGAAAGGCCATGGTCAGGCTGAACCCGACCAGTAGAAGCCCTCGGAAGTCGGTCTTAAGCGGAGAACGTGTGACCTGACGGAAGATGACCAGAAATGCCCCGAGTATCAGCGCAAGGCCGATGATTCCTAACTCCTCCATGATCGGCACGGCAATGAAGTCTGTGGTCATGTGAGTTACCTTGGGGTATTTGGGGCCTACACCGGCAAGGCCAACTCCCCAGACACCGCTGGCTCGCACTCCACTAAGTGCATCGAATATCTGTTTGCCTGCAGGCCAGTTGGAACCGTCGGAATATTTCTGGGAAATGTACTGATCCCAGTTGAGCCAGCTGCCAATTATCCGCTCTCCGACATGATCACTGACCAGCGTGCCTACTCCCATGGAGAGGACAATGAAAAGAAACCCGACAACAAGGATGTAGGCTCGTTGGGTTGCAAGATAGACCAGGGAAACCGCTACAAAAGCCATGAGGAGACTGGTGCCGAGTTCGTGCTGGAGTATGGTAAGCGGCATGAAGAAAACAATTGCGATCAAAAGAGCAAGTGCCCCTACGACCCGAAGCATTTCACGGGTATCGTTGTACTGACTGAAAATGTGTGGCCGCTTGGAGATGAACTTGGCGATGAAAAGGCTGAACAGAATCCTGTAGCCAAGTTCAGAAGGCTGGCCGCTTTTGCCAAAAATCATTATGGCTGCACTGCCGATACTCTTGGTCAAACCGGCTTTGGCTAATACAAACGGAACAAGCATGAATACCAACGAGACGACCCCCCAGAACAGGAGACTCGACCTTTTGTCAGACCATTCTGTGAATCTTGTCAGCACACCGCTACTAAGAAGCATTGAGACCATGATGATCGCTACGACCGTGAACAGGAGGTGATTCATAGCAACCGGCTGGCCGCCGCTGCTCGACAGCAGTTTTGACAAGATCCCCTTGGTTGTAAGCTTTGTCCGGTACAGGGTCACAAGGCCTATGGATGAAAGGAAGGCTCCGCAGAGAAACAGGTTGAGTGCCTTCTCGTAATTATGGCGCTTGAGATAACCCATGGCGAACCAGATGAAAGGGCAAAAGGCCAACATTAATGTAAAAACAGACAGCAATTTGAACTCGTAAACCCTGATGAAGATCCAGCTGACAGCGAGGACATAGCTTGTGCAGAGCCAGGTCAGAAGCTTTCTGAGTTTGTCTTCCCGTACCAGCGAAAAGTCCTGCCGGTAGAGGGAAATCAGAATGCCGGCCATGAAGGCCAAATATACAGCTGTGACGATCTTGTCGATCATTGCCTTGTGTCCTTGTCTGAAGGAGAGTCCAGAAGTTCCGCATCACAAACGAATTCGCCTGGCTTTAGTGCTGGATCTTCAACAATGTGAAGGGTCGGAACGCTGTTAATGTTTTTGGCCTGTTCTAGGCATTCGTTGATATGCTTTTTGATGCTGCCTTCTGCTTCCTTCTGAAACGTGCTCAGATATGGCCTGATCTGTCCCATATCGAGTGGATTGATTCTGAGAGTAAGGCGATTCGGCAGATAGATGTTATTCACGAAGTGCCGTACTCCTTGTGTAAGGGCTTTCAGGATCTCTTTCTCAAGAGACCCTGGCTGAAGCCCCTTTGGGGTGCCGCTCAGAATCTGGCTCCCCTCCAGCATCAGGCTAGAGGAGAGCTTTCTGAAAAAGCCCATTACCATTGACTCTGCATTACCTGTAATAGACGTGGCCATGACGTGTTACCTTTCCCTTGAGTGTCTGAATAAGGTTGACTACTCCTTGCACCAAACGCGGCACAAGATCGAAAGTAGTGTCGGAACAGATGTGCCAGCTGACCAATGATGCACCTAGCCCAACTACGATTAATAAAGTCATGTGATGTTACCTCCTGTCCGGTTTTTTGTTCATGATCTGCTTGGGGACAAACGTGTTCTGAGTAGACAAGAATTTTTCTCCGCCTGAAGCTGACCAGAACTCCGTCCTCACCGAATAAACTCGTTTCATTAAGTCATTAGGAACCGGAAATGAGTAGGTCGACATCATGACTTCGTCATTTAGGCTCAACTGGCGCTCTGAAATACCAATAATCTTGTCGCTATTATCCAAGAGATATTTGCGCTCTTTGATATGTCGATTCTTGAACGATTCAAAAGGCTCAAGTCGATATGCAACAGTCTCGTTTACTGTGCACCCCTTGTGCGTTTTGATGCAGTTGACACTGCTGCCAACCAGCACCATTTCTGGCTTCTTGTTGATTGCTACTGGAGCAGGTTGTTTGTACTCAACCCGTCGAGGGGACTGGGCATAATCCCTGATAACGACCTCTTGTTTAATGGTACACGCACTGATCATGAGCAGAATCATGATCAGTGAAGCTGATAGCATTATGTTTTTCATTTGTTCCATCCCCCATCTAGTTCGAAGGCCTTTTTGATTGCCTTCATGTTTGTGGCTTCGTTCGTTATCTTGACTCTTTTTACTTTTTTCTCTACAGATTGAGTCGGTTGTGCTGCTCTCACTTCTGTTTGCTGTGGCTGCTGGGAGCCAAAAAGTATTGACCCAAAAAGGAAAGCAGCAACCGTCAGCAGGATTGCCGGTATTACCGCACCATCGCTCATAAATCCCAGTTCCCCCTTTCGTAGAAGGTTTCACCAAATGTCATCTCAGGTTTCTCCGAAGCTCTTGAAATCGGTTTTGGATTTGTAGCAACTACATTGATATTTCGTACCGGCGACTGATAAACCGGTCGAGGTGATTGAACGGTATAAGCAAACTCTCTGACCGGTTCGGCAACAGGTGTTGGTGCAGAAACATAGACAGGTTGCTCCGGTGCAATTTTGGCAGGCAGGCTGTTTTCAGGCTGGTTCTGCACATAGCGACTTATCGCAGAACCAGCTGCAATAACCTTGGCTTCAACCGTTGACTTGATCTTGGTTTCAACATCACTACCTGCCAGTTTCTCAGAAGCAGCCTGTGCTACTTCGACACCTGACGCTTTACTCTCAAAGTGAGCAGTTGCCAGGGTAATTCCTGTTATGATGATTATGAGAATTATGGGCGTCTTGATGGACATAGTTGTTCCCCCTTAAAGAAGTATTCTCAGTGTCTTGAAAAATTCCTGGTCAACCCGATGATCGCTCCAATTACAAATAGAGTGAGCGCGGCAACATTTGCACTCATGACCAGTCCGGTGCATAACGAGGCAATTCCTTTGCCGGCCTCGGTAACATGTCCGGACAGTTTATCTACTCCGTGCCAGTCAACCTTTACATGGAGTGTTTCGAGACCTTTCATACATGCGAAAAACAGCACACCGATTAAAGTTACGTTCACTACCCGACCGCAGAGCATGGCGATTACGAATCCAAAGGCTCCGTAAAGGATCGGAATGAATAAGTTGCAGAGTTCTTGTTCCATTGCTTAGGCCTCGCTAATTTGATTTGTATGAAGCCTAACACAATAAAAATTGCATGTCGATTGTAAGACTGTAGTTATTTCAGCTAGTTGAGCTGTATTGAGGTTTGCGGATAACCTTATGAGAGTGCTACGTTGTGGTTTGATTCTTCTGGAGAGTTAATTGCGGAAAAGATGCTGCGGAATCAGAGAAGTAAAATGAAGGTAATGCTTCAGAGGAGGTTGGTAACTCCTCTGAAGCACGCAAGGCAAGGGTTATTTCTTTGCTATCCAGTAGATATGAGGTTTTGCGCCAGGTCTTCGATAAAGATCGCGGTAGATGTTCCAGATCTCAGGATGGATGTGGATATCAGATTTTTCATATTTGGGGCTGTACTTATTATTTTGGTCAAAGTCTGCAATTACGTGACACAACTCGCCATTATAATCAACAAACGTGTGAAACTGGTAACCAAGGAAATCGAGACATTTGGCAATAGGTATCTTTATTATTTTGACTTTACTGAAATCCTCAGTTGTTTCTAGAATTGCATCTAGTCTATCTTCGCCGAGTATAAATAATGCTTTATTACTTGTTAATTTATTTAGATCCGCGTACTCATACAACTGAACAATTTGCCTAATAAGATCGTACATCTTAGTGATATTATCATCACCATACATTGACTGCGCTAAATCCTGGGTAGATGATCTTTCGGTTATATTTTTTATTATATCTTTATAATATTCTCTTAACATATTTCTTATTGATCGATAGTTATCAGCATTATGAAACTTCCTTGATATGTTTTCATGTGGAAATAACTTTGACACCCTTGCCTTGGCAAATGAATCTCTCGAAACATAGCTACTGATAGTTTCGTTATCCCATAATGACTGCGAATATTCGTATGGCATAACAAAAAGAACTGCCTTGCTTATTTTTTTATCTATGAAGTTTACTAGAAAATCATGCTCTGAAATCAATTGATCATCGTCTATACCAATCGTCATAGCATCTGCCCTGTGGTGTCTGTACAATCCGTAAGAAAATGAGATATTTTTGTTTATATTAATTGCCATCAAATTTGACATTTTTTCAGTGGTAACCCATGCATGGTAATCAGGGCTTAGAGTCGGTATAGAAATATTATTTAGTTTTAGGGGGATTTCCTGGTCTCCAATAAAAGAGCCTGGGTACAAACATAACTTCTGGACAAGAAAGCTGTTTTCTTCATCTTCACTTTCTATCTTAGATCCTTGGCCAATCATCCCCTCAAGAATGACGCACAATCCTCCCATTGATTTTTCACTCGATATGAAGTCGAGATCATGAACATCAACCTCGATAAGTTCACAATCTTTACTCCATGGCATATCAAGAATAAAAGATAGAGATGGGACTTCTTTCCCGTAGCGCTTCAGCAAGTCCTTTGGAGTCCAAGTCAGCTTTTTCAAGTTCCCCTCCATTATTTCAATAAATAGAATGTTAACGTTTATATATCAAAGAAGAATGATTCAGTAAATCAAATCATCGGAAAATGCCTTTTCAAAAAATGCATCTGTGAGAATATAGGTCGAAATCCGATATGCCGCCAATTACATTCCAGCAAAAATCGATAAATTACTAAATATACCTCCATTTTCTATGCCGTATTTGAATATTATATGCTTTTTATCTCTAATAACTGAACATTGTACTCCAGCCAGCAATCTTACATTATTAGCAGTTATTTCCTTCCCATCATTAATAACCTTAAGTACCGCCCACTTCAGTTTTCTAACAATATAATCATCATAACTCTCTATATTATTTTCTATTTCATGCTTTACAAGCGGAAATCTCGAAATATTATTCCTATATTTGGCAGATATATTCACTGCTTTTAATATCCTTGACTCTGTTAATTGAATAGGTTTTCGATCTGGTGAAAGCTCACTTTCAACAAATGATTTAATATCATATGCCTTTGTTTTGTCTAATTCCTCCCAAATTGAGTTCTTATTTATACTGGGTTGATTATATTTTCTATTAGATTCTGGGGCATTTTCGTAGAACCATTCTTTATCAGAATTGAGCATGTAGTCGTACACGCCAGATAGGTTATTTAAAATATCAGACCGATGCGCATCAGGATTTTCACTAAGATAATCAAGGAGCCTCTGCCGGTGCTTATCTCTGATAATTTGTTTAGCGGCAATTTTATGGTCTTCGCTCAGTTGAGGCTCATCTAGCTCTATTAGCGAGAGTGACCACTCGCTTATTTTCCATTTTTCAATAATCTTAATTTTATCAATACCAGTAATTAGATCTTTTCTTATACTTTCTATAAGTGATTCACCAAGATAATTTCTTGTAAAATTAGACAGTGGTACTCGAATTTTAAATTGCCTTGCTACGCTGACTAATTTAGACGTTTTAACGTCTAGTTGTTGTGATATAAAAGGTAGTCCTTTGTCACAAGTTTCAACAAGCGTGATAAACTTATCTAACCAATCGGGCGGAGATTGCTTAATATCGTCATATAGCTGATTGTCATTACTTTTGGGTGACAGATTTAATGAGCCATCATCATTTATCATTTTTTCAAATTTTTTAACTGAACTACAAACCAATCCTATCAACAATAGATAATTTATTGTAGGTGATTTTTTTATACCGGTTGCGCCTAATGACCTTCTGACCCATGCAGATGGCCTTTCATCGCAATAAGCCGGCATTTTAAGCCAACCCAACACTTCTTTACCGTATCTTTTCTCAAGAGATTCAGCCAATATCTCATAATTTAACATCTTACCTCGCGAAATACCACGTGCGACCAAGAGCTCTTTAATATGTTTGCGTGGATTTACACTATTAGTTCCTTTTGATTCAACAATATACTTGCTTTCAGTCGCTAACCATTTCAGGATTGTATTATTTGATGGTATTTTTGTGAAAGCCTGTAATGGAATTGGCCCTTTTTCACATAAGCACCACCCTGGTAGGCTCATCGCCTTTTGTTTGATCGGATAAGTGCCACATAGTTTGCATCCATGTGCCAAATTTTCACCATGCTTCCAGCAAACTCCCACTCCAGGAAGTTGGTGCTCCCGCTTATAAAACGAAAACCCAATGTTAATTCGATCTTCCTTAATGCATACATTGCAGTAACGCGGGTGATTTGTTGACGCCCTACATCGGAATTGCGGTAGTCCAAGTTTCATTGTGACTGGCAATGATGATTCGTACGTTGATAGTGATGACGTAATCAGTTCGCGATTTTCCTCATCAACAAAGTAGGTAAAATATGGCATGAGTGTGTGATCCCTTACAATTATTCTAGGGTTACACCAAGGATGGCCATTCGGCATTTTGGAAGAGATTCTTGCCAAATATCCTGGCAAAGGAGATAGCAAAGTGGTTTTCCTTATCTGCCCTGTAAATTCGTTAATCAGAAATGTTTCTTTTATTCCAGAACGTACAATACATCGGCAAAATGCAGAAAATACCGTTTCACCTGCTCTAGGAATGGGGAAAAAGGGGAATTTATTCATATTTGCCTGATAACCTCTAAATGGTTTGGCTAGAAAAACACAAACTGCATTATCAGGTTTTAACGCCTCAAGTCAATAGTCTGAACCAAGATTGAGGTGGCCATTCTTCGACGCTTGATCAAAACTACATACAAATTCAAATGGGGATACTCTATGAAGGGACAATAGTGACTGGCTGATTAGAAATCAGAATGTATAGCGGGATTTGATGTCGATGAAATGCATGTGATGTGCATTGTTACAATTTACCCTCAGAAAAATCACCGGGAGCAGAATTCTTGCCATGCACATGATCATAAAGTTCATCGAGAGTTTTAGCAATGGGCTTGGTAACTTTCTTGTTATTTCTATTATGACCATTCTGGTCAGCGCCTATCAATTCGTTTTCTTTTCGTCTGATCTCATCTTTTATTGCATGTATTCGGGATTGTAGAGGATCCTGCAGGAAAGTTAAATCTGCATTAAAATACAGATCTTCATACTGGGTTAGATCTGCGTTTTCATCCTGTAGCAAATTAACGATACCATGCAATGGACTCAGTCGCTCGTGATAAACCCTTTCTATTAGTTGGGGTGTAATGGTTTCAATCCCTGATTCAATTGCCAGGGTCTGCGCTGTTACAAACAAATTAAGCATAATTCCGGTATTGCCTGCACTAGATTTATATAGTGTTTGTGACACTTCTTCAGAAAAAGGCTGTGGTTTTTTGATCCACTGATAACCCCACATAATATCACATAAATTATGCCAATCTTCATCATCTGCAGATTTCGGTCTTTCCAAATCTAAAAAACCACCTTCCACAATACGACGTTTCAAGCTATCGTCTTCTCTTAAGATTTTATCAGTTTTATATGTGCCAACTACTATGATCGGAATACCGAGCTCTTCTCTTAAGTTCAGCAATAACGCCAATAGCTCTTCTTTTCCGCCTGATTTTGCAAGAGATAAGTTTTGAAATTCGTCGATAATCAGGACTCCTATATGGTTGGTAGCAATTATTTCCCGCAAAAACGTTACGTAATCAGTCCTACTCATTTTTTGAACAAATTGTTCCCCATACAAATTCCCACCCAGTAACTCATCAGTTCGGTATCCGAAACTCATGCAAAGGTTTTTGGCACTGCATTGATCTGGAACATTTCTCATAAGAAAAAGAATCTGTGTTTCGCAAATAGGACTTCCGTTGTAAGCAGAATGCACAATGACCGGTTTACCCAAGGCTCTCATGATAGCTCTTATTAAAGCTGACTTGCCCATCCCTGACATCCCCGTCAAAAACATGAGCACGCCTGGATTCCTTTCTGTTGGATCAATACTCGATATATAGGAACCCTCGCCGGCTTCATGCAGAAATGCTTGCCCCTCCGGAATCATCGGATTTCTGGTCAGATAACCATTTTGTATGCTGCTGTAAGTACGATTAAAAAAGGAAACGTGCTTGTTTGTCGGAAACATAAAATTCAGCAATCGAGCTGGAAGCAACATCCTGTATGGTGTAGCAATATCTCGTTCGCGTTCAACAAAATCCGGTTTTTTCGAAAGTCGGTCTATAGCCTGACCATTATCAAATGGTGGAGGTTCTAGAGCTTCTATTAAAGGGTTCCCTTGAAATTGTTTTATTGGGATAGAGTTATATTTCGGGTTACAGTTCGTCCAGCTATTCATTTATTGAGCCTCCAGCGTTCTTTTGCTTGTTGACTGATCGATATTGCTTTTGGTTTTTCGTCCACTGGGTCTCCAGCCTGGCTGTTGGTATTTTGCTGTGGCGGAGACAGCACACTCTGTTCAGAATCCTCATTTTTAACCAAGGGTGGAGTTGGTATGCCACTGTTGAGCATGTCATTATATTCGATCTCTAACTTCTTGTTTACTCGGACGTTTCTTTTAGAATTTGGCGTCGGATTGTCTTTTTTCGCCAGCCTTGTTTCTTCTTGTGCAATTTTTTCCTTAGCTGATAATCTTTTATCGCTCTCTGTACTCCGATGCACATTCTGATATTTTACTTTTTTACGCAGAATATTAAGTTCTTGTTCATATTTTTCAATTTCAGCGTATGATGCTCGCCTTCTCTTAATATCAGGGTTGTCATTATATGCAGGATCCCACTGTTTAGTTTTTTTGTTCCAGAACCGTATTACATATCCATCAAGTTCGTCAGTTCTTATATCGATATATTTCTTATCATTTTCAATTGTTATATGTCCTGCATTGCATAATTCCACAGAAACGTACGTTTGTTTCTTGTAGTATATTCCTCTGACTGTAAGTAACGCTTTATCTTCTGTCATAAGGTGGGTAATTACATCTTTTTCAGGAATTTTTCGAGTAAACCCAACTAAATGCTTTATCCCCCAGTTATACAGACCCATATATGATACGTCAGTTTCGCCATCCTCAATCATTTCCGGAGGAATAATTCTTGCCGGTGCCGGTTCATGGTTGAGCGCCATTATGGTTTCTACTAATACTTCTTCGTATTCGTCCAGGTTTAGGGCGGCTGTTTTGGTCCCGTCTGATTCACGCCGCTTACGATCTTTCGGGTATTCGCCAGCGAGTCGCCTTGACCTTCTGTGCTTTATGTTCTTGATTGCCGACTCGATGCTACCCTTTCGTTCAGGGCACATTGCTGCCATAATTTCGATTTTGATACCTGTTCCAGGAACAACACCGGCTTTATCACTGAGCATTGCTGCGCGATCAGCGGCAATCCTAGACGGCAAATGCCTACAGCTCCAGTCATCACTTTCATAATCCAGCTGAAATCGCTCAAAAATTTTAACTTTATCGGTGCAGCAATTCATCAAGGCTTTTCGAGCAAGATCCCAACTTTCCCCCTTAAGTGAAATTGCATAGCCAACAATAACTTCTGACCATACATCAATTGCGAGGTACACGGTCAGGTTGCCAACAATTTTTGATCGTCCGAGCCTGGAAACCAGCTTAACCTGGATTTTAGTTGCGTCTATTTCAAAGCGATATCCCGGTCCCAATACACCATCCCGACTGCGCCCCACAAAATTCCACTCAGGTTTTTTTTGCCTTATGCGGCGCGGAATATTCAAGCGTTTTCCATGAATCACTTCCATATAATCGCATACATGCCTAAATTGTCTTTCGGTAGGTCGCTTATTTTCTGGAACGAGCAATTCCTCCAATGTAGGTGATTTTCCATTTGCATTTTTTGTAATTTTCACACCATTAGAGAAGTATTTTTTCAGCGTATCAACAAACGCCTCTGGAAAAGTTCTTTTCCCGGGCAGAAAAAAAAGCTTTACTCCTTTCTCCAGTTTATTCCGAACTTCAGGCAGAGATACAGACGAGCCATTCTCTGCTACTCGTCCTCTCCGTTTAGTACCTGCCTGCTGCTGCTTTCCTGGCGCACCACGATCGGAATATCTTGGGGCTAAAGCAAGTTCGTTCATGCCTCCCCATAGGTACTGGTAGAACAGTCGACGGATTCTTCGTGCAGTAACATCATTTGCGTCAGCTATTTCATTAAATGCGTTACTTCTCTTAAATGGATCTGAAATGATTTCATAGTTGTCCAAGATGGGCTGCAATAATTTCAGCACATCATCGAGACCTTTTACTGCTCGTGGAGAAAGTTCGTCTCTGGAGCATGGCAATCCACAATCAAATTCCTGCCCTAATAGGATATTCCCTTCTTCAATTTCACACAGAATCTGCGTAAGCGGAACTGAAAATGGAACATGTATGCTGGAATTAATATGCTTCATATCAACATCTAATTGAATTAGAGTGACGTTCTGATCAGCATCTGTAATCAAGACCCGTGCAAAGCCCGTAATCACTGATTTTGTATCTGGCGCAGCTCGCAGTATGTCATTAATTTCAATCAATCATGCTCTCCGTTATATTGACAAGCTGCACCGGCATATCGTGAATGATAATATCGCTATCAAGGTCTACATTGAGAAACTTTAGCCATATCGCCCTTGTGAAAAGCGCGAAACTGCTTTCACAGTCAATATCAAGTTCTCCCCCTACTTGTTTAAGGAGGGTTATTAAATTAAGATTTGGCGACCAATGCTTCTTAAATGACAGCAGGAAATATCTCATGTATGGGTTTAACCAGTCTTGTTCACGTACAGTCATGCTGGTTCTGAGATTATCTAAGTTTTTTGCGCGAATTATCGGGATGTCGCGCTCTGTTTTCAGCTCCCAAGGTACTCCGCGACGCTCCCAATATATTTGTTCGATGTATAGTTTTTCCAATGTCCGCTGCACAGCTTTTCTCTCTTTTCCCGTTTTTTTATTTGGGTCAATGTCTTTAAATTTTTTGACACTAATCACCTTATATTTATTATTAGGCTTTCTTCCATAGGTGAGGAGCAGATCTGAACTCATTAATATTGGAGTACTCGTTCCAGGATAAGTTGGGTGCCTAATTCCCAATAATTCTGCAATCTCTAAAGTTTCTGCCCAGGGTAGCAATGCGTATTGCTCTCTGATATCTGTCACATCTGTGTCAAATTCAGCCAAGATGTGATTGAAGTATTCGCCGTCTGACAAATAGTGGTGGAGCCTCCCAGTTTTCAATCCGAGGTCGATGGAGGAACGACCTCTTGAAGGCACATCGCGCACATGAAATAATGGGCGATAATTTTTCCCTTCGCCCTGACCATATCCCTGCTTAATCCATGTAAGGACGATCTTTATGCTTGGCCGTCGTGATTTTCCCATATCGAAACTCTTCTTTTCTTGTTAATTGACACCAACCTTTTCTCGTAAACCTAAACCACTGAACTTATTCCTATCTTTAATACTCAACAAAATCAGCAGTTTAATCTCTGGCGCCTTATTGCAAAATAGTATCGCGTGATCTTATATGCTACATTATAACAAATGCTATATTCAGTGTCAAGCCGCTCGCGTGATTACTTGACAGGCTATATATCAAGTGTTATAGTATTTCTGAAATCACGAAAGGCGCAAACATGAATCCTTCCTTGGAAGACGACTATCCTTCAAAAATTAAAACAATTCGCGCCCGGCTCGGACTAACACAAGTTGCTTTAGCTGAAGCTATGGGGGTTTCGTTCCCGACTGTAAATCGTTGGGAAAATGGGAAGACAATTCCGTCTCAACTGGCGTTGAGCAAGCTGCTCAAGCTTGAGAATGAATTTCTGCAAGAGCTCGTAGCCGAACCTGAACCACCACCATATTCTGGGACGCCGCCCACTCTGGAATTTACAGCCCGGCCGGAAGTCGTGCGTGCTTTGGTTGAAGGGGAAAGGCTTTCCTTCGGGCATCTCGCCAATCCGGTTTTCGGAACCGAAGTAGCGAGCATCGACCCTCTCCCTCACCAGCGCATCGCAGTCTACGATCATATGGTGAAGCAACAGCGCCTTCGCTTCCTGCTCGCAGATGATGCCGGGGCAGGAAAAACCATCATGACTGGTTTGTATATCCGTGAAATGTTGTCAAGGCGACTGATCAGACGAATCTTGGTAGTGGCTCCTGCCGGGCTGATAGGCAATTGGCAGAGAGAGCTTTCCAAGCTGTTCGGTTTACAGTTTTCAATAATCACCGGCAGTGATGCCAAGACAAGCAACCCATTTATTGCTGCCAGCAGCAATCGTCTCATTGTGAGTGTTGACACCTTGGCAGCCCCCAAGATGTTTGCCCGGTTGAAGGACGACCAAGTCGAACCCTATGATCTGGTTGTGTTTGACGAAGCCCATAAACTTTCATGCAATCGCGGGAATGACCTCCGGATAAAGAAAACAGATCGCTATAAGCTGTCAGAGGCCATAGCTGGAGCCCATTCAGCTGACAAGGATTGGCGACTGTCATGGCATGCGCAGCATTTGCTGCTACTCACGGCAACGCCTCACATGGGCAAGGATTATCCTTACTATTCTTTATGGCGACTACTTGAGCCTGAAATGCTCACCACCATTGAAGCATTCGACCAGTTTCCTGCAGAATTACGAGCACAGTATTTTATTCGCCGAACCAAAGAGGAGATGGTCCGGCTTGACGGCAAACCTCTGTACCCAAAACGTGTAGCGGATACTCTTGGTTACAGCCTTACCCAGGGGGAAGTCAGCGAGCAGCGTCTTTATGAGGAGTGTTCAGAATATCTCCGACACGTGTACAACAAGGCGAAACTGCTCAACCAGTCCGCAGCTCGTCTGGCAATGAGCGTTTTCCAAAGACGTATGGCAAGCTCGACGTATGCTCTCCTACGTTCACTAGAGCGGCGTATCGAGAAGCTTGACCAGATCATAGATGATGTACAGCAGGGGAATATAACGATTGAGCAGTTGCTTACTCTGCAACGACGCATCACTGAAGATGATGATGTTTTTGAGACAAAAGGAGCTGAAGAAGAAGGCTCTGAAAATGGGCAGGAAGAAAATGAAGTAGCTGAAGATCGACTCCTCCAGGGAGTCATAGCATCTTCACTCGGAGATCTGGTTGCCGAGAGGCAGCAGGTCTTCCATTTACTGGATCTTGCGAAAAAAGTGCACGATTCCGGACAGGAATCAAAGTTCGAAAAGTTGCATGAAGTGATAACTGATCTGAAATTCTGCAACGAAAAGTTTATTATCTTTACTGAACATAAGGATACCCTGCATTTCCTAGTACGTCGCTTTGGAGGACTGGGGTATACCGGGCAAATTGCAATGATCCATGGCGGCATGGATTACCTTGAGCGCCAGGAACAAGTGGAGCGTTTCCGTAAAGAGGCTGATGATGGTGGCGCTCGATTCATGATATGCACCGATGCTGCAGCAGAAGGGATCAACCTTCAGTTCTGCTGGCTAATGGTCAATTATGATGTGCCGTGGAATCCAGCCCGACTGGAACAGCGGATGGGCCGTATCCATCGATATGGCCAAAAGCATGATCCTGTCATCATTCTCAACCTTGTTGCACCTTCGACCAGAGAAGGACGAGTTCTCAAAACCCTGCTTGATAAGCTTGAAATAATCCGGAAGCAGCTCAGGAGTGACAAAGTATATGACAGTATCGGACGTATCTTCATGGATGTGTCCATAAAGAAGTATATGGAGATGGCCCTTGAAGGGGATCTTGACGAAATCGCCAGACAACTTGACGGCAAACTGACCAAAGAGCAGGTCAAGGCCATAGCAGAAAACGAACATCGCCTTTATGGCAAAGGCGGCGATGTGGCGAGAGAATTGCCGCGACTGAACAAGAGCATTGAGCAGGAAGCCTGTTTCAGATTGTTACCCGGATACGTTCGCAATTTTATTGCTACGGCCACACCACTGGTTGGGATGGAAATTGAGGGGGATCTTGGCGGCCTTTTCAACCTTCGCCCCATGCAACAAAGTGCAGCGGATCAACTCCTTACAACGCTGGAAACCTATCCGGCCAGCCAAAGAAAAAGCCTGTCTGTGATACGGCCAGATGACCGTGAAGCCTGCATCTGGATGCATCCAGGAGAGCCGGTTTTCGAAACATTTCGAGAGATGGTGCGTAGTCGTCTCGGAATGGAAGCTTTGACCGGAGCGGTTTTCGTCGACCCTACAGCTACAGCGCCATATATCTTCCATCTTGCCCGTTTGACCGTAGTTCGCAAATCCGATCCGGAGATATCAGAGCTGGGACAGGAAGAAACCATAGAATGTCGACTGGTAGGAGTTCGACAAACTGAAGGGGCTGAAATATGTGAATGCCCTGTGGAACATCTGCTTATGCTTCGTGGAGGTCTCGGGCTTCCACCTGAGGGGCAGCGTCTTGCCGCTGTGGCATCACGTCAAAAATTGCTTGCCGAAGCATTCTTGACCGAACGAATATCGCGCTCCATGGCAGTCCAGAGAAGGGAAAGGCTTCTTGATACACTCACTGAACGGGAAGAGTTCATTATCCGTGGTTTTGATTTCCAGGAGGCGGATCTGGCTTCTACGCGATCCAAGCTGTCCGCAAAGGCACGCGAGGGGAACAAAGCCGCAATACAGCATCTATCAGAAATCAAGGAGCAGCAAAAAGCCTTATCGGCAAGAAAAGAAAGAGCGTTGACCATTTTGCGCCGTGAACCGGAACTGATTGTCCCAGGCGATATAGATTTTATCGCTCACGCATTGGTCATTCCGTCCAGAGAACAGGCCGATATCGAGTATCACCAAAACAATGTCGAGCAAATTGCAATGGATCTGGTGAAGGCATATGAAGAAACTGCCGGTGCAATGGTGAAATTCGTCCATACTCCAGAGCTTGCCCGGGCAGCCGGCTTGCCCAGTAACCCAGGTTTCGACATTCTCTCAATACAGGCGGATGGAAGCCGAAGGTGCATAGAAGTCAAAGGGCTGTCAGCTATAAGTCCGGTGGAAGTTACTGAGAACGAGTGGGCAAAAGCCTGTAACCTGCGACAGGATTACTGGTTGTATGTTGTCTACCACTGTGCCACACCAACGCCGCAATTGGTGCGTGTTCAGGACCCATTTGAGAAGCTGTTGGTCAGATCGTTCACCAAAGTACAGACAACTGAAAGAACAATCCAGTCTACCCGTGAAGTAAACGGAGTATGGATTGGGCATACGCAGGTTATGGAAGCTGGGGAAGTTTAGCTGGAGTTTAATCTTAACGCGAATCAAAGAGGACTGAATGTCAAAGCCGAGAATATTCCTTAGTTCAACATGTTACGATCTCTCTGTTGTCAGATCCGAACTGACAAAGTTCCTCGAAAGTTACGGATTTGAAGTAATAAACTCAGAAAAGCATGGCTTTGGAGTTACTCCAGGAAAACATTCGCATACGGCGTGTATCGAACAGGTCGATAATGCTGACTATCTTCTACTGTTGATAGGTGGAAGATTGGGTGGGACATATATTGGGTCAGTGAAATCGATAACAAATGAAGAATACAATCGTGCTTTAAAAAACGGAATACCATGCATTGCTTGTGTTGACAGAAAAATCGATGATTATCGTCTCACTTATAAGAAAAATCCACAAGGTGACCATTCGCATATCGTTGATAACGTTAGAATATTTGATTTTATTGATTACATTGCATCTGGACATACTGACAACTGGCTACACCGATATGAAACTATAGATGATATTCAGTCAATCGTTAAGAGTCAATTAACTCATTATCTATTATTATTCTCGCAAGGACTCAGGAAAAAAGAGACAAAAGAAGAAGATGTGTCTGGATTTAAAATAGTTGATTTTCCGCCAAATATAGAAGGGGTCAAGGAGAACAACTGGGACCAAGAAGAGGAAACAGCATTAAGAAATGGTCTTGCTTCGCTACATAAAGTATTCACTGGCATATTAAAATCTGATGCTAAAAAGGATACAAAGCTGGAAAAGTTAAAATGCTTATGGGTGTTCGGTAAATATGGAGAAACCTCAGCAGGACAGTCAATAAGCATGCATGCGGACTTGTTCAAACAATATGCTTGGGCACATTCAAAAGGGCTGAAGGTTTTTGTCCAGTTCGAACCGTTTGGTGTAAAAGGATGGTACGACGAGGACGAACCAATTATTAATATGCGATTCCAAGATGAAAGTGACGAAAATTTTGTAGCTTTTGCATTAATCGATTACGTCCAGCAACTTGTGAAGAGATACGGAGACGATGATGGCTATAAGTTGTTTATTTACGCGGACATGAGGTGTTACATGCAGTGACTATTATATCGGGACATCTTCTTCTTTATGTAGTTCCAAGGAGCGTAAATGAAATTTCGACTTACACCACATTATGTGGACCTTATTTATGATGCCTGCTTGAAATCATTCTGGAGGAAACCCGCTCTTTCCCGGTTTCTTCGCCAGTGTGGTATAGCAGAAGCATTTTTAGCAACTTGGGGAGGTGGCGAAACCAAGAGAGAGCTGTTGGACAGGCTCTTTCAAGCGCTTCCTACTACTGAAGATGGTCGAACTGCGCTAATCCGCTTAGCGAAACTACTCATAGAGCAGACTACTTTCCCTGATTTGCAGAATTGGGAAGACTCAGCACAAAAAATAAAAAATGCGCACGATGCTGTATCTCGCCTTCGTATCCATCACGCAAAACAGGAAGAAGAGATTGAAACGGAGGAAAATCGGAGGAAAGTCAAAGAGGAGTTTAACAGAAAACAGGACGACATTAACCGGTCTCAAAGATCTATTCAGGCGCTATCTGACAGACTCAACGTGCTTGGGACTAAGCTCGGGACACAGGGGGCCGGATACGAATTCCAGACATGGTTCTTCGATCTGTTGGATTTTTTCGAGATTTCAAACAGGAAGCCTTACGTAAGCGCTGGCCGACAGATTGACGGTTCACTCACACTATCGGGAACGACTTACCTGGTAGAGTTGAAGTTTACTACGGAACAAGCTGGCGCTCCCGACATAGATACTTTTTTTAAAAAAGTTTCCACAAAAGCTGACAATACAATGGGGATAATGGTATCCATTTCAGGCTACTCAAGTGTTGCGATTAAAGAGGCGTCGTCAGATAGAACTCCACTCTTGCTTCTTGATCACGGTCATATTTATCAAGTCCTTGGTGGGATTATGGGCATAAGTGAGGTAATTGACCGCATTCGTCGCCACGCATCACAAACTGGAGAAGCTTATCTACCAGTATTAAATTTTTCAGGGAAATGATGCCTATTATTCTAAGATCAAGTGAATTTGACTCATTCTCCTTGTGAGATCAGCGGGGCGAAGAGTGGGCACATACAGGTTATGGTATTTAGGAAATGTAGCTGAAGATATTTACTATTAGCAGTCAACACTGTTTTGGAGGAAATGGAAATGTGCCAGCAACCAGAAGTTAAGCAGATGCTCGAAATCTTTAGTGTGGATACGGCAGACCTCGAAGGCCTCCAAGCTACATTTGATGCTCAAGAAGCGCAACTTGGCCCTGTTGCACAGATTCCTCGTGGTTCCACACTCAACTTTGACGTTTCATTGACAAGTGAGCTTCTTTTCAAAGTCTTAGGCGTCCTCGCATCAAGCGCTCTGCCGAAGCTTATTGAGTGGGCAATTGCAACAATTAAGAAGAAGAAGGATGGAGACCCTCCTATCATTATACAAGTTGGAAAGAAAAAAGCTGAATTGTCTGCTGGCACTGATCCAGGTGTCGTACGTGCTGTTCTAGATGATCTATTAAAACCAAATCGAGCTTAATATGGACATGTTTGAGCCTACAGGATTTGGAAGGTTTGATCCCTCGACATTCGGGATGTGGCTGAATGTTGATGCAGCGTACCAACGCCAAGACTATACCACTCTAACTCCACTAATGTGGTCAACATTTCATTCTCCTTTGAGTGACGCTCATAAGGAGTATGTACGGTCAGCCAAATCTCGTGAAGATGCTGTTTTCGCTGCAAGTTGTTTTACTGTTGCCACTCACGAGCGACGACATTTTCATGACCTGATTGCAACTCCTTACGGTTCAATGCTTGCGCGTCAGAACATACGAGCCGCGTTTTACTGCGCTGTTTTGGTCGATGAAGTGCTCTTCAGGAGAGACCGTATTGTCGTGCCTTTAAATGAGTGGTGCCAAAATGCTGAATTATTTCAAACTATCTACGACATTGCTCCGCCTTCAAATTGCATAATTCACATAAATAACTTATTTGGAACTATGCAAGACAAATTAACTTTTTTCGACCATGGTCGTCTTAACCGAGATCGTACGGCTACTTTTCCGACGGCTTCCTCGATACTTGAAAGTATTGCGGTCATGGTTCAGTTGCGGGAAATAGGCGAAGAATTTGGACTTGAGTATGGCGAGAGTTTCGGCAAATCTATTATTGATAGCAAGAGCAAAAGTAGATACTTCGGGGCATTACGACTAGTTCAAGATACATTTGGTACTCAGCTGCCAATTGCAATCGAATCATTATTGCTTCAGGCCAGCTTATACGGCAACTTTCAAGATCCAGACCCCAATCGATTTCAATATCCAACGGATCTGCTGATGAGTCTGCTCGACTGGTTAAGAGAAAATAGATTTACACGGTTTCTGAATACGGCTTCTTCTGGTCCACAAGCATTCGATTATACCGTTGAATTTATAGACAACTATTTCAAAAAAGTCCAAGGCGGCAATCTTCAGTCAATGATTCAGAGTGCGTCTAATGCCAACCGATGTGTACTAGCTGCGTTAGCACAAGAATTAACTGATATTGAGCAAAGTGCTGGCCGCGAAAAGCCTTTCTGCCGTACCGTATTGGAAGTTTTTCAAAACTTTATTGACGTTCACGAATCCTTTTCCAAAAAAGTCTGTAATAACCTTCCTTGGTATATGTCATACGATTATATTCGAGACAAGCACGAGAATCCTGAACCTGTAGTCTTTATAGAGTCACATAATGGCATTCCAGTTGATTCAACTTTGGGGAGTTATTATTACATCCAATCTGAAGACCGAATATACATTACTTCCGAAATGCAGAAGAGGATTCTGACATGTTCTAGTGACAGTGAAGCAGCTAAAATGACTCTTAACTCATTACAAACTGTTGAAGAGTTAAAACAGGAGACCATACTAAATTTACATTCGATAACTGGTATTTCAAATGGGTATGAAGAAACCATACTTAAAAACAAACCTGAGACTCTTGTATTACGCAACGCATATGTAATGTCTCCACGTAACATACGCAAATCTGAGGTTTCTGACGAGCCAGTGATTAATACCTCTCTTTGGCAGCGAAATTATGATCAAATTGGTCACGCGCGACTATTTCTCGAAGGACCAAACCAAGGAATGCCTCAAAGCACCGTAAGAGATATTCTCTCCGCATTGAAAAATTTCCACACCGATGTATTTACATCTTCAGGAAAATTGGAGGCAATGTCCTCCGATCCGAACGAAATTCCTGATCTAATATCCAACGCACTTGATTCATTGCAAAAGCTAAAAACACATAATAAAGCATGAGGAATGTAATGACACAGCCGCCAGACAAGCCCCGTCTTATAGAAAGAGCTTTCCCCTTAAAGCAAACTTCTCTGGATTCCGTCCACGAGAAGAACGTCCGGCACGGCCACATATCTACACTGCACATCTGGCCGGCACGGCGACCTCTGGCTGCTTGCCGGGCTGCATTGATTGCTACGCTTCTTCCTGACCCAGGGACTCCTGAGGGACGTCAGGAGTTGTGCGAAAAAATCGGCGGCAAGGTGGTTAAGAAGATCGAGCGTAAGAAAATGCCCGATGGACGAATTGTTGAGCGGGAAAAGGAAGAGACCGAAGGTGGCATTCTGCACTGGAAGCGTGAGACGGAAAATGTTGAGGAACTTGAATGGTTCCGTCAGGAGATCCGTAAAGCATACGGAGGTCGGCCTCCCCGTGTGCTTGATCCGTTTGCTGGTGGGGGCGCGATTCCTTTGGAAGCCATGCGCCTTGGCTGCGAAGCCATAGCGGCTGACATCAATCCAGTAGCCTGGTTCATTCAGAAATGCACTCTGGATTATCCGCAAAAACTTGCGGGCAAAACCCATCCGTTGCCGGACTTCATACTTGATGATGAAGATTTTATGGAAGAATTCTACAAAGCTCATCCTCATCTTGTGGGGCGCACCAAGCAGACAAGAAAGCAGTTGGAAAAACCACAGCCTGATTTATGGGAAAAATCAGATTCCGGGCGTATTCCCAAAGCTGATATTGCCTGGCATGTCCGGGCTTGGGGGAAGTGGGTACAGAATCAGGCTCGGCGAGAGTTGGCTCCATTCTACCCCGCCTATGCTGAATTTGAGCAATTAGATAATCGACTTCAAAAACCTTTTGAAAGAATGTCTATACATCTCATCCCACTTAAGGAAGACGGCACTGATGATATTACGGCATTAAATTCAGAATTCACAGAAGAGTACCTGAATGATAAATACAACCCTCGTTGGATTGCAAAGCCGACTGTTGCTTATCTTTGGGCTCGAACAGTAATCTGCAAGAATTGTCGGGCTTCAATTCCACTCCTGAAAACACTTTGGTTCTGTAAAAAGGACAAAAAACGCATACTGCTAACGATGGAAGCAAATAGTGAAAAATCAGGCGTAAAATTTAAGATACATCGAGAAGTTCCTTCAAAGGGGGGTAATGCTGCTCAGAAGCGTGAGCACGATAAGCGACTCTCTACGGGAACAATGACCCGTTCAGGCGCACAGTGTCCATGCTGCCAAACCATCATGACTATGGAAGACTTGCGTTTTGAAGGTAAAGCAGGACGTCTTGGAGTTGTGCCTACTGCTGTTGTTGTAGATGGATTAAACAGCAAAGAGTACCGCCTCCCAACTGAGTTAGAAATAAGAGTAGCTACTAATGCTAAATCAGCGATGGACGCGGTCTTTCAGAAGCTTCCATTTGGATCGATAGTCGAGCCACTCCCAGGAAAAGAAGCCTTAGGCTTCCGAGTCCCTCTTTATGGATTTGATCAATGGAATAAGCTTTTTACTGACAGGCAATTATTTAGCCTAGGTACTTTTGTGTTCTTTCAGCGAAAGCTTTTTACCAGCGAACTCATTTCGTCGTATCCTTCTGATTGGCGAGAAGCCATCATAGCGTACCTTGGTGCATGTTTGAGTCGATTAGCTGACAGAGGCAGTGCCGTTTGCTCGTGGACAGTTGGATATGATCAAATAAGAAATACCTTTTCAAGATTCGCTCTACCAATGGTATGGGACTTTGCCGAGCTTCAACCATATGCTGACTCCTCTGGTGGCTACGGTCAAGCTGTCGAGTGGGTAGCCAATGCCTTAGAGCACTTGCTTAATGCTGAAGCTGTTTCTCCTCAGAGTATGTGCTTGCGAGAATCTGCTATTACTCAAAAAGTCGAAAATATGGATATCATCGTTACAGATCCTCCATATTATGATGCAATTCCATATTCAGACTTGATGGATTTTTTCTATATTTGGCTTCGTCGTGCGTTGTGGGGAATTTCGCCAGAATTTGATGAGGCATTTGTTAACCCCTTATCACCAAAGTGGGACGACCAAAAAAATAACGGTGAGCTTATCGATGATGCATCACGATTTGGAGGCGATAAGGCTGCTAGCAAAAAGAATTATGAAGACGGAATGGCCCGCGCATTTCTTGCCTGTAACCATGCACTCAATAAAGATGGCCGATTGGTAATTGTATTTGCACACAAGCACCCAGATGCTTGGGAAACTTTGGCATCCGCTGTGATTCGTTCCGGATTTGTAGTGGATGGATCTTGGCCAATCCAGACTGAACAACAAGCCCGGACGCGCGCGATGGCATCCGCAGCTCTCGCTTCCTCAGTATGGCTCGTTTGCAAGAAACGACCGGAAACCGCTCGTGCAGGGTGGGACAATATTGTTATGGAGGAAATGCGAAAGAACATTTCTGAGCGATTGCGTGAATACTGGGATGCAGGAATCCGTGGGCCTGACTTTGTCTGGGCCGCTACCGGCCCGGCAATGGAAGCCTACAGCAAGCATCCTGTTGTGAAGAAAGCCAACGAGCCCGGGAAAATTATGGAGGTTGGTGAATTCCTCAATAATGTGCGTCGAATGGTTGTGGACTATATAGTCGGTCAGGTTCTTACTGGCGAAAAAGGTTCCGATTTGGCAGCGGCAGAAAGTATGGATGCTCCCACAGCCTACTATCTGCTTCATCGTCACGACTTTGGGCTCGATGAGGCTCCAGCTGGAGCATGCATCCTCTACGCTACAGCATGCGGGTTAACTGACCATAGTTTGGAAGTCAATTGGGATATTTTGTCCCATGCCAATGGCGGCTCTTATGGTAATGATGGCGATGAAGATTCGGATACCGAAAATGAAGCAGAAGGCGATTCTGAAGTAGAATCAGGGAGCAAGATCAAGCTGAAAAACTGGTCCCAGCGAAAGAACAAGAGCATGGGATATGAGGCACCTGGTGGGCGGCCAGTTCCTCTCATCGATCGGGTTCATCGACTGATGCATCTCTGGAATGCTGGAGACGTTCATAAAGTTGATGAATACTTGGATGATAATGGCTTGCGCAGACAAGAACTCTTCAAGCGACTGCTTCAGTCCCTTATTGAACTTTCACTGGCAGGAAGCGAAGAAAGAGCCTGTATGGAATGTCTGAGCAATCATATTCAGGCCGCAGGCGCAATTGCTGATACGGGGCAGGGTGCACTAGGTTTCAACGTAGAATAAAAAGTTCAGAGGCGCTATTAATGAAATGTCTATGCGGTAGCGGCAAGTTCATTCAAAATTGTCATAATGATGCGTATACCAAAAAAAAGATGCGCAGTTTTATCAAATATGAAATTTTACAAATCGACCCATCTGGCCAAGTTTCAATTAATGCTCAATTCAAATCTCTGGGGTTTGGGAAACAGACTATAAATTGCACTTTAAAATTTATGAAGCCGACGACTCCTGCTAGTGAAATTATTTACCCTATCCTTCTAGTACAAGCTGACAGGGCAATACGACCTATTACCATTGATGGATTACATTTTGTGGAGGACAACGGGAACGTCATCCAATCAATTCATTGTATGTTAACCCCAATATGCAAAGCTATTATCGTATTTAACACAAAAGATATGGCTTACTGTAAAAATGGTTATTTTGAATGTGAATGTAAACTTGAATGTGAGGGAAACCCATTTCAGTCAATTTTTGCAATGGAAGCAAAAAACGGACTAATAAAATTATTTCATCATACAACAGCTGACAACGCCAAATTAATACATGGTTCCCTGGAATTAAAATCCAGTAAATGGAATCTTCAGGGAACTCATGAATTAACGGCAAATCACTACATATACCTTACAAATCTGGATATAATTGATGATATTTTTGATCTGCTTGAAATCGGAATGGCAGATATGGGAACAACTACAACACTGTCTACTGATGACGGTAAGATAATCGAAGAATTTGAAATTTATCGAGAAAATGCTAACGCCCGAGATGCAACATTGAGCATCTGGGTCGATCCGAATATCATTTCTCCTCAACCCCTTATTCTGCACGAGCCAAGTTCATTTTCGGGAAGCGATTTTTCTTGGTGGGAAGTTTTCCATAGCTCCATTTTCAGAGTGAATTTAAAGCCAACGAGTTCACTTCCGATTAAGCACATTGCAGATAAAGAATACATTTTGGACGTCAACGATAACCTAAACAAGGTTGAAGGTTTCATCGCCGGTCATGGAATGGACATGATAAGCATGAAAAGAGTATTGTCTGAGGTCTCCGCACATGATTTGCCGAGGGCTGGTGCTGTTACGCCCGCAGATGTTGGCGGATTAGACCCTCAATGGGATGCTACATGGCGTAAAAACTTATCAGGATTGGCTGCAAAAATATTCTCGGAAGCAGTTAAGGAATCTCGATAAAATGAAACGAGATAAATCTATGATGAAATATATGGTTGTGAGGAGCTTCAAATGGCCAAACTGAGCTGGAAACCCTGGCATGAAGTAGTAAAGCTTCGGGAAGACCTCAAGTCAGGGGAACTTCCGCTGCATATGTTTGCTGCAGACCTTTACGAGGTCATAATGCAGAACGGCAAACGGCCTATTTACGAAGACCCTGAAAAGTTTTTCTCCCTCACGTTCCCAACGTATAACCTTCGAAAACTGGTTAAAGATGTAGTTCTCCGAGTGGCAGGCAAGAACGATAAAGCAGTCAGACAACTTGAGCTGACTTATGGTGGCGGCAAGACACATACGTTGATCACATTGCGGCATCTGGTAGTGGATCCTGCAAGTTTGCCAAAGCTTCCGGCAGTCGACGAATTCGTTGTTGATATCGGGCAGGCCCCACCAAAGGCCCGTGTTGCGGCACTCTGTTTCGACAAACTTGACGTTGAAAAGGGAATGGAGATCCGCTCCCCGGCCGGCACGGTTCGACTCCTTAAACAGCCATGGAGCGTTCTGGCGTATCAGCTTGCGGGCGATGACGGTTTGAAGATCCTTCACCCTGATGACAAGGCAGAAGAGAGGGATAGTGCACCGGCAGAAAACCTTTTGACCGAGCTGTTGGAACTGCCGCTAAAAGAAGACCTTGGCGTCCTGATTCTGATTGATGAAGTGTTGATGTACGTCAGAGAAAAAGTGGCAATGGACAAAACCTGGCGTGATCGGATGATCAATTTTTTCCAGTACCTTACGCAGGCTGCAACCAAGGTTGATCGTTGCTGTATTGTTGCATCGCTGCTGGCATCCGACCCAAAAAAGACTGACCATTTTGGCAGGGAACTCCAGGGAGAGCTTTACGACATCTTCATGCGTCAACGTGAGGAAGCTGTTGAGCCAGTATCAAAAGACGATGTGGCTGAGGTACTGAGACGCCGCTTTTTCACTACCGAATCGACCAAGGACCGAGAGTTATTCCGTCAGCATGTTCAGGCTGCACTGAAGGGTATCTGCGCCATTGATGAACAAACGGCAAAGCAGGGCGCAGACGCTGAAGATCGTTACCAGAAGAGTTTCCCTTTCCATCCCGACATGACCGAGGTTTTTTACACGAAATGGACCCAGCTTGATCGATTTCAGCGCACACGCGGAGTTTTGCGCACCTTTGCACTTGCACTGCGAGAGGCTGAGAAATGGGACATGACCCCTCTCGTAGGGCCGGCAGTTTTTTTGGCTGCGGCTGGGTCCGAGGGTTTATCTCCTGCGTTACGCGAACTGGTCACTGTTGCAGACACTGAGGAGCATGAAGGCAAAAAGCAGGCATGGACGGGTATCATCGAAGGTGAATTGAGCAGAGCCAAGGATATTCAGCGCGACTGCGTGGGGATAAACTACCGGGAGATTGAACAGGCAGTTGTTGGTACTTTCCTTCATTCTCAACCAACAGGCCAGCATGCCCACACTCGTGACCTCACGGTCATGATAGGTGCTTCATGCCCCGACAAGATTGAGCTCGAAAAGGGGTTGATCCGCTGGGCGCAGGTCAGTCATTGGCTCGAAGATCAGTATTCAGAAATCGCTGTAAGCGATAATCTTCTCCCTGGCAGCTGGCGTCTCGGAAATCGCCCTAACCTTACTCAGATGCATACAGTAGCAGCCACTAGAATTTCCGGGGATGTAGTAAAAGCCCGGCTGCTTGATGAAGTTGGCAAGCTGAAAACATTGTCCGCAGGAGCTTCTTCTTCCGGAGTGCGCGTCCATACCCTGCCGACAAGGCCACGTGATATTGAAGATGATGGACAGTTCCATTACGCAATTCTTGCCCCGAGTGCGGTATCTGAATCAGGTAAACCGAGTAACGAAGCGAAGAAATTTCTTGATGAAACTACGGGACCAGAAAAGCCGCGGGTTTATCGCAATGCGATTCTTTTGCTTGCTCCAACCAAAGATGGGATCGATGTCGCTTCAGCAAGAGTCAGGGATTATCTGGGTTGGGAACAGGTTTTCAGTGATCTGAAGGAACAGGAAAAAGATGGGAATATTGATATTGCTCGGAAGCAGACGCTGACAATCAACATCGACAAGTCGAAAGGGCGAATTCCTGAATCCATCAGGCAAGCCTACTGTACCGTAGTGACGGTATCGGATAAGAATGATGTGCAAGCTTTCAAGATCAATGTTTCAGATGAGCCTCATTTTACAATTATTAAAAATGATCCAAGATCACGTGTGCAGGAATCAGCCGTTTCAGCCGACGCAATCCTTCCAGAGGGTCCATATAATCTGTGGCGCGCAGGTGAGACGAGCAGAAGGGTAAAGGATCTTTACGGCGCTTTTGCCCAGATGCCTCATCTGCCAAAGATGCTACAAGCGCAAGCAATCATGGATACGCTCGTGGAAGGTTGTGAGCAAGGTTCTTTCGTCCTGCGGCTGACTCGCCCGGATGGGACATTTCGCACATGGTGGCGTTCCCGCCCGGACGAAAATGCTATTAATGATGCTGCACTTGAATTGGTACTACCCGAAGCTGCCGAACTGGCAGAAGTTCCTTATCAGCAGATTGTTTACGGTAAATTGCCTGAACTATGGAAAGATCAAGAGATCACTGTCCAGCAGGTTTTGGATTATTTCTCTGGAGACAAAGTCATTCAAGTTCAGCGAGACGGTTATTCAGAGCCTGTGGCAATTCCCAAAGCAAATGCAGAAACGGTAAAAAGTGCGATATCGACATCGGTACAGAACGGACATCTCTGGTTGTTGAACGGACCCGCAAGTATTCTGGCAGAGGCAATTCCCACGGGGGTACTTACGCCCAATGCACTTCTCCGTTTACCTCCGCAATCTATAGCAGCGTTTGATATTCTGCCGGAGAATCTACCTGATGCTTGGAGTGATGGCAAAGCAACTGCACTATCAATTTCTACGGCTCTTAGTCAGAAGCATGGTGCGAATCTTCCATGGAAAACAGTTAAAGACGTCATTACTGCATCAGTTAATGCCCGCTTTCTTGAACTCGACAAAGCTGCGGGGAGTTGGCCGTGTGATTTCCCTGCAGCACAGACGGTTGTGCTTATGCCATCTGCAGGTGGGGGTGGTGGAGGGGGTGGTGATAAAGTACCTCCAGGCAATCGCATGCATGTTCAGGCTGACATGGAGCCTTCAGAGATTCAAGAACTCGGTGACGTTATGCCACAATTACTTGCCATTAAAGCCAGAGCGAATATCCCGTTAACATTTACGCTTCAAATATCTCTAGGTGATGGGAAAGATACCCCACCAAAAGAAGTTCTGCTGGAAATTAACAAGATTCTGGATGGTGTAAAGCAGGGGTTGAATTTAAGTTGAAATCTCAATTGCATTAGCGGGGTATTTTCTATACTATCGCCAAGTCATTGAGCGCATTTTTTTCAGTGACACTATCTTTAGTTCAGTGATAACAACTTTAGTCCAGTGACGCTATCTTTAGTCCAGTGACGATAACTTTAGTCAATTTACAAATAAAGGGGCTATTATATATGGCAAGTCTTAACAAGGTAATGATAATCGGCAATCTGGGTAAAGATCCGGAGGTTCGCTACACTACTTCTGGTCAGGCGGTGGCAAGTTTCTCGGTGGCAACCAGCGAGAAGTTCAAGAACCGCAATGGTGAGATGGAGGAGCGGACCGAATGGCACAACGTTGTCCTCTGGGGCCGCCAGGCCGAAATAGCCGGGGAATATCTGGCCAAGGGGCGTACGGTCTTTATCGAAGGACGACTGCAGACCCGTAAATGGCAGGACAAGGACGGCAGGGACCGATACACCACAGAGATTGTAGGCGACCGGATGCAGATGCTCGGCGGCAAAGGTGAGAGTGGCGGTGCTGGTAGTGGTGGTGCCAGGCAGGGCGGAGCTCGCCCAGCAGCAGAAGGCAATTACGGTTCGTCCCCCTCCTATGAAGAACCTTCCTTCAATCCGGACGACGAGATCCCCTTCTGACAGTTACCAAAAATAAATGTAAAGTAAAAAGACGGAACGCTTCGGTTTTCCGTCTTTTTTTATGGTAATTTGTCATGGATGGAAGTGAATGTCATTAGTTCAATTGCTGAAGGTTACATAGAATAATTCTTTATACATCTGGCCAGTACGTATATTTTATGCATCAAAAAGAGTTAAAACCGCTTCAGTAGCTGATTTAAGCGGCATATCCCTAATCCTGCTGTATGATGTTTCAATACATCTCTCCTCCTGTCAGCTCTCCGAGCAGCGCTTTCCGCCCTGTCCGACAGCATTAGAATTCGTTGTTATTCAATAAGTTAAAGTATATTTCTTAAAAATATCACATGCTGGCATGACGGGTGCAATGTATAAAAACAAAAGCAGGCACCAAAAAGGTGGATACATAAAGGAGGATGTCATGAGAGCTCTAACTACCATCATAGGAACCGTCGCAGGAATCGTACCGGCCGCAACTGCATTCGCAGCCTCAGGAGCACGTGAAGACAACAGCGGGATCTTTGTAACAATCTTCCTCGGCCTTTGCGCCCTGATAGTAATAGGACAGTTGGTGCCGGCAGCAATGGTGATGCTCGGATTTGCAAAGGGGCTGCGCAGGGGAGCAAGGAGCGAAGTTGCATAAACAGGGAGGTGATGATGAAGCAGATAACAGGTGCAGGTAATTTAAGGGCCGCTAGATCAAGCGGCCCTTTCTGTTTGGGCAACATTAAGTAGGGGAGACCCTTCTGTCAGGAGGCATTAACCGGGTTTTGCCACATCAGGGAAATATGCTAAGGTTTCTACAGCAGTTTGAAATGCATTATGTTCTTCTGGGGCGTGTATGTTCAGGTGGCTGGAAAAACACCGGAGCTTTGTTCCGGATGTCATGAAATATATCGGGCCTGGTCTGCTTGTGACCGTCGGGTTCATCGATCCAGGAAACTGGGCCGCTAATGTGGCTGCAGGGTCGTTGTACGGTTATCGGCTGCTATGGATGGTTACCTTTTCAACCATTATGTTGATTCTGCTGCAACACAATGCCGCCCACCTTGGGATAGTCACCGGCTGCTGTCTGGCAGAGTCTGCCACCCGCTTTCTCCACCCATTGGTTTCCCGCCCCCTGCTACTCTCCGCTCTTCTGGCTGCAACCGCAACGGCAATGGCCGAATTGCTAGGGGGGGCCATTGCACTGCAGATGCTCTTTGGCCTGCCAATCGGGATAGGTACCGTCATGGTGCTCGCCCTTACTCTCTGGTTTCTGTTCGGCACAGCTTACCGGAGGATTGAACGGTTCATCATCGGTTTTGTATCCCTCATCGGCCTCTCCTTTCTATTCGAACTCTGGCTCGTCCCCACCGACTGGAGCAGAGCAGCCGCAGGATGGGTAGTGCCGGCCTTTCCGGCCGGCAGCGTGCCAATCATCATGAGTGTTCTCGGCGCAGTTGTAATGCCGCACAACCTGTTCCTGCATTCTGAGATCATACAAAGTCGCCAATGGAACCGAGAAAACGAAGCGACCATTAAGCATCAGCTTAAATTTGAATTCCTGGATACCCTCGTTGCCATGGGAATCGGCTGGGCCATCAACAGCGCCATGATCCTCATGGCAGCGGCAACTTTTTATTCACGGGGGATGCAGGTAACTGAGCTTTCTCAGGCTGAAAGCATGCTTAGGCCGCTTCTGGGGGGAGCGGCGGCAACAGTCTTTGCCGTTGCACTCCTGCTGGCCGGCGTAGCTTCATCTCTCACTGCAGGGATGGCAGGCGGAAGCATCCTTGCGGGGATGTTCGGTGAACCGTTCGATAGCCGGGACAGTCATACCCGTGCCGGTATCTGCCTCTGCCTGCTCCTGGGTGCGGCGGCGATCTTCTTTATCAAAAATCCGTTCCGGGGACTGATCATATCGCAGATACTCCTTAGCCTCCAGCTCCCTTGGACGATTTTCATGCAGATATATCTGACCTCGTCCCGCACTGTCATGGGGTTGCATGCCAATACGACCTTTGGTTGTGCACTGCTCTGGGGAATTGGCGTGATTGTCACGCTCCTCAACATCATGCTCCTTCTGGATATGATGGGTTGAATGGGTGGTTTCTGCCCGTCACCTATAAGAGCAGCGATTTGTGAGAGCCAACTTATCATGCAAAAGCATTCCTGCCGCCGCCTTTGCCGGACCCCAAGGGAGTTCGCTTGCCATAGAAAGCTGGACGAAGAGCCTTGCCTGCGGTAGTGTTGACCAAAAAAAGAGTGTCCCATGACCCTAACTTCATTTTCTTCACTCCACTTAAAGCCCCCAATGCTCAAGAACCTTGCCTCCTTAGGTTATACCGAGATGACGCCGATTCAGGTCCATAGCCTGCCGCTGATTCTTGCAGGCAAGGATGTGGTCGCCAAGGCAAAGACCGGCAGCGGCAAGACGGCTGCCTTCGGCATCGGCCTGCTTGCACGAATGGAGGCTCGCAGCACGCACGTGCAGGCGCTGGTACTCTGCCCCACCCGCGAACTGGCTGATCAGGTCGGCAAGGAGCTGCGGCGCTTGGCCCGCTTTACCGAAAACATCAAGGTTCTGACCATCTGCGGTGGTGTTCCCTTCGGCCCCCAGCTCGCTTCTCTGGTACATGGTGCACATGTCGTGGTCGGCACGCCTGGCCGACTCCTTGATCATCTTCGGCGCGGGAGTCTCGACCTGACCTACCTGCAGACACTGGTTCTGGACGAGGCCGATCGGATGCTCGATATGGGTTTTCAGGATGAGATCAGCGCTATAATCGCCAGCGCTCCGAGAAAAAGGCAGACTCTGCTCTTCTCGGCCACCTATCCAGATTCGATTGCCGCCTTGAGTGCAACGCTTCAGCGCGAACCAGTTGACGTGAGTGTCGATGAAACTCATGACGAAACTGCTATTGAGCAAATTTTCTTCGAGGTGGAGAAGGAGGAGCGAACGGCTGCCCTGGTCCGAATCCTTGGGCACTATCGTCCTGAATCAACACTGGTGTTTTGTAACACGAAAAAGGAGTGCCAGGAGATTGCCGATGCCTTGGACAAACGGGGTTATTCAGCACTCGCCATTCACGGCGATATGGAGCAGCGCCAGCGCGACCAGGTCCTGGTGCGATTTGCCAACAAGAGTCTTGCCGTGCTGGTTGCCACGGATGTGGCAGCGCGTGGCCTCGACATCAAAGAGCTTTCAGCGGTGGTCAACTTTGAACTCTCCCGTGATCCTGAGATTCATATCCATCGCATAGGTCGTACCGGGCGCGCCGGTGAGCAGGGGCTGGCAGTAAGTCTGGTGACTGCTCAGGAAGGTCGTCGTCTCCACTCTATTGAAAGCATACTGAAAAGCAGTATTCTCAGGAGGGAGTTGCAGTCGCTGCCTGTTGCAGCGGGCAGGCCAATTGCTCCACCTATGGTGACCCTCTGCATCGACGGCGGACGCAAAAACAAGATGCGCCCAGGCGATATCCTCGGCGCCCTGACAGCTGAGAGCGGGATTGCAGGTAGCGAAGTTGGCAAGATAGACCTATTTGATTTCCATGCCTATGTGGCGATTACTCGTACAAGTGCCGACCAGGCTTTGGGATGCCTGACCGGAAGTAAGATCAAGGGGCGCTTCTTCAAAGTGAGGAAGGTAAGCTGATTTGTTGTCGCGAGGAGCAGATGTAGATGTTTGATGTAAAGCTGCAGAAAATACTCAAAGCATTTGCCGAATTAGACATTAAACCTGACACTACGTTAGAGGAGTCTAAACGACAGTATCGTGACTTGGTCCAGGTTTGGCATCCAGATCGCCATTCTGCCAATGAACGTCTGCAAAAGAAGGCCGAAGACAAACTGAAAAGGATTAACGCTGCATGGGAGCAGGTCCAAGAATTTTACCGTATTCAGGAGGCGGTGAGGTTACAAGAGGAGGAGCAGGAGCGACTCTATCAGGAAGCGCGGGAACAGAAAATACGTGAATTGGAGAAAGAAAAAAGGGAGCAGGAAGAGAGAGACCGTGAAGAATTAAAAAGGCAGCAGGAAAAAAGAGAACGGTTGGAGCGGGAAGAACGCCAACGTATAGCACGTCTAGAAGAGGAACGTTTACAACGCGAAAGGTTGAAACGAGAGTTAAGGGCGTTTGATGATGAACAGCATAAGGCTTTGGAAGTGGCTGAACAGTGGCAAACGGAAGAGTTGCAACACGTGTTGCTTGACTGCCCTGCTTGTAGTGTTACCAATCGGATACCAAAAGAACGCGATGTAAGTGCCGCCAAGTGTGGCAAGTGTGGTGCCCATTTGCGTAGCAACCTTTGGCAGAATTTGCAGGAACGGAAGGGGCAAAAGAGTTTCTGGAGAAAACTTCAAAAACTCTTCTGTATGTTGCTGGATGTAACAATTCATGGAGTGAGAATCACATTTGTCGCCTTGTTTCTTCTGTTTGCATCATATACATCTATCTCTGAAAATGAAAATCCACGCAACAGTCAGTATAGATCGCCAAAAAATGGGTTGGGGGCTGACAAGACCAACATGAGCAGTGCAATGGAGGCATATGAACAAGGTGATTATTCAAAGGCTCTTGCGGTGTTTAAGATCTATGCAGAAAAAAATGATACGTTAGCGCAATGGTACCTTGGTCAGATGTATTTCGCAGGCAAGGGAGTGGCACAGAATTACGAAGAGGCAGGAAAGTGGTATCGCATTGCTGCAGAACATGGTGATGTGTATGCTCAGCACGACCTTGGAAGTATGTATCAAAATGGTTATGGAGTTGCATCAGACTACAGAGAGGCTGAAAAGTGGTACAAGCGTGCTGCAGAACAGGGGAGCGCTGATTCACAATATCTGCTCGGTGTCATGTATCTTGGTGGGAAAGGGGTTAAGAAGGATTCCAGCGAAGCGAAGAAATGGTTTCGCAAAGCTGCGCAACAGGGCCATGCAAAGGCGCTAATGGCCCTCGAATGACCCGCAGTCAGAGGGTGTACATATTGCAGATGATAAAACCCGTGAAACACAACTCCGACCGTGGATGGTAACGTTCCCCGCGTGGGTCAAGCCCCACGCAATTGGCCATTTCTGGACAACAGTCAATCAGAGCAGGTTCAGCTCCAAAATCAGCTTATCGTCAAACGGCATGGAGAAAAAGCGACAATATTTTGTTACGCGTCAGTTGATCAACTATTCGCTGGGCGGAGAAGAGCGTTGACAACACAAGCATGCCCACATTCCGCGGAAGTATCTGACAAAGATTATTGCAGAGCAGCTCGTTGAAACATGAAATAAAAGCATGCTCCATGGCCAGGATTACCCTCACCCCAGACAGCACCGCCATGTCGTTCTATGATGCGCTGTACAGTCGCCAGGCCGATACCGGTCCCGGGAAAATTCTTGCTATTGTGAAGCCGAACGAATGGCTTGAACAGCTCAGAGGCCTCTGCGTTATCGAATCCGGCCCCGTTGTCTCTGACGAAAAATACGTGGCCCTTCTCGGTTTGTTGACGCCCAAATGAAATCCTTGCTTCGGGGGTTGCGGAGCTGTATTTCCTGGCGTTTTCCAGCAAATTTTCGAGTAGAATCCGCGTAAGCGATCGGTCGCATTCTGCCGTGAGTCCAGGTTCGATATCCCAGGAAAAAGAGCGGGAGGGATCGATGAGCTTCATGGCGAGGAGAATCTCCTCCACCATCTCAGAGAGGTCAACCTCTTCTGTTTTGAGATGACTTCGCGATATCTGCGAAAGGCGATGCAACGATTCAATCAGATCATCCATCCTTTGACTCGCTTCGCAAATAGAGTTCAGATAAAAATTTTGAGGATCTTCACTGCCGCTGCAGAAATTCTTTAGTTCCTGCGCAGCAGCATAGATGATGGTCAGCGGTTTTCTCAGATCGTGTGAAACTGAATATGAAAACGATTCCAGTTCCCTGTTGGCCGCCTCAAGATCGGCGGCCTTGCGTACTACCGCTTCTTTGGCCTGCATATGTGCTGAAATGTCCCGTACCATCTCGATTCCTGCAATGATCCGCCCTGCAGAATCCTTGAGAGGAGAGGAGATTATCTCGATATGCGTTAACTGTCGGTTTCCGGGCACTTTCTTGGTAAGCCTGTGAATTCCTCCATCGATCAGGGTGGCTTTGACAGGGCAATTGGCGCATGGGACATCAGCTCCCGTAAAGGCGGCAAAGCATTTCTCTCCCTTATGGTTCCCTCCGATGAGGCTTTCATGGACATGATTCTGGTAATGCACCTCGAAGTCAGGTCCCAAAATGCAGATCCCATCCCCAATTGCGGCAATGATCGCCTCGCTCTTGGCCCGCTCCGCCGCAGTTTCTTCGATGGAGGAACGGAGTTTTTCCTGAACAAATTCCCTCTGGCGGTTCAGTCGCCACATTAGCAAGGTGAAGCCGGCAATATAGAGGACAACCATCGCCCTGTTCCAGAGTTCGTTGGGTGACGGGGAGAGTAACCCCATTGACAACTTTCCACCTCCAAGTATGACAGCGTCGATACACGCATCGGCCACCCAGAAAAAAATTGAGCTTGCAACTGCAAGGAGTGCGAGATGGATAGATTTGAATTTACGCTTCATTGGAAAGTCCCCCAGTCACCGGTAGAGCGCTAACAATTACCGGAAGAATGCATTTCGTGCATCAGTTATCATCAGTAAATTCAATTTGAATGGGATAGAGTATGTGCTTTGCCAATGCAACCTGTTTCTCAGTGAAAAAGTAGCTCTAAAAACCTTTTACGAAATTGGGTTTGATGTAATTAGATATTGCTAATAATTTAATGTATAAATTCATTTTTGCAAATAGATTATGGATTGAAGCGATTCCGCGAGAAATTAGCCCACCGCTTGAACCGGACGTTAAGGTGATTATGTCATGCGGTTACATTAAATTTGCAGAACGCGGAAGTTTGCGGGGAAGGGGTTGGCAGGCTTTATTCTGAAACTGTAGAAGATGTCCAGATTACGTGAGGTACTCGTAACATTGTAACAGAAGGAGGTGAAAATAATGCTCCCTCAATTTTGCTGTCAATGTCTGCCGTGGGATTGCCAGGTATCTGCTTCAGTATTCTGGTGACGATTCATATGCCGATCGTTCAAACCGTTCCCGAAATGACCCCTGCGCCGTTTGGAAGGTCAAGTGTAAGGCGCTTAATGTTACGGACCCCAGCTGCTTTCAGCATTTCCATCAGTTCTCTCAGGGAGTATGCCTGCCCGTTTGTGGTTCCCAACAGCATATTGAGCGAAAAAAGTGCAGGGAAAAGGGGGCCATCCATGGTGTCATCAAGGATGAACTCCTGCACCAGGATCATCCCGCCAGGTTCAAGGACAGATACTGCACGTTTCAGGAGGATTGCGCAGCCATCGGGACCCTCGCCATGAAGAATGTGGGAGAGCCATGCCACGTCGAAACGTCCCTCGATATTTCCTTCAATGAAATCGCCTCCCTCGAAAGCGATCCTTTCAGTCAAGCCGAAACGGGCAATGGTGGCCTCAGCGAAGCCCCGCGTTGTGGGGAGATCGAATACAACTGCAGAAAGCTCCGGGTACTGCAGGCAGAATTGGATGGCATAGGTGCCGGGTCCTCCACCCAGATCAAGCAGACGTTGTCTGCCTGCAAGATTAATGTAAGGCACGATCAGGGGTGACAACTGCATGGCAAGATTGAACATCCCCATCTCGAAGCTCTCCCGGGCCTCCTTGTCGTCTGCGTGAGATACTCGCTCACGTATCGGTTTGCCGCTCAATACAGATTCGTCGAGGTGTGTCCAGCTTTCCATCAGATGATGATGGTGCATGATAATGTACCCGAGGTAATGTTGCGAAGTGCGGGCTAGGAATTTGGCTGCGAAAGGCGTTGTTGAATAACTGTCTGAATTTTTGCGCAGTAGTTCCAGTGCTGTCAGTGCAGTAAGAAGCATTGCAAGACTGCGGGGGTCGGCCTTCAGGGTCAAGGCAAGTTCCGATGCTGTCAAAGTCCGTTCAGACAGGGGTGTAAAGATGTCCAGTTTAACCCCTGCATGCAGAGCGGAGACGCTCCAGTAACCGCCTGAAAGCTGCAGGAGGGCGGCAGGTGTCCACTCATTCTGTGGCATAGGCGCAACTCTCCTGAAAGCTAGAGTAGTTCTTTAACTGCAGTCAACACGGCAGTATAGTCAGGTTCGGTGGTTACCTCTGGAACGTGCTGAATATATCGAATCTTGTCATTTCCATCTATCACGAAGATCGATCTGGAAAGAAGTTTAAGCTCCTTTATGAGCACCCCGTATGAGAGGGCAAAGGAACGGTCCTGATAGTCGGAAAGAGTTGTAACCCGGTCTATCCCTGCTGCTCCGCACCAGCGTTTCTGGGCAAAGGGAAGATCGAGGCTAACGGTGAGGACAATAACATTCTCTGGAAGAGAAGCTGCTTCCTGATTAAAGCGGCGTGTCTCCATGTCACAGATAGGAGTATCTAGCGAGGGTACGGAACTGATGACCTTGATCTTCCCGCTGTAGGTTGAAAGGGATACCGGGGACAGAGATGTGTCGACGACAAAGAAGTCTGGCGCCTGTTCACCAACCGCGAGTCCTGGTCCAAGCAAGGTCATGGGGTTTCCCTTGAAGGAAATGATTCCTTTTCTTTCGTCTGACATGATACCCTCCTCACACGTTTATCAATTTTCAAAAGTATATCGGAGGCAACTGAAAAGACAAGCTGTCCAGGGTGCCGTCTAGTTGGATAGAAACGGATCTTTACGCGGAACTGACTGGACGAGTCAGGGTTTTGCTGCAACATTATGAGAAAATAGGTTGATTTTATGGATTCCTTTTAGTATACATTGTGCTTGCGCTAAGCAGAAATTAGCCTGATGGCTGGTAGTGGTTTCGGAGAGATGGCCGAGTAGGTCGAAGGCGCTCGCCTGCTAAGCGAGTATACTGGGAAACCGGTATCGAGGGTTCGAATCCCTCTCTCTCCGCCAGTTACTGTATAACTGGTATTCAGTATAATGGAGGAAATGGTGAGGCTAACTGCACGCATTCTGTTCTACACCGTGATTTGCGGGGCCATAGCCCTCGCAGGTTGCAGTAAGAAAGAAGAGAAAAATGCAGGTGTACCTAAAGCAACTCCTTCCGAACAGATGATGAAGAAGGAAACTTCGGTGTTGGTGCCTGAGTCGGTCAAGGGAAAATGGAAAGCGGTAAAGATCGGTGTTACCGATAAGCGAAATAACAAGGAGTCGGTATATACCGTTGCAATAGGTTCCGAATTTACGGTGCCTAGCACCAAATTGACTATAAAGATTGAAAGTTTTCTTCCTCACTTCACTATGGAAGGCACAACTTTAACATCGCTTACCAACGAACCCAAAAACCCCGCAGCTCAAGTTCGGATAAAAGAAGATGGAAACGAGGTTTTCAAGGGGTGGCTTTTTTCTCTGTATCCTACAACCCATGCCTTCCAGCATTCGGTCTATGGATTTACTCTTGTTGATTTTATACCGGTAACATAAGAAGTTCCATTATTTGCGCTTGTAGCTCAGCTGGATAGAGCAACGGACTACGAATCCGTAGGTCGGGAGTTCGAATCTCTCCAAGCGCGCCAATAAAGATAGGCACTTACAAGACCTCTTGTAGGTGCCTTTTCTTTTTATCCGCTGTATGCAACCTCTACTCTCCTTGCTACGCTCCAATATTATCAGCAACTATTCACCCTTGCCGTTCATCAGCATATGGGGGTATATTGTTACAGATTTTGATCTAACTTCAACTTTTATAGGGTATTTTGCCTGATGTATGAGGGAGTTTTGCCGATATTTTTGTACAATTTATAATCAGTAACACAATCACATAACCCTTAGTTAGGCGACAGTTTATAAACCTTAGAACGAAGGATTGAGGAGACAATTCATGCGGAAGATTACGGTTATCGAATTTATCAGCCTTGACGGGGTGGTGCAGGCCCCAGGTGGCCCGGAGGAAGATTTGTCGGGTAACTTCAGGTATGGGGGCTGGACCGCGCCATATTTCGACGAATTCTCAGGCCAGGTTATGGGCGAGCAGATGTCGCTAGAAAATTCAGAGTTGCTTCTTGGTCGAGTCACCTACGACATATTTTCAGGATACTGGCCGCAACATGGTGACGACTGGCCGGGTATCAACGACGTTAAAAAGTACGTGGTTTCTCACAACTCGGGGCTTAATCTGAGCTGGAATAATGCCGAGTTGATTTCGGGTGATATCGTGCAGATACTGGTGGAGATAAAAAAAGACGGTCCCGACCTTCGCGTTTGGGGTAGCAGCAATCTGGTTCACACACTTCTGCAGCACGATTTAGTCGATGAGTTATGGCTAAAAATATTTCCCGTCATACTCGGCTCAGGAAAGCGCCTTTTCACTGAAAGTGCAGTTCCAAGTGCTTTTACGCTCGTCGAGAGCAAGGTTTCCCCACTAGGTGTCATCGTAGCGAACTACGAGCGTGCCGGTGAGGTGAAGACAGGTTCATTCTGAGAGTGTTTATTGAACCTAAGGTCTGGTAGGAATGTCGCCTAACAAATCGCTGCAGGTGACTTGTACGGTATTGATGGATATTACATACCTCTCTGAGGGGCAACTTATACAGAAAGCACAATACTATGGGGCGGAAATGGACGATAGGAGTATTTGGGTCGGCGGTGCCAACCAGACTTTGGCGAAAATTCTGTTCTTCAAAGCCTGAACTCTGCATTTGACCAGTGCCTAGTCAAAATTGAGAGTGATCTTCGGAAATTGTCTCAACGCATGTAACCATCTCTGCCGGCGCGCAGTCTCAGTGACAACCTGTAGTACTTCGAAAGGAGGACGCTCCATGGGATCCGACGAAAAGAAGGGGATGAGCCGCAGAAATTTCATAAAGGCCGGAATGGTGGGTACTGCAACCGCTCTGGTCGCCCCGCCTGCATTTGCTGATACCCTGCAGCAGTTAGGCGGGTCGGAACGCTTTGCCTTTCCCCAACCGGTCTATCGTACGCTGGGTCGTACCGGCCTGAAGATCACCGTGGTCAGCTTCGGTGCCATGCTGACGCCAGAGCCGGAGGTTATCCGCATCGCTATCGAACAGGGCCTGAACTACATTGACACGGCCCGCAAGTACATGGGGGGAAAGAATGAGGAAACCGTCGGTAAAGCCGTGAAAGGGATGCGTGACAAGGTCTACATTGCCAGCAAGACCAGGCCCGAATCAAAAACAAAGGCAGAGATCATCCTGGATGTGGAGACCAGCCTCAAAGCCCTCGGTACTGACCATATAGATGTCATCCAGCTTCACAATCTCACTGACAGGGAAAGGATCTTCAACTCTGAGACACGTGAAGCCCTGACTCTGATGAAAAAGCAGGGGAAGGTGCGTTTTTGTGGAGTTACCACCCACAAAAACGAGGTAGAGGTCTTAAATGCCTTAACCGATGATCCTGACCGCTTCTTTGATACCTGCCTCGTCAAGTACAATTTCAAGTCGGACAAGAATGTTTCGGCCGCCATCGACCGTGCAGCTATGGCCGGCATCGGTATTATCGCTATGAAAACCCAGGCCGGGGGCTATGACACCTCGAACTGGGGCAGGATCAGCCCCCACCAGGCGGCCCTCAAGTGGGCGCTGCAGAACCCGAGGGTGACTGCGGCAATACCTGGGATGAAAGACTTGTCGCAACTCAAGGAGGATATCGCAGTCATGGGTATGCCATTCACCTATGCCGACATCCGCCGCCTCGAACGCTACGCCGAAGCAATTGCCCCATTCTACTGCAACTTCTGTGGCACCTGCGAGAGCAGATGCCCGCGAGGTGTCGAAATTTCCACCATCAATCGTGCTCTCATGTACGCTGATGGCGGATACCACGAGCTGTCCCTGGCTCGCGCTACCTATGCAGAGGTGCCAGAGCATGCAACGGCAGCAGCCTGTATAGACTGCGCAGGATGTGCCGCACGCTGTGTCTATGGAATCGACATCGCTGCCAAAATGGGTCGTGCCCAGCGAGAGCTGGCATGAGCCCGAAAAGTTTTATCATCATTTCATTGCAGCTTTTCCTGACCTTTTCCCTGGTTCACGTGGGTTCGTTCAGTTCAGAGGCAGCCGTGGAGTTTAAGGATCTTCTTCCTCCGGTAACTTGCGGTGCCGGGTGGAATGTGGAGGGAAGATCGCTAATCTATGACCGGGAGACACTGTCCGACAGGATCAACGGAGAGGCTGAGCTGTACTTCCCCTATGGCTTCGATCGAATGGTTGCCGCCCGCTATGTCTCTGAGAAGAACACCGGCGTGGGTATTGATGTGGAGATTTACCGAATGGGATCACACCTCGACGCATTCGGCATCTATGCCAACTACCGCCAGAAGGAAGGCCGGTCACTTGATGTCGGTGCCGCTTCAAATTTCTCTGCTTCCCAGCTCTTTCTCTACAAGGCCAACCATTTCATCCACATTCAGGTGACTGGTGCCGAAGTCGACAACTCTGATGCCTTGAGACAATGCGCGAGAACGGTAGCATCCCGAATCCCTGGCAACAATAGTGCGCCAGCTGAACTTTTGGTATTAGACCGGCCGGAGTTTGTAAAGGGGACCGAACGCTACCTCCCCCAGAGCCTCTTGGGGTATGATTTCCTGAACAGGGGGATTATAACCGATGCCGTCATCGAGGGAGCCAATCTGCAGATCTTTTTCCTCCTCAACACGACGATCAAATCTGCATCAGCTGCCTTTAACCACTTCCGCTCCCAACTATCCCAAACAAAAACTGTCCCTTTGGGGAAAGGCACGGTATTCCTTGAAGGGGTCGATTCACTCTACGGTCCGGTAATCATTCTGAAGAAGGATGACTGCCTCGCCGGTGCACTGAAATTCAATGGTGATAAAGGGATACGGGCTTTGCTGGAGAGTGTTTGCAGGCGATAATGGCTCTTGTAAGGTTTAGAGTTCGAAACCGGATGAAAATGGAGTATGGATGTAGTTCGTATTTATCAGGAGACGGATCGATTCCTGATGAAAAGTGACATGAGGATGGCAAATGCTAGGCCTGCTAGTACTGCTATCTTGCCGAAGAAAGGAACCCCTGCGGCTGTTGCTGCAATCCCCCAAGACTGGACTATTGCCCCACCGAGGAACATGCCCGCCACGGCCATACCGGCATCCGCATCCCCTTCGCCGGATTTTATAAGCTGCCGAAAGGGGCACCCCCCGATCATGACAGAAAGCCACCCGACAAGCCCCATTCCGAGAAAACTCCAGATGTACTCCAGATGCGCACCGGGCTGACCGTAAAGTGAAAGTCTGAAGTTTCCGAAGGCCATGCTGAGTAGTATGGCTGCAATCAGAAATGCAGCTAATCCGGCAAGCTGCGGAGCCCTGCGGCCAATGAGCAGGATATCGCGAAGACTGCCTGTGATGCAGAACCGACTTTTTTGCGCAATGGCACCAAGAAAGAGACCGCTTCCGAGCGACACAAGGGTAGGGGCGTGCCGTGCAGAACTTCCTTCCTGTGAGACGATGATAAAGGGAGGGGGAAAAAGAGCGAACAGTAGGAGAAGTGCAAAGAACCCAGGGATCAGTATGCCGTTTATCGTATTTGTTTTTAAATGAGGGTCCAATTCAACACCGTGGGAAGAAAGCTTAAGGCCTGCCCAGACTCCTCCGACAAGTCCGGACAGGCCTGCAATGGCAGAAAGGTCTCCAGCGCCGAGACGTAGTAGCAACTTTATCGGGCAGCCGATGAATACGGCGCAGCCGACAATAAGGAAGAATCCCGCAATGAAACGTATAATCGAAGAGTTGCTTCCGCGAGGGCGAAACTCACCTGCCAATAGAGCGCTGGCAAGAGCGCCGAGGACGAAACCTGGAAGTTCAGGGCGGAGATACTGGAGCCTTGAATTGTCATGCAGGCCAAGTGCTCCGGAGCTGTTTTCGACGAAGCAGGAGATGCAGATTCCTGAGTTTTCAGGATTTCCCCAGATGGAGAGAAGAACGCCCAGCCCGCCAAGAGCGAGGCCTGATGCGGCAACAATCCATGTCTGGCGATCTTGGAACATGAGCTATTCACACCCTCCGGCCAATCGACTTTGAAGATATCGCAGGTCGTGCAGCAAGGTCTGATTGGGACTGCCGGCCTTGGAGCCCTTCAGCTCTGAGTCTAGGATCCGACTGATTGTTGCGCGGCGTGAGAGGGGGCTGGATTTGTCAACATAGCTGCCGTCAAGCCTGACACCTTGAGCGAAATTAGCAGCAGCTTCGGGGTAGGCACCCATTGATGCAAGGATTTCGCCCCGTAGTATGAACGCATGTGGATCTACACCGGCATTTCTTGAGATCTCTTCGAGCTTTAACAATGATTGCTGGAACTGGCCTGATTTGTAAAGGGCTTCGACTGACTGATAGCGCTGATGACGAATCAGGTTTTGTGCTTCACGAAGGATCTGTTGCTCGTTTCCCCTTTTTCGGAGTTCTAATCCATCAGTCTGGGACGATGTCTCTGCCAAGTATACTATAAGCAGAAGTGCAACAAGGACAAAGAAGAGCCCGAACCACAATAGCCTGTCCAGAAGATCTGATTTCATCGAAATTATAGTTTTTGATACGGGGGCATATTGACTCTTCGCGCCATTCCGCGGATGGGGTCGTACTCACTGTCGGGAAGAACTTCATAGCCATCAATCCAAGAGGACTTCATAACCTTTACCCTCTCTCCATTAACCTCTGCAGTGTCGGAGGGTTTGAGTTCAAGTAGTGCAGTACGCACCTTTTTCAATAGTTCAGGGTCTGTACCTTTAGGTGCTGCAAAAGTGCAGTAGGGGATAAGGGGTCCCTGGGCAATAACCGTGAAGTCATCAGGTGAAATCTTCCCTTCACGAGTCATAACTTCCAGGTCGAGAACAGGGGCAGCAGCTGCATCGTACTGTCCGAAAAGCACACCGTAAATTACCTTTTCATGTTTGTTGGAGCCCGTTGGTATGGAATAAAAGGCAAGATCCGATTCCGGATTGATTCCTCCACTCAGGAGCAGGTCATATTCGGCAAGATATCCGGTTGGAGCAAGCATTGGACCGAAAGCCATTCGCTTCGCCCGCAGGTCGGATATTTTCGTAATACCGCTCCCTTTGCGAGCGATTATGGCTCCTGCCGTTTTCGATCCGAACTGACCACGCTTTTCAGTAGCGAGCAGCTCAATCCCGTAGCGTTCCTTCATGATAACGTAGAGAAGTGAGTTGGTGTGGGTTAGAACAAATTCTCCTGATTTGAACCGAGATTCAAACTCGTGAGTATCAACTGGCACCATCACGAATTCAACCCCGACCTTAACAGATAGATAACGGGTGAGGGGGAGAAAGCGTTCCATCGTTTCCTGTTTGCTATTGCAGTTCATGTAGCCGATTTTGTAGGTCGGCCGATCCCTGAGCTTGTCGCATGAAACAGACATAAGGATTGAGAGTACGCCAAGAACCAGCCAAGTGGCCGATTTGAGACTGAATCGTACATTTGCATTTATCATAATGAATTGGAGTATAGCAAAGCAGATATATTATTGAAATGGGGAATTAAGCCTAATAAAGATAAAAATGTAATTATTTTATAATTCAGATTAAATTTAATTAGGTAAATTATTTGCATTAATAATAGTTAAGTTTTAATGAGCGGATTGGTCGCGAGTAGTCAAAGAGAGTTAATCAGGCATGAAATCAGCTGCTTCATGCGAATAAGACCGAATATGTGGAAACATTGATAGTACGCGATTTAGCTGGCAATTTAGGGCGTCAAAATGCGGCATTACATGCAAATATCTTATTTTATAGTGATTTAGGGCGGCTGGTTGCGGGTGGTTGTCGTTGTTCCATTTGTCGCGATATGGCAGGTATTTCCCAAGCTTTTCATCAGGGGGTGTGGCTTGATTAGTTTCATAAACAAACTGATAAATTTCACTTTGGTGCTGACTTTTTATGCAATTGCGGGTTTTATCTTTGTAGCTTCTGCTGATGCTGCAATAAATTGTTATGACTGTCATGGGAGCAGGTCGGATGCCGATTATCGTCCACGTGATGCTGCATTTCGCAACATCACGACTGGTGGATTCCAGGGTAATCATCGTACGCATATGAGCAGCAATGCCACTCCAGCAACATGCGTTACGTGTCATCAGGGTAGTGAAAATCAACAAACCTACCACAGGGATGGCCTGATAACATTAGGCACCCGAATCAACAATTCACCTGCGAATACGATATACGGACAATACTCCGCACCGCGCCCGCAATCCTCCAACCCCGAGATGCAGAGCTGTAGAAATATAAACTGCCATTTTGAGAAGACTACAGATACCTGGGGAAGTCCTAAACTCTCGAAAAGCGCATGTGACAAATGCCATGGCTTTCCGCCAAGCGATGGTAGCCATGGGAAAAAGCATGGTGACTATTATGGGGTCGATAGTGCCAGTTGCGCAAAATGCCATACTGACCACTCAATTGAGAGCGACCCGCTTCTGCATGCGCGAGAAGCCGGGACGAGAGGATTGAGGGTCAATTTCAAAACCTTTCCCAACACTACTGGGCACTACTCAGGGACTATCGCGTACCCCGACTACCTACCTAGCAAAAGTCCAGCACGTAGCGGCAGCTGCACCAATCTTTACTGCCACAGTGACGGATCAGGAGGGAAAGCGAATATTACTCCACAATGGTCCGGACAAGGGGCTACCAAGTGTTACTCCTGTCATCTGGGGCGTGCAGTTGACAGCACTCAGGCGGACTGCGCATCGGTCGGAGGTGTGTGGAATTCGAATAAGAACCTCTGCACCCCTTACCTGAACATGACATCCAATGGCCACAGTCGATTGGTTGGACCGCAGTGGATTAGGAAGTATCCTTGCAGCTACTGCCACAGTGCAACTGTCCAGGCAATTGAAGACGCCAATGGAAAAGTGACGGACGGAGAAATCATCAAATCTAAACATGTTGACGGACAAAAGACGGTAACTATTGCAAACAAATGGGCTATCGTTGGCAAGCCTGCCCCTAGCTACAATCCGGTGACCAAGGTTTGCGACAACATATACTGCCACAGTGACGGAACTGATAACCCTTCAGAAATCAAGGCATTCGCGTGGACAAGGCCGAAAACCGCATGCAATACCTGTCACGGTCATGAACTAGGGGCGTGCGACAATGCCTCATGTCATGACGGCAGAATTGATTCAAAGGGAAAGCTATGGGCTGTGAAAACAGGGTGGCCGATTGAGCAAGAGTGGAAAGCCGCCATTCCCATGTTTGAAAATGAAGGGGCCGGGGCAGTGAGGGCCAACTCTCACGGCAGGCATACGGAATCCGATTTCACCTGTGATAACTGTCATGCCTCGACAACAGTAAATGGACTTTGTACAGACTGTCACAAGACAGGCACTCCGCTTGGGAACTTTACCGAGGTTGCCCACCTTAACCCCGAGTTCCACGTGAACAAGACCAAGGATGTGGTTTTCCGTAATGGCGGTAGCTACAACGTTGTTACCAAGACCTGCTCCAACACGGCTTGTCATACTGGTGGGACAGATCCGATATGGGGAGAATCGGTTAAAAGGGCGGTTATTTGTCTGAACTGCCATGGGACAGCAGGGACAGATGTAGATGATTTCCAGGCATTCAATGGACAGAAGGGGCTGATCAATCTTACTGAGTGGCGAACAACAGGACACGGCCGACCTGATTCCGCCGGTCCATACCCCGCCAGTGGAAATCCTGCGGCAAATTTCCCGGGGAATCCCTGCTGGTACTGCCACGACAATAATGTCCTACACAAAGATGGCACGAACCCACTCAGGCTACGGATGCATCCGCAGTTCGAGCAGCGATTCGAGAAGGAGTGCGGCTACTGCCATATGCAGGGCGTTGACAGCGAATGCCTGGGTTGCCACTCCGCCAAAGAGTCTCTTGCCAAACAGATGTCCTACACATCTGTACAGAGAAAACACAACAATCAGGTCGTCACATCAGGTTGTAGTGTGGCCGGGTGCCACGATACGGATAGCACGATTCACAAGACGGGTTCGCCGTTCTGGACCGAAGAACAGAATCTGGATGTGAAGAATCAGTACATGATGATGGGTGTCTGCCTCCAGTGCCACGATGACGACAGTAATAACAAGTGTACCGAGTGTCATGTTGCGCCTGTAGATAAGCCTTTCAAGTACGCTCTCGGTTTTGATCCGGGTACAGGCTATATAAAGGCCAAAAAAGCGCGCGCCACTTCGGTTCACTTCGGCTATAAGCATTATCGTGCATTCGAGTCAACCGGTGGATGGCAACATATTCCCGGGACAGAGAAGCCGAAGGGCGTCTGGAAAGGTGGCAAGTTCTGCTGGGACTGCCACGACCCACATGGTGACAGCAACATTTACATGGTCCAGAAGAAGGTCGCTACAACAACAGACGGCACATTTGGGGTCCCAATAACCACAGCCCCCGTTACCTTTACCCGAAAACAGAGCGGCCTTGATTATGCGAGAATAACCGCGCCTTACGACGGTATCTGCAATGTGTGCCATTCGTCGGCGAGCAAGCACTTTACGAGTGTTAGCGGGGACAACCATAATGCAGCACGGAATTGCGTAAGCTGTCACGAGCATCGTTTCAGCGACAGTCACGCCGATGGAAAGTCCTGTTCCTCCTGTCATTACAACAAGCCGGTACCGCGGCATTCAGGATTTGGGCTTCCCAAGGACTGCACCAAGTGCCATGGCGGCAGCATAGGTCTCAGGATGGATGTGATGAGACAGTTCCGCACTAACTCCCATCATGTCCAGGGCGTGGAGATTACCAATAAGCAGTGCTATCAGTGCCACTGGGAATCGACACCGGATGGCCTGATTGATAACAGGTATCACGAGGGTTTCAACTTCAAAAGCTATACAACTATCAAAAACGCCAAAGTAGACCTGGTCGTCTTGGGGACACACCTGCGCCCCACATGGTACAACACGACGACGTCCGTACAGTTTGTTGCGAGCAGGATGAGCGACCCCTCCAATGCCGTAAAAAGAGCGGAGTCGGCCAAGATCAATAATCACTGCCTGAGTTGCCACAGCGACAAGAATAACGACTGGCAGCCGTTTGAAGATTGTAAGACCCCCCGTCAGTACGCCTGGGATGGACAGAGCATTGAGGCACGCTACAGCAACACAGGAACTACCACCTGGGGCAAGTACGACCCTGCAACATATCCGAAAGCAAACAAGAAGGGTGGGGTGGTGAAGGCCCTCTCGGCACATGGAAATGCAGTTGGAAATCAAGGTGGGTTTGATGCTGCGTATGGTTTTGACGGGTCGAGCATACCTAACACCAGGGGTGGAGCATACAACGTAACCTGCTTCGACTGCCACAGTTCGCATGGGTCAAAAGTTGCCGGAATAACAACCAGTTATGCCACCTTTAATGGTACAAAAAACGGAGGTAACCTGAAAGAAACCCAGGCCGGCAAGGGGGGATACAGCATGAGCTACTTTGCTTCCTCCAACACCAATAGTGGAACCGTAAACCCATATAATGCCGGGGCAGGACAATGCTTCGACTGTCACCTGACCCAGACCGAAGGTGCTACGCCCTGGGGGTATGAATCTACTTACGGTGCAAACAAGTCGATCATGGGTTACAGGGATACTGTTCGCTTTGGCCAGGGGAGCAAGGGGTTCACAGATGCGTCTCCGAGCACTCTTTTCCGGGGGAGCAGGAAAAACATTGTCAGCAGTCATATGAAAGCATCGATCCCCCTGAATTATTCAACTGCCGCTCAGGACAGAATCTCGGGCCTCTGCACCCCGTGTCACGATCCGCACGGCGTCAGCCCGAATCTTGGCGGAGATCAGGTTTATGGAATACCTCTGCTAAAGGGTACTTGGATGACCTCACCTTACCAGGATGATAATCCGCAGCCGAGCACTAGTACCAACCTAGAGCCGAGATGGCGTATAGACCGAAACACGTTCTCTTCAGATATGTACAATAATAACAGCCGCATCAATGAGACGGACAAGCAGTTTGCGGGTCTCTGTATGCGTTGCCACCGATCGCTCAGTGACGGCGTGAACAAGACACTGCCCTGGAAGGGTATAGACCGGGTCCATGAATCGGTTAAAGGGTGGGGATCTAACAACGAGCATTCATATTCATGTTCCAAGTGTCATCAGCCTCATAACTCCGGCCTGCCGCGTCTGATGCAGACTAACTGTCTGGATCTGAAGCATCGCTCAAATCTTGTAACAGGCGGGCAGAGTGTTAGTCGAACCCGGAGCGGTTTTAGAGACAATGCATGGCTTGGTTTCCCGAGAGGTGTTTACGGCGGTTATCGTGATTATGTGAATCGTATAGACAGCGGTCTCAAATGCCATAATGGCAATGCCATTGATCAACTCTGGAACAAAGTGACGCCATGGCAATAAGGGCGTATGTCAGAAACAACAAGATATATGGAATGCCTAGTGGAGGGATACCCATGATGCATGGTGAACATACAGAGAGCAAAATCAGGAACTGCGGGAGTGATGAAATGAATCGCGTTACCTTCAAGAGATGGGTTCTTCAGGGTATGATCATTTTGATGTCGGTCATGTGTGTCGTTCCGGCATTTGCCAAGGGTGGGGATACGCTCTGGGCGACAGGCGATCTTCTGCCGCATCGGCAAGAGGCAATTGCTTCTACAGTGGACGGAAACGGTAACGTTATTGTTGCCGGCTACCAGAACCTGAAAAGCGACTCAGATGATGATTTCTGGACCGTTAAGTTCAACGCAGACGGGACTGTAGCATGGCGTGCCGTATATAACCGGGTCGGGGGTTCCGATCAGATCATGGCTCTAGCCGTGGATTCTGCAAACAACGTGATCGTCACGGGATATATCTGGAACGGTACGAACAATGACATTCATACCATCAAATACTCGGGTACGGACGGCACAGTCCTCTGGCAGGATAGCTATGCCGGTGCAGCTGGTGGCAAAGATATCGGCACTTCCGTGGTGGTGGACAATGCCAATAATCTGGTCTATGTGGGCGGATATACCCAAAACTCTACCGGTGGGGAAGATTATCTGCTCCTCAAGTATGAAAATAAAAATTCTGGGCCGGCAAACCTGCCAGTTCTGACACTTATCCATCCCGGGCCGAATGGAGGCAGGAACTACATAAATTCAGTGGCTCTCTGTGCCGGTGGGGTTGCAGTGACCGGGAGTTCATGGAACGGTGCCGATAGTGACTTCATGACAATCAAGTACGGCAGCGACGGTGCAGAACTCTGGAGCCAACGTTATACCTCTTCAGGGAGTCACTCGGATTTCGGCAAATATGTGAAATGTGATCAGGCCGGCAATGTTATCGTTACCGGTACCTCCTCAAATACCCTTGACTATGACATCCATACAATCAAGTACCGGGCAGCCGATGGCGTACCGCACTGGGATGTGACCTACAACGGCGCCTTCGACGATGAACCTGCCGGGCTTTCTGTGGATACTGCAGGAGACGTATACCTGACCGGCTATACCTGGACCTTGGCAGGTAACAACGATTTCTACACGGCAAAATACAATGGCTCAACTGGGGCTCTGCTATGGCAACAGCTGTTCGATTCAGGCAAGGGGAACGCGGATCTTGCAACTGCAACCGGCATAGTGGTCGATGAGGCGGTTGACGGTGATGTATATGTTACCGGCTACTCCATCACCTCAGGCAACTATGACTTCCAGACCCTCAAATATAAAAAAGAGAGCGGCCATCTCCTCTGGCAAGGAAGTTTCAACGGTGCTGCCAATAAAAGTGACCGGCCTGTCGGAATTAGCCTGGCGCCTGACGGCAACGTGTATGTTGCCGGGTGGTCGGACAAGTCGGCACAGCAAGATGGAGGAACCGTAACTGCCACAGGAGGATCAAAGTCGACAATTGTAAATGCCGCAAAGAGCTGGGTTGTTAATCAATGGAAAGATTATTTTGTGTATCTGACCAGCGGGAATAATACGGGTGATTTCAGAAAGATTCTGAGCAATACTTCGAATACGCTCACCGTGGCTGTCGATTTCGGCGATGCGGTCACCGCAGGCACCGGTTATTACCTTTATGACAAGGACGATTACGACCTCTACCTCATAAAGTATGACAAGGGGAGCCTGAATCCACCTACCAATCTGACTGCAAATACAATCAGCAAAGCTGTTGATGGGAAATTCACTATTCAGCTTACCTGGGAAGATAATTCCGCAAACGAGACTGGATTCAAAATTGAACGTAAGCTTGGAGACCAGAGCAGCTGGAGCTCAGCAACTACATTCACGGTCGGGGCTAATGTTACAAGCTTTGAGGATACTGGACTTATCGCGAACAACTATTATTACTATCGGGTCAAGGCATATAATGCAACTGAAGAGACATACCCAGGCAATGAGGCACACGCGCTGACGTTTCTGGTTACCTATCAGGTTCCGGTCTGGAGTAAAATTACAGATGGCGGATACAATCTTGAAGACGATGCCACGGCGATTGCCGTCGGTCCCGACAATAACCCTGTTGTTACCGGTTACAGTGACAGCGGAGATTTGGGTACATTCGATTTTTTCACCATTAAATACAACCGAGCGGACGGCATCCCGCTCTGGACTAACCGCTATGACAGCCAGCAGAATGAACTAGACCAGGCCAAGTGCCTGACAGTTGACAATAATAACGACGTAGTTGTGTCAGGGCAATCCTCTCTCTACAATGCTGCCGCCGGGGGGAATATCAATTCAGTCTTTACGATGAAATATACTTCTGCAGGTGATTCTGTTTTATGGGAGCATCAGTATAACGGGCCAGGTGCCATCGATGACCGCTCAACCGCAATTGCTTCAGCCTCGGACGGCTCCAGTTCCGTTATAACGGGTTATGGCAAAAATTCGAACCAGGACGAGGACATCTATCTGCTCAAGTACTCGATCGATGGAACGTTATTATGGGCCGCTGAGCCTTATAACGGAGGGAGAAATGACTTCCCGGCTGCGGTAGTCATCGACAAGGATGGCAATATTGTGATTACCGGTTATACCCAGAACTCATTCGGCCAGCCCACTGATACGAATAATTACGACTTCTTTACCGCCAAATACAATGGGTTAACCGGCGTTATGATCTGGCACGACCATTACAATGTTACCGGCAGCGGAGATAACAAGGCCAAGGGAATCGCTGCAGACATAAAAGGTGATATATACATCACCGGTTATGCGACCAATGCTGCAGGCAATGAAGATTTTTACACCATCAAGTACGATGGTTCTAATGGGAACAGAATCTGGGAAAGATTCTATGACGGACCTGTAAGCGGCAATGACAGGGCTGTTGCAATAAAGGTGGACCCCGTCGTAGGGAGCAACCCATTGGATGGAAATATAGTTGTCGTTGGAACCCAAGTTACCGCTGCCGGCGACAAGGACATCAAAGTCATCAGGTACAGCAGTGACGGTGCACCCAGATGGGAGAGAACGCTTCAGAGACCGGATATAAACGACACTGCCGTTGCAATGGCCATGGATGCAGCCGGTTATATCTACATTGCCGGAGATACCGGCAGTGATCTGGATACAGACATCATTTCAATTATTTACGACTACGAGGGGACTCTGCTTGGTGGGACAATCTTTAATGGCGGCAACGGATTTGACGAGGCGAGCGCCATCACGGTCAACCACCAGGGAGAGGCATTTATTGCAGGTTCTACGACAAATGCCAGCGGAAATCTTGACTACGCGGTCTACAAGCAGAAAAACAACTACATCCTGGCCCCGTCCCCGTTTGCGGTAACCAGTCAGGCGCTCTACAGCCAGCTGCAGCTTACCTGGAGCAACAACACACCGAACACCAATGTCGTTATCGACCGGACCCTCGGTCCGATCACGGAGAACAGTGTATGGGTCAACCGTGCCTCTTATACTAATCCAGCACCTGTAACCTTCCTGGATACCGGTCTTACTGAAAACACCCAGTACTGCTACCGAATAGAAGCCTTCAGCGGGACCTTGCCGTCACGCAAGCTTGTAACCTGTGCAACTACCACCCTGCCCATGCCTGCCCTGACCGTCTCCTCTGTCACTACCACTCAGCTGACGATCAGTTGGGACAATTTAACAGGGAACACCGGTTACAAAGTTGAGCGCAAAATTGGGACTGGGGCATGGGCTCTACATCCAAACGGCACTCTTGGCGCAAATACAACGACCTTCACCGACACCGGTCTCACTGCAGGCTCCCTGTACACCTATCGCGTAACTACGCTGAACTCTGCCGGCTCTTCCCTTGCAAGTAACGAAAAAATCGTCTGGACCCTGCCGGTTTCCCCCGCAGGTTTGAGTGTCAACAACAGCTGGGCAAATCGTGTAGACCTTTCCTGGGGTAACGTAACAGGCGAAACCGGATATTATGTCCAGCGACGACAGTCCGGTATTGGCGTTTATAGCAATATAGCAACTTTGGGCACTGATGTTTTAAACTATTCCGACACAACTGTAGCTGCAAATACAGCATACGATTACAGAATAGCCTCCTACAACAGTTCAGGCGAAAACACCTGCACTCCACTATCTGTATTGACAAAAGCGTCTGCCGTAGTTCAGAAAGCTGCAACAAAACCTGCAGTACTAGGTATCGATCTGAGCTGGAACGATATAGCTAATGAAACCGCTTATATCATACAGGAGTCGTACTGCTCATCTGCAAACTCACCCGGCCCTTCTTACTGCAACAACAACTTCTACGGAACGGACTACTGGAGCGGGTGGGCAGAAGTGGCCCGCACCGGAGCAAACACGACCAGTTACAGCAGAACCGGTCTTACAAGCGGCTACCAGTATCGTTACCGGATAATCGCCGAAGTCCCGGGCAACACGACAGAAACGAGCAACCTTAAAGGTGCGTGGGCCGGGCTCTCCACAGCGATAACCCTAACCACGGCACCTGCATCAATAACATCACTGTCTATCTGCTGGAATGACATACTTGGTGAAACTGCATACCAGATATGGCGAAAGCAGGGACAGACAGGGGTACTTACCAAGATAGCAGATACAGCGGTCCTCAACACCACATGCTACACTGATACTGGTCTTGCGACCCAGACCGAATATTGCTATCAAGTAACTGCGGTCAACACTCTGGTCAATCCCGACTCTCTGGCTCCATTTCCGGTCAGCAGCGGACTGGCCTGTCTGCCGACACCACTCCCTGCGCCGGTACTCACTACACCCCCCACCGCTCAGTCAACTACACAGTTAACTGTCAACTGGACTGTTGTCCCCGGGAGTAGCAGATACGAACTGGAACGCTGTCAATATACAAATCCTAACGACCCTCTGAGTGCTCCGGGGAATATCAACAACCCCGGCTACTGGAACAGTTGCACCATCATCCCTGTGGCATCCCCGTCAACAAGTTCTTACGTAAACACCGGTCTTACTGCAGGGTACACCTATCGCTACCGTATCAAAGATTACTACGGTACACTTACGGAATACTCCTCAGTCTGGAGTGACCCGATTATTGCCGGCACCCTTCTGGCTGGTCCGCCGACTTTCTTGCCCGCTTCATCTCCTAGCGGAACCCAGATGACCCTGAACTGGACCGACATCATAGGAGAAACCGGCTACAAACTCGGATGGAAACCACGCACCGGCGTTGATTGTAGTGCCGGAACCTGGAATACGGTGACACTTGGTCAGAATATACCCACCTACACCTTGAACGGCCTTACCGCCGCCACCTTATACTGTTTCCAGATCGATGCCTTTAACAACTGGGGAGAAACGCCGTACAGCGGCAGCATCATCCAGACCACCGCCCTGAATGCACCGGTTCTTGCTACACCGTCAAACATTACTACATCATGTGTTACCCTCAACTGGGGCAATCTCACCGGCAATACCGGCTATAAGGTATGGAAGAAGATCGGCAGCGGCGGGACGTATACCCCACTGCTCCCGATTGTAGCGCTAGACGTACCCACCTATACTGATTGCACGCTCAGCGCAGGTACCTACTATGCCTATCAAGTAGAAGCCCTGAACGCAGGAGGGGTTTCGGCACGAAGCAACGAGCAGGCATTTACCTCCACTCCTGCTAAAACTACTTTGACTGCAGCAGCCAGATCCACATCAGTCATTGAAATTACCTGGTCGTTGCGACTAGGTGCTACACACTACAAGATTGAGCGGAGACTTGGCGCAAATGGTAGTTGGGCTCAGATTCCCAATAATACAACCACCATTCCAGCCCCTTATGCTGAAGATTACTGTGGGGCATCGGCTCCATCCATCGGCTGCCTGACACTCACTCCGGCCTCTAAATCCTATCTGGATCAGGATGTGACGCTCCAGGCCGGCACCACTTACTATTACCGGGTCCGACCATGGAATACTACTGGTAATGATGGAGAATACAGTGATCCTGATTTGGTTACAACGCCGTCAATGCCATCTGCAACTTTAACGGCGACACCTGGTGGCTCATTTACTGTAAATCTTTCGTGGATTCCGGGAGCGTGTATTGTTGGAACCTGTGAGGCACCAGATGGCTATGAAATCGAGAAGGCCTATGGCAAAAACTTCTTTTCTAGAATTGCTACTGTTCCAGCTCCTTTGAACACCTATACCCAGAGAATTGCAATTGACCCGAATACCCGCCACACCTATCGCGTAAGAGCCTATCACGGTCTCATTGATATGTTTGATAAAGGTGTTAACCCTTCATCCTGGGGTCAGCATGGGGAGGTTTACACCGTTCTGGGGGCTATTTGGAGCACCGTATCCAATCCACCAATAAATATTCAGGGTAGCAACGGCGTATCTGTAATCACACCTGCAAATGGTGGTGTGATGCTGCATACATCCAGCCCAAATGCAGGGCATCCGGTAGATTCATTAGGAAAATACAGCCATTCGCAGATGAGTCTGCTCGACTTTACAAAAATACATGACAATTTTGATGTACAGATTGATTACAGTCTTCCTGATGCTCCGGTCACTGCGACCAAATACCATGTTTACGGCAGGCTTCATATCGATTTCCCGGCAGGGACTGGCTTAAACTATGCCTATGTTGAGCGATCAGTTAATTCATATGGTGCTAACATAATTATCAACGGCGTGTCATATCCTGCCAGTTTCACTACAAAAGATACTATCGGGAAACTCAGGCTCACCAGAATGGGGGACGTGATCTCAGCGTACGCGTGGACCGGTGGTAAATGGGTTCTGATCCAGGAGGCCTCCGGTTTCTCTACTGCTGTAGCTACCGGCGCAAACCTGACTCAATATGTTCAGCGTAACGAAGCAGTATCACTCAAGATCATTTTTGACAACTATGAAGCCACTACGCAGAGACCTGCTTACAGCAACGATGCAACAGCTACTACATCACCGTATGTTACGGGAGCAAATACCTGTCAGTAGAGGCAGTTTAGCATTGATCACAATTAAGGAAAGGAGGAAGAGTCCATGAAGAAACAGTATGTGCGACCAAGGGTTGTAGGAAGTGCGACGGTCCATCCCTGCTAAGTCCAGGAGATATAATGTAATGAAGGGCATCATACGATGCCCTTTTCTTTTAAGCTCGTTATCTGTTCAGAAATCTCATAAAAGTCTATAATCTTTTGAGAAAACAGCACCGGTATCCATTTAATGACCGATAGGATGCTCGGACCCGTTACCTCAGATAGCGCATGGGTATACATAGAGAATTGTTTCAGGTGGAGCCACCGAACCGACAAATATCAAGTGTGTGTCGGTATCGTTGGTGTTCCCAAATTCGCTGTGGGCCACACAGGCGACAATCACCCCGCTGTATTGCTGCAGGTAGAAGTTTTTCAACGCACTTGAAAAGGTCCTGAACTCTGACAGGGTATAAACCAATATCCAGCTGATCTCCAAACTAGACCTGATGGAGATAAACAGAACATGGTATCTGGAGAGCATGGGGAGGATGATCTACGAGCCGTGTCCCTACTGCGAAGGGTTTGGATATGTGAAATAGAAGATCTCCATATGCCCCTAGATGCCGGATAATCTGGGTGCTTTGACATGCTGGCGGCGCATGCGCTAATAGCAACTCTAGCGTATGATGTTGAGCGAAAGAGTCTGGAAGGACTGAAGCGTAGATTCAAGTAGAGGGTAATCGTCACTCAAACCGGGATAATCCAAGTACGTTCGAGATTTTGATAATGGAAAGGTCTTAGCTGCGGGCCTGTAAATTCAATTGTGTAAATAGAATATCGGATTTTTATAACTGATAAGTCAGCCTGCAAATTGGTAGAATTTCCATTCATAGGGGGGCTTACTTTGCCCCCCCCACAACACTCTTCACCACATCCTGCAACTTGTCAAAGCGGTATGGCTTGCTGACCAGCCCAGCTATTTCATCATTTGGAATACGAGTAGTCACCACCGTATCGCCAAAACCGCTGGAGATTATTATCGGCAAGTCACGTTTCAAAAGCTTTAGCTCTCTGAACAGTGCGTAGCCGTCCATAATAGGCATTCCAATATCAGTGATGACCAGAGAAATGCTGGCGGAGTTCTTGCGATAGAGTTCAAGTGCTTCCTGACCATTCGATGCTTCCATAACACTGAATCCCATATTCTCAAGCATTGTCGTTGCTACAAACCGCACCTGGACTTCATCCTCAACCAGCAATACCGTACCGCTTCCTTGCCACAGCGTTGATGCCATTTTCTCACTTGATTCATCTCCAAACGTCTCACCGCCCTCAATCGGCAGATAGATTGTGAAGGTCGTACCCTGCCCCGGGTTACTGGTCAGCTGCAAAGCCCCCTTATGCCCTGTTATAATGCCAAGCACTGCCGACATCCCCAGGCCACGACCGGTGAATTTGGTGGTGTAGAACGGCTCAAATATTCTGCGTCTGGTTTCTTCATCCATGCCGCAGCCGCTGTCGGACACCTCTAGCCGGGCATAACAGCCGGGCGGGATAGCATTGCCGAGGTGGTCCACAAAAGACTGTCCTGCTTGTATTACTGCTTTGGCAAGCGATACCTGAACAACGCCCTGCGCGTCACCGATCGCTTCCGATGCGTTGATGATCAGATTCATGATAATCTGGCGGAGTTGGCTGGCATCGCCGTTAATAGCGGGAATGTCCGGTGAAAGATCAGACCTGATCACCACGTTCTGATTGGTGGTGGCTTTCAGCATCTGCACCATTTCATCCACCAGCACCGCCAGATTGAATTGCGTCATAGTGAAAATGCCTTTCCCGGCATAGGCCAGCATCTGGCGGCACAGTCCGGCGGCGCGGTCAGCGGCTTTTTCTATTATCGGTATACGTTCGCTTGCCCGGTCAGGATTCATCTCAGCCAGTGAACAGTTGCCGATGATGATTGCCAGGATGTTGTTGAAATCATGGGCAATGCCACCTGCCAAGACGCCAAGGCTCTCCATTTTCTGCGCCTGCTGGAATTGTTGCTGAACGAGCAGTTTCTCTTCCTCGGCCTGCCTCCGCTCTAGTTCCCCTGCTACCCGGATAGAAACCAGTTTCAACACGCTTTCTGCAAAATGAGAGTTCAGCAGCTCTTTTCGACCGATCACGGCAATCAGGCCGATCGGTTTCATATTGAAACTCCAGATCGTGGTTCCGACATAACTCTCGGCCTGTAAATCTTGTAAAGCCGCATCCTGTGGGAAGAGGTTTCGTACTTCCTTGGGGAAAACACAGACCTCCTTGCCCACTACGTCACCGCAGGGAGTATCCTTCAGGGTGTACTCGACATTATCCTTGAACCTACCATCGTGATAAACTGCTAGAGTCTTGGCGGAAAGGCAATCTCCCTGGAGGCGGTCGATGCAGACGTAATCCATACCGAGAAGTTTGGCCAGATAGGAGGCCAGTAATTCAAAAAAATCCTCGCCTGAGCTTCTAGAGCCGGCCCTTAGAAGATACGCCTGAACTTCTTCGAGCTGCCTGCGCTCGGTGATGTCCCGGGTTATTCCGAGCAGGGCAGTAATTTCTCCATGCTCATCACAGAATGGAACAGCATGAGTCTCAAGCCAGACATGACGTCCTTTAAGGCCGATTGTTTCAAATTCGAGAGATCCGGGGATTCCCTGAAAGACCTGCCTGGTAAGTGCGGTAAAGGCATCCCGGTATGGTTCGGTGATCAAAGGACAGACACACTGTCCTTGTACCTGTTCAAATGAATCAGCCTCTATCATCGCCAGTCCGGCCCGGTTCATCATCAACAGGTTGCCGTCGACATCGAGCAGCTTGATGCACTCCGGTTCCGTGTCTATGATTGCCTGTAGGAACCGCTCGCTGTTTACCAGTGCTACTTCAATCTGTTTACGTTCAGTAATATCCTGAAGCGATCCAAAGAGGTGCGTGACTTTTCCATCCGAGCCTCTCTCGGCAAAGCCCCGGGCGAGACATATCCGAATATCACCGTTTGATCGGATGGCACGCAGTTCAAGTTCGTACGGCGTACCGTCACGTTGCGCTATTTCAGCAACTCGGCTAAGTTCCTTCATATCGTCAGGATGATAAATTCTGGGATGTTCCTCATAGGAGGGAGCCCCTTCGGCAGGGTTCCTCTTAAAAATCCGGAACATTTCGTCCGACCATGTCACGGTATCGGTTGCTATCTCCCATTCCCAACTTCCTACATGCGCGATGCTTTCCGTCCGTGCAAGCATATTCTGCTGCCGTTGCAGCCGCTCTTCAGCTTTTTTGCGATCAGTGATGTTTTGGACAAGCGCAACAAAGTAGTCAATATCGCCTGTAGCTTTCCTGATACATCTCGCCGAGATTTCTGCATGCATCGTCTGTCCATCTTTTCGAATGAACCGTTTCTCCATGGAGTAGCCGTCACTTTGACCAGACACGACCTGGTTAAACAGTTCAAGATCGGCACGCAGATCATCCGGATGTGTGACCTCCGGCCAGGTCAGCACCTGTAATTCTTCCCGGGTATATCCCAGATCTTCGCAAAGCCGGTCATTGACATGCAGCCACCCTTTTTCCGGGGATGTGATGGCAATTCCTATCAGGGACAGCTCAAAATAGCTGCGGAAGCGTTTCTCGCTCTCAATCAGAGCTTTTTCCGCCAGTTTACGCTCGGTGATATCAGCATTTGTGCCAATATAACCTGTTATCTCATTATTGCTGTCCAAAAGGGGAAAGGCAGTGCCATGTACCCACGTTATTTTTCCTTGCGGTGTCAAAAAACGATATTCGTATGCCCATCGGCCACCGCTTTGGACAGATCTATACCAATTATCCTTGATAAAATTACGGTCTTCTTCATAGAGTCCTTTTTCCCATCCATGGCCTAAAGCCTCTTGGGCGATCATTCCGGCAATTTCGCACCAGAACCTGTTAGCGTAAGTACAATTGCCACTCGGGTCAGTCATGTAGATTCCGACCGGCGCATTTTCGGTCAAAGTTCTGAATTTTTCCTCCACCTCTTTGCGCTCGGTAATGTCTCTGCCGACGGATTGATATTCAACCACTGCCCCGTTTTCATCAAAAAAACCGGTGTGAGTCCATCTGTTCCAGCGTATCCTTCCGTCAGGCAGTGCAATGCGGCTTTCAGTATCCACAACAGGATTTCCCCTGGAGATCGATTCAATGCGCCGGACTACCTCGTCTCGATCAGCTTCATGTATAAATGGATAGAACGACTGTCCAAGCAACTCCCCAGCCGGTATCCCTGCAAACCTGACAAGCGCCTCGTTGACATAGGTCAGCACGCCACCTGGCAGATACCGGTCAACAAACTCCGTCTGATTCTCCACAATATTCCTGTAGCGCCCTTCACTTTTTTGAAGCTCTTCTTCCACCTTCTTACGTTCAACCACATCCCATGCCAGGTCGGCCAGTGTTGAAATAACCTCAACATCCTGCTGAGTGTAATCCGTGACTTTATTGCCGATCCCCATAATGGCGACTATTTTATCGTGGCGGAAGATCGGTGCCACCAGTTCACGAACAACCGGGGCATGTCCATCCGGCAGCCCCTTCTTGTGGGGGAGTGATGCGTAATCATTGTGGATGACCGGTCGGCCCTCCCGGATGCAGTCAGCCCAGACGCCGGCCTGTGACACGGGATAATGCCTACCAGTGCCTTCTGCCTTGCAGAACATGGTGGCAGTTTTGGTGGACCAGGCATGCAGGGTCAGTATCTGACTGTCCGGCTCCTTGAAATGGTAAAAACCGATACAACTGCCTGTGAGCGCTTCGGCCTCGTCCAGAGTCTGCCGTAACAACTCATCAAGCGAATGTGTGAGCGAAAATTCTATCAGCCGCAGACGGGCAGCCATGATCTCACGGTGATGTTTTTGAGTAGAAATGTCGCGGACAAAGGAAAAGATCGAACCGCCATGCGCAGGAGAATAGTTGGCACTGACCTCGACATCAATGACCGTGCCGTCTTTATGCAGGTGCTTGGTCTCAAACCGCAACGAGCCGTTCTGAATGATCAGTTCAAAACGCCTGGCTACATCATCCTTGTTGTCGACAGCATCAATGGCGGGGATCTGCAGTTTGAGGAGCTCATCACGGGAGTACCCGACTAACTGACAGTAGCTGTCATTGGTTTCAAGGATGGTTCCGTCCATGGCTACCAGAAGGAAGCCGTCTATGGATATGGAGATGATGGAGTGGAAATCTTCAGGAGTTATGGCACTGCGTCGATTGATGTCCATAGGGCAAGTCTCCTATGCAACACAAAAACCCGGCATTCGGGAAAAGCCGCTGCGCCGGGGTCTTAAGGAACAAACATATTGGCAGATGTATCAGTCAGGAGGAGATGTTATGTCTGCGCAATAGTGTCACCACTTGAGATCTCTCCCGGAGCAATTCTTATTAAAAAATAATAACGTTATTCCGGAAAATTACAACCCAACATGCTTAAATATCAGTTAACCGCCAAAAACTTTAATGGTGTGGCATTCTATCTTCAAACAGGATGCTGAATTGATTCAGTGCGAATTTCCAGTCTCTGATAGGCATTGTCCATTTTTTAGCAATGTTCTCAGTGGTCGGTTCTGCCTGAGTATTACCTCTTCGCTGATTGCATCGGTGAATTGGGAAATGAGGGTGGGCGAAACATCGATACCGTAAATCTCTTGCAGATGCCCTTGAATGTCACGAGTGGTCATGCCACGGGCGTACATGGAGATTATCTTGTCGTCAAAGCCGGTGAATCGGGTTTCACCTTTGGGGAGGATGACCGGTTCAAACGTTGAATTGCGTTCGCGAGGTGTAGCAATATCGAGGTTACCAAAATCACCGGTGATGGCTTTATTGTAACCACCGTTTCTGGAGTTGCCGCTGATTTTGCCTTGAGGCGCGTGTTTCTCATAACCAAGATGTTCGGTCAGTTCGGCTTGCATTGCCCGCTCTAAAAGCCTCTTGGTCAGTTGTTTCAGTAGTCCGTTCTCTCCAATCAAATCTTTGGGCTTCTTGTAGTTCTTCATTAATACGTCGAGTAGTTCGTCTGTGGTGGCCATCGGTCGCCCCTTTTGGGTGAGTTATCCCGATTTCTCCATTTACACAAACGATTGTACCGGCCCCTGCTCCTCGCTGACCTCCAACTCTTTCATTACCATTTCTTTCAACTCCTCGTAACGTGCAGCGACAGAAGGAGACAGTTCAATGCCAATCTCCAGATTTTCTGGCTGAACACCCAGAAGTACAGTTTCCACAGGCTTGTTCCCCATCAGTTCTGCAACAGCGAGAAGGTCTTTGAAGCCGATCTGATGGGGAGATACCTTCATTGAGAGAGCGAACTGTACCTCGTCTCCAACAAGTCTGACAAGTGTGCCCGGGGAAGCACCAAAGTTTACGGCATCCACCACAACGAGTTTAGAAACACCTTCCAAATGTTGCAGAAGATCCAATCCTAAGGTTCCGCCATCCAGGAGAGTTACTTCATCTGGGAATCTAAAGGTTTCTGACATTTCTCTGACAACCGATGAGCCGACACCGTCGTCCGACATAAGTATATTGCCGATGCCAAGGACCAGACATCGATTCCCGGTGTTCATTATTGGATCTTGATTACTTGATGGCGATATTTTCAATTATCAATGCCCCGCTTCGTACAGTAAGTGTTCCTGTTATTGTTGAAGTTCCGGGGTTCGTCCCGGAAGCAGAATCATAACCGCCTTTCAGGCTGAATGGAATGGAACGGTTGAAATCAAGGGTTTCCGTTAAATTGCCTGATGCAATATTGATCGTCCCATTGGCAGGAACCGAGGCATACGCGTTCATTAGCGAAGAATATGTTCCGGGCAAACCAGGAATTGTTATTGGAGGTGTTGATGGCGCAGCAGCGTCAATGACAATGGTAAAGGGCCTGCTTGCTGTTTGCGATGTTGTATCATTAACGGTCAATGTGAAATTATACGATCCTGCTGTTGTCGGTGAGCCGCTGATGACTCCGGCGTTAAAGGTGAGCCCCGGCGGTAATGCGCCGCTGGTATGGGACCATGCATAGGGGATGGCGCCGCCTGAAGCAGCGAGTGTCTGACTGTAGGAAGTGCCTAAAGTACCTGATGGAAGGGATGCAGTGGTTATGGTCAGGAGAGTGTTTATAACAACGGTGTAGGACTTGTCTGCCGTTTGGGAACTTGAATCATTTACGGACAGAGTGAAATTATACGATCCTGCTGTTGTCGGTGAGCCGCTGAGGATTCCTGCGCTAAAGGTGAGCCCTGGCGGTATTGTGCCGCCGCTTTTGGCCCATGTATAGGGGGTAGCACCGCCTGAAGCAACGGGTGAATGACTGTAGGAAGTGCCGACAGCACCGGATGGAAAAGATTCAGTGGTTATGGTCAGTACCGGATATATGACAATGGATAAATCCTTGTAAGCAATGTGATGATGCGTCTCGGATACTTTCAAGCGGAAATTATATATTCCGGCTGCTGTTGTATTTCCGCTGATCGTGCCGGTGGTTGGACTCAGAGCAAGCCCGGCAGGCAAACTCCCGGAATATATTGTCCAGTTGTACGCAGGCACTCCTCCTTCTGCTGCCACTGCCTGAATGTAGGAAGCGCCGACAATTCCTGAGGGAAGAGATGCCGTGGTTATGGTCAGTATTGGGTGATCGGTAATAACCATACCGTTGTTAAAGGTCTTATTGGCTGTTTTTCCATTTGAATCTGTTACTATCAAAGAGATGGGACTATATGTTCCATAAGTTTCCGGTGTGCCGCTGATTACTCCGGTGCTGCTTAAACTGAGCCCTGTCGGGAATGCTCCGTTTTTGGACCATGTATAGGGGGGGGTGCCGTATACAGCAGTGAATGTCTGACTGTATGGAGTGCCGACAGTGCCTGATGAAAGGGATGAAGTGGATATGGCCAGAGCAGGGTATACAATAATGGAAAAAGCCTTGGTAGCAGAGTGGGAATGCGAATCAGTTACGTTCACGTCGAAATTATATGTTCCGGCGGCTCCAGATGGTTCCCCGCTGATACTACCAGTAGCTGTGTTCAGCGTCAGTCCGGCAGGCAAACTTCCGGAACCGTTAACTATGCTCCAGGTATACCCCTGCATCCCTCCTGCTGCTGCCAGTGGCTGACTGTAGACAGTGCCGACAGTTCCTGATGTAAGAGATGCTGTTGTTATGGCCAGATCCGGGTGATCGTTGATAAGAATGGTAAAGTCCTTACTGTCTTCTTGCCAACTTTCATCAAAGACTTCCAAAGTGAAATTATACGATCCTGGTATTGCTGTGGGTGCGCCGCTGATGACTCCGGTAGTGTATTCCAAGGAGAGCCCTGCAGGCAATGATTTGCCGATGGCTTCAAGCCAGTACAAGGGTGGGGCGCCGTTAATTGCAGCGAGAGTCAGACTGTAAGAAGCGCCGACGGTTCCTGCTGGAAGGGGGGATTGAGTGGTTATTGCCAGAGAAGTTGTGATGTCCCAGCTGTAGCTTGCAGGCGGAAACTCAACATTACCGGTAGTGTCAGTTGCCCGGACCTTGAATGTGTGCGGTCCTAAGCCAAGCCCGGTGAAGTTTACCGGCGATACGCACGAAGCCATGGCTGCTCCGTCCCGGCTGCACTGGAATGTGGCTGTTTCGTTAGCCGAGAATACAAAAGATGCATTGGTGGATGCGGTCAAGATAGCCGGTTTACTGGAGAATGTAGTGACAGGCGGAAGATCCGGAACGCCGTGGCAGGTTATGCAGTTTGCATATTCATTTGGATGAGACGACGGCATCACCATAGGCATTGAGGTGACGTTCATGAATATCTGCTTGCTTGCTGTTGTCAATGCATTGTCGGTAACCTTCACGGTGAAATCGTAGCTCCCTCTGGAAGTTGGCATTCCCGAAAGAGCACCCTCCGTAGACAACGACAAGCCCGGGGGCAATATTCCGGATTCTTTTTTCCAGGTATAAGGGGCGCTCCCACCCGAAGCGACGAAGCTGAATGTGTAGGGGGTGTCCACGCCGCCGTCAGTTATAAAAGGAAATTGTGGCGTAACAATCGTAACGGCTGAAACGGCCTGAAAAGGTAGAGTCAGCAGCATCAGCACGGCAACAGCGATGCAGGTTAAAATATTTCTCATGGACATGCTCCTCTCAGCAGCCGAAGGGCCGGAAGTTACTTGACAACTATTTCCGCCTCTTCTTTTCCTGTCATATCAATCACATGGACAGCACAGGCGAGGCAGGGGTCGAAAGAGTGTATGACCCTGAGAACCTCAAGAGGTTTGGTCTCGTCTGCAACAGGGGTTCCGATCAGCGCTTGTTCCACCGGACCCGGCACCCCTGATGCGTCCCTCGGGCTCAGGTTCCAGGTTGACGGGACAACCATCTGGTATTTGGTTATGGACTTGCTGTTATGGCTGAACCAGTGCCCCAATGCTCCGCGCGGAGCCTCGGTCAGGCTGTAACCGCCTCCAGCCGGGTTGGCAGGGAGAGCGACTTTGGTGATGATGTTGCCGTCGTTTACATAGGTATTGAGGGTCGAGGTCCATCCGGACATTTGATCTGCGATGACCTTGGTCTCTATGGCGCGAGCCGCAATCCGTCCCATGGTGGAGTACATTTGGGTCACGGTCATTCCGCTGGTATTGCTGATGACATAGTCGGCAACATTTTTCACCGAAGTTACATTCTTCTGATAGGCCACCATAACCCTGGCCAATGGGCCGACCTCCATCGGCACACCCTGGTACCTGGGGGCTTTCAGCCAACTGTATTTTTCACTAGTGTCAATGCCGGTGTATACAGGAACTGTGACCCCGACTGCCGGCTTGATGCCATCAACCCCTGAATACCAGCTCCGTTTCACATCTTCGGTGATCAATTCCCTATCAACATTTGCCGGGCTGCCTGCAGCCTTGTTCATTATGACTCCGGCAGGCAAAAGATTCACTCCTCCGGAATCAGGGAACTCCCCGACGCAGAGCAGGTTGCCGAAGCCGCCGGTTTGCCTGTAAGCTGGGTAGATATTTGCCAGGGCGATGACATCTGGGAGGTAAAAATTGTCCACGAAGTTCTTGGCAGTGTTGCAGATTGTCTGGATTGCGGCAAGGTTAGTAGTAAACATGGTTTTGAAGGCGCTTAAATTCTGGGTAATTCCCCCAACGGTGAGACTTAAAGGGTGCGGATTTCTGCCGCCGAGCAGAACGTGAATCCTGATTATCTCTTTCTGGATGCTCAGAGCTTCAAGGTAGTTTGAAACCAGTACCAGGTTCTGAGCCGGAGTCAGTAAATAGCCGGGATGCCCCCAGTAGCCGTTTGCAAAGGGCCCGAGCTGGCCATTCGACGTAAAGGCAGTAAGTTTGTTAATCACCTCGGAGAAATATGCAGCATTCCTTGCGCGAGCAGGAGATATGGCCGCATCAGCAGTAGCGGCATCCGTTGCGGTAGCGGTAAGTGCTGAAGCGACATCCACCCAGTCGAGGGCGTGAAGGTGATAAAAATGGATTATGTGATCCTGGATATACTGTGCGCCCATGAGGAGATTCCTGGCCTGCCGGGCAATTTCAGGAATGGTGACGCCGTAGGCATTTTCAGCGCTCTTTATGGAGGCTGCGGCATGTACATATGTGCAAACGCCGCAGATGCGCTGGGTCCATTTCCATGCATCATCTATACTCCGGCTTATCAGGATGGTTTCCAGCCCCCGGAACAGCGTGCCGGTGCTCCAGGCTCCGGTGACAAATCCATTTTCGACGGATGTTTCCATCCTAAGATGCCCTTCTATGCGGGTAACCGGGTCGATTACGATTTTACTAGCCATTACTGTACTCCTTTTGGCATCGAACCAGATCAATACGCTGATTCCACAACCATTGAATAATCAGAAAATTGAACAAAATATCAGGCCAGGAAAGTCGGCTTTGAGCAACCAATACAGAATGCATTGGCATTGTTAAACGTACATGGCCAGTTGCCAGGATCATTGGGGTCTGCCGGCCTACAGCAGGCAGTGAATTGGTTGCCGCATAAATTTGTCCCTTCGAAACAATCAACAAGATAATGGTCGCACGGGTGTGGCGATCTGCTGGCAAACGCAGGCCTCCCACCGGAATCGAGAGAGGGGAAAGTTCCGTTTAAAAGATAGCTGACAATGGTGGCGACAAGTGTGTACGGATTGGGTGAACAGCCGGGGATGTTGATTGTCGGGAAACCTCCAAGTGCCTTGTGAACGCTTTTTGCGCCGGTTACGCCACCTGCGCCAGCGGCGAGCCCTCCATATGAGGCGCAGGTGCCGTAGCTGATTACCGCCTTGGCCTTGGGGCAGATTTCTCTTGCTATCTGGAGCATGGTCTTGTTTCCTATCATGCCGTAGATACCGTTTTTGGCAGTAGGGATTGACCCTTCGCAGATGCAGATGAATTCGCCGTTATATTTACTGACAGCATCAGCAAGGCTTTTATGCGCTCCCGCTCCGGACGGAGCCATCAATGTCTCGTGATATTCGATTGAAAGACTCTGAAGTATGAGATCATTTATTGCTGGATGTCTGATGAAAGACTCGGTACAGCCGGTGCACTCCGCAAAATGGAGCCAAATGACCGGTGGCCGCAAACCCGATTCCAAAGCATGGGCGATCTTCGGGATGAACGAAGCCTCAAGTCCGAGTGTCGCGGCGAGCATGCCGCAGTACTTCATGAAATCCCGGCGGGATATTCCTCTATTCAGTAATGACAATTTACTATCATCCAGCTCATTTCTCTCGTCGGACATCGCAGGATTCCTCCTCTTAATCAAACCTTTACAGGATTTTAGTTAAGCGTGTATCGTGGAATGATTACTGATAAATAGTTTTTATTAGTGGTGTATATCCATAAAAGTCATGCAATTCACTGATTTCGTCAAATAACAGGCAATAAAAGCGGATTCCCCTGCCAGGCACAAATATCAAAATCGGCGATTATCCTTCAGTGCACTCAGGGAGGGACTTCAGCTGTTGGCCTCTCCAGACTTATGAAGAGAATTCAAATTAATGCATTCTTATGCAATTGCCATGCCCTGGGTGTTCCGATAATGAACCTGTATCCAGTGTGACTGAAACTGTGCGATAACAGACTGGGTGCCCAAGGGTTACATTGGCAGCATACACTGGGAGCGGGGTGAGCATGGTTGAGTAGTGCTTCGGACAGGAGGCCAAATATATTCCCTGTGTATTTACTTGCAATGCTTGAGCGGTTATTCCATATATTGTATAGTGCATTAGAATTAGGTAAAAATTGAATGTGTTTATGTCGAAGGCTTTTCAGGGTGGGTTACCAAGGGAGAATATGAGAATGCTCAAGGCGGTATTATCCGTAATTGTGGTGCTGGTGATGGCCAATGGGGCGATGGCAGCAGAACGTCTGACCGGAAAAGTTACCGGAAAGATGGCCCAGAAGGGGGGAGCACCATTGGCAGGTGGTTTGGCATTCTTCTTTAATAAAGCTTCCGGGCCTCCTCCTCTGCCGGATAAATATTGGCGGGTACCTGATGAAATCGCTGAACTGGATGCTGAAGGGTTCTATTCTACAGAGCTGCTGGAAGGAATCTACTATCTGGGTGCGATCAAGCGTATTTCAGGCAAGGATGTTGGGCCACCCAATGAAGGAGATCTTTATCTGACAATACATTCGCTTCCAGAGAAGCAACGCACCGTTACCGTAAAAGCCGGTACAACTCTGGATGTCGGGACCATTGCAGAAGCGATTCCCTACCGGAAATCTCATACGGTGGCAGGTGTAAGCGGGATCGAAGGGATCGTTGTTGATCCAGATGGCAAGCCGGTGCAGGGGGTTTTTGTGTTTGCATTCATGACTCCTTCGATGGTGGGACGACCACTCTTTGTCTCAGAGAAGACAGGTGGGGATGGCAAATTTCTTCTCAGGGTAGCGAACGAGGGAAGCTACTATCTAAAGGTTAAGGAGCTCTACGGTGGAGGTCCCCCTCGTCAAGGCGGAATCATCGGTGGCTATGGGGAGGAGACGCCAAAGGCGGTAGAGGTCAAAGTGGGGAGCATTGTTAAAGGGCTCAAAATCAAAGGAAGCAGGTTTCAAGGTCAGGGGCAAGTGAAGAAGCCTCAATAAGAATACTTAACAGGCTGACTGATATTTCACCAGCTAGAAAGGCATGGCTTGAATAGAACAATGACTAATTACCGCCCCTTCCGTAAGGTGCGTGTCGGCACTTTCCCCTACAGATGCATTTTGTGGTTCTGCGGAGTTGTGATTCTTCTGAGTGCATCCGTCACCTCTGTTTCTGCGCAGGTGCTGACTGCTGATACCGTTTGGAAAGGCACAGTTACATTATCAGAAGATATCCTGGTTCCTAAAGGGGTTACCCTCATAATTCGACCTGGTACGTTTATCAAGGTTGCGTTGTCAGACAGCACAAAAACCGATCCCGAATACATATCGCCTCTAATCGAGCTTACTGTGCGTGGAACTCTGGTTGCAGAGGGGGGCGAGGACGCTCCGATCGTTTTTTCTGGTGAAGTTCCCGGGACTCCGGGGAGTTGGGCAGGTATGTTGGTTGATGGTGGGAGCGTTTCACTTCGATTCTGCCGCATCCATGATGCAGAGAATGCCCTGCAGGTCTTTGCCGGAAACGTGGTACTGGACCGCTCCGTTGTTAAGGGTAATCGTTATGGATTAGTGGCGCAGGGGTCAGGGAGCAGGGTCAGGATGACAGCTTCTACCATCCAGGAAAATGACTATGGTCAGCTAACACTTTCGGATGCAGAAATAGTGTCCTCAGCTTCAACGGTCATGCGCAACCATAAGCGGGACTTCGCCGACATAAAAGTTGCTTCAGCGGAGTGGCTTGAAACTCCCAGGACTCCCGAAAATCGTCAGGTTGCGAGAGTTTACCGTGACGAGGTACTTCTCGGGGAGACGGTCTGGCAGGGGCGCATTGAGGTAAATGGTCAAGTGCGGATCCCAGAAAGTGCGCGTCTGGTAATACTGCCTGGAACGGTCGTCGAATTCAGGCGGCGTGACACCAATGGTGATGGAATTGGAGAAAACGGGCTTCTGATCCAGGGTGTGCTGATTGCCAAGGGGGCTAAGGCCGCCCCGATCCGTTTTCGGTCAGCAGAAAATGAGCCTCGGATGGGGGATTGGGACTCCATTAATATCATGAACAGCGACAGCGTGCAAAACCTGATAGAGTACTGCCAAATTGAGGACTCCTATCGGGGACTCCATTTCCACTTTTCAAACGTGCTGGTTAGCCGCTCAGATTTCAACAACAGCTATCGTGGTATTCAGTTTCAGGAATCGCAGGTCGATATTCGGAATAGCCGGTTCCGGGGAAACAAGAGTGCTGTCCAAGGGAGGGATTCGGATCTGCTTTTTACCGGAAATCTTGTGCAGGGTAACATGCGAGGGGTAAATTTCTTCAGGAACAGAGCTACAATTACAGGTAACCGATTCTCCAGTAATTCTTTAGACGGACTGCGGATAAGAGATTCCGGGGCAGTAGTGGAGCGTAATTCCTTCGACGCAAACCGTTATGGTCTTATGGCCCAAGATTCTATGTATGGCAGGTACGCAGGTAATCTTGTTTCTGGCAATGCGGAACTTGGGTTCTCTTTAAAAAATATCGATAATCTGGAGGTAAGTGGGAACTTTGTTTCTGGGAACGGTCTAAACGGTATGAACCTGCAGGAAGTTCGAGCGGTAATAACTAACAACTCCATTACTGATAATGGAGAGAGGGGGTTCGGGATCATCTCTGTTTCAGGGACAATCACCAGAAATAATTTTGCGGGAAACGGTCTATTCGCCATTGACCTGGAAGGCGCGATGGATCTGAATGCCCCCGGTAACTGGTGGGGGGGGGAACTGCCCGACAAGGTGATCTATGATCGTCTCGACGAACCAGGCAGGGGAAGGGTATTGACCGGAGAGTCGAGAGCCACGCCGCTCCCCTTTGTCTGGCCGCTTAACGAAATTCCTGCAACTCTTACTTGGCGGGGTGAAGTTGAGGTGAATACCACGCTAAACGTCCCCCCTGGAGTTGCTCTCACAATTTCGCCAGGTACAAAGGTCCGTATGGGTGCTGATGTAAGCCTAATGATCAGGGGCAAGCTCCTTGCAAGAGGGGAAAAAGGAAGGAGAATCAGTTTTACTTCGATTGGTGCCCCTGAGCCAGGGGCATGGGGGGAAATCCTTTTTGAGCGGGCCACGGGAAGTCTCGTCGAATATTGCGACATCTCTGCGGCTACTTGGGGTCTGCACAGCCATTTCACGAATTTGTCGGTTTTGAACAGCCGGATCACCAGTAATTTAGGGGGGATCCGTTTCAGGAGCGGACCGGTAAACATAGCTCGATCTCTGTTTAGTGGTAATAAGATCGGCATTCGCTCTTACCGGGGGATTGCGAGCATAACCGATAACCTCATTAGCGGAAATGAGATAGGAATCTTTGTGCGTGAAAAGGGGGGAGGCCTGAAGATCAGGCGAAACAATATTGCAGAGAATTCCGGATATGGAATACGGATCGGAGACTTTAACAGTGAGGATGTGGAGGCAGTTGAAAACTGGTGGGGTAAGGAGGATCTAGGAACTTACATCTTCGATGCAAGGCAGGAGAGCGGGATCGGGTATGTTCGGTTTGATCCTGCGCTTGTCGCACCTATCAACGTCGCTCCGGAGGAGTAGGAAGATGCACATTGTCACGGCAATGAACGTACTCGTAATATCTATCCTGCTCTCTAATATTGCTATTGCAGAGAATCTCTTGCTGCAGGGGGTTATCCTTAACGAGGCGCGGGAGCCGGTATCCGGTGCTGAACTTTTTGTCTATGGCTCGAAGAATATAAAGATGCAAGCCGATTTCATCTCTCCCAAGACTGGTTCCGATGGGAAGTTTCGTCTATATGTACCGTCAGGCAAGTACTGGGGGGTAGCTCGGGTCAGGCATGGGGAGAAATTCGGTCCGCTACTGTCTGGCGATCTCCATTCAGGAGAGCCCATGGAGATTAATCTTGCCGAGAGCTCTCAGGACATCTCCTTTACCGTTGTCGACATTCGCGATCTCGCACGCGCAAAAGAAAAGACGCGTAGCGACAGGGTCGTGCTCTCAGGCAGAGTACTTGATCAGTCTGGTCTGCCTGTTTCCTCTGCCGCAGTCTTTGCCTGGCGGGGACCTGCTACAGAAAGGCTCCCTGATATTATCTCAGCCTGGACCGAAGTCGAAGGGGAGTATTTAATCCACCTCACGCCAGGCAGCTACTCAGTAACGGCGGCTACCAGCTTCCCTCCAACTTTCTCGGGTGGGCGTCTGCTACCGGTAACGGTGACTGACGTCCAGAAAAATGTTACTTTAAATTTGCAGCTCATTAAAATAGAGAGTGATTCGATGACCGGATCAGGTGGCGTGACTTCCGACGATCTGCCGTTGGATGACGAGTAGTGCCGAAGTTGGCAGACCATGAAAGAGGAATAATAATGAAGAGAATGCTGCTGATGGTTCTTCTGGCTATCATTTTGATGTTTGGAGACCAGTCTCAAGCCTGTGTTGGGAAGGTTCTCTTTATCGGCATCCTGAATGCCCCTGCCGAACAGATGATGGCAGAGATTGTGGCTACTCTAGTTACGGAAAGGACCGGAACTGCCGTGAAGATCCTTACCTTCAAGGATACACGGGAGGTATATGCCGCTGTGAAAAAGGGAGAAGTGGGGCTCATGATCGAAAATCGGGACCGAGCTCTTGACTTCCTGGGCAAGCCACGAGACAACAATGCCAAAACTGCTCAGGAAACCGTTAAGCGTGAATACCAAAAGACACTTAATATGGTCTGGTTGGAGCCGATGGGGGGCAATCCTCCTTATGCTGCTGTAATATCAGCAGATTCTCTGAATTCTCTACCGGCTCTCCCTAAACTATTGAACAAGCTTACAGGGATTTTTACAGATGATGCATACAACCGGCTCGTAAAGTCTGCCAAGGGCGACGAAAAGCCTAAGAAAGTGGCCCGGGATTTCCTCAAGGCCAAGCGCCTTATCTAAGGAGTGTCTGCCTCCCCTCTCATGCCTGAACGTTTCTGGAATGTTCTGACTTCTACCCGGTTTGCGCTGGTAATCTTCGGGGTACTTGCCGGTCTATCGTTTCTGGGGACAATGCCCGGGTTTGAGGCTATCTACAGGCAACCCTTTTTCAGGGTCATGCTCGGGCTGCTGGGGTTCTGTACTCTTACATGCACGTATCGAAGGCGTAAGGTTGTTCCATGGCCAGTCTTGCTCACTCATATCGGTGTGATCCTTACCCTGGTCGGCGGCATGATAAGCGGACTGGGATTCGTGAAGACAGTTAATGTGTATGAAGGTGATACGGTGGACAGGGCCTTTCGCTGGGACATGTTGTCAGATGAACCGCTTGGGTTTTCCATGACTGTTAGTCGGATCAATTTGGAGTATTATCCGGTCCCAGTTAAGGTCGGTGTGTTGCGGGGAGCGGTTAAAGCGAACTTGTTCACCCTTAAGACTGGTGAATTCTTCGCTCTTGATCGCTACAAGATCAGGGCCGACATTCTCGATTCTGGGGTACCTAACCTCCGCTTGACCGTGTTTACCAAAGATGGGCTGGTTCTGGGTACGGCGGATACTGAGGGCGCTACAACTCTCCCCCCTGATTTCCCCTACCGTTTCAAGCTGGTTGCATATCAAGATCCGAAGCTTAAGCGTATGTGGGTTAATCTTCGCCTTGCGCAAGGTGCTACTCTTCTCTCAGAGGGGGTCAGTGAGGTTAATGGTCCGCTTCATTGGGACGGGCTCTCTTTTTATAATACCCAGATATCTACAGACCCGGCCGGACGGAAGTATGCCGGCATACAAATCGTTAAGGACCCAGGTCGGCCGCTTGTTTTCGCAGGCCTTACCATCATGTCACTTGGGGGAATTCTGGCTTTCTCAAGGGCCTATCGCAAAACTACTAAAAGTTGTCTATGAAACTATTTGATATGAATAAGGTGGACGAGTGTCAGCTCCATGGTGCGCCTTCAAAGAGTGCCAACAGGGCGCTTTTCTGCATGATACTCGCATCGGTATCGCTGATCGTATGGCATGTATGGATGTATGGCCCTAGTGGCCATTATGCACATTCTACATCTTTGCCAAAATCATTCCCGCGTATGCTTGGTAGCGAAATTTGGGATCTGTTGTTCAATAAACGCGGGATTTTTGCCGAACTTTGGGAAGTATTCCCCTATTTCATTGTCGGAGTACTCCTTGCCGGGTATCTCCGCACGTATAAAATTGCAGTAAGACTACAGTCGTTGCTGAGACGGTATGGTGTCTTGAGTGTGGTGTTGGCATCCTTCGTGGGGATCATCACCCCGTTGTGCGCATGCGGGACATTGACTACCGCCATCAGTCTTCTGTTTGCCGGGCTACCTCTTGCCCCGGTTATGGCCCTTCTTGTCACCTCTCCATTGCTGAGCCCGTCGACGTATCTTATCACTTTGAATGATCTTGGGCCTGAATGGACGGTAATCAGAACCATATCTGCATTATCCATGGGCATTTTCGCCGGTTTGATCACTCATTTTCTACGCAATAAAGGGTTTCAAACAAGAGATATATTTATTGAAGGTGCCATTGTTAGGGGGGATTTTCATGATGAAGATTACCCTGATGAGCGTTTGAGGTGCAACTGCAAGGAGAAGTTCGGGAACAGAGTTGCGGTAAGAACCGACAACAAGTTTATCATCTTTCTGGCAAAGTCCTCTGAAATGCTCTGGTTGGTCGGAAAATACATCCTTGTAGGGGTAATTATCGGGATAATCGTAGAGAGATACATTCCGCCTGAATGGATTTACCGCTTCTTCGGGGAGAAGAACCCTCTGAATATCGTATGGATAACCCTTGGCTCAGTCCCCATGTTTGTTCATCAAATCAGTGCTTCGAGCATAATTTCACATGTCAAGAGTTCCTTGGATTGCACGCTCGATGGTGGGGCAGCATTGGCATTCATGATTGGCGGCCCGGTCACTGCTGTCCCCACCATGGTGCTCTTTTGGTCGGTATTCAGGAAGAGGGTATTTCTTCTTTACATGAGTATCTGCCTACTGGGGACTATCCTGATTGCTTATGCATTCCAGTATGTTGTCTTCGTGTCCGGAGTAGATACCGGGAACGAACTATTTAGGGGTGTGGGAACAGTTTCGGGGGGAGCATCAACAGTTATTCATAAACAGAATCAGAATGTACGAATCGTTATGGATCCTGGAGGCAGAGGGGTCATCGCTATGTATGCCAATGACCTTGAGAGTCATGGAGGGGTAGTATTTGATTCCGGATACGAGCGTTTTCTTGGCAAAACGGCAGATCGTTATGATAATAAGAGATATATCAGCAATATAGCCAAATGGCTGGAGCAGAGCAATAAATCGTCGTTGAAACAAAATATACTTGTATGCACTGTTTCCAATGATAACGTCCAGGAAGCGGGGTTGCTTAATAAGCATGTCGTGAGTGACCTGGAGGCAAAAGGGTTCAAGGTCAAATTAATCGGCAGGCAGGAAGCCTCGGAACTTACCGAACGTGTTCTTGGGGAGTATTCCCAGCTCTGGATGATTTTCAAAGGAAGTTCAGCATTATACCCTTTATCGGACAGTGAATTGAATTCCATTGCCAAGTTTACTGACGAAGGGAAAGGGATGCTGATTGTGACCGGGGTTTCCCATCCTGATGTTGAGGGGATGACGGAAGCAAACCGGATCGCATCCCGCTTTGGAGTCAAATTTTCGGGTTTTGTGGATAATAAACAAGAAATACCGGTTTCAATTGCCTCAAATCTTTTCAACAACGCAGCGGAGATTCTAGGAAGACTGCTGAAAATAGTGCATAAAGCTTGACGAGACATATTTCAGATACCGGAGGGGGTCGTATGAAGTCACAGATACTTGATGTGGGGAAGCTGAAGAAATTCAGCGATGAGAAGCGAAGTCAGGAAACAATATGGACTGACGATCATTCCAGAATCAGTCTTGTCTGCATGAAGCCAGGCCAGGAGATAATAACCCATACCCATCACGGCAGTCATATCTGGATGGTCATGGAGGGGAAAGGCGAATTTCTTTCTGGCAAGCAGTCTCAAACTATTGAGGTAGGTCAGATTGTAATAGTCCCTGCTTTTGAAGATCACGGGATACGAAATTCCTCGCAAGAGGATCTCGTGATTACCTCAATAACTGCACAAGGCGATTAACTATTCATTGAAGGTAATCGGCACATGAAAAAAATTCAGCGTAACCCCGATATACTCTGGCGAGAAGAGGATGATGCTCGCGACGAGGCGATTTCAGCTCTGGAGCGTGGAGAGGACGTTGCAGAGGTCGGCACCTCACTGCTCTTTTCTGGTGGGCAGATGGTTGTACTCAATATGCTGGGGACTGAAATCTGGAAGAGATGTGACGGCAAGAATCTTGACGACCTCGTAACGGAAATCCTGGCAGAGTTTGAAGTTGAGGAGGAGCTGCTCCGAGCTGATGTGACGGCATTCCTGGCTGAATTGGAAGGTAAAGGGTTTATCTCATATGCATGACTGGTTAATCAAAGCACCGCTAACCATCAACTGGGCGCTCAACAACAACTGCAATTTTTTCTGCCGCCACTGCTACAGCCGTGATGATACTGATCAGGAACTTAATACTGCAGACTTGAGCGAAGCCATGTCTCAGGTAGCTAAAGTTGGGGTACTGGCTGTCAATTTCGGTGGAGGGGAACCGTTGTTGCGTTCTGACTTGATCGAGATAGCGGCTTCTGCTTCAAAAAGAGGCCTTCAGGTCTCGATGAACAGTAATGGCTACCTGATTGACAGTGAAGCAGCTAAAGCCCTCAAGGCAGCAGGGTTTGCCAAGGTTGGTATAAGCATAGACAGCCAGCTCCCCGAAGTGCACGATCAGTTCCGCGGTGTTCAGGGGAGCCACGAACGTGCATGCAAGGCGCTGGCTTATCTTGCTGATGCGGGGATTAGAACCTCAATCTCTACTGTGATCTGCAGGATCAATCATCATGAAGTCGATTCGCTGATTTCCTTTGCGTCCTCCCATGGTGTCCAGCAGCTGAACTTTCACAATTTCAAATGTGCCGGGTTGGGGATGGCACACAGGGACGAACTCGATCTGACTCCTGCTGAGTGGCGACTGTTCTACCGGAAGGCGTTGGAAGTGAAGGATCGCGGAGCTGGCCTTGACATTTCATTTGACGACCCAATCATTGCTTCTCTCGGTTTAAAGGGGGGAGCTGGCTCATTGGTGAAGGGGAGTGTCTGCGGCAAACTGTCGTTGAATATCAAGAGCAACGGAGACATCACTCCATGCGGCTTCATCCCCATAGTTATCGGCAATGTTGTCAGAGATGACTTGGGGGAACTCTGGCGAGACTCACCGGTTTTGGAAAAACTGCGCCACAAGGAACCGACAGGTAAATGCGTTTCATGTTCCTCCTATGACGAGTGTCTCGGTGGTTGCAGTGCACGTGCTTTGGCAGTGACCGGAGATTTCAATAACCCTGATCCCCACTGCTGGGAAGATTGATTCCGTGGAACTGCGTTCGCCGATAAGGCTCTACTGGGACCTTACCCCACCTCCGGCAACCACCCCAGACAATAACCGTCTCTGTGCCGAAATAGCTTCAAGCCGTGCGCTGACTGTCCATCTGACCGATCTGGGAGATGCTCTCTCCCCTGAGTTAGACGGGATCATTGGACGGCTTTCCGTTTCCCCTCTGGAGTTAATCCTTACCATCTCTCATACTGCATTGGCCAAAGCTAGCCATGTGCATTTTAGCGGAGTGAAGAAGCTGTACATCGATCTGCAGGCACCTGAAACGATAAGGGCTATCTCCAGGTCGGGCATTTCCGGTATTTCGTTTCGGACGACACGTTCGAATCATGAGGTTCTTCCGGACATTATTTCAGGTTGCATCGAAGCCGGTATTGCAGAGCTTCAACTACCAATGGAGAGGCTCATTTCCGGAGAAGAGCCACTCTGTCTTTCTACGGATGAACGCGGTCGCCTTGCAGCCAGGATTGCAAAAATCCCGTTTTCAGGTTGCCTGACCGTTACAGCCAACGATCCGTTCCTCTGGCGTCTCCTCCATCCCGAAATCCCCTTTCCCGAAGGGATTTGCCAGGCAGCTAACACTATGCTCTCGATAGCTCCCAACGGCGACCTGCTCCCCTGTCCCGCAATGCCTATAAAGTTGGGGAATCTACAGCAAACGGCTTTTCGGGATATTGTTAATTCTTCCCTCAAAAAGGAAGTGAGAGGCAAGATTCTTACCCGACCATCAGGCTGCATGCATTGCCGGATGCTTGTTGACTGTCGCGGTGGTTGCAGAGGTCGCGGTTTTTATTTTACCGCAACACTGGAATCTGCCGATCCCGGTTGCGGCTTACGTTGTGAGATGTTGGAAGAGTAAGCAGGTGCTCCGGTATAAAATGCTTTACAATACAGCAGTCGTTGTACTATAGTTCGTCGTTACGAAGAGATGTCCGAGCGGTTGAAGGAGCACGCCTGGAAAGCGTGTGTACGTTAATAG